>JAXHKY010000025.1:0-137863 GCA_034522875.1 Rubrivivax sp. | reverse complement strand
CGACCTCGTTCTCTTCGGTGGCACCGGCGACCTGACCTGGCGCAAGATCATGCCGGCGCTGTTGCAGGCCTTCCGGCACTGCAAGCTGCCCCCCGGTGGCCGCATCCTGGCGGTGGCGCGCGACGAGCGCAGCGACGACGAGTACCGTGCCTTCATCAAGGAGCGCTTCGCCGCGGTAGAAGCCCGCAAGCAGCCCAGCGACGAGGAATTTGCGCGCTTTGCCGAGATGCTGCATTACCGGCGCATGGACCTCTCGCAGCCCGAACACTATGCGGGGCTGAAGGCCTGGATCGACGAGCGCGGCGCCGATACCGCGGTGCTCTTCCTGGCCACCAGTCCGTATCTCTTTCCGGTCATCTGCGAGCAACTCGGCGGCGCCGGGCTCAATGGCCCGAATGTGCGCGTGGTGCTGGAAAAGCCGCTCGGCCACGATCTGGCCAGCGCGCAGACCATCAACCGCGTGGTGGCCTCGGCCTTCCGCGAGGAACAGGCACTGCGCATCGACCACTACCTGGGCAAGCCGGCGGTGCAGAACCTGATGGCGCTGCGCTTCGGCAATGCCCTCTTCGAACCGCTTTGGCGGCGCGAGAGCATCGCCAACATCCAGATCACGCTGGCCGAGGATATCGGCGTGGGCACGCGTGGCGACTTCTACGACAAGACCGGCGCGCTGCGCGACATGATCCAGAACCATGCGCTGCAGTTGCTGACCATGATCGCGATGGAGCCGCCACCCAGCGGCGATGCCGATGCCATCCGCGACGAAAAGCTCAAGGTGCTGAAGTCGCTCAAGCCCTTCACGCCGGAGACCGTGGCGCGCGACGTGGTGCGCGGCCAGTACAAGGCCGGCACCGTGGGCGGCCAGCCCGTGCCGGGCTACCTGGACGAGGTGAAGGTGCCCGCGGGCAGCCGCTGCGAGACCTTCGTGGCGCTGCGCACCGAAGTGCAGAACTGGCGCTGGGCCGGCGTGCCGTTCTACCTGCGCACCGGCAAGCGGCTGGCCGAGCGCGATTCGCACATCGTGGTCAATTTCCGCGACGTGCCGCACCCCATCTTCCCCGGCACGCGGCAGGCCAACAAGCTGGTCATCAAGCTGCAGCCCGAGGACGGCCTGGAACTGCACCTGCTGGCGGTGAAGGGCAGCGGCGGCAACGAACTGCTGTCGCCGGTATCGCTGGATCTGGACTTCGACCGGGCCTTCCCGAGCGAACGTGTCGGCGGCTACGAACGGCTGCTGATCGACGCGTTGGCCGGGCGGCTGAACCTGTTCGTGCGCAGCGACGAGCAGGAGCAGGCCTGGCGCTGGGTGGAACCGGTGCTGCAGGCCTGGGCCAGCGACCCCACCGGCCCGCGCCCCTACAGTGCCGGCGGCTGGGGGCCGGCGGCGGCCAGCGCCATGGTCGCGCGCGACGGCTGCACCTGGGCCGAGGAGCAGTGAGCCGGCCCCGACCCGGCAAGAGGATGGTGCGGCGCTGACCATGCTCGAACGCATCAAGGCCTCGATTCCCGCGCTGCCACCGGCCGAGCAGCGCGTGGCCCGGCTGCTGCTGGCCGACCCGCGCGGCTTTGCCACGCTGCCGGTGGGCGAACTGGCGGAGCGCTCGCGCGTGAGCAAGCCCACGGTGGTGCGCTTCTGCCGCAGCATCGGCTACGACGGCCTGGCCGATTTCAAGCTCAAGCTGGCCGGCAGCGTCAACGAAGGCGTGCCTTTCGTGCACCGCGCGGTGGACGACGACGACAAGGCGGGCGACCTCGTCGTCAAGCTCGTCGACAACGCTGTGGCCACGCTGCTGCGCTACCGCAATGCGGCGGCGCCGCAGGCCGTGGAACGCGCCATCGCGGCGCTGGCCGAGGCCGGCCGCAACGGGCGGCGCATCGACTTCTACGGCGTCGGCAATTCGGGCATCGTGGCGCAGGATGCGCAGCTCAAGTTCTTCCGCCTGGGCGTGCGCGCCACGGCGGTGAGCGACGGCCATGTGCAGGTGATGAGCGCCACCATGCTCGGGCCGGGCGACTGCGCCGTGATCGTCAGCAATTCGGGCCGCAGCCGCGACCTGCTCGACGTGGCCCACATCGCGCGCCGCAAGGGCGCCACCGTGGTGGCCATCACCGCCAGCGGCTCGCCGCTGGCGCGCCAGGCGCAGTCCGGCGCGCACCACGTGCTGCTGGCGGCCGACCACCCGGAAGACGCCGCCCGCTACAGCCCCATGGTGTCGCGCCTGCTGCACCTGCTGATCATCGACATCCTCACCACCGGCGTGGCGCTGCGCCTGGGCTCGGCGCAGCTGCGGCCGGTGCTGCAGGAGATCAAGAACAACCTGCGGCGGCTGCGTTATGGCGCCGAGGGCGGCACCGACGGCGACAACGAGAGCAGTTCCTCGACGCCGTAGAGCCGCGCCAGTTCGGCCAGCTTGGCCGGTGCCCCGGTGATTTCCACGCCGCGCCCGGCCGCCTGCGCCAGCCGCCGCGCCTGCAGCAGCAGCGCAATGGCCGAGGTATCGAAGGACTGCAGTGCGCTGGCGTCGATGCGCAAGGTGCCGCTGCCATCGGCGACGATGGCGGGAAGCGTGGCCGCCAGTGCAGCGGCCTCGTCGACCGTGGCGGTGGCGGGCAACTTCATGGTCGCAGCAGTGCGGGATCCGGCGCGGGAATGGCTGGGCGCCGAGCGGTGCGCATTTCTTCAGCCCTTGGCCGCCGTCTTGTTGCGCTCGACCAGCGCATTGATCAACCCGTCGATGCCGCCCTTGCCGAGTTCGGTGGCGAACTGCGAGCGGTAGTTCTGCACCAGCCACAGCCCGCCGACGTTGACGTCGATGATCTTCCAGGCTTCGGCCGGCTTGTCGAGCCGGTAGTCGAGCCGAATCGGTTCGCTGCCGCCGCGCACCTCGGACTGCACGATGACCTGCGAACTGCCAGCCACGGGCAGCGTCTTCGTGATCTCCACCGTGTGGTCCTTCAGCTCCGTCAGCGCGCCGGAATAGACGCGAACCAGCAGGATCTTGAATTCAGCCTGCAGCTTGCTGCGCTGCTCGGGCGTGGCGCCGCGCCATTGCGGGCCCACCGCCGAACGCGTGACGACCTCGAAGTTGACATGCGGCATCACCTTTTCCTCGACCAGCGCGACGATGCGGTTGATGTCGCCGGCCTGGACGGCCTTGTCGGCCTTGGCGGAATTGAGCACGTCGGTCGAGATCTGGCGCACCAGGGCGTCGGGCGTGCCGGTGGCCCAGGCGGGGCCGCCGGCCACCAGGGCCAGCAGGAGCGAGAGGGTGGGCAGCAGTCTCTTCAGCACGGGAATCCTTTCCTGCGGAGGGCCTCGTTTCAGGCCCTGCACACCATAACGCGTCAGGGCCATCTGCGGTTCACCTGGGGGTTGGCGGCGCCGACGCCGCCGCGGGCGGCGAGGGGGCCGCGGCCGGCGGCTCGTCTTCCCAGTCGTCCCCGAGATCCTCGAACGGCGGCGCCCCGTCGAAGACCGCGTCGCGCCGGCGCGCCAGGTAGGCGTCGCGGACGAAGGAGTACTTGTCCAGCGCCACGTCGTCCAGCAGCCGCAGGGTCTGCAGCAGCTTGGTGCGCACGTTGACCACCTCCACGCTTCCGATGATCCAGCGCTTGGCCTCGGAGTCGGACAACTGGGCCGGTGACACCTGGCGGTCGACCCACAGGCCGGTGGCGTCGCGGACCGTCGAGGGGCCGAACAGCGGCAGCATCAGGAAGGGCCCGTTCGGCACCCCCCAGTGGCCCAGCGTCTGGCCGAAGTCCTCGCTGCGCCGCGTCAGGCGCATTTCGGTGGCCGGGTCGAGCAGGCCGCCCAGGCCGAACAGCGTATTGGCAGCCACGCGCGTGCCCATCGTCAGCCCGTCTTCCAGCTTGCCCTGCAGCAACTGGTTCACCGCCGACCAGGCGTCGTAGACATTGCCGAAGAAATTGTCGACGCCGGTGCGAACGAGTTCGGGCACCACGTCGCGGTAGGCCTCGGCCACGGGCTTGAGCAGCGCCTCGTCCAGCGCTTCGTTGAAGGCGTAGACCTTGCGGTTGAGATTCTCCCAGGGGTCGACCGGGTTGGCGGCCACCGGCGCCGTGCCGGCCGGCGGCACCGTGGCGCAACCGCCGGCCAGCAGGCACAGCGCCATCGCGACGGCCAGCCGCGAGACCGCGGGCGAGCGGCGGGGCAGGGGCGTCACTGGCCGGGCCCCGTGCCGGGCGCCGCTGCGCCGCCCGTACCCGCGCTGTCGGCGCGGCCGGTGAGAAACTGCCCGATGAGGTTTTCCAGCACTACCGCCGACTGCGTCTGCGCGATCGTGTCGCCAGGGGCCAGGTTGGCGTCGTCGCCGCCGGCTTCCAGACCCACGTACTGGTCGCCCAGCAGCCCGGAGGTCAGGATCTTGGCCGCCGAGTCCTTGGGAAACTGGAAGGCACGTTCGACCTCCATCGTGACCACGCCCTGGAAGGTCTGCGGGTCGAGCGAGATTCTCGTCACGCGGCCGACCAGCACACCGGCGCTGCGCACCGGCGCGCGCGGCTTGAGGCCACCGATATTGTCGAAGCGCGCCTGCACCGTGTAGGTGTCGCCGCCGCCGACGCTGCCCAGGTTGGCCGCCTGCACGGCCAGGAAGACCAGCCCCAGCATGCCCAGCAGCACGAAGGCGCCGACGAGGATCTCGATCTTTTTCTTGCCCATCGCTGAAGACTCCTTGCCCGAGCGTGCGCTCAGGGCGTCGAGAACATGAGTGCGGTGAGGACGAAGTCCATGCCCAGCACCCACAAGGAAGAGATCACCACGGTGCGGGTGGTGGCGTAGGCCACGCCTTCGGGCGTGGCCTCGGTTTCATGGCCCTGGTACAGCGCCACCACGGTACAGATGACGCCGAAGACCACGGACTTGACGATGCCGTTGCCGACGTCGCGCCAGACGTCGACGCCGGTCTGCATGATCGACCAGAAATTGCCGGCATCCACGCCGATGAGTAGCACCGCCACGACCCAGGCGCCGAGGATGCCGATGGCCGAGAACAGCACGGCCAGGATGGGCATCGAGACGAAGCCGCCGATGAGCCGCGGCGCCAGCACGCGCACCTTCGGGTCGATGGCCATGAGTTCCATCGCCGCCAGCTGCTCGCCGGCCTTCATGAGGCCGATCTCGGCGGTGAGCGAGGTGCCGGCGCGGCCGGCGAAGAGCAGAGCCGCGACCACGGGCCCCAGTTCCCGCACCAGCGACAGGTTGACGATGAGGCCCAGGCTTTCCGACGCGCCGTAGGTCGACAGCGCGTAGTACATCTGCAGCGCCAGCACGAAGCCCACCGCCAGCCCCGAGGCCAGGATGATGACCAGCGAGCGGTTGCCGATGGCGTGCACCTGCGCCACCACCAGCCCGAAGCGGCGCAGCGACGCCGGCGTGGCGCGCAGCAGGTCCAGGAAGAAGAAGGCGGCATGGCCCCAGCCGCGGAACTGCTCCAGCGCCACGGCGCCCAGGCGGGCCAGCAGATCCGTCATGCATTCACCCCGAAGTCGGCGCCGATTTCGGGGGCAGGGTAGTGAAACTTCACCGGCCCGTCGGGTTCGCCGCGCACGAACTGGCGCGTCTCGGGGTCGCTGGAGTCCATCAGCTCGGCCGGTCTGCCCTGGGCCACGATGCGGCCGCCGCCAGCCAGCAGGACGACGTGGTCGCTGATCGCCATGCATTCGGGCACGTCGTGCGAGATGACCAGCGAGGTCGCGCCGGTGACGTCGTTGAGCGTGCGGATGAGCTTGGCGGCCACGCCCATGGAGATGAGGTCCAGGCCGGCGAAGGGCTCGTCGTAGATGATGAGTTCGGGGTCCAGCGCAATGGCGCGCGCCAGCGCGATGCGCCGCGCCATGCCGCCCGAGACTTCGCTGATGCGCAAGCCGGCCGCGCCGCGCAGACCCACGGCATTGAGTTTCATGAGCACGATGTCGCGGATCATGGCCTCGGGCAGCGCGGTGTGCTCGCGCAGCGGGAAGGCCACGTTCTCGAAGACGTTGAGGTCGGTGAACAGCGCGCCGAACTGGAACAGCATGCCCAGGCGTCGGCGCAGCCGGTACAACTGCTGCTGGTCACGCACGTCGACCACGTCGCCGTCGAAGACCACGCGACCCCGGTCGGTGGCGTGCACGCCGGCCACCAGGCGCATCAGCGTGGTCTTGCCGCAGCCCGACCCCCCCAGGATGGAAGTGACCTTGCCGCGCTGGAATTTCAGCGACAGGTCTTTCAGGATCGGCCGGCTGGCGTCGTAGCCGAAGGTGACGCGGTCGATCTCGATGAAGGTGTCGGAGGTCAAGCGGGTGCCGGCCCGGGCGCGACGGCGGCCACGGGATGCCTTGCTGCAAAGCGCCGGATTCTCGCACGCACAGGGCAAACCCGGGGGTGCCGGTCGACCCCACCGAAGTGACGATTTGTACCGTGGCGGGGTTCCGCCGCCGCGCTCAACGCGGCAGTGTGCTGCTGCCCATCAAGGCTTCGTCTACCGCACGCGCCGCCTGCCGGCCTTCGCGAATGGCCCACACCACCAGGCTCTGGCCGCGCCGCATGTCGCCGGCGGCGAAGACCTTGTCGACGTTGGTGCGGTAGCCGCCCTGGGCTTCGGTGTGCGCCTTGGCATTGCCGCGTGCGTCGCGCTCCACGCCGAAGGCTTCCAGCACGCTGGCCACGGGCGCCGTGAAGCCCATGGCCAGCAGCACGAGGTCGGCCTTGACTTCCTTCTCGGTGCCGGGCAGTTCGACCATCTTGCCGCCCTGCCACTGCACATGCACGGACTTCAGCGCCACGACGCGGCCCTTGTCCTTGCCGGTGCCGGCGACGAATTCCTTGGTCGCGATGGCAAATTCGCGCTGGCAGCCTTCCTCGTGGCTGGAGCTGGTGCGCAGCTTGTAGGGCCAGTAGGGCCAGGTCAGCGGCTTGTCCTCGTGTTCGGGCGGCAGCGGCATGAGTTCGAACTGCGTCACGCTGGCTGCGCCATGGCGGTTGCTGGTGCCCACGCAGTCGCTGCCGGTGTCGCCGCCGCCGATGACGACGACATGCTTGCCGGTGGCCTTGATCTGGCCCTTGAGCTTGTCGCCGGCCACCACCTTGTTCTGCTGCGGCAGGAATTCCATCGCGAAGTGCACGCCGTCGAGATCACGGCCCGGCACCGGCAGGTCGCGCGAGACCTCGGAGCCGCCGGTCAGCAGCACCGCGTCGAACCCGGCCTTCAGTTGTTCCGGATCGATGGTTTCCCGGGCGTCGCTGTTGACCCTGGCGGCCGGCCCGTCGGCGGGCATCGCGCCCACCAGCACGCTGGTGCGGAAGACCACACCCTCGGCCTGCATCTGCGCGATGCGGCGGTCGATGTGCGTCTTCTCCATCTTGAAGTCGGGAATGCCGTAGCGCAGCAGGCCGCCGATGCGGCTGTTCTTCTCGAAGACCGTCACATCGTGCCCGGCGCGCGCGAGTTGCTGCGCGGCGGCCAGGCCCGCCGGTCCGCTGCCCACCACCGCCACCTTCCGGCCGGTCTTCACGGCTGCGGGCTGCGGCTTCACCCAGCCTTCGGCCCAGGCGCGGTCGATGATGGCGTGCTCGATGCTCTTGATGCCCACCGGGTCGTCGTTGACGTTGAGCGTGCACGCCGCCTCGCAGGGCGCAGGGCAGACGCGGCCGGTGAATTCGGGGAAGTTGTTGGTGGAGTGCAGCACCTCGATGGCGCTTTGCCAGTCGCCGCGGTACACGAGGTCGTTGAAGTCCGGAATGATGTTGTTGACCGGGCAGCCGCTGTTGCAGAACGGCGTGCCGCAGTCCATGCAGCGCGCCCCCTGCACCTTGGCCTTGTCCTCGGCCAGCGTGATGACGAATTCCTTCCACGTCTTCAAGCGCTCGGGAACGGGCTCGTAGCCCTCTTCCAGACGCTCGAACTCCATGAATCCAGTGACCTTGCCCATGACCTCTGTCCTTCTATATTGAACCGGCAGCAATGCAGGAAAACGGCAACACAGAGGCGCAGAGAGGAATACAGAGGACGCAGAGGAATGCCAGATGCGCTCCCCAGGGACCTTGTCTTCCTCTGCGTCCTCGGCTGTTTTCCTCTGCGCCTCTGCGTTGAATCTGCGTTGAATCTGCGTTGAATCTTGCGTCGAGTCTCGTCTCTTACTTGGCCGCCGCCGCCGCCGCCGCCGCCGCCGCCACCGCCGCCGCCGAGACCTGCGCCTTGCCGGTGGCTGCAGTGGCTTCGGCCTTGGCGGCACGCTCGGCCAGCACACGCTTGTATTCGTGCGGCAGGACCTTCACGAACTTCCCGCGGGCCTCTGGCCAGGCGTCCAGGATCTCGCGCGCGCGCAGGCTGCCGGTCCACTTGTGGTGGTCCTCGACCAGCTTCTTCAGCAGCACCTCGTCGGCCATTTCGCGGTGCCAGCCCACCGCCGGGCCGACCTGTTCGCTGCGTGGCAGCACCTTGTCCAGCGTCACCATGCTGGTGTTGCAGCGGCGCGCGAACTGGCCGTCCTCGTCGTACACATAGGCCACGCCGCCGCTCATGCCGGCGGCGAAGTTGCGCCCGGTCTTGCCCAGCACCACCACGGTGCCGCCGGTCATGTACTCGCAGCCGTGGTCGCCGGTGCCTTCGACCACCGCACTGGCACCCGACAGCCGCACCGCGAAACGCTCGCCGGCCACGCCGCGGAAGAAGGCTTCGCCGCTGGTGGCGCCGTACAGCGCGGTATTGCCGATGATGATGTTCCGGGTGGCGTCGCCGCGGAATTCGATGCTCGGCCGCACCGCCACGCGCCCGCCCGACAAGCCCTTGCCGGTGTAGTCGTTGGCGTCGCCGATCATGTACAGCGTGATGCCCCGGGCCAGGAAGGCGCCGAAGCTCTGGCCGCCGTTGCCTTCGAGCTGCATGAAGATGGTGTGGTCGGGCAGCCCTTCGGGCCGCTGGCGGATGAGCTCGCCCGAGAGCATGGCGCCGACGCTGCGATTGACGTTGCGCGCCTCCTCCATGAGCTGCACCTTCTCGCCGCGTTCGATGGCCGGGCGGCATTTCTCGATCAGCTTCACGTCCAGCGCCCGGTGCAGGCCGTGGTCCTGGGCCTCGACCTGATGCCGCGGCACATCGGCGGGCACGTGCGGCTGGTGCAGCACGCGGCTGAAGTCGAGGCCGCGCGCCTTCCAGTGCTCGATGCCCTTCTTCGTATCGAGCAGGTCGGCGCGGCCGATGAGGTCGTCGAAGCGGCGCACACCCAACTGCGCCATGATCTGGCGCGCTTCCTCGGCAATGAAGAAGAAGAAGTTGACCACGTGCTCGGGTTTGCCGGCGAACTTCTTGCGCAGCACCGGGTCCTGCGTGGCCACGCCCACCGGGCAGGTGTTGAGGTGGCACTTGCGCATCATGATGCAGCCCTCGACCACCAGCGGCGCGGTGGCGAAGCCGAATTCATCGGCGCCCAGCAGGGCACCGATGACGACGTCGCGGCCGGTCTTCATCTGGCCGTCGGCCTGCACGCGGATGCGACTGCGCAGCCGGTTGAGCACCAGCGTCTGCTGCGTCTCGGCCAGGCCCAGTTCCCAGGGCGTGCCGGCGTGCTTGATGCTGCTCCACGGTGAAGCACCGGTGCCGCCGTCGTGGCCGGCGATCACCACGTGGTCGGCCTTGCACTTGGCCACGCCGGCGGCAATCGTCCCCACGCCCACTTCCGAGACCAGCTTGACGCTGATGCCGGCGCGCGGGTTGGCATTTTTCAGGTCGTGGATGAGCTGCGCCAGGTCCTCGATGGAGTAGATGTCGTGGTGCGGCGGCGGGCTGATGAGGCCCACGCCGGGCACGCTGTAGCGCAGCATGCCGATGTACTCGCTGACCTTGCCGCCGGGCAGCTGGCCGCCCTCGCCCGGCTTGGCGCCCTGCGCCATCTTGATCTGGATCTGGTCGGCGCTGACCAGGTACTCGGTGGTGACGCCGAAGCGCCCCGAGGCTACCTGCTTGATCCTGCTGCGCAGGCTGTCGCCGGCCAGCATCTCGTAGTCGGCCTCGATGACCTTCTTGCCGACGATGTCGCTGACCCTGGTGCCGGCGGTGACGGGGATGCCCCTCAGTTCGTTGCGGTAGCGCGCCGGGTCCTCGCCGCCTTCGCCGGTGTTGCTCTTGCCGCCGATGCGGTTCATGGCGATGGCCAGCGTCGAATGCGCTTCCGTCGAGATCGAACCCAGGCTCATGGCGCCGGTGGCAAAGCGCTTCACGATCTCGGCCGCGGGTTCCACTTCGTCGACGGGACAAGCCTTGCTCGGGTCCACCTTGAACTCGAACAGGCCGCGCAGCGTCATGTGGCGCTTGCTCTGGTCGTTGATGAGCTGCGCGTACTCCTTGTACGTTTCCCACTTGTTCGCGCGCGTGCTGTGCTGCAGCTTGGCGATGGCGTCCGGCGTCCACATGTGCTCTTCGCCGCGCACGCGCCAGGCATATTCGCCGCCGGCATCCAGCATGCGCGCCAGCACCGGGTCGTTGCCGAAGGCGGCCTGGTGCATGCGCAGTTTCTCCTCGGCCACCTCGAAGACGCCGATGCCGCCCACCTGGCTGGCGGTGCCGCGGAAATATTTGTCGACGAAACCCTTCTCCAGCCCGATGGCCTCGAACAACTGCGCGCCGCAGTAGCTCATGTAGGTGCTCACGCCCATCTTGGACATGATCTTCGACAGGCCCTTGCCGATGGCCTTGATGTAGTTGGCGACGGCCTTCTCGGCGGCGACATTCCCGGGCAGCGCACCCTGCAACTCGACCAGCGTCTCCAGCGCCAGGTAGGGATGCACCGCTTCGGCGCCGTAGCCGGCCAGCACCGCGAAGTGGTGCACCTCGCGCGCCGAACCGGTCTCCACCACCAGGCCCACGGTGGTGCGCAGGCCCTCGCGCACCAGGTGGTGGTGAATGGCCGAAAGCGCCAGCAGCGCCGGGATGGCCAGGTTCACGCGGTCCATGCGGCGGTCGGTGATGATGACGATGTTGTGGCCGCTCTTCAGCGCATCCACCGCTTCGGCGCACAGGCTGGCCAGCTTGGCCTCCACGCCTTCGCGGCCCCAGCGCACAGGGTAGGTGATGTCGAGCTCGTAGCTGCGGAACTTGCCGCCGGTGTGGCGCTCGATGGCGCGCAGCCGCGCCATGTCGTCGAAGTCGAGAACCGGCTGGTTCACCTCCAGCCGCATCGGCGGGTTCACCGCATTGATGTCCAGCAGGTTGGGCTTGGGGCCGATGAAGCTGTTCAGGCTCATCACGATCGCTTCCCGGATGGGGTCGATCGGCGGGTTGGTGACCTGCGCGAAGAGCTGCTTGAAATAGCTGTACAGCGGCTTGGTCTTGTCCGACAGCACGGCCAGCGGGCTGTCGTTGCCCATGCTGCCGATGCCTTCCTCGCCGTTGGCGGCCATCGGCAGCATCAGGAACTTCAGGTCTTCCTGGGTATAGCCGAAGGCCTGCTGGCGGTCGAGCAGCGGCTCGTTGAAGGCGGGCGCCGCCTCGTCGGCGGGGATGGCGTCCAGCCGCACGCGCACGTTGTCGATCCACTGCTGGTAGGGGCGCGCATTGGCGAACTGGTTCTTCAGTTCCTCGTCGTCGACGATGCGGCCCTGCTCCAGGTCGATGAGGAACATCTTGCCCGGCTGCAGCCGCCACTTGCGCACGATGTTGCCTTCGGGAATCGGCAGCACGCCGGTCTCGCTGGCCATCACCACCAGGTCGTCGTCGGTGACGATATAGCGCGCCGGGCGCAGCCCGTTGCGGTCGAGCGTGGCGCCGATCTGCTTGCCGTCGGTGAAGACCATCGCGGCCGGGCCGTCCCAGGGTTCGATCATCGCGGCGTGGTACTCGTAGAAGGCGCGCCGCCGCGCGTCCATCATCTCGTGGTTCTCCCAGGCCTCGGGGATCATCATCATGGCCGCGTGCGCCAGCGGGTAGCCGGCCATCGTCAGCAGCTCCAGGGCGTTGTCGAAGGTGGCGGTGTCGCTCTGGTATTCGAAGCTGATGGGGTAGAGCTTGTCCAGGTCGTCGCCGAGCACGGGCGACTTCATCACCCCTTCGCGGGCGCGCATCCAGTTGAAGTTGCCCTTCACGGTGTTGATCTCGCCGTTGTGCGCCACCATGCGGTAGGGGTGGGCCAGCGGCCATTCGGGGAAGGTGTTGGTGGAGAAGCGCTGGTGCACCAGCGCCAGCGCCGAGACGGTGCGCGGGTCGGCCAGGTCGCGGTAGTACTGGCCCACCTGGTCGGCCAGCAGCAGGCCCTTGTAGATGACGGTGCGGCAGCTCATGCTGGGCACGTAGTACTCGCGGCTGTGCGTGAGCTGGAGCGACTGGATGGCGGCCGATGCGGTCTTGCGGATCACGTACAGCTTGCGCTCCAGCGCGTCGGGCACGATGACGTCGCGGCCGCGGCCGATGAAGACCTGGCGGATCACCGGCTCCTTGGCGCGCACGGTGGGGCTCATCGGCATGCCGCGGTCCACCGGCACGTCGCGCCAGCCCAGCAGCACCTGGTCCTCGGCCCTGATGGCGCGTTCCAGTTCCTGTTCGCAGGCCAGGCGCGAGGCATGCTCCTTGGGCAGGAAGATCATGCCCACGCCGTATTCGCCGGGCGGCGGCAGCGTGACGCCCACGCGACCATCGGGAGCCTGACCGGACTCCGCCATTTCGGTGCGGTAGAAATCGTCGGGGATCTGGATCAGGATGCCGGCACCGTCGCCCATCAGCTTGTCGGCGCCCACGGCGCCGCGGTGGTCCAGGTTCTCCAGGATCTTCAGGCCCTGCTCGATGATGGCGTGAGCCTTGAGGCCCTTGATGTGGGCCACGAAGCCCACGCCACAGGCGTCGTGCTCGCCGGCAGGGCGGTACAGGCCCTGCCGCACCAAGGCGTCGATCTCGTCGGCGGTGGCGGTGGCGGTGGCGGTGGGGATGGTGGTGGCGGCGGCGGGGTGGGGTGCGGGCGTCGACATGGCGCGCTCCTGGTTCAGGGGGTGCGGGATGAAAAACAGAGCTGGTGAGACTACCGCAGTGCAGCAAAGTGGGCAAGTTCAAGTAAATGGGGTCAGAGTCAATATGATTCACTCATCGACAATGAACTCATTAATTGGGGGCATATCAAATATGTTCTCCGTTGCGGCAGCGGCTTGGCCAAGCACGCAGCGTGCCAGCGGGACGCTGGCTGAATGGTCGTTCGCACCCGGGCAATGGCGCGGGTGCGCCCGGCTGTCGCGTTCGGCAACGGTTTGATCAGCAGTCGCCGGGAGTTGGTCCGTGCCGGGGTCGGCCGCGCGGGCGGGGCTGGGCCGGCCGAGAATTGGCATTGGCCACGCTCGCCTTGAACCCTGGCGAGCCGGCAGCCCAGCCGCCGATCGCGGCGCTGCGCAAGGCCTGCACCGCAGCGGGCGGCACGCCGGCCTGCAGCAGCGCGCGATAGGCCGCCTCGCGCTCGAAGGGCGTATTGCCGAGTTGCCAGTATTCGGGCGGGTCGACGAGCAGCGCATCACGCGGGCCGCCCAGCCGGTGCGCGGCGCTGGTCAGGCTGCGCTCCGCGGAGGCGCCGTCGATCAGGCACAGCGCCTGCAGGCGCGTCGGGCCCGGTTCCACCACGCCACAGCGAAAGCGCCCGTCCCACAGCGTGCCGCGGCGGCCGTGGCGGCGGTTGTGCGCGGCCACGTAGCGGCGGCCCAGCGCCTGCATGAGCCGGCTCAGCGCCGCGGGCTCGGTCGGCGTGACGAGCAACTGCACCTCGTCGGGCAGCAGCGCATGAGCGTGGACCTGCACGCGCTCGGTGGCCGCGGCCTCGCGCAACGCCGCCAGGTAGGTGGCACGATCGCCGTCGTCGACGAAGACCGGTGCGCCGCTGTGGCCGCGCTGGACGACGAAGTGCGCCTGCCCGGCGACCACCATGCGCGCCAGCCGGGCCATGCGCGGCCTACTCCGCGAACAGCCGTCGCCCGGTGAGGCGGTGGTGTTCGCGCAGCGCATAGCGGTCGGTCATGCCGGCAATATAGTCGGCCACCGAGCGCGGCAGGTCGGCTGCGCCGGCATAGTCGTCGGGCATTTCCTGCGGCGCGGCCAGGTAGGCGCCGAAGAGATCGACCACCACGCTGCGGGCACGCGCCGTCGTCTCGGCCACCTGCGGGTGGCGGTAGAGCTTGCTGAACAGGAAGCGCTTCAGTTCGCCAATGGCCTGGCGTTGTGCCGGGCTGAAGGCGGCGAGCGCCGGCATCCTGCGCAGTGCGTCGACATCCGCGGGCGCGACTTCGGCCACTGCGGCGGCGGTGGTGGCCACCAGGTCGACCACCTGCGCCGAGAGCAGCCGCCGCAGGGTTTCGGACAGCAGCCGCCGGTTCGGTTGCGAGGCCAGCGCCGGATGCTCGGCCAGCACCTCGGCACGCCAGCGTGCCACCAGCGGCACCTCTTCCAGCTGCGCCATGCTGATGAGTCCGGAGCGCACGCCGTCGTCCACGTCGTGCGCGCTGTAGGCCATCTCGTCGGCCAGGTTGACGAGTTGCGCCTCCAGGCTGGGCTGGGTGCCGTCCAGGAAACGCTGCGCCGGGCCGCCGGGTTCGGCCGCAGCCAGCCGCTGGGCGTTGCGCCGCGAGCAATGCTTGAGGATGCCTTCGCGCGTCTCGAACGTGAGGTTCAGCCCGTCGAAGGCCGGGTAGCGCACTTCCAGCGCGTCCACCACGCGCAGGCTCTGCAGGTTGTGCTCGAAGCCGCCGTGTTCGCGCATGCATTCGTGCAGCGCGTCCTGGCCGGCGTGGCCGAAGGGCGTGTGACCCAGGTCGTGCGCCAGCGCGACGGCCTCCACCAGGTCTTCGTTCAGGTTCAGCGCGCGCGCCGCCGAGCGCGCCAGCTGCGCCACCTCCAGCGAATGCGTGAGCCGGGTACGGAACAGGTCGCCTTCGTGGTTGACGAAGACCTGCGTCTTGTAGACCAGGCGCCGGAAGGCCGTGCTGTGCACGATGCGGTCGCGGTCACGCTGGTGCTCGTTGCGCGGCGGCGCCAGCGGTTCGAGGATGCGGCGGCCGCGCGAGCGGCGCGGGTCGCAGGCCCAGGGGGCCAGGGTGTCGAGATTCACGCCGTCATCGGTTTTCGGCGGCGCTGTGCTGTGCGATGACCTGGCGCACCAGCGCGTCGGGCGCCGTCCGCACCGCGGCTCGGCCCGTGGCCTCGATGACGACGAAGCGGATCTCGCCGCCCTCGGCCTTCTTGTCCACGCGCATCAGTTCGAACCAGCGCTCCAGCGGCATGACCGGCGCCCGCACGGGCAGGCCGGCGCGTTCGATCAGCCCCCGCAGCCGCCGCGCCTCGGCCGCTGGCCACAGCCCCAGCGCTGCCGAAAGCTCGCCGGCCAGCACCATGCCGCAAGCCACCGCCTCGCCGTGCAGCCAGGCGCCATAACCCATGCCGGTCTCGATGGCGTGGCCGAAGGTGTGGCCGAAGTTGAGGATGGCGCGGCGCCCGCTCTCGCGCTCGTCGGCGCCCACCACCTCGGCCTTGATCTCGCACGAACGCTGCACCGCATGCGCCATCGCGGCGCGGTCGCACGCGAGCAGGGCGTCCAGGTTGGCCTCGATCCAGTCCAGGAAGGCGGCGTCGGCGATCGGCCCGTACTTGATGACCTCGGCCAGCCCGGCACGCAGTTCGCGCAGCGGCAGGCTGTCCAGCGTGGCCAGGTCCATGACCACGCGCACCGGCTGGTAGAAGGCGCCGATCATGTTCTTGCCGCGCGGGTGGTTGATGGCGGTCTTGCCGCCCACCGACGAATCCAGCTGCGCCAGCAGCGTGGTCGGCACCTGCACGAAGGGCACGCCGCGCATGTAGGTGGCGGCGGCGAAGCCGGTCATGTCGCCGATGACGCCGCCGCCCAAGGCAAACAGCACCGTCTTGCGGTCACAGCCGCTGGCCAGCAGGTGGTCGAAGATCAGGTTCAGCGAGTCCCAGTCCTTGTGCTGCTCGCCGTCGGGCAGCAGCACGCGGCTGACCTGGCCGTAGTGCGGGGTCAGGGCCTGCTGCAGCGCATGGCCATACAGCGCGTCCACCGTCGGGTTGCTCACGACCACCGCCTGCGCCGCGCGCGGCAGGCCGGTCCAGGCAAAGGGCTGCTGCAGCAAACCGGCGCCGATGAGGATGTCGTAGCGGCCGCCGGGCGTGGCCACGGCCACGCGGCGGGTGGCGGGTTCCGCGCTGGCGGCGGCTGAAGCGTGGGGACGGATCGGGTCTGTGGCGGACATGGCCGCCGGAGTTTAATTCGCCGGCGACTTGCTGGCCGCCGCGTCGTTGGCCGGCATGCCGGCCAGCGAGCCGGCCTTCGAACCGGCCGGGGAACGGTCAGCCGGCAGCGCGTCGTCGGCTGCCGGGGCGGCCTGTGCGGCGCCGATCTGCGCCGGCACCTGCGCCGGGTCCACCAGGCCGGCCAGTTCCAGCTGCATCAGCACCATGCCGGTGAGCGCCGGCACCGAGGGCCGCACCGATTCGACGACGAAGTGCGCCGTGCGCCGGTACAGCGGGTCGCGCTCGCGGTACAGCTCGCGCAGCTTGCGCAACGGGTCGGCCACCTGCAGCAGCGGGCGGTGGGTGTCGTTGCGCAGCCGGCGGTGCAGGTCCTCGGGCGTGGCGCGCAAGTAGAAGACGTGCATGTGCGCGTGCAGCGCGTCGCGGTTGGAAGGCCGCAGCACGGCCCCGCCGCCGGTGGCCAGCACGATGCCGGGCCGGCCGGCGAGTTGCGCGATGACCTCGGCCTCGACCTCGCGGAACGCGGCTTCGCCGTGCGCCGCGAAGTAGTCGCGGATCGGCATGCCGATGCGGTGCTCGATCTCGCTGTCGCTGTCGGCGAAGCGCAGGCCCAGCTGCCGAGCCAGGTGGCGGCCGACGGTGGACTTGCCGCAGCCGGGCATGCCGACCAGGGCCAGGCGCAGGGACGGCTTCAGTTCGGGCACACCGACGGCTGCGCCTCACCAACTTTCAATCGAACGACCGGCACCGACACCGTGGTCCCAGTGCCACTGGGCGAGCGGAACGTGACGAAGATGACGCCGCCAAACACCTCGTCATCGGTGAAACTGTAGGCGACCGACGCATGCGAGGCCTCGGTGGTGCTAGGCACAGGCGAGCCACCACCAAGGGTCACCGTCAGGCCCGCGGTTGGGGTGCTGGCGCTGATCACCGTGCCGGCGGCCATGGGGTTGTACCGTGGCAATTGTTCCCAGTTGGCTACGTTATTCCGGTCAAAGGCTGGAGCAGTCGGGTCTATGCCCGGGTTCAATCGGCCGGGATTGGCGTCGGCCGCAATGAAGCTCAATGTGCCGTCCTTACCGCCATACCAAGTGTCACCCGCTACCAGCGTGAAGGGCGCGGTCTGGTTCGGGTTCGGGCCCACCTGCAGCGTGATCTTCCGGCAGCTGGCGTCCAGTCCGCGCGTGCTGGCCCACAGCGGCCGCGCGGCCGAGGTCGACAGCACGGTCTCCGTGGCGCGCCGCACATAGACCTGGCCGGCACCGCTCCAGGCGCCGTCGCAGGTGGCGGGCATGCTGGGGATGCTGGCGTCGAGCAGCAGCAGGTTGTTGCCGGGCACGGCACAGTCCAAACTGTTGTTCACCGCCAGCGGCACGAATTCGTCCACCGTGGCGCTGTAGATGCCGTCGAAGTTGCGGTCCTTGAAGATGTTGCCCAGGTCCTGGAAGGGCTCGCCGGCGTCGCGCACGTTGTTGCCGTTGGTGTCCAGGAAGGACTCCTCACCCAGGGCGTACGAAGTGATCGTCACGCGTCCGTCCACCGGCCGCGGCTCCGACGAGACGAAATTGGCCGTCGTGCGCGCGATGCCGCTGACGATCTGCGTCTGCTTGATGGCCTCGACCTGCCCGCCTTCGGTGACGAAGTTGATCGACGTGCCGGCGGGCACCGGGTTGCCGCTGCGGTCGGCGGCGATGATCTGGTAGGTGTTGGGCGTGCCGTCGATGTTGTAGCCCTCGATATTCTTCGTGCCCTGCGAGAGCGAGAAATTCAGCTGCGAGGGCAGGCCGATGGCCACGCTGAGGTTGCTGGAGACGGTGGCGATGACCGGGTTGCTGCCCTGCAGCCGCGCATTGATGCGCACCGGCGTGGGCAGCGTGCCGGAATTCACCCGCACCGCGACGCGGCCCAGGGCGTGGGAGCGGAAGGGCTGCGAAGGCGGGGACGCCGGCTCGATGCCGCCGTCCATGGTGACGCCGCCGGTGAGCGTGAGCAGCCGCAGTTCGACGATGACGGCCGGGCAGCGGGTTGCCCGCGGCGTCGCGCACCTCGAAGGTGACCACCGAAGATTCGGTGAAGCCCGAACCCTTCAGGAAGATCTGCTCCGGTGCGGAGGAGATGAAGGCCAGGCTGCTGACCGTGGGCGAGGCGATCGGCAGCGCCAGCGATGCCGTGCTGGCCGAACCGTCGATGACCGCCTGCAGGGCGTCGGCGGCCTGCACCGCGCCGCAGCCGCTGTCGCGGTACTGCAGCGTCACGGTGGCCGCTGGTGGCGGTGAAGGTGGTCGGCGAGAGCGTGGCCTTGCCCTGGCGTCACGCAGGCCGAGGTGACACTGACATTCACCGGCGAGCCGACGCTGGCACCCGTGACTGAGGGTGACGTCCATGCTGGTCTGGCCATAGGCACCGAGTGTGGCCACGGCCGAAGTGAAGCTGCTGATGGTGACATTGGTGGCCTGCACCGTGAACCCGCTGCTGGCACTGAGCGCGGCGCCGGCCACGCTGGCCGTGGCCACGACTTCGTCGGCGCCGGCACCGGTGGAACTGGCCGGCGACAGGATGACCACGGCGGTGCCGTCGTCGCGTGTCAGCGCGGTGCCGACATTCGTCACGGCCAGGCCTCGCACCACGGTGAAGGTGACGACCTGCCCCGCCACGGCGGCATTTTGCGCATCCCTGAGCGTGGCCGTGACCGTGGCCGGCGCGGCTGAACTGATCGAAGCGCTGCTGAGGTTCAGCGCCAGCGTCGGCAGCAGGCCGCTGCTGGCGCCCTCTTGCACACGCAGCGCTGCCGTGCGGGTGATGCTGCCACTGGTGGCCGTCACGGTGATGGTGCGTACGCTGCTGTCGGCACCAATGCCGATGGTCGAGGTGAGTGTGCCGCTGGTGTCCGTGGTCGTTCCCGACGGGGTGGCCACGCCGCCGTTGTCGACGCTGATGCTGACGGGCACGTCGGCCACGGCATTGCGGTTGCCGTCGATGGCTGTTGCCGTGGCCACCACGGTTTCGGCGCCGGTGTTGGCGATCGTCGGCGAACTCAAGACCAGCACCAGGTCGGCAGCGGTGGCCGTACCGCCACCACCACCCGTGCCGCCACCCCCCGGCACCGACCCGCCGAACGGCGAACCGCCGTCGCCGCCGGCGCCGCCGCAGGCGGCCAGCACCAGCAGGGCCATGATGGAAAACAGGCGTCGAAACATCGTCATGGTCGGTTTCCTGGAGCGGGCCGTGGGGTGTGCGGGTGGGGCGGGCGGCCAGTCAGCGGCCGCGCGTGCCGCCTTCAGCGCACCGCCGAGCGGTCGGTCACGATCTTGGGGGTGAGGAAGACGAGCAGTTCCGTCTTGCTGGTGGTGCGTTCGGTGTTCTTGAACAGCCAGCCCAGCACCGGAATGTCACCCAGCAGCGGCACCTTGTTCACGGTGTCGCGTTCGGTCTGCGTGAAGATGCCGCCGATGACCACGGTGCCGCCGTTTTCCACCAGCACCTGTGTCTTGACGTGCTTCTTGTCGATGGCGAAGCCGGCAATGGTGGGGCGACCGACGCTGTCCTTGTTCACGTCCACGTCCAGGATCACGTTGCCCTCGGGCGTGATCTGCGGCGTGACCCGCAGCGACAGGGTTGCGTTACGGAACTGCACCTGGGTGGCGCCGCTGCTGGTGGCGGCTTGGTAGGGCAGTTCCTCGCCCTGTTCGATGAGTGCTTCCACCTGGTCGGCGGTGATGACGCGCGGGCTGGAGACGATCTTGCCGTTGCCGTCGGCTTCCAGCGCCGAGAGTTCCAGGTTCAGGAAGCGGTTGGCTGCCGCGCCGAAGAGCGACAGCGCGAAGGTGGCGGCGCTGGCGCCGCCCAGATTGCTCACGTTGGCCGGCAGGTTCACGAACTGCGAGTTGGTGAAGTCGATCGGCCCCGAGCGCTGGCCGGTCTGCACGCCGATGGCGTCGTAGTTGCCGCCCAGGTTGGCGCCGGCCGAGGTGGGGGCGCCGCGCAGGTCGGCATAACCGAGCTTCACGCCCAGCGCACGGCCGAAGCTGTCGGACGCCTCGACGATGCGCGCTTCGATCAGCACCTGGCGCACCGGAATGTCGATCTTGGCGATGACGGCCGCTATCTCTTCCAGTTTGGACGGGATGTCGGTCACGAAGACCTGGTTGGTGCGCATGTCGAAATTGACCGCGCCGCGCGGCGACAGCATGCGGTTGCTGCCGCCCGAGCCGCCCGACTGCTGGTTGGCCAGCGCCTGGTTGGCCGCGATCTGCTTCATGATGTCCTCGGCCTTGGCGTAGTTGAGCTGGAACGACTGCGTGCGCAGCGGCTCCAGTTCGGCCACCTTCTTCTGCGATTCCAGGTCCACCTGCTCGCGGGCGGCGAGTTCGTCCTTGGGCGCGATCCACAGCACGTTGCCGTTCTTGCGCACGCCCAGGCCCTTGCTCTGCATGATGATGTCCAGCGCCTGGTCCCAGGGCACGTCCTTCAGCCGCAGGGTCACGGTGCCGGTGACGGTGTCGCTGGTGACGACGTTGAAATTGGTGAAGTCGGCAATCACCTGCAACAGCGCCCGCACCTCGATATTCTGGAAGTTCAGGCTGAGCTTCTCGCCCGTGAAACCGGCGCCCTGGGTGAGCTTGTTCGGGTCCAGCTTGAGCGGCCGCACCTCCAGCACGAACTGGTTGTCGCTCTGGTAGGCACTGTGCTCCCAGGCGCCGGTGGGGGTGACGACCATGCGCACGCGGTCGCCGCTCTGGAACGTGGAAACGGTGCGCACCGGAGTGCCGAAGTCGGTGACATCGAGCCGGCGGCGCAGGGCGTCGGGCAGGGTGGAGCGCAGGAAGTCGACCACCAGGCTCTGGCCCTGCTGGCGGATGTCGACGCCGACCTGCGTGCTGGGCAGGCTCACGACGACGCGGCCGGCGCCGTCGGTGCCGCGGCGGAAGTCGATGTCGCGCAGCCCTTGCGAGACGGCGTTCTGCGCCGGCGCAAAGTGCACCGGCTGATCGGTCGCGGCGGCCGCGGCGGCAGCCACGGGCGGGCCGGCCACGTCCAGCACCACCAGCAGCGTCTTGCCCTGCACCTGGGCGCGGTAGCCCGAGGCCTGTTTGAGGTTCAGCACCAGCCGCGTGCGCTCGCCGGCCTGGGCCACGCTCACCGAACGCAGGTTGCCCTGGTTGATCTCGACGGTGTTGCGGCCGATGGCGTTGGCCACGCCGGGCAGGTCGATGGCAATGCGCGGCGGCGCCTGCACCGAAAAGCCGTTGGGCACCCCAGGCAGTGCCTCGGAAAGCTCGATGCGCACGACTTCGGTACCGGCCTGCTGGCTGCTCGTGATCGACTGGATGGCGTTTTGCGCCCGGGCGGCCAGCGGCGCCATGGCGGTGGCGGCCAGGGCCAGGGCGGCAAGTGCGGCTCGCCAGTGCAACATGGTGGGGGTCTCCAAGCGTGGGCTCATCGCGCCTTCTCCTGCAGCTGCAGCACACCGGGGCGTTCGATCCATTCGCCGGCGGCGTCCTGCACGATCTCGCGCAGCGCGATCTGGGTTTCGTCGATCTGGGTGATGCGGCCGTAGTTCTGGCCCAGGTAGTCGCCCACCTTCACCTGGTACAGCAGGTTGTCCACGCGCAGCAGCGCGTAGGGCTGGCCTTGCTTGCTGACACTGCCGACCATGTCCATGCTGTCCAGCGGGTAGGCCTCCAGCGGCTCGCGGCGGCGGTTCAGTTCAGCCGACAGCAGTGAATTCGGCGCCCGTGCCTCCTGTTTGAGGGCCACGGTGAGCTTCTGCGGGCTGAACGGGTCCACCGCCTGCGCCGAACTGTAGGGCTGGGGGTCGAATCTCTTCGGCGCCTGCAGCGGCGGCACCTTGGGCTTGACCTCGCGGCGCTCGCGCTCCATCCACTCGCTCAGTTCCTCGTGCTCGGCACTGCAGCCGGCCAGCAAGGCGGCGGCCAGCAGGGTGGCGCTCCAGGTTCCGCGCCTCATTTGCGCGCTCCCGCGGTCTTCTTGGCGGCCGCGGCCGCGCGCTGTTCGGCGATCTCCAGCTCGTCCAGATAGCGGTAGGTGCGGGCGGTGGCTTCCATGGCCAGCAGGCCGGTGGTGTCGCGCGCCTGCAGGGGGCCGATGCTCAGATTCTGCAGCGTCACGATGCGCGACAGGTTGGCCACGTCGGCGGCGAACGAGCCGATGTCGTGGTAGCGCCCACTCACGCGGATGTCGATGGGCAGCTCGGCGTAGTAGTCCTTCACCTGCACCTGGCCGGGCCGGAACAGCTCGAACTGCAACCCGCGTCCAAGGCCGGCCTGGTTGATGTCGGACAGCAGCGCATCCATCTCGGCCTTGCCGGGGAGCTGCCTTTCGAGCTGGGTCACGTATTCCTGCACCTGCAGCTTCTGCTTGCGCAACTCGCCCAGGTTGACCGCCTGTGCCAGGCGGTCGCGGTAGGTGGCCTGCAACTGCGGTTCCTGCTGTCGCGCGGCTTCCAGCTCGTCGGTGGTGCCCGCCAGCAGGGCGAACCAGCCGGCCACCACCACGGCCACGCCCATGGCCAGCCAGGCAGCTGCCTTGGGCAGCGCCGGCCACTGGCCGGGCTCCTTGGTGTTGAGGTTGCGGAACTGCGCCGCCGCCTGGTCCAGCAGGGTGGTGACTTCGAAATTGAGGGTCGATCCCTTGGCCATGTCCACCTCAGGAGGGTTTGCCGGTTGCGGCTGCCGGCTGCGCTGCAGCGCCCGAAGCGGCACCCGCCGCAGCGGCGGCCGTGGCCTGTGGCCGCTTGAGCGTGACGCGCATCGAGAATTCGTAGAGCCGGCGTTGTTCGCGGTTGGCCGTGGTCATGGAAACGGCCTTGATCTCCACCAGTTCGGGCCTTTCCAGCCAAGGCGAGTTGTACAGTGTGTTGCGCAGGAATTCCGAGACGCGTTCGTTGGTTTGCGCCACGCCGTTGACGGCCACCACCGGCCCGGTCTGCTTGATGCCGGTGAGGTAGACGCCTTCAGGTGTCTGCGCGACGAGCTCGTTGAGCAAATGCACCGGCACGTTGCGGTCGGTCTGCAGATCTTCCACCGCCGTCTGGCGTGCCTTCAGCGCCTCGATTTCCGAGCGCAGCGTGGCGATGTCCTTGATCTGCACGTCGAGCCGCGCGATTTCGGCCTTCAAGAAGTCGTTGCGGGTTTCCTGTGTCGCAGTGAATTGCTGAAGCAGCGAGAACCACAGGCCCACCACGGCCGCACCGGCGACGGCAAAGGCACCCAGCCCGATGAAGAACGCCCGCTTGCGCTGGCGGCGCTTTTCCTCGCGGTGGGGCAGCAGGTTGATGAGGATCACTGCATGAACCTCCGCATGGCCAGGCCACAGGCGGTGAGGTAGGAGGGCGCTTCGCGGAGCACGCGGCTCTCGCGCACGGCCGAGCTGAGCTGCATGTCGTCGAAGGGGTTGACGATGCTCGAGGCGAAGCCGGTGAGCTCGGTCACGCGGTCCTTCAGCCCTGGCAGCGTGGCGGTACCGCCGGCCATCATCACGTAATGCACCTTGTGGTGCGGCGTGCTGGTGAAGAAATACTGCAGCGCGCGGCCGATCTCCTGCGACAGGCTGTCGACGAAGGGCGCCAGGATGGCCGCTTCATAGTCCTCGGGCAGGTCGCCGCTGAGCTTCTTGGCTTCGGCTTCCTCGAACGAGAAACCGTATTGGCGGCTGATGAGCTGGGTGAGTTGCGAGCCGCCGAAAGCCTGGTCGCGGTCGTACAGCATCTCGTCGTCGCGCAGCACCTTCAGGCTGGTGGTGTCGGCGCCGATCTCGAACAGCGCCACCAGCGCGTCGCGGCCTTCGTTGGGCAGCGCGGCGACGACGCGGCTCATGGCCAGCCGCGAGGCGTGCGACTCGATGTCCAGCACCGCGGGTGTCAGCCCGGCGGCCTCGGCCAGGCCCTGGCGGTCCTGCACGCGGTCCTTGCGGCTGGCGGCGATGAGCACTTCCACGTCACCGGCCGAAGTGGGGCTGGGACCGATGACGCAGAAGTCCAGGCTGACCTCGTCCAGCGAGAACGGGATGTACTGGTTGGCCTCGCTCTCGACCTGCAACTCCATTTCTTCCTCGCGCAGGCCCGCCGGCAGCATGATCTTCTTGGTGATCACCGCCGACTGCGGCATGGCCATCACGACCTGCTTGCATTTGGTGCCGCTCTTCGAAACCACGCGCCGCACGGCGGCGGCGACCTCGTCGAACTTCTCGATCTGGCCATCGGTGATCCAGCCCTTTTCAAAGGGCTCGGAGGCAAACCGCTCGAGCACGAATTCGCCGCTGGCGGTCTGGCCGAGTTCCACCAGCTTGGCGCTGGAAGAACTGATGTCCAGTCCGATCATGGGTGGGTGCTTGCGACCCAGCAAAACGTCCAGTAGTGACAATCGCGCTCCCCAGCCACTCGACCGCAGCCACAACCCCACTGCGGCGAAGGCTTCCTGCTTGTTAAGAAGTTACTTGAATGCTAGCAGTAAAGCCCTTGTGCACCAAAGAAAAAGCCGGGTAAGACCGGCCATCTTCGTTGCTCGGCTCGCACGCTTCCCGAGGCATATGAAACAAGCCGCAAACCAGGCTTGGGGAACAACCCGCGGCGCCGGGCCCACAGTGTGGACAATCTCACGAACCGTGCCGCCGCCGGCCAGCGGTTGCGCGCTTCCTATAATTCTTCGGCCCGGATTCCGGGATCTTTATGACCCAAGCCGAGCCTGCCAACGATTCTGCTGCCAGCCCTGGTCGCCGCGAGCGTGGCGCGCCCTGGAGCGGGGGCGTGCTCATGGGGGTGGCGTGGCTGTTCGGTCTGTTGCTGGCGGGCCTGGCAGGATTGCTGTTTCTGGTGGGGCTCGCGCTGGCCGTGGCCTACCCGAACCTGCCCGCCATCGACAGCTTCACCGACTACCGGCCCAAGCTGCCCTTGCGTGTGTTCTCTGCCGACGGCGTGCAGATCGGCGAATTCGGCGAGGAGCGGCGCAACTTCGTAGCCATCGCGAAGATGCCGCAGGTCATGAAGGACGCGGTGCTGGCCGCCGAGGACGCACGCTTCTACGAGCACGGCGGCGTCGACTACAAGGGCGTGGCACGCGCCGCGCTGGCCAACCTGCGCGACGCACGCAGCGAGGGCGCCAGCACCATCACCATGCAGGTCGCGCGCAATTTCTATCTCTCCACCGAGAAGACCTTCACGCGCAAGATCTACGAAGTGCTGCTGGCGCTGAAGGTCGAGCGCCTGCTGTCCAAGGACCAGATCCTGGAGCTGTACATGAACCAGATCTTCCTGGGCCAGCGTGCACACGGCTTTGCCGCCGCCGCCGAGATCTATTTCGGCAAGAAGCTGCAGGACGTGACGGTGGCCGAGGCCGCCATGCTGGCCGGCCTGCCCAAGGCGCCTTCGGCCTACAACCCGATCTCCAACCCCCGGCGCGCCACCCAGCGCCAACGCTACATCGTCGACCGCATGTTCGAGACCGGCTTCATCACCGAGGCCCAGCGAGAAGAGGCGCTGGCGCAGGAACTGAGCTACCGCAAGCAGCCCGAAGACGCCGTCCACGCCGAATACGCTGCCGAAACGGCGCGCCAGCTCGTCTACAGCCAGTACGGCGAAGAGGCCTATACACGCGGCCTCAATGTTCACCTCACCCTGAGCGCGGCCGATCAGGTGGTGGCTTACCGCGCCCTGCGCAAGGGGCTGCTGGACTACGAACTGCGCCAGTTCTACCGCGGGCCCGAGGCCTATGTCGACCTGCCGGCCGACGCCGCGCTCGTGGATGCGCGCGTGGCCGAAGCCTTGAACGACCATCCCGACAACGGCGACCTGCGTGCAGCCGTCGTGCTGCAGGTTTCGCCGGGCAAGGTGGTGGCCATGCTGCAGTCGGGCGAGACCCTCACCGTCACCGGCGACGGCCTGCGGCCCGTGACCTCGGGACTGTCGGCCAAGGCCGCGCCCAAGGTGCAGATCCGCCGCGGCGCCGTCGTTCGCGCGGCGAAGAACGCCAAAGGCAACTGGCTGCTGACCCAACTGCCAGAAGTGGAAGGCGCGTTGGTGGCGATGGACCCGCGCACCGGTGCCATCCGCGCGCTGGTGGGGGGCTTCGACTTCGGCAAGAGCAAGTTCAACCACGTCACGCAGGCCTGGCGCCAGCCGGGCTCGGCCTTCAAGCCCTTCATCTATTCGGCCGCACTGGAAAAGGGCTTCACGCCGGGCACCGTGGTGAACGACGCGCCGCTGTTCTTCGATGCCACCGAAACCGGCAGCCAGCCCTGGGAGCCGAAGAACTACGACGGCACCTTCGAGGGCCCGATGCCCTTGCACACGGCGCTGGCCAAGTCCAAGAACATGGTCTCGATCCGCGTGCTGCAGGGCACGGGTGTCGAGTTCGCGCAGGGCTGGCTGCAGAACTTCGGTTTCGAGGCCGCTCGTCACCCGGCCTACCTGCCGATGGCGCTGGGCGCCGGCTCGGTGACGCCGCTGCAGATGGTCACCGCCTACAGCGTCTTCGCCAATGGCGGCTACCGCGTGGCACCGCTGCTCATCGAGCGCGTCACCGACAGCAAGGGCCAGGTCCTGCTGGAGAGCCCGCCCCCGGTGCTGGACGAGAGCCTGCGCACGCTGCCGGCGCGCAACGCCTTCGTCATGAATACCCTGCTGCAGGAGGTCACGCGCAGCGGCACCGGCGCGCGTGCGCAGGCCATGCTCAAGCGCCCCGACCTGTTCGGCAAGACCGGCACCACCAACGACTCCATGGACGCCTGGTTTGCCGGCTTCCAGCCCACGCTGGCGGCGGTGGTCTGGATCGGCTACGACAACCCGCGCAAGCTGGGCAGTCGCGAAACCGGGGGTGGCCTGGCACTGCCGGTATGGATCGAGCTCATGCAGCATGCGCTGAAAGGGGTGCCGGTGCAGGAACCGACCGCCCCCGAAGGCGTGGTCTGGGCCGATGGCTACTGGGTCTTCGACGAATTTGCCCAGGGCCGCGGCATCGGCAGCGTGGGCCTGGAAGACAAGATTCCCGAGGCACCGTCCGTCGACGAGCGGCGCAGCATCCTGGACCTGTTCCGTCGGTAACCGGCGCTTCCCGGCCGCGGCGCGGCGTGATCGAGTGGCCGTCTCAACCGGCGTCGAAGCGCAGCGCCTTGCCGGACTGCGCGCTGGCGTGCCGTGACAGCGCGGCGAGAAACTCGCTGCCGTCACGCGTGTCGAGCCAGCGGCCTTGCGCCCACTTGTAGTGGTAGCCGCCGGCGCGCGCCGCCAGCCACACCTCGTGCAGCGGCGGCTGCGTGTTGACGACGATCTTGCTGCCGTCGGCGAAGCTGAGTTCGAGCAGGCCACCGGTGCGCTGGGTATCGATGTCGACCACGTCCTCGTCCAGCCAGCGGTCGGTAGTGGCTTCGATGCGGGCCAGCAGGGTATCGGTCTCGCGGCGGTACTCTGCGTCGCTCAGCGTGGAGGGGGCAGGAGGGGCAGGGACCGTGCTCATTAGAATCCTCGCATGCGGAAGCTGTCGAAATCGAGTGTAGCGGCCGGCTGGGTGACCACCCTGTTGGCATGGGCCTGCGGCGCGCTGTTGGCCGGCTGCGGCCAGAAGGGGCCGCTCACGCTGCCAGCCGCAGCGGCTGCGCCCACGGCAGCTGCTGCGTCCGCACCGGCAACGACCCGATGACGCTGCCCGGCGCCCCGTTCCTGGCGCGCGACGGGGCGGAACTGCGGCTGGAGGGCCACGCCCTGGCCGACCTGGCGCGGCGCTTCGGCACGCCCTTGTATGTGTACTCGCGGCGCGCCATGCTCGCGGCGCTGCAGGCCTACCAGCAGGCCTTGAGCGGCCGTCCGCACCTGGTGTGCTACGCCATGAAGGCCAATTCCAGCCTGGCCGTGCTGCAGACTTTCGCACAGGCCGGCTGCGGCTTCGACATCGTCTCCGGCGGTGAACTCGCGCGCGTGCTGGCCGCCGGCGGCGACCCCGCCCGCGTGGTGTTTTCCGGCGTCGGCAAGACACGCGCCGAGATGCGCCAGGCCCTGCAGGCCGGTGTACGCTGCTTCAACGTCGAAAGCCTGGGCGAGCTCGACCGCCTGGACGATGAGGCACGGGCGCTGGGCCGGCGCGCGCCGGTGAGCCTGCGCGTCAACCCCGACGTCGACGCCGGCACGCACCCCTACATCTCGACCGGGCTGAAGGACAACAAGTTCGGCATCGCCCACGGCCAGGCGCTGGCGGCCTACCGCCACGCGGCGTCCTTGCCGGGGCTGCAGGTGGTGGGCATCGATTGCCACATCGGCAGCCAGATCACGCAGCTGGAACCCTACCTGGACGCGCTGGACCGCGTGCTCGACCTGGTGGAGGCGGTGGAGGCCGCGGGCATCGCCATCCGCCATGTCGACGTCGGCGGCGGCCTGGGCATCACCTACACCGACGAGCAGCCGCCTGCGGCGGGCGTTCTGGTGGCGCGGCTGCTGCAGCGGCTGGACGCGCGCGGCCACGGCCAGCGCGAACTCTTGCTGGAGCCGGGCCGTTCGCTGGTAGGCAATGCCGGCGTGCTGCTGACCGAGGTGCTGTACCTCAAGCCCGACTTGGAAGAACACGCGGCCGGTGGTGGCCGCCATTTCTGCATCGTCGATGCGGCCATGAACGACCTGCTGCGGCCGGCCATGTACGAAGCCTGGATGGCCATCGAACCCTGCGTGATGCGCGATGCGCCGCCGCGACGCTGGGACGTGGTCGGCCCGGTCTGCGAGTCGGGCGACTGGCTGGGCCGCGACCGCCTGCTGGCCGTGGCCCCCGGCGACATGCTGGCCGTGCTCTCGGCCGGCGCCTACGGCATGGCCATGGCCAGCAACTACAACACGCGGCCGCGCGCCGCCGAGGTCATGCTCGACGGCGACCAGGTGCACCTGATCCGCGAACGCGAATCGGTGCAGGCGCTGTTCGCGCAGGAACGCCTGATTTCCTGAGCGGCCCGCGGAGGCGGCGCTTCAGCTCTGGAGGCGCCCTTCCTGCACCGCGTGGCAGGCCACCTGCACACCCTGGAACGCCGTCAATGCCGGCCGCTCGGCCGCGCAGCGGGCATCGGCGTGCGGGCAGCGCGGATGGAAGGCGCAACCCGATGGCGGCTGCAGCGGGTTCGGCACCTCGCCCTGCACCGGCGTGCGCGAGCGGCCGCTCATGTGGATGTCGGGAATGGCGTCCAGCAGCATGCGCGTATACGGGTGGCGCGGGCGGGCAAAGAGTTCGGCCTTGTCGGCCAGCTCCACCAGCCGGCCCAGGTACATCACACCCACCTGGTCGGCCACGTGCCGCACCACGGCCAGGTTGTGCGAGATGAAGAGGTAGGTCAGCCCGCGCTCGCGCTGCAGGTCCTTCATGATGTTGAGCACTTGCGCCTGCACCGACACGTCCAGCGCCGAGGTGGGTTCGTCGCAGACCAGGAATTCGGGCTGCGTGGCCAGCGCGCGCGCGATCGAGATGCGCTGGCGCTGTCCGCCCGAGAACTGGTGCGGGAACTTCTCGCAGTCGGCCGCGGCCAGGCCCACCGAGTGCAGCAGTTCGCCCACGCGGGCGCGCAGCGCCGCCGTGGTGGGCACCAGGCCATGCTCGCGCAGCGGCTCGCCCACGATGTCCAGCACCTTCCAGCGCGGGTTGAGGCTGGCGTAGGGGTCCTGGAAGATCATCTGCATGCGCCGGCGCAGTGTGCGCAGGCCGGCGGCGTTCTGCTGGCTGTCGGTGGGCTGGCCGTCGAAACGCACGTCGCCGCGCGTGGGCTGGTACAGGCCCACCAGCAGCCGCGCCACGGTGCTCTTGCCGCAGCCCGATTCGCCCACCAGCGCCAGCGTCTGGCCGCGTTCGATGCTGAACGAGACGCCGTCCACGGCGTGCACGAACAAGCGCGGCCGGCGCTCGATGACGCGGTTGAGCCAGGGCGCCGAGACCTCGAAGGTCTTGGCCAGGTCGCGCACTTCCACCAGCGCCGTCATGCACCCACCTCGTGCCCGGCCACCCGCCAGCAGGCCGCACGCGTCGCACCGGCGTCGAGCAGCTCCGGCCGGTCGCGCCGGCAGCGGTCCATCACCTGCGGGCAGCGCGGGTTGAAGGCGCAGCCGCTGGGGATGGCATTCAGCCGCGGCATCGCGCCGTCGATCTGCAGCAGGCGCTCGCGGTCTTCGTCCATGGCCGGGATCGAGCCCATCAACCCGGTGGTGTAGGGGTGGCTCGGGCGGTGGATGACATCGCCCACCGGCCCGATCTCGGCCACGCGGCCGGCATAGAGCACGGCCACGCGGTCGCAGGTTTCGGCGATCACGCCCATGTCGTGCGTCACCAGCATCACCGCGGCGCCATGGTCCTTGCACAGCCGTTTCAGCAGCGAAATGATCTGCGCCTGGATCGACACGTCCAGTGCCGTGGTCGGCTCGTCGGCGACGATCAGCTTGGGCTCGGCCGCCAATGCCAGCGCGATGACCACGCGCTGGCGCATGCCGCCGCTGAACTGGTGCGGATACTGGTCGATGCGCTGCTCGGCGGCCGGGATGCCGGTTTCCTGCAGCAGCCGGATGGCGCGCTGGCGTGCCTCCTCGGCACTCACCGGCAGGTGCGTGAGGATGGTCTCGGTGAGCTGGCGACCGATGGTGTACAGCGGATTCAGCGAGGTCAGCGGGTCCTGGAAGATGGCGCCGATCTGGCGCCCGCGGATGGCGCGCATCTGCTCGTAGGGCAGGTTGTCGATGCGCCGGCCGGCCAGGTGGATCTCCCCGGCGGCAATGCGCCCGGGCGGCTCCAGCAGGCCGATGATGGCCGCGCCGGTGAGCGACTTGCCGGCACCGGATTCGCCCACCACGCCGAGGATCTCGCCCGGCGCGATGTCGAACGAGATGTCGTCCAGCGCCAGCAGCGTGCCGCGGCGGGTGGGGAATTCCACGCGCAGGTTCCGGACTTCGAGCAGCGGCGAGGTCATGCCCGCTCTACTTCCGCGCATCGGGTGATGCATGACGACATCGACCTGGGCATGGGCTGGGAGGCAGTTCGCAGCGCGATGCGGACGTTGCCGCGTGTCCGCTCTGCGCGGTCGTCGTTTCGCGCGGGTCGCGTCAGGCGGTGCCCGGCGGGGGCGCTGACTGTGGCGGTCTTCGCTGCGCTCAGACTGCCCTGCGCTGCTCGCCTCGAGGGGGTGCCGCATAACTCGCTTCGTTCGCTTCGCTCACTTCGCTCAGACAGGATGCGGCAAGTCAGTTGACGAAGCTCGCTGCGCTCGCCCCCCTCGAGACTGCGCTGCTCGGCGCCACACACAGCGCCCCCGCCGGGCACCGCCTGCCGCTCCAAACCCGGTCGTGGTGATCCTCGAGAACATCCACTGCCTGCCGCAAAGGGGTGTCCGGGCGCGGCGCGGCGTGCGTATGAAGCGCCGAGGAGCGCAGGGTTCATGGCCCGCGAGCGCAGCGAGCCTCGTAGACACTTCTGGCGCATCCTGTTTGAGCGTAGCGAACGGAGTGAGCGAAGCGAGTTATGCGCCGGGCCATGGACCCGAGCACCGCAGGGCAGCCGGAGCGAAGCGGAGGCCGCTTCATCCGCACGCCGCGCCGCGCCCGGACAGCCCTTTGCCGCCCCGGAACTTTGCCTGCCGATCGATGCATCGAATACCCGCAACAGGCCGAGAGAAGTCATGGCACGCAGTGATTGTCGAAGTGCCATGTTTCAGCGCAGCCGCGGGTTGAGCGCGTCGCGCAGCCAGTCGCCGAGCAGGTTCACGGAGAGCGCGATGAGCACCAGCATGGCGCCGGGGAAGAGGGTGATCCACCACTCGCCCGAGAACAGGAAGTCGTTGCCGATGCGGATGAGCGTGCCCAGCGACGGGCTGGTCGGCGGCACGCCCACGCCCAGGAAAGACAGCGTGGCCTCGGTGAGGATGGCCGCCGCCACCTGGATGGTGGCCAGCACCAGCACCGGCCCCATCACATTGGGCAGCACGTGCCGCACCATGATGCGGGTGGGCGCCACGCCGATGACGCGCGCCGCCTGCACATATTCCTTGTTGCGCTCCACCAGCGTGGAGCCGCGCACCGTGCGCGCGTACTGCACCCAGCCACCCAGCGAGATGGCGATGATGAGCACGCCGAAGGCCAGCGTCTCGTGGGCGTTGGGGAACATGGCGCGGCCCACGCCGTCGATCAAGAGCGCGATCAGGATCGACGGGAACGACAGCATCACGTCGCACACGCGCATGATGAAGGCGTCGACCTTGCCGCCGGCAAAACCCGACAGCAGACCCAGGCCGACGCCGACGACCATCGACAGCAGCACCGAGGCCAGCCCCACCAGCAGCGAGATGCGCGCGCCGTAGAACAATGCCGACAGGATGTCGCGGCCCTGGTCGTCGGTGCCCAGCAGGTAGCGCCGGCTGCCTTCTTCCATCCAGGCCGGCGGCAGCCGGGCGTCGGACAGGTTCAGCGTGGCCAGGTCGAAGGGGTCGTGCGGCGACACCCAGGGCGCGAAGACCGAGCAGAAGATGCACAGCGCGGCAATCACCGCGGCCAGCATGGCCATCGGCGAGTGGCGGAAGCTGTACCAGATGTCGCCGTCCAGAAAGCGCGAGAACGCGCCCTGAGATCCCGGCTCAGCGGGGGTGTCGGTCGACTTCATGGTGTCAGTGCCCGCCCCCGGGTTGTTCCAGCCGCAACCGCGGGTCGACGGCGAAATACAGCAGGTCGACGATCAGGTTGACGGCCACGAAGATGAGCGCAATCAGGCACAGGTAGGCCGCCATCACCGGCACGTCGGCAAACTGCACCGCCTGGATGAACAGGAAGCCCATGCCGGGCCACTGGAAGACGGTCTCGGTGATGATGGCAAAGGCGATCAAGCTGCCCAGCTGCAGCCCGGTGATGGTGATCACCGGCACCAGGGTGTTCTTCAGCGCGTGGCCGAAATAGACGCTGCGGTCCTGCAGGCCGCGGGCGCGCGCGAATTTCACGTAGTCGGTGCGCAGCACCTCCAGCATCTCGGATCGCACCAGGCGCAGGATGAGCGCGAGCTGGAAGACGCTGAGCGTGATCGCGGGCAACACCAGGTGCTGCCAACCGTCCAGCGTGAGCAGGCCGGTACTCCAGCCGCCCAGTGCCACCGTGTCGCCGCGGCCGAAGCTGGGCAACAGGCCCAGCTGCACCGAGAACACCAGGATCAGCAGGATGCCGATCAGGAAGGTCGGCAGCGAAACGCCCAGCAGCGACAGCGTCATCACCAGCTGCGAGCCGAAGCGGCCGCGGCGCAGCGCCGCATACACGCCCAGCGGCAGGCCCACCGCGAGCGCGATCACCGCGGCCGCCAGGGCCAGTTCCATGGTGGCCGGAAAACGCTCGGCGATGAGCGTCGAGACCTTGCGCCCCTGGCGCAGGCTGAGGCCGAATTCGCCCTGCACGGCATTGCCGACGAAACGCGCGAACTGCACCGGAAAGGGCTCGTCCAGCCCCAGGTCCTGGCGCAACTGGTCACGCTGCTCCTGCGTGGCGTCCTGGCCCAGCAGGCTGGTGACCGGGTCGCCGACATACTGGAACAGCATGAAGGCGATGAAGGCCACCGTGAGCATCACGATCACGGCCTGCAGCAGGCGGCGGAGGATGAAGGCGAGCATCGGGGCGAGTGAATTCGCGCGTACGTTTGTACAGTGATGACTGGTCCGATCCGAGAGATGGTGCCCCAGGCCATTAAGTGCTCTACGTTTGGCTCCGATGATATTGGCGGGATCTTGAGGCACTTGACCCGAATGGGCCGCTTGGTGAGTCCGGTATCGCCTCAGGCTTAGCTCAATGGGCATAACCCCCCCATTTCCTCCCCAATCCTACCGATCCTCCATGATGCCCTCACACTGCTCACCTCCCCTCCACCCCAAACGTCGTACCCGGCTCACGATCCTAAATCTACCTGGCTCCCAACCATGGCCTGGCCGTGGCCAACGGAAGAACAGGACTTCTTCATTTTGCTCTCCTCTGTGAGTTCTACGGGACAAAATTTACTATCGCTTCGGCAACCGATATGGATTCCCATTTAAGGAAGCAACCTTCATGCCCAAAGTCGACGTCCATCGCCCCGATGTCCACCTGTGTGGTGCCGCGCAAAAGAAAAAGCCGCCCAAAGGCGGCTTGGTGGTTCCTGGCGAGGGCGAGCCGCAGGCCCGCCCAGCCGGGAATCAGAACGAGTGGCGGACGCCGAACTCGTAACCCGAGGCGTCCTGGCCCAGGTTGTTGTAGGTCGAGCCGGCGTTCTGGATCGACTGCGTGCGGAAGCGGGTGCCGCTGTTGGCTGATGGCGGAGTAGGTGCCATACAGCGCCGTGCGCTTGGACAGGTCGTAGGTGAAGCCCAGCGCAAGCTGGTCGGCATCGCCTTGCGCCACGCAGGTCCCGGACACGCCGGCGTTGTTGAGCGGGCACAGCACGCCAGCAGGCACGCCGGTGCGCTCGACTTCACCCCACGAAGCCTTCAGCGTGAAGGCGCCGATCGGCAACTGGTAGCCCAGGAACCAGTTGGTCTGCTCCAGCGACCCGACTTCGATCATGCCGTAGAAAGCGCTGAACATGCCGAAGCCCGTCTTGAACGAACCGGCGATGTTCCAGTTGTCGCCGTCGAGATTCGGCGTGACTTCGGTCGTGCCCCAGGCGCCGGCTACATTGAACGGACCGGCGGCATAACCCAGGCGGGCACCGGTGTACTTGTTGCCGTTCGTATTCTCACCAGCCGATTGCTGGATCTGGCCGTAGAAGCCGCCCATGGCCGGCAGGAAGTAGCCGATGATGTTGTTGGCACGAACCAGGGTGCCGTAGGAGCCGCCCGGGACCAGGCCGGCGACTTCAAGGCCCAGGTTGGTGGAAGCGCCCACGCCGTTGGTGCCGAACGGGTCGAACACCGTCCAGTTCCAGAAGGTCGCGGTGTAGTCGCGGCCGAGGCGGATTTCACCGAAACCGCCCATCAGGCTGACGGTGGAACGACGCTGCCAGGTCTGGCCTTGCGCGGTGCCGGTGTCGGCGGACATGGCGCCTTCGATCCAGAAGCCGGCCTTCAGGCCGCCACCCAGGTCTTCCACGCCGCGGAAGCCCAGACGGCTGCTGGCATTGCCGTCGGTTGCCAGTTGGTACTGGTCGACGTTGCCGTACTCCGTGTAGCGGGCCGAAACGTCGACCACACCGAACAGGGTGACCGAAGACTGGGCCGAAGCCGCACCTGCAAACGCCGTCAGCGCAGCCAGGGCGAGCAGTGATTTTTTCATTGCAACTATCTCCTAGGTTGAACAAGAGGTCCCGACCGGTACGATCACCCAAAAGGCGGGCTGATCAGGAAAACATCCTTATCGGAAGCTGAGCGTATTGCACCAGACCCGCCGGCCGCTTGCCAAGCGCCGGGCCACAAAAGGTCGGGCTCTGTTGTCTGGCAACAACGTGACATGCCCCCGGGCTCGACCGTCACGATACGGTATTCTTGAGCCGAATGAACTCGACCGATCGATTCCTGGTGAGCCTGGACAATGCCTTGCGCACCGTCTCGGGGTCGGTGCACGCGGCGCGGCCCAACCCGGCCGGCCGCCTGGCCGACGAGGAACTGGGCTCCGGCGAACGCCAGCTTTCCGGCGCGCTGATGCGCGTCAACCACGTGGGCGAGGTGTGCGCGCAGGCGCTGTACCAGGCCCAGGCGCTGACGGCGCGCAGCGATGAACTGCGCCGCGAGATGGACCAGGCCGCGCGCGAGGAAACCGACCACCTTGCCTGGACGCAGCAGCGGCTGGCGGAACTGGGCGACCGCGCGAGCTGGCTCAACCCGCTGTGGTACGCCGGCGCCTTCGGCATCGGCCTGCTGGCCGGGCGCCTGGGCGACCGCGTCAGCCTGGGTTTCGTGGTCGAGACCGAACGCCAGGTCGAGGCGCACCTGGCCGGCCACCTGAGCCGGCTGCCCGAGGCGGATGTGCGCTCGCGCGCCATCGTCCAGGCCATGAAGGAAGACGAAAGCCGCCATGCCGACCACGCCCTGGCGGCCGGCGGCGTGGCGCTGCCGGCGCCGGTGCGCTGGCTGATGCGCGGCGCGGCCAAGGTGATGACCGTCACCGCTCACCGCATCTGAGGCCGCACCTCAGGCTTCGACCAGTTCGAAGCTGGTCGTGATCTCGGCCGTCTTGGCCAGCATGATGCTGGCCGAGCAATAGCGTTCATGCGACAGCGCGATGGCGCGCTCCACCGCTGCCGACGGCAGGCTGCGGCCGCTGACGATGAAGTGCATGGCGATGCGCGTGAAGACCTTGGGTTCCTTCTCCGCGCGCTCAGCACTTACCTTGACCTGGCAGCCGCGGACGTCGTGGCGGCCGCGTTTGAGGATCAGCACCACGTCGTAGGCCGTGCAGCCGCCGGTGCCGGCGAGCACGGTTTCCATCGGCCGCGGCGCCAGGTTGCGGCCGCCGCCGTCGGGCGCGCCGTCCATGGTGAGGAGGTGGCCGCTGCCGGTCTCGGCGACGAAGCCCATGCCGGTGCCCGGCAGCCAGTTGATGGTGCATTCCATGGTCAATCTGCCCCGGTTCGGCGCATGGCCGGCATGCGCGTGGTTTTTTGGAGTCGTCCCACCAGAAATGACCCGCATCCGTCATATTGCGGTGCAGCATTCCAGTGATAGACTGAGTTCGTGGGTGCTCGGATCAGAGTCTGAAACAAGTCACCCGCCGATTGTCTCCTCCACCTCCTTCAATGGTGGATTCGGCCCCGGGGTCTTCCCAGACTCCGGGGCCTTTTTTCTTCGGCTTCGGCCGGCGCCGGGCTCGGGTGGGGGTGACTTATCATCCGCCGCCTCACCCGATTCCTTCCCGGACAGCCCGATGCCCGCAGGCGCCCCCCGCACGACCCCGGCGCCGCCGGCCGCGCCCGACACTGGCCCCGCGCCTGCCGCGGCGGCGCTGCCCGACGCCAAGGCGCAGCGCATCGCTGCCGGCTACCTGAAGCGCATCCTCACTGCCCGCGTCTACGACGTGGCGCGTGAAACGGCACTGGAGCCGGCACGCACGCTGTCGCGCCGCATCGGCAACCACGTGCTGCTCAAGCGCGAGGACCAGCAGCCGGTATTCAGCTTCAAGCTGCGCGGTGCGTACAACAAGATGGCGCACCTGGCGCCCGAGGCGCTGGCGCGCGGCGTCATCTGCGCCTCGGCCGGCAACCACGCGCAGGGCGTGGCGCTGTCGGCGCGCAAGCTGGGCTGCCGCGCCGTCATCGTGATGCCGGTGACGACACCGAAGCTCAAGGTCGACGCCGTGCACGCCCTGGGCGGCGAGATCGTGCTGCACGGCGACAGCTACAGCGACGCCCATGCCCACGCGCTGGAACTGCAACAGGCGCAGGGCCTGAGCTTCGTGCACCCCTTCGACGATCCCGACGTCATCGCCGGCCAGGGCACGGTGGCGATGGAGATCCTGCGCCAGCACCAGGGGCCGATCGACGCCGTCTTCGTGGCCATCGGCGGCGGCGGGCTGGTCTCGGGCGTGGCGGCCTATGTCAAGGCGCTGCGGCCCGAGACCCGCATCATCGGCGTGCAGACCACCGACTCCGACGCCATGCTGCAGTCGGTGCGCCGCGGCAAGCGCGTGCAACTCGCCGACGTGGGGCTGTTCTCCGACGGCACCGCGGTCAAGCTGGTGGGCGAGGAAACGTTTCGCGTCGCGCGGGCGCTGGTCGACGATTTCGTGGTCGTCGACACCGACGCCGTGTGCGCCGCCATCAAGGACGTGTTCCAGGACACGCGCAGCATCCTGGAGCCCGCCGGCGCGCTGGGCGTGGCGGCCATCAAGCAGTACGTGGAAACACACAGGCTGAAGGGGCGCACGCTGGTGGCCATCACCTGCGGCGCCAACATGAATTTCGACCGCCTGCGTTTCGTGGCCGAGCGCGCCGAATTCGGCGAGCAGCGCGAGGCGCTGTTCGCGGTGACCATTCCCGAGGAGCGCGGCTCCTTCAAGCGCTTCTGCGAATTGATCGGCCCGCGCTCGGTGACCGAGTTCAACTACCGCATCTCCGACGAACGCGTGGCGCATGTCTTCGTGGGCCTGACGATCGGCCGCCGCGACGAGGCCGGGCGCATCGCGCGCCACTTCACGAAGCATGGCTTTGCCAACGTCGATCTCACCGACGACGAGCTGGCCAAGGAGCACGTGCGCCACATGGTCGGCGGGCGCAGCGAACTGGCGCACGACGAGCGGCTGTTCCGCTTCGAATTCCCCGAGCGGCCGGGCGCCTTGATGCGCTTCCTGGCCACCATGCCGCCGGGCTGGAATATCAGCCTGTTCCACTATCGCAACCAGGGTGCCGACTACGGCCGCATCCTGGTGGGCATCCAGGTGCCGCGTGGCGACGAAGCGGACTTCGGCGACTTCCTGCGCACGCTGGCCTACCCCTGCGTGGAAGAGACGCTCAACCCGGTCTACAAGCTGTTCCTGCGCTGACCCGACGCGGCGACGGGCTGGCTACACTCCGGCGCCATGGTCACCACCCGCTCCCTGGTCTCGCCCACCACCCAGCCGCTGCTGGAAAAGGCCTTGCGCGAAAAGCTGCAGCGTCGCAATGAAGTGGGCGGCAGCCTGGGTGAACTGGAGCCGCTGGCCATCAGGCTCGGGCTCATGCAGAACTCGCTCAAGCCGCGCTTTCGCGAGCCGCAGCTGCTGGTCTTCGCGTCCGACCACGGGCTGGCGGTGGACGGCATCGTCGGCCCCCAGGGCCGCGCCACGCACGAAACCGTGCACCTGCTGCTGAACAACCAGCTGCCGTTGACGGTCTTCGCGCGCGCGCAGCAGCTCGAGGTGACGGTGGTCGACTGCGGCATGGCCGAGAACATGGCGCCGCACGACCGCCTGCTCGTGCGCAAGATCGCCCACGCCACGCGCAATACGCGCCTGTCTGCGGCGATGAGCCTGGAGCAGGCGCACGCCGGCATGCGCGCCGGCATGGAGATCGGCGACAAGCTGCGCGGCAACGTCACCGTCGTGGCCGGTGTCGGCGTGGGCTCGCACGAAAGCGCCGCGCTGGTGCTGTCGCGGCTGACCGACTGCCCGGTGCGCGACCTCGTGGTGTCGGGGCCGAACATGGACACCGACCAGATCGCGCACATGATGGTGGTGCTGAAGGGTGCGCAGGGGCGCCACCGCGGAGTCGTCGAACCGGTGGAGGTGCTGGCGGCCTTCGGTGGCTTCGAGGTCGCGGTGATGGTGGGCGTGATCCTGATGGCGGCCAGCAAGCGCCACCTGCTCATGATCGACGGCCTGCCGGCCTGCGCCGCGCTGATGCTGGCCGCGCGCATTGCACAGCCCGTCACCGACTACTGCGTGTTCTGCCGCAGCCACAACCACCGTGGCCTGGACCAGGCACTGAACCAGTTCCGCGCCTCGGCGCTGCTCGAACTGGGCATGGACAGCACCGACGGCACCGGCGCCACGCTGGCCTGGCCGCTGGTGAAGTGCGCCGCCGCCTTGCTCACCGAAGTGGCCGACGGCGAAGACCCCGGACCCACGCATCCCGGTCCGCTGCCGGAGCCGGCGCGCGAAGCGCAGTCCTTCGGCGACTCGTTGCTCTGAGCCGCGCCCGCAGGGTGCGTCGTCCTTCGCCGTCAGCGCAGAGTGGCGCGGCTGTCTCGTTCCACAGGGGCTGTCGGTGCGGCATCGTCCAGCTCCTGCGACTCGTTCCCGGCCGACATCGAGGGCACGGGCAAGGGTCCCCGGAGCGGCCCCGCCAAAGGTACGGGGCGCGGCACGACGCCGACGCGGCCGGCCGGCGGCAGCACACCCGTGGCGGCGGCTGCCGGTGGCGGCAGCGTCAGGGCCACGAACGCCGGCCCGTTGGCGGGGCCGAGCGTGGCACCGCGTGGGTTCACGGCCTGCAGCACATGCGGGTCGTCGACCAGCGCACCCACACGGTAGGCGCGCGGCGGCTTGCCGTCCACGGCGATCAGCGCCAGGCCTTCGCGCGCCGCCTGCGGTGAACGCGGGCTGACGACACCGAAGAGCTTGAAGCGCGCATCGGCGGCGGGCACGGGCGCCTGGGCGGCCACCGGCGACGGGGCGTCGACGCCGAGCAACCGGGTCAGGTCGCTGCGCGCGGCCCGCCCGGCCTCTGCCACCAGCGCCTGCGGCGGCGCGGCCAACGGCCGCACGAAGATCTTCAGACCCCAGGCCACCGCACTGGCTGCCACCGCGGCCCAGACCAGAAACGTCGCCCAGCGTGCCCACATGCCACGATTATCATTCAAGGCCTTTAGCGAGCCCGCCGATGACCTCCGTTTCCGTGTTGCCCGCCGCACCCGCCATGCCCACCCGGCACGCCCGCCGTCGCCACCGCGGTTTCACGCTCATCGAACTGATGGTGGTGCTGGTCATCATCGGCGTGCTTGGCGCGTTGATCGTGCCCAACCTGATCGATCGCGCCGACGACGCGCGCGTCACCGCGGCGCGTACCGACGTCAACAACCTGGTGCAGGCGCTCAAGCTCTACAAGCTGGACAACCAGCGCTACCCGAGCGCCGAGCAAGGCCTGGAAGCCCTGGTCGCCAGGCCGACCGCAGGCGCCGTTCCGCCCAACTGGAAGCCCTATGTCGACAAGCTGCCGGCCGACCCCTGGGGCCGCCAGTACCAGTACCTGAACCCGGGGGTCAAGGGCGACATCGACGTCTTCAGCTTCGGCGCCGATGGCCAGCCGGGGGGCGAAGGCAACGATGCCGACGTGGGTTCCTGGCAGTAGCCGCGGCCGCCCGGTGCCGGCGCGTGCGGTGCCGCGCGCGCGGCGCGGTTTCACGCTGCTGGAACTGCTGGTGGTGATCGCCATCGTGGCGCTTTCGGCCGGGGTCGTGAGCCTGGCGCTGCGCGACGGCGATGCGGCCCAGCTCGAGGAAGAAGGCGCGCGGCTGACGGCGCTGCTGGAGATGGCGCGTGCCGATTCCCGCGTCGCCGGTGTGGCGGTGCGTTTCGTACCCGCTGCCGATGCCCAGGCGCCGGAGGGGCCGCAGTTCCGCTTCGTCGGCCTGCCGGCGCAGCGCACGATGCCCACGCGTTGGCTCGACCCGCGCGTGAGTGCGCAGATCGTCGGCGGCACCACGCTGGTGCTGGGACCCGACGCGATCCTGCCTCCGCAGCGCATCGTGCTGCGCCTGCAAGACCAGCGGCTGGAACTGGCCAGCGACGGCCTCGGCCCGTTTGCCGTGGCCACCGCCGACGCCACGCCATGAACCGGCGCCGGCGTGGCTTCACGCTGCTCGAGGTGCTGGTGGCGCTGGCGGTGGTGGCGCTGGCGCTGGGCGCCGGGGTGCGCGCCGCGGGCGCGCTGACCGACAATGCCGATCGCCTGGCCAACGTGATCGCGGCACAGTGGTGCGCCGACAACCAGCTCACCGCGTTGCGGCTGGCGAATGCCTTTCCCGGCGTGGGTGATGCCGACTTCGCCTGCGAACAGCTCGGCCGCAGCTACCAGGGCGTGCTGGTGACGCGGCCGACGCCCAATCCGGGATTCCGGCGCGTCGACGCCGTCGTCTCGGGCGACGACGGCGCGCACCTCGTGACCCTGTCCACCGTGCTGGCGCGGCCATGAAGTGCGGTGGGGCGCGCAGCCAGGGCGGCTTCACCCTGGTGGAGGTGCTGGTGGCGTTGCTGGCGCTGGCCATCCTGGCGTCGCTGTCGTGGCAGGGGCTGGACGGCATCCTGCGCGCCCGCGAAGTCACGCGCGAGTCGCTCGACCGCACGACACGCCTGGCCACCGTGGTCACGCAGTGGGAGCAGGACCTGCAGGCCTTGCACGATACCGGCGTGGTGCCGGCCCTGGCCTTCGACGGCCAGACCCTGCGCCTGACGCGGCGCGTCGAAACCGGGGTGGCGCTGGTGGCCTGGTCGGTGCGCAGCGGCCTGTGGCAGCGCTGGGCCGGGCCGGCCACCACGCGCAGCGGCGAACTGCAGCAGGGCTGGCTGAGCAGCTTTCAGTGGCTGGGCAACGAACCCGGGCACCTGCTGCTGGCCGAAGGGGCCGGCGACTGGCAGATCTATTTCCACCGCGGCGGCGCCTGGACCAATGCGCAGTCCACCGGCGACCTGCTGCCGCCGCCGCAGCCGCAGGCGTCGGCACCCGAGGCCGGCGCCAGCGCGCCTGCCGGCGAGGCCGCTGCGGCCAACGTGCCGCGCGAGGCGCTGCCCGAAGCCGTGCGCCTGGTCATCACGCTGGACGGCCGCACGCTCACGCGCGACATTGCGCTGGGGCCCACCGGGTCATGAAGGCGCGTCGCCGGCAACGTGGCGCGGCGCTGCTGCTGGCCATGGTCATCCTGACCATGGTCGTCACCGTCACGACCGGCATGTTGTGGCAGCAGACGCGCGCGGTGGAGGTCGAGGCGGCCGAGCGCGCGCGCGCCCAGGCGTCGTGGATCCTGGTCGGCGCGCTCGACTGGGCGCGACTGATTCTTTCCGAGGACGAGCGCACCAACCGCCAGCGCGGCCGCAATTTCGACGCCCTGGACGAGCCCTGGGCCACGCCGCTGGCCGAGGCGCGGCTGTCCACCTTTCTCGCCGCCGACCAGGACAACAATGTCGACGCCGGCCCGGAGGCCTTCATTTCGGGCGCCATCGTCGACGCACAGTCGCGCTTGAACCTGCGCGGCCTCGTCGACAACGCGGGCAAGGTGGTGCCGGTGCAACTGGCGGCGCTGCAGCAGCTGTGTCGGCTGGCGGGCGTGGCGGAAGATGCGGCGCAGCGCATTGCCGCCGGCCTGGGCGCGGCCGGTGCCGCGGCCGAAGACGCGCAGGCCGAGGCCGGACCCGAGGCCAGCCCCGAGACTGATGCGCCGTTGCGACCCTCGCGCCTGGCCGACCTGGCCTGGTTCGACATCGACGCCGACACCCTCTCGCGCCTGGCGCCGTGGGTCGACCTGTTGCCCGTGGCCACGCCAGTCAACGTGAATACCGCGCCGCGCGAGGTGCTGGCCGCGGCCATCGACGGCCTCGACCTGGGCACGGCCGAGCGGCTGGTGCAGCAACGCCAGCGCAAGCCGTTTGCCAGCCTCGCCGAGGTCAAGGCGCAGCTCGGCGAGGGCCTGACGCTGGACGCGGCTCGGGTGAGCGTGAATTCACGCTTCTTCGAGGTCGCGGGCCGGCTGCGGCTGGAAGAGCGCGTGCTGGAGGAGCGCTCGCTGCTCGAACGGCGGCCCGGCGGGCGCAGGGGCAATGTCGTCGTCGTGCGCCGCGAGAAGACCAGCTACGTGACCGACCTGCGCTGACGGCGACAATAAAGCGCCCACTGCCAAACCGAAGAGGTTCTGTCGCCCTCATGTCCATGCTCGTGATCCAGCTCCCGCCGCGCCCGCGGCTGCAGGCGCGGCAGGTCGGTGGCGAAGCCGCGGCCGCATGGCGGCTGCCGCAGGAATGGAGCTTCGCATTCAGCAACGACGGTCGCACGGTGGTGCAGGCGGGTCAATCGGCGCTGGCGCTGCTGCCGCGCGCCGACAGCGTGGTGCTCGTGCTGGCCGAGGCCGACGTCGGGTGGCACCGCGTGCCGATCCCGCGCGCGCCGGCCACGCGGCTGCGCGCGGCACTGGCCGGCGTGATGGAAGAGGCGCTGCTCGACGACGACGATGCGCTGCACTTTGCACTGGCTCCCGGTGCCGCACCCGGCCGCGAAGGCTGGGTCGCGGTGACGCACCGGCCCTGGCTGGCCGCAGCGCTGGCGGCGCTGGAAGGCGCGGGGCGCACGGTCGAGCGCGTGGTGCCCGCCAGTGTGCCGCCGGGCCAGCCCGGCGCTGCCGCGCGCGGCCACTTCTTCACCGCCGAGGCGGGCGACAACGCCGTTCCCTGGCTCACGCTGGCCCATGCCGACGGAGTGGCCTGCCTGCGCCTGGCCGGCGGCCTGGCGCGCGCCCTGTTGCCGGCCGCCGGTGAGGCCGTGCACTGGACCGCCACACCCGCCGCCGCGGCGGCCGCCGAGTCGTGGCTGGGCGTACCGGTACCCTTGATGGGAGATGCCGAGCGGGCGCTGGAAGCCGCGCAGGGCGCGGCCAACCTGCGCCAGTTCGATCTGGCGGCGCGGCGCCGCGGCACGCTCGCGCTGCGCGCCGGCGCACGACGTTTCCTCAGCCAGCAGTGGCGTCCGGTGCGCCTGGGCCTGGCCGCGCTGGTGCTGCTGCACCTGCTGGGACTGAACGCCCATGCCTGGCAGCAGCGCGAGGCCCTGTCCGCCAAGCGGCTGGCGATGGCCGAGCTGCTGCGCAGCACCCACCCGGGTGTGCGCGCGGTGCTCGACGCCCCGGTGCAGATGCAGCGCGAAACCGAACGCCTGCGGGCCGCGGCGGGCCGAGTCGGCGACAACGACCTGGAAGTGCTGCTGGCGGCGGCCGCCGCCGCCTGGCCCGAAGGCCAGGGCCCCGTGCAGACCTTGCGCTTCGAGTCCGGCCTGCTGACGCTGGCCGTGCCGGGCTGGGCCGAGGCGCAGCAGCAGCAATTCAGGGAGCGCCTGCGCGGCGCGGGATTCGCAGCCGAATTCGACGAAGACCGACTGACGGTGACGAGGGCCGCACCATGATCGCGCCGGGTCGCTCCGACGCTTGTACGCCGAAGCGCCGATCGTGCAGGGTGACTCGGTGAGCGACGGCATCGAGACCGAAGGCCGCGACGCCGCGCCGGGCCGGGCGCAGGCGGTGCGCGCCTGGTGGCGCTCGCTGGCGGTGCGCGAAAGGACCCTCGTGCTGGCTGGCGCCACGGTGCTGGGGCTGTACCTGGCATGGGCGGTGGCCGTGCAGCCGGCCTGGCGCACGATCGTCCGTGCGAATGCGGAACGCGACGCGCTCGACGCGCAATGGCAGACCATGCAGCGCCTGGCCGAGGAAGCGCAGCAGTTGCGCAGCGCGCCGCGGGTGAGCCAGCCGCAGGCGGTGGCGGCGCTGCAGGCGGCCACGGCCCGGCTGGGTCCGGCCGGGCGCCTGGCGCTGCAGGGCGACCGCGCCGTGCTCACGCTCAACGGCGTGGGCACCGGGGCCCTGCGCGACTGGCTGGCCGAGGCTCGCACGGGCGCGCGCGCGCGGCCACTGGAAGCCAATCTGGCGCGCGCTGCCCAGGGCTACAGCGGCACGCTGGTGGTGGCCATCGAGGGCGGGCTGTGATCGGCTGGGTGGCGGCCGGGGCCACGCTGGGTGCCGTGCTGGCGTTGCTTGCGTTGGCGCCGGCCGCCTGGCTGGCCGCTGCCGTGGCCGGCGCCACCGAGCAGCGGCTGCTGCTGGCCGACGCCCACGGCACCGTGTGGGCCGGCAGCGCGGTGCCCGTGCTCACCGGTGGCCAGGGCAGCAGCGACGCCAGCGCCCTGCCCGGGCGTCTGCATTGGCGGCTGGGCCTGGACGGTGGCGCGCTGGCCCTGCGCGCGCGCCACGCCTGCTGCCTGAACGGTGAGCTGCTCATGCGCTGGACGCCGGGCTGGGGCCGCTCGCGCGTGGAACTGCAGCCCGAACCGGGGCCGCAGGGTGAGCCGGGCGTGCTGGGGCAATGGCCCGCAGCCTGGCTGGTGGGTCTGGGCACGCCCTGGAACACCCTGCAGCCCTCGGGTTCGATCCGCCTCGCCGGCAGCGGGCTGGTGGTGGAATCGGTGCAGGGCCGCTGGCTGTTCGACGGCCGCGCCGAGATCGAACTCGACGCCATGGCCTCGCGCATCTCCACGCTGGACGAACTGGGCAGCTACCTCCTGGTGCTGGAGGGCGACGCTTCGCGCGGCGAATCGGCGAGCCTGCAATTGAGCACCTTGCGCGGCGCGCTGCAACTGTCCGGCAGCGGCGAATGGGCGGCGGCGCGGCTGCGCTTCAACGGCCAGGCCAGGGCGGCTGCGGGCTCGGAAGACGTATTGAACAATCTGCTGAACATCATCGGCCGGCGCCAGGGTGCCGTGTCCGTCATATCGATCGGATGAACATGAACCGACCGCACAAGACCGGCTGGCGCAGGGCACCCCTGGCGCTGCTGGCCACGCTGGTTTGCACGCTGGCCCAGGCGCCGGGCTGGGCGCAGTCCACGCGGCCGCGATCACAGGCGCCGGTGACGGTGAATTTCGTCAACGCCGACATCGACGCCGTGACACGCGCCTTCTCGGCCATGATCGACCGCCCGATCCTGGTCGACCCGCGAGTGCGCGGCACCATCACCGTGTACAGCGAGCAGCCGCAGAGCGTGGGCGACGCCTACCGCAGCTACCTGGCGGCGTTGCGCGGGCTGGGTTTCGCGGTGGTGGACAGCGACGGGCTGCTCAAACTGGTGCCCGAGGCCGACGCCAAGCTGCAGACCGGCACCGTCTCGGTCGACAGTGCTGTCACCGACAAGGGCATCCGCGGCGACCAGGTCATCACCCAGATCTTCACGCTGCGCTACGAGAATCCCAACAACCTGGTGGCGGTGCTGCGGCCGCTGATCAGCGCCAACAACACCATCAATGCCAACGCCAGCAGCAATGCGCTGGTCATCACCGACTATGCGGCCAACCTGCAGCGCATCGCCAAGATCATTGCCGCGCTCGACCAGCCCACGGGCACCGGCGTCGAGATCGTGCCACTGGAACACGCGGTGGCGGCCGACCTGGCGCCGCTGGTGCAGCGCCTGGGCGACAGCGGCCCGGTGACGGGGGTGCCCCGTGCGCCAGCGGCGGCCGGTGGCGGCGTCACCGTGATCGCCGATTCGCGCAGCAACTCACTGATCCTCAGTGCCGCCAATCCCTCGCGGCTGGCGGCCCTGCGTGCCACCATCGCCAGTCTCGACCGCCCCAACGCCATGGGCGGCGTCGGCGGCAACCTGTGGGTCGTGCACCTGAAAAATGCCGACGCCACGCGGCTGGCCTCGGTGGTGCGCGCGGCCTTCGGCGCCATTGGCGGCGGTGGCGCGGCCGGCAGCACCGGCAGCGGGGCCACGGCCACGCCGGCGCGCACCGCCGGCCCTGGCGGCGCGGCGGCTGCCGCCGCCAGCCCGGTGGCCACGGTCGGGGAACCCAGCACCGGCGGCTTCATCCAGGCCGACCCGGCCAGCAATTCGCTCGTCATCACCGCCCCCGCGCCGCTGTACAAGCAGGTGCGCGCGCTCATCGACCAGCTCGACACGCGTCGCGCGCAGGTCTATATCGAGAGCCTGATCGTCGAACTCGCCGGCAGCGACGCGGCCGAGGCCGGCTTCCAGTGGCAAAGCCTGTTCGGCGAGAGCGGCGACAAATACGGCATCGTCACCGGCACCAATTTCGACAATCCGGCCGGCCCCAGCATCATCGACATCAACGTCGGTGCCGCGCAAGGCCAGATCAACCTGGGCTCGGGCCTGAACGTCGGCCTGCTCAAGGCCTACAACGGCATCGTTTCGCTGGCCGCCATCGCGCGCTTCCTGCAGACCCAGGCCAACGTCAATATCGTCAGCACGCCCAACCTGATCACGCTGGACAACGAAGAGGCCAAGATCGTGGTCGGCGAGAACGTGCCCTTCATCACCGGCCAGTTCACCAACACCGGCACGGCGGGTGCCGCGATCAACCCCTTCCAGACCATCGAGCGCCAGGACGTGGGTGTCACCTTGCGCATCCGACCGCAGATCGGCGAGGGCGGCGCGGTGCGCATGACCGTGTTCCAGGAGCAGAGCAGCGTCAAGACCGACACCGCGGCCGGCACCACCAATGCCGGGCCGTCGACCAGCAAGCGTTCCATCGAGGGCACGGTGGTGGTGGACGACGGCCAGATCCTGGTGCTGGGTGGCCTCATCGAGGACCGCTACATCAACACCCGCAGCAAGGTGCCGCTGCTCGGCGACCTGCCGCTGCTGGGCGCGCTGTTCCGCAGCGAAAGCCGCGAGCGCCGGCGCACCAACCTGATCGTCTTCCTGCGCCCCATCGTGATGCGCGACGCCGATTCGGCCAACCGCTTCTCGGTCGACCGCTACGAGCAGATCCGCGGCCGCCAGCAGGCTTCGCAGCCGCCGCCCAGCGTGGTGCTGCCGATCAACGATTCGGTGGTGCTGGAGCCCAAGGCGCAAGGCGTCATTCCCACCCTGCCCACCGACAGCTCGGCCGTGCCGCCGGCACCGCCCGCGCCGCAGGTCACACCGGCACGCCCGCTGGAACTGGAGGGCACGCCCGGCCAGCCCACGGCACCCTGAAGCCGCAGCAGCGCGAACATGGCCATCCGCCACCCCCTGCACTACGCCTTCGCCAAGGCCAACCACCTGCTGCTCGAGGACGACGGCGAGCGCCTGGTGCTATGGGCCGGCGAAACCACGCCGGCCAGCGCGCTGGCCGAGGTGACGCGCCATTTCGAGGTCGAACGCTTCGAGCGCGAGGCCGTGGCCACGCTGGGCCAGCGCATCGCCGCGGCCTATGCCGGCGGCGAGAGCAGTGCCGCCGCGGTGATCGGCGAGGTGGAAAGCGGTGTCGACCTCTCACGCATGATGCAGGAGCTGCCGGCGGTGGAAGACCTGCTCGAGGCGGCCGATGACGCACCCATCATCCGCATGCTCAATGCGCTGCTCACGCAGGCCGCCAAGGACGCCGCCAGCGACATCCACATCGAGCCCTACGAGCGCAGCTCCAGCGTGCGCTTCCGCATCGACGGCACGCTGCGCGAGGTGGTGCAGCCGAACAAGGCGCTGCACGCCGCGCTGATCAGCCGGCTGAAGATCATGGCCGAACTCGACATCGCCGAACGCCGGCTGCCGCAGGACGGCCGCATCTCGCTGCGCATCGGCGGCCGCGCCATCGACGTGCGCGTCTCGACGCTGCCCTCGGCGCATGGCGAGCGCGCCGTGCTGCGGCTGCTGGACAAGACCGAATCGAAATTCACGCTCGAAGGCCTGGGCATGAGCGGCGACGTGCTCTCGGCCTACGAGCACCTGATCCGCCAGCCGCATGGCATCGTGCTCGTGACCGGGCCCACGGGTTCGGGCAAGACGACCACGCTGTATGCCAGCCTGGGCCGCGTCGACACCGCGGGCACCAACGTGCTCACGGTGGAGGACCCGATCGAATACGAGCTGCCGGGCATCGGCCAGACGCAGGTCAACCCGAAGATCGATCTCACGTTTGCCAAGGCGCTGCGCGCTATCCTGCGCCAGGACCCCGACGTCATCATGATCGGCGAGATCCGCGACATCGAGACCGCGCAGATCGCCATCCAGGCCTCGCTCACCGGCCACCTGGTGCTGGCCACGGTGCACACCAATGCCGCGCCGAGCAGCGTGACGCGGCTCATCGACATGGGCGTGGAGCCCTTCCTGCTGAGCAGCAGCCTGCTCGGCGTGCAGGCGCAGCGGCTGGTGCGCAAGCTGTGTGTGCACTGCCGTCGCCAGGGCGACGACGGCCACTGGCACCCGGTGGGTTGCAGCCACTGCGGCATGAGCGGCTACAAGGGCCGCACCGGCGTCTACGAACTGATGGTGGCCGACCCGGCGGTGCGCGTGCTCATCCACAACCGCGCGCCCGAGCACGAACTGGTGGCGGCGGCGCGTGCCTGCGGCCTGCGTTCGATGCGCGAGGACGGCGAGCGGCTGGTGCGCGAAGGCATCACCTCATTGGAAGAAGTGATTCGTGTGACACGCGACTAGCCGTCAAATTCGTGCCCGCCTACCGCTTCGAAGCCCTGGACGCCGCCGGCAAGCCGCTTAGCGGCCTGCTGGACGCCGATAACGCGCGCAGCGCGCGGGCACAGTTGCGTGCCCGCCAACTGGTGCCGCTGGAGGTCAACGCGGTGAGCATGGCCGCCAACGAGGGCAGCGGACCGCGCTTCACGCGCCGTGTCTTCACGCCCACCGCCCTGGCGGTGTGGACGCGCCAGCTCGCGGGGCTGGTGGGTTCGGGCCTGCCGGTGGAGCGCGCGCTGTCGGCACTGGCCGAGGAAGCCGAGAGCGACCGCCAGCGCGAATTGGTGGCACACCTCAAGAGCGAGGTCAACGCCGGCAACCCCTTCGCACGCGCGCTGGGCACGGCGCCGCGTGAATTCGACGACATCTACCGTGCCGTGGTGGCGGCTGGCGAACAGAGCGGCGCCCTGGGCGCGGTGCTCGACCGCCTGGCCGACGACCTGGAGGCGCAGCACGCGTTGCGCGCCAAGTTGATGGGCGCGATGCTTTACCCGGCCATCGTCTCGACGGTGGCGTTGGTGATCGTGATCGTGCTCATGACCTACGTCGTGCCGCAGATCGCCGGTGTCTTCACCAGCTCCAAGCGGGCGCTGCCGGTGCTGACCGTGGCCATGCTGGCCCTCAGCGACTTCGTGCGCCAGTGGGGCTGGGCGGTGGCGCTGCTGGCGGCCGGCGGCGCCACGGCCTTCGTGCTGGCGCGCCGCGCCGAGCCGTTTCGCGAACGCAGCGACGCTGCGCTGCTGAAGCTGCCGCTGGTGGGGCGGCTGGCGCGCGGCTACAACGCGGCGCGTTTCGGCGGCACGCTGGCCATGCTGGCGGGCGCCGGCGTGCCCATCCTGAAGGCCTTGCAGGCCGCGGCCGAGACGCTCTCCAACCGCGCCATGCGCAGCGACGCGCTGGACGCGCTGGTGCAGGTGCGCGAGGGCGCACCGCTGGCCAGTGCGCTGGCCGGCAAGAAGCGTTTCCCGGGCCTGCTGGCCATGTTCGCGCGCCTGGGCGAACAGACCGGCACGCTGCCGCTGATGCTGGGCCGCGCCTCGACCCAGCTCTCGGCCGAGGTGCAGCGCCGCGCGCTGGCCATGGCCACGCTGCTGGAGCCGCTGCTCATCGTGGCCATGGCGGTGGTGGTGCTGCTCATCATGCTGGCGGTGCTGATGCCGATCATGCAGCTCAACACCTGGGTACGCTGAACGGGCGACTTCAGCCGGCCGTCTTGTCGCCGGACTGCGACTGCGACTGGGCCTGCGGCGCCTGCGTCTGCTTGGCAAAGATTTGTGCTGCCACGATGCCCAGTTCGTACAGGATGCACATGGGGACGGCCAACGCCAGCTGCGAAATCACGTCGGGCGGCGTCACCACCGCGGCGACGATGAAAGCGCCGACGATGAAATAGCCACGCGCCTTCTTCAGTTGCTCGATGGTGACGACGCCGATGCGCACCAGCACGATCACCGCAATGGGCACTTCGAAGGCGATGCCGAAGACCAGGAACAGCGTCAGCACGAAGCCGAAATACTGCTCGATGTCCGGTGCCGCGGTGATGCTGGTCGGGGCGAAGGCCTGGATGAACTTGCTCATGCCCGGAATGACCAGGAAATAGCAGAAGGCCACGCCCACGATGAACAGCACGGTGCTGCTGATGACCAGCGGCAGCACCATCTTCTTCTCGTGCGAATACAACCCCGGCGCCACGAAGGCCCACACCTGGTACAACACCACCGGCAAGGCCAGCATGAAGGCCGCCATGAGCGTGATCTTCAGTGGCACCAGGATCGGGCTGATGACGTTGGTGGCGATCAGCGTCGCGCCCTTGGGCAGGTGCGCCACCAGCGGCGCGGCCAGCAGGTCGTACAGCCCCGAGGGCCCGGGCCAGAACGCGAGCAGCGCAAAGGCCACGCCGATGGCGATGACGGCGCGGATCAGCCGGTCGCGGAGTTCGATCAGGTGCGAGACGAAAGGGGCTTCCGTGCCCTCCAGTTCGTCCGGCTTGTCGCCGCCCGGGCTGCTCATCGCCCGGCCTTGGCGCCCGGGGGCCTGAAGCGCGCCACGCGTGCCGCGCCCGACAAGGCCCTGGTGCGGATGCCCTGGCGCTGCTTGTACCACTGCGGCGTGGCGCCGCGCTTCAGGCGCCAGTTCTTCTTCGGGGGGTGGTAGTCCAGCGGCGGCGGTACATAGGTTTCGCCGCCGTGCGCCGCCGGCACCGAATTGTCGGTGAGACCCGCGGTGGCGCTGCCCCACTCGGTCTCGAACGATGACTTGGCCTCGCTGACCTCGCTGCGCACGGTCTGTTCGACGTCGCGCGCGGCGGTCTCGAACTGGGTCTTCATCTTCTTCAGCTCGTCGAGCTCGATCGAGCGGTTGACCTCGGCCTTGACGTCAGCCACGTAGCGCTGCGCCTTGCCGAACAGGTGGCCCACCGTGCGGGCGACCTTCGGCAATTTTTCGGGCCCGATGACTATGAGGGCCACGGCGCCGATGAGGGCGATCTTGTCGAAGCCGAAATCGATCATCGTGTCAGCCGTGCCCGCCCAAGCAGCCCGTCACTTCCGCGCCTGCGCGGTCCGCGCGGCCTGGGCCGCCGCAGCCGCGGGTCCGGGGCACGGGTGCATCAGCTCTTCGTCTTGGCTTCGACGTCCACGGTGTTGGTGTCGGCGCGCCTGGCCGTCGTCACCTGAGGTGCCGGGGCCTTGGCGGCGTCGGCCTCGGCCACCTCGTCGGCACCCTTCATGCCTTCCTTGAAGCCCTTGACCGCGCCGCCGAGGTCGGACCCGATATTGCGCAGCTTCTTGGTGCCGAAGATGACCACGACGACCAGCAACACGATCAGCCAATGCCAGATGCTGAACGAACCCATGATCTTTCTCCTGAAAGCGAACTGAGGATTCTAGGTGACGAGCGCGGCGTTCCTTTGACGCCGCGCCATGTCACCCCCGTTGCCAGGGCCGTGGCCCGCCGAACACATGCATGTGCAGGTGCGGGACCTCCTGGCCGCCGTCGCGCCCGGTATTGACGACGGTGCGAAAGCCGTTGACCACGCCCAGTTCCTTCATCAAGCGCGGCGCCAGTCCCAGCATGCGGCCCAGCAGGGCGTCGTGCTGCGGCTCCACCTCGGCCAGCGAGGCGATATGCAGCTTCGGAATCACCAGCACGTGCACGGGCGCCCACGGGTGGATGTCGTGGAAGGCGAGGAGTTCCTCGTCCTCGAAGACCTTCCGGGCCGGGATCTGCCCGGCGACGATCCTGCAGAAAATGCAGTCGGGGTCGGCGTTCATCGCTGGTGGCGGTCAGTTCCGGGGCAGGGGCATGGGCCGGTTCTCGGCAAAGCGCCACCAGCCCTTGATGTAGCGGTACAGATACCACAGACCGATCAGCGACCACGCCACCCAGCCCGGGAAGACGAAGAAGGCCCACAACGGAGAGGTCAAGGCCAGCCACAGCACGGTGAACCAGAAGCTGCGCGCCTGCCAGCGGAAGTGGCTGCGGTAGAAATCGTCGGGCAGGTCGGGGCGCTTGACGGCGTTGATGATCATCGCGATCACGGAAAAGGCGCCGGCCGAGAACCACGACAAGGTGTGCAGGCCATAAAGCACATGCGTGAGCAGTCGCAACTCGCTGCGCTGGCTGGCCGGTGTGCCGGGGATCACGATCTGGTTCATGCATCTTCTCCTTCGCGCTGCCGCGTCTTGCGCAGGGCAAATTCCTCCAGGCCCGAAAGCCCCTCGCGCCGCTCCAGTTCGGCCAGCACCTCGGCCGGGCCGAGGCCGAAGTGGCTCAGCGCCACCAGCGTGTGAAACCACAGATCGGCGGTTTCGCCGACGATGCGCCCACGGTCACCGTCCTTCGCGGCCATGACCACCTCGGTGGCTTCCTCGCCAACTTTTTTCAAGATGGCGTCGGTGCCCTTGGAAAACAAGCGGGCGACATAGCTCTTTTCGGGGTCGCCACCGCGCCGGCCGTCGATGACGCCGGCCAGGCGGGCGAGGGTGTCGTTGCCGTTCATCGGTAGATCGTCTCCGGGTCCTTCAACACCGGCTCCACGGTTTGCCAGTGGCCGTCTTCCAGGCGCTGAAAGAAGCAGCTGTGGCGGCCGGTGTGGCAGGCGATCGACGCTGCGGCGGGCGCGTGGCCTTGTTGCGTGACCTTGAGCAGCACGACGTCGTTGTCGCAGTCGGTGCGGATCTCGTGCACCTGCTGGAAGTGGCCGGATTCTTCGCCCTTGTGCCACAGCCTCTGTCGCGAACGGCTCCAGTACACGGCCTGGCCGCGCTCGGCCGTCTGCGCCAGCGCCTCGCGGTTCATCCAGGCGAGCATGAGCACGTCGCCGCTGTCGGCTTCCTGCGCGATCACGGGCACGAGGCCGTCACGGTCCCACTTGATGCGCTCGAGCCAGTCCATGCCGCCAGTTTAGTGGGTCGGGCCGACGTGGCCGCGTTCGGCGGCGAACCAGCGCAGCACCGGCACCGTGCCCGGCAGCACCGGCGCCACCTGCACCGGCAGTTGCTGCCAGGCCATGACCTGGCCCTCGCGCATCTCGAAATCGCCCTGCCAAGCAAAAACCTTGCAGAAATGAAGGCGCACCAGGGCGTGTGGATAGTCCACCATCTCCACCTGCCAGGGCTGGGCGGTGGCGATGGTGATGCCCAGTTCCTCGTGCAGTTCGCGCCGCAGCGCCTGCTCGATGCTCTCGCCGCGCTCGACCTTGCCGCCCGGGAATTCCCAGTAACCTGCATAGACCTTGCCCGGCGGGCGCGTGGTCAGCAGGAAGCGGCCCTGGGCGTCGATGAGCACACCCACCGCCACGTCGACGGGGCGGCGTTGCACGGCGCTGCCCACGGCCGCGGGGTCGGCGCAGTCAGCGGGGCCCGCGGCTTCATCGCTCATGCCGCCCCGCATGGTCGCGCGCGAACTGCTGCGCCACGCGGCCCGAGCGCGAGCCACGTTCCAGCGCCCACACCAGCGCCTCCTGCCGCGCCGCGGCGACGGCGTCTTCGCCGGCGCCGAAGAAGCGCAGCCACTGCGCCACGATGGCCAGGTATTCCGCCTGCGTGAAAGGGTAGAAGCTGATCCAGAGACCGAAGCGCTCGCTCAGCGAGATCTTCTCCTCCACGCCCTCGCCCGGGTGCACCTCGCCATCCTCGGTGTGCTGGTAGCTCAGGTTCTCCTTCAAATACTCGGGCAGCAGGTGGCGACGGTTGCTGGTGGCGTAGATCAGCAGGTTGTCGCTGGCCTGCGCCACCGAGCCGTCGAGCACGCTCTTCAGCGCCTTGTAGCCGGGCTCGCCCTCGTCGAAGCTCAAGTCGTCGCAGAAGACGATGAAGCGCTCGGGCCGTTCGGCCACCAGGTCCACCAGGTCGGGCAGGTCCACCAGGTCGGCCTTGTCGACCTCGATCAGGCGCAGCCCCTGCGGCGCAAATTCGTTCAGGCAGGCCTTGATGAGCGAGCTCTTGCCGGTGCCGCGCGCCCCGGTCAGCAGCACGTTGTTGGCGCCGCGGCCGGCCACGAACTGCGCGGTATTGCGCAGCAGGCGTTCCTTCTGCGGCTCGACTTCCTTCAGGTCGGCCAGACGGATGGTGGCCACGTGGCGCACCGGTTCGAGCACGCAGCCGCTGCCGCGACGGCGGTAGCGGAAAGCCACCGAAGCGGTCCAGTCGGGCGCCGTGGCGGCGTGCGGCAGCACGGCTTCCAGGCGCGCGAGCACCGACTCGGCGCGCGCCAGCAGCGAGTTGACGGCAGGCAGGGCAATCATGCAGCAAGTGTATGCAGCCCCGGCAGCGAGCGCACCGCGTCGCCGGCGACCACGAAGACACGGTCGCCCGGCGCGCGCGGCATCACGTGCATGCCGGTGAAGGCGCCGAAGGCCGGCAGCACGCCCACCGTGGCGCCGAAGTGAAAGCAGGGCAGGCGAAGGCGGTCGACGCCCCGGCCGCCGACGACCGCGGCCGGGTGCAGATGCCCGGCCACCAGGTAGCGGCCCGGCACGGGTTCGGGGTGGTGCGCCAGCGCCAGGTCGCCCGGTTCCAGAAGGAGCGGGCCGTCCACGCAGGTCACGCCCCAGTCCGCGGGCGGGTCGCCGGCGTGGCCGTCGTGGTTGCCGCGCACCAGCGTCAGGGCCAGGCTGGCGTGCCGTTCGCGCCAGCGCGCCACCGCCGCCATCGTGGCTTCGGCGCGCGAACGCGCTGAATGCAGCAGGTCGCCCAGGAAGACCACCTGTTGCGCGCCGGTGGTCGCCACGACCTGGGCCAGCCGCTGCAGCGTCTCGTCGGTGGTGGCCTCGGGCACCGGCACACCCAGGCGCCGGAAGGAAACGGCCTTGCCCAGGTGCGCATCGGCCACCAGCAGCATGCGCTGCACCGGCAGATAGGCGGCACGCTGCGGCAGCAGCCGCAGCAGGGTGCCGCCGGCCATCAATTCCATCGCTGCGCGCTCAACGGGCGAGGCGCTGCAGTGCCGGCTCGAGATGCTCGGTGGGCAGCCGCTTGAAGCCCGAGCGCGCGTAGCGCTGCAGGCGCCCGACGAGCAGCGCCGTGAGCGCCGAGGCCAGCGCCTGCGCGTCGACGGTGGGTGTGGCCGAACCCGCCGTTTCGGCCGCCAGGCGCAGGCTCTGGCGCAACTGCGATTCCACGCGGTCGAAGAACTGGCCCATGCGCGCGGTGAGCCGCTCGTGCTCGAAGACCAGCGCATCGCCCACCATCACGCGTGCCATGCCGGGATTGCGTTCGCCGAACTGCAGCACCACGGTGGCGATCTTCTGCGCCTGGGCCGCGCCCGACGGCTCGCGTTCGACGATCTGGTTGACGAGCGTGAAGATGCTCGTCTCGATGAATTCGATCAGCCCTTCGAACATCTGCGCCTTGCTCGCGAAGTGGCGGTACAGAGCGGCCTCGCTGACTTCCAGCCGCGCGGCCAGCGCGGCGGTAGTGACACGTTCCGCGCCCGGCTGTTCGAGCATCAGCGCCAGCGTCTGCAGGATCTGCACGCGGCGCTCGCCGGGTCGCGGGCGCTTGCGGACGGCGGCCGATTTGCCGGGCGCGGCCCCGTTCGGGGCGGCAGGCGTGTCGAGAGCCTCGCTTTCGACCGGGTTCTGTGCTTCGGGGCTGGCGGTCACGAGTGTCGGTGGGCGAGCGGGGCTCGGGAGATTCTGGCACACGCCCCGCGGGGCTTTTCGTGCAGGTAAACACTGACATTTCCACCAGCGCGCCGGGCCGGAAAGCCGATCCGGCAGCGGCCCGAAGAGGCCTGCGCGGGCCTCAGCGCAGCAACTGTCGCAGCGCACCCACGCGCCGGTCCACGCCTGCCGCCGGCCGCGGGCCGGCGCGGAAGCGGCGCATCCACACCGTGCCCATGCCCAGGCGGCGCGCCGACTTCAGGTGGCCCAGGGTGTCTTCCACCAGCACGCATTGCGCCGGGTGCACGCGCAGCCGCGCCGCCAGCCGGCGCAGCATGCGCGTGTCGGGCTTGGGTCGCAACTGCCCGAACATGTGCATGTCCTCGATGGTGACGATCTGCTGGAACCAGCGCGTGATGCCCAGCACACCGAGCACGCGTGCGGTGTAGGCCGCCGGCGCATTGGTCAGCAGCACCTTGCGCCCGTGCAGGCGCTGCAGCGCGGCCAGGTCGTGGCGGTGGCCGCGCACGCGGGCTTCCAGTCCGGGCAGCTGGTGCGTCTCGTGCAGGAAGTGGCCGGCGTCGACCCCGTGGTGGCGGATCAGCCCCAGCAGCGTGGCGCCGTAGCGTTGCCAGTAGCGGCGGCGCAGCGCATTGGACTGCTCGTGCGTCAGACCCAGGTGCTGCTGGATATACGCCCCCATGGCCTCGTGGATGCCCGGCATGCTGGCGCTCGACGCGTCGTGCAGCGTATCGTCCAGGTCGAACAGCCAGACCGTGCGCGGGCCGCGCATTTCAATGCGATCGGATCATCGTGCCGTAGGCCTGGTCGGTCAGCACCTCCAGCAGCATGGCGTGCGGCACGCGGCCGTCGATGATGTGCACGGCATTGACGCCGCTCTTGGCTGCGTCGAGCGCGCCGCTGATCTTGGGCAGCATGCCGCCGCTGATGGTGCCGTCGGCGAACAGTTCGTCGATCTCGCGCGCGCTCAGGTTGGTGAGCAGCTGGCCGGACTTGTCGAGCACGCCCGGCGTGTTGGTGAGCAGCATCAGCTTCTCGGCCTTCAGCACGGTGGCCAGCTTGCTGGCCACGAGGTCGGCGTTGATGTTGTAGCTTTCGTTCTGCTCGCCGAAACCGATGGGGCTGATGACCGGGATGAAGCGGTCATCCTGCAGCGCCTGCACCACGCCGGGGTCGATGGCGGTGATCTCGCCCACCTGGCCCACGTCGTGTTCCAGGGCGGGGTCGTTCTTGTCCAGCAGCTTGAGCTTGCGCGCGCGGATGAGCCCGCCGTCGCGCCCGGTCAGGCCCACCGCCTTGCCGCCCGCGGCGTTGATGAGGCCCACGATGTCCTGCTGCACCTGCCCGGCAAGCACCCACTCCACCACTTCCATGGTTTCCTCGTCGGTGACGCGCATGCCCTGGATGAAAGTGCCCTTCTTGCCCAGCCGGGTGAGCGCCTCGTCGATCTGCGGCCCACCGCCGTGCACCACGATCGGGTTCATGCCCACCAGCTTGAGCAGCACGATGTCCTCGGCGAAGTCCTGCTGCAGAGCCGGGTCGGTCATCGCGTTGCCGCCGTACTTGATGACCAGCGTCTTGCCGTGGAAACGGCGGATGTAGGGCAGCGCCTGAGCCAGGATCTCGGCCTGGTCGCGCGGCGTGATGTGGCCCAGGTCGTGGTCGGAAGGGGCGGTCATGGCGGCTTGTGGAAACGTCGGGAGGGCAGATTGTAGGAAACTGGGCAGCCGTGCCTGGAACTTGCCGGCGTTGGCGAAGTCCCATGCTTTCGCACGTTCACCTTCATGACATCCGGGAATTCCGTCCCATGCGCAAGCCCCTGATCCTCATCGCTGCACTGGCCGCCACGACGCTGGCGCTGGCGCAGGCCCCCATGGCCAACGGCGAGGTCACCAAGCTCGACAAGGCCAACGCCCGCATCACCCTGAAACACGGCGAGATCAAGAGCCTGGACATGCCGCCCATGACCATGGCCTACCGCGTGCGCTCGCCGCAACTGCTGGAGGGCGTGGCGGTGGGCGACCGTGTGCGCTTCACGGCCGAGCGCATCGACGGCAACTACACCGTCACCGCGCTTTCGAAGGCGCCCTGAGGGCCGGGGACAGACGGCGTCGCCGGGGTGACGGCAGGCCAGGCAGCCTGCCCCTACCATCGGTGGCTTCGCCCCCGTCAGGAGCCGCCATGACCCGCAATCTGTCTTCTCTCGTCAACCACCAGGTCCGCCTGGCTTCGCGCCCGGTCGGGCTGCCCAACGCCGACAACTGGCAGTTCAGCACCGAGCCTGTGGCCGAGCCCGGCGCAGGCGCGGTGCTGGTAAAGACGCTGGCGCTGTCTCTGGACCCCGCCATGCGTGGCTGGATGAACGAGGGCAAGAGCTATATCCCTCCGGTGGGCATCGGCGAGGTCATGCGCGCAGGCGGTGTGGGCGTGGTCATCGCGTCGAACCACCCGGATTTCGCCGTCGGTGACCACGTGGCCGGCGGCGCCGGGGTGCAGGAGTACTTTTGCGTGGCCGGCGACCCAATCCACAGCAGCGGCCTGAGCAGGATCGACCTGCGGCTGGGCACGCTCACGCAATGGCTCAACGTGCTGGGCATGCCGGGCATGACGGCCTATTTCGGGCTCATGGACGTCGGCCAGCCGCAGCCGGGCGACACCGTCGTCGTCTCGGGTGCGGCCGGTGCCGTCGGCCAGACAGTGGGGCAGCTGGCCAGGATCAAGGGCTGCCGCGTCGTCGGCATCGCCGGCGGCCCGGCCAAGTGCGAGTGGGTGGTGCGCGAACTCGGCTTCGACGCCTGCATCGACTACAAGGCGCCGCCGCCGGGGGCCGGCCGCTGGGACCCGGTCGGCGCCGGCCTGAAGCAGCACTGCCCGAAGGGCGTGGACGTGTATTTCGACAATGTCGGCGGCGACATCCTCGACGCCGTGCTGGCCCGCCTGGCGCGCGGTGCGCGCATCGTCGTCTGCGGCGCCATCAGCCAGTACAACAACACCACGGCGGTGCAGGGGCCGAAGAACTATCTGAGCCTGCTGGTGAACCGGGCGCGCATGCAGGGCATGGTCGTGTTCGACTACGCCGACCGCTACCCGCAGGCCGTGGCCGAACTGGCCGGCTACCTGAAGGACGGCCGCATGACGAGCCGCGAGGACGTGGTCGCCGGCGGCGTGGCGGCGTTTCCGGAAGCGCTGAACAGGCTGTTCAGCGGCAGGAATTTCGGCAAGCTGGTGCTGCAGGTCGCCGAAGCGTAAAAGGGCCTGCCGGCGGCCCGCGCGGCCGCGGTCCAGATCATTTCGACCGTTGAAGGGTGAACCGATGAGATGGATGCTGCGACTCCCGACAGGGCTCCTGCTCGCCGCCAGCCTCGTGGCGACGCTCGCAGGCTGCGCGACGACCCAGATCACGGCCGAGTGGCGGAACCCCACGTTCAACGCCGCGTCGCTGAAGGGCGCGCGCGTGTTGGTGGTGTGTCGCTCGCCCGACGAGGCCGTGCGGCGCGGGTGCGAGGACCAGTGGTCGAACCAGCTCGGTGCACGCGGCATCGTCGCCGTGCGCAGCTATTCGATTCCCGGCCTTCCCTGGGCCAGCCCGGATACGTCCGAGGAGATGCGGGGCGCCCTGCGGGCCAGCGGTGCCGCCATGCTTGCCAGCATGTCGCTGTACGCAGGGGGCGTGGCGGTGGTGAATCCGGGGGCGCAGGTCGGCGTCGGCGTCAGTGCAGGCAGCGGCGGCGGTCATCGGGGCGGTGGCTTCAGCGTCGGTGGCATCGGCATCAGCTTCCCGATCGGCGGCGCGACGGCGGCACAGAGCCTGGCCGCCAGTTCGTCACTGACGGAAGCGGCGCAGGGCATGCTGGTCTGGTCCGGCAGCGCCAGCGCTCCGGCATCGGGTGATGCCCTCGCGCAGGTGGGCGCGCTGACGCAGGTCACGATCGAGGCGATACAGCGCGCCGGGCTGATCTAGGCCGCGCTTGCGGCTCGCGCGCCGCATCGTCGAGCAAGGGCTCGGGACTGGCCGGCGCCTCAGCCTGGAACCTGGCACGCCCGGCCCCCGGCCCCAGCCGCGCAGGCGGGACAGGGGGACACGTGGGGGACACGGGAATCAGCGCGAGATCGAATCGCTGGTTTCGGTATTCAGCGCCGGTGCGTAGCTGTAGCCGTTCAGCGTCGCGTCCTTGACGCTGAAGCCGAAGCTGCCGCTCTTGCTGAACGTGCTCGGCGATTTGAAGCGCGCTATACCCGTGCCATCGGTCGTTGCATTCGAGGTCCGCGACACCAGGCCGCTCCAGGATCCGGTGACGCTGGCACCGACGACGGCGCGACCATCGGTGTCGAGCAGCCTGACGTCGGCGTTGGCCTGCGCACTGCCGTTCTGGTTGTTCTTCAGACTCATCGCGATGTCGGCCACGCGCATGGTCGACGGCGTCACCGGCGGGTCGACGGTGACCGTGACGCTGCTGGTGGCGCTCAGGCCGCTGTCGTCGGTGACGAGCAACTCGATGGCATAGCTGCCTGGGATCGTGTAGGCGTGCGACGACGTGATGCCGCTGCCGAATGTGGTGTCGCCGAAGTTCCAGGCGTAGTCGACGATGCTGCCATCGGCATCGTTGGAGTCGGCGCCCGAGAACGACACCGTCAGCGGCGCCGCACCGCGCAGCGTGGACGCCGTGATCACGGCAACGGGTGCCTGGCCGCCGGTGATCGGCACACTGGCGCGCACGCCGTACTGGCCGACGCTGCCGTAGCTCGTGTAGCCGGTGCTCAGTGGGTCGCCCTTGCCCGTGCCTTGCACCGACAGGTGGTAGACGCCCGCGACCGGCAGCGTGACTTTGAATCTCGCGCTCAGCGCGTTGGCCGGGTTGACGCTGGCCAGCGACGTGCCGGCGGCATCGCGCAGCGTCACCAGGGCGTCGAGGTTGGCCGACCGCGCGGCCGGAAAAATGCTGAAGGTGGCGGTACCGGCGCCCGCCACGAAGGCGAAGGTGTCGATGTCGTTCGGCCGCTCGATGACGCCCGTGGCGGACAGTTCGGCGAGCCCGTCACGGCTGTCGACGTCGAGCACCGTGGCGGTGGCCGGCGTATTGCCGTGGTCGTCGGCACGCAGCGGCAAGCCGTTGGACTGCATCACGGCATAGTCGTCCTGCACGTTGTTGGCGCTGGCGTACTCGCCCTTGCTCCATTGCACCAGGGACTGGTAGTAGCCGACACCCATGATCGGTGCCCACGCGGTGGCGCCGCTGCCATGCCCCGGGTAGTAGCCGCCGCTGGAATAGCCGTCGTGGCCCAGGCCCATGTTGTGACCCGCCTCGTGCGAGATCGCCTCGGCAACGTACTTTTCGTTGCCGCTGCCCAGTGCGTCGTAGAACACCAGCGCGGGTTTGTAATAGTCGCTGGTATCGCTGAAGATGCCCAGATACGCCACGCCGCCACAGCTGCAGTTGTAGACACCCGTGCGCTTGGTGATCAGCACCGTGGTGCCGAAGACGCCGTCGGCCGAGCCGCCGCGAGTGATCTGGTCCAGCGGCACCGCCTCGGTCGTGACGTTGACGTCGAAGGCCGCGTAGTCCTCGGCCACGCGCTGCCAGATGGCCTGGATGCGCTGCAGTTCGGCGCTCGAGAAACTGTAGGGAATGCCGTCCAGGTCGAAAGGCAGTGCGGCGATGCTGCCGCTGCTGCCGTTCCAGGCGGTATTGGTCAGCGTCGCGCCCTGAAAGTTGAGATAGATCGTGCGCTGGGCGCCCGGGCGGCTGTGCAGCAGGAAAGTCTGGTCCAGTGGTGCGAAGGTGCCGTCCAGCGCGCCTGTGCTGGCGGCCGGGGCCGGCGTGGCCGGCAGCGGCTGGTCCAGTTCGTCGACCACGAACAGCCGGCCGCGCCGGTCCAGGCGCAGCGTGCGGTCCTTCAGCAGCATGGCCCTGAACTCGTCGGTGGACTTGCCGTACCAGGCGGCGACCTCGGGCAGACGCGAGCCCAGCAGGTGAATGGCGCGCTGGCCGTTGGACGCGCGGTCGGGCAGGGTGAGGGGCGGGAACGAAGGCCTGGCGGCGAGCGGCACGGCAGGCTGCCCCCAGGCCGAGCCGCCCAGGACCATGGCCAGCAACGGCGCGCCGACCCGCTTCAGGATGCGATACATGTTGGGCTCTCCCAAGGACCAGGTCTTCATCGGCCGTTGGGAGCAGAGACAGCCCCGCTGCCGTTGCCACCTCGGGAACTGCGACCGCCTTAAACCGGGACCCGATCAACCTGGACGCTAGCGCGGTTGTTTCGAGGGGGCCATCCCCTGAGTGAGTGCCGCGCGAGTGGGGAACGATGACCGGCCTGCGGCCTCACATCTTCACAAGCTCTCAGGCGAACTTGCGCCGCATGGCGCGCGCGAAGTCGTGCAAGAAGTGCGACCCCAGGGCGCGCAAGGGGCTCATCCCGGGCTGGGGTGCCAGGCCTGCGCCCAGGCGCTCGATCTGGTGGTAGTACCAACCGGCCTGGGCCTGGTTGTTCAAGGCCCGCATGGCGCTGGTGCGCCGCCGTGGCATGGTCGTGCGCGTCGGCCAGGCCTTCGGTCATGGCCGATTTGCAGAGGCGGTTGGCGACTTGGTGGCCGCAGGGCAGGGTCAGGGCTTGCTCGATCATGGCCAGGAGGACGGCAAGATATCTTCGATCGCCGGCGGCAGGGCCGACTGCCAAGGCGATCGCAGGTGCTGGTCGCCGCACCAGGACGACGTGCGGGTGGGGTGCGTGATGCGCATGCGCAAGGCGGACGATTGCGGGATGGCCTTCGGGCGCGTGCTCCGGGGCGCGTTCAGGCCAGGCATCGGCCGGCACCGTCCGTTCCGCACGGCATCCAGCCAGACCATGCCGCACAGGCTGGTCGCAGCAAGGCTGTCCTCAGCGGTTCTCAAGCCGGTTGTAGTCCAGCAGCCCGGCTTCCAGCGGCGCCGCCTGGCGCCAGGCCTCGTGCAAGGCATCGCTGGCGGCCCAGAAGCCGGGTGAGGTGCGGCGCACGGCGAAGCGGTCGGCCAGCGCGCGGTAGTCGGCCTCGGACGCCAGGCTGCGGATCGCGGCTTCGAATGCCGGCAGATCACGCTCGTTCACGCGGTAGATCGCATTCGGGTAGGCGCCGAGCAGGCCCGGCACCACCGTCAGGCCGTTGTCGGCCGGCGCCAGGCTGGCCTTCTCGCGCACCAGGTGCGCCACGTTGGCATGCGCCGTGTCGCGCAGCAGGCTGAAATACTGCGGCCCACCCGTCGCCGGCTCGATCTGCAGCACCACCATCTCGGGCCACCAGGACAGGCCGGCGCCGCGCACCGAGGCCAGTGACTGCAAGGCACGGCGCAGCCGCGGGTCGGACACGCGCGACAGTTCGTAGCGGGTGTCCAGCGCCGGCTCCAGCCGCTGGCGCAGCAGGCCGTAGAGTTCGCGCTGCGGATCGCTGCCGCGGTAGGGAATGGCCGACGGAAAGTCGACGGCATTGTCCGGGCCGTAGACATACTCCCTGGCCTCGTCGGGTGCCCCTTCGTACCATGCCGCCGCCGTGGCCTGGCGCCGCTCCTGGGGCAGCAGCAGCAGGAAATTGAATTCGCCTTCCATGCGCATGAAGTCCATGTACAGGCGGCTGTTGAGCTGGTGGCCGACATTGCCGAAGACGTCGTAGCCGGCCACCAGCAGGTAATAAATGCGTTCGAACAGCGCATAGCCGATGATCCACGCCGTCTTCGGCGGCTCGCCCACCAGGCCCTTCACGACCGACGCGCTGTCGAAGTGGCGGAAGACGGTCAGTGCCGCATTGGGGTTGCGTCCGTCGCCGTCCCACACCAGCGACTGGTCCAGCTTCTTGCGGCCCGTGGCCAGCACCCGGCGCAGCAAGGCGCTCTTGTCCTGGAGATATTCGCGCTCCAGGCCCGCGAATTCGCGCCATGGGGCCAGGACGCCGGCATTGCTGCCGGCCTCGGTGGGCAGCCGCAGCTTGTCACCCATGCGCTGCAGCACCTGGGTGCCGGCCTGCGCGAATTCACTCCCGGGGTTCTGGAAGAAGACCCAGAAGTGGTCCTGGATCACGTCCACCGCCATCTGGCCGCGGCACACCGGGCCCTTGATGAAGGTCATGATGAAGAATCCGGCTTCGTCGAGCAGGAAGCGGTAGCGCGACTCCACCGGCAGCTCGCGGAAGGCGACGAACGGGTTGGCGGCCACGGCCACGTCGTAGGACGGCACGGTGGTGACCTGGACCGCCGGCGCCAGGAACCAGCGCCTGTATTTGTCCATGCGCGACGCGCCCAATGCATAAGGCATGTGGGTCTTGGCCAGCACGGCCTCGCGCTCCGGTGCCAGCCGGTAGTAGAAGCGTTCGACGCCGGGGTCGTCGTAGGGCCGGCGTGTGGCCAGCGGCTGCACCGGCTGGCCTGGCGGCGTGGCCGAGCGGACGATGCGGAACGGGCGGTGCAGCGGGTCGTCGTCGAAGTGCAGGTGGCCCAGGAACAGGTGCTCGTGGAGATAGCGGCTCATCAGCCGCTCCTTCGCCGAGGCACCATTCAGGAAGGCTTCCCAGGCCTGCACCTGCCGGCGCTGCACGGCCGTGAGCGGCAGGTCGCCCTCGTACGGCGCACCATCGGCCAGCCAGCGCGTGACGGTCTTCATTTCGCTCGCATTCAGGCCGGGCAATCCGTAAGGCATGCCGGCCAGCGGCGACTTGCGTTCGAAGGCGTCGTACTCCTCGATGCTGGGGCAACTGTTCGAGCGGTCCGGCGAGACATCGAATTCCCTGCCCAGCAAGGGCGCTTCGGGCAGCGGATGCTTCTGCTTCAGCACCAGGGCCCGATGCAGCACGCTGGCCGCCAGGTTGGCCTGCGCCGTCGGCGCGCGTTCGTTGAGCACCGGGTGGAAGCCCTTGGCGCGCCATTGAGACGGCCGCTGTGCGTCTTCGAACAAGCGTGTCGGATCGGCGGCGCGCAAGCGGGCGGCGTCGTAGACGGCCTGCTTGCTGGCGCCGCGCGCAAGGCCCTCCCAGGCGCCGAGCTTGAGCTGGCAGGGCGCGTCATAGCAGCCATGGCAGACGACACAGCGCTGCTCCAGGATCGGCTGCACGTCGGCGCGGTAGGACACGCCGCCGGCCGCCGGTGCCTGCGCTTGATCGTGGCGCGCCGGGTCGGCCGGCCCGAACACCTGGTCGAGCGAATCGCGCGTCAGCGTGGCACAGCCGACCAGGCCACACAGCGCCAGTACGGCAGTCAGCCGTTGCATGACGCGAGGCTCTAGAAGTGGATGCCCTGCATCATCTGCTGCATGGCGATGGCCTCGGGCGAGAGCTGCGGCTTGCCGCTCTTGTCGCCCTTGGCGGCCTGGCTGTCGGGGAACATGCGGAAGGTGGTGTTCATCACGATCTGCGCCACACGCGGCGCCAGCGCATGCAGCACCTCGCCGCTGATGCCCAGCCTCGTCGCAATGCGCACCGGCTTGGCGATGCAGGCCTGCGCGATCATGTCGGCCGCTTCCTCGGGCGCCAGCGTCGGCACGTTCTGGTAGATCTTCGTGGGCGCGATCATCGGCGTGCGCACCAGCGGCATGTTGATGGTGGTGAAGGTCACGCCCTGGTCGGCGAACTCGCTGCTCGCGCAACGTGTCCAGGCGTCCAGCGCCGCCTTGCTGGCGACGTAGGCACTGAAGCGCGGTGCATTGGTCAGCACGCCGATGCTGCTGATATTGACGACATGGCCCTTGCGCTTCTTCACCATGCCCGGCAGCAGGCCCATCGTGACGCGCAGGCAGCCGAAATAGTTCAGGTCCATCGTGCGCTGGAAATCGTGGAAGCGGTCGTAGCTGCTCTCGATGGCGCGGCGGATGCTGCGGCCGGCGTTGTTGATGAGGAAGTCGACACCGCCGTGCTCGGCTTCCAGCGTCTGCACGAAGGTGGCGCAGCCGGCCTCGTCGGCAATGTCGACGCTGTAGCTGTAGACCTTGGCGTCCTTGCCGGCGGCGGCCTGGATCTCCTTCACCGCGTCGGCCAGCTTGTCCTCGCCGCGGGCGCAGATGATCGTCACCGCCCCGGCTTCGGCGAATTTCACTGCCGCCGCCAGGCCGATGCCCGAGCTGCCGCCGGTGACCAGCACCACCTTGCCGCCGACCGTGCCCTTGAGGCTGCGGTCGATGAACAGGTCGGGGTCGAGGTGGCGCTCCCAGTAGTCCCACAGCCGCCAGGCGTAGTCGCGCAGGTTCGGGCATTCGATGCCACTGCCCTTGAGCGCGGCGTCGGTTTCCCGGCGGTCGAAGCGCGTGGGGTAGTTCACCATCTGCAGCACGTCGTCGGGCAGGCCCAGGTCCTTGATCACGGCTGCGCGGACACGGCGCACCGGTGCCAGCGCCATCAGGCCCTTCTTCACGCTCTTGGGGACGAAGCCCAGCAGCGCGGCGTTGACGAAGATATTCATCTTCGGCGCGTGCGCGGCCTTGCTGAAGATGTCGAGCACGTCGCCGACACGGTAGCCCTGCGGGTCCACCAGGTGGTAGCACTTGCCGACGATGCCCTTGCCGTGGCTGATGTGGTCCAGCGCCGCCACCACGAAGTCGACCGGCACGATATTGATGCGCCCGCCCTCGAGGCCGATGGAGGGGAACCACGGCGGCAGGATCTGCCGCATGCGCTGGATGAGCTTGAAGAAGTAGTACGGGCCGTCGATCTTGTCCATCTCGCCGGTCTGGCTGTCGCCGACCACGGCGGCCGGGCGGTAGACCGTCCACGGCACTTTGCATTCCTTGCGCACGATCTTCTCGCTCTCGTGCTTGGTCATGAAATACGGGTGGTCCAGCCCTTCGGCTTCTTCGAACATGTCTTCGCGGAAGACACCCTCGTAAAGCCCGGCGGCGGCGATGCTGCTGACGTGGTGGAAATGCCCGGCGTCGATGGCCTTGGCAAATTCGACCACGTTGCGCGTGCCGTCCACGTTGACCTGGATCTGGCTTTCGGCGTCGGCGGACAGGTCGTACACGGCGGCCAGGTGGTAGACGGCGTCGATCTGGCCCTTCAGCGCCTTCATCGCCTCGGGCGCCACGCCCAGCTTCTTGGCCGTGAGGTCGCCGCTGACGGGCAGCGCGCGCGCCTTGCTCACGCCCCAGTACTGCAGCAGGTCGGCGACCTTGCCTTCGCTGCCCGGTCGCACCAGGAAGTGCACCCTGGCGCCGCGCCGCGCCAGCAACGTCCTGACGAGGCGCTTGCCGATGAATCCGGTGGCGCCGGTGACGAAATATTCCATGCGGGTCTCCTGTGTCTGGCGATGCATCTGGGCGCAAAGCATAGAGCCGTCTCACTAGAGAAATGAGCTGCATTCCCCGCGGGTGAACCCTATATTCCATTTCACGAAGCGGTTCTCCATGCCGCTCGCACCGATCCAAGAACAGATTTCACAGGAGCCGCCATGGTCAAGAAGATGAAGAGCACCCACACCGATGGCGCCGCCGCCAAGCAGCAGAGCAGCCACCTTGCCGCGTCGGTGAAGGAGTCGGCGCAGCAGATCTGGCTGGCCGGCATGGGTGCCTTTTCCAAGGCCCAGGCAGAGGGCGGCAAGGTCTTCGAGACCCTGGTCAAGGAAGGTATCAGCCTGCAGAAGAAGACGCAGGGCCTGGCCGAGGACAAGATCAGCGAAGTCACCGGCAAGATGACCGCCATGGCCGACACCGTCACCACCAGGGCCGGCCAGAACTGGGACAAACTGGAAGCCATCTTCGAAGCGCGCACCGAGAAGGCGCTGGGCAAGCTGGGCGTGCCCACGGCCAAGGACGTGGACGCTCTGGTCAAGCGCGTCGACGCGCTCGCTGCCGCGGTGGCCAGGCTGTCGAAGTCGGCACCGGCCAGCGCGCCGCGCGCAGCCGCGAAGTCTGCGGCCAGGCGCGTGGCCAAGCCCGAGGCCAAGGTGCCCGCGCGCCGTGCCCGCAAGACCGCTGCTTCGGCCTGAGCGACTGGCACGCCCCGCCGGGCCGGCCGCCTCGACGCGGCGCCGAATCCGATCGAAGGGCGCCGCTGGCGCCCTTCGTTGCATCCGAGTCCGGAATGACCATGCCGACATCCACCCCCCTCGCACCGCCTTCCCGCCGCGCCGGTTCGGCCCGCATCGGCCTGGCACTGGCCGGCGGCGGTCCGCTGGGTGCCATCTACGAGATCGGTGCGCTGTGCGCGCTGCAGGAGGCCTTGCCCGACGTCGACTTCAGCGACCTCTCGGGCTACGTGGGCGTCTCGGCCGGCAGCTTCGTCGCCGCGGCGCTGGCCAACGGCATGACGCCGCGGCAGCTATGCGCAGCCTTCATCGAGAACGACGCGCGCAGCGAAGACCTGGTGCAGCCTTCGGTCTTCATGCGCCCGGCCGCGGGTGAACTGGCGCGCCGTGTCGCGGCCCTGCCCGGGCTCACGCTGCAGGCCGCCTACCGCTATGCCTTCAAGGGCGACAGCCTGCTCTCGGCGCTGGAGCGCCTGGGCCGCGCATTGCCCACCGGCGTCTTCAGCCACGCCGCGCTGGAAGCCCAGGTGCGGCGGCTGCTCACCGTGCCCGGCCGCAGCAACGACTTCCGCCGCCTGGGCCACCGCCTGGTGCTGGTGGCCACCGACCTGGACCGCGGCAGCTCCGCGCCCTTCGGCCTGCCGGGCTGGGACCACGTGCCCATTTCGCAGGCCGTGGCCGCCAGCGCCGCGCTGCCGGGGCTGTTTCCGCCGGTGGCCATCGACGGCCGCTGGTACGTGGACGGCGCGCTGAAGAAGACGCTGCACGCCACCGTGCTGCTCGACATGGGGCTGGACCTGGTGCTGTGCCTGAACCCGCTGGTGCCCTTCGACGCCTCGCATCCGGCGCGCCACCGCGTGCTGGCGGGCGGCGAGGAGGTCATTCCGCGGCTCATCGACGGTGGCCTGCCGGTGGTGCTGAGCCAGACCTTCCGCACGCTCATCCATTCGCGGCTCGAACTCGGCATGAAGGGCTACGACACCAGCCACCCGGGCACCGACGTGCTGCTGTTCGAACCCGACCATCGCGACCCGGCCATGTTCCTGGCCAACACCTTCGGCTACTCGCAGCGCCGCCGGCTGGCCGAACATGCCTACCAGCGCACACGCGCCGACCTGCGTTCGCGCCGCGGCGTGCTGCAGGCCCGGCTGCGCGGCCACGGGCTGGCGCTGGACAACGCCGTGCTCGACGCAACGGAGCGCACGCTGCTCGGCCACCGCAGCGCCCTGCGCAGCCGCATGGCGCGCACGCTGCGCCGGCTCGACGAAGTGCTGGACGACCTGGAACAGGCGCTGCCGGCGTCGCCGGAGAGGGTGGGTCTTCAGCCCAGGTAGCGCGCTTGCAGGTGCGCCTTGAAGTGCGCCGGGTTCAGCACTTCGCCGCTGGCGCGCACGGCCAGTTCATCGGTGGTCCAGCGGCTGCCCTGGCTCCAGAGGTGGTCGCGCAGCCAGCCGAACACGGACGTGAGCTCGCCGCGGCCGATGCGTTCGTCCAGGTCGGGCATGGCGCGGCGCATGGCGGCGAACCACTGTGCGGCGTACATGGCGCCGAGCGAATAGCAGGGGAAATAGCCGAACAGCGATTCGGGCCAGTGCACGTCCTGCAGCGGCCCGTCGGTGTAGTTGCCGCGCGTGTCCACGCCCAGCAATTCCATCATCTTGGCGTCCCACAAGGCGGGCACGTCCTCGGGCTCGATCTCGCCTTCGATCAGCGGCCGCTCGATTTCGTAGCGCAGGATGATGTGCGCCGGGTAGGTCACCTCGTCGGCGTCGACGCGGATGCAGCCGCGCCTGACGCGCGTCATCAGCCGGTGCAGGTTCTGCGCCTCGAAGGCTGGCTGGTCGCCGAAGGCGGCGCGGATCATCGGCGCCAGGCGGTTGACGAAACCGGGGTGGCTGCCGAGCTGCATCTCGAAGCTCAGGCTCTGGCTTTCGTGCAGCGCCATCGATCGCGCCTCGGCCACCGGCTGGCCGAGCAGGTCGCGCGGCAGGTTCTGCTCGTAGCGGCCGTGGCCGGTTTCGTGGATGGTGCCCATCAGGCTGCCCAGGAAGTCGTCCTCGCGAAAACGCGTCGTCAGCCGCACGTCTTCGGGCACGCCGCCGCAGAACGGGTGCGTGCTCACGTCCAGCCGGCCGGCCTGGAAGTCGAAACCCAGCAGGCCGATGACCTGCTCGCACAGCGTGCGCTGCGCGGCCAGCGGAAACGGGCCCACCGGGTCGCGCGCGGGCTCGCGGGCCTGCCGGTCGACGACTTGTCGGATCAGCCCGGGCAGCCACTGCCGAACCTCGCCGAAGACGCGATCGACCTGGGCGCTGGTCATGCCGGGCTCGTAGCGGTCCATCAGCGCGTCGTATCTGGACAGCCCCGTCTGCGCCGACAGCAGCGCCGCTTCCTCGCGGCCGAGCGCCAGCACCTCGCGGAAATTGGCGACGAAGCCCTTCCAGTCGTTGGCCGGGCGCTGCGTGCGCCAGGCGTGCTCGCACCGCGAAGTGGCCATCTTCTGCCGCTGCACCAGTGATTCGGGCAGCGCGTTGGCGGCGCGCCACTGGCGCCGCATCTCGCGCAGGTTGGCGCGCTGCAGGTCCGACAGCGGTTCCTGCTCGGCGCGGGCCAGCTCGTCGGCCAGCTTCGGCTCGGTGACCATGCGGTGCAGCAGCGCGGCCATTTCCGACATCGCCGCGGCGCGCGCCTCGTTGCCCTTGGGCGGCATGTTGGCCGCCTGGTCCCAGCCGGCCAGCGACTGCAGGTGGCCCAGGCGGTGCAGGCGTGTCCAGGTCGCGGCGAGTGCGTCGTAGGCGGCGGTCGTGGTCGTCATGGTCTTCTTCGGCTGCGGCACCGGGCCGCGAAGACCGTGATTCTGCGGTGCCTGGCCCGGCGGCGCTTCAGGGCGTGTACTGCCCCGGAAACAGCCACAGCAGCGCCGTCGTCATGGTGACGTAGCGCGCGAACTTGCCGATCGCCATGTAGAACACGCAGGGCCAGAACGGCAGCTGCAGCCAGCCGGCCACCGCGCACAGCGGGTCGCCCACGCCGGGCAGCCACGACAGCAGGCAGGCCTTGGGGCCGAAGCCTTGCAGCCAGTCCAGCGCCTTGGAGTGCAGCTGCCTGTGCTGGATGCGCTCGTAGAGCTTCTCGGCGCCATAGCCCATCCACCACGAGATGGCGCCGCCGATGGTATTGCCCGCGGTGGCCACGGCGATGGCCGGCCAGAACATCTCGGGGTTGAGCTTGACGAGGCCGAACACCGCCGGCTCGCTGCCCATCGGCAGCAGCGTGGCCGAAATCATGGACACCAGGAAGACCGTCGACAGCCCGAATTGCGGCAGGGCCAGCGAAGTGAGCAGGGATGGCAGCCAGGCTTCCATGAATGGCAGCCATTATCGGCAGCGCCGCCGGCCCCGGCCGGCGCGGGGCCGGCGGCTATACTCGCGCCTCATTTTTCAGCAGCGCCACGGCTCACTGCCCGTTTCCCCACCCGCCATGCGCATCGGCCCGATCGAGCTGCCCAACCCCCTGTTCGTCGCCCCCATGGCGGGGGTCACCGACCGGCCGTTCCGCATGTTGTGCCGCAGCCTGGGTGCGGGCTACGCCGTGAGCGAGATGGTGACGAGCCGGCGCGATCTGTGGCACACGCTGAAGACTTCGCGCCGCGCCGACCACAGCGGCGAGCCGGGTCCGGTGGCGGTGCAGATCGCCGGTGTCGACCCGCTGGAGATGGCCGACGCGGCGCGCTACAACATCGACCGCGGCGCCGACCTCATCGACATCAACATGGGCTGCCCGGCCAAGAAGGTATGCAGCCGATGGGCCGGTTCGGCGCTGATGCAGGACGAGCCGCTGGCCATCGCCATCATCCAGGCCGTGGTCGCGGCCTGTGCGCCGCGCAACGTGCCGGTGACGCTGAAGATGCGCAGCGGCTGGTGCGCCGGCCAGCGCAATGCGCTGCGTCTGGCGCGCGCCGCCGAAAGCGCCGGCGTGGCCATGGTCACCGTGCACGGCCGCACGCGCGAGCAAGGCTACGGCGGCGAGGCCGAATACGACACCGTGGCGGCCGTGAAGGCCGCGCTGAAGGTGCCGGTGGTGGCCAATGGCGACATCGATTCGCCGGCCAAGGCCGCGGCCGTGCTGGAGCGCACCGGCGCCGACGCGCTGATGATCGGCCGTGCCGCGATGGGCCGGCCGTGGATCTTCCGCGACATCGCGTTCTACCTGGCCCACGGCCGACTGCCGCCACCGCCCGCCGTGCGCGATGTGCAGCGCTGGCTCACCGATCACCTGCACCGGCATTACGCGCTGTACGGCGAGTTCACCGGCGTGCGCAGCGCGCGCAAGCACATCGGCTGGGCGGTGCGCACCTTGCCCGGTGGCGAGGCCTTTCGCGGCGCCATGAACGCCATCGACGACTGCCGCGCCCAGGTGCAGGCGGTGAGCGACTTCTTCGACCGGCTGGCCGACCGCCACGTGGCCCTGCCGGTGTCGAACGACGCACTCTCCCGGCTCGCGGCATGAGGGGGCCCCCTTGAGCAAGAAGGCCATCGACGAAGTCCTGCGCGCCAGCGTGGAGCAGTATTTCAAGGATTTGCGCGGCGCCGAACCCGACGGGCTGCACGCGCTGTTCCTGGGCGCAGCCGAGAAGCCGCTGCTCGACGTGGTGCTGCGCCATGCCGAAGGCAACCAGAGTCGGGCCGCCGACTGGCTGGGCATCAATCGCAATACGCTGCGGCGCAAGCTGCTCGACCACAAACTGATCAAGTGAACGTGGCCGGTCTGCGCCGGCCCAGGACGGTTCCCACCATGCCCCAAGCCACCGCACTCATCTCCGTGTCCGACAAGTCGGGCATCGTCGACTTCGCCCGCGCGCTGGCTGCGCTGGGCGTGCGCCTGCTGTCCACCGGCGGCACCGCGCGGCTGCTGGCCGACGCCGGCCTGCAAGTCACCGAAGTGGCCGAAGTCACCGGTTCACCCGAGATGCTCGACGGCCGCGTGAAGACGCTGCACCCGCGCATCCACGGCGGCCTGCTGGCGCGGCGCGACCGGCCCGAGCACATGGCGGCGCTGGCCGAGCACGGCATCGGCACCATCGACCTGCTCGTCGTCAACCTCTATCCCTTCGCCCAGGCCACGGCGCGGCCCGACTGCACGCTGGAAGACGCGATCGAGAACATCGACATCGGCGGCCCGGCCATGCTGCGCGCCGCGGCCAAGAACTGGGCCGACGTGGCGGTGGTCATCGACCCGGCCGACTACCCGCGTGTGCTCCAGGAATGGCGAGCCGGCGGCGTGCAGCGCAATACCCGCTTCATGCTGGCGCGCAAGGTGTTCGCCCACACCGCCGCCTACGACGGCATGATCAGCAACTACCTGAGCGCGCTGCCCGCGGGCGCCGAGGACGAGCTGGCCGGCGTGCCGCGGCGCGAAACCTACCCGGCCGTGGTGACGCTGCAATTCACCAAGACGCAGGACATGCGCTACGGCGAGAACCCGCACCAGAGCGCGGCCTTCTACCGCGACGCCGCGCCCGCGCCGGGCCTGCTGGCCGGCTGGACGCAGCTGCAGGGCAAGGCGCTGTCGTACAACAATATCGCCGATGCCGATGCGGCGTGGGAGTGCGTGAAGACCTTCGGCACCGACGCGTCGGGCATGGCCGCCTGCGTCATCGTCAAGCACGCCAACCCCTGCGGCGTGGCCCTGGGCGCCGGCGTGGCCGAGGCCTATGCCAAGGCGCTGCAGACCGACCCCACCTCGGCCTTCGGCGGCATCATCGCCTTCAACCGGCCGCTGGACGGTGCGGCCGCGGAACTCGTGGCGAAGCAGTTCGTCGAGGTCGTCATCGCGCCGGCCATCACGGCCGAGGCGCGTGCCGTCTTCGCATCGAAGCAGAACGTCCGGCTGCTGGAGGTGCCGCTGGCCCCGGGCGCGAACGCCATCGACTTCAAGCGCGTCGGCGGCGGCGTGCTGATGCAGGCCCCGGACACCAAGAACGTGGGTGCCGGCGAGTTGCGCGTGGTCACCAGGCTGGCGCCCACCCCGGCGCAGATGGACGACCTGCTGTTCGCCTGGAAGGTGGCCAAGTTCGTGAAGAGCAACGCCATCGTCTTCTGCGCCGGAGGCATGACGCTGGGCGTGGGCGCAGGCCAGATGAGCCGCGTCGACAGTGCCCGCATCGCCGGCATCAAGGCCTCGAATGCCGGCCTCTCGCTGGCCGGTTCGGCGGTGGCCAGCGACGCCTTCTTCCCCTTCCGCGACGGCCTGGACGTGGTGGTCGACGCCGGTGCGGCCTGCGTCGTGCAGCCCGGCGGTTCGATGCGCGACGACGAAGTCATCAAGGCGGCGGACGAACGCGGCATCGCCATGGTCTTCACCGGCACGCGGCACTTCCGGCATTGATGTCGCAGCGTTCAAGAGGGTGCGTGCAACGCAGAGGCGCAGAGGGCGCAGAGGACGCAGAGGAAGAACAAGCGGCATGAACCTTGTTGCCGCAGTTGCGGCCGGTCTGCGGTGCATTCGAATCCTGAATCTCTCTGCGCCCTCCGCGCCCTCCGCGCCTCTGCGTTGCCGCATCGGGATCGACCGGCCCCTCGGCTAGCATCCCCTTCATGTCCCTCGCCGACGCCGCCGGCATGCTGCTCGCGTTCATCGCCCGCCTCATCACGGGCGCGCAAGGGCATTGGAAGGGCTGCCCGCCGATGGCCGAGCAGCGCATCTATTTCGCCAACCACCAGAGCCACCTGGACTGGGTGCTGATCTGGGCGGCGCTGCCGCACGACCTGCGCAGCAGCACGCGGCCGATCGCGGCGCGCGACTACTGGACATCGTCGCGCTTCAAGCAGTGGCTCACCACCGAGGTCTTTCATGCCGTCTACGTGAGCCGGCAGCGCACCGACGACCAGGACCCGCTGGAGCCGCTGGTCGAGGCGCTGAGAAACGGCGACTCGCTGGTCATCTTTCCCGAGGGCACGCGCAGCAACAAAGGTGAGCCGCAGGCTTTCAAGAGCGGGCTGTACCACCTGGCGGAGCAGTTTCCCGAGGTGCGGCTGGTGCCGGCCTGGATCGACAACGTGCAGCGCGTCATGCCCAAGGGCGAGGTGGTGCCGGTGCCGGTGCTGTGCACGGTGACCTTCGGCGCGCCCATGGCGTTGGAGCCCGGCGAGGACAAGCGCACGTTTCTCGAACGCACGCGCGCCGCCGTGGTGGCGCTGCGGCCCGCCGCGACATGAGCGCGCGATGATGGACCCGCGCACCTTCACCGTCGACCAGAAGGTGGCCCTGCTGTTCGTGGGCCTGTTCGGCGTGCTGCTGCTGGCCACCGCGGCGGCCACGCTGCTGGCGCTGCGCCGCGGCACGCACAGCGGCGACACCCGCCATTCCCGGCTGCTGCACGACCTGCGTGCACTGTGGGTCGGCGCGCTGGTATTCTGGGTGGCCTGGGTGTCGGGGCCGGTGGGTGCCACGCTGGCCTTCGGCGTATTTTCCTTCCTGGCGCTGCGCGAATTCATCACGCTGGCGCACACGCGGCGCAGCGACCACCGCAGCCTGATCCTGGTCTTCTTCGTGGTGTTGCCGCTGCAGTTCGTGCTGGCCGGCAGCCGCAGTTTCGACCTCTTCACGGTCTTCATTCCGGTCTACGTCTTCCTGGCCATCCCGGTGCTCAGCGCGCTGGCTGGCGACCCCGAGCGCTTCCTCGAGCGCAATGCCAAGATCCAGTGGGGCATCATGGTCTGCGTCTTCGGGCTTTCGCATGCCCCGGCGCTGCTGCTGCTGGAGTTCCCGGGCTACGAAGGGCGCGGCGCCTTCCTGGTCTTCTTCCTGGTGATGGTGGCCACGGCGGCGCAGGTGGCGCAGGAAGGCATCAGCCGCTGGCTGCGCCGGCGGCCGGTGGCACGGCGCATCGATCGTTCATTTTCGTACCGCGCCTGGCTGGCCGGCGCCCTGGCCGGCGCGCTGATGGGTGCGTTGCTGTTCTGGATCACCCCGTTCAAGGCGCCGCAGGCCCTGGCCATGGGTTTCATCGCCGCCGGCGCCGGCACGCTGGGCGAATTCGTGATGAAGGCGTTGAAGAAGGACGCCGGCGTGCGCTTCTGGGGCAACCGGGCGTCCATCACCGGCGCCGTGGGTCTGCTCGACCGCGTGGCGCCGCTGTGCTTTGCCGCGCCGGTGTTCTTCCACTCGGTGCGCTGGTATTTCCAGCTCGGGGCCTGATGCGCATCCTCGGCATCGACCCCGGGCTGCAGCGCACCGGCTTTGGCGTCATCGAGGCCGAGGGCGCGCGGCTGGCCTATGTGGCCAGCGGCACCATCAGCACCGTCGAAGCGCCGCGCGGCGACCTGCCGCTGCGGCTGAAGATCATCTTCGAGGGCGTGCGCGAAGTGGTGCAGCGCTACACGCCCGACTGCGCCACGGTGGAGATCGTCTTCGTCAACGTCAACCCGCAGAGCACGCTGCTGCTGGGGCAGGCGCGCGGCGCGGCCATGGCGGCGCTGGTGGCCGCCGACCTGAACGTGGCCGAATACACCGCGCTGCAGATGAAGAAGGCCGTGGTCGGGCACGGCCTGGCCAACAAGTTGCAAGTGCAGGAGATGGTGCGTCGGCTGCTCGCCTTGCCGGCCCTGCCGGGTCGGGACGCGGCAGACGCGCTGGGCCTGGCCATCTCGCACGCGCACGCCGGAGCGTCGTTTGCCGCCATCGGCCGGGCGGCCACGCTGATGCGGCGGCAGCATGCCCAGTTCCGCAAGGGCCGCAGCTACTGACGAGTGGTCCGAACGGTCAGGGCCGCCCACTTCGAGATGCCGGTCGGCGCGCAAACCCGGTGCATCGTTTCACCGAAGCGGTGCAGGCGGCAGCCCGCCACCGCCGCTCAGGCACGGGCCGTGGCCGCCTGGGCCATCTGCGGCGCGGCCGCCTCGATTTCGGCCAGGGTGTCGATGCCCGCCAGCGTGGCCAGGGTGACCAGCGTGGCAAAGGCAAGCGAAGCAAGTCGGGTCGTCAAGGGGGTGTTCATCGCGGTCTCCTGCTTGGGCGGTGGGGTCTTTCGATGAGTGCACTGTAGGCAACCGCAACGCTGCGGCGCGAGCCGTTTGCGACGGCCGGTCCACAGTGCCGGACGGGCGGCAGCCTGTGCCGACGAACGGCGTTGCCGGCGCGCGCCCGCCCTGGCGCGTGAATTGCTGGCACTTTCAGCGCGATGGGCACTCATATGCGGTGTCTCCCGGACTTTGATCCCGGTTTCGGATGTGGCAGTCTTCGGTTCAATCTGACGGCACCACCGCCCACGGCGAAGGAGCAATGGATGAGCAGTGACAGCAACCTGGTCGCCCTCACGCGACGCAACCTGCCGATCGCGCAGATGCGGTCGGTCTACCGCGTGGGGGACGTCGAAAAGCGCCTGGACAAGCTGCCGCAGCGCGAGCACGAGACGCTGCGCGCCACCTACGAGCGCATGCTGGAGCGCGGCCCCGAGCGCTTCCAGGTCAAGCCCGGCGGCCTGCCGGCCATGGATCACCTGTACGAGGACATGCCCAACTTCACCGAGGTGCTCGACGACGTGCGCCGCCAGCTCGCGCTGTGCCACGACAGCCGCGACGCGCTGGAGATCACGCCCATGCTGCTGCTGGGGCCCCCCGGCATCGGCAAGACGCACTTCGCACGCGAGATCTCGCACCTGCTGGGCACCGGCATGGGTTTCATCAGCATGAGCAGCCTCACCGCCGGCTGGGTGCTGTCGGGCGCCAGCAGCCAGTGGAAGGGGGCACGGCCGGGCAAGGTGTTCGAGACCCTGGTCGACGGCGCCTACGCCAACCCGGTGATGGTGGTCGACGAGATCGACAAGGCACGCGCCGAGCATGCCTACGACCCGCTGGGCGCGCTGTACAGCCTGCTCGAACACGACACCGCAGGCGCCTTCACCGACGAATTCGCCGAGGTCGCCATCGACGCCAGCCAGCTCATCTGGGTGGCCACCGCCAACGACGAGCGCGCCATTCCCGAACCCATCCTCAACCGCATGAACGTGTTCGAGGTGCAGGCGCCCGACGCCGCCGCCGCGCGCACCATCGCGCTGCGGCTGTACCGCAGCCTGCGCGGCGAGCACGACTGGGGCCAGCGCTTCGACGAGGCGCCGTCCGAAGCCGTGCTGGAGCGCCTGGCCGCCATGGCGCCGCGCGAGATGCGCCGCGCCTGGATGACGGGCTTCGGCAATGCCCGGCTCGCCGGCCGCGCCACCATCGAACTGGCCGACCTGCCCGACAGCGGGCCGCGGCGCTCGCCGATCGGCTTCATGCAGTGAGTGGCGCCATCCTGAAATAGCGCGGCAAATTCCGATCGCTGGCGGCGGGGAGAATGCCCCGCATGGATAGACCGCTCCGTACGCCTTCACTCCTGTCATGCCGCGCCGTGGCAACGGCCGCTGGCATTGGCCTCTCGCTGCTGACGTTGTTGCCGGCGGCCGCCCAGGGCGGCCCTGCCAGCGCCGAAGCGGCCCAGCCCCGCCCGCGCATCGGCCTCGTGCTCGGCGGCGGCGGCGCACGCGGCGCCGCGCACGTGGGCGTGCTGGAAGTGCTGGAACGTCTGCGCGTGCCGGTGGACTGCGTGGCCGGCACCAGCATGGGCGCGCTGGTGGCCGGCGCCTGGGCGGCCGGGCTCTCGCCGCAGGACATGCGGCGCGAACTCGCCAAGGCCGACTGGAACGACATGTTCCAGGACAACCCGGACTATGCCGACCTCAACTACCGCAACAAGCAGCTCTCGCGGCGTTTCCTGCCCGGCAGCGAGACCGGCATCCAGGGGCTGGAGACGATCGCACCGCCGGGTGTGGTGTCGGGGCAGAAGATCAAGCTCTTCTTCAACCACCTGGTGCGTGCCGATTCGGGTGAACGCGAGCTGCAGCAGCTGCCGCTGCCGGTGTCGATGATCGCCACCGACATCGGCAGCGGCGAGCGCGTGGTGTTGCGCGAAGGCAGCGTCACCCAGGCCATGCGCGCCAGCATGTCGGTGCCGGGGCTGATGGCGCCGCTGGAATACCGTGGACGCAAGCTGGTGGACGGCGGCCTGGTGGACAACCTGCCCATTGTCGAGGTGCGCGAACGCTGCGGCGCCGAGGTGGTGATCGCCGTCAACGTGGGTTCGCGGCCGCTGGCGCCGGAGAGGATCGGCGGCCTGCTCAGCATTGCCGAACAGGCCATTGCGCTGCTCACCGAGCAGAACGTGCAGGCCTCGCTGGCCCTGCTGCGGCCGGCCGACGTCTTCATCGAGCCCGAACTGGGCAGCATCACCGCTGCCGACTTCGCGCGCCATGCCGAGGCCGCCCAGCGCGGTCGGGAGGCAGCCGAGACCCTGGCGCCGCGCCTGCAGGCGCTGGCCTTGGACGAAGCGGCCTACGCGGGCTGGCGCAAGAGCGTGGCGGTGGGCGAGCGTGCCGCGCCCACCGTGGACGAGGTGCAGATCGCCGAGCTCGACCGCGTCAACCCGGCCGTGGTGCAGCGTTACGTGAGCCTGGGCACCGGTGACCCGCTGGACACGACCACGCTGAACCGCGACCTGCTGCGCGCCTACGGCGACGGCTGGTACCAGAGCGTGGACTACACACTGCTCGACCAGCGCGGCCGCAAGGTGCTGCGCCTGCTGCCGGTGGAAAAGAGCTGGGGGCCGGACTATGTGCGCCTGGGCGTGCAGCTGGAGTCCAACCTGAGCCAGGGCTCCACCTTCGAGCTTCGCGGCGCTTACCAGAAGACCTGGCTCAATGCGCTGGGCGGCGAACTGCTGGCGACGGCCGCTCTGGGCAACACCACCGGGCTGGGCGTGGAACTGCACCAGCCCGTGGACGCCGCGCAGCGCGTGTTCGTGGCCGGCAAGGCTGGTTACTGGCGCGAGCGCAAGGACTACTTCTACGTGGAGCAGCGGATCGCCGAGTACCGCCGGGCCAGCACGGGCGGCGAAGTCAGCGCGGGCCTTGATTTCAGCCTGCTCGGACAGGCGCGCCTGGGCTGGCGCGAGACGCGGATCACCAACGAGCTGCAAACCGGGATAGATATCGCCGAGTTGCTGAACGGGGGCCGCACCACGCGCAGCGGCGGCTGGCTGCTGGCGCTGGACATGGACCAATTGGACCGGCTGTATTTCCCGCGCCGCGGCTGGGCCGCCAACGCCAGCCTGTATGGCAACGACCGCGATGACTATTCGCGGCTGGACCTGCACGCGCAGGCGGTCTGGCCCTGGCAGAGCTGGGTGCTGGGCGCGCGTGCGAGCTGGGTCGACTCGCCGCAAGGGCGGCTGCCTTTCAACGAGGCGGGTGAACTGGGCGGCTTCCTGAACCTCAGCGCCTATGCCAGCGGCCAGCTCGTGGGCGACGGCGTGGCCTACGGCCATGTACGCGCCGAACGCATCATCGGCAGCCTGCCGCTGGGCCTGCGCGGCGACATGCGGATGGGCCTGGCGCTGGAAGCCGGCCGCGTGGCCAGACCCTTCACGGTGCAGAAGCACGATGGCTGGCTGAATTCGCTGACCGTCTACCTGGGCGGCGAAACGCCACTCGGGCCGGTATACGTGGGGCTGGGCGGCGGCAGCTATGGCGCCGCCAATGCCTACCTGTTCATCGGCACGCCGTGATGTGGCCGCAGCGGGCATGGCCTGGCAGGTCGTGTCCGAGCCTGTGCCTCATTCGCGCAGACGCCCATATCCCCGGTCGACTTGAGCCAGCGCAAACCCCGTCGCAATGATTGACGCCGGGGTTCCCCGGTGTCAGCTTCCTGTCCGTCGGTGGACTAGAATGCTGCAGTGCAACAAACCGCGTTGGAGGCGTTATGGAATTCCTGAACAGAGTCGCAGTGATCACGGGTGGCGGCAGTGGCATCGGCCGCGCGGTGGCCGCCGCCATGGGGCGGCGCGACATCACGGCGGTGGCGCTCGTGGACGTGAGCGATGCGGTGGTGGACGTGGCCGAGACGCTGAACGTCGAAGCCGGCCGCCGATTCGCCATTCCCTATAAGGGCGACACCACCGACGAGGCCTTCCGCGCTTCGGTGTTCGACGACATCGGCCGCCGCCATGGCCAGGTGAGCCTGTGCGTGCCGGCCGCCGGCATCACGCGCGACGACCTGGCCGTGCGCGTGGACAAGAACACCGGCAAGGCGCGCATCTACCCGGTGGAGCTGTTCAAGCAGGTGGTCGACGTGAACCTCATCGCGCCGGTGTACTGGGCGCTGGAGATGATCGGCCGCGTGGCCGAGGACCGCGCCGCCAAGGGCCTGAAACGCTGGACGCCCGAGGAAGGCATGCAGGGCTCGGTGGTCTTCATCGGCTCGATCTCGTCGCAGGGCAACCGTGGCCAGATCTCGTATGCCAGCACCAAGGCGGGCCTGGAAGGCGCCGCGGCCACGATCATGAAGGAGGCCATGTACTACGGCGTGCGCTGCAGCGTCATCCACCCCGGCTTCACCGATACGCCCATGGTGCGTGCCATGGGCATGGACTACGTGGCCAAGAATATCCTGCCGTTCACGCAGCTCGGCCGCCTGATCCAGCCGGCCGAGATTGCCGACGCGATCTGCTTCATGCTGGCCAATTCGGCCGTCAGCGGCGAGCTCTGGGTCGACGCCGGCTGGCACGCGCCGGCGTAAGTTGCGCGGGCGGAAAGACACAATAGAGACAAGACAACCATCGGATCGAGGAGCAGCCATGGCCAAGACAAACAAGCCCGCCCCCACCACCGAGGAAGTCGACCGCGACTTCCGCGCCCAGGTGGCGCAGATGACCTCCGGCCTGGCCCCCACGGCCTTCAGCACGGCGTGGGCGGACTGGATCTCGCATCTGGCGCTGTCGCCCTCCAAGCAGCGCGAACTGCAGCGCAGCGCCCTGGTGCGCGCGGGCGACAGCTGGATGTTTGCACTGCGCGCCCTGGCCGGGACACCGGCATCGCCCGCCGAAGGTTTGCCCGGCGAGGCCGATCGCCGCTTCGCCGGTGAAGCCTGGCAGCAGTTTCCGTTCAACGTGCTGGCGCGCGCCTACCAGAACAACGCGGCGCTGATGAGCGAGGCCGTGCGAGGCGTCAGCGGCGTGAGCGAATACCACACCCAGTTGCTGGAATTCGCCACCCGCATGCTGGCCGAGTCGGCGTCGCCTTCGAATGTGCTGGCACTCAATCCCGAACTGCTGGCATTGACCCAGGAAGAGCAGGGCCAGAACCTGGTGCGCGGCTTCCAGAACGTGGTCGAGGACCTGGGCCGCACGCTCAAGGGCGCCGCACCGGCGGGCACCGAGGAATTCGAGGTCGGCAGGAACGTGGCCGTGACGCCGGGCAAGGTGGTCTTCCGCAACGAGCTGATCGAACTCATCCAGTACGAGCCGACGACGAAGGACGTGCATGCCGAGCCGGTGCTCGTCGTGCCGGCCTGGATCATGAAGTACTACATCCTGGACCTGAGTCCGCGCAATTCGATGGTCAAGTACCTGGTCGACCAGGGCCACACCGTCTTCATGATGTCGTGGAAGAACCCGACCGAAAAGGACCGCGACCTGGGCATGGACGACTACGTGCAACGGGGCTTCATGGCCGCGCTGGACGCCGTCACGGCCCTCGTGCCCAAGCGCAAGGTGCACGCCGTGGGTTACTGCATCGGCGGCACGCTGCTGGCCATCGCCGCTGCGGCACTGGCGCGCGACAAGGACGAGCGGCTGGGCTCGATCACCATGTTCGCCGCGCAGGTGGACTTCTCCGAGCCGGGCGAACTGGCCTTCTTCATCAATCCCAGCCAGTTGGCGATGCTCGAAGCCACGATGCACAAGAAGGGCGTGCTGGAAAGCAAGCAGATGGGCGGCGCGTTTGCCATGCTGCGCGCGCGCGACCTGCTGTGGCAGCCGATCGTCAACCAGTACCTGAAGGGCCAGCGCGACCGCATGATCGACCTCATGGCCTGGAATGCCGACGGCACGCGCATGCCTTGGCGCATGCACTCGGAATACCTGTACCGGCTGTACCTGGACAACGAACTGGCCACCAACCGCTTCCCGGTCGGCGGCAAGCTGATCCGGCTGTCGGACATTGGCGTGCCGATGTTCGTGGTGGGCACCGAGGCCGACCACGTGGCGCCGTGGAAGTCGGTCTACAAGGTCGACAACCTGGTGCGCTCCGACGACCTGACGTTCCTGCTCACGGCCGGCGGCCACAACGCCGGCATCGTGGCCGGGCCGGTGCACCCCAGGCGCCACTACCGGGCCCGCACGCGCCGGCTGGCCGACCCGCACCTGGCGCCCGAGGACTGGCTGGAGGCGGCGCCGAAGACCGAAGGATCGTGGTGGCCGGCCTGGCAAGGATGGCTGGCCGCACACAGCAGCGGCAAGACCAAACCGCCGTCGATGGGCGCGCCCGGCAAGGGCTATGCCGTGGTCGAGGACGCGCCCGGGAAATACGTGCGGCAGCGCTAGGGCAGGGCGGGCGCCGCTGGGGCGGGGGGGGGGGGGGGGAGCCGGGCAGGCGGGGGGCGAGGACCGAGCGGGGAGACGCCGGGAGTTGCTGCAGGGCGGTGGGCTGCGCCGGGAATGCGGACGGGGCGGTCAGTATCGCGTCGCGCGAAGATGATGGTGTGTGTGATGGTGTGTGCGAGCGCTTCGCTTCGATCGCGCGGTCATGAGCACATGACGAATGCGTATTTCCCGCGCGCGGCAAGGGCTCGTAGAGTGGACTGTCAACGCATGCCCGATCGGAGCCCGCACCATGATCAGCAACCCCGCCACCGACACGCCGCGAGCGGGCACACCCGTGCCGACCGGTGTCGCATTCGACGACGAAGGCTTCCTGCTCGAGACGGCCGCCTGGTCACGGGCGCTGGCCGAGCGGATCGCGCAGCAGGCCGGCGTCGGCCCGCTCGGCGAGCGACACTGGAGGGTCGTCGAGCTGGTGCGGTCGCGCTTCTTCGCGATCGGCGCGCTGCCGGTGATGCGGCTGGTGTGCCGCGCCGCGGGGCTGGACCCGCGGCAGGGCCACGCGCTGTTCGGCAGTTGCGCGACGCTGTGGCGCATCGCCGGGCTGCCGCACCCCGGCGCCGAGGCGATGGCCTACATGCACTGAGCGCCCGGGCGGCCGGGCGCGTGGCCACCGAGCCCGCGCCAGAGCCCGGCGGCGAGCGACGGCTGCGCCTGCAGCCCGACGTGGCCGAGGATCTTCGTGATCACCGGCCGTTCCAGCATTGCCGCGACGATCTTCAGATCCCCGCCGCTTCGGGCGGTGCACGCCATGGCACCAGGGCGACAAGCCGTTGCAGGGTCACCGCAGCCCGAAGAAGTCCCGCATGCGTTGCAGGATGGCGGCCCCGTGCCGTGCACGCTCGCTGTCGGCTGGGGCATTGGCATACGCGTTCTTCAGCGCCTCGTTCTGCTGCAGTCGCTGCGCCAGGATGTGCGACATGCTGTCGGCGATGGCGTGACGGTGGTGGATGATGTCCTCGAAGCCGGACTTGTCCAGCCGGTAGCACTCGACATCGCTGGTCGCCACCACGGTGGCGGAGCGGGGCGCCCCCGTCATCAGCCCCATCTCGCCGAAGGTGCTTCCCGGCAGCAGGCGCGTCAACACGCACTTCTCCCCCGTCGGGGCCTCCCACACCACGTCGGCCTGTCCGCTGGCGATGATGTAGAGCCAGTGCGCTTCGGCCCCCTGCCGGGTCATCACGTCGCCGCGCGCGAAGGGCGCCTGTACCAGGCGTTCGGCGATCGTGTGGCGCTCGCGCTCGTCCAGCGAGGCGAAGAGATCGATGCCCGCCAGAACCGTCAGCCGCCTGGCCAGGTCACGCTGCCGCGCCGCCTGTCGATGCGCCTCGCTCTCCTGCACCAGGTGCACCGCCTGATCCGGCAGCGCGATGCGCCAGCCGTGGCGCTGGAGGGTGGCCAGCAGATGGGTGCGCACCGCCGAGTCGGTGGCGTCGTCGTCGCGCGGGTCGGTCAGCCAGTAGCGCAGGGCATAACGAACCGAACCGGGCGCGAAGTCCATCGCCACGCAGGACGGGGCCGGTTCGCGCTCGACGTTGGTGATCTCGGCGTCCGTGATGGCACGCTCGGCCGCGGCGATGACCTGCGACGGGCTGACCTCGTAGTCGATGTTGAACCAGACCCAGCGGCGCCAGCCGCCCGTGCCCAGGGTCGGGTCGCCGAGGACCGTGAATTTGGTCTTCATCAGCTGCGCGTTCGGCACCACCACCCTCTCGCCGTTGCGCGTGAGCAGCGCGGTGTAGCGCCACTGGATTTCGACGACGCGGCCGCTGACGTCGTCCAGTCTGACCCAGTCGCCGATCTCGAGCGAGTCGTCGAGCTGCAGCGCCAGTCCACCCAGGATGTTGCCCAGCGTGTCCTGCATGGCAAAGGCGATCACGGCCGTGATGACCGCCGAGGTCGCCACCAGGCTGGACAGTTCGACCCCGGCAAACGACAGCCGGACCATGGCCCACAGCAGATAGCCGCCGATGACGACGATGTCCTCGACGATGCGCGGCGTCGGCAGCCGCAGCGCCGGCAGCAGCACCCGGAACAGCGTCAGGCCTGACAGGCGGATCAGCACCACCCCGACCCCCAGCACCGCCGCCTGGTGCAGGCCGTCGGCGACGGCCGGCTGCTGGCGTGCCGAAAGGACCGCCGCCACGACATCGAGCAGCAGAAAGAACGCCGCCAGGAGCAGCGAGTGCCGGACGGTCACCCGGCCGCCGGCCATGAAGCGGTAGAGCACCGCCGCGAGTGCCAGCACCGCGCCCCACGCATAGGGCGTCTCTTCCTGCCAGAGGGCGGCGATCACTTCGTTCATGGGCGTGCGGAAGGTGTGCCGGACGATGGGCCTGCCTGCACCGGCTATTTCCTGCCGCGCTTGTTGCCTGCGCGCGCCAGGGCCTGCTCGACCGCCTCGCACAAGGTCTTCAGCACCTTGACGCGGGCGTGGTACTTGTTGTTCGCCTCGACCAGGGTCCACGGCGTCGTCGCGGTGGAGGTTCGGTCCACCATGTCGCACACAGCGCCCTCGTAGGCTTCCCACTTCTCGCGGTTGCGCCAGTCTTCGTCGGTGATCTTGAAGCGTTTGAAGGCCACCGTCTCGCGTTGCTTGAATCGCCGGTACTGCTCGTCCTTGGTGATCGCCAGCCAGAACTTGGCCACCACCACCCGGTGCCGCAGCAGAGAATGCTCGAAGTCGTTGATCTCGCCGTAGGCGCGCATCCAGTCGGCCTCGGTGCACAGGCCCTCGACGCGCTCGACCAGCACGCGGCCGTACCAGGAGCGGTCGAAGAGCGCGAAGTGGCCGCGCCGCGGCAGGTGTCGCCAGAAGCGCCACAGGTAGGGCTGCGCACGCTCTTCCTCGGTGGGTGCCGCGACCGGGATACTTTCGCAGTAGCGCGCGTCCAGCGCGCGCGTGACGCGCCGGATGGCACCCCCCTTTCCGGCGCCGTCGTTGCCTTCGAAGACGGCCACCACCGACAGCGCCTTGAACCGCGGGTCGCGCGCGGCGAGATTGAGGCGACCTTGCCACTTCTCCAGATCGCGCTCGTAGGCGGCTTTGCTCATGGGCTGGTCGAGGTGCAGCGCGGTCAGGACATTGAGTCGGTCGGCCGCCGCCGCATGGGGCGGTGTCGCGGCCGCCATGGCCGCGGCCGGCTTCTCGTCCAGCCGCTGGCGCATTGCGGCCAGCAGATGGCGGCCGACGGCCAGCGCCCGGTAGCGCGGATCGGCCGCCGGCACCACGATCCACGGCGCCTGCACCGTCGAAGTCTGGCGCACGAAGGGTTCACAGACCTCGACGAAGTGGTCGTACCGCTTGAAGTAAGCCCATTCGGTTTCGGTCACCCGCCAGCGGGTGTCGGGGTCCTTCTCGAGCGACTTCAACCGCTTCCTCTGCTGGGCCTTCGAGAGGTGGAACCAGTATTTCACCAGCAACACCCCCTCGTCGCACAACATCCTTTCCAGGCTCTGGATCTCGCCCATGGCTTCGGCGAAATCGCCGTCGTCGATCTCGCCCATGACGCGGCTGACGATCGGCAGCGTATGCCAGGCACCGAAGAAGATGCCGATCCGTCCCTTGGGCGGCAAGGCGCGCCAGAAGCGCCAGTGGGCGGGGCGTTCGGCCTCTTCGGGCGAAGGCGGATCGAAGGCGGTGGTCTGGATGTGGCGCGGATCCATCCACTCGTTGAGAAGATTGACGGTTTCACCCTTGCCCGCGCCTTCGACGCCCGCGATCAGGATCAACACCGGAAAGCGGCCGGCGAGCCCGAGTTCGTACTGCGCGTCCAGCAAGGCGGCCCGCAGGTGCGCCTGCTCGCGCTCGTAGGCGGCCTTTCCGACCCGGTGCTCGAGGCTGGCGGATTCGAACATGGTGCGGTCAATCTGGCACGGCGCCTCGCATCGCGCATGGACCCAGATCAAGGCGGGATCACGCGCCGGACGCGGCACGAGACTGAGCAGGATCAAGGGGCGGCAGGCCCGGCGGGAGAATCATCGACGGGAAGGGGGGTGCCATGGAATGTGCAGTCCTGTTCGCCGACGTCGCCGGCAGCACGGCGCTGTACGAGGTGCTGGGCGACGAGCGTGCCTTCGCGCTGATCGAAGATTGCCTGACGACCATGTCCGTCTGCACGGTCGAGTTTCGTGGCCGCGTGATCAAGACGATCGGCGACGCGGTGATGTCGGTCTTCCACAGCGCCGACGATGCCGCCGCCGCGGCGGCCGAGATGCAGTTGCGGGTGGACCGGCTGGGGCCCACGGTGGGCAGAAGCCTGGGCCTGCGCATCGGGTTCCACTTCGGCCCGGTGGTGGCGCGCGACCAGGACGTCTTCGGCGACGCCGTCAACCTGGCCTCGCGGCTGTGCGACCTGGCGTCCAAGGGCCAGACCGTCACCGACGAGGAGACGGCCCGCAGACTGTCGGACCGGTATGCGCCCAGCTTGCGCAAGCTCTTCTCCATCCCCGTGAAGGGCAAGGCGCAGGAGGTGGCGCTGATCGAATTGACGTGGCAGCCCGCCACCGAGGATCGGACCCTGATCGTCAGCGCGCACGCGCAGGCCGACAGCGGTCAGGCGCTGCTGGAACTGGATCTCGACGGCGTGCAGTTCGAGATGGGACCGCAGCGCCGCAAGGTGACGATCGGTCGCGACCTGGAGGCGGACTTCACCGTCCGCGACCGCAGCGTGTCGCGCGCGCACGCCATGATCGAACGCCGGCGCGAACGCTTCGTGCTGGTCGACCACAGTTCCAACGGCACCTTCGTCACCTTGGAGGGCAGGCCGGAGATGAAGGTTCACCACGAGGAGTTGACCCTGGTCGGGCACGGCTGGATCGCATTCGGCCAGCCACGCGCCGAAGCCGTGCAGGTGGTGGCATTCCGATGTGTCGATGGCGGGCCGCCGGAGTCGAAGGCGTAGCGAGCCGACAGGCGACGAAGAAGGCCTGTCACTGCACCTGGCCGGGCACGTCGCTCGACGCCATCCGCTGTCCTGATCTCGTCGTCGCAAAGCGGCCGGTGGGACGCGCAGGCCGCCAGTCCGCGGGGCCCCGCAGCGCAGTGCACTCACCGGTGGGCGGCACTCGGGGCGATCGAGGCCCGGCCTGCGGCTCGAGACCGTGCGGACGTCCGATGGCGCCCCGGTCCGTTGCGGGCGCCACCGCCCCGCTATGCTCGCGCCATGGCCACCCCGACCCCGGCGCCGAACGCCGCCATCCTGTACCAGCCCGAGGACTTCGACACGCGTGGCGAGAAGCTGATGGGTCGGCAGGCCGCCGGCGAGTCGTTCCTGAAGGGCATGCTCAAGCACAGCGGTGTCGACGCGCTGTATTGCTACGCCGGCCGTCGCGAGCATGCCGGCCACTTCCAGCGCCTGCTGGCCGACCTGGGCAACCAGCGACCGGTGCACTGGCTCGACTCGCACAACGCAACCTCGCCGCGTGGCCCGGGTACGCTGTACCTGCCCGACCCCGGCCTGGGCAGCGCCGCCTGGCGGCGCCGCGCCCACGGTCAGCGGCTGTACTCGCTGGCCGGCATCACGCACACCATCGCCTCGGCCACCGCGATGGACATGATCAGCGACCTGCTCACGGCCCCGGTGCAGGAATGGGACGCGCTGGTCTGCACGTCGAAGGTGGTGCTCGACGCGGTGCAATTGCTGCTCGGCGAGCAGCAGGCCTACCTCGCCGAGCGGCTCGGCGCCACGCGCTTCACGTGGCCGCAGCTGCCGGTGATCCCGCTCGGCGTCGACAGCGAGGACTTCGCGCCCGGGGGCGCGGCCCGCGCCGCGGCGCGCGACGCGCTGGGGATCGGTGCCGACGACGTGGTGGTGCTGTTCGTCGGCCGGCTGTCGTTCCACGCCAAGGCGCACCCGCTGCCGATGTACCTGGGACTGGAACGTGCCGCGCAGGCGCTGGCCCGGCAGCACGGCGAGCGCGCGCCGGGGCTGCATCTGCTGCAGGTGGGCTGGTTCGCCAATCCGGTCATCCAGGCGGCGTTCAGCAGCGGCGCTGCGCAGTTCTGCCCCAGCGTCGATTGCCGCTTCGTCGACGGCCGCGTGCCGGCGCTGCGCCAGCAGGCGTGGGCCGCGGCCGACCTGTTCACGTCGCTGTCCGACAACGTGCAGGAGAGCTTCGGCCTGACACCGATCGAGGCGATGGCCGCCGGCTTGCCCGCCGTGGTGAGCGACTGGAACGGCTATCGCGACACCGTGCGCGACGGCGTCGACGGCCTGCGCGTGCCGACGCTGATGCCGCGCACCGGCCTGGGGGCCGACCTGGCCGACCGCTATGCCGCCGGCCTGGACAACTACGACGTCTACTGCGGCGCGGCCAGCCAATTCGTCGCCATCGACCCCGAAGCCGCGGCCGCGGCCTACCTGCGGCTGATCGAGGACGCGCCACTGCGCCGGCGCATGGGTGCGGCAGCTCGCCAGCGCGCGATCGAGACCTTCGACTGGGCGGTGGTGATCCCGCAGTACCAGGCACTGTGGGCGGCACTGGCCGAACGACGGCAGGCGGCGACGGAAAGCGCCAGGCGGCCACCTGGACAGTCTGCTCGCCCTGCGCGCGCCGACCCGTTCTTCAGCTTCGCCGGCTACGCCAGCGGCGTGCTGTCGGGCCAGCACATCGTTAGCGTGATGCCCGGCGCCGATGGCGCGCGCCTTCAGGCGTTGCTGCAGTCACCGCTGATAGGCTTCATGGCGCGGCTGGCGCCCGAGGTCGAGCAATGCGACCGGTTGCTGGCCGACCTCGAGCGCCGCGGGCCGCTCAGCGTGGACGCACTGCTGGCCAGCAGTGCCGCCGCCGGCCGCGGCCGTCTGCGCCTGGAGCGCGGCCTGGTCTGGCTGGCCAAGCTGGGGCTGCTGCACATCCAGCCTCCCGCTGCCCGATGACCCTGGCACCCGGCGGTGGCCGCAGGCCGGCGCTGGAGGAGACACGACGCGGCACGGCGGCAGGCCCGTTCGTCCTGAACCCCACAGGCCAGGCAGGGGTTAATCCGGGCCTGGGCCGCGGAGTGCCCCTTCTATAGTCATCGCCGCAATCGATGCGACGGCACGGCGGTGGGCGCCACAGCTCTCTGGAGGAGACAAACGATGAAGAATTTCCGCGCCGCGGCGCTTGTGGGCCTTGCCGCCCTGTTGCTGGCCGCCTGCGGCGGCAGCGACCCCTACATCCCCGGTTCCGGCAGCCCGGAAGGGGCACCGACGACGAAGGGCAGCTTCACGGCCGTGGTCTCGTTCGGCGACAGCCTCAGCGACCTCGGCACCTATGCGCCGGCCACTTCGCTCACCGGCAACGGACAGCCGCCCTATTTCGGCGGCAAGTGGACGACCAATGGCCCCGGCGCCACGGTGTGGGTGGAGAACCTGGCTGCCGCGCTGGGGCTGATGGTCACCCCGGCCGAGGTGGGCTTCGCCGGCCAGTCGGTGAAGTGCCCGGCGGCGGCTGTCAACGCCGCGCTGGCCACCACCTGCACGGCCTACGGCCAGGGCGGATCACGCGTCACCGACCCCGAAGGCCTCGGCAAGTCCGGTGGGGCACTCACGGTGCCGGTGAAGACGCAGATCGCCAACCACCTGGCGAGCTTCGGCGGCTTCAAGGACAGCGACCTCATCTTCGTCTGGGCCGGCCACAACGACATCTTCGTCCAGTTCGGCATTTTCGGCGCCAAGGCCGCGCAGATCCAGGCCCAGGCGGCGGCCGGCCAGATCAGCGAAGACCAGGCCAAGAATCTGCTGCTGCAAGCCCAGCTGGCGGCGCAGGAGGCGATGAAGCAGGCGGCCATCGAACTCGGCGGCTACATCAAGGACGAGATCCTCGCCAAGGGTGGCAAGTACGTGGCCGTGGCCAATCTGGTGGACATCGCGGCAACGCCCTTCGGCAGCACCGTGCCGGCCTCGGCGCAGCCGGTGCTGACCGGGCTGTCGGAAGTCTTCAACCTCTGGCTGCGCGACGAGATGACGGGCCAGCCGGTGCAGTGGGTCGACGCGATGGCGCTGATCAAGAACGTGCGCGCCGAGCCGGCCCGCTACGGCTTCACCAACGTCACCGTGCCGGCTTGCGATGCGGCCAAGATCGCCGCCATCACCGGCGGTGCGGTCACCGACGGATCCTCGCTGTTCTGCAACGCCACGCCCGGCGTGCCCTTCAACGGCCTGCGCGACGGCGCCGACGTCAACACCTGGCTGTTCGCCGACGGCGTGCACCCGACGATCGGTGGCCACAAGGCGACGAGCGAAGAGTTCGCCAAGGCGCTGGCCGCCTTCGGCTGGATCTGACCCGCGCCCCGACTGGAGAACCCGATGAATACCCGCTTCCACATCCTCGCTGCGGCGTTTGCCTGTGGCCTCGGCTGCGTTGCCGCGCAGGCCCAGGACAATGTCGTCAAGGCTGGCCTCACTTACTACACCACCCACTCCAGCACCAACGGCATCCAGGGCATCGGCATCCCGCCGGGCGCCGATGCCGAGACCGGCAACGCGGTGACCGCGATCTTCGTCTACGAGCGCACGCTCACGCCGAACATCGGCGTCGAACTCGTGCTCGGCATCCCGCCGACGATCGAGGCCGACGCCACCGGCAGCGTGGCCTTCCTCGGCGACAACATCCTGTCGGCCAAGAACGTCTCGCCCACGCTGCTCTTCAACTACTACTTCGGCGCGCCCGGCGACACATGGCGTCCGTACCTGGGCGCGGGCATCAACTACACCCGGTTCTCCGACGTCAAGTCGAGCCTGGCGCCGCAGGTGGACATGAGCGATTCGTGGGGGCTCGCGCTGCAGGCCGGCATCAATTTTGCGATCGACAAGCAGTGGGGCCTGTTTGCCAGCGTCGCCCGCATCGACGTCAAGAGCGACGTCGTCGCCGTGGCCAGCACCGTGCTGACGACGAGCATCGACTTCAAGCCCGTCACCTACAGCTTCGGCGCCTACTACCGGTTCTGACCGCCGCCAGGTTCCGCACCTCCGGACGGCTGGCCCCAAGGGCGAGCCAGCCCGGCCACCGCCTGCTGCGCGGCTTGCAGCCCCTGCTGCACGATGCGCTGCTTCCAGGCGTCGGTGTCGGTGTAGAACGCATCGCGCACCTGGCGCTTGATGGCGTCGTGTGGTTCGGCGGGCGTTTCAGGGTGGTTTTCCAGCCACTGGTCGGCACGCAGCGCGCGCACCACCTCGTTCAGCGGCACGGTGCCGTATTCCAGCGCGATGCCGGTGTATTCGGCCTGCGGCGCTTCCCCGTAGGCGGCGCTCCACATCAGGCCCGTCAACAGCGCTGAAGTGGAAGAACCGTCGTAGATGGACGTCACCTGCGGCCCCCACCAGCCGCGCGCACGCTGCAGCGCCGCAGCGTCGTCGCGGCAGGCAAGGATGCGTTCGCCGTGGCCGCTGGGGCCCAGTCCGGTATGCAGGTCGATCCAGGCCAGCCGCGTGCAGTGGGTGGCGTGTTCCTGCAGCACGTGGCGCAGCGACTGCTGGCTCCAGGTGGGGTTGCGGCCGCCGTAGAACAGGCCTTCGGGGTATTCGTGCTGGCCGGCGGAGATGGCGGTCTGCAGGCCGCGTTCGCCATGCCTTTCGGCATAGGCGGCCAGGCCGGCTTCGGCCTCGGCCGGGGGCGGCCAGGTGGCGGGTACCAGCCAGTGCGCGATCTCGTCGTAGCCGGCGTTGCGTGGCAGCGGCTGGCTGAAGTCGTGCCAGTTGCGGTTCAGGTCCACGTTCTCGTGCGTGGTGCGCCGCAGCCACGAAAAGCCCCAGGGGTTGAGCGCGTGCACGTACAACACCGCCACGCCCGCCCGGGCGGCCGCGGCGTGAAAGCCGGCGTCGGCGAGCAGCGCGTTCTGCACGCCCGACCCGCAGAAGCCTTCCACGCCGTGGCAGGCGCTGCTGACGATGAGCAGGGCTGGCGCGTCGGTGGCGCCGTGGCGTGCCACGTCCATGGCCAGCGTCTCGCCGTCGCGGCCCAGCAGCGGGTGGCGGTGCGACTGCACGGCCAGCCCGGCCGCTGCGGCCGCGGCCAGGAATCTGACCCGCGCCTCGGCGTAGCTTTGCGCGAAGAAGCCGGACGGGTTCAAGGCGTGCCCGGCCGTCGGTTCAGCCGGCGTGGCCAGTGGCGGCCCCGGCCAGCCACTCTTCGGCGATGCGCACCCAGGCCGTGGCGCCCAGCGGAATGAGCTCGTCGTTGAAGTCGTAGCTGGGGTTGTGCAGCATGCACGGGCCCAGGCCGTGGCCACCTTCGCGGTGGCTGCCGTCGCCGTTGCCGATGGCGAAGTAGCAACCCGGCTTGGCCTGCAGGAAGAAGGAGAAATCCTCGGCGCCCATGGTCGGCTCGAAGGCCACCACGTTCTCAGCGCCCACCACGCCCGACAGCACGCGGCGCACGAATTCGGTCTCGGCCGGGTGATTTACCGTGGGCGGGTAGTTGCGCGTGAAGCTGAATTCGCAGGACGCGCCGAAGGCGGTGCACAGGTTCTGTGCCACCTGCTTCATGCGCTGCTCGATGAGGTCCAGCGTCTCGATCGAGAAGGTGCGCACGGTGCCGCGCAGCTCGGCGAAGTCGGGCACCACGTTGGTGGCCTCGCCGGCGTGGATCATGGTCACCGACAGCACGCCGGGGTCGATGGGCTTGCGGTTGCGCGTGACGATGGTCTGGAAGGCCATCACCAGCTGGCAGGCCACCGGCACGGGGTCGATGCCCAGATGGGGCAGGGCGGCGTGGCTGCCCTTGCCGCGCACGACGATGCGGAATTCGTTGCTGCTGGCCAGCATGGCGCCCGGATTGACGCCGATCGTGCCCACCTTCATGCCGGGCCAGTTGTGGGCGCCGAAGACGGCCTCCATGGGGAACTGTTCGAACAGGCCGTCCCGGATCATCTCGCGCGCGCCGCCGCCGCCTTCCTCGGCGGGCTGGAAGATCAGGTAGACGGTGCCGTCGAAGTTGCGGTGCCGGCTCAGGTGCTTGGCGGCGGCCAGCAGCATGGCGGTGTGGCCGTCGTGGCCGCAGGCGTGCATCTTGCCCGGGTGCCGGCTGGCGTGGGCGAAGCGGTTGTGCTCGGTCATCGGCAGGGCGTCGATGTCGGCGCGCAGGCCCACCGCGCGCGGGCTGCTGCCGTTCCTGACGATGCCCACCACGCCGGTCTTGCCCAGACCGCGGTGCACCGGAATGCCCCAGTCGGTGAGCGCCTTGGCAATCACGTCGGCGGTGCGCTCCTCCTCGAAACACAGTTCGGGGTGGGCGTGGATGTCGCGTCGGATGGCGGTGATGGCCGCGGCCTCGGCGAGGATGGGCTCGATGATCTGCATGGGCGTCTCCGACCTGGGGTTCGAGACATCTTAGCCGCGCCGGCGCCGGGTTGCAGCCGCTGTGGCACAGTCTGCGCATGCTCGACGTGGTGACCGATTCCGATGAGACGCGCGTCGTGCGCGGCGCCTGCCCGCACGACTGCCCGGACACCTGCGCCCTGCATGTCACCGTGCAGGGCGGGCGCGTGGTGCGCGTCCAGGGTGACCCCGACCACCCCACCACGCATGGCGCGCTGTGCACCAAGGTCAGCCGTTACACCGAGCGAAGCTACCACCCCGAGCGTGTGCTCACGCCGCTGAAGCGCAGCGGCCCCAAGGGCAGCGGCCGCTTCGAGCCGGTGGGCTGGGACGAGGCGCTGGACGCCATCGCGGCGCGGCTGCGGGCGATTGCCGCGCGGGGACCGGATGCAGCGCAGGCCATCCTGCCCTACAGCTATGCCGGCACCATGGGACTGGTGCAGGGCGACGGCATGGCGGCGCGTTTCTTCCACAAGCTGGGTGCCAGCCTGCTGGACCGCACCATCTGCGCCAGCGCGGGCGGCGAGGCGCTGGCCGCCACCTACGGCGGCAAGGTCGGCATGCATGTGGAGTTCTTCGCCGAGAGCCGGCTGATCCTGATCTGGGGCAGCAACCCCATCACCAGCAGCGTGCACTTCTGGACCTTCGCGCAGCAGGCCAAGCGCAGCGGCGCCAAGCTCGTGTGCATCGACCCGCGGCGCACCGATACCGCCGACAAGTGCCACCAGCACATCGCGCTGCTGCCGGGCACCGACGGCGCGCTGGCGCTGGGGCTGATGCACGAGCTGATCGTGAACGACTGGCTGGACCACGACTACATCGGCCGCCATGTCGAGGGCTGGCCGGCACTGCGTGAACGCGCGTTGCAGTGGCCACCCGAGCGCGTGGCTGCCGTGTGCGGCATCAGCGCGGAAGAAGTGCGCGGCCTGGCGCGCGACTACGGCAGCACCAGGCCGGCGGCGATCCGCCTCAACTACGGCATGCAGCGTGTGCACGGCGGCGGCAATGCGGTGCGGCTGGTCGCGCTGCTGCCTTGCCTGGTGGGTGCCTGGCGGCACCGTGCCGGCGGGCTGCTGTTGTCCAGTTCGGGCTGGTTCCGTGGCGCGCGGCGCGACGCCTGGCTGCAGCGGCCCGACCTGCTGGCCGGGCGCCGGCCGCGCACCATCAACATGGTCACCATCGGCGACGACCTGAACCGCGAGTCGTCGCCCGGTTTCGGGCCGCGCATCGAGGCCGTCGTCGTCTACAACAGCAACCCGGTGGCGGTGGCGCCCGAAAGCACGCAGGTGGCGCGCGGTTTCGCGCGCGAGGACCTGTTCACGGTGGTGCTGGAGCACTTCCTCACCGACACCGCCGACCATGCCGACTACGTGCTGCCGGCCACCACGCAGCTGGAGCACTGGGACGCGCACACCACCTACGGCCACACCTATGTGCTGCTCAACGAGCCGGCGATCCCGCCGCTGGGCCAGGCGCGCTCGAATGCGGCCATCTTCCGTGCGCTGGCCGAGCGCATGGGTTTCACCGACGACTGCTTCGCCGACAGCGACGAAGGTATGGCGCGCGGCGCCTTCGATCCCGCGCGGGTGGACCTGGCCGCCCTGCGCGCGCAGGGCTGGGCCAAGCTGAAGACCGCCGACGCGCCTTTTGCCGAAGGCGGCTTTCCCACCGCCAGCGGCAAGGCCGTGGCCGACGCCCCCGGGCTCGGTGTGCCCGACCATGTGCCCAACCACGAAAGCGCGCTGTCCACGCCCGAGCTGGCCAGGCGCTTCCCGCTGGCGATGATCTCGCCGCCGGCGCGCCACTTCCTCAACTCCAGCTTCGTCAACGTGGCGAGCCTGCGCGCGGCCGAGCGTGAACCCCTGCTGGAAATCCACCCGCGGGACGCCGCCGCGCGCGGCATCGCCAGCGGCGCCGTCGTGCGCGTCTTCAACGACCGCGGCGACTACCTGTGCAAGGCCGAGGTGAGCGAACGTGCGCGGCCCGGCGTCGTCAACGGGCTGGGCGTGTGGTGGCGCAAATTCGGTCTGGCCGGCACCAATGTCAACCAGCTCACGCACCAGCGGCTCACCGACATGGGCCGTGCGCCGACCTTCTACGACTGCCTGGTCGAGGTCGAGCCGGGCGGGGTGCCGGCCTGAATGTGGCGCGCGGCGCGGTCTGGCTGATGACAGGCGGGTCGGTGCTGGGCGCGGCGGCGCTCGCGGTGGCCGCGCTGTGCCTGGGCAGCGGCTGCAGTTCGCTGGGCTATTACGCACAGGCCGCCGGCGGCCATGTCGACCTGCTGCAGCGTTCACGCCCGGTCGCCGACTGGCTGGCCGACGAGACCACGCCGCCAGCGCTGCGCGAACGCCTGCTGCTCACCCAGCGCGTGCGCGACTTCGCGGTGAGCGAGTTGAAGCTGCCCGACAACGCCAGCTACCGGCGTTATGCCGACCTGGAGCGCGGCGCCGTGGTGTGGAACGTGGTCGCCGCGCCCGAGCTTTCGCTCACGCTGAAGACCTGGTGCTTTCCGGTGCTGGGCTGCGTCGGCTACCGGGGCTATTTCAGCCGCGAGGAAGCCGACGCGCTGGCCGCGCAGCTGAAGGCCGAAGGCTGGGAGGTCAGCGTCTACGGCGTGCCGGCCTATTCCACTTTGGGCTGGAGCAACTGGATGGGCGGCGACCCGCTGCTCAATACCTTCGTGCACTGGCCCGAAGGCGAACTGGCGCGGCTGGTCTTCCACGAACTCGCGCACCAGGTGGCCTATGCCGACGACGACACCACGTTCAACGAATCCTTTGCCACCGCGGTGGAAGGCATCGGCGTGCAGCGCTGGCTGGCGCTGCAGGCGTCGCCGCAGTCGCGCGGCGAGTACGAGGCGCTGCAGGCGCGGCGGCAGGACTTCCGCGCGTTGACGTTGAAGGTGCGGGGCGAGCTCGAGGCCGTCTATGCCAGCGACTTGCCCGACGCGGCCAAGCGCGAGCGCAAGGCCGCCGTGCTGGCGGCCTTGCGGGACGAAGTTGCAACCCTCAAGGCCACGCGCTGGGGCGGGTTTGCCGGCTACGACAGCTGGTTGGCGCGTGCCAACAATGCGGCTTTCGGCGTGCAGGCGGCCTATTTCGAACTGGTGCCGGCCTTCGAGCAACGCTTCCAGCGCAGCGGCGGCGACTTCGAGCGCTTCTACGCCGAAGTACGGCAGCTCGCGGCCTTGCCGAAGAACGAGCGGCGCGCCAAACTTCTGGCTTCACCCTGAACAGGACACCCCCGACATGGCCGACATCCGCATCCACCGCGAACACCAACTGGGCCTGGCCAAGGCACGCAAGGTGGCCTGGGCCTGGGCCGAACAGGTGGAGCAGAAATTCGACATGGCCTGCACGGTGATCGAAGGCGAGTTCAGCGACACGGTGGAATTCAAGCGCACGGGGGTCAGCGGCCGGCTGATCGTGGCGCCCGACCATTTCGAACTCGATGCCAAGCTCGGTTTTCTGCTCGGCGCCTTCAGCAAGACCATCGAGCACGAGATCGAGAAGAACCTGGACACGCTGCTGAACAAGAGTGGCCACAGCGGGGCGCGCAAGACGGCGGCGGCGGCGAAGACGGCTGCGGCGAAGAAGGGCGCAAGCCGCTGACGGGGTCTTGGCCGGACGGCCCGGCGGCGTCGCAGCAGCCTGCCTAAACTCAAGCTCTGTTTCGCCTGCCACGCTGTTCGACCATGACCCTGCCCGCTCCGACCGTCGCCGCCACCATCGGATTCACTCTGGTCGCCGTACTGGCCGCGCTGCCGGCGCCGGCGCCGGCGCAGTCCGCCGCCCCCACCGTCCAGGCGGCCTGCCCGTCCCTGTTGCAGCACACCTTCGGGCGCCTGCAGGACGACAAGCCGCAGCCGCTGTGCCAGTACGCCGGCAAGGTGCTGCTGGTGGTCAATACCGCCAGCTACTGCGGCTACACCGGCCAGTACGAAGGGCTGGAGGCGCTGCACGCGAAATATGCCGCCCGGGGCCTGGTGGTGATGGGCTTCCCGTCGAACGACTTCAACCAGGAGTCCGACGACAAGGCCAAGATCGCCGAGCTGTGCTTCAACACCTACGGCGTGAAATTCCCGATGTTCGCGCCGAGCCAGGTCACCGGCCGCGACGCGAATGCGCTGTTTGCCGGTCTGGCGCGGGCCACGGGGCAGCCGCCGAAGTGGAATTTCCACAAGTATCTGGTCGACCGCCAGGGCAAGCCGGTGGCCGCCTTCCCCAGCCGCGTGGCCCCGGGCGATGCGGCGCTGGTGGCCGCCATCGAGAAGGCGCTGGCGCCGCGCTGAGCGCCGCGCCGGCGCGGCGTGCTCACTTCAGCGATTCGATCAAGTCCACGTATTCCTGCATCGCTTCTTCGCTGCTCTTGCCCTTGATCGATGCCCAGGCGTCGAATTTGGCGCGGCCCACCATGTCGGTGAAGCCCGGGCGCTTGCCCTCGCAGTCGCCTTCGGTGGCTTGCTTGTACAGCGCATAGATCTTCAGCAGCGTCATGTTGTCCGGCTTTTCGGGCAGTTGCTTGCTCTCGGTGACGGCCTTGTCGAAGGCGGTCTTGAGTTTGGCCATGGCGGGGTCTCCTGTCCTGTCGGGTTCGTGGGTGAAAATCCAGGGTTGACGGGCCGCATGTTACCCAGCATCGTGCCCGGCCGTCCCTTCGCGCCCCGAACAGGAGATTCCCGATGCCGCAAGCCGCCGAGCGCATGTCGCGCGTGGACACCGCCTGGCTGCGCATGGACAACGACGTCAACCTGATGATGATCGTCGGCATCTGGCTGCTCACGCCGGCCATCACGCTGCAGGCGCTGCGCGAGCGCATCGGCGACAAGCTGCTCAAGTACGACCGCTTCCGCCAGAAGGCGGTGCAGGACGCCACCGGCGCGCAATGGGTCTTCGACGCGGCCTTCGACATCGACCGCCACGTGGTGCCCGTGAAGCTGGAACGCCGCCGCGGCCAGAGCCCGCGCGCGGCGCTGCAGTCGCTGTGCGGCACGCTGGCCACCACCGCGCTGGACCACAACCACCCGCTGTGGCAGTTCCACCTGGTGGAGCATTACGAAGGCGGCTCGGCCATCATCGCGCGCATCCACCATTGCATTGGCGACGGCATCGCGCTCATCTCGGTGATGATGAGCATCACCGACGGCGGCGCCGAACCGCCGCGACGCCGCCGCCGCAAGCCGGTCGAGGACGAGGGCGAAAGCGACTGGCTCGCCGACGCCGTGCTCAAGCCACTGACCGACTTCACGGTGAAGGCCATCGGCATGTACGGCAGCGGCGTGGCCCGGTCGATGGACATGCTGGCCAACCCGCGCGAGCCGCTGCTGGGTTCGCTGGACGTGGCGCGGTCGGGCGTGCAGGTGATCAACGACCTGGCGGCGCTGGCGCTGATGGCCGACGATTCGCCCACCGCGCTGAAAGGCCTGCCGCAGGGCGTGAAGGTGGTGGCCTGGAACGAGCCGCTGCCGCTGGAAGGCGTGAAGGCCATCGGCAAGGCGCTGGGCTGCTCGATCAACGACGTGCTGCTGGCCTGCGCGGCCGGCGCCATCGGCAGCTATCTGCGCGACCGCGGCGAAGACCCCACCGGCAAGGAGATCCGCGCCATGGTGCCGGTGAACCTGCGGCCGCTGGAAAAGGCCTGGCAGCTCGGCAACCGCTTCGGCCTGGCGCCGCTGGTGCTGCCGGTGGGCATCGAGAACCCGATCGAGCGCGTCTATGCGGTGCGCCAGCGCATGCGCGAGATGAAGGGCAGCTACCAGCCGCTGCTGGCCTTCGGCATCCTGGCGCTGACGGGCCTGTTCATCAAGCCGGTGCAGGACTTCGTGCTGGGCCTGTTCGCCAAGAAGACCACGGCGGTGATGACCAACGTGCCCGGCCCCGCGGTGCCGCTGAAATTCTGCGGCTCCACGCTGCGCCAGACCATCTTCTGGGTGCCGGCCTCGGGCCACGTGGGCGTGGGCATCAGCATCTTGAGCTATGCCGGCGGCGTGCAGTTCGGGCTCATCACCGACCGCCGGCTGTGCTCGAGGCCGCAGGACATCATCGACCGCTTCGCGCCCGAATTCGAAAAACTGCTGCTGGTGGCGATGATGCTGCCGTGGGCCGGCGAGAGACACTGAGCCACCGCTTCAAACCAAGAGGAGACCCCGCCATGACCGTCACCGTCGCGATCGACCTGGGCTATGAATTTGCCGTCAAGTCGCCGTTCAAGGAAGTGTTCGACCTGCTGTCGGACGTGCCCGAATCGGTGAGCCATTTCCCCAAGGTCGACAAGCTCGTCGACATGGGCGGCGGCGTCTACCGCTGGGAGATGGCCAAGGTGGGCACGGCGCAGGTGAATATCCAGACCGTCTATGCGTCGAAATACGTCTCCGACCGCAAGAAGGGCTCGGTGGTGTGGACGCCGGTGCCGGGCGTGGGCAATGCGCTGGTGGGCGGCAGCTGGAAGATCAGCGACCAGAAGAAGTCCACGGCGCTGGAATTCAAGGTCAGCGGCACCGTCAACGTGGCGCTGCCGGGCTTGATGAAGATGGTGGTGGTGCCGGTGGTGCAGGGCGAATTCGAGAAGCTGGTCGAGAAGTACATCGACAACCTGATCAAGCGCTTCGGCGGCGAGGCCTGACCCGCTTGCCGGCCCTCGACCGCGCGTCGGTTCAGCCTTCGACGTAGGCCGCGGCCAGCCCGCGCAGGTGCGCGCGCGAGGCCTCGTCCAGGTGCGGCATCAGCAGCGCCAGCGCGTGAAAGGCGCCGCGGCCCATGGCGGCGGCGGCGCTCTCGGGTTCGAGCGCCTTGCGCGGCTCGCGCACATATTCGTAGCTCAGCCAGTAGGTCGTCAGCACCACCGCGGACGTGGCCAGCGGCGCCGCCTCGGCGCCGGTGATGCGCACCACGCCGTTGCGCGACAGGCCGTCGAGCAGTGCATGCACGGCGCGGTGCTTGTTCTTCAGCACGAACTGGAAATGCGTCTCCAGGCGCCGGTTCTTGCTGAGCAGGTCGTTCAGGTCGCGGTAGAGGAAGCGGTAACTCCAGATCAGCTCGAACAGCATGTGGAAGAAGAGCCAGGCGTCCTCGACGTTTTCCACGCCGTCGGCGGCCTGCAGCAGTTCGTTCAGCGCCTTTTCATAGCGGCCGAAGAGCGAGTTGATGAGCTCGTCCTTGGCCGGGTAGTGGTAGTACAGGTTGCCCGGGCTGATATTGAGCTCGGCCGAGATCAGCGTGGTGCTGACGTTGGGCTCGCCGAAGCGGTTGAACAGCTCGAGCGTGACCTCGAGGATGCGTTCGGCGGTGCGGCGGGGTTTCTTCGGTGGCGCCATGGGCAGGGATTCTGGCACCGGCTGCGGCATCGGTGCACCGGGCGCGGTGCTGCCTACAATCGCGCGCTCCATGGCCGCGGTTCGTTTCCAGAATGTCAGCAAAGTCTTCCGCGGCGCGCGCGGGCCGCTGCGCGCGCTCGACGGCGTCAGCTTCGACATCGAGCAAGGCGAATTTTTCGGCCTGCTCGGCCCCAACGGCGCCGGCAAGACGACGCTGATCTCGGTGCTGGCCGGCCTGGCGCGCGCCAGCGGCGGCAGCGTCACGGTGATGGGCCACGACGTGGTGGCCGACTACGCCGCGGCGCGCAAGTCGCTGGGCATCGTGCCGCAGGAACTGGTGTTCGACCCCTTCTTCAGCGTGCGCGAGACGCTGCGCATCCAGAGCGGCTACTTCGGTGTGCGCCACAACGACGCCTGGATCGACGAACTGCTGCACCACCTGGGCCTGGCCGACAAGGCCGACGCCAATATGCGCCAGCTCTCGGGCGGCATGAAGCGCCGCGTGCTGGTGGCGCAGGCGCTGGTGCACCGGCCGCCGGTGATCGTGCTCGACGAGCCCACGGCGGGTGTCGACGTGGAATTGCGGCAGACGCTGTGGCAGTTCGTGGCACGCCTGAATCGTGAAGGCCACACCGTGCTGCTGACCACGCACTACCTGGAGGAGGCCGAGGCCTTGTGCGGCCGCATCGCCATGCTCAAGCTCGGCCGCGTGGTGGCGCTGGACCGCACCGCCAACCTGCTGGCCGGCACCGCGAGCACCATGCTGCGCTTCAAGACCGACGCGCCGCTGCCGCCTGGCGTGGCCGCCATGGCGCGCGTCACCGGCCGCATCGTGCAGGTCAAGGCGCACGACGCGGCCGAGGTCGAGACGGTGCTCGCCACCCTGCGTGCCGCGGGCGTGAAGGTGGAAGACCTGGAGATCGGCCGCGCCGACCTGGAAGACGTGTTCCTGGAAATCATGCAGGGCGCCGCGGCATGAATTTCGCCGGCGCCGGCACGCTGTTCCGCAAGGAGCTGCTTCGCTTCTGGAAGGTGGCGGTGCAGACCGTGGCCGCGCCGGTGCTGACGGCGGTGCTGTACCTGCTGATCTTCGGCCATGTGCTGGAAGGCCGGGTGGAGGTCTACCCGGGCGTGGGCTACACGAGCTTTTTGATCCCGGGCCTGGTGATGATGAGCGTGCTGCAGAACGCCTTTGCCAACAGCTCCAGTTCGCTGATCCAGAGCAAGGTCACGGGCAACCTGGTCTTCCTGCTCGTCACGCCGCTGTCGCACTGGGCCTGGTTCGCGGCCTACGTGGGGGCTTCGGTGGTGCGCGGGCTGGCGGTGGGCCTGGGCGTCTTTGTGGTCACCGTGTGGTTTGCGCCGCTGCACCTGGCCGAGCCGTGGTGGATGATCGTCTTCGCCGCCCTGGGCGCAGGCATGATGGGCTCGCTGGGGCTGGTGGCCGGCCTGTGGGCAGAAAAATTCGACCAGACGGCAGCGTTCCAGAACTTCATCATCATGCCGATGACCTTTCTTTCGGGCGTGTTCTATTCGGTGCATTCGTTGCCCGGTGCCTGGCAGACGGTGAGCCACCTCAACCCCTTTTTCTACATGGTCGACGGCTTCCGCCGCGGCTTCTTCGGCGTCAGCGATGTCTCGCCGTGGCTCAGCCTGGCGATCGTGGGCGCGAGCTTCGCCGCGGTGGCCGCGCTGACGCTGCGCCTGCTGGCCGTGGGCTACAAGCTGCGCACCTGAAGCGCCGGAGCCACGGTCCTGAGACAATCAGCGCACCATGGCAGAACCCACCCCCCAGCAAGTGCAGGACTTCATCGCCGCCGGCCTCGCCTGCGAGCACCTGAAGGTCGAAGGCGACGGCCGCCACTTCTTCGCCACCATCGTCTCGGCCGAATTCGAGGGCCTGCCGCGCGTGCGCCGCCATCAGCGCGTCTATGCGGCTTTGGGCGAGCGCATGCGCGAGGAGATTCACGCGCTGTCCATGCAGACCCTGACCCCGGCCGAATTTGCCGCGAGTGCGCCGCCTGCGCCCGCAGCGCCCGATTGCCTCCACTAGATCCCCCCAGGCTGCGCCGCCACGACGCCGCGGCACGCGTTTGCGGCAGCGCAGACGCCACGGCCAGCCCCGAATGACCGACCCATGATCACGCTCGCACTGTCCAAGGGCCGCATCTACGACGATTCGATGCCGCTGCTGCGTGCCGCCGGCGTCGAGGTGCTGGAAGACCCGGAAACGAGCCGCAAGCTCATCCTGCCGACGTCGCGGTCCGACCTGCGCGTGGTGCTGGTGCGCGCTTCCGACGTGCCCACCTACGTGCAGTACGGCGGCGCCGACCTCGGCGTGGCGGGGCTGGACGTGCTGCTCGAACATGGCGACGGTCTGTATCGACCGCTGGACCTGAAGATCGCGCGCTGCCGCATGAGCGTGGCGGTGCGGCAGGACTTCGACTACGCCGCGGCCGTGAAGCAGGGTTCGCGCATCCGCGTGGCCACCAAGTACACGCAGATTGCGCGCCGGCATTTCGCCGCCAAAGGTGTGCACGTCGACCTCATCAAGCTGTATGGCTCCATGGAACTGGCGCCGCTCACCGGGCTGGCCGAGGCCATCGTGGACCTCGTCTCCACCGGCAGCACGCTGAAGGCCAACCATCTGCTGGAGGTGGAGCGCATCATGGACATCTCGTCGCGCCTGGTCGTCAACCCGGCGGCGCTGAAGCTCAAGCGCGAGCCGCTGCGGGCGCTGATCGGCGCCTTCGAGGCGGCGGTGGGAGCGGTGGCATGACGGTGAAAGTGCGCCGGCTGGCCACCCACGCGGCCGATTTCGAGGCCGAATTCCAGCGCCTGCAGCACTGGTCGGCCGAGACCGACGCGGCCATCGAAGCACGGGTGGCCGAGATCATTGCCGACGTGCGCGCGCGCGGCGACGTGGCGCTGCTGGAGCTTACCGCGCGCTTCGACGGCGTGCAGGCGGCATCGATGGCCGATCTGGAGATCGGTGCCGAAGAACTGCGTGCCGCAGTGCAGGCGATCACCCCGGCGCAGCGCCGTGCGCTCGATGCGGCCGCATCCCGTGTGCGCCAGTACCACGAGCGGCAGAAGGAAGCCGCTTGCCGCAGCTGGAGCTACCGCGACGCCGACGGCACGCTGCTCGGCCAGAAGGTCACGCCGCTGGACCGCGTGGGCCTGTACGTGCCCGGCGGCAAGGCGGCGTACCCGTCCAGCGTGCTCATGAATGCCCTTCCGGCGCAGGTGGCCGGCGTGCGCGAGATCGTGATGGTGGTGCCCACCCCGAGGAACGAACGCAACGCCCTGGTGCTGGCCGCCGCGCACGTGGCCGGCGTGCACCGCGTCTTCACGATCGGCGGCGCGCAGGCGGTGGCGGCGCTGGCCTGGGGCACGGCCACGGTGCCGCGCGTGGACAAGATCACCGGCCCGGGCAACGCCTATGTGGCCAGCGCCAAGCGGCGCGTCTTCGGCCAGGTCGGCATCGACATGATTGCCGGCCCCAGCGAGATCCTGGTGCTGGCCGACGGCAGCACGCCCGCCGACTGGGTGGCGATGGACCTGTTCAGCCAGGCCGAGCACGACGAGCTGGCGCAGAGCATCCTGCTCAGCCCCGACGCGGCCTATCTCGACGCCGTGCACGAGGCCATCGATCGCCTGCTGCCCGCCATGCCGCGCCGCGACGTCATCCGCGCCTCGCTCGAAGGCCGCGGCGCGCTGATCCACACGCGCAGCATGGAAGAGGCCTGCGAGATCAGCAATCGCATCGCGCCCGAGCACCTGGAAGTGAGTTCCCGCGAACCGCAGCGCTGGGAGCCCTTGCTGCGCCACGCCGGCGCCATCTTCCTGGGCGCCTACACCAGCGAGAGCCTGGGCGACTATTGCGCCGGGCCCAACCACGTGCTCCCCACCTCGGGCACGGCGCGCTTTTCCTCGCCGCTGGGCGTGTACGACTTCGTCAAGCGCTCGAGCCTGATCGAGGTCAGCGCTGGCGGGGCGCAGGTGCTGGGGCCGATCGCGGCCGAGCTGGCGCATGGCGAAGGGCTCCAGGCGCATGCCCGTGCCGCCGAAATGCGCTGCGAAGCCGGCGCCGCGGCAGCGGCGCCGCTTCGTCGCGGCTGAGCGTCCTGCAGGCGGACTGCCGGCTGGACTTCAGCGTGCCGCCGGCGCGGCGACGGCCGGCGCTTGCGCATGGCGCTGCCACGCCGCCATGATCTCGCGGTGGTGCGGCACCTGCTGCAGGAAGCCGCGCCGCGCCTGTGGATCCGTGATGCGCGCCGCCTGCGCCTGCAACTCGGCATGAGCTGCGGCGAGCACGTCCGCCGCGCGCGGGTCGCCGGCGGCGTGAAGCACCTGCCAGCAGGTCAGCGGCAGCAGCAGCGGCTCCTCGGTGCCGTCGAAGCAGCCGCCTGCGGCCACGTGCGCCATCATCAATTCCACGGGCTCCAGCGCCAGGTCCAGTCGGCCTTCGGCCATCGCCACCCGGGCCAGGCCCGAGATGGGGTCGAACACCTGCTGGCTGCGCAGGGTCAGTGCGCGCAGCATGTCACGCGAGGCCGTATACGCGGCCCGCGCTGCCGCATGCCGGCCCAGGCCGAGTTCGGCATGGCCCGCCACCAGGCGCGCAAAGGCCTCCAGGTCGCGCTGGCCACTGCCTGCCGCGGCGTCGAAGGCGGCGTTGGCCAGCGCCAGGGCGGCGGTGTCGTCGCCTTGCAGGTGGGCGACCGAGGCGGTGTTGAGCAGCAGCGCGGCCTCGGTGGAGCGGTGCCCGATGCGGCGCGCCAGCTGCAGGCCGCGCTCGAGGTGGTCGCGGGCGCGGGCGTAGTCACCCAGCCGCGGATAGACCGAGCCCAGGTTGTTCAGCCGCACGCCTTCGGCCAGCGGGTCGCCGACCTCGCGCGTGATGAGCAGGCTGGCCTCGAAGTGCGCCGCCGCCGCGGTGAGCTCGCCCTGCTCCATGGCGATCAGGCCCAGCGCGTTGACGAGGATGCTCTCGCCGGGCCGGTCGCCGCGCTCCTGCGCGAGTTGCAGCCCCTGCGCAGCGATCTCGCGCGCGGCCTCGTACTTGCCTGCGCCGACGAGTGAATCGGCCAACCCGCCGCACAGGACGACGGCCAGGGTCGACCGCGCCAGGGGCTGGGCCAGCGCGAGTGCCTGGCGGCCGGCAGCCTCGGCACCGGCATAGTCGCCGGCGCTGCGCAGTGTGGCCGCGCGGCGCAGCGCGACGACGATGCGCTTTTCCCCGTCGTCCAATTGCTCGGCCAGGGCGGCCAGCGCCTCCAGGTCCGAGTCGTGCGCGGCCCGCTCGGTGGTGTCGAGCAGGTGGCGCTCGCGCACCAGGTGGGCACGCCAGCGCGTCTCGTGGTCGGCCGGGTCGGCCAGGGCCAACGCGCGTTCGACGAAGGCCAGCATCGCCGAATTGGCGTAGCGCGCGGCTGCGTCCTGGGCCGCACGGGCGTAGAAGCCGCTCGCCTGGGCCAGGTCGCCCGCGCGTTCGTAGTGCTGCGCGGCCAGGCCCAGGGCTTCGCGGGCACGGCTGTCCTCGATCTGGCCCAGCCAGGCGGCAATGCACGCATGCCAGCCGCGCCGGTCGCGCCGCAGCAGGCCGTCGTAGATGACCTGGTGCAGGATCTGGTTCTTGAAGGCGAATTCGCGCTGTCCTTCCAGCGTGGTGTTCTCGTGCGGCACCAGCAGCCCGCGCTGCACCAGCGAGTGCAGGGCCGGCGGCGCCTGGGCGTCGATGGCGGCCAGCGCCTGGTCCCAGAAGGCGAGGCCAATCACCGAGGCCTGCTGCAGTGTGCGCTTCTCGCGCGGCGGCAGGCTGTCCACGCGCGCCTGCAGCACGCCGGTCAGCGTGGGCGGCACCTGGGCGCCGAGCAGCTTTTCGGCCACGAGGTGCCAGCGCTCGGGGCCGGTGACGATGGCGCCGTTGTCCACCAGCATGCGCACCAGTTCCTCCATGTAGAACGGGTTGCCTTCGGCGCCGCCGATGAGCAGTTCGCGCAGCGCCGCGGGCACCTTGTCCAGCCGCTGCAGCAGCACACCCACGAGTTCGCGGCTGCCGCGCTTGTCCAGGGCCTGCAGTTCGACGCGCTGGTGCGTGCCGTACCGCAGCGCCCAGTCGGGCCGGCGCTCGAACAGCGTGGGCCGCGTCATGCACAGCATGAGCATGGGCACGTCGCGGTTGACCTGCTCGAGGTAGCTGATGAAGTCCAGCGACCCGTCGTCGGCCCAGTGCAGGTCGTCCAGCAGCAGCAGCAACGGCGCGCCGCTGCGCTGCGCGGTGCGGCGAAGCACCTGCGCCGCAGCGTGGAAGGCGCGGTTGCGGATCTGGCGTGCGTCGCCGGCGATGCCGCGCACATGCGGGCTGGCCGAGAAGTCCACGCCCACGAGCTGCCCCAGCAGGTGGGCCTGTGCCAGCCCGTCTTCTTCGAACAGCGGTGCGATGCCTTCGACGATCTTGCGCCGCACCTCGTCGGTGTCGTCGTCTTCGGCGATCTGCAGTCGCCATGCCAGCACGGTCTGCAGCATGCCGAAGGGTTGCATCAGCGTGCGCGGCTCGGCGCGGCCGCGGAACAAGGCATAGGGTCGGCCCTGCGCCTCGGCCCAGTTCTCGAATTCGTGCAGCAGGCGGCTCTTGCCCAGGCCGGCCTCGGCGACGACCGTCACGGCGCGGCAGCTGCCGTCCGTACACAGGTCCTGAAAAGCGTCCTGCAGGATCTCGAGTTCGGCATCGCGCGCCACCATGCGCGTTTCCACGCCTTCGATGCCGCGCGGCAGCACGCGCAGCGCGCGCGGCTTGACGCCTTGCACCAGGTAGGTCCGCAGCGGCTCGTCGCTGCCCTTGACGGCGAGCGGCGGTTGCTCGGCCACCTTGAACAGCCCGCGCACATGGCGGTAGGTGTCGTGATGGATGCGCAGGCCGCCCGGCGGCGCCGTCTGCTCCATGCGCGCGGCCAGGTTGACGGTGGCACCGCGGATGCTGCCTTCGGCGTCGACGCCGCCGCCGAGGAGCACCGACCCGGTGTTGAGTCCCACCCGGACGTCGAACCCGGCCACGCCGGTGCGGGTCTGCACGCCTGCGGCCAGTTCGCGCGCCGCCTGCAGGATGCCGAGCCCGGCTCGGATGGCACGTTCGGCGTCGTCCTCGCGCGCCTCATCGGCGCCAAAGGCGGCCAGCAGGCCGTCGCCGGTGTACTGCAGCACGCGGCCGCCGTGGTCTTGCACGACGGCGGTGAAACGCTGCAGCGCGCCGTCGATCACCGCATGCACGTCCTCGGGGTCGAGCTGCCGGCTCATGGCGGTGGAGCCCACGGTATCGACGAACATCACCGTGACCTGCTTGAGCTGCTGCGCCGCGGCACTGGTCTGCTCGGCCTGCAGGGCAGCGAGCCTGGCGCGCAGCGGCGCGGCGGCCATCTCGACCACGGTGTCGCCGAGCAGTCCGCGTTGCGCTTGCAGCGCGGCCAGGCCGGCTTCGATCTGTTCCAGTTCGGTCATGCAGGGGGTCGCGTGTCGCGGTGCGATCGAAAAGTACCAAGGCGGCGAGTGTGCCGTCAAGGCCGCGGCCGGAGGTTACTGCGAGTCGCCGCCGCGCCGTGCGGAAGGCTTGCGGGCACAGGGTCCCCCCGAATGAGGGGGGCGGATTCTGCATCGGTTCGCTGGGCGCCGTTCGCCGCGGGCGGGTTCTGCTGTAAAACCGGTGTGTAGTCCCGGCGGGGCGCAGCCGCTCCGGCCTGGAGCCTGCGCAGCATTCCCGGGCGAGGAGCCGTCATGCGATTCACGAAGTACCTTCTCTCGTTGCTGCTGGCCCTGGGCGGGCCGGCCGCCTGGGCCCAGTCGATGGAGACCTACGACTCGGCCTATCTGCAGCCGGTGGACGAAAGCGACTTGATCGAGATGCTCGGCTTCGGCCGCGGCGGCAGCCTGCTCGCGGCGCCGGACGCGTTTGTTTCCAGGGCCGACGTGCAGCCCCTGAGCGGAGCGCGCGAGCTCTTCTTCGACACCTGGCACGTCGACTCCAGCCAGGTGAGTCCGGGGCTTTATTCGCTCGACAACTTCGTCATCGACGTCGCCGGCAGCCTGCAATTCACCACCGTCATCTTCAATTCCTACGACGCGTCGTCGCCGGCGCCCGTTCTGCGCAGCGTGCTCTTCGACTTGAATGCCGGGGGAACCCAGGCCATGGGCTCCGGCACGTTCACGGTGTTGGCCGAATGCCCGGTGGCGAGTTGCATCTTCATCCAGGTCATCGGCACGCAGGAGATCGGCGACCTGGACCGAGGTTATGGCCGCGGCAATGAGTTCCTCGCCACGCCGGTGCCCGAGCCCGCCAGCTGGGCGCTGCTGGGGCTGGGGCTGGCCGTGGTGGGCAGCTTCGCGCGCCGCCGGCGGCCCTGAGCGACGCCCGGGCGGCGGCCTGCGCGGCCATTTGCGAGTTGCCGAGCACCCGAGGGCCGGGGCCACGCCCGATGTCACGCCCGGTGCCGGCAAGGTAGACTTTGCGCTTCGCGAATCGAGGTCTCGTAACGCCCGCCGAGCCGCCGCGAGTGGGTGGTGCCCACACCCCGCCTGCGCCATGACCCCGCTCACCGAACGACTGCAGCACACCCTCCGGCAGGACGTGACGTCCATGCACGCCTACGCCATCCAGCCCAGTGCCGGCATGGTGAAGCTGGACGCGATGGAAAACCCCTTTCGCCTGCCGCCCGCGCTGCAGCAGGAACTGGGGACACGACTGGGCCGCGTGGCGATCAATCGCTACCCGGTGCAGAGTTCGCTGGATGTGGTGGCGGCCCTGTCGCGGCATGTCGGCCTGCCGGCCGGCTGCAAGCTGATCCTGGGCAACGGCTCCGACGAGCTGATCGACATCCTCTCGGTGGCCTGCAACGTACCGGGCGCCACGCTGCTGGCGCCGGTGCCGGGCTTCGTGATGTACGAGATGTCGGCCCGGCTGCGCGGCCTGCGCTTCGTGGGCGTGCCGCTGACGCCGGAATTCGAGCTCGACGAAGCCGCCATGCTCGCGGCCATCGAGCAGCACCGGCCGGCGCTGACCTACATCGCCTACCCCAACAATCCGACGGCCAATCTGTTCGACGACGCCGTCATCGACCGCATCGTCGCCGCCATCGGCCACCAGCACGGCCTGGTGGTCTTCGACGAGGCCTACCAGCCGTTCTCGTCGCGCACCTGGATGCAGCGCATGGCCGCGCACGAGCACGTCTTGGTGATGCGCACGCTGTCCAAGTTCGGCCTCGCCGGCGTGCGGCTGGGTTATCTGTGCGGCGCCGCGGCGCTCGTCGACGAGATCGACAAGGTGCGCCCGCCCTACAACGTGAGCGTGCTCAATGCCGAGGCCACGCTGTTCGCACTGGAACACGCCGGCGAATATGCGCGCCAGGCGGCGCTGCTGTGCGCCGAGCGCGAACGGCTGCAAGCGGCCCTGCGCGGCCTGCCCGGCGTGCAGCCGTTTCCCAGCCAGGCCAACATGGTGCTCGTGCGCGTGCCCGATTCGCAGCGCGCCTTCGAGGGCATCAAGGCCCGCGGCGTGCTCGTCAAGCATATCGCCGGCCTGCACCCGCTGCTGAAGAACTGCCTGCGCCTGACAGTGGGCGCGCCCGAGGAGAACGAGCTCATGATCCAGGCCTTGAAGGACAGTCTCTAGATGGACCGCATCGCAGACCTCCGGCGCGACACCAAGGAAACGCAGATCCGCGTGAGGCTCAACCTCGACGGCAGCGGCGAGGCCAGGCTTGCCACTGGCATCGGCTTTTTCGACCACATGCTCGACCAGATCGCGCGCCACGGCCTCATCGACCTGGAGATCGAGGCCCAGGGCGACCTGCATATCGACGGCCACCACACGGTGGAAGACGTGGGCATCACGCTGGGCATGGCGGTGGCGCAGGCGGCTGCCGACAAGAAGGGCATCACACGCTACGGCCACGCCTACGTGCCGCTGGACGAGGCGCTGTCGCGTGTGGTGGTGGACTTCTCGGGCCGCCCGGGGCTGCACATGCACGTGCCGTTCAAAGCCGGCATGATCGGCGGCTTCGACACGCAACTGGCCTACGAATTCTTCCAGGGCTTCGCCAACCACGCGCTCGTGACGCTGCACATCGACAACCTCAAGGGCGACAACGCGCATCACCAGTGCGAGACGGTCTTCAAGGCCTTCGCGCGCGCCCTGCGCATGGCGCTGACCGCCGACCCGCGCAGCGCGGGCGTCGTCCCTTCCACCAAGGGCAGTCTGTAGCGGCATGGCAGCAGTGGCCGTCGTCGACTACGGCATGGGCAACCTGCGCTCGGTGTCGCAGGCGGTGCTGCACGTGGCGGCCGGCACCGGGTTCGAGGTGATCGTGACCTCTGACCCCGCCGAGGTGCTGGCGGCCGAGCGTGTGGTGCTGCCGGGCCAGGGCGCCATGCGCGACTGCATGCGCGAGCTGCACGACTCCGGGCTGAAGCAGGCCGTGCTGCACGCCGCCGCGAACAAGCCGCTGATGGGCGTGTGCGTGGGCATGCAGATGCTGCTCGACCACAGCGAGGAGCAGGACACGCCGGGGCTGGGCCTGATCCCCGGCGAGGTGCGCCGCTTCCGGCTGGAAGGCCGGCTGCAGCCCGACGGCAGCCGCTACAAGGTGCCGCAGATGGGCTGGAACCGGGTGCAGCAGCGCCCGCATGCCCTGTGGCAGGGCGTGCCCGACGGCGCGTATTTCTATTTCGTGCACAGTTACTGGGCCGACCCGTCGGACCCGCACCACACCGCGGGCGAAACCGAATACGGTTCCCGCTTTACCAGTGCCGTCGCGCGGGATAACATTTTCGCCACTCAGTTCCACCCCGAGAAAAGCGCCGATCACGGCCTGGCCCTGTACCGCAACTTCCTGCACTGGAAGCCCTAGCCGACAGAACCGCACGGCCCCTCTTCGCTGGCGTTTTCTCCCCCTTCCTTCCCACCAAGCTCCGCACGAGCCATGCTGCTGATTCCGGCTATCGACCTCAAGGACGGCAAGTGCGTCCGACTGCAACAGGGCGACATGAAAGCCTCGACCACCTTCGGCGAAGACCCCGCCGCCATGGCGCGCCGCTGGCTCGACGCCGGCGCACGGCGGCTGCACCTGGTCGACCTGAACGGCGCCTTCGCCGGCAAGCCGGTCAACGAGCCGGCCGTGAAGGCCATCCTGCGCGAGGTGGGCGACGAGATCCCGGTGCAGCTGGGCGGCGGCATCCGCGACCTGGACACCATCGAGCGCTATCTGGACGACGGCCTGAGCTACGTCATCATCGGCACTGCGGCGGTGAAGAGCCCGGGCTTCCTGAAGGACGCCTGCAGCGCCTTCGGCGGCCACATCATCGTGGGCCTGGACGCCCGCGACGGCCGCGTGGCCACCGACGGCTGGAGCAAGCTCACCGGCCACGAGGTGGTGGACCTGGCGAAGAAGTTCCAGGACTACGGCGTCGAAGGCGTCATCTACACCGACATCGGCCGCGACGGCATGCTCACCGGCATCAATATCGAGGCCACGGTGCGGCTGGCGCAGGCACTGACCATTCCCGTCATCGCCTCGGGTGGCCTCGCCGGTCTGGCCGACATCGAACGGCTGTGCGCGGTGGAATTCGAAGGCATCGAAGGTGTGATCTGCGGCCGCAGCATCTACAACGGCGACCTCGACTTCGCCGCCGCGCAGGCGCGTGCCGACGAACTCGGCGCGCAGGCCTGATGCGGGTGCACACGCAGGGCGAGCGGTGATGCTCGTGCATCACAAGGGCGAGCCGTAATGCTCGTGCATCACAAGGGCGAGCCGTAATGCTCGCCAAGCGCATCATTCCCTGCCTGGACGTGACCGGTGGCCGCGTCGTCAAGGGCGTCAATTTCGTCGAGCTGCGCGACGCCGGCGATCCGGTGGAGATTGCCGCGCGCTACAACGAGCAGGGCGCCGACGAGCTGACCTTCCTCGACATCACCGCCACCAGCGACGGCCGCGACCTCATCCTGCCCATCATCGAGTCCGTGGCCTCGCAGGTCTTCATTCCGCTCACCGTGGGCGGCGGCGTGCGCACCGTGGCCGACGTGCGCCGGCTGCTCAATGCCGGCGCCGACAAGGTGAGCTTCAATTCGGCCGCGGTGGCGCGGCCCGAGGTCATCCGCGAGGCGGCCGAGAAATACGGTGCACAGTGCATCGTGGTGGCCATCGACGCCAAGCGTCGCAGCGGCGACGATCTGGCGGCCAAGGGCCCGGGCTGGGACGTCTACACCCATGGCGGGCGCCAGAACGTGCACCTGGATGCCGTGGTGTGGGCGCGCCGCATGGCCGAACTCGGCGCCGGCGAGATCCTGCTCACCAGCATGGACCGCGACGGCACCCGGATCGGCTTCGACCTCGAACTCACGCGCGCCGTGTGCGATGCGGTGCCGGTGCCGGTGATCGCCTCGGGCGGAGTCGGCGCGCTGGAACATCTGTCCGAAGGCATCCGCATCGGCGGCGCCGACGCGGTGCTGGCGGCCAGCATCTTCCACTACGGCACATTCACGGTCGGTCAGGCCAAGGCGCTGCTGGCGCGCGACGGCATCCCGGTGCGGCTGTGAACAGACCGGCCCGCCCGGCGCCACGCCCCGCTGCGCGTCCTGCTTCGCGTTCTGCTTCGCGTCGCACCCCGCCCGGCGAGGTGCGCCTCATCGGCGGCCAGTGGAAACGCAGCAAGCTGCCGGTGCCCGACCACCCCGGCCTGCGCCCCACCCCCGACCGCGTGAAGGAAACGCTGTTCAACTGGCTCGGCCAGGACCTGGGCGGCTGGCGCGTGCTCGACGCTTTCGCCGGCACCGGTGCGCTGGGCTTCGAGTCGGCATCCCGCGGCGCCGCCGAAGTCGTGCTGCTGGAACGCGACCCGGCACTGGCGCAAAGCCTGGAAGCCACGCGGCTGCGTCTGGGTGCCGGCATGGTGCGCATCGAGCGCACCGATGCGCTGGCCTGGATGTCACGCTGCGCGCCGGGCCGCTTCGAACTCGTGCTGCTCGACCCGCCCTTCGACGCCGATCAGGCGGTGCCGGCAACCGTGGTGGCCGCACCGCTGGCCTGCGCGGGCGGCTTCGTCTATCTGGAATCAGGGCAGCCGCTGGCCGAGCCGCCGCCGGGCCTGGTGCTGTACCGCCACCTGAAGGCCGGCGCCGTGCATGCCCAGCTCTTTCAGCGCCAGGGTTGAGCGCGGCTACACTGCCGCGGCCCAAGACCCCAAGACCCGGCCTTGCGCCCAGGAGGAAAGTGCCTTGACCTCGACAGCCCCGCTCACCGCCATCTATCCGGGCACCTTCGACCCGATGACGCTGGGCCACGAAGACCTGATGCGGCGCGCTGCGCGGCTGTTCGACCGCTTGATCCTGGCCGTGGCCGCCGGACACCACAAGCGCACCATGTTCAGCCCCGGCGAGCGGCTGGAGATGGCACGCGAGATCGCCACGCCTTACCCCAACGTGGAGGTCACCACCTTCCGCGGCCTGCTGCGCGATTTCGTGGTGGACAACGGCGGCAAGGTCGTGATCCGCGGCCTGCGCGCGGTGAGCGACTTCGAATACGAATTCCAGATGGCGGGCATGAACCGCCAGCTGATGCCCGACGTGGAGACGGTCTTCATGACACCGTCGGACCAGTACCAGTTCGTCAGCGCCACCTTCGTGCGCGAGATTGCCGGCCTCGGCGGTGATGTTTCCAAGTTCGTGGCACCCTCGGTGCTGAAGCGACTGAAGGAACGGGTCGCGCTACCCGAGACTTGAATCCGCACCATGGCCCTGTGGATCACCGACGAGTGCATCAATTGCGATGTCTGCGAGCCCGAGTGCCCCAACCAGGCGATCTCGATGGGCGAGGAGATCTACGAGATCGATCCCCAGCGCTGCACCGAATGCGTGGGCCACTTCAGCGAGCCGCAGTGCGTGCAGCTGTGCCCGGTGAGCTGCATCCCGGTCAATCCTGCGTACGTCGAAACGCAGGAGCAACTGCTCGCCAAATGCCATCAGCTGCAGCGGTCTGCGACGCCGCCGGGCGCCGGGACGGGGCCTGCGCGCGATGCCGCGGCGGACGCGGCGCCTCTTGCGGCTGCACCTTCGCTTCCCGCTTCGGCTTGATGCCGGCGCTGCCGTGGCCGCCCGTCGGCACGGCTGGCCTGTCGAACACCGGCGTGGCCTGACGCTCGCGCTGCAGGCGTTCCCGGTGCAGGGTCTCGGCCAGGCGCTGCTGGCGGGCCGCCACTGCCTGCGCCGCCGCCACGTCGTCGGCCGAGCGTCTGTCGGCCAGCGCCGCCATCTGCAGCGGGCGGCCATCGGTGCAGGGCCGGTCGCTGAAACTGCGACCGTCGGCACCGCAGCGCCAGACGGTCTGCGCCAGCACGTTCGAAAACGCCCCCGTGGCGGCGGCGAGCAGCAGGGTCAGCACGAAGCGCTTGTTCATGTGTCGTCTCCAGGTTCGTCTGCGGGGGGCGGTGCCGGCCGCGGCGGCTTGGGCCGCGGCGGCTGGGCGTGGATGCGGGCCAGCGCCTTGTCCATCTCGCCGGCCAGCAGCAACTCGCTGGCCTGCAGCGACTGCCCGATGGCCTTGCGGATGGCGTCGCGGTGGTCTGGCGATGGCCGCTTGAGCACATAGTCCACCACCTCGGACTTCACCCCCGGGTGGCCGATGCCCAGCCGCAGGCGCCAGAAGTCCAGCGTGCCGAGCATGGCGTGGATGTCCTTCAGCCCGTTGTGGCCGGCGGCGCTGCCGCCGAACTTGAGCTTGGCCTGGCCGGGCAGCAGGTCGAGTTCGTCGTGCACGACCAGGATTTCCTGCGCCGCGATCTTGTAGAAGCGCGCCAGCGTGGCCACCGAGAAGCCCGAGCGGTTCATGAAGGTCATCGGCTCGAGCAGCCACACCGGCCCGCCCGGCGCATTCACGCGCGCGGCCAGCGCCTGCCAGCCACGCTCGGGCACGAGCCGCGCGCCGAGCTTGTCGGCCAGCGCATCCAGCCACCAGAAACCCGCGTTGTGCCGCGTGGCCTCGTATTCAGTGCCCGGGTTGCCCAGGCCGACGAAGAGTCGAATCATGCGCCGCATTATCGAGAGGACCCGGAAACGGCGAAGCCCCACCGGGGTGGGGCTTCGAGGGGGCCTTCCTTCGGGGGAGGGCGGTCTATTTCCGGTTCTGCTTCTCGTCCTTCTTGGGCTTGGCCTTGCCCTTTTCGGCCGGCACCACCACGGTGGGCGCCGCCAGTTCTTCCTCGGCCTTGGGCAGGGTCACGGCCACGATCACCGGGTCGAGCGTGCCGCGCTTGACGGCCTTGATGCCCGCGGGCAGCTTCAGGTCGCTGGCGTGCAGGCTGGTGCCCTTGACCAGGCCAGACAGGTCGATGGTCACGAACTCGGGCAGTTGCGCCGCCAGGCATTCGATCTCGAGGTCGGTGCGCACGTGGGCCACCAGGCACTTGTCGGTCTTCACCGCCGGCGACAGTTCCTCACCGCTGAAGTGCAGCGGCACCTTCTTGCGCAGCTTGGTCGTCTCGTCGATGCGCTGGAAGTCCACGTGCATGACCATGGGCTTGTAGGCGTGCATCTGGTAGTCGCGCAGCAGCACCTTCTCGGTCTTGTCGCCGAGCGTCATCTCGAGGATCGACGAGTGGAAGGCTTCCTTCTTCAGCGCGAAGAAGAGCGCGTTGTGGTCGAGCTCGATCATCTTCGGCTCGCCGGCGCCGTAGACGATGCCCGGCACCTTGGCCGCGTTGCGCAGGCGGCGGCTCGCTCCGGTCCCCTGCAGCGTACGCTCGTAGGCTGTGAATTGCATGTGTGCTCCAAGAAGTTGAGGCGCCCGCGACCAGGCTGCCTTGGGGGTTTGCAGGCTCAAGGCCTGCGACGGGAAAGGAGTCGGACTCCGCAAGGAGCCCGCCTCCTCATCAGAAATTGCTGTTCTGCTCCGCGAAGAGGCTGGTCACCGACTCGCCGTCGCTGATGCGGCGCATGGTCTCGGCGAACAGGAAGGCCACCGAGAGCTGCCTGACCTTGGCGCAGGCCTTGGCCTCGTCGGACAGCGGAATGGTGTTGGTGACCACCACCTCGTCGATCTGCGAGGCGCGCAGCCGTTCAACCGCCGGACCCGAGAACACCGGGTGCGTGCAATAGGCATAGACGCTGCGTGCGCCGCGTTCCTTCAACACCTCGGCGGCCTTTACCAGCGTGCCGGCGGTGTCGATCATGTCGTCCATGATCACGCAGTTGCGGCCTTCGATCTCGCCGATGACGTGCATCACCTCGGACACGTTGGCCGTGGGCCGGCGCTTGTCGATGATGGCCAGGTCGCAGTCCAGCTGCTTGGCCAGGGCGCGGGCGCGCACCACGCCGCCGACGTCGGGCGAGATCACCACCAGGTTGGGGTAGTCCTTGCTCTTCAGGTCCGACAGCAGCACCGGGCTGGCGTAGATGTTGTCCACCGGGATGTCGAAGAAGCCCTGGATCTGGTCGGCATGCAGGTCCATCGTGAGCACGCGCTCCACGCCCACCGTTTCCAGCAGGTTGGCCACCACCTTGGCGCTGATCGGCACGCGCGTGCTGCGCGGCCGGCGGTCCTGCCGCGCGTAGCCGAAATAGGGAATCACGGCGGTGATGCGGCGGGCGCTGGCCCGCTTGAGCGCATCGACCATGATCAGCAGTTCCATCAGGTGCTCGTTGGTCGGTGTGCAGGTGGGCTGCAGCACGAAGACGTCGCGCGCGCGCACGTTCTGGCGGATCTCGACCGTGACCTCCCCGTCGGAGAAGCGGCTGACCATGGCACGGCCGAGTTCGATGCCCAGGTGCGAGGCGATCTCCTGCGCCAGCACCGGGTTGGCGTTGCCGGTGAAGAGCACGGTGTTGAACAGCACGATGGTGGCTCCGCAGGGAGGGCCGGTGCCGCAGCGCCGGTTTCAGGGCAGGACTCGGGGCAGGATCTGGCAGGGGAGGAAGGACTCGAACCCTCGAATGTCGGAATCAAAATCCGATGCCTTAACCAACTTGGCGACTCCCCTACTCAGGAAGCGGCTCGTCACCGCCCCCTTCGAAAACCGTCTCAGCCGGCCCACCCCAGCAGCGGGTGCTCGGCCAGACTGCGGCACATCCGCCCCACCCACCCCGGCGGAAGTTCATCCTCGGGGAAACTTGCCACGGGTGGCCCGTCCGTGCCGACCCTTGCAAAGACCGCGCTGCCCGAGCCCGTCATGCGGCTGTTGCCATAACGTGCCTGTAGCCAGCGGGCAGCTTGCGCCACCTCGGGGCACCGGTCCTCGGCCACGGGCTGCAGGTCGTTCTTGCCGAACCCTGTTGCCCATTGAGCCGGCGCACCGGTGCGCCCTGCCTCGTCAAGAGAGCCCGTGAGTATAGCAGCTTCGGTGTCGCGAACCAGTTCCGGGTGGCTGAAGATGTCAGGCGTGGCGATGGCCGCGGGCGGCTTGACCACGGCATAGCGCGCGGCCGGCAGCGCCAGCGGCGTGAGCTTCTCGCCGATGCCTTCGACGAAGGCGTTGTGCCCGCCCAGGAAGAAGGGCACGTCGGCGCCGAGCGCCAGGCCCAGCTCGGCCAGCCGCGCTCGCGGCCAGCGCAGCTGCCACAGCCGGTTCAGCGCCAGCAACGTGCTGGCGGCGTCCGAGCTGCCGCCGCCCAGGCCGGCACCCCAGGGCACGCGCTTCAGGATCGACAGGTCGGCGCCGAGCCGCGTGCCGCTGGCCGATTGCAGTGCACGCGCGGCGCGCAGGCACAAATCCTCGGCCGGCAGCGCCGGGCCGAGATCGTGGCGGGCGAGCGTTCCGTCGCCGCGCAGTTCGAAGTGCAGGGTGTCGGTCCAGTCGACGAGCACGAAGACCGACTGCAGCAGGTGGTAGCCGTCGGCGCGCCGCCCCACCACGTGCAGGAAGAGGTTGAGCTTGGCCGGCGCCGGCACGTCGTAGAGGGCGCGCAGGCTCATGGCCCGGTTTCCTGGTCCAGCCGCACGCGCAGCGCCACCGCCGGCGGCGCGGCGCGCCGGGCTTCGATCCAGCCCTCGGCCTGGCGGGCCAGCCACACCGACCAGCCGAGCTGCTCGAATCCTTCGGCCGAAATGACATGCGGCGCCGCCGGCCAGGGCCGGCCGGCGATCCAGTCGGGCAGGGCGGCCAGCGGCAGCGCCTCGCCCAGGGCCTGGCGCGACAGCTGCTCCAGCGTGTCGAAGTGCCGCTCGCCGTCGGGCGTTTCCAGCACCGCCAGGCCCGGTGCCCAGCGCGCCTGCGCCACGCGCGAGCCCAGCGGCGAGCTCAGGCGCAGTTCGCCCGACTGGCCGTCTCCGCGCAGTTCGAAGGCCGCACTCAGACTCTGCGCGGCCTGGCCGGCGCTCTCGTCGACGCGCACGCTGAGGCGGCCGCTGGTCCAGGGCGCTTCGCCGGGCGCCGGCGGTGGCGTGGCACAGGCGGCCAGCAGCGCCGCCGCCAGCGGCGACAGCCACGCCGGCGCGCGGCGGCTCACAGCTCGACGCGCAGGCGGCCCAGCGTCTCGCGCAGCACGTCGTTGGTGGCGTCGCGGCCCTTGGCTTCGAGCCAGATGCGTCGCGCCTCTTCGCGCTGGTCCAGCGCCCACAGCACCTCGCCGAGATGGGCGCCGATCTCGGGGTCAGGCCGCGCAGCATAGGCGCGCCGCAGCAGGCGCAGCGCCTCTTCGGCGTTGCCGAGCCGAAATTCGACCCAGCCCAGGCTGTCGGTGATGAAAGGGTCGCCGGGTGAGAGTTCCAGCGCGCGCTGGATCAGCACGCGGGCCTCGGGCAGGCGCTGGCTGCGGTCGGCCAGCGAATAGCCCAGCGCGTTGTGCGCGTGCGCGTTGTCGGGCTTGAGCTCGATGACGCGGCGCAGCAGGCGCTCCAGCTCGTCCAGGCGGTCGATCTTCTCGGCCATCATGGCCTGTTCGTACATGAGGTCGGTGTCGTCGGGAAAGCGCTCGCTGGCGCTGCTCAGCACGTCGAAGGCCTCGCGCCAGTGCTTCACTTCGCGCAGCACGGTGGCTTCGGCCACGAATTTGGCGCGCTGGTCCTCGGCGCTGCGTTCGGGGGCGCGGCGGATCAGTTCGCGCGCCTGTTCGAGCTGGCCCTGGCGCGCCAGCATGGAGGCGCGGCGGGTCTGCACTTCCAGGGCGCGGCGCGGGTCGTCGACCTTGGCCAGCCAGGCTTCGGCGGCCTGGAAGTCGCCGCGCTGCTCGGCCGACTGGGCCAGCATCAACCAGGCCTGCACCAGGCCCTGGTCGGGGCCGGCGTCGGCGTCGGGCACGGCCTCGTCCGCATCGGGTGCGGCCGTCGCCGCCGGGGCCGCAGGGGCTGCCGAGGCTGCCGACTGGCGCTGCACGAGTTCCACGTAGCGCTGCAGCGCGGCCTCACCTTCCTTGGGTTGCTTCAATTCCAGATGCAGGGCGCCGAGCGAGAGATAGGGCGGCGCCAACTCGGGCTGCCGGCGCGTGGCCTCTTGCAGTTGCGTCACCGCGTCGGCGTAGCGCTGCAGCGACGTGAGCAGCCGCACATAACCCAGGCGCAGCGCCGGTTCCGACTGCGGCTGGGCCAGATACTGCAGCACCAGGGCCTCGGCGGCCGGCTTCTCGCGCATCAGTTCCATCGCCAGCAGGGCCGGGCCCGGCGCGGCCGGGTCCAGGGCTTGGGCTTCCAGGGCCAGCGCCCAGGCGCGGTCGGGTTCGCGGGCCTCGAGCCAGGCCCGGCCCAGGGCCACGCGCACGGGCACGCGCGTGGCGGGCGCGCTGCGGTAGGGTTCGAGCGCGGTCTCCAGCACGCCGGCGAGCAGGCGCGGGTCGCTGGCGCGTTGCAGGAAACGCGGCAGAGCGGCGATCAGGCCCGGCCGGTCGGCCGGCGGCGTGAGCGCCAGCAGCGCCTGCAGCGGCTCGGCGATGCCGTCGTTGTGGTTCAGCAGCAGCAGGATCTGCAACTGCAGCCGCAAGGCGTCCAGCGATTCGGGCTCGGCCAGCCGCCAGGCGCGCGTGGCCGCCAGGGCCTGCTCGCCGGCGCGGGCCTGCAGGGCAATGTCCACGGCGCGACGGAACAGGGTTTCGTCGCGCGTGCGGCGCGCGGCGTCCAGGATCCATTCGTAGGCCGTGCCGGCGTTGCCGCTGGTGAGCGCAATTTCGCCCACCAGCAATTGATACAGCAACTGCCCGTCGAGCGCCGAGTTGCCTTCCGGTGCAGAGGCCGCGGCGGCGGCCGGGACCGCGCGCGCGGCGGGCTGGGCCGTGGCCGTGACCAGCCAGGCCGGTGCGACCAGCAGCGCGACCAGCGCGGGGCGCCAGCGGGCTGGCCGGCGGTGGCTTGTGGACATCGGGGCTCCAGAGCGATCGAAAACCATTCTCACATAATGAGGTATGCCCGAACTTCCCGAGGTCGAGGTCACCCGGCGGGGCATCGCGGCAGCTTTGCTCGGTGCCCGCGTCCTGGCGGCCCGGCTGGGCAAACCGCTGCGCTGGCCGCTCGGCCAAGCCGAGCAGGCCCTGGTCGGCCGCACCGTGGGCGAAGTGGCGCGGCGTGGCAAATATCTCTGGCTGCCGCTGCAGTCCGTCGCCTCCGGCCTCGGCGATGGCGGTGGCCTGCTGCTGCACCTGGGCATGTCGGGTTCGCTGGCGCTGCTGCCGCAGGCTCCGGCACCGGGGCCGCACGACCACTTCGACCTCGTCACCGACCGCGGCACGCTGCGCCTGAACGACCCGCGGCGTTTCGGCGCCGTGGTCTGGTCGGCTTCGCTGCAGGCGGCGCCGGCCGCCACGCTGCTGCAGCGGCTGGGTGCCGAGCCTTTCGACCCCGCGCTCACGCCGCAGACCTTCCACGCCGCGCTGCAGCGCCGCCGCTCGCCGGTGAAGGCGGTGCTGCTGGCCGGCGACGTGGTCGTGGGCGCCGGCAATATCTACGCCTGCGAAGCGCTGTTCCAGGCCGGCATCCACCCCGCGCTGCGCGCCGACCGCATCAGCCGCCCGCGCGCCGCGCGGCTGCTGGCGGCGCTGCGCGGCACGCTGGCGCGGGCGCTGGAACTCGGTGGCTCGACGCTGCGCGACTTCACCGACGCCCATGGCGCCAGCGGTGCCTTCCAGTCCGAAGCCGCCGTCTATGGCCGCGCCGGGCTGCCGTGCCGACAGTGCGGCGGCAGCGTGCGGCGGGTGGTGCAGGCGCAGCGCTCGACCTATTTCTGCCCGCGCTGCCAGCGCAGGTAACTCCGGGTAACGGCCCGGCGGGACGTGACTTCCGGCCACTCCTTGCACCGGCCTGCCGGCTGTCGGCCTGGCCGGCCCTGCGCTAGCATGACGCCTCCCTCTTGCCGTGCTCGCCGCCCATGCACAGCCCCATCGCCCACAGCCTCGACGCGCTGGCCGCCTGGCGCGCCGAGGTGGACGGCCGCGTCGGCGCGCTGGCGCGGGCGCTGGCCGAACACGAGTTGCTCGACGACGCCGATGCCGCGGCGCTGTCCGCGTTGCGCGAGCGGCTGGCTTCCGACAAGCTGGTGCTGGCCTTCGTGGCCGAGTTCTCGCGTGGCAAGTCGGAGCTGGTCAACGCCATCTTCTTCGGCGACGCCGGCTGCCGGGTGCTGCCGGCAACGCCCGGCCGCACCACCATGTGCCCGGTGGAACTGCGCTTCGACGCCGCCGCCGTGCCGCGCCTTTCGCTGCTGCCCATCGACACCAGGCTCGGCGGCCAGTCGCTGGCCGAACTGCGCTCGCGTGAAGAGCCGTGGCAGCACCTGCCGCTTGACCCCGGCCGACCGCAGACACTGGTGCAGGCGCTGGCGGCGGTGACGCAGACCCGGCGCGTGAGCGTGCAGGAGGCCGCCGCACTGGGCCTGTGGAACGACGACCAGCCCGAAGACAACCCGCTGCCGCTGCCCGACGGCACGGTGGAGGTGCCGGCCTGGCGCCACGCGCTCATCAACTACCCGCACCCGTTGCTGCGGCGCGGCCTGGTGGTGATCGACACGCCCGGGCTGAATGCCATCGGCGCCGAGCCCGAGCTCACGCTGGGCCTGCTGCCCGCGGCGCATGCCGTGGTCTTCGTGCTGGCCGCCGATACGGGCGTGACGCGCTCCGACCTGGCCTTGTGGCGCGACCACCTCGGCCAGGCCAGCCTGGAGCGCTTCGTGGTGCTCAACAAGATCGACACCCTGGCCGACCCGCTGGCCAGCGCGGCCCAGGTGCAGGCGCAGGTCGAACAGCAGCGGCAGCACGCCGCGGCCACGCTGGAGGTGCCGCTGCAGCGCGTCTTCGCCTTGTCGGCGCGCGACGCGCTGGCCGCCCGCATCGCCGTCGACGCACAGGCGCTGGTCGCCAGCCGGCTGCCGCCGCTGGAGCAGGCACTGGCCGGCGGGCTGCTGCCGCATCGGCACCAGGTGCTCGTGCATTCGGCCTTGTCGGTGCTGGAACCCTTGCGAGCATCGGCCGCGCGCCGCCTGTCGGAGCGCCGCCGCCGGCACGCCGAACAGCTGCTGGAGCTGCGCGGCCTGCGCGGCAAGAGCAGCACCAAGACGCGCCTGCTGGCCGAGCGCGTGGAAGCCGAGGCAGCCGACTTCGAACGCTGCACCGGCCGCCTGACCGCGCTGCGCGCGGTGCAGCTGCGGCTGCAGCACACGACGCTGGCGGCGCTGTCGGCCGAGGCCTTGCGCACCGAGCTGGCGGCCATGAAGTCGGCGATGACGGCCCGGCCCTTCAACCTGGGCGGTGGCGCGGCCTTCGAGGCCCTGATGGGCCGGCTGCATCAGTCGCTGGCCGGCGCGGGCACGCAGGCCGACGAGATGCGGCAGATGCTGCAGGCCGCCTTCGAGCAGCTCAATACCGAGTTCGGCTATGCGCTGCAGCTCTCGCCGGTGCCGCCGCTGCAGCCGTTCCGGGACGAACTGGACCTCATCGCAAGGAACTACGGGCGCTACCTCGGGCTGGGCCAGGTCTGGCGCACCGCCGCGCCGGGTTTTGCCGAGCAGTTCCGCCGCATGCTGCTTTCGAAGCTGCGCGTCGTCTTCGAAAGCGCTGCCGGCGAACTGGAACAGTGGAGCAAGGCCGCCAGCAGCCAGGTCGAGGTGCAGTTGCGCGAGCGCCGCCGCGCCTATGCACGCCGCCGCGAGACGCTGCAGCGAGTGCAGGCCGCGGCCGGCGAACTGGAGGCCCGCATCGCCGAGGTGCAGGCGCAGGAAGAACACCTGCGCGAAACCCAGGCGCGGATCGAAGCGCTGGCCGACGCGGCCCTGGCCGCGGCGCGCCGGCCCGGCGCCGAGCCGGATCCGCCTCGGCTCGAGCTGCGCCTGCAGCAGGTCGCGGCTTGACCCACGGGCGACCCGGGCCGCAGCCCGCGCCCGCCGCAGCCACCACGGGCGGGCTGGCGGCGCGCGTCGTGCGCTGGCAGCGCCGCCACGGCCGCCACGGCCTGCCCTGGCAGGGCACGCGCGACCCCTACCGCGTGTGGCTTTCCGAGGTCATGCTGCAGCAGACCCAGGTCAGCACCGTGCTCGACTACTACCCGCGCTTCCTGGCGCGCTTTCCCAGCGTGCAGCTGCTGGCCGCCGCGCCGCTGGACGACGTGCTGGCGCTGTGGAGCGGCCTGGGCTACTACAGCCGCGCGCGCCACCTGCACCGGTGCGCGCAGCAGGTGGTGGCCTTGCACGGTGGCACCTTCCCGGCCAGCAGCGCGGCGCTGGCCACGCTGCCCGGCGTGGGCCGCTCCACCGCGGCGGCGATCGCCGCCTTCTGCTTCGGCGAGCGCGCGGCCATTCTCGACGGCAACGTGAAGCGCGTGCTCACGCGCGTGCTGGGCTTCGGCGGCGACCTGGCGCTGGCCGCCGAGGAAAGGCGCCTGTGGGCCGCCGCCGAGGCGCTGCTGCCGGCGCGCGCCGTGGACGTCTATACGCAAGGCCTGATGGACCTGGGCGCCACCGTGTGCCTGGCACGCAGCCCGGCCTGCGCGCGGTGCCCGCTGGCCGGCGACTGCGTGGCGCACCGCGCCGGCACGGCCGAGCGCTACCCGGTGAAGACACGCCGCTTGAAGCGCGGCCGGCGTGAACACGCCTTGCTGTGGCTGCAGCACCGCGGCCGCTGGTGGCTGGTGCAGCGGCCACCGCGCGGGGTGTGGGCGGGGCTGTGGACGCTGCCGGAATTCGAGTCCAGGGACGTCTTGGCGGAGACCGCCGCCGGCTGGGCCGGGCAGGGCCGCTGGTTGCCGGCGATTCAACATGCGCTGACGCACTTCGACTGGACGCTGCACCCGCTGGCCTGGCACTGGCCGGCGCGGCTCAAGGCCTTGCCCAGCCTGCTCGACCAGGCCGAGGCGGCCGGCAGCCGCTGGGTCACGCCGCAGGAAGCCCTGGCGCTGGGCCTGCCGGCACCGGTGCGCCGCCTGCTCGAAGCCGCGCCGGGGTGAGCCGCTTCAGGTGACGATGACCTTCTTGTCGCGCAGGAAGCCGTCCACCAGCGAAAGCCGGATCACCGGGTCGTCCAGTTCCATCAGTTTCTGCCGCGCCGCCAGCGATACCGGCAACAGTTCGCACCAGCGGTTGGCCACCCAGCCCGCGTCGTCCAGCCGGTAGGGCTGCGCGAACGGCAGCTTGTCCTGCGACTGCAGCTTGCGGATGGCCTCGGCCAGTGCGTCCACCGTGTGCTGCACGGCCGGGCCGGGCTGGCGCGGCGGGTCGGGTTCGATCCATTCGACGCCGGCCTGCCACAGGCCGTTCTCGCGCTGCGTGACCCCGCCCGCCAGCCTGAAGCGCTGCCCGCCCAGGCAGCGCAGGTGCAGGATGCCGGGCTGTTCGGCGTCGACCTCTTCGATGTGCGCCAGCACGCCCACGTCTTCCAGCTGTACCGGCTGCTTGCCGCGCCCGGCCTCGGCGCCCTGGCGCAGGCAGATCACGCCGAAGGGCTGGTCGCTGCGCAGGCATTCCGAAACCAGGTCCAGGTAGCGCGTCTCGAAGATCTTCAGGCCCAGCAGCGCGCCGGGAAAGAGCACGGTCTGCAGCGGAAACAGCGGCAGCGGGCTGGGCAGTGGTCGGGTCGGGGTGGCGCTCATCGGGGCTTCATTCGCGGGCGTCGAGTTCACGGTGGCGCAGCAGCGTGGCGTAGCGGCCGTCGAAGCGGCGCGCCAGCCACTCCACGGCATACACCGAACGATGCTGGCCGCCGGTGCAGCCCAGGGCCACCGTGAGGTAGCTGCGCTGGTCTTCCTCGAAGGCCGGCAGCCAGCGCTGCAGGAAGGCATGGATCTGCGCCAGCATCTCCATCGCCTCGGGTTGTTGTTCCAGGTAGGCGGCCACCGGCGCGTCGCGGCCGGAGAGCGGCCGCAGTTCGCGGATGTAGTACGGGTTGGGCAGCACGCGCACGTCGAAGACATAGTCGGCGTCCAGCGGCACGCCGTGCTTGAAGGCGAAGGACTCGAAGACCAGCGTCAGCGCCGACTCGCGCGCGCCCACCAGCGAACGCACCCAACTGCGCAGCAGCGCCGGGCGCAACTGGCTGGTGTCGATGACGGTGGAGATCGCGCGCAGGTCGGACAGCAGTTCACGTTCCAGCTCGATGGCTTCGATGAGCGCGCGCGAGCTGTCGCCGTCTTCGCTGGCGGCCGTCAGCGGATGCGGGCGGCGCGTTTCGGAAAAGCGGCGCACCAGCGCGTCGGTGCTGGCGTCCAGGAAGATCGGCCGGATGCGCACGCCTTCGCTGCGCAACTGCTCGATCAGCGGCACCAGGCCGGGCAGCGACGTGGCCGTGCGCACGTCCACCGCCACCGCCACGCGGTGCGTGAAGCGTTCGCTCTCCAGCCGGATGAAGTCGCGCAGCAGCTCCGGCGGCAGGTTGTCGACGCAGAAATAGCCGGCGTCTTCCAGCGCGTGCAGTGCCACCGACTTGCCCGAGCCCGAGATGCCGGTGACGAGGATGACCTCGTCCTTCTGGCGGCTTTCCATGGGCATCCAGTCGCTCACTGAACAACCCTCCACGCTGCGCTCTCCGGGGTGAGCGCTTGGAAGCGGCCTGGCGCGCTCACCGGCCCGCTCCCGGATTCGACCCCAGCAGCGCCTGCGCGTGGGCCGTGCCCGAGAGGCGTTCGCCGCCCAGCATGCGCGCCACCTCGGCGACGCGCGCCTCGCCTTCCACCGGCTGCACGCTGGCCAGCGTCTGGCCGCCGCGCGCCGCCTTGGCCACCACGAAGTGGTGGTCGGCGCAGGCGGCCACCTGCGCCAGGTGCGTCACGGCCAGCACCTGGCTGCGCAGACCGAGCTGCTTCATGAGCCGGCCCACGCTGTCGGCCACGCTGCCGCCGATGCCGGCGTCGATTTCGTCGAAGATCAGCGTCGGCACGCCGCTGCCCTGGCCGCCTTCGCCCAGGGCGGTGGTCACGGCGATGGCCAGCGCCAGGCGCGAGAGTTCGCCGCCCGAGGCCACCTTGGCCAGCGGCCGCGGCGTGCTGCCGGCGTGACCGGCGACGCGGAATTCCACCGCTTCCAGGCCCCAGGGCTGCGGTTCCTGCTGCTTCAGCAGCGCCACCTCGAAGCGGCCACCGGCCATGCCCAGCTGCTGCATGGCCTGCGTGACCGCGGCGCCCAGGGCAGGCGCGGCCTTGCGGCGCAGCCGTGAAACGCGTTCGGCTTCCTGGCGCCAGGCCCGTTCGGCGGCCGTGGCGGCCTGTTCCAGCGCGTCCAGGTCGGCCGCGGCGTCCAGGCTCTTCAACTCGGCCTGCCAGCCCGACAGCAAGGCCGGCAGCTCGGCCGGGCTGCGACGGTAGCGTCGCGCCAGAGAGACCCACTCGCCCAGGCGCGCGTCGAGTTCGGCCAGCCGGTCGGGGTCGGGTTCGCTGCGGCCCAGGTAGGACTGCAGCGTGTGTGCCGCATCTTCCAGCTGGGCTTGCGCCGCGCGCAGCACCTCGGCCACCGCGCCCAGTTCGGCGTCGTAGCGCTGCACTTCTTCCAGTGCGGCGATGGCGCGCGAGCTCAGCTCGCCGGCACTCGGTTCGTCTTCGGACAAGGCGGCCAGCGCGCGGCGTACGCCGTCGAGCAAGGCCTGGCCGTGCGCCAGGCGCTGGTGTTCGGCGTTCAGGCTGTCCCATTCGCCTTCGGCGGGAGCGAGCTTGTTCACCTCGCCGATCTGCCAGGCCAGGCGTTCGCGCTCGCGGTCCAGGGTCTCGCGCAGGCCGCGGGCCTCTTGCAGGCGGCGCAACGCGTCGCGCCACTGCTGCCACGCGGTGGCCAGCGGGGCGGTGTCGGCCTGCGCCTGCGCGTCGAGCAGCGCCCGCACGGCCGCCGGCCGCGTGAGGCCCTGCCAGGCGTGCTGGCCGTGGATGTCCACCAGCCATTCGGCGGCCTCGCGCAACTGCGCCATGGTGGCCGGGCTGCCGTTGATCCAGGCGCGGCTCTTGCCCTGCGTGTCGACGGTGCGGCGCAGCAGCAGGGTTTCGTCGGCGTTGAAGCCGGCCTCGTCGAGCCAGGCCTGCAGTGCCGGCGGGGTGTCGAATTCTGCGCTGACCTCGGCGCGTGCCGTGCCTTCGCGCACCAGGGTGGCGTCGGCGCGGTTGCCCAGCGCCAGCTGCAGACCGTCGATGAGGATGGACTTGCCGGCGCCGGTTTCGCCCGTGAGCACGGTGAAGCCGGCGCCGAGTTCCACGCCCAGTTCGGCCACGATGGCCACGTCGCGCAGCGACAGGCGGCGCAGCACGGCGACTACACCCCGCCCTCGTACCAGCGCAGCTTGCGCCGCAGCGTGGCGTAGTAGCTCCAGCCGCGCGGGTGCAGGAAGCGCACCTTGAACGCCGAGCGCCGCACACGCACCTGGTCACCGTGCATCAGGCTGGCCAGGCTGTGCATGTCGAAATTGGCCGACACGTCCTTGCCCGCGACGATGCCGATGCGCACCTCGCCGTGGTCGGGCAGCACGATCGGCCGGTTGGACAAGGTGTGCGAGGCGATCGGCACCACCACCCAGCCGGCGATGCCCGGGTGCAGGATCGGCCCGCCCGCCGAAAGCGCGTAGGCCGTGGAACCGGTGGGTGAAGCGATGATCAGGCCGTCGGCGCGCAGGTTGGCCACGAAGTCGTCGCCCACGTCCACGCGCAGTTCCACCATGCTGGCGGTGGCGCCGCGGCTCACCACCACGTCGTTGAGCGACAGGCCCTCGAAGATCTTCTCGCCGTCGCGCCAGACCTCGCCTTCGAGCATGGAGCGGTGCTCTTCCTCGTAGTCGCCGGCGATCATGGGCACCAGCACGTCGCGGTACTGGCCGATGGCGATGTCGGTGATGAAGCCCAGCCGGCCCTGGTTGATGCCCACCAGCGGCACCTGCCAGCGTGCCAGCTCGCGCGCGATGCCCAGCATGGTGCCGTCGCCGCCCACCACCACGGCCAGGTCGCAGCGCCGGCCCAGTTCGGGCGCCGGCAGCGATTCGAAATCGGTGACGCCGGTGGCGAACGCGGTCTCCTGTTCGAACGAAACCTCCAGCCCCTGCGACACCAGGAAGTGGGCGATTTCCTCCAGCACCGGGCGGATGCCCCGGGCCTGGTACTTGCCCACGATGGCGGCGTGACGAAAGCCAGACGGCATGCGACGCATTACACCATAGGCCCCTGCGCCAAACAGGGCGCGCCGCAGCGGCCACGTTCCTACAATGCGGCATGCTTGACGACCGCTCCCGATCACTGCTGAAGACCCTGGTGGAGCGCTATATCGCCGACGGCACGCCGGTGGGTTCACGCACGCTTTCGCGCGCCAGCGGGCTGGACCTGTCGCCGGCCACCATCCGCAACGTGATGGCCGACCTGGAGGACCTGGGGCTGATCGCCAGCCCGCACACCAGTTCGGGCCGCGTGCCCACGCCGCGCGGCTACCGCCTGTTCGTGGACACCATGCTCACCTCGCGCCCGCTGGACCTGGAGCACGCGCCGCCCGAGATGGCCGCCGCCACGCGGCAACTGCACCCCGACCAGCCGCAGCGTGTCATCGCCCAGGCGGCTTCGCTGCTGTCGAACCTGTCGCACTTCGTGGGCGTGGTGATGGCGCCGCGCAAGGCCAGCGTCTTCCACCACATCGAATTCCTGCGCCTGGGCGAGCGGCGTGTGCTGCTCATCCTGGTGGCGCCCGACGGCGACGTGCAGAACCGCGTCATCTTCACCGCGCGCGACCACACGCAGGCCGAACTGCAGGAGGCCAGCAACTTCCTCAACGCCCACTACGCCGGCCTGACGCTGGAAGAGGTGCGCGGGCGGCTGAAGACCGAGGTGGACGCACTGCGCCAGGAGATCGCCCAGCTCATGCAGGCGGCGGTGCAGGCCGGTACCGAAGCCATGGCCGAGAGCAGCGACAACGTGGTCGTCTCGGGCGAGCGCAACCTGCTCGACGTGCAGGACCTGGGCCACGACATGAGCAGCCTGCGCCGGCTGTTCGGCGTATTCGAGCAGAAGACCGAACTGATGCGCCTGCTGGACGTGAGCAGCCGCGCCGAGGGCGTGCGCATCTATATCGGCGGCGAGAGCCAGGTGGTGCCGTTCGAGGAACTGAGCGTGGTCACGGCGCCCTACGAAGTGGACGGCCGCATCGTCGGCACGCTGGGCGTGATCGGCCCCACGCGCATGCCCTACGAGCGCATGATCCAGATCGTGGACATCACGGCGCGGCTGGTGGGCAACGCGCTTTCGGTGAAGTAGGCGCCGCCTAGAATGCCGGCTCTTCCCCGGGGGCCGTTAGCTCAGTTGGTCAGAGCAGAGGACTCATAATCCTTTGGTCGTTGGTTCAAGTCCAACACGGCCTACCACCGCATTTCCGAAGATGGCCGACCCCATGGGTGGCCGTTTTTTCGGCCGTGGGGCGTCCAGCGGTGCCGGTGGGGTCGGACCGAACCATGGCGAGTCGGGGGGGCCGCTTCAGGGGGGCGGCTTTCTGGTGCACCACGTCCAGAACTTCCTTGCTCTCGGACAGACCGAGGCGATGGACATGCTGAGGGCGCCGCCGATGGGGTGTTCAGAGCTGGCAGCCGCGCGGCGAACGGACCAGCGGCTGGAGCGGTCGTGAGGCCGATGAGACTCATGAGCATCGCGCTGTGGATTACCGCGACCTGCCTGGGGTTTCTGGCGCTGGTCTACCTGTGGCAGGACCGCTTGCTCTACTTCCCGCAGCGGGCGACGGTCGAAGAGGTGGCGAGCGCCGGGCTCAGGCCATGGCCTTCGGCGCAGGCATTCCGGGGGCTGGTCGCCGAGCCCCGGGGCACCGTGCGTGGCACCGCGATCGTCTTTCACGGCAACGCCGGTCATGTGGGCCACCGTGCGTTCTATGCCCAGGCATTGGTGCCCTTGGGTGTTCGGGTGATCCTCGCCGAATATCCGGGTTACGGGCCGCGCGCAGGCAAGCCATGGGAGGCGAACTTCATCCGCGACGCCAGCGAGGTGGTCGCGCTCGCCCATGGTCAGTATGGCGGGTCGCTCCTGCTGGTCGGCGAATCGCTCGGGGCCGCAGTGGCCGCCGGTGCCGGGGCACTGCAGCCCGAGCGCACAGCGGGGCTGGTCCTGATCACGCCGTGGGAACGGCTGGCCAACGTGGCTTCACACCACTATCCGTGGTTGCCGGTGAAGTGGCTGCTGCGTGACCGGTACGACACGGCGGCCCGGCTGGCCAGGTTCGACCGCCCGGTGGTGGTGGTCGTCGCCGAGCAGGACCGCATCGTGCCGGCGCGCTTCGGCGTTGCGCTGCACACCACGCTGGGTGGCCCGAAGCACCTGATGCAGATCGATGGCGCAGGGCATAACGACTGGCCCGGCCGCGTGGATGCCGCCTGGTGGCGCAGGGCTACCCGTACGGTCGATTGAGACAGGTTCTCTTGGTGGGGGCCTTGGGGGCCGGTTGCCCGGGTGCTGCTGGCGCCGGCATGCGGCTCAGCGGCGCAGGCACGAACGTGGGCGGTACCGGCCTGCCTGACAGCGCTGGCCAGACTGATCGGTGACGGCTTCGAATGGCAGCCCGCCGGGACTTTCGAGCTTGCAGCGGCGATTGCGGCTCCGGGTCGGCCGCCGCGAATCATTCATCGGCACGGGCCTTCATGTCTGCAGTGCGGGGCCGCAGGCCATGCCGCACTTCACTGCCGCGGCGGCGGGGCGATGGTGGCTGAACCGAGCCCGGACTGGCGCTGCTTCAGCATCTCCGCTCGACGTTGCAAGATCTCCTGCGGCCACTGGCTTTCAATCCAGGCCAGTACGTTGTCGATCTGCGCATCGGTGAGCTTGCCGTCAAAGGCGGGCATGTCGGAAACGTAGCCAGGCGGCGCGTTGGGCGGCACCATGCCGAACTTGACGATGGCCGCGAGCTGTTCTCTGGGGTGATGCCAGGTGTGGCCGGTGGCGTCGTGCGGCGGAGCCGGCAGCTTTCCGTCGGGTCGGCGTGTCTGCCAGTTCGCCTGGCCTTCGAGTCTGGCGCTGTGACAGGCCGCGCACTCGGCCTTGTAGATGCCTTGGCCTTCCATCAGGGCATAGGGGTCGTGCCCGGCTCGTTCGCTGCACCCCGCAGCGCCGACCACCACCACCGCCACCCACGCCAGCACCGGCGGTCGGTGCTGGGTCATCCCTTGCCCGCGCGATGGGGCTGCGCAGCCTTGGCGGCGGCCTGCCGGGCCGATCGTCTTGCCCTCGTTTCCATCACGAGCTTGAATGCGCCAAAGACATTGACGGCCGCGACCAGCAGGGCGGGCCACAGCGGCAGTTCCTGTCCGGTCTTCCAGCCCCACAACAACAAGCCCGCCAGCGCCAAGCCGCCGACGAGCAGCGTCATCGAGCCGAAGCTCAGCACGCCCTTGTTGATGTCCACCACCGCTTCCGCCTCCTGTAGCCACCGTGCCCGCACCGCACCGGTATTGCACGCGGCGGCGCAGACTATCACGGGCGGTACGGCATTCTGCAGGGAGATCGCCGCTTGCGCGGGGTCGCAGGAGATGCATCGTCGTGGCCGTCCCTGCCGAGCCGGCCGGCCCGGGCAGGTCAGGGCGATCAAGCCGGCGTGCTCAGCTTCAGGCCCACGATGCCGGCCAGGATCAACCCCAGGCTGACGATGCGGCCGGCGTTGGCGGACTCGCCGAACAGCACGATGCCCAAAATCGCGGTGCCCACCGCGCCGACGCCGACCCAGACGGCGTACGCGGTGCCGACCGGCAGCGACTTCATCGCAACACCCAGCAGCACGACGCTGGCGACCATCGACACGCCTGTGAACACGCTCGGCCACAGTCGTGTGAATCCGTCGGTGAACTTCAGGCCGATGGCCCACCCGATCTCGAACAGCCCTGCGAGGAAAAGAAGCGTCCATGCCATACATCTGCTCCGCGGCCTAAAACGCGGGATTCTGCGCCGCTGGCGGCTGCGAGGCCGGCCGCCGGTCGGGTTCCGCGGCGCGCTTCGACGCCGGCCTGAAGTGGGTCCGATGGCGGGCGCCCACGGCTTCGGGATCACCTGCCTTGCAAGCGCCGCCTGTCGCGATCGCGCGCTGTCGGTCCATGTCGGCACCCCGCTCAGTTGCTGGTGCAACCGTCGACATTGTCGGGGTCGGACGCCCGGGTCGAGTCCTCCGGCCCGACGCCGTCCACCGACCGGCCGCACGCGCGGGTCATGGCCTTCGCGTACGAGTCCACCGGCATCGAGACCCACTTCACCAACGGCCTGGACCCGGCCCCTCGGGCGCGCAACGTCTTCGCCTTCCACCGCCCCGCTCTGCTGGCCGAGTGGCTGCAGGCACTGCCGCAGCCCACCGTGCTCACCACGGACGGTGCCGCGGCGAAGCAGCAGGCGCAGGCCCCGGCCGCCATGGCAACAGGAAAGAAACGCTTGAACGGCTATCCTCTCGCGCAAATCACTGAGCCATGAATCGGTTGCGCCGGACAACGCCAGAAAGGCGACACGGTGCTCAGATGCTGCGCAGCGGCGCTTGGGAACGGAGCAGGAATGCAACAAGAACAGCAGGAGCCCTCCCGCGATGGAGCAGTGCGTGCCGCTCCCCTGCACGCGGTCCTTACGCCCGGCAACGGGCTCGCAGTTGCGGACCGAGCCACTGCGGTGCTGCTGAGCGTCGGCTATGCCGTCGCCCTGTTTCATCGCACCGCTTTCCAGGCCATCGCGCCGCAAGTCAGCGCCGAGTTCGGGCTGAGTCCGGCCGCGACCGCCGATCTCACCGCGGTGTTCTTCTGGACCTACCTGGCAATCATGATCCCCACCGGCCTGCTGACTGACGCCATCGGCGCGCGGCGCGTTGCTGTACTTGGGTGCATCGTCACGGCTGCCGGATCGTTCCTTTTCCGCGCTGGTGACTCGATTGTCGAGCTGACGTTGGCACGCGTGCTCATTGCCGCTGGCTCGCCGGCCGCCTTCGTGGGCCTGATGCGCTTTGTCGCTTTGGCCTTCCCCGAGCGCAAAGCCACATTCTCTGGGCGAGGCATCCTGCTGGGCAATGTCGGCGCAGTGTGCTCGGGTGCACCGCTGGCGCTGCTGCTCGGGGTCGTGATCTGGCGCGACATCTGGCTCGGCCTCGGCGTCATGTCGCTGGCGCTGGCGGCGGCGCCTTTCCTGCTTGGACGGCAGATGCGCCCGGGCAGTCCGCGCGTGATGCCGCCGCGCGACCCCTGGCACGAGCTGATCACGCTGTTGGGCTCGGGCAGCGTGCTGCTCGGCGTCGCGCTCCAAGCGGGGTTGGCCGGTACCTTCTACGCCTTCGTCAACGTGGTGGCGCCGCGGTGGCTCGCGGCACGCGGCTTCGACCCGGTCGCTGCGGGATGGATGATCTCGATACTGGTCGCTGGCTACGGCCTCGGCGCCGCGTTCTGGGGCTGGATAGGCGACCGGGAGCACCAGCGCACGCGCGCCCTGCTGGGGGCGGGCCTGCTTGCCATGCTTGGGTGGGTTGCCGTCGCCTGGCTGCCGGTGTTCGGCAGCGCAGCGGTCGCGATGCTGTTCCTAAGCATTGGACTGTCCAGCGGCGCTTTCGTGCTGGTCTACGCCCTCATCACGGAGCGCCATCCGACCAGCCATGCCGGCGGTGTGGTTGCCTGCGTAAACTGCGGTATCCCACTGGGTGCTGCCTTGCTCGCTAGCAGCACCGGGCGGCTGAGCGAAACGGCGGCTCCATGGCTGCTGTTTGCCGCCGGCAGCATCACGGTGTTGGGCGCCTGCGCCCTATTGAACGACCGCCGCCGACGCCTACGGGCTTCCGCCCGCCACCCTGCCGCCCCGCTCCGCTGAGCCGGCCCGCGGGAACGCCCCACGGTGCTCACAGGCGGGATGCCGCAGGAATCTGAACCACGCACCCCCGTTTGTTCCTGCATCGACGGCTTCGGACTCCAGGCCGCAATGTGTTGCGAAGTACTCGATCGCAGTCGGTTGGTACGGCCATGTCGCCACATGATTGATCCGCCCGGCTCCGTCTGAGGATCGGGAACAGTCCAACGCCACCCGGCGGGTGGAGTTGAAGCCCAGGAGCCGCGGCACAACGGCGCGACGACATCTGGTTAGGTCACCGCTGAACTTCATGCGGCAGCTGGTCAGGACTTTGCGACGATCATTACCGTATCTGGCAAGGACCGCTTCCCCGAATCCAATCTCGGGGGTTGCGTGTCGGCTCAGGGTCGGGTCCGGCTAACCGATCCGCTTGACTCGTGGCCCGAAACCTGCCGGTCAAGTTGAGCTGCCATACAGCTGACGTTCGTCTAGACCGGGTCCCGACCCACAGGAGCCGGTGGCGGTTTTCTCGCCGAGCGACAGGTCTACCTTGGAACCTGACCTTCGCCGAAGTCCTCGAACAGATCAGCGTTGACGACAGCAGTCGTTCGCAGGTGACCAGCATCGACCGGGAGAGGGTGCCGGCTGAACGACGGCATACAAAGGCCGCGTACTCA
>JAXHKY010000024.1:0-133026 GCA_034522875.1 Rubrivivax sp. | reverse complement strand
GACAAATACAAGGGCTTGTTCGCCGAGGGCGGTGAGTTCGACATTCCGTCGCACTACAGCTTCGGTGTGGCCTTCGTGCCGGCGCCGGGCTGGACGCTGGCCGCCGACTACGGCCCCATGAGCTACACCGACGTGGCGTCGGTGTCCAACCCCAGCAGCCCGCAGGGGCCGCTGGGCGCGCCCGACGGCCCAGGGCTTCGGCTCGCAGGACGTCGACGTCTTCAAGCTGGGCGTGGCCTGGCAGGTGAACGGCGCCTGGACGCTGCGTGCGGGCTACGACAAGGGCGAAAACCCCAGTAGCCGCGGCAGACGTCACCTTCGACGTCCTGGCGCCCAGGGCGTAGACCGATGGAACACTACACGCTGGGCTTCACCTTCACGATGGACCGGAACAACGAGTTCACCTTCTCCTACATGAATGCGCCGCGCCAGAGCGTCACTGGTTCCTCGCTGTTCAATGCCGTGCTCGGAGCCGGGGCCGCCGGCAACGAGACCATCAGCATGAAGCAGTCGGCCCTCGGGGTGGCCTGGGGCTACCGGTTCCAGCCGGCCGAGCCGACCGCCGGCGCCTGCAGCGTGCTGCGCGGTCGCCGCCCAGGCGCGACGCAGGCCGCGCCGAGGCGGCGGGCGACGCGAAAATGGCCGTGATGGCACCGTGATGGCGCCCATCAGGCCAGGCCCGGGTTGCCCTGCACGCCCAGCAGCTTGGGCGTGTTGATGGTGCGCGCCGTCACGCGCCCGCCGCTCTGCGACTTGAGCCAGGTTTCCACCACGTCCCAGATCATCTTGTTGCCGGCGCTCTTCGCCTCCTCGGCCACCGGTGCCCAGCCGGCCACCTTGTAGGTCTTGTTCGCCTCGATGGGCTGGCCCTTCAGCCGCATGTCCTGGATGCGCTTGCCCATCGCCGCGCCCGGGCTCGCAGGCGTAGCTGAGGCCGCCGATGCGCACCATGTCGCCGCCCTGCTGGTAGTAGGGGTCGGGGTTGAACAGGTTGTCGGCCACGTCTTCGAGCACGGTCTTGATCATCTCGCCCGACATCCCGGTGACGGTGGCATAGCTGTAGGTGGTGGCCACCTGGTCCATCATCAGTTCGCGCGTGATCACGTCGCCCGGCAGCAGGCTGGTGCCCCAGCGGAAGCCCGGGCTGAAGGCGATGTCGGCGCCCTGCACGTCCATCAGGGCGTCGCACAGCAGCTGGTCCCAGCTGCCGTTGAAATTGCCGCGGCGGTACAGCAGGCCATCGGTGACGGCCAGCTTCTCGGCCAGCCTGGCTTCGTAGGGCGCTCGGACCCTGGTGAGCAGCGCGTCCATCTCGGGGTCGGCCTTGAGCAGGTTGCTGAACACCGGCAGCAGCCGGTAGCGCCAGTTCGCGACCTTGCCGCCCTTGACCTCGAGGTCCATCACGCCCAGGAACTTGCCGTTGCTGCCGGCGTTGGTGACCAGCGTGGTGCCGCCGGCATTCTTCACCGGCACCGCCAGCGGCACGCCGTCGTGCGTGTGGCCGCCGAAGATGGCGTCGACGCCGCGCACGCGGCTGGCCATCTTCAGGTCCACGTCCATGCCGTTGTGGCTGAGCACCACGACCACCTGCGCACCCTTGGCGCGCGCCTCGTCGACCATCTTCTGCAGGTTCTCGTCCTGGATGCCGAAGCTCCAGTCGGCGACCATGTAGCGCGGGTTGGCGATCGGCGTGTAGGGGAAGGCCTGGCCCACGATGGCCACCTTCACGCCGTTCATCTCGCGCATGACGTAGGGCTTGAAGACCGGGTCGCCGAAGTCGTTGGTCTTCACGTTCTGGGCCACGAAGTCGACCTTGCCGGCGAAGTCCTTCTCCACGATCTCCTTCACGCGCTCCATGCCGAGCGTGAATTCCCAGTGGCCGGTCATCACGTCCACCGTGAGCGCCTTGCAGGCATCGACCATGTCCTGGCCGTTCGTCCACAGCGCGGTGGCGCTGCCCTGCCAGGTGTCGCCGCCGTCGAGCAGCAGCGCGCCGGGGCGGCTGGCCTTCAGCTGCTTGACCAGCGTGGCCAGGTGGGCGAAACCGCCGACGCGGCCGTAGCGCCTGGCCGCCCTTTCGAAGTCGAGGAAGGTCAGCGCATGCGCCATTGGCGTGCCCGCGGGCACGCCGGCCTTCTTCAGCAGGTGTTCGCCCACCAGGTGGGGCGCTTGGCTTTGCATCGATCCGAGGCCGAGGTTGACGCTGGGCTCGCGGAAGTAGACGGGCTTCAACTGCGCATGGCAGTCGGTCATGTGCAGGAAGCTCACCTGGCCGGCACCGGTGCCGGACCTGCTGAGCGGCGGCAGGTCGTACAGCCCGGCCTGTGCCGTGGCGGCGTCGGCGTCGGCATAGCGCGCCAGCCCCATGCCGGCCACCGAGGCGGCTGAAAGCACCTGCAGGAATTCGCGCTTGCTCAGGGTCATGATAAGTACCGGCTTATGTTCAAAAGCGGAAAAAGCCCGGCGGCGCCGGGCTGTGGGATGCGGGCGCCTACTGGTTGACCGGAGACTTCGGGTCCAGCAGCAAGGCCATCATGTCGCGCATCTGATTTTCGTCCAGCAGCTTGGCATGTCCGAAGCGCGGCATGTTCGAGCACGCGTTGTAGGTCTTGCCGTTGTAGATCTTCATCCACGTATATTCGACGATGGGCTGCGCGGTGGGCGCGGTCACGTCGGTCACGCCGCGGTTCTTGCCGTAGTTGTACAGGCTGGGGCCGATGGTGCCGAACGAGATCTCCTGCTTGGTGATCTGGTGGCAGTTGTAGCACTGGCCACCGTTGCCCTTGGTGTCGGTGCTCTTGTCCGTCCAGGTCATGCCGCGGCCGCTTTGCGCGAGTTTCTCGCCGTTCTTCCAGTCACCGAAATACTGACCACCGGCGGGCCACTTCACGGCGGCTCGTGCCTGACCCATGATCTGTTCGGCCACGGCGTCCGAGGGCGGTTTGGGCGACGAGCAGGCCGATTGGCCCAGGTCCTGCTGGATGCGGTCCATCTTGGCAATGCCGCGCTCGGTGAACGACGTCTTCAACATGGTCTGGAATTCGGCATCCAGGTTCTGGCTCGGCGCGCTCGCGCAGCCGGCCAGCACCAAGCCGGCGGCCACGGCAACGAGGGCCAGGGTCAGGGTCTTGTTCATTTTCATGGCGGCGTCTCCTTCAGCGCTTGAGGGCCGGCGTGATGATGGCGGCTCCCCTTTGGTTGAGACCCATATACGACTGCAGCGCGATCGTCACGTCGGAAGCGAACTCAGGGTTCGGGAAGCGCTGCAGGCGAAAGCAGTCGGAAAGCCGCTGCTGCATGCCCCACATCTGCCCGTTCGATACCCGGTAGGCTGGCCAGGCTGCCATGCCCAGGCCGTCGCCCGGGTTCTTGTACAAGACCGGCAGGTCTTGCAGTCGGATGCGCTTGCCTTCCTCGCCGTGGCACGAAGCGCAGGAGAAGTCCATGGGCCCGCCGCGGAAGTAGAAGGCTTTCTCGCCCAACGCGTACATCTTGCGCTCCGCCGGATGCTCCTGCGGCAGATTGAAGCGCAGGCCCTTGGACTGACCGGAAATCCACGTGGCCAGCGCCGTGACATTGGCCATCTCACCCTTGCCGAAGGGCACCTTGGCAATCTCTGCGGGGTTGAAGCCTTGCAGACGTTCCATGCAGGTCAGCAGGCGGGATTCGACGTCCTGCACGCGGCCGGTGTCTGCAAAGTGACGCGGTAATTCAGCCCAAGCCCCCTTGACCACGCCCGGACCCTTGCCCAGATCGCAGGCTTCCAACGAGGCATTCTTCGGGCCGCGCTTGACCTTCCAGAGTTCTTCGCCCTTGGCCTCGAAAAGCTCGGCCGGGTTGCCGTCGGCCAGCAACTCACGGTATTCGGCAATGCCGTCCGCGGTGGTCTTCTGTGCCCAGGTGGCGCCGGTCGCGGCCAGTGCCAGCGCCGCCGCCGCGGCGGCCAGGGTGAAACGCTGCTTCGTCATCGTCGTCGGTCTCCGGAGTCGGTCGGGTGGGCCGGGATCCTGGACCGGGGTCAGGACACGGTGGCTTCGTCGCTGCGCTTGTCGCCCTTGTTGTCGACCCAGCTGATGGTGATCTTGTCGCCGGCCTTGGCCCCCTTCACCGTGAACTGCATGAACGGGTTCTTCGCCACCGACGGGCCCCACTCGGCCGTCATCACTTCCTTGCCGTTGTGCGCCGCCGTCACTTCCTGGATGAACCACGCCGGGATCGCGTTGCCCGCCGAGTCCTTGCGCAGGCCGGTCTCCATCTCGTGGCTCATGAGCACGCGCACGGTGGTCTTGTCGCCGGCGGCTTGGGCGCGGATGCGCATCGGGTCTGCCATGTCTTTCTCCTTGATTCAGAACCATCCGAGGTATGCGGAAGTCCTCTGCACGGCCTCGCAGAGCTCGGCCGGTTCGGCCGGCGAGCGACCGTCCGCAGGGACGGTCGCACGTCCGACCTCACCCCCCGCAGCCGCCCAGGGTGACCTTGATCTCCTTGTGCGCATACAGCACCTTGCCGTCGGCCATCATGGCCACGGCGTAGACGTTGGACGACTGGCCCATCTTCACGCGGGTGTTGAAGCTGGCTTCCACCGCGTCGCTGACGTTGAACACCGCGGCCAGCACGCTGGGGTTCTTCTCCACCAGCAGCAGCAGCTTCTTCACCCCCGGCAGCGTGGTGGCCGCGCCCACTGGCACCACGGCGCCGTTTTCGGCGATGTCCGGGCCGGTGACGGTGACGTCGCCGCTGGCCGTCGGCGCGCTACCGCCCAGCGCCTTGACCGCGTCGGCCACGGTCTTGGCCTGGAAGGCCGCTTCGGACCAGGCCGCCAGGGCGGCTTGCGGCAGCAGGCCGGCGCTGGCCAGCAAGCCGGCCACGGTGGCGCCGTGCGCCAGCACTTCGCGTCGGGTCTGCATCAGTCTCTCCTTATGCTTGACGCAGATCATTGATGACCGCCCCGGCCATGCCAACCCGGGCATACCCGCTTCGGTGTTGCACCTAATTCCTTCGGGTAGTCGGCGGCCCCGGGTCGGCGCCAGGCGTGGCCTGGCGGTCGATGCCCCTGGGCGAAGCGGACTGCGCGACGCAGGCGCGCGTGCGTGGCGTTTCGGGCGTCTTTGCCCTGGCGCCGGACCTGCCCGCTACGGCTGCCCTACGACGGACGCCGTGGCCATGAGCTCTTCGAACAGCGCCAGCGACACCGCGCCCGATACCGCATACGGGTCCAGCGCCGCCCGCTCGGAATATTTGAGCAGCAGCCCCGGGTTCAGCCGCGCCATGTTGACCTGGCCCATCGACCAGCCGGCGAAGCGGCGCTCGCCGATCTCCTCGTAGCTGAGCAGTTCCACGTCGGTGTGGCAGGCATCGGCCGCGATGCGGTTGTAGAGCTTGTTGACGGCGCTGCGCCCGCCTTCCAGCACCTGCAGGAAGATGCCTTCGCTGAAGCACAACACGCCGGTGATGCCCAGCGCCGGGTTGTTGGCCTTGGACTTGCGCAGGATGTCGAGCAGCCGTTCCTGGTCCACGGACGGCACGGCACGGCTGGCATACATGAGTCGCACGAGCATCGGGGTTTCCTGTTCAGGCAGAGTGTTTTCGAGGCAGCAGCGAAAGGAATTCGCGCCGCAGGTTGGCGTCCTTCAGGAACGCGCCGCGCATCACGCTGTTGACCATGGCGGAGTCGGTGTCCTTGACACCGCGCCAGTGCATGCAGAAGTGGTCGGCCTCCATCACGATGGCCAGGCCGTCGGGGCGCACGCGCTGCTGCAGTTCGTTGGCCAGCATGGTGACCGCCTCTTCCTGGATCTGCGGCCGGCTCATGATCCAGTCGGCAGATGCGCGCGTACTTGCTCAGGCCGATGAGGTTGCTGTGCTCGTTGGGCAGGATGCCGATCCAGACCTTGCCGAAGATCGGGCACATGTGGTGGCTGCAGGCGCTGCGCACGGTGATCGGGCCCACGATCATGAGTTCGTTCAGCCGCTCGGCGTTGGGGAATTCGGTCACCGCGGGCATGGGCACGTAGCGGCCGCGGAACACTTCCTCCAGGTACATCTTGGCCACGCGCTGGGCGGTTTCGTTGGTGTTGTGGTCGCTGTCGGTGTCGATGACCAGCGCACGCAGCACCTCCTGCATCTTGGCCTGCACCTCGGCCTTGAGCTCTGCCATTTCGCCCGCGCGCACGAAGGCCGAGATATTGTCGTTGGCGTGGAAGCGCCGTTCGGCCGCGACGAGCCGGTAGCGAACGCGCTCTGAGGCGGGCAACTGCGCCAGTTCTTCCTCGCTGCGGAAGATTCGGTCGTCGGGGGGTGCGGACGGTCTGGCCATGCGAGCGTGGGCGGTGCGCCGAAAACAAAGCAATCCCTATTGTGCGCCGCCATGGCCGGCCCTGCCGGCCGCGTGGCCGAGGCGTCTAGACTGCAGCGATGACCGGCGCCCACCCCTCGCCGCCGCTTTGGCGGCTGCTCGACCACACGGCCGACGCGATGCAGGCCGTGCGCGGCGGCCGTTCGCTCACCGAGGTGCTGGGCCGCGTTGCGGCCGACCTGCGCCCCGGCGTGCAGGCGCTGAGCTTCCACACCCTGCGCTGGCTGGGCAGCGCCGGCGAGGTGCGCGCGCTGCTGGCGCCCAAGACACCGGCGCCGGCGGTGGATGCGCTGCTCGTCACCGCGCTGGCGCTGCTGTGGCCCGACGAAGCGCCGCCCTATGCCGAGCACGCGCTGGTCGACCAGGCGGTGACCGCCGTGCGCCACCGCACGCCGGCGGCGGCCGGTTTCGTGAATGCCGTGCTGCGGCGCTTCCTGCGCGAGCGCGACGCCGTGGTGGCCGCCGTGCGGCACACGCCGCTGGGCGCCTGGAACCACCCGCTGTGGTGGGTGCAGCGTGTGCAGCACGACTGGCCCCGTGGCTGGCAAGGGCTTCTGACCGAAGCCAACCGCCGCCCGCCGATGACGCTGCGCGTGAATGCCCGCCGCGGCAGCGCCAGCGCCTATGTGCAGCGGCTGGCCGCCGCCGGGCGCGCCGCCAGCGTGCTGGAGCACGTCGCGCCCGGCCTGGCCGCGCCCAGCGCCGCCGTGCTGCTGGCCGAGCCCTGCCCGGTGCAGCAGCTGCCCGGCTTCGCCGAGGGCGAGGTCTCGGTGCAGGACGCCGCGGCGCAGCTGGCCGCACCCCTGCTGCTGTCGGGCGCACCGCTGCACCCGGGCGCCCGCGTGCTCGACGCCTGCGCCGCCCCCGGCGGCAAGACCGCGCATCTGCTGGAGCTGGCCGAGCTGGACCTGCTGGCGCTGGACAGCGACCCGCTGCGCCTGGCGCGCGTGCAGGAAACGCTGAACCGCCTGCACCTGCACGCGCAACTGAAAGCCGGCGACGCCCGCCGCCCGGCCGACTGGTGGGACGGCCGGCCCTTCGACGCCATCCTGCTCGACGCCCCCTGCACCGCCAGCGGCATCGTGCGCCGCCACCCCGACGTGCGCTGGCTGCGCCGGCCCGGCGACGTGGACGCGCTGGCGCGCGTGCAGGCCGAGCTGCTGGACGCGCTGTGGCCGCTGCTGGCCCCCGGCGGGCACCTGCTGTACGCCACCTGCTCGATCTTCAAGGCCGAGGGCCGGGACCAGATCGACGCATTTATGAACGCTGCCCGGCCGGCGCGGCCACGCTGGCGCCGCAGTCGCCCGGCCATCTGCTGCCCAGCCGCGACAATCCCGATCAGCGAGCGCCCGGGTGCGGCGCTGCACGACGGCTTCTTCTACGCGCTGCTCCGCAAGACCTGAAAACACCCACCTGGCCCCGATGCACCTGTTGCTGGTCCGCCGACGCTTCCTGCAGGGCCTCCAGCTCCTGCTGGTGCTGGCCTGCCTGTGGGCCGGCGCGGCACGCGCCCAGGGGGTGGAACTGGCGGCCCTGCAGGCCCACCGTGAAGACGGCGCGCTGTCGCTGGACTTCGCCGCGCGCGTGACGCTGCCCGCGGCCGTGGAAGACGCGCTGCGGCGCGGCGTGCCCATCTACTTCGCCGCCGATGCGCGCCTGCTGCGCAGCCGCTGGTACTGGCGCGACGAACGGGTGGCGCGCGTCTCGCGTTCCTGGCGCGTGGCCTACCAGCCACTGACCAACACCTGGCGCGTGGGCCTGGGCGGCCTGCACCAGACCTTCGACACCCTGAACGAAGCGCTGGGCGCGGCCTCGCGCAGCGCCGGCTGGAAACTGGCCGAGCTGGCCAGCCTGGACCCCGACAGCCGCTACTACGTGGAATTCAGCTACCGGCTCGACACCAGCCAGTTGCCCGGGCCCATGCAGTTCGGCCTGGGCGCGCTGGGCAGCCAGGGCGAATGGACCGTGGGCGTGGCGCGCGTGCTGCAGGTCGAGCCCGCACCATGACGGCCTCGGCGCGCTGGGGCTGGATCGTGGCGCTGGTGGCCGGCACCGGTGCGGCGCTGGTGCTGGCCTTCGTGCTCTCGTTCAGCAGCCAGGGCGGCGGTTTCTACGAACGGCACTTCGTATGGCTGTTCTGGCTGAACCTGGCGGCGGCGGTGCTGCTCACCCTGGTCATCACGGTGGTCGGGCTGCGGCTGCTGCTGCGGCTGCGGCGCGGCAAGTTCGGCAGCCGGCTGCTGCTGAAGCTGGCCGGCATCTTCGCCGTCGTCGGGCTGCTGCCGGGGATGGTGATCTATACCGTGAGCTACCAGTTCGTCTCGCGCAGCATCGAGGCCTGGTTCGACGTGAAGGTGGCCGGCGCGCTGGATTCCGGCCTGGCGCTGGGCAAGGACACGCTGGCCGCGTTGGCCAACGACCTGCGCGGCAAGGCGCTGGTGGCCGCCGAGCGACTGGCCGAAAGCCCCGCCGTTTCGCCGCTGGTGCTGGAGCGGCTGCGGGTGCAGATCGGCGCCAGCACGGCGGCACTGCTGGCCGCCAACGGGCAGGTGCTGGTGAGTGCCGGCGGCGACGCCGGCGCCGGCCCGCCGGAGCGACCCGCGGCGCTGCTGCTGGGCCAGGCGCGGGCGGCCGGCAGTGCCAGCGTGGTGGAAAGCCTGGACGAAGAAACGCTGGCCACCGGCGCCGAGGGCCCGCGCGTGCGCGCGCTGGCCAGCGTGCCGCGCAGCAGCATCACGCTGTCGGCCGGCGACGAGCGTTTCGTGATGCTGGTGCAGCCGGTGCCGCGCGCCCTGGCCGCCAACGCCCTGGCCGTGCAGGCCGCGTACAGCGAATACCAGCAGCGCGCGCTGGCGCGCGACAGCCTGCGCCGGATGTACGTGGGCACGCTCACGCTCACGCTCATCCTGGCCGTCTTCGCTGCCGTGCTGCTGGCCATCGTGCTGGGCAACCAGCTGGCCAAGCCGCTGCTGCTGCTGGCCGACGGCGTGCGCCAGGTGGCCGCCGGCGACCTGACCGCCAAACCCGTGTTCGCCAGCGGCGACGAGCTCGGCGGCCTGACGCGCAGTTTTGCCGACATGACCGCGCAAGTGGCCGAGGCCCGCGGCCAGGTGCAGCGCGGCATGCAGCAGCTCGAAGGCGCCCGCACGCGGCTGCAGACCATCCTGGACACGCTGACCGCCGGCGTCATCGTCTTCGACCGCGAAGGCCGCATCGACACCGTGAACCCCGGCGCCACGCGCATCCTGCAGCGGCCGCTTTCGGCCTGGCGCGGACGCCGGCTGTCGGACCTGCCGGAACTGCAAGCCTTTGCCAGCGGCGTGGAGCAGCGCTTCGAACTGCTGACCACCAGCCCCGAGGCCGGCGAGCGCGACCAGTGGCAGGAGAGCTTCGACCTGACGCGCGGCGACGGCGCCACCCTCACGCTGCTGGTGCGCGGCGCGCAGTTGCCGGGCGAGGCCAGGTTGATGGTCTTCGACGACATCACCGAGATCGTCTCGGCGCAGCGCTCGGCGGCCTGGGCCGAGGTGGCGCGGCGGCTGGCGCACGAGATCAAGAACCCGCTGACGCCGATCCAGCTTTCGGCCGAACGCCTGCGCCACAAGCTGGAAGCCAAACTGGAAGGCGCCGACCAGGCGCTGCTGCTGCGTTCGGTGAACACCATCGTGAGCCAGGTGCAGGCGATGCAGACCCTGGTCAACGAGTTCCGCGACTATGCGCGGCTGCCCGCGGCGCAAATGGAGCCGCTGGACCTGAACGCGCTGGCGCAGGAAGTGCTGGCGCTGTACGGCCAGGCGCAGGACAACGGCCTGCTGCTGGCCCGCCTGGAGCCGGCGCTGCCGCGCATCCTGGGCGACGCCACGCAGTTGCGCCAGGTGATCCACAACCTGGTGCAGAACGCGCTGGACGCGGTGGCCGACCGGCCCGACGGCCAGGTGGAAATCATCACCTCGGTGGCGCGCGGCGAAAACGGCGAGCTGCACGCGGTGCGGCTGACGGTCATCGACAACGGCCCCGGTTTCGCCGAGAAGGTGCTCAAGCGCGCCTTCGAGCCCTACGTCACCACCAAGGCCCGGGGCACCGGCCTGGGGCTGGCGGTGGTGAAGAAGATCGCCGACGAACACGGCGCGCGGCTGCGTGCGGCCAACCTGCATGCCGGCGACCAGGCCGACGGCCCGGTGACGGGGGCGCGCGTTTCGCTATCATTTTCCAAGTTTGCCGTCACGCCGGCCGGAACTGCGGGGGGCGCCGGCGCCATCCCCGCGCCGGTGCCCGGCGACGCAACACAGGTGCATTAGAGGGCATGGCAACCATCCTGGTAGTCGATGACGAGTTGGGCATCCGCGCCCTGCTCAGCGAGATCCTCACCGACGAGGGGCACACCGTCGAACTGGCCGAGGACGCCGCGCAGGCGCGCGTGGTGCGCGAATCGCTGCGCCCCGACCTGGTGCTGCTGGACATCTGGATGCCCGACGTGGACGGCGTGACGCTGCTCAAGGAATGGTCGGCCAGCGGCCAGCTGCAGATGCCGGTGATCATGATGAGCGGCCACGGCACCATCGACACCGCGGTGGAGGCCACCAAGTACGGCGCCAGCGCCTTCCTGGAAAAGCCCATCACGCTGCAGAAGCTGCTGCGCGCGGTGGAGCAGGCGCTGGTGAAGCCCGCGCAGCGGCTGGCGGCGGGCATGGCACCGGGCCTGCCCGCACCCTATGGGCGTGGCGACGCGCCGGCTTACGGCGCCGACACCGGCGCGCTGGCCGGCCACGGCCAGCCGCTGCCGCCGGCGGTGGCCGAGGGACCGCGCGCGGAGCAGAGCTTCGACCTCGACCGCCCGCTGCGCGAGGCACGCGATGCCTTCGAGAAGAGCTATTTCGAGTTCCATCTCAGCCAGGAAGGCGGCTCGATGACGCGCGTGGCCGAAAAGACCGGGCTGGAGCGCACGCACCTGTACCGCAAGCTCAAGCAGCTGGGCGTGGACCTGACGCGCAACAAGCGCGGCGGCGGCTGAACGGCCGCGGCTAGGTGCCGCGGCTGGGCGCAGCGAGGCTATACTCGCGGGCTCACGGCCTGGTAGCTCAGTTGGTAGAGCAGCGGATTGAAAATCCGCGTGTCGGTGGTTCGATTCCGCCCCAGGCCACCAGTGTCCTTCCGGACTCCTCCGGAATCTCTGTCGAAGCCCGTCCATCGTGATGGGCTTCGCCGTTTTTGGGTCGGGCACATCGCCCGCGGTGCTGCTCCGCCACGCGCCGGCGGGGGTCGGCTCGGGTTCGGTGACGAACTTGCCAAAGCGGGCCCCTCCCCTGGCCCGTTGATGCCCTTCGGCCTGGCCCACGGGCGCAACCGCTGAGAACCTGCGCGACTTCCCGAAAAGCTCGCTGACAATTACGGCCAAAGAGCTTTCAGGGATCACGGGGCGCCATGTTCGAGCAGACCTTCAAGAACATCGACGACATCCTGCACAAGGACGCCGGCTGCACCAGCGAACTGGACTACACCGAGCAGTCGTCGTGGCTGCTGTTCCTGAAGTACCTGGACGCGCTGGAAGTGGACAAGGCCGCCGAGGCCGAACTCGAAGGCAAGCGCTACACCTTCATCCTCGACAAGCCACACCGGTGGGAAACCTGGGCCGCGCCCAAGACCGCCGACGGCAGGCTCGACCACAACGCCGCCAGCACCGGCGACGACCTGCGCGACTTCGTCAACGGCAAGCTGTTTCCCTACCTAGCCGGCTTCAAGCAGCGCGCCAGCGGCCCCAACACCATCGAATACAAGATCGGCGAGGTCTTCAGCGAGATCAAGAACAAGGTGCAGAGCGGCTACAACCTGCGCGACGTGATCGACCTGGTGGACGAGCTGCGCTTCCGCTCGCAGACCGAGAAGCACGAGCTGAGCCACCTGTACGAAGCCAAGATCAAGAACATGGGCAACGCCGGGCGCAACGGCGGCGAGTACTACACGCCGCGCCCGCTGATCCGCGCCATGATCCAGGTGCGTGAGCCCGAAGATCGGCGAGCGCATCTACGACGGCGCCTGCGGCTCGGCCGGCTTCCTGTGCGAAGCCTTCGACTACCTGCTGCCAAGCCCGGCCTCACCACGGCCGACCTGCACACGCTGCAGACGCGCACCTTCTACGGCAAGGAAAAGAAGAGCCTGGCCTACGTCATCGCGATCATGAACATGATCCTGCATGGCATCGAGGCGCCCAACGTCATCCATGCCAACACGCTGGCCGACAACATCAGCGACATCCAGGACCGCGACCGCTTCGACGTGATCCTGGCCAACCCGCCCTTCGGCGGCAAGGAACGCAAGGAGGTCCAGCAGAACTTCCCCATCAAGACCGGTGAGACGGCCTTCCTGTTCCTGCAGCACTTCATCAAGACGCTGAAGGCCGGCGGCCGCGCGGCCATCGTCATCAAGAACACCTTTCTGAGCAACACCGACAACGCCAGCACCAGCATCCGCAAGCTGCTGCTGGAAAGCTGCAACCTGCACACGGTGCTGGACATGCCCGGCGGCACCTTCCAGGGCGCGGGCGTGAAGACCGTGGTGCTGTTCTTCGAGAAGGGCGCGCCCACGCGCCGGGTCTGGTACTACCAGCTGAACCCGGGGCGCAACATGGGCAAGACCAACCCGCTGAACGATGAGGACCTGGTGGACTTCGTCGAGCGGCAGAAGAGCTTTACCGACTCGGCGCAGAGCTGGTCGGTGGAGGTGGCGGGCATCGATGCGGCGACCTTTGACCTGTCGGTGAAGAACCCGAACGGCGGGGATGAGGTGGTGCTACGCACGCCGCAGGAGATCCTCGACGAGATTGCGGCGCTGGATGCGGAGAGCGCAGATGTGTTGGCGACGATCCGGGGGCTTGTGGCGTGATGGATGGGTGGCAGACCAGGCCCATTGGCGAAGCCTTTCGCGTGGTCAATGGCGGAACGCCAAAGACTGGCGTTTCGGACTACTGGGAGGGACAGCACTACTGGATCACGCCGGCTGAAATGGGCGGACTGTCTTCGCCCTTTTTGTCTGCAAGCCGCAGAACGCTGACGGACGAGGGGCTCCGCGTAGGCGCAGAGTTGGGCTACTCATATTTAAGCGAGCACCGATCGGCCACCTGGTGATTAACGAAGTGCCGATGGCGTTTAACCAGGGCTGCAAGGGCTTGGTGTAAGGGGATGACACGAATGTACTACTTGGAGTTCCGCTAACAGCTAGGCACGGGCGCGACCTTCAAGGAGCTCTCGAGTGGCAGGCTCAAGGAAGTCTTTTTTCATTTCCCCGTGTTGCCTGAGCAGCGCCGCATCGTCGCCATCCTCGACGAAGCCTTCGAGGGCATCGCCACCGCCAAGGCCAACGCCGAGAAGAACCTGCAGAACGCGCGGGACCTTTGTAGTCACCTGAGACGCGGGTCCCCCGGAGGGGGGCCAGGTGTCCGGGCCGGCCCCCAAGCAGGTCCCGCCTGGGCGCGGCCAGAGGGCGAGAACGGGCAGCTAGCCGAATTGGCACCGTACGACCTCGGGGAGCAGACTGGCTTGGCGGCACCTCCTGCGGCCTGCGCCTTGAAACACCGGCGTTCCCAGCGCTAGCCCGCACCCCTGACCCTTGATGGGGATCGGGCGAGAGACGGATCCCGCCCGTCTGGGACGCGACCAGGCCAACCTCCACTTAAGGGATGGCTACCGTGCGCAACCCCACCGTGAAGCTAAAGACGGCACGCGGCGGCAAGCGCATAGGCAGCAGCGCGTACCGCACTGATGGCGTCGTCTGGGCGCCGAGGTGACGACGATACGAGACGGTCTTAAGAGGGACCCGGCGCAGAACGGCTGAACGGACGCCCACAACAGGGACAGAAACCAGAAGCGAGCCAAAACAGGAGCGGGGCCGCAGGCCGACTCGCCATGTCGAAGATCGCCGTAACGAAGTACGGCGGCAACCTGCTGCAAGCCATGACTATTTCCATCGTGCCCGATGAATGAGAGGGCGACAAGGCTCGAGAGGGGGCGGTGGGGTAGTGCGGTCGCGGGTTACACAAACGCGGGCATGAGGAAAGGGAGTAAGCGGGAGGCCTAATGGGGCGCACCTACGCGAAGACAACGAAGGGCGGGCCACCGCCACACCGAACCTCAGGCGCGCGAAGCCCTCCTATGAACCCGTTACGCGACATCGCCTTGATCGACGAACTGCGGGCGCTTCCGGCCGAAACGGCTTGTCTGGAGTTCAAGGGCAGCAATAGCGATCCCGAGATGATCGGCAAGCGCTGCGCCGCGCTGTCCAACTCGGCCCGGATCGAGGGCCAGGATATGGCCTACATGGTGTGGGGCGTGGAGGACGGCAGCCACGCCGTGACCAGCACGGACTTCAACCCGGACACCAAGAAGGTCGGCAACCAGGCGCTGCCGCTGTGGTTGGCCAAGAGCCTGCAGCCCAGCATCGCCTTCAACTTCCGCACCGTAGCCCATCCGGAGGGCCGGCTGGTACTGCTGGAGATACCCGCCGCCACGGGCGCGCCAGTGGCGTTCAACGGCGTGCCCTACATCCGCATCGGCAGCGCCACACCGAAGCTGACGGACTTCCCCGAGCGCTATCAGCAGCTGATCGAACGGCTGCAGCCCTACCGCTGGGAACAGGGTATCGCCCGGCAGTACGCCACCAGCGACGAGGTGCTGGCCCTGCTGGACTACAGCCAGTACTTCCACCTCACGAAGCAGCCGCTGCCCGACAACCGCGCCGGAATCTTCGACAAGCTGGAAGCCGACCGGCTGATCGTGCGCGATGTCGGCGCACGCTGGAACATCACCAACCTGGGCATTATATGGGGGACGCAGCTGCACGCAAGGCCTTTTGTCGCCTACGGCGGGAAGAACCGCGCCGCCACAGTGACCCACCGGCTCGACGGCCAGAAGGGCTATGCGGTCGGGTTTCAGGGCCTGGTCGCGTACCTCAACGGGCTGTTGCCGAAGAACGAACACATCGGCGGCGCTGCGCGAGGCGCGCCCGCTGTTCCCGGAACTAGCCATCCGCGAACTGGTAGCCAACGCCTTGATCCACCAGGACATGACAGTCAGCGGGGCGGGGCCGCAGATGAGCTTGAGGACGCCTGGTAGCAACCCAGGCTGTAAGCCCGAGCGCATGATCGACCTGCCGCCGCGCTCGCGCAACGAGGCGCTCGCATCGCTGATGCGCCGTATGGGGATGTGCGAGGAACAAGGTAGCGGGCTGGACAAGGTGGTGCAGTCCTGTGAGGTGTTCCAGTTGCCGGCACCCTTGTTCCGAGCCGATGGCAACGCCACCCAGGCGGTGCTGTACGGGCCGCGGAGCTTTGCCGCGATGACGCCCGATGAACGTGTACGCGCTTGCTACTTCCACGCCGTGCTGAAGTTCCTGAGCGGTGACAAGATGAAAAACGCCAGCCTGTGCACCCGTCTGGGCATCGCGCCCAAGAACGCCGCCCAGGCCACGGCGGTGATCAACAAGACCCTGGACGCGGGGCTGATCCGGGTGGCCGGACCACCCACGCGCCGGCTATGTGCCGCACTGGGCATGAGTTTCTTGATCGGGTTTTGATCCAAGGGGGACGGCGTGGCACCAGCAGGGGACCTTTCTTCAGTCAAATCAACAACTTGGGCTCTCCCGAGGCGTCGCACGGCTTTACGGGGTCGCGGACCGGCAGCAGACCCGGCGAGCACATCGACCCTGCCCTGAATGCGGCGGGTTGGGGCGTGGTCGAGGGCAGTCGAGTTCTGCGTGAGCACGGCATCACGCTGGGCCGGCTTCAAGGTGGTGGCCAGCGGGCCAAGGCCGAAATAGCCGACTACGTGCTGGTCTACCGCAACACCAAGCTGGCCGTGATCGAGGCCAAGGCCTGGGGCAGGCCGCACACCGAGGGCGTGGGGCAGGCGAGACTACACAAGTGCCGCCTTCACCTACGCCACCAACGGCCAGGCGATCTACGGCATCGACATGGCCACCGGCGCCGAAGGCACGTGCCGCTACCGCCCGACGCGCTTGGGCGCGACCGCGAGGCAGCCTGGCGCGACGGCGTTTGAGGACCGGGGCGGCTGAGGCGCGGTATACCAGGACACCGCCATCAGGCGTGCTGATGCTATGCGGCGGGCGGACCGCATCTAGATGGGACCGGCACCGGCAAGACCTTCATCGCCTTCCAGATCGCCTGGAAGCTGTTCCAGAGCCGCTGGAGCCTTACCGACTGGAAGACCAGCGCCGAGCCCACCCGTCGACCGCGCATCCTGTTCCTGGCCGACCGCAACATCCTGGCCGACCAGGCCTACAACGCCTTCTCGGCCTTCGAGGACAGGTCGCCCGGAACACTGGTGCGCATCCGGCCCGACGAGATCACCAGGAAGGGGCGCGTGCCGAAGAACGGCAGCATCTTCTTCACCATCTTCCAGACCTTCATGAGCGGCCCCGGCGGCGCGCCCTACTTCGGCGAGTACCCGGCCGACTTCTTCGACTTCATCGTCATCGACGAGTGCCACCGCGGCGGTGCCAACGACGAGAGCAACTGGCGCGCCATCCTCGACTACTTCAAGCCCGCGGTCCAGCTCGGCTTGACCGCCACGCCGAAGCGGAAGACGAATGCCGATACCTACGCCTACTTCGGCGAGCCGGTCTACGTCTACTCGCTCAAAGAAGGCATCAACGACGGCTTCCTGACGCCGTTCAAGGTCAAACAGATCGCGACGACCATCGACGACTACACCTACACGCCCGACGACGCCGTCGTCGAAGGCGAAGTGGTGCCGGGCAAGCGGTATGTCGAGAGCGAGTTCAACCGCATCATCATCATTCCGGAGCGAGAGGCCTACCGGGTGAAGCTGCTGATGGGCATGCTCGACCAGCGCGAGAAGACCTTGGTGTTCTGCGCCACCCAGGCTCATGCGCTGGCCGTGCGCGATCTGATCAACCAGGCCAAGACCAGCACCGATCCGAACTACTGCGTGCGCGTGACGGCCAATGACGGCGCCCTGGGCGACCAAGCGCTGCGCGCGTTCCAGGACAACGAGAAGACCATCCCCACCGTCCTGACCACGTCGCAAAAGCTCTCGACCGGCGTGGACGCGCGCAACGTGCGCAACATCGTGCTGCTGCGCCCGATCAACTCAATGATCGAGTTCAAGCAGATCATCGGGCGCGGTACGCGGCTGTACGACGGCAAGGACTACTTCACGATCTATGACTTCGTGAAGGCACACCACCTGTTCAGCGACCCGGAATGGGACGGCGAGCCGCTCGATCCTGAGTCACCTGGGCCTCGCCCACCGCCGCCGCTGCCCCCTGGGCCAGTCCCTCCTCCTCCACCACCACCGCCCCCACCACCAGCGAAGATCAAGATCAGGCTGGCCGATGGCAAAGAGCGCACGCTGCAGCACATGGCGGCGACCACGTTCTGGAGCGCCGACGGGCGACCGATGTCGGCAGCCCAGTTCCTGGAAAGCCTGTTTGGCACGCTGCCCGAGTTCTTCAAGGACGAAGACGAGTTGCGGCGCCTGTGGAGTGACCCGGGCACGCGGAAGACCTTGCTTGCCGGCTTAGCCGACAAGGGCTTCGGGCGCGAGCCGCTGGGTGAGATGCAGAAGGCGGTTGAGGCGGCCGACTCCGACCTCTTCGATCTCCTGGCCTACGTTGCCTTCGCGTCGGCGCCGATGACGCGGGAACAGCGGGCGATCGCGGCGCGCGCGGCAACGGCTGCGGAGTTCACCGACAAGCAGCGCGCGTTCGTCGACTTCGTGCTTGCGCAGTACGTGAAGCAGGGCGTGGACGAGCTGGACAACGAGAAGCTGTCGCCGCTGCTGAAGCTCAAGTACGGGGCCGCGCTGTCAGATGCCTTCGATCAGCTGGGCCGGCCGGACCAGGTGCGTGCAGTGTTTGTGGGGTTCCAGCGGCATCTGTACGAACTGCCGGCGCAGGCCGGAACGTGACGCGCGGATTGTGAAGAACGGCCAGCCCCCTTTCACGGCTCATTGACACGGGCAGCGACTTCTAGGTGCAGGTAGCCATGTGGCCCACCAACGAAAACACATTAGGCTGTTGGCACTGGCCCGCGTCCAGCACGGCGATCCAAGGCTTGTCGAGTTTGCAGCGATCGACGACCGGCTCAAGCAGTTGCTGGCCGAGTTTGGCCCGAGCAGCGCCGCCAAGTCGCGGCACTATCCGTTCTGGCACCTGGCCACCGACGGAAACGGCGCACTCTGGGAATTGAGTGGGCCGCGAGAGTTTCTGAAGCGCCCCGCCGGCGCTACGCCCGGACTGACGGAACTGCGTGCGCACCACATCAAGGGCGGCTTCCCCGCCGACATCGACGACGCGTTGCGCCATGTGCCCGGCCTGCTGCAGGCCGTGGCTGCGCGCGTGCTGGATGCCTACTTCCCGCTGACGCTGCATGCCGACATCGTGGCCAGCCTGGGCCTGGACCTCGACGGGCCGAGCGAAGTGCACGAGTCGATGCCGCTCACGACCGTCGACGCCAATGCGCAACGACGCCGCCGCGATCCGGGCTTTCTTGAGCGAGTGCGTCGCGCCTACGAGTACCGGTGCTGTGTCTGCGGGTTCGACCTTCGCATCGGGCTCGCGCCCGCCGGGCTGGAGGCAGCGCACATCCAGTGGCATCACGTTGGCGGGCCGGACATCGAGTCCAACGGCTTGTCGTTGTGCTCGCTTCACCACATGTGAACGCTGGTCGGACCGCTCTTCGGCGGTGAGGGCGGGGTGGGAGGAGAGGGGGACGGGGCAAGAGGCCCCAGCCCCGCAACTGGGGGGGGACAACGCCTTGGCCTCCCTCCCGGCGGCCGTCCGGCCGGTCGCCCGGCGGGGGGCCTTTAGTGGCGGGGGAGGTGTGAGGCGGCGGGGAAGGTTGGGGAGAGGGCCCTCCCCCCACAGGCCCACAGTTGACCTGGTGCCGTCGAGCCTCGGAACACCGCTGGTTCAGCCAGCATCATACGGGTAGGCATGGCGGGCGAGCTCATTCATGGGCTCATCACCCACATGGGGATCTAGCCCCACCCATTCCTGGCCTGGAACGTGAAGAACGTGTTCAAGGCGCCGGCCCGCCTGGCCATGGCCGCTACATCCGGCGCAACACGCTGAACTCCCGAAACAGCCGCACGGGCAGCGGTGTTTCCAGCTTCCACACGCGGCTCATCGGACGATCGCCCTCCGCAGACTCCAGCGCTACGCGTCCGCAGGCGCGATAGGCATCGCCCTTACGCGGGCGAACGAAGAGCTGGAACTGCCCGCCATTGGTCGCGCTCTCCAGATAGTGCCGCCCGCTGGGCGTGTCCGGCCCCGCGCTGTTCTGCGTCTGCCAGTGAAAGCGCTCGGCGCTGATGGCGAAGTCGTCGTACGAGATGCGGTCGTGATAGCCCTCGCTCTTGTCCAGCGTGACGAACAGCAGCTCGGTCTTGCGGTGGGCCAGCGGCAATACACCGGCCTGGAATGGCGCGCGTCGCGTTACGGTCATGAAGGCTTCGGGACCCGCCGCCTGCTCGTGCCACCCATCGATCTGGTAGGCCAGCATCTGAACACCCAACCAGTCCTTCGCATCAAGCGTCGGAAGGTGGCCTCGCGGCGCGCCGACCGCAGCCATCACGTCGAGCCGCTGCGGGTCGTCCACGTGCAGCAGGTCACCAAATCGGCGGCTGAAGTAACCTCCTCCGGGCCGGGCTCCGCAACCACCAGGCCGGCGTCGCTCATCAGTGCCGTCCAGCCGCTGCGGCCCTGGCCGGTGCCCCGCGTCACTCCCTTTTGGGTCACTCTTGTACCAAGCTGCTTGGCAGCCAATTGCTGGCGGGCAGCCTATCCTGCAATCATCGAAGAATCATCTACGCAGTCAGTCACGGCATTCACCGTGGCTGCTAGGCGCCTTCTCTCAATGCCGACGCGCCGGACCGGTAATTGGTCGGTGACGGTTATCCGACGCACAGGCGACGTATAGACGCACGGCGTCCGACGCAAAGGTCGCGTGTGCGACACAGGTCGAGAGCCACGGGTCGCCGGGCAACACGTTCGACGCAAAGTGCGGCAGTACCGCCTTCTCCCGACAACCCGTGCCTCTCGCACCTGTGCGAGTCGGACAGTCCGACCGCTGCCACGGCGGGCGTCACAAGCGGTCTGACGCCTCGCCCTGTACGACTTCTCGGCGCTGCTGGCGCTGCCTGGCCGAGACGGCCGTCCATCGCGCTGAAGCTGTGCCGGTTCTACGAAAGTGTCATCTCCAGCCGCACGTCGCGGTAAGGTACTTCCGCACGCAGCTTGCCGCGCTCGCCCTTGTGCAGGCGCACGAGGCCATAGCGCTCCATCATCTTGAGCGTGCGCGACAGGTTGCCGGGCGTGCGGCCGGTGGCGGTGGCAAGCTCGTGCAGGGACGAGGGATGCGTGTCGGCAATCTGAGCCAGCAGCGCACGGTTGCGGTTCGACAGCAGCTTGGCGAAGCTCTCGGGCGAGGTGAACCAGACCTTGGGATCGTTGGGCTTGGGGCGCAGTTCGCCCCGGGCGATCGCCATCGTGCGCGCCTTCATGTCCTCGTAGGAGGCGATTCCGACCTTGAGCGTCTTCATGTCCAGACTCCTTGTTCCCGCATCACAGATTCAACTTCCTGCCAGAACGCCGCCAGCAGCCTGCCGGCATCCGTGTAGTCGTAGGGCCTGACCGTGCGCAGCCGGTGCTTGTGGTCCTTGGCCGCTCCGCTACGCCGCCCCGCCACCTGGTGGGCATTATCGAAACCGACCAGCCGCCCACCGTCCGGTCCGTGCAGGGTCAGCGTGTAGTCGAGCCCGTGGGGCTTGTCGGCCGTGGCCGGCACCTGGTGCACCACGAACTTCACCCAGTAGCCGGCCTCATCGATTACCAGCACCTGGCCATCGAGGTCCAGCAGGGTGTCCAGAGAGGGATCACGGCGCAGCATGCTCATCATTATCACAAACTGATAAGAAATGATCCACGCCACCATTGGCACCGTCCCAGGTGCGAACCGAGCGGGCTTGGCTGGAAGTCATCGACACGACGCGTCCGGGTTCGTTCGCTTATCCGTGAGGTCACGCTGAGCCACTCGTCTGCGCCGAGCAGCAGCACACCCTGTCGCCCCAGCTGGCTGCGTCCGGTCAAGGGCGGGCAACGCCCGGCGCAGCGAACCCTTGACGGGGCGTGGCCAGCCCACACGCTGGCTGGGGGTTGGCGTCACACGGTGAGGCCAGCCCCCGAGCCCGTCCGGCGGCAAGGACTGCCCCGCCCCACGGGGGCGGGGTGAGGGGTGGGGTCAACGCTCGAACTCAGGCCCGGGCCGGTCTATCGCCTTGCGGGACTGCGGCTGCAGGCCAGGCTGCTGCCGGGGTGCCACTGCTGCCTCCCGTTGCCGCTGGCGCACCGTTTCCTGGATGAAGGGGGCAGCCTTCACGAATCGGGCGACGCGCGCGGCAAGCTGGCGATCCTCGGGGCTTTCTGAGGCCACGAGTGTCGCCATAGGCGGCTTGCCGGGCGTCCACAACGTCACTTCGCCCCCCAAGAGCTTCTCGTTGCCACGAAACTGCCGATCAACGCCCGCTGGCAACTACTCCCAGGACGACTCGGCGTTCAGGTGCCGCGCCAACTCCATGGCGTCGTGCAGCATCCGGCCCACCACGACCAAACCAGGTTCAAAGCGGTAGACAAGGAAGTGACGTGGTCGGCGGACGACCTCCATACCGGCTTCCATGTGCTCCCGGCTCAGCCGCAGATGCCAAGATCGAACGCCTGCGCCGAGTTCCGGCCGCGCCAGACTGCCGGGTCTGTCGGGCTGGCTTGCCACGTCGCGAAGCGCGGCGACGATCAGGCTCTCGTAGCGAAGTCGCGCGGCCCCACCGAACTGCTCATGCGTCCAGGCAAGGACGTTGAGGATGTCCCCCTGCGCAGCCTCCGACAAGCGATACCGAAACATCAACCCGTCGTCTTCGCAGCCTGTGCAGCACGGACGCCCAGCCGTCCTACGAAGTCTTCGAGCTGGTCATCGGCGACATCCGCATACCGTCCAGCGGAAATATCCGCCCAGCCCTGACGGGCTGCTTGCTTCAGCACCTTGAGCTTGGCACCTTCGAGACGCTCCCGCTCTTCGATGAGGCGAAGCCCCTCTCGCAGCACCTCGCTGGCATTCTGGTAACGACCAGACTGCACCAGGGATTCAACCAGGTGCTGTTGATGTTCACTGAGAACAACGTTGCGGGTGGGCATGGTGCAGAACTCCAAAGACAGCGAGCATCAAGACTGCCGGATCAGCATTGGCATATTATGCCAATGTCTGCGGCGACTGCGTCAGGCCGTCCAACGCAACAGCGTCGCGAGCAATACCAACACACCCAGGGCGAGGTTGATCGAGACCCAGTTGCGGATCTGCGCGAGAACTGCACCGCCAGCGGTCCACTCGGCAGCCGCGACCAGGCGGCTGAACCGCTTGTAGAGGACGAAGCGGATGTGCAGAAAGATCGCCACCATCGCGACGCCGAGCACCGCCATGACGGTCCAGGCCAGCGGCATCTCGAAGCTGCCACCCGACTGCACCACCTGCTTGGCCACGCGGCCCAGCATCCACACGCCGGTGACCAGCGTCAGCAGCGACGCTGCCAGCACGGCCTGGAAGAAGCGGCCGAGCACGTCGTGCATGAGTCGCAGGCGCACGGCCGGTTCGAGCTGGGCGACGGCGGGACGCAGGAAGAAGTGCGCAAACACCATGCCGCCGATCCACACGATGATGGACAGCACATGCAGCGTCTTGAGGGTCGCGTAGAGCATTAAGGAGCCCAGTCAGATGGAAACCCAGCGGGTGAGCCACTCGCTGCCCCTGGCCCAGGCCATCAGCATCAGGCCGGCGGTGGCCAGCAGTGCCAGCCCTGAAGTGATGTGCCCGAGGACCACGGCGACGCCATCGCGAAACACCAGCCCCAGCCCGATGAGCACCAGCGCCAACGCCGGCAGCAGGTTGCCGAAGGGGATCGGCATCACAACGATGATGGCCATGAGACCGACCGCCGCGGCGGTCGCGGGTGCCCCGTCAGGGCCGGCGAAACGGCTCAGCCGCGCCTTTGCGTGGCGCCCGGCCAGGGCGTAGGCAGTGGCCAATCCGACCAAGACGCGCTGAGCCCAGTGGCCGGGCAGTTCAAGCTTGGCCACTCGCTGTGGCAGGCACGGCGCACCATGGCCCCGCCACATGGCAAAGGCCAGCGCAGCGATCCCCAGTCCGAGCACCGTGCCCACGCCCGGCACCGGCAGCAGGCAGGGCATGGCCAGCAGCAGCAGCAACGTGCCGTGGGCGTCGAGCCCGTGGGCTTGCGCCATCGCACGCATTGGCACCCGCTCGTCGCGGATGGCCGCGGCTGCGTCGCGCAAGCGCTGCACGATCGGCGGCGTCACGCGGCCTCGGCGAGGGCCGGTTGCGCGCGCGTCTTCCACAGCGAGACCAGCACACCACCGGCGATCAGCCCGAAGGTCACGCTCAGCGAGATCACCGCGGGGATCTTGCCGATGATGCCGACCAGGAAGATCTTCGAGCCGATGAACACCAGCACCAGGGCCAGCGCGTATTTCAAGTACTTGAAGCGGTGGATCATGGCTGCCAGCGCGAAGTACAAAGCGCGCAGGCCCAGTATGGCGAAGATGTTGCTGGTGTAGACGATGAACGGATCGGTGGTGATGGCAAAGATGGCCGGCACCGAGTCGACCGCGAACACCAGATCGACGAACTCGATCAACACCAGCGCCAGGAACAAGGGCGTGGCGAAGCGCACCACCTTGCCGGTGGCCGGGTCGGGCTCATGCACCCAGAAGGCGTTGCCGCGCAGCCCATCGGTCACCCGCATGTGACCCTTCAGAAACTTCAGCAGCGGGTTGTTCTCGATGTCGGGCATGTGGTCGGCAATGATCCACATCTTGATGCCCGTGAAGATCAGGAAAGCGCCGAACAGGTACAGCACCCAGCTGAACTGACTCACCAGTGTGGCACCCAGACCGATCATGATGGCGCGCAGCACGATCACGCCCAGGATGCCCCAGAACAGCACGCGGTGCTGGTACTGCCGCGGGATGGCGAAGAAACTGAAGATCAGCGCGATGACGAAAACGTTGTCCATCGACAGCGACTTCTCGATCATGAAGCCGGTGTAGTAGTCCATGCCGCTTTGCGCGCCCAGATACCACCAGACCCAGGCCCCGAAGACCAGTGCCACGCTGATGTAGCCGGACGAGAGCAGCAGGCTTTCACGAACGCCGATCTCGCTGTCGCCCTTGTGCAGCACGCCCAGGTCGAAGGCCAGCAGCGCGACGACGATGCCGATGAATGCCAGCCAGATCCAGGCCGGCTTGCCCATGAAGTCGGATGCAAGGACAGGAAGGAGGAAGTCCATGGAGGTGGGTCAGATTGTTTTTATGGTGGTGGTCCTGGGGTGGCCGCTTGGCGGCCTTTGGTGCGCAGGTACCGGTGGGCCCGTTATGGTCAGCCGGCCGCCAGCGAGCCGCCTGCATTCGGGCCGGGTCCGCCGCCGCCACGGCGACGCCACAGCGCGATCAGCAGGTGCAGCCCGGCGCCCATCAGCAGCAGCAACGCACTGCCGATACCCCAGATCACCCAGGTCGCCACGGTCAGGCCACCGGCCAGGGCGGGCGCGGCCTGCAGCAGGCTGTCCACCATGGGCCCGAGACCCGCAGTCAGTTGGGTCACGGCCTGCACAAGCTGCGGCGGCACCCAGGGCGCCAGCCAGTCGGGCAGGGCCAGGGCGCCGACGCCCGCTGCGGCACCCGATACGGCACCCGAGAGCGCCCCTGCGTTCGAGACGGTCCAGACCGCCGCGGCATGCAGCGCCCAGGCGGCCAGGGACCACAGGGCCAGGAGCGCGACAACGACAAACCAGCTGAGGGCGTAGAACATGGTGAAACGGTTGAATGCTGTTGGGATGCCCTGGAGTGTGGGGATGGACGTGATTCGAACAAACCATAGTCCTTCGCACCTAAGATTCGGTTTTTCCGCACCGGAGCGAGCATGCTGAACTACCGTCACCTGCACTACTTCTGGGTCGTCACCAAGGAAGGCGGCTTTGCTCGGGCCGCCGAGCGGCTGGACATGGCGGTGCAGACCATCAGCGCCCAGGTGCGCGAACTGGAGCGGGCGCTGGGCCATCAATTGCTCAAGCCGTCGGGCCGTGGCGTGGCACTCACCGAGGCGGGCCAGGCCGCCTTCGCACGAGCCGAAGAGATCTTCCAGCTCGGACAGGGCATCCCCGACGAGGTGCGCGAAGCGGCCAGCGGCAAGGTGGCGCGCCTGGCCGTGGGCTTCTCAGACGGCATCTCGAAACTCGCGGCCCATGCGCTGCTGGAGCCGGTGCTGGCCACGCCGAACCTGCGCCTGGTGTGCCACGAGGGTGAGTTCGAGCAGCTGCTCGGCGAACTGGCGCTGCATCACCTGGACCTGGTGCTGGCGGGCCAGGCCGCACCGCGCAACCCCAACCTGCGCCTGTCCAGCGAACGCCTGGTGGACGCGCCGGTCGAGTGGTACGGCCCGGCGCGCCTGGTCGGCAAGACCGAGCGCGACCGGTTTCCGCACAGCCTGAACGAACTGCCCGTGCTGCTGCCGACCGGGCACTCGGCGCTGCGCACGACGCTGGAGCACTGGTTCGATACGCAGGGCCTGCGGCCGCGCATCGTTGGCGAGTTCGAGGACAGCGCGCTGCTGGCCGTGTTTGCCGCCCGCGGGCAGGGCGTGTTCCCGGTCAGCCGGCTCGGCGCAGATGACATCGGGCTGATGCGCGGTCTGCGCCTGCTGGGCAGCAGCGATGGCGTGAAGGAAGAGATCCACGCCATCCGGTCGCGGCGCGGTCAGCACCACCCGCTGGTGCAGAAGGTGATGGCTGCCGCAGCAGCCCGCACGGGGGCCTGATCCGGCGCCCTATCCGGCGTCCTATCCGGCGCCGATCAGGCCCTCCGGTCAGGCCCGCTGAAGCACCTGCGCTTCGGTGCGCGCCGCGTGTGCGGCATCGCCGCTGCGCCACTGCCGATGCGCAGCCGCCATCACCAGGGCTTCGGCATCGGCCAGATGCTTGTCGGCTTCGGCCGCCGCGCTGGCCATGCGCAGCACCTTGGCCTGCAGGCCGGGTTCGTCCACCTCGGCCAGGAGCGATGCCAGGGTGGCCTCGTCCACGCTGCACATCATCGAGCCGCCGCCATAGGCCCCCATCAGCAGGTCCTCGCACAGGGTGTGCATCACCTGCGCGAACGCACCCGGCGACAGTCCGAACTCCGGCTCGAGCCCGAGTTGTTGCAGGGCCTCGACTTCCGAGCGGCAGACATGGCCGTCGGAGATGAGCACGAGCGCGACGATGCGTGCGGCGGCTTCGGGGCTGTTGCGGGGATAGCTGCGCATGATCGAATTCCTTTTCGATGAGTGATCGGGTGGCTGAACGAGAGTGCGGCCTCAGACGCCGCGGCGGCGACGGTGTTCGATCGCATGGCGGGACTTGTGGTCCGAGCGGATCGGGATGAGCGCCAGCATTGGCGCAGGCCGCGGTGCCCACCCCTTGAGCGACGCCTGCAGCGACCGCATCACCTGGCCGAGATGGGCCCGCAGGAACGGTACGAACGACGGCAAGAGCTTCATGGTGATAGAGCCTGACAAGGGTGGGCAAGCCGGAATGTGCATCTCGAAAGGTATCGAAGGAAGCGCACTTTTAGTACGTCCAACTCAGGAAACTCCGAACCGGACGGCTTCTATCGTCCGCTCAGTGAGCGCCGCCCCCGCCTGCCCTGCTGGGCGCCAACCAGCGCCAACGCCGCCGGAACCGCCCACGCCGGTGGACGGCCGTGGCGCAGCGTCGAGACCAGCGACCGCGACGCGGGTTGGGCCGTGCTCATCAAACAGGAACGACGACGGCGCCTGCGGCGCGCTGCCGGGTGCTGAGCAAAGCCTGCCTGCAGCGGAGCCGGCAGGCCGCTCGACGGGCGCTGTGGTCGATCAAGGCGGTGGCTGCGGCGCAAACTCGAAGCGTCTGGGCGGCCCCGGTCACGCCGCTTGCCGGCGTGAGCGCACCGAGCGCGCCGACGAAGTGGGCTCCTCACCGTCAAACAGTTGCCAATGGTGACGAGCGGCTTCGACAACCCTGGCTTCGCCGTCGGCGAAGTGGCCGTCTGCCCTTGCGGCAGCCAGGGACAGGCGCAGGACCGTCCTGCGCAACACCGGGTCGGAGACCTCGGCCATCAGCGAGGCCAAGGTGCTGTCATCGACGTTGTCCAGCAGCGATCCCGTCGCGTAGCCGCCCAGCAGCAACTCTTCACACAGCGTATGCACGATGTGGGGCAGAAGCTGCGGTTCCAGGCCGAGTTCGCGCTCGGCACCCAACTGCTTCAGGATCTCGAACTCGGAACTGCACACGTGGCCGTCGGAGATGAGCACCAGCGCGACGATGCGCGCTGCGGCTTCAGGGCTGTTGCGGGGGTAACTGCGCATGGTGAATGGCCTTGGGTGTGGACGGGTTGCTGAAACGTCGGTGCGGCGGGGTTGCCGCCTGCCGCCAAGAGCGGCTCTGGGAAACCGCCGCGGCTGCGCTCTATTCGTGCCGCAGCCGACGCAGCGGGCGGACGCCTGCGACCGGCGCCACGGCGCGCGCACGGACCGGCGCCCCGGCCATCGTCTGACGCTCCATCACCGTGGCGCGGTGCACTTGAAGCACGACCCTCTGCCGCAGCCGCGACGCCACCGCTTCGACCGAGTCCTGCCAGGTTCGGGCCGTCGCGCTGACCGCCACCGGGCCGCTCCCCTGCACCAGAACCTCGACCTTGCAGCGCTTGTCGACGCCGCCTGCAGGACCGTTGACATCGTCCAGCCTGACCTTCACGCGTGCCACCAGCCCGCGCAGGCGCCCCAGCGCCTGGCGCAGCCTGTCCGCCGTGCGCTGTTGCCATTGCTGGCCTTCACGGTCGTTGGATCGAAACTGAAGCTTCATGACTGCGGCCCCGAGTGGTTGCGATAACCAGAGTCTGGCGGCTTCACGAATTCTGTAAAAGCAGAATCTCGATGACACCCAGTTCGGAAAATACGAATCTCTTGAGCCCAAGCGCACGTGCCGTGGAACACGGCTCGGACAGGCCTGCGACGTCCAGCCCGGGTGACCAGCCCGGGTGACCTGGACTCTCGCGGGTTCAGGCGCGATCGGGCTGCACGGGGCTGACCGCCGTGCGGACGAAGCCGCGCTCGCGCCCCGCAAGGTCCCAACGCTCGATGAAGCAGCAGGCTGCAGCGTCCGACGGGGTCTGCTTCGATCCACCCGTCGATCCGTGTGCTTCACCCCAGCGCAGGATGTTCACCGAGTTGGGCACTCCCAAGCGAGTGCGCGACGAGACGGCGGTGCCGGCCTGAACCACCCACAGTCGCCTGCCCAGGCTGTGCAGCGCCAGCGTATAGGGCAGATGGATGTGCCCACCCATCACCACGTCGGCCCCGGCAGCGGACCACGCTCGCGTGGCGACCTCGTGGCCCCGCAGCAGGTTGGACCGATCGCGAGCCTGCGTTACCGCCACGGGCTGATGCACTACCACCACGCGCAATTGCCGCGGGTCGGCCGCGGTCAGCAACCCGGCCACACGGTCGATTTGTGCCGATGACACCTCGCCGTTCTTGTGGCGCCATGGGCGCGTCGTGTTGACGCCGATGACCAGCAGATCGTCCGTCGCATGCACCGGCTCCAGGTCCTGCCCGAACACCGCGGCAAATCGTGCAAAAGGGCGGGTCAGGCGGCTCCACAGGTCGAACAGCGCGATGTCGTGGTTGCCGGGAATGGCCAGGACCGGCGCACCCAGTCGGTCGACGAAGGCCTTCGCCGCGCGAAACTGCGCGGGCCGCGCACGCTGCGTGATGTCTCCGGACAGCACCACCAGGTCCGGCCGCTGCTGCGCTGCCAGTGCAACCAGGGCCTCGACCACCTGCGGCTGTTCGGTGCCGAAGTGGGTGTCGGAGGCTTGCAGCAGCACACTCATGCGGCGCCCCCTGACGCCTTGGCCACGTCCTCGGTGCCAGGGTCTTGCAGCAGGTACAAGGGCTTGTCGAGCACACGGATGTCGATGGGCGCGCGCATCGGTGCCACCTCGCCGTCGAACGCCACCACGACCTCGCTGCGGCCCGGCGCGAGCCTGGGCTTCACCACCATGTGGTGGAACTCGACGCTCTCCACGCCCGCGGCTTCGCCGAGCCGGCCCATTGCGCCATGCAGCAGCAGGCCGATCATCGACAGCGTGCCGATGGGCCGCAGCATCAGCGCGGCCATGCTGCCGTGGCCGGGCGTGCCGGCCAGGGTGTCCGCCGGCTCGGCGCCGAACTGCTGCAGTTGCAGCCGGTTGTTGCCCACGAAGAGCGTCAGGGTCTGCACGTCGCGCACCGTGGCGCCCAGTTCGATGTGCAAGCGCAGCCGGCGCTGCGCGCGCAGCAGCGTCGCACAGGCCGCCACGAACGCCACCCAGCGGCTGCGGCCGAAGCGCGCCTTGAAGGCCTCGCGGTCCTGCAACAGTTCGGGGTAGATGCCGAGGCTGGCGTTGACCAGGAAGATGCGGTCGTTGACGGCGGCCACCTGCACCGGCATGGCTTGCGCCTGCAGCAGCAGCCGGGCCGCAGCGCTGGGCTCGGTGGGGATGCCATGCGTCCTGGCAAAGTAGTTGAAGGTGCCCTGAGGCACCACCCCCATGGCGCAGCCCACGGCGTGCGCGGCCTGCGCCACCGTGTTGAGGGTGCCGTCGCCGCCGACGGCGACCACGGCCGTGCGGGTGGCGAAGGCCCTTGTCGCAGCCTGGTGCGACACGCTCGTCAACTCGGCCGGGCTGCAGAACAGCAAGTCACCTCGCCGTCCACCCGCCCGCAGCGCGGCTTCGACGACTTCGCGCTTGGCCCGCGCGTCGCCGCTGCCCGCTGCCGCATTGATGACGAACTGGAGCGGCGACGCGAGGTCGATCTCGGGGATGGCCGCCATCGCCCAAGGCGCCTTTATGCCCTTTCCCGCGTCAAGCGCTCTGCAAAGGAGATGCCTATGGCAGAGAGTACGAAGGTGAAGTGAATGACAGCCACCATCGTAATGACCTGTATGTTTTCCAGACTCAGGTCGCCACTCAAGTAAGTCTTCAACGCATGAACGCCTGAAATGGAGATGATGGCGAATGCCAGCTTCAACTTGAGGTTGTAGGTATTGACGTGGTCCAGCCAGTCAGGCTTTTTCATGTCCTTCTTGTCGAAGTGTCCGGTCGTCACGAAGAGCGATACACCCGCCAGCGCCACGACCCAGACCAGCTGCGCCACCATCGTCATGTCCACCAGCTCGAGCACCTTGATGATCAGATCGATCTTTTCGAGCTGGCCAAACAGCAACGTGCTCATCAGCTTGTAGGTTTCCAGCAGGAACTTTCCCAAAATGCCGAAAATGATCGTGACCAGACCCACATAGAAGAACAGCATGGTGAATCTCATGCCGTAGAGCAGCGACCCGACCCCTGAAAGTAGTTTTTCCATTCTTGCTTACCTTGAAACAGAGCAGACAGTGGCGTCAAACAGCGATCTGGCCGCTGCTTCCTGCGCCACGCGGGCCGGTTCGTCCCGGCGGCTGAGGCAGACCTGCGTGGATGGTCTCAGTCGTGGCGAAGAAGATCGCCGAAGACCGTGTGTTCACCGTCCCTGCGATCAGCGCCCGGCGCGTCGTACAGCACAAGCCAGCTCGGCTTGCGCCCCGACAGCGCCGGTGGCAGGTCGCAGATCGCCTCGGCGCGATTGGTCCCTTGCCCATGGGGCAGCGAGACCGACTCGGTCAGCGCCGCCTCGAAGCGAACCAGCTCCCGGTTGGCGGCCAGCAAAGGGCGCGCCGCAGGCCACTTGAAGACGCGGATCTCGCCGTTCAGCACCATCGTCGGGCCGGCCAGGATGTAGAGGTCATCGCCGGAAAAGTGCAGATCGCGCACGCCCAGGCCGTCGAGCTGCAGGAAGTGCTTGCGCACCAGGCTGCCGCTGTCGTCCAGCGGCACGAGGCGCAGCTGGTCGCCGCGCGCCTCGACCTCGATCTCGAGCAGCGCCGACCAGCCGCGCAGCACCGGCCCGCGCAGGCCCAGCAGCAGCCGGCGCCCGTCCACCGCCAGGCCTTCGATGTCGAAGCCGTTGTCCTTGCCCGGGATCGCCATGTAGGGCCCGAAGTGGGGATCGTCGGCCAACGCGCGCGTGAGCAGATTCGTCTGCGCATCGCCCTTCAGCCGCAAGGCCCGCCGACCGTCGTGAGCTTGCCGCACCAGGCAGGGTTCGCCTTGGGCGTCGGGCTCGATGGGCAGACAGGCCAGCAGGCGGCGGTTGCCATCGAGCGCCACCTTCGCCAGACGCCTGGCGTTGTCGGCGTGGTCCCGGCCGGGCTTGGCGTTCTTGCGCTTCAAGCCGTGCGAGCCGACCACCCACAGGAAGCCATCGGCCACCGCCATGCCTTCCAGGTCGGCCTCTTCGTCGGCCGCGCCGGGCAAGTCCAGCAGGTCGGACAGCGGGAAGTCGCGAACCTCGCCAAAGCGCAAGGCTTCGCGCCCCACGGGGTCGAGCCGGCGCAGACGGTCCAGGCCGCAGGCTTCGTCGCCTGCCACCCAGAGCCAGTCGCCGGTGAAGGCCACGCCCGACAGGTTGGTTTGCACCAGGCAGCCGGGTGCGAATTCCAGGCGAACGGCGTTCGGGGTTCGGGTGTTGGGCATGGGGGGTTCTCCGGAACAGGCGGCGCAAGCAAGGCCGCAAACCGCAGCGGACACGAACCGCTGCCGCGAAACCGCAGAGTTTGGGGCCGAAGTGGCTCTCGGTGTGCAGGCTTTTCCGAACTTGGCGTTCTCCGAAAGCTGCTTTTTCCTGGCGGTTTGCAGACCGACATTGTGTGTGTCCCTCAACCGCTGGAGACCCGTGATGCAAGTGCTCTTCAAGTCCCGCCACCCGCAAGCCACCGACCTGCGTGACCTGACCGAGCGCCGTGTGCGCTTCGTGCTGCGTCGCCTGCGCTGGATGGTGCCCCGCGCCGAGGTGCAGATGTCGGACGTGAACGGCCCCCGCGGCGGTGTCGACAAGCGCTGCCAGGTGGAGTTGCGGACCGACGGCGCCGGGTCGGTGGTCGTCGCCTCCGTGGCGGACAACTGGCGCACCGCACTGGACAACGCTTTGGCGCGCGCCGCACGGTTCCTGATGCGCCTGTGGCGCCGTGGCAGCGACTCCCGCCGCATGCGCCAGCGCTTCCTCACGCACGAACGCTGAAAACCAAACGAACCAAGGATTCCATCATGAACAACCTGTCTCCCGTCGCGTCCACCGCAGGCCCGCACTCTGACGGCCGAACGCCTGCCGTCGCCGCCCCTGAAAGCCTGCCGCGCGATGCCGGCGCAAGCCGCGTGCTGCGCAACACCTATGCGCTGCTGTCGATGACGCTGCTCTTCAGCGCAGCCGTCGCCGCGGCCAGCGTGGCTTTTCAGCTCCCCGCGCCGGGCCTGCTGCTGACGCTGGGTGGCTACTTCGGCCTGCTCTTCGCCGTCTACAAGCTCAAGAACAGCGGCTGGGCGCTGCCGGCGGTGTTCGCGCTGACGGGCTTCATGGGCTACTCGCTGGGGCCTGTGCTGGCCAAGTCGCTGGCCTTGCCCGGCGGTGCGCAGGTCGTGACGCTGGCCCTGGCGGCCACCGGTGCCACCTTCCTGGCCTTGTCGGCCTGGGTGCTGACGACGCGGCGCGACTTCAGCTTCATGGGTGGCTTCCTGTTCGCCGGCATGGTCATCGCGCTCATCGCCGGCCTGGGCGCCGTGTTCCTGCAGATGCCGGCGCTGGGCCTGGCGGTGGCCGCGATGGTGGCGCTGCTGTCGGCGGGCCTGATCCTGTTCGAGACCAGCCGCATCGTCACCGGTGGCGAAACCAACTACGTGCTGGCCACCGTGGGGCTGTACGTCTCGATCTTCAACCTGTTCACGAGTCTGCTCAGCCTGTTCGGCTTCGGCAGCTCGGACGAATGAACCCACACCAGGAACACACCATGAAATGCCCCACCTGCACCGACACCGCACTCGTCATGAGCGATCGCCAGGGCGTCGAGATCGACTACTGCCCGCAATGTCGCGGCGTCTGGCTGGACCGCGGCGAACTCGACAAGCTGATCGAGCGTTCGGGCGCGATGACGTCAGTTCCTGCCGCCACCTCATCAGCGCAATCACAGCCGCAGTTCGCGGACTCCGACTACGAGCACGGCCGAAACCAGCCAGGCCACCGCAAGAAGTCCTGGCTGAGCAACATCTTGGACTGACCCAAGACCGACAACACCCAAGGCAGACCCATCATGCGCAGTGTTCCCGCGAACAGTCCGCAGGCGGCTGCCCGCATCGTCGCCCTGACCGTGGTCGCTGATGGTGATATCGGAGACGCCGAGATCGCGTGGCTCGACCGCCTGGTCGTGCATGAGCGGCTGAGCCTGGCGCGGCATGAGTTGCACGCACTGCTGGACACCTTCTGCGAAGACTTGCTTTCGAGCGGCCAGTTGCAATGGGCCGACGCCTGCCCGGTGGACGACCCAATGAGGCGCGGCGACTCATACAGCCAACCGCCCCACCGGTTTGGCAACCACCGTCGGACGCCATCTGTGTTGCTGCGCCGCTTTAGTGGGTGTCCAGTTGCGGTCCCAGGCGCCGAAGCAGCAGGGCGTGCGCCCAGTCCATGAAGGCTTGCACGCGCGCGGCGCGCTTGCGGGTGGTGGGCGTCACCAGGTGCAGCGGAACCGACGGGCATTGCCAGCCCGGCAGCACCCGCACCAGGGCGCCGCTGGTCAAGTAGTGGCTGGCCACGAATTGCGCCAGCACCACAATGCCCAGCCCATCCAGGCCGGCACTCAAGGCGGCCGCGCTGTCGGTGGTTTGAAAACGCGCAGGCACATCAAACTCCACCTTGCGACCTTCGCGCGTCAAGGTCACTGGTCGCACCTTGCCGGTCGACGCGAGCACATACCCGACCTGATGGTGGCGGGCCAGGTCCTCGGGTGTGCTGGGCAATCCGTGCTGCTCGATGTAGTGCGGCGCGGCACACACCTCAAAGCGCAGATCGCCGACACGGCGGGCTGACAGCCGCGAGTCCGGCAACGGCCCGCCACGCAGCGCGCAGTCCACGCCTTCCGGCACCAGGTCGACGGCCCGGTCGGTGCACCCCAGTTCGATCGTGATCTTGGGGTAACGCTCGAGGAATGCGCGGATTTCGGGCGCAAAGACGAGCCGGCCCATGGCCACAGGCACGTCGATGCGCAAGTGCCCCGCCGGCGCGCTGGTGCCCTTGCGCAGCTGCGACTCCACCTCGTCCACCTGTTGCAGGATGGCGCACGCATGCTCGTAGTACGCCATGCCCTCTTCCGTCGGCGTGACCGAGCGGGTCGTGCGCGTGAGCAGCCGCGTGCCTAGCTTGTCTTCGAGTTGCTGGATCTGCTGGCTGACGGTGGCCTTGTGCAGGCTCAGCTGGAGGGCGGCCTTGGTGTAGCTGCCGCTTTCCACCACCTGCACGAACGCGCGCATGGCATCGAATCGGTCCATCAGACAACTCCGGTCGAGCGACCCACGATTGTCGGCGAACGCCAAACAGTGTGTCGCGGCCTTCGATCTAGGCGCGACAGGGTACGGCTCCTACAGTGACTGCACTCACCGCACAACGGAGACAAGCCATGCTGAACCTTCGCCCGCTCGACCCCGCATGCCCCATCGACCAGCAGCTGCAGAGCCAGGCCGACCCGGTCGTCCTCGTGAACCTGTTCACGGTGGCCGAGGCCGACATCCCGGTGCTGATGTCCGCATGGGAGGCTGATGCCAACTGGATGAAGCAGCAGCCGGGCTTCCTGTCCACGCAGTTGCACCGCGCCATCGGCGGCAGCCACATGTTCATGAACTACGCGGTGTGGGACTCGGTGGACAGCTTCCGCGCCGCATTCACGCACCCGGACTTCGTGAGCGCGCTGGCCGCCTACCCGTCGAGTGCGGTCGCGCAGCCGCACCTCTTCGCCAAGGTCGCCGTACCCAACCTCTGCGCAGCCTGATTCGCGCACCTGCCGGGAAAGTCGTCATGCCCAAACGTGCCCATCTCGCCGTGGGGCTTCTCGCCCCGCTGTGCATCGCCACTTTCTTCCTGTCCACCATCATCACCGAGCTGTTCGGCTCGCATGCCGCGGTGGCCCAGTTGAAATCGCTCATCGTCACGCCGGGCCTGTGGATCATGGTTCCGTTGATGGCGGCTGCAGGTGGCAGCGGCATGTTCCTCGCCAGGTCGCGCAAGGGCGTGCTGGTCGACGCCAAGAGGAAGCGCATGCCGTTCATCGCTGCCAACGGGCTGCTGGTGCTGGTCCCGTGCGCGATCGTGCTCAACCGGTGGGCCGCGGCCGGCTCGTTCGACACGGCCTTCTATGGGGTGCAGGCCATCGAACTGGTCGCGGGTGCGGCCAACCTGACGCTGATGGGCCTGAACGCGCGCGACGGGCTGCGCATGGCCGGGCGGCTTCGCAGCAGCCCTGCGGCTGCCGCGAAGGCTCACTGAATGGCACTCGGGATACCGAGCAAACGAAGCCCAGGCGTTCGCCTTGGGTCAATTGCCATGTCGGCAGTGGATCGGAACGACACATTGAATTCGCCCTTCGCGGACACGCGTCACAGCCTGCTTCGGAGCACAGGCCGTCAGCGCCGCTCCGACGCGGTCATCCGCCATCGTTGAAACAGCGGAAGTCAAGACCGACGCGGTCACGAGCGGTCGGTCCGAGTCGCCTGAGCGGCTTGCTTGCCGGGAAGCGTGTCACGATCGGGACTTCGGCGTGCCGACATCGAGGCACTCAAGGGCACTCCAGACCGGTCCTGGCCGTGTTTCGGCCCCGGCAGGGGGGCGTCCAACTTCCTATGTCCACATGACTGCGCCGCGCCGGCCGATACCGACCCTGCTCAACGAGTTGCAGGACCGCCTGATCCTGCCCGGCATGCTGCGCTTCACGAAGCTCGGCTATGCGTGGCGAAGGCGCTCCTGGGCACCGCTCGAGGTCTCCATGCGCGGCCGTACCGTGGTCGTCACCGGCGCCACGTCCGGCCTCGGGGAAGCCGCTGCGCGCCAGATCGCCGCGCTCGGCGCACGGGTGGTCATCGTCGGGCGAAGCCGCGAGAAGGCCGAAGCGAGCCGCAAGGCGATCGTTGCCGCAAGTGGAAACGACAACGTCGGGGTCGCGCTCGCCGACCTGAGCCTACTTCGCGACGTGCGCAAGCTCGCACATCGCCTGCTCCAGAGCGAACCCCACATCCACGTGCTGGTGAACAACGCCGGCGTGCTGCTCAACGAGCGCACCATGACCGCCGAGGGCAACGAGACTTCGCTCGCCACCAACCTGCTCGCGCCGTTCCTGCTCACCCAGCTGCTGATCCCACGCCTGAAGGCTTGCGCTCCCGCGCGGATCATCAATGTCTCGTCGGGCGGCATGTACACGTCGGGCCTCGCGCTCGACGACCTGCAGTACGAGAACGGGGCCTACCGGGGCAGCGTGGCCTACGCGCGCGCCAAGCGGGCACTCGTCACGCTGACGGAGATGTGGGCCGAGCGACTCGCGCCACATGGTGTCGTCGTCAACGCCATGCACCCTGGCTGGGCCGACACGCCCGGCGTCGCGACCTCGCTGCGGGCCTTCCACGCGGTGACCAGGCCGCTTCTGCGCGACGCGGACGAAGGCGCGGACACGATCACCTGGCTCGCCGCGGCACCCGAGGCGGACGAGGTCACGGGTGGCTTCTGGCTCGATCGCGAGCCACACCTGACAAACGTCCTGCCAGGCACGAATCCCACGCCCGAGGAGAAGCGCCGCCTGTGGGCCGCGATGGAGGCGCTGACCGCGGAGCGAGGAAAGGGACGCCGGCGCGACGGCTATTGAGCTTCTAGTCAAGCCTGAGGCGGTCACGAAGGGCCGGTTCGCAGTCGATCGAAGGACTTGCTTGGCAAGCGTCCGGCGAATACCTCTTGACGACGGCGGCAGGGCCGACTTGAGCTTTGCGAGTGACTTGCCGGTCCGGCTCATGTGCTGTCATCGATTCGTCTTGGCCAACGCGACGCCGCCGCCAATGTGCGGCAGCCCCCGAGCGGAAGCGGCCGGACGCCAGCATGGCGGACGCCGACATTCAACCACCCGGTGTTTGGCGGCGAGGTGCGCGAACCCGGTTGCGCTGGGGCAAGGGCCGTCCACCAACACGCGGCCGACGACAATGCGTGAATGGAAACGCTGATCCGCCATGCAAGCCAGGTCTGCACCGCGCTGCTGGGCGCAGCTGCGGCCATGGTCGCGATGGCCGCAGCGGCCGCGCCTGCAGCGCCGTCGCCTGTGCAGACGCAGGTGCATGCCCTCGACGGCCAGCGCGTGACGCTGGACGTGTACCCGGCCGCCGGCCGGCTGCGCGGGGCTGCCATCCTCTCGCATGGCTTCACGCGCAGCCGGCGCACGCTGGCTGGCCATGCGCAGGCGCTGGCCGATGCCGGTGTGCTGGCGCTGACGCCGGACCTGCCCTGCACCTTCGACTTCCGCTGCAACGCGAGGGCTCTTGCCGCGCTGGTGGGCGCGCTGCGTGCCGGCAGGATCTTCGGCGCCCCGGTGGAAAGGGTCGTGCTTGTCGGCTTTTCCGCCGGTGGGCTGTCCAGCCTGCTGGCCGCAGACACGCCCGGCGTGGTCGGCTTCGTCGGACTGGATCCGTTCGACCGCACGATGTCCGGCGAGAACGAGCGCCTGGGCCTGGCGGCGGCCGGCCGGCTGCGTACCGAGGCGCTGCTGCTGCGCGCACCGCCATCGCGCTGCAACGCCGAAGCCGTGGCCGCGCCGTGGGGCACCGTGCTGCCGGCGTTGTGGCGCGACGAACTGATCGCGGGCGCGTCGCACTGCGACTTCGAGTCGCCCACCGACTGGATGTGCCGCCTGGCGTGTGGCGACACCGACCCGGCGCGCCAGCAGCAGGTGCGTCAGGGGCTGCTGGACGCCGCGGCACGCTGGCTGCGCTGAGCGGGCCGCCCGCGGATCGAACCTCGGTCTTTCACAATGAGGAGCGTCTTGTTTTTCAGGATTTTTTCGGATTTCGACCGCGATGATTCCCCCCCGGCAACGGCGGCAACCCGAATCGACCACATGCCATGCACCGTGAAGGGCTTGAATCCGGGCGCGCCGGTATTCATATCCCGTCAGGGCGACAAACGAGCGGTCGTGAAGATCATGGTCGTCGGCGGCGGATTGAATTGAAGCTCGACCTGCATCTCGAGCACTTCAGGAGAATCAAGATGAAGACTGTCATGGCGTTTGCCACTGGGCTGGCGACGCTGGTCGTGGCTTGCCAGGCTCTCGCAGCAGGGCCACCGGAGCAGAACATCAGGCAGGCTTACCAGATGATCCTGTCGCAGGCGGACACGAACAAGGACGGCCAGCTGTCGGCCGCCGAATGTCAGGCGATGTGGAAGGACAAGGGCACTGCCGAGAAGAATTGCGGCTTCTGGGATGTCGACAAGGACGGCTCCATCACCGAAGCCGAATACGTGAAGCAGGCATCGAACCTCGGCAGGAAGAAGTAGCAGGTCCGGGCGGGGCCGCGGCCCGCCCGCTCGTGGGTCGCAGCTGCAAGCGGCCTGAGATCCGCCAACCGACACGCTTTGGGCGGCCCGGGGCCTGCAACCGGGAAGCCCACCACGGCTTATGCTCCCACCCTGAAACGACGATGCAAATTTTCCTTTTCCTGCTGCTGGCCCTGGCCAGCCTGACTCCCGCCACGGCACAGCCACTGAACGTGAGCGCGGCCGCCAGCCTCACCGAAGCCCTGGGTGAGGTGGCACGGGCCTTCGAAACGGCGCGCCCGGGTGTCGGCGTGCAGTTGCAGTTCGGCGCCTCGGGCGCGCTGCTGAATGAAATCGCCAGCGGCAAGCCGGCCGACGTCTTAGCCAGTGCCGACGCCGACACGCTGCTGCGCGGCATCCAGCGCCGGCTGTTGCTGGCCGAGGCGCAGCGCGAATTCGCCACCAATGCGCTGGTGCTGATCGTGCCCACCGACCGCAGTTCGACGGTGCAGCGGCTGCAGGACCTGGCGCGGCCCGAGATCCGGCGCATCGCCATGGGTCGCACCGCCACCGTGCCGGCCGGGCGTTATGCCAGGCAGGCCATCGATGCGCTGCGCCTGTGGCCGGCGCTGCAGCAGAAGATCGTCCCAGGCGACAGCGTGCGTGCCGTGCTCGATGCCGTGGCCAGCGGCGACGTGGACGCCGGCTTCGTCTATGCCACCGACGTGCCCGTGGCCGGTGGGCGCGTGCGCGTGGTGCAGACGCTGGCGGTGCAGACGCCGATCCGCTACCCGGCCACCGTCGTGGCCGCCAGCGGCCAGCAGGCGCTGGCGCGGGACTTCATTGCCTTCCTCAACCAGCCGCAGGCGCGCGCGGTGTTCAGCCGCTACGGCTTCGGCGCGCCCTGATCGGGCGTGCCGGCGCGCAAGGCGCCGACCGGTCGGCGCCCGGGGCGGCCCGGGCTTTCAGTGCGCCGCGTGCCGCTTTTCGCCCGCCTTCAGCCGGTAGACCGTGCCGCAATACGGGCAGCGGCCTTCGCCGGTGGTGGCCACGTCGATGAACACCTTGGGGTGGTTGCTCCACAACGCCATGCGCGGGTTGGGACAGAAGACGACGCCGGGGCCGACGAGGTCGGTGGCGGCCAGTTCGACCACGGCTTTGGGCTGGTCCATGTTCAAACCCGTGTCAGCCATTCGGCATATTTCGGGTTGCCGCCGTTGACGATGTCGAAGAAGGCGGCCTGGATCTTTTCGGTGATCGGGCCGCGGCTGCCGGCGCCGAGCTCGATGCGATCGAGCTCGCGGATCGGTGTCACTTCGGCGGCGGTGCCGGTGAAGAAGGCCTCGTCGCAGATATAGACCTCGTCGCGCGTGATGCGCTTTTCCACCAGCTTCAGGCCCAGGTCCGAGCAGATGTGAAAGATGGTGTCGCGCGTGATGCCGTTCAGCGCGCCGGCCGAAAGGTCCGGCGTGTAGACGACGCCCTTCCTGATGATGAACAGGTTCTCGCCCGCGCCTTCGCTGACGAAGCCCGACGCATCCAGCAGCAGGGCTTCGTCGTAGCCCTCGTCGGTGGCTTCCATGTTGGCCAGGATCGAGTTGGTGTAGTTGCTCACCGCCTTGGCCTGCGTCATGGTGATGTTGACGTGGTGGCGCGTGTAGCTGCTGGTCTTGACGCGGATGCCGCGCTTCAGGCCCTCTTCACCCAGGTAGGCGCCCCAGGGCCACGCGGCCACCATCAGGTGGATGGTGTTGCCCTTGGGGCTGACGCCCAGCTTCTTGTCGCCGATCCAGACCAGCGGGCGCAGGTAGCAGCTTTCGAGTTGGTTCACGCGCACCACCTCGCGCTGCGCTTCCATCACCTGCGATGGGGTGAAGGGGATCTTCATCCGAAGAATCTTCGCGCTGTTGAACAGCCGCTCGGTGTGCTCGGGCAGGCGAAAGATGGCTGTGCCCTGCGCCGTCTTGTAGGCACGCACGCCCTCGAAGGCGCCGCAGCCGTAGTGCAGCGTGTGGCTGAGGACGTGGATCTTGGCTTCGCGCCATTCGACCAGCTGGCCGTCCATCCAGATCTTGCCGTCGCGGTCGGACATCGACATGGGAAAGCTCCTCGGGGCGTCAAAGAGGATGATTTTAGGGGTCGGCGGCGCGTTTCAGGCGCCATGCGGTGACGCGGCCCTGGCGCAGTTCGACCTGCACCTCGTCACCGGTTTCGTCACGCCAGGCCCAGGTTTCGGGGTCTTCGGCCACGCGGGTGCCCAGGCTGCGCGTCAACGCCAGCACCTGCGGCAGGCGCAGGCCGGCGCGCAGGCGGGCGTGCAGCATCACCGCATTGGGCACCGTGCCGACCGGCCGCTCGGACGCCAAGCGCAGCGCCCGCAGTCCACGGCTGAACTGCAGCAGCAGCCAAAACACCACCACGCCCACCGCCAGCAGCACGCCCGGCCAGCCGTAGCCGGCATAGCCCAAGGCCACGGCCGCCACCGCCAGGGCCCAGCCAAACCAGACCGTCATGGCGCCGAACCGGTGGCGGGCTTCGCGCAGAATCGTGACCATGGATCGGTTGCAGACATGGGTGATCAACCTGGATCGGGCGCCCGATCGGTGGGCACGCATCAGCGGGCAACTGCAGCGCCTGGGCTTGCCCTTCACGCGGCTGCCGGCGGTGGATGCACGGGCCTTGACCGCCGACCAGCGCGCCACGCTGGACGACGCGGGCTATCGCCGCAAGCACGGCATGGCGCCACTGCAGGGCGAGCTGGGATGTTATCTGTCGCACGTGGAGGCGTTGCGCCTGTTCCTCGCCGGTGGCGCCGAATTTGCGCTGGTGCTCGAAGACGACGTGCTGCTGCACGACAGCCTGCCGGCCGCGCTGCACAGCCTGATGCTTCACGCCGGGCGCTGGGACATGGTCAAGCTCTCGGCCGTGCATTCGGGTACGCCGCAGCCGGTGCTGCAGTTGGCGCCGGGGTACCAACTCGCCGTGATGCTGAGCCGCTGCACGGGCGCCAGCGCCTACCTGGTCAACCGTCGTGCTGCAAAGGCCTATGTCGAGGGCCTGCTGCCCATGCAACTGCCCTACGACCATGTCTTCGACCAGGGCTGGCGCTTCCACTTGAAGGTGCGGCTGGTCACGCCCACGCCCTGCGGCCACGACGACCGCATTGCCTCGACGATGGGCTACAGCAGCGCGCCGTCACGCAAATTCCACTGGTCACGGCGGCTGCCGGCGTTCGCCTACCGGCTGGGCAACGAAACGCGACGGCTGATGTACGGGCTGGCGTCGCTGGCGCGCGAGCGGCTGGCACGATAGCCCGGCGGCCCCATGCGCGGGGCCCGGCCGCGGCTCAAGCGCAGACTTCCGCTTCGGTGCGCCCGACACGGCCCGTGCGCAAGGCATCGGCCCAGTCGCCGCGGCCGTTGTGTTCGGCCCGCTGCGCTGCAGACTCCCAGTCGTAGGCCGTCAGCCGCTGCTGCACCTGCCAGCCCGCCGCCACGCGCTCGACCCGCGCCCAGCGCGCGTGCGGGCTGGCGGTTTCCATGCGGTGGGCGTGCGGGTGGTCGTCGTCGAAAGCCGGCAGGCCCACGCTGCCGGGATTGACGACCAGCGTGCCGCCGCTGTGCATGGCCCGCGGCATGTGGGTGTGGCCACACAGCACCAGCGGCGCGGTGACCGCGCCCCGGCGTTCGGCCACTTCGGCCGCCGTGGCGGCGCGCACGCCGGGTGAACCGTGGCGGCCGAGGTCCGGCGTCACGGTTTCCAGAAAATACTGCAGGTCGCTGGCGGGCGTGCCGTGGCAGCACCAGACGCCGCCGCCCAGGTCCAGCGTGGCCGGCAGCGCGGCCAGCCAATGCAGGTCTTCTTCGGCCAGCCGCGCCCGGGCGAAGGCGTCGGCAGGGCCCAGGCGGTCGGCCGGCAGCGTCAGCAACTGGCGCTCATGGTTGCCGCGGATCGTGGGCCAGGCCAGCTCGCGCAGCAGCGCCGCCGTCTCGCGCGGCCACAGCGGGCCGGAAACGATGTCGCCCAGGTTCACCACCCGGTCGACAGGGTCACGCCGAATGTCCGCCAGCACGGCCTGCAGCGCCGGCAGGTTGCCGTGGATGTCCGAGACGACGGCCAGCCGCACGCCGCACCTTCAGGCGGCGCGGCGCAGGAAATCGGCGCGCAGGGCGGCCGGCAGCCGCTTGGCGATGAACGAGATGGCCAGCGGCACCAACACCAGGTCGTCGACGACGCCCAGCAGCGGAATCGTCTCGGGCAGCAGGTCAACCGGCGACAGCACGTAGATCACCATCAGCGCCACCGCCGGCTTCAGCCAGCCCGGCGCCAGCGGATGCTTGAGCGCGAACCACAACAGCCGCGCGTCGCCGCGGATCACCGACCACAGGACCGACAGGCGCTTCCACATCGTTGGCACTCCTCGTTCGGCGATCCGCCGAGTGAAAGAGGTAAGGGCAATGGGCAGCAATAACAAGGTGCCGATTCGCGCCGCCCGCGGCCAGCCAGGATCCATCAAGTCAGGCCACGCACCACCTCGATGGCCTGCTCGATGCGCTCCACGGCGTGGATGGTGAGCCCCTCGATGGCCTTTTTCGGCGCATTGGCCTTGGGCACCACGGCCACCGAGAAGCCGAGCTTGGCCGCCTCCTTCAAGCGCTCCTGGCCGCGCGGTGCCGGCCGTACCTCGCCGGCAAGGCCCACTTCGCCGAAGGCAATGAAACCACGCGGCAGCGCGCGCCCGCGCAGGCTGCCCTGGATGGCCAGCAGTACCGCCAGGTCGGCGGCCGGCTCGCTGATGCGCACGCCGCCCACGGCGTTGACGAACACGTCCTGGTCCATGCACGAGACGCCTGCGTGACGGTGCAGCACCGCCAGCAGCATGGCCAAGCGGTCGCGGTCCAGGCCCACGCTCAGGCGGCGCGGGCTCGGGCCGCCGCTGTCCACCAGGGCCTGCACCTCCACCAGCAGCGGCCGCGTGCCTTCCAGCGTCACCAGCACGCAGCTGCCGGGCACCGGCTCGCCGTGGGTGGACAGGAAGATCGCGCTCGGGTTGCTCACCCCCTTCAGCCCGCGCTCGGTCATGGCGAAGACGCCGATCTCGTTGACGGCGCCGAAGCGGTTCTTGATGGCGCGCACCAGGCGGAAGCTGCTGTGCGTGTCGCCCTCGAAATAGAGCACCGTGTCGACCATGTGCTCCAGCACGCGCGGCCCGGCCAGCGCACCTTCCTTGGTGACATGGCCGACGAAGACCATGGCCACGCCGCTGGTCTTGGCCACGCGCGTGAGCTGCGCCGCACACTCGCGCACCTGCGACACCGACCCCGGTGCCGACGTGAGCTGGTCTGAATAGACCGTCTGGATCGAGTCGATGACGCAGAAGGCCGGCGCCTCGGCTTCCAGGGTGGCGACGATCTTTTCCAGCTGGATCTCGGCCAGCACGCGCACCTTCTGGCCGGAGAGCCCCAGCCGGCGCGCGCGCAGCGCCACCTGGGCTGCGCTCTCCTCGCCGGTGACGTAGAGCACCTTCATCTGGCCCGAGAGCGCATCCAGCGCCTGCAGCAGCAACGTGCTCTTGCCAATGCCGGGGTCGCCGCCGATCAGCACCACCGCGCCTTCGACGATGCCGCCGCCAAGCACGCGGTCGAGTTCCTCCTGGCCGGTGGGCGTGCGCGCCACCTCGGCGGCGTCGATCTCCGACAGCGTGGCCACCGGCTGGCCCTTGGCCAGCGACTGGAAGCGGTTCTTCGGCGGGCCGGCAGGTTCGGCCACCGTCTCGTCGAGCGAATTCCAGGCGCCGCAGTGCGGGCACTTGCCCAGCCATTTGGCGTTGCTGCCGCCGCATTCGCGGCAGGTGTAGACGGTCTTGCCCATGCGTCGATCGTACTGGCCGCCGGCAGCTGCTACGGCTGCGCCTGCCTCCCGCGTGTTGCTCACACCCCCGACGCTCCCACCGGCGCCAGCAGCTCCCGCAACTCGTCGGCCCCGATCGGCCGCCCCTGGTCCTGCCCTTCCAGCAGCCCGTCGGCCAGCGCGCGCTTGTCGCGGTGCATCTCCACGATGCGCTCCTCGATCGAACCCGCAGTGACGAGCCGGTACACCGTCACCGGCCGCAACTGGCCGATGCGGTGCGCGCGGCCCAGCGCCTGGTCTTCGGCGGCCGGGTTCCACCACGGGTCGACGATCAGCACATAGTCGGCGGCGGTGAGGTTGAGGCCGAAGCCGCCGGCCTTCAGGCTGATCAGGAACAGCTCGCCCTGGCCCTGCTGGAAGGCGTTGACGCGCCGCGTGCGCTCGGCCGCCGGCGTGCTGCCGTCCAGATACTGGTATTCGATGCCGGCGGCTTGCAGCCGCTCGGCCAGCAGTTTCAGGAAGTCGGTGAACTGGCTGAAGACCAGCGCCTTGTGGCGGCCGGCCACGAGTTCCAGCGCCAGCCGCTCGAATTCCTGCACCTTGGCGCCGATGCGGCCGAGTTCGGGCGCCACCAGTCGCGGGTCGCAAGCGGCGCGGCGCAAGCGCGTCAGTTCCGCCAGCATTTGGAAAGCGGCCTGCCCCGGCGCAGCCTCGGCAGCCACCATGGCGATGCTCTGTACCGCGTCGCGCCGCATGGCTTCCAGGAAGGCGCGTTCCTCGGCGCCGGGCTCCACGCGGTGGACGATCTCGGTGCGCGGCGGCAGGTCGGTCAGCACCTGGGCCTTGGTGCGGCGCAACAGGAAAGGCGCCATCAGCCGCTTCAGCCGCTCGCGCGCACCGTCGTCGCGGTGGCGCTCGATGGCGGCGCCAAAGCGCTGCTGGAACTGCGCCGCGCTGCCCAGCAACCCGGGGTTGAGCAGGTTCATGATCGACCACAAGTCGGCCAGCCGGTTTTCCACCGGCGTGCCGGTGAGCGCCAGGCGGAAGCCCGCCTCCAGCGTGGCCACCGCCTGTGCGCGCTTGGTGGCGGCATTCTTCAGCGCCTGCGCCTCGTCCAGCACCAGGGTGTTCCAGCGGCGCGCGGCAAACGCCGCGGCGTCGCCCTGCACCAGCGCGTAGGACGCCACCACCAGATCGAAGGGCCCGGCCTGCTGCAGCAGGGTGCCGCGTTCGCCCTGGCCATAGTCCAGCACGCGCAGTGCGGGCGCAAAGCGCTGCGTCTCGGCGACCCAGTTGCCGCACACCGAGGTCGGCGCCACCACCAGCGCCGGGCCTTCACCGGCGCGGGCCAGCAGCAGCGCCAGCGTCTGCACCGTCTTGCCCAGGCCCATATCGTCGGCCAGCACCGCGCCCAGGCCGGCATGCGCCAGCCGCGCCATCCAGGCATAGCCTTCCAGCTGGTAGCTGCGCAGCTGCGCCTGCAGCGCCGCCGGCGGCTCGGGATTCAGCGCGGCCGCTTCGTTCAGCGCAGCGATGCGACGTGCCCAGGGCTTGTCGCCGACCAGCGCGCTTTCGTCCAGCGTTTCGGCCAGGAAGCCGGCGGCGGCACCGGGCAGCTTGAGGCCATGCTTGTCGGTCTGGCCGACGGCATCCAGGTCGGCCAGCTGGCGGCGCAGCCTCTCGGTGAGCGCCAGGTATTCACCTTCGCCCAGCGCCACGAAGCGGCTGCCGCGCGCTTCTCGCACCAGGGCCAGCAACTGGCGCAGGCCGAGCACGCGCTGTTCGTCGAGCTGCAGTTCGCCGTCCACGGCAAACCAGTCGCGTGAGCTCGCGACCCGGATCTTCAGCGCATTCGGCGCCGCGGCGCGCACCTGCACCGCCTTGCCGCGCGGCCAGTCCAGGCTGGCCACGGCGGGCAGCGCGGGCAGTTGCTCGACGGCGCGCAGCGCGTCCTCGGGGTCGTCGAGGAACCAGCTCGCGTCGCCGTGCTCGGCCTCACCGAGCCAGGGCAATGCGTCCAGCACCGCGGCCAGATGCGCCGCCTCGGCCGGCAGCGCACGCTCGGTGGACAGTTGCAGTCCTTCGTGCAGCGTGAGCAGCCGCGCGCGGCCGACACCGGGCGTGAGCAGCGGGCCGAAGTCACCGAAGGGCCGCACCACCAGGCGCAGCCGCAGCGCGCCACCGTCGGGCGTGAGCTGGGCGCGCAGGCGGCTTTCGCAGGGCACGCTCTGGCCGGCCGCGGCGTCGCTGTGCAGCTGGAAGTGGCCGCCCAGCACCTTCAGCGCGGCCTCGAGTTCTTGCTTGGCGTCCACCGGCACCTGCCATTCCTGCGACACCAGTTCGGCCACGCGGCGCTGCGCCGGCGTGATGCGGATCAGCTTGGCGCGGCCGCCGCCTTCGCGCACGATGCGCACGGCACTCGCAGTGGCACTCGCACCGGCACCGCGCCCGCCGCGCGCCGCGTCCGCACCGCCCACCGGGTCGAGCAGGCGAAAGACGAAGTGCTCGGCACTGCCCTCTCCGCTGCCGCGGCGGCGCAGTACCTCCAGTTCGGGCAGCCCTTCGCGCAGTTCGACGGTCTCGGCCGGTGCATCGTCGAACACCACGCAGGGGTGGTTGACCAGCGCCAGCGCCGCGGCATCGGCGTCGATGTCCATCATCTGGCGCCCATAGGGCAAGGGCTCGATGGTGCGCGCCACCGCGGCGTCGCGCGGGTCCAGCCGCGTGTCCTTCTTCAGGCGCGACAGCGGCACCGGCTTGGCCTTGCCGCGCGCGCCGGCCGGCAATTCCCAGGGTTCGACATCCTCCACGCTGCCGTCTTTGGCCAGCGTGATGCGCCACTGCAGCGTGGGCACCGCAACCGCGCCTGCGCTGCCGCGGGTTTCGCCCAGTGCGGTGATGGCCGCCAGCGCGTCGCGCCAGCTTTCGCGCGGGCTGCCGTAAAAGCACGGCGGTGCCACCGGCGAGCGGGCTGGCGGTGCGGCGGCCAGGTCCAGTCGCTCGGCGGCCTGGCGGGCCAGGTCGGCCAGCAGCCACTGGCCGCCCTCCTCCAGCGCCGCCAGCACGCTGGCCAGCGCAGCCACGGTCCAGCCACCGGGCCGGTGGCCGAGCCAGGCCGCCAGCAGCAGCCGCAGCGCCAGGGTCTCGGCGTGGGTGCGTGCGTGCCAGGCGCTTTCGCGGTAGACAAAGGCCTCGGGCTCCAGCGCGTCGTCGCCCAGCCGCACGCCGATGGCATGCGCCCACAGGCCCCAGCCGTCGTAGGGCCTGGGTGTGCGCGAGCCCGACTCGGCGATGCAGAACTTGCGCGCCAGTGTCCAGGTGGCGGCCGTGGGCTGGGCGATCAGCGCCAGCGGGTAAGGCCACAGCAGGCCGTAGGGCGCCAGGGCGCGACGGCGGCCCAGCGCCTTGTGCAAGGCCTTGTGCGTCTCGGCATAGGCGGCGCTGGCCTCGGACCACTGGCCGCGCAGCACCAGGCGGCCGGCGTCGAAGAGCGGCAGCTCCGGGCCCTGCAGACCGGCCAGCGCGGCGTCCACGCCGGCGAAGTCGCCGCGGTGCAGGCGCCGTTCGGCATATTTCAGGCGCTGCGCCGGCGGCAGTTCCTGTGGCGCCTGCAGCATCCGCTCGTCCACCCACTGCAGCAGCGGCTGGCAGACCTTGGCGCCGGGGCCCAGCGCCTTGTCCAGCAGGGCCAGCAAGCCCGCGCGCAGCGGCACGTCGATGCGCTCGAAGAGCACCGGCGAAAACGGGTCGCACATGGCCTGCGCCACGCTGTCGGCGCCGAGTACGCCGCTCACGCGTGCCAGCGCGCGATTGAAGCCTTCGCTGTCGAGCCCGCCGCCATACACCAGCAGCCGCAGCCAGGCCACCGCCTGCGCACGATCACCGACAAAGGCCGAGCCGGGCCAGTCCGCCGGCTCGCCATAGGCACCGGCATGCGCCCACAGCCACAGCGGCGCATAGGTCCGCGCCGCTTCGCCGGCGAGCAACGCATCGCGCCGCTGGCGCGCGGCGGCATCGGTGGCCGCATAGCCCTGGCCCTCGTCCAGCGTGATGCGGCCGGCGCCGTGCAGGGCGCCCAGCGCCAGCGTCAGTTCGGGCAGCGAAAGCCGCGCACCGCGCGGCGTGCGGTGGCCCAGGCCGCGCAGCAGGTGCATGACAAAGGTCTTGCTGCGCGGCGAACCGGCCAGGCACAGGGCGTCGTAAACGGCTTCCAGGTCGGCCGGCGTGGGCTCTGGAACCGGCGCGGGCGGTTGGCGCACCTTCGGCTTCGACGCCGGCCGGCGCACTTCGCCGGGCCGGCGCGGTGGCTCGACGTACAGGTTGACGAAGTGGAAAGGGGGTATGCGTGCCATGGTGGGCCGATTATCCGAGCCCGAACTACTCGCCCCGCACCCTGCCGCGCCCGGCCTTCACCTGCGCACGCACGGCCTTGCCTTCCAGCCGTCGCAGCTTGGACCCGTGGGTGGGTTTCGTGGCCCGCCGCACACGCGGCACATGCGCGGCGCGGTCCACCAGGGCCTGCAGGCGCGCCAGCGCGTCGGCGCGGTTCATCTCCAGGCTGCGGTGTTCCTGGGCCTTGATGACCACCACGCCGTCGGCGCTGACGCGGCTGTCGGGCAGCGCCAGCAGCCGCAGCTTCACCTCTGCGGGCAGCGACGATGCCACTACGTCGTAGCGCAGGTGCACGGCGTTGCTGACCTTGTTGACATTCTGCCCGCCCGCGCCCTGGGCGCGGATGGCGGTGATCTCCACCTCGGCCGGCTGCACGCGCGGGCCGATGCGGTGCATGGCGCGCGCCCTCGCGCGGCTACTTCCTGAGCTTGCCCACCACCACCAGCAGCACCACGGCGCCCAGCACCGAGGCGATCCAGCCTGCGCCCTGGCCGGCGGTGTACCAGCCCAGTGCCTGGCCGATGAAGCCGGCCAGCAGCGAGCCGCCGATGCCCAGCAGGATGGTCAGGATCCAGCCCATCTTCTGCTCGCCGGGGAGCACGAAGCGGGCGAGGGCGCCAACGATGAAGCCGACGAGGATGGTGCCGATGATGCCCATGGTGTTCTCTCTGGAATGGTGACCCGGTTCAGTCCGTTGCGCTCACCGGCACGCGCGGCGCCAGTGCACACATGAGTTCGTAGCCGATGGTACCCGCCGCCCGCGCCACCTCGTCGACGGGCAGCAGCGTGCTGCCCGGGCCGCGGCCCCACAGCGTGACCTCACTGCCCATGCCTGCTTGCGGTACCGGCGTCAGGTCCACCGCCAGCATGTCCATCGACACGCGACCCACGGTGGCGGTGCGCACACCACCCACCAGCACCGGCGTGCCGGTGACGCAGTGGCGCGGGTAGCCGTCGGCATAACCGCAGGCGACGATGCCCACGCGCTGCGGCGCGCTGGCCGTGTAGCTGCTGCCATAACCCACCGTGTCGCCCGGCTGCAGTTGCTGCACAGCGATGAGCCGGGAGCGCAGCGTCATCGTCGGCTGCAGGCCCCAGTGGACGATGTCGTGCACCGGGAAGTCGGGCGCGCTGCCGTAGCACAGGATGCCGGCACGCACCCAGTCGTTGGCCGGGCCATGGCGCAGCACGGCGGCGCTGTTGGACAGGCTGCGCTCGCCGGGCAGGTCGCGCGTGGCGGCGTCGAAGGCCGCCACCTGATGCGCCACGCCGCGCACGCCGTCGGCGTCGGAGAAGTGCGTCATGAGCGAGATCTCGTCGACCTGCGGCAGCGCATTCAGCCGCGCCCAGGCGGCGCGGAAGGCTTCGGGCGCGAAGCCGAGCCGGTTCATGCCGCTGTTCAACTTCAGGAAGACGCGGTGCGGCTGCTGCGTCTTGTGGCGGCCGAGCCAGTCGATCTGCTCGGCGCAGTGCACCACGTGCCACAGGTTCAGTCGCGAGCACAGTTCCAGGTCGCGCGGCTCGAAGCAGCCTTCCAGCAGCAGCACCGGGCCGCGCCAGCCCAGCGCGCGCAGCGCTGCAGCCTCGGCCAGGTCGAGCAGCGCAAAACCGTCGGCGCCGCGCAGGCCAACGAATGCGCGTTCGATGCCGTGTCCGTAGGCATTGGCCTTGACCACCGCCCACACACGGGCATCGGGCGCGGCGGCGCGGGCGCGCGCCAGGTTGGCGGCCAGCGCGGCGGTGTGGACCAGGGCTTCGATGGGGCGTGGCATCACGGTTCTTCCTGCAGGGCCACCGGATTCTGACAGTCACGGGGTGCGTGCTATAACCCGCCGGCCCCGAGAAGATGGAGACAAGACACCCGCGCCGCGCACGGCGCGTGTCGGCGTTCGACGCGATGAAAAAAGGCTTCTCGACCATCATGTCGGCGCAGTTCTTCAGCTCGCTGGCCGACAACGCGCTGTTCGTTGCCGCGGTCGAGTTGCTGCGGACCGCTGGCGCCCCCGAATGGCAGCGCGCCGCCCTGGTGCCGATGTTCGCGCTGTTCTACGTCGTGCTGGCCCCCTTCGTGGGCGCCTTCGCCGACGCACTGCCCAAGGGCCGCGTCATGTTCGTCAGCAACAGCATCAAGGTGGCGGGCTGCCTGATGATGCTGTTCGGCAGCCACCCGCTGCTGGCCTATGCCGTGGTGGGGCTGGGTGCGGCGGCCTATTCGCCGGCCAAATACGGCATCCTCACCGAGTTGCTGCCGCCATCGCAACTGGTCAAGGCCAACGGCTGGATCGAGGGCCTGACCATCGGCTCCATCATCCTGGGCGTGCTGCTCGGCGGGCAGCTCGTGGGACCGCACCTGGCGCCGCTGCTGCTGGCGCTGGACCTGCCGTTCGTCGACCTGGGGCTCGCCACGCCGCCCGAGGCCGCCATTTCGGCCATCGTCTTCATCTACATGCTGGCCGCCGGGTTCAACCTGTCCATCCCGCGCACCGAAGCGCCGCTGCAGCACATGACCGGCAACCTGTGGCTGCTGGTGCGCGAGTTCTCGCACTGCAATGCGCGGCTGTGGAACGACAAGCTGGGCCAGATCTCGCTGGCCACCACGACACTGTTCTGGGGCGTGGCCGGCAACCTGCGCTACATCGTGCTGGCCTGGGCCGCCGCAGCCCTGGGTTACAGCACCACGCAGGCCTCCAGCCTGGTGGGCGTGGTAGCCATCGGCACCGCGGTGGGCGCCGTGCTGGCGTCGACGCTGATGCGGCTGGACCGTGCCACGGCAGTCATTCCCATGGGCATCGGCATGGGGCTGCTGGTGATCGCCATGAACTTCATCGACAACGTCTGGGTGGCCGCACCCTTCCTCGTGCTGCTGGGCGGGCTGGGCGGCTTTCTGGTGGTGCCCATGAATGCGCTGCTGCAGCACCGCGGCCACAACCTGATGGGTGCCGGGCGCTCCATCGCAGTGCAGAACTTCAACGAACAGGCCTGCATCCTGGGTCTGGGCGCGTTCTACGCCGGCATGACGAAATTCGGCCTTTCGGCCTTCAGCGCCATCACCTTGTTCGGCCTGGTCGTGGCCGGCATCATGGAGTTGATCCGGCGCTGGCACGCGCACAACCTGCGCCTGCACGGCGCCGAGGTCGACCGCCTGCTGGCGATCGCGCGCAGCGATGGCCATTGACGGCGGCGGCCCAGGCCGCGCCGGCGGCGGCTGGCTGCCGGCGCTGGCCTTGCTCGCCAACGCCTTCGTCTGGGGCCTTTCGTGGTGGCCGCTGCGCCAGTTGCAGGCGCTCGGCCTGCACCCCTTGTGGGCCACGGTGCTGATCTTCGCGCTGGCGGTGGTGGTCATCACGCTGTGGCGCCGCGCCGCCTGGGGCCAGTTGCTGCGCACGCCAGCGCTGTGGGTGCTGGTGCTGGCCGCCGGCACCACCAACGCCACCTTCAACTGGGCGGTGACCATCGGCGACGTGGTGCGCGTGGTGCTGCTGTTCTACCTGATGCCGCTGTGGGCGGTGCTGCTGGCAAGGCTGCTGCTGCACGAACCGCTGACCGCCCGCGCCGGGCTGCGCGTGGTGCTGGCGCTGGCCGGCGCGGCCATCGTGCTGCAACCCGAAGGCGGCGGCTGGCCGGCACCGCATACGCTGGCAGAGTGGCTGGCCGTGGTGGGGGGTTTCAGCTTCGCGCTGAACAACGTGATGCTGCGCCGCGAAGCCCACCGGCCCGAGGCGGCGCGGGCGCTGGCCATGTTCCTGGGCGGTGCGGTGGTGGCCGGCGCGGTGGCCGTCACGCTGGCGCTGCGGGGTCAGGTGCCGGGGCTGCCACTGCCGGCCTGGACCTGGCTGGCCGGCAGCCTGGCGCTGGCGGTGGCCTTCCTGGGCGGCAACCTGGCGCTGCAATACGGCGCGGCGCGCCTGCCGGCCAACGTGACGGCGGTGATCATGGTGTCGGAGGTCTTGTTCGCCTCGATCTCGGCGGCCCTGCTGGGTGCCGGCACGTTGACGCCGACGCTGCTGCTGGGCGGGGCGCTGATCGTGGGCGCCACCGTGCTTTCGGCACGCGGCTGAAGCGGCGCCGGGCGGCGTCAGTCGGGGTTGGCGGCGGCGGCCGCTGCGCTGCCCGCAGGCACGGCGGGCGGCGCAGGTGGCGCGGGCGGCGGCTTCAGCCCGTGGCGCTGCAAGAGCCGTTCCAGCTCAGCCGCCTGCAGCGGCTTGCCCAGGTACGCGTCGCAGCCGGCCAGAGTGCCGCGTACGCGGTCGAGTTCGCTGTGGTGGGCCGACACCATGACCAGCAACGACCCGGCCAGCGGGTGGTGGCGCTTGATGTGCTGGCACAGCACCAGGCCGTCGAGTTCGCTCTCGGCGCCGAGTTCGACGTCGATGAAGACGAATTCGTAGTTGCGCTGCGCCAGCCGTTCCACCGCCTTGCCGCTGGTGGAAACGCACTCCACCGCCAGGCCCCAGGGCTGCAGGCGCGAAGCCAGGAAACGCAGGGCCAGCGCGCTGTCGTCCACCAGCAGGGCCGCCGGCCCCGGCGGCGGGCCCGGTCGCTGCTCCGCGGGAGCGGGCCGCGCGGCTGACGTCTTCGCAGCCGACGTCTTCGCGGCCGCCGGCTCGGCGCCGCCGTCGCGCGGCAGCAGCATGGCTTCGAGCTCGCGCATCACTTGCAGCGGGTCGATCGGGCGCATCATCCAGGCCACCGCACCATCCGGCGCCTGGCTGCCGACGAAGACGGTTTGGCCCAGACGTTCTGTGGCCCGCACCAGTTGCACCGAGGCGGCATCGTCGGCGTCGGCCAGGATGAAGTCGCTGCCGTCCCGGGCGGACACCAGCTCGAAGCAGGGATGGCGCTGCGTGGCGAGCCGGAAATACGTGGCCAGCGTGCTGCGTTCGAAGAGGCTGAAGCCCAGCAGGGCGACGCGGTAGGTCTTGGGCATCTTGCACCCGATGGTGCGGTGCAGCCGCTGGCCTGTCAACGCGGCGCTAACATTGAAAGTGGCGCCGAAGGCATCGGGCCATCAGGCATCAACACAGGAGCACCCTCCATGGCCACAGCCAGCATCTACGACTTCGAAGCCGTGTCGATCACCGGCCAACCGGCGCAGTTGTCCAGCCAGCGCGGCAAGGTGCTGCTCATCGTCAACACCGCCAGCGCCTGCGGCTTCACGCCCCAGTTCGCCGGCCTGGAAAAGCTGTGGCAAGACTACGGCGACCGTGGCCTGTCGATCGTGGGCTTTCCGAGCAACGAATTCGCCGGCCAGGACCCGGGCAGCAACGAGGAGATCGCTTCCTTCTGCCAGCTCAACTACGGCGTGAGCTTCCCGATGATGGCCAAGACCCAGGTCAACGGCATGAACGCGCATCCGCTGTGGCAGTGGCTCAAGGCGCAGGCACCGGGGCTGCTGGGCAGCGAGGCCATCAAGTGGAACTTCACCAAATTCCTGGTCGGCCGCGACGGCAAGGTGATCAAGCGCTTCGCGCCCAACGACGCACCGGAATCGCTGCGCAAGGACATCGAGAAGGCGCTGGCGGCGTGACGGGCTCCCCCATGGTGTTCGGCCACCTCGACCCCTATGCCGGCGACCCCATCCTGAGCCTGAACGAGGCCTTCCAGCAGGACCCGCGCGCCGACAAGGTCAACCTCTCGATCGGCATCTATTTCGACGACGCCGGGCGCACGCCGGTGCTCGACTGCGTGCGCCGGGCCGAGCAAGCCATGCTGGCCGAGAGCGCACCCAAGTCCTACCTGCCCATCGAAGGCGCGGCGGCGGCGCGCTCGGCCGTGCAACGACTGCTGTTCGGCGCCGGCCACGAAGTGCTGGCCAGCGGCCGCGTGGCCACGCTGCAGACGGTGGGGTCCAGCGGCGGCCTGAAGGTCGGCGCCGACTTCATCAAGCGCTGGCTGCCGGCCAGCGAGGTGTGGGTCAGCGACCCGACCTGGGACAACCACCGCGCCATGTTCGAAGGCGCCGGCGTGGCCGTGCGCACCTATCCGTACTACGACGCCGGCACCGGTGGCCTGAAATTCGATGCCCTGCTGGAAACGCTGCGCGGCCTGCCGGCGATGAGCCTGGTGCTGCTGCATGCCTGCTGCCACAACCCCACCGGGGTCGACCTGACGCGCGCGCAGTGGGAGGCGCTGATCCCGGTGCTGCGCGAAGGTGAACTGCTGCCCTTCCTGGACCTGGCCTACCAGGGCTATGGCGACGGCATCGAGGAAGATGCCTTCGCGGTGCGCGCGCTGGCGTCGGCGGGCCTCAGCTTCTTCGTCGCCAATTCGTTTTCCAAGAGCATGAGCATCTACGGCGAGCGCGCCGGGGCGCTGAGCGTGGTCTGCGCCAGCGCGGCCGAGGCCGAACTCGTGCTCGGTCAGCTCAAGGCCACGGTGCGGCGCAACTATTCCAGCCCGCCGATCCACGCCGCAGGCATCGTCAGCCGCGTGCTCGGCGAGCCCGCGCTGCGCGCGGCCTGGGAGGCCGACGTGGCCGCCATGCGCAACCGCATCCAGGCCATGCGGCGCAGCCTGCACGCGGTGCTGCAGGCCAAGCGACCGGGGCGCGACTTCGGTTATTTCCTCAGCCAGCGCGGCATGTTCAGCTACACGGGCCTGAGCGCCGCGCAGGTGGACCGGCTGCGCGAGGAGTTCGGCGTCTACCTGGTGCGCTCCGGGCGCATCTGCGTGGCCGGGCTCAATAGCGGCAACGTGGAACGCACCGCCGTGGCGATGGCGGCGGTGCTGGGCGACTGACCGGCTGGCCGCGCCGGGCGCACCGGCAGCGCCCGGCCGGCCTTCAGGCTGCGCGTCAGGCCAGGTCGAAGCGGTCGGCGTTCATCACCTTCGTCCAGGCCGCCACGAAATCGCGCACGAATTTCTCGCGGTTGTCGTCCTGCGCATAGACCTCGGCATAGGCGCGCAGCACCGAGTTGGACCCGAAGATCAGGTCCACCCGCGTGGCGGTCCACTTCAGCCGGCCGGTCTTGCGCTCGCGCACTGCATACAGGTTCACGCCCGTGGGCACCCAGACATTGGCCAGGTCCGTGAGATTGACGAAGAAATCGTTCGTCAGCACACCTTCGCGGCTCGTGAAGACGCCATGCCTCGTGCCGCCGTGGTTGGTGCCCAGCACGCGCATGCCGCCCACCAGCGCCGTCATCTCGGGAGCGGTCAGGCCCATCAGCTGCGTGCGGTCGAGCATCAGTTCCTCGGCGCTGACGGCGTAGTCCTTCTTCAGCCAGTTGCGGTAGGCGTCATGCACGGGCTCCAGCACCGCGAACGATTCCGCGTCGGTCACGTCCTGGGTGGCGTCGCCGCGCCCCGGCGCGAAGGGCACGCCGATGTCGAAGCCGGCCGCCTGGGCCGCCTGCTCCACACCCAGGTTGCCGGCCAGCACGATGACGTCGGCCACGCTGGCGCCTGACCCGGCGGCGATGCCTTCGAAGACGCGCAGAACCCTGGCCAGCCGCGCCGGCTCGTTGCCTTCCCAGTCCTTCTGCGGCGCCAGCCGGATGCGCGCGCCATTGGCGCCGCCGCGCATGTCCGAGGCGCGGAAGGTGCGGGCGCTGTCCCAGGCCGTGCTGACCATTTCGGCGACGCTCAGGCCGCTGGCGGCGATCTTCGCCTTGACCGCAGCCACGTCGTAGCCGGTGCGGCCGGCGGGCACGGGGTCCTGCCAGATCAGGTCTTCCTGCGGTACCTCGGGGCCGATGTAGCGCGCCTTCGGGCCCATGTCGCGGTGCGTCAACTTGAACCAGGCGCGCGCGAAGACTTCCGAGAAATAGGCCGGATCCTGATGGAAACGCTCCGAGATCCTGCGGTACGCCGGGTCCATTTTCATGGCCATGTCGGCGTCGGTCATGATGGGGTTGTGGCGGATCTTGGCGTCTTCCACGTCGACCGGCCTGTCTTCTTCCTCGATGGCCACCGGCTCCCACTGCCAGGCACCGGCGGGGCTCTTCTTCAGCTCCCATTCGTGGTTGAGCAGCATGTCGAAATAGCCGTTGTCCCAGCGCGTGGGGTGCGTGGTCCAGGCGCCTTCCAGGCCGCTGGTCACCGCGTCGCGGCCGATGCCGCGACTGGTCTTGTTCAGCCAGCCCAGACCCTGGTCCTCGATTTCGGCTCCCTCGGGCGCCGGGCCCAGCCGCCTGGCGTCGCCGTTGCCGTGGCACTTGCCCACCGTGTGGCCGCCGGCGGTGAGTGCGCAGGTCTCCTCGTCGTTCATGGCCATGCGCGCAAAGGTCACGCGCACGTCGTGGGCGGTCTTCAGCGGGTCGGGCTGGCCGTTCACACCCTCCGGGTTCACGTAGATCAGGCCCATCTGCACGGCGGCCAGCGGGTTCTCCAGCGACTCGCGGTTCTCGCCTTCGTAGCGGCTGGCGCCCAGCCATTCCTTTTCCGAACCCCAGTAGGTGTCCTTCTCGGGGTGCCAGATGTCGACGCGGCCGAAGGCGAAGCCGTAGGTCTTCAGGCCCATCGATTCATAGGCCACGTTGCCGGCCAGGAGGATGAGGTCGGCCCAGCTGAGCTTGTTGCCGTACTTTTTCTTCATCGGCCACAGCAGCCGGCGCGCCTTGTCCAGGTTGGCGTTGTCGGGCCAGGAATTGATCGGCGCGAAGCGCTGGTTGCCGGTGCCGCCGCCGCCGCGGCCGTCGGCGATGCGGTAGGAGCCTGCGGCGTGCCAGGCCATGCGGATCATCAGGCCGCCGTAGTGGCCCCAGTCTGCGGGCCACCAGTCCTGGCCGTCGGTCATCAGCGCCGTCAGGTCCTTTTTCAGCGCGGCCACGTCGAGTGTCCGGACTTCCTTGCGGTAGTCGAATGCCGCGCCCATGGGGTCGGTCTTCGTGTCGTGCTGGTGCAGGATGTCCAGGTTCAGCGCCTTCGGCCACCAGTCCATGTTCGACTGGCCGGCCGCCGTATTCGCGCCGTGCATCACCGGGCACCGGCCGGCCATGCTTTGCTGCTTTGAGTCCATAGAGTCCATATTCACCTCCGTTCATGGTTTGGTTGAGGAACCCCCGCGGACACGCTGGCCCGACTCCGGCAACCCCGGCACAGGTCGCCGCCTTTGCCGCTGCGGTGCGGCCCATGACAAGGCGCTGCGCTTGAGCAGAGTCTATCCAGCACGGCACGACATCGACGGTTGCCTTTGCCAATGGTCCCCATAGCCCGGCCGCGCCGCCCTTGGCGACCGCAACGTCTGGCCGACCGGTGCCACACTTGGGTCTGCACAGGCGACGGAGAAAAAATGCATGGACCGCCGGCCAGACCCTGAACCGAGCGCCAAGGCCAAGCTCGTCTACCCCTTCGCGGGGCCGCCGGCGCGTGGGCAGACCACCGAGGTGGCGCCCGGCGTGCACTGGATCCGCATGCCGCTGCCCTACGCCCTGAACCACATCAACCTCTGGGCGCTGGACGACGGCGACGGCTGGGCGCTGGTGGACACCGGCGTGCGCACCGAGGAGACCGCGCTGGTCTGGCGCGAGCTGTTCGCGAATGCGCCGGACCAGCGCCCGCTGTCACGCGTGATCGTCACCCACATGCACCCCGACCACGTGGGCATGGCCGGCTGGCTGACACGCAAGTTCGGCGTGCGGCTGTGGATGACGGCGCTGGAATACCTGAGCTGCCGCGCCATGGTGTCCGACACCGGTCGCGAGGCGCCGCCCGATGCCATCGACTTCTACCGCCGCGCCGGCTGGGGGCCGGCTGCCATCGAGGCCTACACGGCGCGCTTCGGCAATTTCGGCAAGCACATCCACCCGCTGCCCGACAGCTTCAGGCGGCTGGACGACGGCGACGAACTGGTCATCGGCCGCCATGTCTGGCGCGTCATCGTCGGCACCGGCCATTCACCGGCGCATGCCTGCCTGTACTGCCCGGCGCTGAAGCTGCTGATTTCGGGCGACCAGGTGCTGCCGCGCATCTCGTCCAATGTCTCGGTCTACCCCACCGAACCCGACGCCGACCCCATGCGCGGCTGGCTGGAGTCGCTGGCCCGGATCCGGCGCGAGGTGCCCGACGACGTGCTCGTGCTGCCAGCGCACAACGAAGCTTTCCGCGGCCTGCATGCACGCATCGATGCCCTGGCCGGCGGCCAGCAGCGTGCGCTGGAGCGGCTGCGGCGCACGCTGCACGCGCCCAGGCGCGCCATCGATATCTTCGCCGCCTTGTTTGCCCGCCCCATCGGCGAGGCCGACATGCCGCTGCTGGGCATGGCCACCGGCGAAAGCCTGGCCTGCCTGAACTATCTGGTGCATCGTGGTGAAGCCGCGTGCAGCATCGGCGCCGATGGCGTGGCCTGGTTCCGGCTGGCGCAGGCCGGCCCGAAACCGATCGCCGGCACCGGCACCGCCTGACCCGGCCCTGGGACGGCGGGCGATGGCCGGCGGTCAGGGCACGACGGCCGCAACGGCCGCGGTCGATGTCAGGGCTGCGGGACCGGGTCGCCTCGATCCGTCAGCCGCGCGGCATTCGCCGGCGCGGACGAGCGCGCCATCTCGACCGCGGCTTGCCGCAAGCGGTCGCGCAGCCAGCGTTGCGCCGCGTCGCGATGGTGGCGCCGATGCCACAGCAGCGCCACGTCGATGCCAGGCATCTCGAACGGCAACTTGCGCCAGGTGAGCTCGTCCGCAAAACCGGTGGCCGGCACGAAACTGCGCGGCAGCACCGTCAGCAGGTCGGACTGGCGCACGACGCAGCCCGCGCTGTGAAACTGGTTGACGGTGATCATGACCTGGCGCTGGCGCCCCAGGCGCTGCAGCGCGTCGTCGACGAAGCCGCGCGGCCGCCCGGCGAAGCTGACGCGCAGGTGCTTGGCCGCGCAGAAGGCATCCAGCGTCAGCGTGCGCTGCGCCGCCAGGGGGTGGTCGTGGCGCATCACGCACACATATTCGCAGCCCCACAGGTGCTCGAGCTGCATCGGGCTGGCGTCGCCCTCGGCGGCGATCGCGCCGGGCAGTTCGGGAAAGAAGCCGAGGGCGAGGTCGGCTTCGCCGTGTTCGAGCAACAGCCGTGGGTCGCGCGACGCCAACGGGATGAAGCGCAGGTCGGCCTTGGCCTGCTCCGCGCTCAGATCGCGAACGAGGGCCGGCACGATCACGGCAGCGGTGGCGTCGGCCATCGCCAAGGTGAAGCTGCGCGCGTCGTTGCGGGGGTCGAAGTCCTGCGGCTCGAAAACTTCGCGCAGCCCGCCCAGCGCAGCGCGCACGCTGGGCCACAGGGCCTGGGCCTGCCGCGTCGGCGTGACCCCGGTTGGCGTGGCCGTGAACAAGTCCTGGTCCGTGGCCTCGCGCAGTCGGCGCAGCGCATTGCTCACCGCGGGCTGCGTCATGGACAGGCGCACGGCGGCACGGGTGACGCTTCGCTCGGTCATCACCACGTCGAAGACACGCAGCAGGTTGAGGTCGAGGGTTCGGAAGTTCATGGGCCTGGATGGATCTGCCTGCGCTGCGGGTCATTCGCGGCCGGAATGGCCGGATTCGGAATCTGAATTGGCAAAGTCTACGGGAAAACCCTAATCTCTGGTTATGCGGGGCCATCGGTCCCGGCCGCAACGAAGGAGTTCCTCATGTCTGCTCAGTCCGCCAAGATTTCTGTCCCCTCACCAGCGGTCCACCCTCAGGCTCCCGCCTGGGCGCCGGTCTTGCTGGCCCGGCTGGCGCGCATCGGTCGCGCGGCATGGCGCGAGCTCGAGGTGATCGGTCAAGCGCGCGCCAATCGCGAACTGCAAAGAATGGCTCAACTGCATGCCCACGACCCTGAACTCGCGCAAGCGCTTCTCGACGCCAGGCGCCGCGCCAGCCAGCGCGGATGAATCCGGCCTTCGGGGCCGGGGTTCGAGCCATCCGCTGCGCGCGCCGCCATGCCGGTGCACCCGGGAGAACACCATGATCTACACCGACACGGCCACCGAGCGCCTGGTAAGAATCGCCGCGCGATCCCGCCCGTCACCGATCGGTCGGTGGTTCCAGGCTGCCTGGCGGCAATTCCTGCCCGCCCCCACCGAGTCGTCTGTGCCACGCGACCGCGCTCGCAAGGCCGACAAGCCGAGAGTTCTGGCCACACCCGTCCGGCAGACCGAGCCACACTTCGACGTGCTGGAACGCGTGCGGCTGATCAAGGGCATCGGCGCCACCGAGACCCGCATCCCCCTGCAGACCTACAAGGTCTGCTGAGCGGCGTGCACGGCCTCGGCGCGCGTCGACGCGCCCAGCGCGCGCAGCGCGGCCGCGACATGCATCTCGACGGTGCGCGGGCTCAGGCCGAGCGTGCGCGCGATCTGCTTGTCGGTGTGACCGGCGGCGATCTCGCGCAGCACCTCGCGTTGGCGCGGCGTCAGCCGCGGTCCCGCCGCCGCTGACGCCTGGGTGCCGAGAAACCCGTGCAGCTGCGTGAACATGGTTTCGAATGCCGGAGCGCCGGCGTGCGGCAGGTGCCGTGGGCAATCGAGCGGCACGAAGCGGGCGGGGGGGGGTGGGGGGCGGGCGCGGGTGGGGGGGGGGGGGGGGGGGCGGCGGGGGGCGGCGGCGGGGAGGGGGTGGGGGGGGGGGGCGGGGGGGCGGGCCGCGGCCGGGGGCGGGGCGCGGGGGCGGGGGGGGGGGGGGGGGGGGGGAGGAGGGGGGCGGGAGGGGAGAGGGGGGGGGGCGGGGGGGGGGGGGGGGGGGCGCGGGGGGGGGCGGCCGCGGACGGAGGGGAAGGGGGGGGGGGGGGAGCGCGCCCCCCGGCGCGGGCCGGGGGCGGGGGGGGGGGGGGGGCGAGGGAGGGGGAGGCGGGGGGGGGGGGGGCGGGGGGGGGAGGGGGGGGGGGGGGGGGGGGGGGGGGGGGGGAGGGTGGGGGCCGCCGCCGCGGGCGGGGGCGGAGGGGGGGGGGGGGGCGGGGCGGGGCGGGGGGGGGGCCGACCGGGCCCGGCGCCGGCGCCGCGGGGGCGGAGAAGCGGATGGGGGCCCGGCGCACGAAGCGAGCATCAGATGCAGCGCCCACCGTCGACTTCCATGCACACGCCGGTGATCATGCTGGCCTCGTCGCTGCACAGGAAGCAGGCCGCGTTGCCCAGGTCCTCGGGCGTGGAGAAGCGGCCAATGGGAATGGTCGACAGGAATTTGGCGCGCATCTCCGGCGTGTCCTGGCCCATGAACGACTTGAGCAGCGGCGTCTCGCCGGCCACCGGGTTGAGCGCATTCACGCGCACCCCGAACGGTGCCAGTTCCACCGCATTGGCGCGCGTGGCGGTGATGACCCAGCCCTTGCTGGCGTTGTACCAGCCCAGGCGCGGCCGCGGGCTCACCCCTGCCGTGCTGGCCATGTTGAGCACCACGCCGCGAATGCCTTGCGCGCCGGGCGCATTGGCCTTGAAACGCGGCACCACCTCGCGCATGGCCAGGTAGATGGCCTTCATGTTGACGGCCACGATGCGGTCGAAGTCGGCCTCGCTCACCTCTTCCAGCGGCTGCGGCAGGTGCGTCACGCCGGCGTTGTTGACCAGGATGTCGAGGCGGCCGAAGTGCAGTTCGGCCGCTTCCATCATCAGCCTCACGTCGGTGGCGTTGGCCACGTCCACGCGCAGCGCGCGCGCCGCCGGCCCGGCCGCTGCGGCAATGTCGAGCGCCGCTTCCAGGTTGATGTCGGCGACGATGACCTGCGCTCCTTCGGCGACGAACTTGCGCACGATGCCGGCGCCGAAGCCCGAACCGCCACCGGTGACGATGGCGACCTTGCCATTCAAGCGCATGCCGTTCTCCTTCAGTCGTGCTTGATAGCCACCGTCTTCAGCGTCGAGAAGCCGTACAGCGCCTCGAAGCCCTTCTCGCGGCCGTGACCCGAATGTTTGACGCCGCCGAAGGGCAGTTCGATGCCGCCGCCGGCGCCGTAGTTGTTGACGAAGACCTGGCCACATTGCAGCCGCCGCGCCAGGCGCAGCGCGCGGCTGCCGTCGCGTGTCCACACGCCCGCCACCAGGCCGTAGGGTGTGCCGTTGGCGATGGCCAGGGCCTCGGCTTCGTCGTCGAAGGGGATCAGCGCCTGCACGGGGCCGAAGATCTCCTCCTGCGCCAGTTGGTGCGAGGGGTTCACGTCGGCCACCAGCGTGGGCGCGACCCAGCAGCCGCGCGGCGGCAGCCCGGGCGGCAGCGGCGCCTGCGCGGCGATGTGCAGGCCGCTGTCCCGCACCAGGGTGAGATAGCCTTCGATGACTTCCTGCTGTCGGCGCGAGATGACCGGGCCCACGTCGGGGTCCTCCAGCGCCGGCCCGACGCGCAACGCGCGGTAGCGCTCAGCCATGCGCTGCATCGCGGTGTCGAAGACCGGCCGCTGCACGAGGATGCGCGACGCGGCCGAGCAGGTCTGCCCCGCGTTCTGGATGCCGGCGTTGACCAGGAAGGGCAGCGCGGCGTCCAGGTCCGCGTCGGCGAAGACGAGTTGCGGGCTCTTGCCGCCGAGTTCCAGCGTCACCGGCACGGCGTTCCTCGCCGCCGCAGCCTGGATCAGCGCGCCCACGGCCACCGAGCCGGTGAACGAGATGTGGCGCACGCCGGGGTGGGCCGACAGCGCCGCGCCGGCTTCTTCGCCCAGTCCGGGCACGACATTCAGCGCGCCGGCAGGCAGTCCAGCCACTTCGGCGATGCGCGCGAAGGCCAGCGCGGTGAGGCAGGCTTCCTCGGCGGGTTTCAACACGCACGCATTGCCCATGGCCAGCGCCGCGCCGACGCTACGGCCGATGATCTGCATGGGGTAGTTCCAGGGCACGATGTGCGCGGTGACGCCGTGCGGTTCTCGCAGCGTGAACGCGGTATAGCCGTTGGCGAAGGGAATCGTCTCGCCGTGCACCTTGTCGGCGGCGCCACCGTAGAACTCCAGGTAGCGCGCCAGCGCCAAGGCGTCCGCCCGGCCCTGTTTCAGCGGCTTGCCCACGTCCAGCGCCTCCAGCCGCGCCAGTTCGTCGGCCTGCGCCAGCACGAGCGCACTCATCTTCAGCAGCAACCGGCCGCGCTCTGCGGCGGTGAGCGCGCCCCACGCGCCTTCCAGCGCCGCCTGCGCGGCGGCCACGGCGACGTCGACATCCACGGCCTGCCCGCGTGCAATGTGCGCCAGCAGCGAACCGTCGGACGGGTTGGTCAACGGCAGCGTGGCACCGTCCGCCGCCGCCTGCCAGCGGCCGGCAACGAACAAGGGCGTGGTGTCGAACGGGATTGCGCTCATCAATGGGCACCTCCGGCAGCCAGGCCCATGATAGTGGGCACAAGCGCACGGCCGCGCTGCCGCAGCCTGCGCCAGCGCAATCGCCGGTCACCGGCGAAGCCGTAGAGTCGCGCGGCAAAGGAGGCTGGGCCGGTGGACAGCGGGGAACCACGCATCCGCGTGATCGAAGGCCGGGGCAGCTGGCGCAGCCGGGCGCTGGTTGCGCTGCTGCGTTTGGCGTCGCGCGGGCCGCTGCCGCTTGACGCCGACCTCGCCGCGCTGCGCCATCGCTACGAGACGATGGACGCACGGCATTTCCCGCTCGACCCTGCGGTGCGCAGGGAGCCCGTGCGCTGCAACGGTGTGGCGGCGGAGTGGATCGGCGTGCCCGAGAGTCGCAGCGGCCGCACGCTGCTGTACCTGCACGGCGGTTCGTTCGCCTTCCGCTTCCCCAATACGCATGCCGCGTTTGCGGCGCGGCTGTGCCGCCGGTTGGGCGCGCGGGCGCTGATCCCGGACTACCGGCTGGCGCCCGAAAACCCCTTCCCGGCCGCGCCAGACGACTGCCATGCCGCTTGGCGTTGGCTGCTGGCCAATGGTTGCAACCCGGCCGACACGGTCTTCGCCGGCGACTCGGCCGGCGGCAACCTGGCGCTCGTCACGCTGCACCGGGCGCGCCGGGCCGGCGAGCCGCTGCCGGCCTGCGCGGTGCTGCTGTCGCCGGCCGTGGACTGCACCATGACGAGCCCCAGCATGGTGGAAAACGAGGACCGCGACCCGCTGTTCCAGCTGCGCAACCTGCTCGTGTTCCGGCGCCATTACGTGGCGTCGCCCAGCCTGTATACGCATCCCGACGTGTCGCCGCTGTTCGCCGACTTCCACGGCTTTCCGCCACTGTTCCTGCAGGCCGGTCTGGCCGAGATGCTGCGCGACGAGGCCTTGCGCACGGCGCAGAAGGCGCATGCCGCGGGTGTGGACGTGGAACTGGAGCTGTGGCCGGGCACGGTGCACGCGTTTCAGATCGCCTCCTTCCTGCCCGAGGCCGGGCTGGCGGTGGACGAGATCGTGCGCTTCGTGCTGGCGCGCACGGGGTGGGCATCACCGGCCGGTGCCGCTGCCCCGCCGCAGCCCTGAGGCATGATCGGCGCCGATGCCGGTCTTCCTGCTCAAGCGCTTCGCCACCTTCCTGGCCACGCTCGCCGTGGCTTCGGTGGTGGTCTTCGTGGTGCTGGAGATGCTGCCCGGCAACGCGGCCGAGCTCATCCTGGGCGACACCGCCACGCCGGAGTCGCTGGCCGCGCTGGAGGCCAGGCTCGGCCTGGACCGGCCGCCGCTGGAGCGTTATACCGACTGGGTGGGCGGCCTGCTGCGTGGGCAGACGGGCTTGAGCACCAGCTACGACACGCCCACCGCCGAATTGATCGCCCAGCGGCTGCAGGTGACGCTGCCGCTGGCGCTGCTGGCGATGGGCCTGACCCTGGTGCTGGCGCTGGCGCTGGGCCTGTACGCCGCGTCGCACCACAACAAGCTGGGCGACGTGGGTGTGATGGCGGCCAGCCAACTGGGCATCGCCATCCCCAATTTCTGGTTCGCGATCCTGCTCATCCTGCTCTTTGCCGTGCACCTGCAGTGGGTCAGCGCCGGCGGCTTTCCGGGCTGGGCCGACGAGGACAGTGGCGCCTTCACCGCGGCCAGCATCGCTGAAGCGCTGAAAGCGCTGGTGCTGCCGGCCATCGCGCTGGCGCTGGTGCAGGCAGCGATCCTGGCGCGCGTCACGCGCTCGGCGGTGCTGGAGGTGATGCGCGAGGACTTCGTGCGCACCGCGCGCGCCAAGGGCCTGACACGCCGCCAGGCGCTGTGGCGCCACGTGTTGCGCAACGCCATGATCCCGGTGCTGACGGTCGCCGGGCTGCAATTCGCCAACCTGATCACCGGCACCATCGTGGTGGAAAACGTCTTCGTGCTGCCGGGCGTGGGGCGGCTGGTCTTCCAGGCCATCAGCAACCGCGACCTGGTGGTCGTGCGCGACGTGGTCATGCTGCTCGCCGGCATGGTGGTGGTGGTGAATTTCGTCGTCGACCTGCTGTATGCGTGGGTCGACCCGCGGCTGCGTGTGGCGTGAGGCGCGGTGCATGAGGGGTTTCTGGCTGCGCGCGCTGCGCCACCCCAGCTTTGCCGCTGGCGGCCTGCTCACGGTGCTGCTGGCCGCGGCGGCGCTGCTCTCGCTGTTCTGGTCACCCTACCCGCCGGCCGAGATCGATATCCCGAACAAGCTGCTGGGGCCCAGCGCCGCGCACTGGCTGGGCACCGACAGCCTGGGGCGGGACATCGCCTCGCAACTGCTCGTCGGCGCACAGAACAGCATCGTCGTCGGCCTCGTCGCGGTGGGCATCGGCCTGGGACTCGGCGTGCTGCTGGGCTGCATCGCTTCGGCACGGCGCGGCTGGGTCGAGGAGCTGATCATGCGCGCCAGCGACTTCACCTTCGCCTTTCCGGCGCTGCTCTCGGCCATCATGCTCACCGCCATCTACGGCCCCGGGCTGGTGATGAGCATCGTGGCCATCGGCATCTTCAATATCCCGGTCTTCGCGCGCATCACGCGGGGCGCGGCCAATGCGGTGTGGGCGCGCGACTACGTGACGGCGGCGCGAGCCGCCGGCAAGGGACCGCTGGCGATCACGCTGGACCACGTGCTGCCGAACATTGCCAACCAGTTGATCGTGCAGGCCACGATCTCGTTCGCCACCGCCATCCTGGCCGAGGCGGCGCTGAGTTATCTGGGCCTGGGCACGCAGCCGCCGCAGCCGAGCTGGGGCCGCATGCTCAACGAGGCGCAGACGCAGATGTTCCAGGCACCGCTGCTGGCGGTGTACCCGGGTGTCGCCATCATGCTGAGCGTGCTGGGCCTGAACCTCATGGGAGACGGGTTGCGCGACCTGATGGACCCGAAGCTGGCGCGCCGGCGTTGACGCCGGCGGCGGGCCTCAGCCCGGCTGCGGCCGCGCCTGCGCCGCCGCCAGCGAAGCGCCCACTTCCTTGCGGTAGCGGTTCAGTTCCTGCACGCTGGCGAAACTGCGCTCCATGAGCAGGCTCATGTTGTGCAGGATGCGTTCGACGACCTTGCCTTCCCACACGCTGTCGAACTGGATCTGCTTGTCCAGCCACGCCTCCAGCCATTCTGGATTCGGCAACCGGCTCTGGATGGTGTCGCGCGGGAACAGCTGCACGTTGACGTGCAGGTTGGTCGGATGCAGCGCCTGCGCGGTGCGCCGTGCGCTGGCCATCAGCACGCCGACCTTGGCGAAGGCAGCGCGCGCCTCGTCGCCGAACCTGGCCAGCGCGCGCTTCATGTAGCGCAGGTAGGCGCCGCCGTGGCGAGCCTCGTCGCGCGCCAGGGTTTCGTAGATCGCCTTGATGACGGGTTCGTTATGCCACTCGGCCGCGCGGCGGTACCAGTGGTTGAGACGGATCTCGCCGCAGAAGTGCAGCATCAGCGTTTCCAGCGCCGGCGCGGGGTCGAATTCGAAGCGCACGGCGTGCAGCTCTTCTTCGGTGGGCACCAGGTCGGGGCGGAAGCGGCGCAGGTACTCCATCAGCACCAGCGAGTGCTTCTGCTCCTCGAAGAACCACACGCTCATGAAGGCGCTGAAGTCGCTGTCCTCGCGGTTGTCGCGCAGGAACATCTCGGTGGCCGGCAGCGCCGCCCACTCGGTGATGGCATTCATCTTGATGGTCTGGGCCTGCTCCTCGCTGAGCTGGTCGGGCTGGAAACTGGCCCACGGAATGTCCGTGTCCATGTTCCAGCGCACGGCTTCGAGTTGCTTGAACAGTTCGGGGTAGAGCATGGCGGTGGCCGAAAGTGGTCCAGAGATTCTAGGCAAGCGGGGGCATGGCTGCCGGCGGGCGCGACCCGGCCTCTTCGCGCCAGTGGCGCAGCGCAGCGGTCAGTTCCTGCAACGACCCCAGCGGCAGTACGCCCGGCACGGTCCGCCGCACCAGCACCGGCGCACTGCCGCCGGCCCACAACTGCACCGCGGCAGGCAGCTTGCCGCGCAGGTCGGCCAGGCTGTCGACCACCTGGTTGGGGTTCAGGCACCCGGTGAAGCCCAGCACCACGATATCGGCGCGGTAGGCGCCCGCCGCCAGCACCAGGTCCCACAGTGGCGTCTGCACACCCAGGCTCACGCAGCGGCAGCTTTCCAGCGCAAGCAGGGCCTCGGCCATGAGCAGGCCCAGGCCGTGCGGCTCGCCCGGAAGAGTGCTCAGCAGCACGCAGGGGCCGCCCGCCGCGGCCGGCCCGGGGACGGCGGCGATGGCCTGGCGCAGCAGCGCCTGCAAGGCTTCGGTGCAGGCGTGTTCCTCGAAGACCTCCATCTGCCCGCGCAGCCAGGCCTCGCCCACGGCAGCGCCCAGCGGACCGGCCATTTCGAGCACGAAGCGCTCCACGCCCAGGCGTGCGAGCGCATGCGCCAGCGCGGCGCGCAGGCCGGTGACGTCGTGCCCGCGAACGAGCGCCAGGCAGGCGTGCAGGTCGGTGGAAACCGTGCTCGGCTGGGCCGCGCGTAGCGGCAGGTCCAGCGTCTGCTCGCTGAGCTGCTGCAGCGCCGGCAGGGCCAGCGGCACGATGCGGCCAGGACGGTGGCCCACGTCGAGCAGCCGCTTCAGGACGCGCAGCTTCTCCACGTCGGCCAGCGAGTAGGCGCGTTCGCCGCTGGCGTCGCGTTGCGGCGCCGGAAAGCCGTAGCGGCGCTCCCAGACGCGCAGTGTGTCCTTGCTCAGGCCGGTGTCGCGTTCGACGGCGGCGATCGACAAGCTGAGGGCGTTCAGGCGCAAGCGTTGGTTCATGTTCGTGCCGTGGCACCTGCACCCCGGGACGGCGCGCGCAGCACCGACCGAAGAACAAGGTGGATCATCGCTTCATTTGTCATGGACAATTCGTCTTCTTTTCCTGCATTACGAGGTAATATAGGGCAATCCTTGAACTTTGAACAAGACAGAACGTCTACAACTCGGCGATAACCGTAAGACCTGCTTCCAAACAAGGGCTTCCGCTGACTCGTCTCGCGTTTCGCTACCATCGGGTCGAGTTGTGACTCATCAGTTTTCCTGCGGATACCCGCCTGCCTTGCCCTCCGACGTCGACGCCATGAATTCGCCAGCCACCTCCACCCCCCTCGCACTTGGTTACGCATCCCCGAGCGCGGCGTCGGAACTTTGCCGCGCTGGACCGGTCACAGCCGCATCGGCGCGGGTACCAAAGGAGCGTTGTCAGACCGTTTCCCTGCCGTGCAGCCGTCCAGCCCCGCTGGCCGAAATCCCTGAGCGTTTCTCCTCCTCCTCCCTCCCTCCCTCGTTCGCTCAGGGGCGCTGCACGGCAGTCTTTGCAACCAGGGGTGCCGTCCGTTGTGGCACCCCTTCGCAGTTCACGCGGGGTGCGCGATGAGGCGCGTGGCCGTCGTCGGCTCGGGCATCTCGGGCCTGGCCGCCGCGCACGCACTGGCCGGTGAGTCCCGGGTCACGCTGTTCGAGGCGGGCGACTATTTCGGCGGCCACACGCACACGGTGGACGTCACGCTCGCCGGCCCCCGCGGCGCCGTGACCCACGGCGTCGACACCGGCTTCCTGGTCTTCAACCACCGCACCTATCCGAACCTGGTGCGCCTGTTCGAAGAGCAGCAGGTGCAGACGGCGGCGTCGGACATGTCGTTTTCGGTGCAGGTGCACGACGCCGGTCGCGGCGGCCTGGAGTGGAGCGGCAGCAACCTCAACACCGTCTTCGCGCAGCGCAGCAACCTGCTGCGGCCACGCTTCCTGCGCATGCTGGCCGAGATCGTGCGCTTCAACAAACGGGCCACGGCGCTGGCCGAACGCGGCGCCGAGGCCGAACTCGCCGAGCCCATCGGCGATTTCCTCGACCGCGAAGGCTTCGGCGCCACCTTCCGCGACTGGTATTTTCTGCCCATGATCGGCTGCATCTGGTCCTGCCCCACCGACCAGATGCTGCGCTTCCCCGTCGCCACCATGATCCGCTTCTGCCACAACCACGGGCTGATCCAGGTGGCCGACCGGCCGCAGTGGCACACCGTGCGCGGCGGTGCAAAGCACTACGTGGCCAAGCTGCTGCAAAACATTGCCGACGCACGGCTGAACACCCCCGTGCGCGGTGTGAAGCGCCTGCCGCCGGGCGACGGCCGCGGCGGCGTGATGGTGGCCACCGATGCCGGCGCCGAGCGTTTCGACGAAGTGGTGCTCGCCTGCCACAGCGACCAGAGCCTGGCCCTGCTGGACGACGCCACGCCGCAAGAGCGGGCCGTGCTCGGCGCCATCCGCTACCACCCCAACCGCGCGGTGCTGCATACCGACATCTCGGTGCTGCCCAAGCGGCCCCTGGCCTGGGCGGCGTGGAATTACGCGCGCGCAGCAGACACCGGGCGCGAGCAGGCCGCCGTGTGCCTGCACTACCTCATCAACCGGTTGCAGCCGCTGCCCTGGGCGCAGCCGGTGCTGGTGTCGCTCAACCCCGACCCGGCGCGGCCCATCGCCCCGGCGCGGGTGATCGGCAGCTACGACTACAGCCACCCGGTCTTCGATCTGGCGGCGATCCGCGCGCAGCAGCAGCTGCCGGCGCTGCAGGGCCATTCGCACCTGTGGTTCTGCGGCGCCTGGACGCGCTACGGCTTCCACGAGGACGGCCTGGGTTCGGCGCTCGACGTCGTGCAGCGGCTGCGCGATCAGTGGCGGGTGCAGGACGCCCTGCCCGCGGCGGCATGATGGAAGAGCAGTCCTTGCACCGGGTCGGCCGCCCGGCGAACCTGCCCTTGCTCGGCATCGGCAGCGTGCGCCACCGCCGGCTGCGCCCGGCCGAGCACGCCTTCGCCTATCCCACCTACTTCCTCATGCTGCCCATGCGTTCACTGCGCACGGCGCCGGATGGCGCGTTGCGGCGCAACCGCTTCGGCCTCATGAGCTTCCACGACCGCGACCACGGCGACGGCCGCGAAGACGCCCTGGACTGGCTCGACGAGCTGTTGGCCGCCGAAGGCGTGAGCGATGCCACGGGCGAGATCTGGCTGCACACCTACCCACGCGTCTTCGGCTACGTCTTCAAGCCGGTGAGCTTCTGGTACTGCCACCGCGCCGATGGCCGTCTGGCGGCCGTCGTGGCCGAGGTCAACAACACCTTCGGCGAGCGCCACTGCTACCTGCTTGCCGGCCCCGAACTCGGCTTCGGCCGTGAACTGGTGGCACGCAAGGTCTTCCATGTCTCGCCCTTCTGCCAGGTGCAAGGGCAGTACCGCTTCCGCTTTATGCGCACCGCCGATCGCACGGTGGCGCGGGTGGACCACGACGACGATGCCGGTGCGCTGCTGCAGACCAGCGTCTCCGGCGAACTGCAGCCGCTCACGGCGCGCAGCGTGCGCGCCGCCTTCTTCGGCATGCCGATGATGACGCTGGGCGTGATCGGCCGCATCCACTGGCAGGCGCTGCGGTTGTGGCTCAAGCGCGTGCCCTTCCAGAGCAAGCCGCAGCCGCCGCAGGCCTTCACCTCCCGTTGAACCTCATCTGCCCGCCGACATTGCCATGACGATCTCCGCCACCTCCCCGATCGCCCTGCCCGAGACCGCCCCCGCCGCCGCGCGCGCCCTCTTCCGGCTACTGCGCGAGATGCGCGTGGGCACGCTCGACGTGCAGTTGCCCGACGGTTCCATGGCCCACTTCGGCAGCGGCAACGAGCCGCGTGCCGCGCTGAGCCTGCACGACTGGAGCGTTTGCGCGGCGGCGCTGAAGAGCGGCGACATCGGCTTTGCCGAGCGCTTCATCGAAGGCAGTTGGCACAGCCCCGACCTGGTGGCGCTGCTCAAGCTGTTCATCGCCAACCGCGAGTCCTTCGACTCGGTGATCTACGGCACCTGGTGGGGGCGTCTGGCCTACCGCGTCAAGCACCTGCTGAACCGCAATTCGCGCCACGGCAGCCGCAAGAACATCCACGCCCACTACGACATCGGCAACCCGTTCTACCGCCTGTGGCTGGACGAGACGATGAACTATTCGAGCGCGCTTTTCGAAGGCGACTTCGAGCGCCCGATGGCCGACGCACAACTGGCCAAGGTGCGGCGCGCGCTGCGCGAGGTCGAGGTGAAGCCGGGCGAGCGGCTGCTGGAGATCGGCTGCGGCTGGGGTGCGCTGGCCGAAGCCGCGGCGGGTGAATTCGGTGCCCATGTCACCGGCGTCACCTTGTCCACCGAGCAGCTCGAATTTGCCACCGAAAGGCTGCGCCGCCATGGCCTGGCGGGGCAGCAGCGACCTGCGCCTGCAGGACTACCGCGACATCAGCGACGAGCCCTTCGACGCCATCGCGTCGATCGAGATGTTCGAAGCCGTGGGCCGCGAATACTGGGACAGCTTCTTCGCCACCCTGCGCGGGCGGCTGAAGCCCGGCGGGCGCGCCTGCATCCAGACCATCACCATCCGCGACGACCTGTTCGAGCGCTACACACGCTCCACCGACTTCATCCAGCAGTACATCTTTCCCGGCGGCCTGCTGCCCAGCCCGCAGGCCTTCCGCAGCGAGGCGCGCAAGGCCGGGCTGGAGGTCGTCAACGAACTGGCCTTCGGCGCCGACTATGCCGAGACCCTGCGCCGCTGGCGCGTGGCCTTCCTGGCGCGAGACCCGCAGGTGCGCAAGCTCGGCTTCGACACCCGCTTCATGCGCATCTGGGAGTTCTACCTGGCGTATTGCGAAGCGGCCTTCGACACCGGCAACACCAACGTCATGCAGTTCACGCTGCGGCGGCCGGCATGACCCACCTGACGCGCCGCCAGTTGATCATCGCTGCCGGGCTGTGGCCCGCCGGCGCTGCGATGGCACGCGTGGCACCGCCGCCCGAAGTGGCGGCGGAACTGCCCAGGGCGCGCGCGCAAGGCCAGGGGCAGTTGCGCTTCTTCGGTCTGCGCGTCTACGACATCCGGCTGTGGGCCGACGACGGCGCGCTGGCGGCGAACTGGCCCACCCTGCCGCTGGCGCTGGAAATCGAATATGCGCGTGAGCTCGACGGCGCGGCCATTGCCGAACGCTCGCTGAAGGAGATGCGGCGCCAGGCCGACATCGCCACCGATACCGGTGAGCGCTGGCTGGACGCGATGACACGCCTCTTCCCGGCCGTGCGCGCTGGCGACCGCGTCACCGGCGTGCAGCGGCCGGGCTCGGGTGCGCGCTTCTTCTTCAACGGCCGCCTGCTGGGCGAATTGCCCGACGCCGAGTTCGCGCGCCTGTTCTTCGGCATCTGGCTGTCGCCGCGCACCTCGGAGCCGGCGCTGCGCGAGGCGCTGCTCGGGCCTGCATCCCGATGACCGCGCTGGCAGCCCCGCGGGGCTGGCAGGGCGGCTGGGCGCAGGGCCTGAGCTACGGCGGGCTGGGCCTGCCGCTGGCCTTCGTGGCGCTGCCGCTGTATGTGATCCTGCCCAACCACTACGCCAGCGAATTCGGCATTCCGCTGGCCACGCTGGGCGCGCTACTGCTCTTCGCACGCTTGCTGGACGCGGTGGCCGACCCCTGGATCGGCCGCCTCGTCGACGGCTGGTTCGCGCACTCGGTGACGCGCGTGCTGACTGTGGCGCTGGCCGCGGCGCTGGTGCTGGCCGCGGGTTTTCGCGGCCTCTTCTTCCCCGCGGTACAGGGCACGACGGCTTTGCTGGCCTGGTGCGCGGCGCTGCTGGCCGTGACCTACCTCAGTTACAGCGTGTTGTCGGTCATTCACCAGGCCTGGGGTGCACGACTGGGCGGCGGCGAGGACCAGCGGGCGCGCATCGTTTCCTGGCGCGAAGGCCTGGCGCTGCTGGGCGTGCTGGTGGCCAGCGTGCTGCCTTCGGTGGCGGGGCTGTCGGTGGCCAGCGTGGTGTTCGCAGTGGCGCTGGCGGCGGCGCTGGTGCTGCTGGCACGTGCGCCGCAACCGGTGTTCCACGCCCGTGCGGCGGGAATGCCCGATCTCGTCGCGCCGCTGGCCACCCCGGGCTTCCGCCGCCTGCTGGCCATCTTTCTGGTCAACGGCGTGGCCAGCGCGGTGCCGGCCACACTGGTGCTGTTTTTCATCCGCGACCGCCTGCAAGCCCCGACCTTCGAGCCGCTGTTCCTGGCCAGCTATTTCGCCGCCGGGGCCTTGTCGATGCCGCTGTGGGTGCGCGTGGTGGCGCGCTTCGGCCTGGCGCGCGCGTGGCTGGCCGGCATGCTGCTGGCCATCGTCACCTTTGCCTGGGCGGCGCTGCTGGGCAGCGGCGACGTGGTGGCCTACACCGCCGTCTGCGTGGCCAGCGGCATTGCGCTGGGCGCCGACCTCACACTGCCCGGCGCGCTGCTGGCGGGCGTGATTCAGCGCGCCGGTCACGACCAGCGGCTGGAAGGCGCCTATTTCGGTTGGTGGAATTTCGCCACCAAGCTCAACCTGGCGCTGGCGGCGGGCATTGCGCTGCCGCTGCTCGGCGCCTTCGGCTACACGCCAGGAAGCCAGGACACCGAGGCGCTGCGCGCGCTGACCATCGCCTATTGCCTGCTGCCGTGCGCGCTCAAGCTGGCCGCCACGGCGCTGCTCTGGACCCTCTGGATCCGCAAGGAAGAACACGCATGAAACGACGCCTCACCCTGGCCCTGGCCGCCACCGCATTGACCGCGGCCGTGCTCACCGGCTGCGCCGGCCCCTCGCCGGCCGACTACGCCGCCGAGACGCCGGTGCTCGACCTCAAGACCTATTTCAACGGCGACCTCGTTGCGCACGGCCTCTTCACCGACCGCTCGGGCAAAGTGGCCCGACGCTTCGTGGTGCAGATGACGGGCACCTGGAACGGCAACCAGGGCACCCTGGACGAACGCTTCACCTACAGCGACGGCAAGACCGAACGGCGGGTCTGGCGCCTCACCGACGAAGGCGGCGGCCGCTGGAGCGGCCGCGCCGACGACGTGGTCGGCGTGGCGCAAGGCGTGGCCGCCGGCAATGCGCTGAACTGGCGCTATACGCTGAGCCTGCCGGTGGACGGCAAGGTCTACGAGGTGCAGTTCGACGACTGGATGTACCTGATGGACGAACGCGTCATGCTCAACAAGGCGGTGATGAGCAAGTTCGGCGTGCGGCTGGGCGAAGTCACGCTCTCCTTTTTCAAGAATCCGGTGCGGTGATGAGCCTGAATCCGAAACTGACCGGCTGGCAGGGCCGGCGCGTCTGGCTCGTCGGTGCCTCCACCGGCATCGGCCGCGCCACCGCCGCCAAGCTGCATGCCGCCGGTGCGCGCGTGGCCGTGTCGGCGCGCAGCGTGGCGCCGCTGGAGTCCTTCGCGATCCAGCATCCCGGCAGCCTGGCCCTGCCGGTGGACGCCACCGACCGCGTCGCCATGCGGGGCGGCAGCGAACGCATCGTGGCCGAATGGGGCGGGCTGGACCTGGCCGTCTACTGCGCCGGCTACTACAAGCCCATGCGCGCCACCGCTTTCGATCTGGACGACGCACTGCGCCACGAGCAGGTGAACTATGTCGGCGCGCTCTATATGCTGGACGCCGTGCTGCCGACGCTGCTGCGCCAGAAGAGCGGCCACATCAGCCTGGTCAGCAGCGTCAGCGGCTTCCGCGGCCTGCCCAAGGCGCTGGCCTACGGCCCCACCAAGGCGGCGCTGATCAACCTGGCCGAGTCGCTGTATTTCGACCTCACCGACCAGGGCATCGGCGTTTCGGTGGTGTGCCCGGGTTATGTGGAAACGCCGCTCACCGAGCAGAACGACTACCGCATGCCGGCACTGATCAGCGCCGACGAGGCGGCCAGCTACATGATCGCCGGTTGGGAACGCGGCGAATTCCAGATGCATTTCCCCAAGCGTTTCACCGGCTGGGTGAAGGCACTCAGCCACCTGGGCGACGCGATGTATTTCCGCGCCGTGCGCCGGGTCACCGGCCTGTGAAAGGCATGGCCTTGAAGTCACCGGACCCGCACGTGCAGAGGATCGTGGCGCTGTTCGAGCACCTGGCGCCGGCCGACCTGCCGCGCTTGGTCGAGATCTACACCCCGGACGCGCATTTCAAGGACCCCTTCAACGAAGTGCAGGGCGTGGCCGCCATCACGCGCATCTTCGAGCACATGTTCAAGGCGCTCGACGGGCCGCGGTTTCTCATCCGCGACGTCATCGTGCAGGGCGACCAGTGCTTCCTGGGCTGGGATTTCGTCTTCCGCATGAAACGCTTCAACGGCGCCGAGCAGGTGATCCACGGCGCCACGCACCTGCGGCTGGCCGCCGACGGCCGCATCGCGGTGCACCGCGACTACTGGGACGCCGCCGAGGAGCTGTACGAGAAGCTGCCCGCGGTGGGCGCGCTGATGCGCTGGCTGAGGCGGCGCGTCAACGCCTGACGCCGGGCGTGCGCAGCGCCTACTTCTGGCCTTCGGTGAGCGAGAAGAGCTGGAACAGGCCCGACCTGTCGACGAACCAGGTCTCGGTGAAGCGGACCGTGGCGCCAGGCATCGCGGCCGGCGCCGGGTAGGGCGCGGCGCGACGCACCATGGCCAGCACCCAGGGCGCCACCTCGTCGGCGGCCGGCTTGCGCACGACGCTGACATTGACGACCTGGCCGGTGGCGTCGAGCTCGGTCTCCAGCATGATGATGCCGTACAGCAGCGGCGGCAGCTTGCCGCGGTACACCCGCATCGGGTAGGCAGCGTAGACGTGGCGCGCGGCGTCGATCCGGTATTCGGTCTCGATCTCGGCCGGAGAAGCGCGCGGCGCGCTCTGCACCATCGGTGCCGGCACCATGCTGAACTGCGCCAGTGCCGCCGGTGCGACGAGCAGCGCGGCACTCAGGCACAGTGCCTGCCACCAGCCAGCGCCGAGCCGCATGTCATTGTTGTTCATGGTCCCCGCGCACCGCCCATTCCGGGCCCGCGCCCTCCGCCGCAACGCCGGCAAGGTTACACGATGGCCGGCACTTGGCGCTGCGCGGAGTGGCACCGTTTTCCGGGACAAAAGAAGCCTTGGGCGGGCTAGCGCAGCCAGCCCTTGCGGTGGAAAACGATGAACGGCGCCGCCACCGAGGCCACCATCAGCGCCAACGCCAGCGGGTAGCCGGCGGCCCAGTCGAGTTCGGGCATGGCCTTGAAATTCATGCCGTAGATGCTGGCGATCAGCGTCGGCGGCAGCATCGCCACGCCCACCACCGAGAAGATCTTGATGACCTTGTTCTGGTTGATATTGATGAAGCCGACGATGGTGTCCATCAGAAAGTTGATCTTGTCGAACAGGAACGCGGTGTGCGAGTCCAGCGAGTCGATATCGCGCAGGATCTGGCGCGCTTCCTCGAACTGTTCGGCGCTGAGCAGGCGGCTGCGCATCATGAAGCTGAGCGCGCGCCGCGTATCCATCATGTTGCGCCGGATGCGGCCGTTCAGGTCTTCCTCGCGCGCGATGGCAGCCAGCGCCTCGGCCGCCACGGTGTCGTTGACCTCGTCCTTGAGCACGCGGGCGCTGACCTCCTCGAGCTTGTCGTAGATGCTCTCCAGCGCGTCGGCCGAATATTCGGCGTCGGCGTCGTAGAGCTTGAGCAGCACGTCCTTGGCGTCCTGGATCAGCGACGGCGTGCGGCGCGCGCGCAGGCGCAGCAGCCGGAACACCGGCAGGTCCTCGTCGTGCACCGTGAACAGCACGTTGCGCCACAGGATGAAGGCCACGCGCACGTTGCGCGCGGGCTCGGCGGCTGCGCCCTTGCCGGCCTCGCCGGCGTCGATGAGGAAGTCCGAGCGGATGTGCAGCTCGCCGTTGTCTTCCTCGTAGAACCGCGCCGATTCCTCGATGTCCTCGTCGACGATGTCGCTCGGGATGCTGACACCGAAGCGCGCGCGCACCCAGTCCTTTTCCTCGGCGCTGGGGCTTTCCAGGTCGACCCACACCGGATGCAGGTCGGCCAGCGCCTGCAGGCTTTCGATCTCTTCCTGGATCAGCCGGCCGTTGTTCAGCGTGAAGACGTTCAGCATCTCTAACTCCGGGGGGCGGTCCTGATGGCCGCCGCGGCCAGACCGGGGCGGTGGGCAGGCGGCTGGGCGGGGATGGTGTGGCGGGCTCCCGTCTCATCCCGGCCGACGCGCGGGCGCGGCCCCGAAACGGACGGTCACCGAGGGTGGCTCGGGTCCAGGAAATGCCTTTCGAAGCAGGAACAACCAAGGATTATGCCGCTGCGAACCGACGCCGGCGGCCCGGCGTGGCCCGGGCCCGGCCGCGGCGGTGGCAGACTCCGGCGCATGAGGAAAACGCTGCGCCGCGCCATGGCCGCGCTGCTGCTCGCCGGCACGGCGGCCGCGCTGGGGCTGGCTGCAGCGCTGCAGCAGGAGCCGGCCGTGCCCCGCCCGGCCGACATCGGTCCGCAGGACCTGGCGCGCGTGGCCGCGCTGCTGCGCGCGCACGACCCGCGGCGCGTGCCGCCCGGCCGCCTGAGCACCATCGCGCTGAGCGGGCGCGACCTCGAAGTCCTTTTCAACCACGGCCTGCGCCGCTGGCCCGGCGCCACCAGCCGCGTCGATCTGCAACGCACCGCGATCGGCATCACGCTCAGCGCGCCGCTGCCGCGCAATCCTTTCGGACGCTGGCTCAATGTCACCGCGCGCTGGGTGCAGACCGAAAGGCTGCCACGGCTGGACTCGCTGCACGTCGGTCGCCTGCGCGTGCCGGTGCGGCTGGGGCAATGGGCCGGGCTGAAGCTGATCGAACGTGCCGACCTGCTCAAGGAGTGGCAGCTCACGACCGAGGTCGTGCAGCGGGTGCGCTTCACCCCGCAACGGCTGCTGCTCGCCTATGCCTGGCGCGACGACAGCGCACAGCGTGTGCTGGAAACCCTGCTGCCCGCTGACGAACAGCAACGCCTGCTTGCCCACGCCGAATATCTGTCCACACTGGTCGCGGCAGTCGCGCCGGCCGGCGAAGCCCCGCTGGCGCAATTGCTGGCGCCGATGTTCGAACTGGCGCAGCAGCGCAGTGCCGCAGGCGCCGACGCGGCGGCCGAGAACCGCGCCGCGATCGTGGTGCTGGCCTTGTTTGCCAATGGGCGCGACCTGGGGTCGGTGCTGCCGGTCCCCCGCGACTGGCCGCGCACGCAGCGACTGCGGCTGCTGCTGGCCGGGCGCGATGACTTTCCGCGCCACTTTCTCGTCTCGGCCGCACTGGTGGTGGGCGCGTCGGACGCGCTGGCGCAGTCCATCGGCCTGAACAAGGAACTGGCCGACGCCCGCAGCGGCAGCGGTTTCAGCTTCAACGACATCGCCGCCAACCTGGCCGGCGCACGCTTCGGACAGATGGCCTTGCAGGCGCCGGCCGCGCTGCAGGCCCGCGTCGCCCCAGGCGTCAGCGACGACGATCTCATGCCGGCCTGGACCGACCTGCCGCAGTTCATGCCCGAGGCCGAGTTCGTGCGCCGCTACGGCGGCGTCGGCGCGCCGCCCTACCAGGCCATGATGGCCGAGATCGAGCACCGCGTCGGTGCGCTGCGCCTATTCCGCTGAAGGCCGCGCCCGCGCGCCCGGGCCGGCGCCGGCCACGATGTCGAAGCGGTAGAGACGGCATTCGATGGCGCCGTTCCACATCGGGACGCGGCGGCTTTCCTTCATGCGCAGGAGGCCGCCGAGCTTCATCTCCGGACTCAGCATCCACGCCGTCCAGCCGCTGTAGTGGCGTTTCCAGTGCGTGGCCAGCGCGCCGAAGAATTCGGTCGGCGAGCCGCCGCCCTCGAAGCCCTCGCGCGCCGCGGCAGGTGCCGCAGGCGTGCCGACCGCGGCCTGCCCTTGCCGTGTCGCCAGGCGGTCACGCCCTGCGCCGCGGCCCTTGGGCGCGATGCGTTCGCCGTACGGTGGATTCAGCATCAGCGTGCCGGCAGGCGCGGGCGGCAGGCGCTGCAGCGCGTCGGCGGTCTTGAATTCGATGGCCTGGCGCACGCCGGCGCGCTCGGCGTTGCGGGCGGCGAAGTCGGTCATGCGAAAGCTCACGTCGCCCGCAAAGACCGGCACGGCGGGGGCGTGCGCGCGCTGCCTGGCCTGGCGCTGCAGTTCACGCCACGCCGGCCACTGCGGCCGGAAAGGCAGCCAACGCTCGAAGGCAAACGACCGCAGTGCACCGGGCGCGATGCCGCAGGCGATCTGTGCCGCCTCGATGGCGATCGTGCCGGCGCCACAGCAGGGGTCGAACAGCGGGCCGTCCTCGGCGCGGCCCTGCCAGCCGGCGGCGGCCAGCAGGGCGGCGGCCAGCGTCTCCTTCAGCGGCGCATCGCCCGCATCTTCGCGCCAGCCGCGCTTGAACAAGGCGTCGCCCGAGGTGTCGGCGTACAGCGTGGCGTGATCGGGGCCGACGAACAGGGCGAGCGGCAGGTCGGGCCGGCGCGTGTCGACGCTGGGCCGTGCCCCGGTGCTTTCGCGCAGGCTGTCGCAGACGGCGTCCTTGATGCGCAGCGCGGCGAAATTCAGGCTTGCCAGCGGCGAACGCTGCGCGCTCACGTCCACGCGCAGACTCTGCTCGGGCGTGATCCAGCGCGGCCACGGCACGCGCCGCGCCAGCGCGTAGAGATCGTGTTCGTCGCGGTAGGGGCCGTCGACCAGCGGCCACAGCACGCGCTGGGCCAGCCGGCTTTCCAGGTTGAGCTGCATCGCCGTGCGCTCGTCGCCCTCGACCCAGACGCCGCCGCGCGCAGTCTCGGCGGCCGTGTCCGTGATGCGCTGCACCTCGTCGGCCAGCAGGCTTTCGACGCCGGCGGCGCAGGGCAGGAACAGCGCAGTCATGGCCGGCGCGGCGACGCGCCAGGGGCGCTCTCGTTCATATCGCCTTGCGCTGCCCGGCCGGCGCGATGCGAAGCGCCTCGCGGTACTTGGCCACGGTGCGGCGTGCCACCTGGATGCCTTGCTCCTCGAGCATCAGGCTGAGCTGGCTGTCCGACAGCGGCTTGGCGGTCGGCTCGGCGGCCACCAGCTGCTGGATCAGCGCCCGCACCGCGGTGCTCGACGCATTGCCGCCGGCATCGGTGTTGAGCGAGCTGCCGAAGAAATATTTCAGCTCGAAGGTACCTTGCGGCGTGGCCATGTACTTGGCGGTCGTCACGCGCGAGATGGTGCTTTCGTGCAGGCCCAGTTCGTCGGCAATCTCGCGCAGCACGAGCGGCTTCATGGCGATGGCGCCATGCGTGAAAAAGCCCTTCTGGCGTTCGACGATGGCCTTGCTCACGCGCAGGATGGTGTCGAAACGCTGCTGGATATTCTTCACGAACCAGCGTGCCTCCTGCAGCCGCGACGACATCGTGGGCTGGCCGGCCGCGGCGGCAGCGCCATGGCCGCGCTGGCCGCGGATGGCGTTGGCGTAGATGTCGTTGATGCGCAGCTTGGGCATGACGTCGGGATTGAGCGTCACCGAAAGGCCGCGGCCGGTCTTGCGCACGATGACGTCGGGCACCACCACCGCCGCTTCGGCGCCGCCGAAAGGGCGCCCGGGTTTGGGCTCGCAGGCGGTGATGAGGGCCTGCGCCTGCCGCACCTGGTCTTCGCCGGCACCGGTGAGCGCGCTGAGCCGCTTCATGTCACGCCGGGCCAGCAGCTCCAGGTGGTGCTCGCACAGGCTCATCGCCAGTTCGCGGGCCGGGCCGGGCGGCTGCGCACGCAGCTGCAGCTGCAGGCATTCGGTCAGCGTGCGCGCGCCCACGCCCGAGGGCTCCAGGCTTTGCAGCCACTGCAGCGCGCAGCGCAGCCGCGCGTCGAGTTCGTCGCGCGCCTCCGCGCCGTCCAGGCCCAGCATGTCGGCCAGCCGCTCGGCGATTTCTTCCAGCGGGTCGGCCAGATAGCCGTCGCCGTCCAGCGATTCGAGCAGCACTTCCAGCGCGGCGCGGTCGTCGTCGCTCAGCCGCATACCCACGATCTGCGCGCGCAGGTGGTCCTGCAGCGAACCGGCGGCAGCGCGACGGTCCTGCGCCTCCACGTCGTCGCCGTCGCCCTCGCCGCTGCCGGCCGCTGCGGTGGAAGGCATTTCGCGGATGCCGTCGAAGTCGTCGCGCTCGGTGCCGTTTTCCCAATCCTCACGTTCGGGGGTGCCGAATTCCTCGGCGCGGAGCTCAGGCACGGCCTCGCCGGCGTCGGGGGTGTCGGGTCGGTAGCCGTCGTCGCTGTCACCGGCACGGTCGGCCGCCTGGCGCTCGGGCGGCGTGTCGAAGGGGCTGGGCGGCGAATCTTCGTCGGCTTCCAGAAACGGGTTCTGGTCGAGCATCTGCCCGACTTCCTGGTGCAGCTCCAGCGTGGACAGCTGCAGCAGGCGGATCGACTGCTGCAGCTGCGGCGTCAGCGCCAGGTGCTGCGACAGGCGGACCTGCAACGACGGTTTCATGTTCGACGCGGCGTCAAGCCCACGCGCGGATCCGGCTCTGCCGGGCCGCTGCGTGAGCCCCCTTGGGGGGCTGAGGGCCGCGGCTCCAAGTCCGCCTGCGCGGACTTGGACGGACCGAAGGCCGGGTGACTCTGGCACCCGGCGGCGAAGGCGCGAAGGTGAATCGCGACCAGCGACGAACAGCCTGGGGGCCCCATGTCACATGCGGAAGTGTTCGCCCAGGTACACCTTGCGCACCTCGGCATTGGCCACGATCTCGTGCGGCGTGCCCTCGGCCAGCACGCGGCCGTCGCTGATGATGTAGGCGCGGTCGCAGATGCCCAGCGTCTCGCGCACGTTGTGGTCGGTGATGAGCACGCCGATGCCGCGCGAGCGCAGGAAGCCGACGATGCGCTGGATCTCGATCACCGCGATGGGGTCGATGCCGGCAAAGGGCTCGTCGAGCAGGATGAAGCGCGGCTGCGTGGCGAGCGCGCGCGCGATCTCCACCCGCCGCCGCTCGCCGCCCGAAAGCGCCGGTGCCGGCGAGTCGCGCAGCTTCTCGATCGACAGGTCGTGCAGCAGCCTTCCCAGCTCTTCTTCGACCACCCGCCTGGGCAGCGAACGGCCGTCCGCGCCCAACTGCAACTCGAGCACGGCGCGGATATTCTCGGCCACCGTGAGCTTGCGGAAGATGGACGCTTCCTGCGGCAGGTACGACAAGCCCAGCCGCGAGCGGCGGTGGATGGGCAGCGTCTGCACGGACTGGCCGTCGATGCGGATCTCGCCGGCGTCGGCGCGCACCAGCCCCACCACCATGTAGAAGGTGGTCGTCTTGCCGGCACCGTTGGGCCCGAGCAGGCCCACCACCTCGCCGGCGCCCACGGCCAGGTGCACGTCCTTGACGACCATGCGCGCGCCGTAACTCTTCTGCAGGTGCTCGGCCTCGAGGCGGCTTGCGGCCGCAGGGTCGGACGCCGCCATGGGGGCAGGCGCCGCGGCGGCCAAGGTCACGGGCAGCATCAGCGGCCCTCCCCGAGCGCCCGGCTGGGCGCCAGCGCGGGCGCCGCAGGCGCGGCCGAAGCGGCCGGCGCCGACGCCGGATCGGGGCGCGGGCTCAGCACCGCGCGCACCCGGCCGGTGGGGTTGGCTGCGCTGGCGACACCGCCTTCCACCTTGAAGACCTCGGCCGTGTTGTCCCACACGATGGCGGCACCGGTGATCTCGTCGGCCAGCGCGCTGCCGCGCAGGCGCCGCACCGCGCCGTTGCCCAGCAGTCGCAGCGTATCGGCGCGGCCGTCGAATTCGATGCGGTCGGCCGCACCCTCCACGGTCTCGTCGACACCGTCGCGGCGCTGGCGCCAGGTGGCCGGCTTGCCCGGACTGCCGATGGCACTGGCGGCACGATAGCCGTCGGGCGTTTCGCGCAGTTCCACGCGCTCGGCGCGCAGCACCATGCTGCCCTGCGAGATGACGACATTGCCGTTGAAGACCACCACCTGTCGCTGCAGGTCCACGGTGCCGGGCAGGTCGGCTTCAACCACCATGGGTTTGCTGCGGTCGGCCATTTCGGCCTGCGCGGACCCGGCCAGCAGCAGCGCGCAGACCAGCAGCGGCAACGGCAGCGGGATCAGGTGACGACGAAGGGACATGAGAGCTATTCGGCACGAAACTTGCAGGGTATTCTAGCCCCCAAGTTCCATGCCCAACGACGGCAGGCGCCGCATTCCGCGCCAGACGTCACGCCCGGCGCCCGGTCATGCGGCGGATCAGGTCTTCTGACGCGCGCGCTGGATCAGAAAGTCGGTCACCGCCAGCGCCCTCTCGTGGCTGCCGGCCAGCGAACCCGAAGTGTAGAAGCGGCCGTGGATGCCGATCGCCGGCACGCCGTCGATCTTGTACGCTTCCGACAACTGTTTGGCACGGCTGGCCTTGGTGGCCACGCTGAACGACTTGAAAGTGGCGGCGAACCTTTCGCGATCCACGCCGTTGGCACCGACGAAGGCCACGATGTCGGCTTCGTTGTTCAGCCGCTGGTTCTGCTCCTGGATGGCCGTGAAGACACGGCGGTGCATGGCCGGCAACTGGCCCATCTCCTCCAGCGCATAGAACAGTTTCTGGTGCACCTGGTGCGGCACCGCGAAACCCACCGGCACCTGGCGCAGGACCACGTCGGACGGCAGCCGCTTGGCCCAGCTGTCGAGCAAGGGCTCGAAGCGGAAGCAGTGCGGGCAGCCGTACCAGAAGAATTCGACGACTTCGACCTTCTTGTCGGGCGTGGGCAGGCTTACCGGCGCCGGCGTCGACAGCTTCACGTAGTGCTGGCCCTCCACCGGCCCACCCTGCGCTCTGGCCAGGCCCGCCGCCGCCAGCCCGAGCCCGGCACCAGCCAATTGCCTGGAAAAGTCGCGCCGCTTCATAACAATCCTTTCGATGGAAGAGAGGGCAAGATCACGATGGACCCGCCCGGTCCGTTGCGGGTTCCGGCCGGCACACCTTCAAGGGCGCTCGACACGGACGATCTGGGATTCGATGCGCTGCTCGCTCAATTCGGCCTGCACTTCGACGGCCTGGTTGCGCGTTTCCAGCGGCCCCAGGCGCACGCGGTAGACGGTGCGACCGACCTGCTCGCGCTCGGTGATGCGGGCGGTCTGACCGATGAGCGCCAGGCGCGCGCGCTGCTGCTCGGCGTCTTCGCTGCGCGTGTAGGCACCGGCCTGCACGAAATAGAAAAAGGGGTCGGCAGCGGCTGACGCCGGCCGCGCCGCTGCCTTGGGCGCCGTGGCCTGGGCCGGCGCGCTGCCGCCACCGGCCAGGATGGCCGCCGGGTCGCGCGGCAGCGCTGCTGGCAGCACCTCGGCTGGCGCCATGCCCGGCGGCAACGCCGTGCCTGCGACCGCACCTGAAGCCGATGACGCCGCCACCCTGGGTACCGGCCGGGTGCCCAACGCACCGTTGGGGTCCCAGTTGCGATTGCGTTCGACCTCGGCGTGGTCCTGCTCGGCGGTGCGCTGCGGCACCTTGTTGATGAAGGGCACCGGCGCCTTGGTGATGTAGAGCGCCACCCCCAGCGCCAGCGCCAGCCCAAGCAGCAGCCCGACCACCAGGCCCATCACGAAGCCGCCGCGCTGGCCTGCCGCGGGCACCTTCATGCCGCCGCCTCCTGTGCCACCGGCGCCTCGCGCACCATGGCCTGCGGCGCATCCACGCCCAGCAAGGCCAGCGCGTTGCGCAACACCTGCGCGGTGGCGGCCAGCAGCGCCATGCGCGCGCGCGCCAGGCCGTCGTCGTCGACGAGGAAACGTTCGCTGGCGTAGTAGGTGTGGAAAGCCGCAGCAAGTTCACGCAGGTAAAAGGCCACGTCGTGCGGCGCGAATTCGGCGGCGGCGCGCGCCAGCATGTCGGGGTAATCGGCCAGTTTGAGCATCAGGGCGGCTTCGCTGGGCGCGGTCAGCCGCGCCAGGTCGGCGTGGGCGTGGTCGGGCTCGCCGCCAAATTGCGCCAGCACCGAGCAGATGCGGGCGTGCGCATATTGCACGTAGAAGACCGGGTTCTCGTCGCCGGCCTTCAGCGCCAGGTCGACATCGAAGACGAATTCGGTGTCGGCCTTGCGGCTGATGAGGAAGAAGCGTACCGCGTCGCGGCTGGTCCAGTCGATGAGGTCGCGCAGCGTGACATAGCTGCCGGCGCGCTTGGAGATCTTCACCTCCTGGCCGCCGCGCATGACCGTGATCATCTTGTAGAGCACATAGTCCGGGAACCCCGGCGCAATGCCCACCCCGGCCGCCTGCAGCCCGGCACGAACGCGTGCCACGGTGCCGTGGTGGTCGGTGCCCTGCACATTGATGACCTGGGCGAAGCCGCGCTCGAACTTGGCGATGTGGTAGGCCACGTCGGGCACGAAATAGGTGTAGCTGCTGCCGTCCGGGGCTGTTGAGTCGGTGCCGGCCGGCGCCGACTTGCGCATGACGCGGTCCTTGTCGTCGCCGTACTCGGTGGTGCGCAGCCACAGCGCACCGTCTTTCTCGTAGGTCTTGCCGGAGGCCACCAGCCGCTGCACCGTGTCTTCCACGCGGCCGCTGGTGTACAGGCTGCTTTCCAGGAAGTAGTGGTCGAAGCGCACGCCGAAGGCGCGCAGGTCCAGGTCCTGCTCGTGGCGCAGGTAGGCCACGGCGAACTGGCGGATGCCGTCCAGGTCGGCCGCGTCGCCGCTGGCGGTGAATTCGCGGTCGTCGGCGTGCACGGTCTTGCGGGCCCGGAAATCGGCCGCGATATCGGCGATGTACTCACCGTTGTAGGCCGCTTCGGGCCAGGCCTGGTCGCCGGGTTTCAGGCCTTTCAGCCGGGCCTGGGTGGACGCGGCCAGGGTGGCGATCTGCACGCCGGCGTCGTTGTAATAGAACTCGCGGTGCACATCGTGGCCCTGGCTTTGCAGCAGGTTGCAGATGCAGTCGCCCAGGGCCGCGTTGCGCCCGTGGCCCACGTGCAGCGGGCCGGTGGGGTTGGCGGAGACGAATTCGACCATCACGCGGCGCCCGCTGGCGGCCTGGCGGCCGAAACACTCTCCTGCGGCCAGCACCTCGGCCACGATGGCCTGGCGCGCGGCGGCGGTCAGCCGCAGGTTGATGAAGCCGGGGCCGGCGATCTCCAGCGACTGCACCCAGCGCTGCACGGTGGCCTGCGCCTGCAGCGCCTGCAGCAGCGCCGCGGCGACGTCGCGCGGATTCTTCTTCAGCGCCCGGGCCAGCGGCATGGCCGCGGTGATGGCCAGGTCGCCATGCGCGGCCTGCCGCGGGGACTCCAGCACCGCCATCGGCGCGGGTGCATCGCCCAGCGCGGCCGCCACGTCGGCCAGGGCCGACTGCAGCGCCGTCTGCAGGTCCTGCTTCACTTGGATCATCGGCGGATTCTAAGGTTGGGCCCCGGCCCGGGCCGGGGCAGGACGCGATCTGTGCGCCCAAGGCCTGCCTGTTCCGGGCTTGCCCCGCCCGGCCGGCGCGGCAAGATGCGGCGGCGGCATTGCCCTGCCGCAGCGCCGCCGGCCCGGGCCGGCTCATGCCCCCGCCGATGCCGCACACGCGCCTTGCCGCCACCCCGCCGAGTCTGCCGCATCCGCCCGATCCGGCCGGGGCGGCTGCCGCAGGCCTGCCGGCGCTGATCGGCAAGTACCACGTCAGGCGCAAGCTCGGCGAGGGCGCCACGAGCGAGGTCTTTCTTGCCCACGACCCGTTCAACGACGTCGAGGTGGCCATCAAGCGCGTGCGCCCGGGGCTGTTCCCCGACTCGCGCGAGGCGCACTTCCAGCAGCGCTTCTTCGCCGCCGAGGCGGCGCTGGTCGGCCGGTTGCACCACCCCAACGTGGTGCAGATCCTGGACGCCGTGCCCGACGGCGAGGCGCCCTACCTGGTGATGGAATACGTGAGCGGCGGCACGCTGCGCCGTTTCTGCCGCGCCGACCAGTTGCTGCCGCTGCAACAGGTGCTGGAGATCGGCTTCAAGTGCGCCATGGCGCTGGGCTACTGCTTCCGCCAGGGCCTGATCCACCGCGACGTGAAGCCGGCCAACCTGCTCGTGACGCTGGCCGGCGACCGCATCGACGACGTCAAGGTCACGGACTTCGGCAGCGTGTTCAACCTCGGCTCGGAGCACACGCAGATCTACCGCGTGGGCTCGCTGGCCTACATGTCGCCCGAACAGCTGGAGGGCGACGCGCTGGACTGCCGCGCCGACATGTATTCGCTGGCCGCCGTGCTCTACCACCTGGTGGCCGGCCGGCCGCCCTTCGACGCCACGCAGCAGCAGGCGCTGATGCACCAGATCTGCCATGCCCGGCCGCCGCCGCTGGTCGGGCTGCGCGACGGTGTGCCGGCGGCGCTGCAGTCGCTCGTCGAAGCCTGCCTGGCCAAGGACCGCACGCAGCGACCGGTCGACTGGGATGCCTTCGCGCGCGCACTGTCGCGGCTGAATGCCGAAGGCCTGCTGCCGCGCGGACCGCTGCAGGAGGTGCTGGATTCCGAGCGCTTCACGCTGCTGCGCTCGCTGGAATTCTTCGCCGGCTTCGGCGACGTGGAGCTGTGGGAGGTGGTGCACCGCGCGAAGTGGCAGCGCCATACCTACGGCCAGGCGCTGTTTCGCAAGGGCGAGCCGGGCAACACCTTCCACATCGTCACGCAGGGCCAGGTGGAGATCTACCGCGAGGGCCGGCAGGTGGCCACGCTGGGCAGCGGCACCTCGGTGGGCGAGATGGCCTACCTCGCTCCCAGCCCCGAACTGCGGCTGCACACGGTGGACATCCTGGTCTCGCAGCCGGCCACCACGGTGTCGTTCACGCCGCAGAGCATGGAGCAGTTCTCGCTGGCCACGCGCCACCTGTTCGACAAGGCCTTCATCCGCGTGCTGGTGCGCCGGCTGCACACGGCGCACGAGGCGGCGGCGCACCCGAGACGGGTCCTCTGATGCCGTGGCGGGCCGGGCGCTGCCCGGCCCTGCTGGCGTTCAGGCGGCGACGCCCCTTTCCGGGGTGCTTCAGGATGCCCCGCCGGTCCAGTACCGCGGGTCGCCGTAGCTGTGCTTGACGAAGTCGATCCACAGCCGCACGCGCAGCGGCAGGTGCTTGGCGTGAGGAAAGACGGCGTAGATGCCGTTGGGCGGGGCAGCGAAGTCCTCCAGCACCAGCTGCAGGCGGCCGGCGGCGACGTCGGATTCCACCTCCCAGGTGCTGCGCCAGGCGAGCCCCAAGCCGCGCAGGCACCAGTCGTGCAGCACCTGGCCGTCGCTGCAGTCGAGCCGGCCGCTGGGTCGCAGGTGCGTCACCTCGCCGTCCACCTGGAAGGCCCAGCCGCGCGTCTGGCTGGCGTCGGAGCTGAGCGTCAGGCACTGGTGGCGCATCAGCTCGGCCGGTGTCTGCGGCACGCCGGCGCGCTGCAGGTAGGCGGGCGTGGCCACGCAAAGCCGGCGGTTGTCGGCCAGGCGCACGCTGACCAGGCTGGAGTCGGGCAGGTCGCCGACGCGGATGGCGCAGTCGAAACCTTCGTTGACGATGTCGACGACACGGTCGCTGAGATTCAACGAAAGGCTCACGTCGGGGTGCTGCTCGATGAAGGCCGGCACCAGCGGCGCCACGTGGCGGCGGCCGAAGCCGGCCGGCGCGGTGATGCGCAGGTGGCCGCTGGCCTTCACGCCGCCGGCGCTGACGCTGGCCTCGGCATTCGCCAGGTCGGCCAGCAGGCGCTGGCAATCTTCCAGGAAGGCGCTGCCCTCGTGCGTGAGCGTGATGCGCCGCGTGGTGCGCACCAGCAGCTTCACTCCCAGGCGCTGTTCCAGCGCGTCGATGCGCCGGCCGATCACCGCCGGTGCCACGCCTTCGGCATGCGCGGCAGCGGTGAGGCTGCCCTTGGAGGCGACCGCAGCAAACGATTCAATCTGTTTCAGCCGTGCCATGGCGGGATTATGCCTATCAGACGCACAAATCAACGGCTTATGCCGTACTTAATGCTGACCCGTACAGCGAATACAGTGTCGACATGAAAATCCGCGCAGTGCTCTTCGACGCCTACGGCACGCTCTTCGACGTGCACAGCGTGGCTCTGCTGGCCGAACAGCTGTTTCCCGGCTGCGGCGAGCGGCTCAGCCTGCTGTGGCGCGAAAAGCAGATCGAATACACGCGGCTGGTGACGATGAGCGGGGCCGGCGGCGAACATTACCGCCCGTTCTGGGAGCTCACGCGCGCCGGCCTGCAGTTCGCCGCGGCGCGGCTGGGCCTGAAGCTGGACCCGGCTTCGGAAGACCGGCTGATGAGCCAGTACCGGCACCTGTCGGCGTTCCCGGAAAACCGCGAGGTGCTGGCCGAACTGCAGCGCCGGCGCGTCCCCGCCGGCATCCTGAGCAATGGCGACCCCGAGATGCTCGCGGTGGCCGTCAGGAGCGCCGGCTTCACCGAACTGCTGCAGCATGTGATCAGCGTGCACCCGGTGCAACGCTACAAGACCGACCCCGCCGCCTACGCCCTGGGCACGGCCGCCTTCGGGCTGCCGGCGCGCGAGATCTTGTTCGTCAGCAGCAACGGCTGGGACGCCATCGGCGCCACCTGGTTCGGCTACACCACGCTGTGGGTCAACCGTACCGGCGCGCCGCTGGACCCGTTGGGCACGTCGCCCAGCCACACCGGCCGCAGCTTGCGCGACGTGCTGGACCTCTTTGCGCAGACCCCCACGCCCGCGGCGTCGCCCGCCGGGCCGACCCAACCCGCCGCCTGAAGCGCCGCGATCGCCCACTCGAGGAGAACCCCATGAGAACCCTGGTCCACAACCTGCATGTCGCCACCCCGCTCTACCACTTCATCCAGGACGAGGTGCTGCCCGGCACCGGTGTCGACGCTGCCGCCTTCTGGGCCGGCTTCGACGCCATCGTGCGCGACCTGGCGCCCAGGAATGCCGCCCTGCTGGCCGAACGCGACCGCCTGCAGTCGGCGCTGGACGAGTGGCACAAGAAGCACCCGGGCCCGATCCGCCACATGGCCAGGTACCACGCCTACCTGCAGAAGATCGGCTACCTGGTGCCGGTACCGGCCAAGGTGAAGGCGACGACGAAGAACGTCGACGCCGAACTGGCGCTGCAGGCCGGCCCGCAGCTGGTGGTGCCGATCACCAATGCGCGTTATGCGCTGAATGCCGCCAATGCGCGCTGGGGCAGCCTGTACGACGCGCTGTACGGCACCGACGCCCTGCCCGAGACCGACGGCGCCACCCATGCCGGTGAAGGCGGCGGCTACAACCCGGTGCGTGGCGCCAGGGTCATCGAATATGCGCGCCATGTGCTCGACCGCTGCGCGCCGCTGGCGCGCGGTTCGCATGCCGATTCAACCGCCTACCGCGTGGTGGACAGCGCGCTGGCGGTGACGCTGAAGAACGGCAGCGCGGTCGGGCTGAAGAACCCGGCGCAGTTCGTCGGCTTCCAGGGCGAGATGGGCGCACCTTCGGCGGTGCTGCTGTCGCACCACGGCCTGCACATCGACATCCGCATCGACGCCAATCACCCCATCGGCGCCACCGACCCCGCCGGCGTGTGCGACCTGGTGCTGGAGTCGGCACTGTCGACCATTCTCGACCTGGAGGACTCGGTGGCCGTGGTCGACGCCGAGGACAAGGTGCTGGCCTACCGCAACTGGCTGGGCATCCTGAAAGGCACGCTCACCGAGCAGGTCAGCAAGGGCGGCAAAACTTTCACCCGCGGCCTGAACCCCGACCGCCAGTACACCGGCCCGCGCGGCGAGGACGTGGCACTGCACGGCCGCTCGCTGCTGTTCGTGCGCAATGTCGGCCACCTGATGACCCACCCCGCCGTGCTGTGGGGCGACGGCCATGGCGACCTGCGCGAGATCCCCGAGGGCCTCCTGGACGCGGTGGTCACCACGACCATCGCGCTGCACGACGTGAAGGGCCTGGCCGCGCCGGGCATCCGCAACAGCCGCCGCGGCAGCGTCTATATCGTCAAGCCCAAGATGCACGGCCCGGCCGAGGTGGCCTTCGCGTGCGAGCTGTTCGGCCGCGTCGAGCAGCTGCTGGGCCTGCCCGACAGCACGGTGAAGCTGGGCATCATGGACGAGGAGCGCCGCACCAGCGTCAACCTCAAGGCCTGCATCGCGGCCGCGGCCAGCCGCGTGGCCTTCATCAACACCGGCTTCCTGGACCGCACCGGCGACGAGATGCACACCGCCATGCACGCCGGCCCGATGCGCCGCAAGGGCGACATGAAGACCAGCGAATGGATCCAGGCCTACGAGCGCAACAACGTGCTGGTGGGCCTGCAGTGCGGGCTGCGCGGCAAGGCGCAGATCGGCAAGGGCATGTGGGCCATGCCCGACCTGATGGCCGCCATGCTGCAACAGAAGATCGCCCACCCGCAGGCCGGCGCCAACACCGCCTGGGTGCCCAGCCCCACCGCGGCCACGCTGCATGCACTGCACTACCACCAGGTGGACGTGTTCAAGGTGCAGAAGGCGCTGGAAAAGGTGGACGCCGACGCGGAATCGGAAACGCTGCTGTCGAACCTGCTCACCATTCCGGTGGTGAAGAAGCCGAAGTGGAGCGACGCGGAAAAGCAGCAGGAACTGGACAACAACGCGCAAGGCATCCTGGGCTACGTGGTGCGCTGGGTGGAACAGGGCGTGGGCTGCAGCAAGGTGCCCGACATCCACAACGTGGGCCTGATGGAAGACCGTGCCACGCTGCGCATCAGCAGCCAGCACATGGCCAACTGGCTGCACCACGGCGTGGTGGACAAGGCCCAGGTGCGCGCCACGCTCAAGCGCATGGCCAAGGTGGTGGACCGGCAGAACGCAGGCGACGCGGCCTACACGCCGATGGCCGGCCGCTTCAAGGAGAGCTTCGCCTTCCAGGCCGCCAGCGACCTGGTCTTCAAGGGCCTGTCACAGCCCAGTGGCTACACCGAACCGCTGCTGCACGCGTGGCGGCTGAAGGTGAAGTCGGCGGGTTCGGCGCAGTAGGTCCGTCGCCCCCCGGCAGGCACCGGCCATGGCGCAAGACACGGGCCTGTGGGCCAGGCTGGGCGCCTGGCTCGACCGCGTGCCGCTGGTCTGGCTGGCGGTCATCGCCGGCTGGCTGGCGCTGGCACCGTTCTTCCCCGAACCGCACCTGTGGGAAAAGCTGAAGATGCTGGCCGCCGGCACGCTGACGCGGCCGATCGACATCTTCGACCTGCTCATGCACGCCCTGCCCTTGGTGCTGCTGGCCTGGCGGCTGGTGCGGCAGTTCGGCCGCGGGCGGGGCTGAGGGCAGCGCGCCGGACTACGGCGCCGGGGGCACCTGCAACCGCGCCGCCAGTTCGCGCAGCCGCTCGATGCCCGGCTCCTTGCGCGGCCACGTCAGTTCCACGCCGTCGCCGGCATGGCGCGGCAGCACGTGCAGGTGCAGGTGCGGCACCGTCTGCCAGCCTGCCGGGCGGTTGGCCTGCAGCACGGTGATGCCCTCGGGCTGAAAAGCCGCCTGCACCGCGATGGCGATGCGCCGCGCGGCGCGCATCAGCGCGGCGGCCTCGTCCCCGGTGCAGTCCAGCAGCGTTTCGCGCGGTGCCTTGGTGGCCACGATGACGTGGCCATCGTTGACCTGGCCGGCGTCCATGAAGGCGAAGACAAGTTCGTCCTCGTAGACCTTGGCGCAGGGCCATTCGTCGTGCAGCAGTTTTTCGAACAGGGTGCTCATGGCGTCGTATGGTGCCGCGGCCGCGGCCGATACGTACCCCTGCGACGCCTCAACGCCCCTGCTCGCGCTTGCTTTCGCACGCCACGCAGCGCAGCGCCTGCGGCTCCACCTTCAGGCGGTCGAAGGGAATCCCGCCGCCGCAGTCCATGCACACGCCGTAGTCGTCGGCATGGACACGCGCCAGCGCGCGGCCCACGGCCGCCAGTTCCTGGGTGTCGATCTCGGACAGCGCCATGTCCACCTCGCGGTCCATGGCCCGCTGCGGCGCGTCGTCGAAGTCCTGCGCCAGCACGTCGCGGGCGTGTTCGACGCGCGATCGGCCCTCCTGGTGCACTTCCAGCTGCCGGCTCAACTGCAACTGCCGCAACTCCAGTTCGGCCTGCAACAGGGCCCGCTGTCCTGCCGTGAGATGGGTGGTCATGGCGCTTGTCTCCTTCTTGAGCATGATGCGCCGTGGCACCCGCGCCAAAGCTGACGCACGTCAATCCGCACCCGTGCTGCCAGAATGCGCGCTCGCCGCCATGCCGCACACGACCCCGCCCCCCAGCCAATGCGACGTGCTCGTCGTCGGCGCCGGCCCCGCCGGCAGTGCCTGCGCGCTGTGGCTGGCGCGCGCCGGGCTGCAGGTGCTGCTGGCCGACCAGCATGCCTTCCCGCGTGACAAGGTCTGCGGCGACGGCCTCATTGCGGACACCCACGCCGCGCTGCGCCGGCTGGGTGTCTACGAGGAGGTCGCGGCGCTGGCCCAGCATGTGCCGCACGTGCGCTGCGTGGGCCCGCGCGGCGGCTTCGTCGACGTGCCGGGCACGCTGTCGGTGCTGCCGCGCAAGACGCTGGACCTTGTGCTGGTGCGTGCCGCGCAGCGCGCCGGCGCCTGGTTGCTGGCGCCGTTGCGTTTCGAAGCCCCGTTGCTGGACGGCGAACGCGTCGTCGGCGCGCGCCTGCGCAACGACGGCGGCCGCTTCGACATTGCCGCGCGCTGGGTGGTACTGGCCACCGGCGCGGCGGCGCAGCCGCTCATGGCCGCCGGCCTGTGCGAACGCCGCATGCCCAGCGGCGTGGCGCTGCGCGGCTATGTGCGCCACCCGGCCATGGCCAGCCGCATCAAGCAGTTGCAGATCGTGTGGCATCCTCGCCTGCGTGGCGGCTACGGCTGGGTCTTCCCGGCGCCGGGCGGGCTCTTCAATGTGGGCACCGGGCTCGTGGGCAGCCACGCCGTGCAGGGCAACGGCAAGGGGCGCATGCAGGACGTGAACCTGCGCCGCATGCTCGACGACTTCTGCAGCGTCTATGCCCCGGTGCGCGAGCTCATGACCGGCGGCGAACTGCAGGGCGAGATCAAGGGCGCCCCGCTGCGCTGCACGCTGCGCGGCGCACGCTGGTCGCGCCCGGGCCTGCTGGCCGCCGGCGAAGCCGCCGGCAGCACCTATTCGTTCAGCGGCGAAGGCATCGGCAAGGCCATGGAAACCGGCCTGCTGGCCGCCGACGCGCTGCTGGTGCAGGCCCAGAACCCCCTCGCCCACAGCGACGACAGCGTGCGCGAACATTACGAAGCCACGTTGCGCGCCCTGCAACCGCGCTTCGATCTGTACGAAACCGCCAGCGGCGTGAATCGGCATCCCTGGCTGGCCGACCTGGTGGTGTGGCGCGCACGACGCAGCCCGCGCATCCTGCAGCGGCTTGCCGGCGTGCTGGAAGAGACGCAGAGCCCCGGCCGCCTGTTCAGCTGGAGCGGCATGACCAAACTGATGTTCGAATGACCCATTGCCTTCGCACCAGTCGAAAGGTTCCTCGCGTGCCATCCCTCTGCCAGCCGCTGCTGACGCTGAATATGAGCAACGGGGCAACGACCGGCGCCGGCGTCGTCAACGGCAACCTGGTCCTGCGGTCGGCCCGGCAGACGCGCTGAGCGGGCAGAGGCGGCGCGGCGGCTCAACGCTCCTGCGCCGCGATGGCATTCACTACGCGGTGCACGAAGTGCAGCTGGGCCACCGCATGGTGGCTGAGCACGAAGGGGTAGAGGTCGGGCTGGCCCATGCTGCGTGACAGCTCGTGCATCAGCGCGGTGATCTGCAGCCACCCGTTGACCAGCCCCTGGAAGCGCGGCGCGCCGGGGGCGGCGCGCAGGAAGTCGAACATGCCGCCGTGTTCGGTGTCTTCGCTCACCTTCGAACGCACCGGCAACCCCGGCGCCAGCAGCTGCGACACCAGACGGCGCTTGGCCACCTCGATGCGGCCCCACAGCCGCGCGTTGTCGCCCTCGTCGAGGTCGGGGATGGTGTGGTTCAGCCGGCAGGCGCGGCACAGCCCTTCGTGTGCCCCGGCTTGGCCGGACGGCAGCAGGCAGTGGCATCCGGCGGGGCCGAAATTGGCGCAGCGCTGCGGCGGCGGGCCGTTCCCGGCCGCGGCGTCGGCCGCCTGCCACGGGCCCGGCGGCGGACCGGGCTGCCGCGAGCGCAGCGTCAAGGCCTCGGGGTCGAATCCGAGCTCGGCGCCGCAGGCCAGGCACACGCTGTTGCGAAAGAACACCGCCTGGCCGCAGCGGCAACGGCCGTTGCGTGCCGCCTGCGGCCGCATGCCCGGGCCCAGCACGCCGACCAGGCCCTGGCCCAGGAGGCTGAGCAATCGCGTTACCGAGTCGAGTGCAGCCGCGCCACAATGACGCCATGTGCCAGTTGCTCGGTATGAATGCCAACACGCCGACCGACGTGATGTTCAGCTTCACCGGCCTGGCGGCGCGCGCCCACGAGCACAAGGACGGCTTCGGCATCGCCTTCTTCGAAGACCGCGGCGTGCGCCATTTCATCGACCGCGACGGCGCTGCCTGCTCGCCGGTGGCTCAGTTGGTGAAGCGCTACCCGATCAAGAGCGAAATCGTCATCGCCCACATCCGCAAGGCCACCGTGGGCGGCGTGGCGCTGCAGAACTGCCACCCCTTCGTGCGCGAACTGTGGGGCCGCTACTGGGTCTTTGCCCACAACGGCGACCTGAAGGGCTACGCGCCGCGCCTGCATGGCGCCTTCCGCCCGGTAGGCGACACCGACAGCGAACGCGCCTTCTGCTGGCTGCTGCAGGAACTGGCCAAGGCCCATGCCGGCGTGCCCGGCGTGGACGAACTGAGCCGCACGCTGCGCGAACTGCTGCCGCAACCGGCGGCCTTCGGCAGCTTCAACATGCTGCTGTCCAACGGCCAGGCGCTGTGGGCGCACGGCAGCACCAGGCTGTTTTCGTTGCAGCGCCACCACCCCTTCACCGCCGCCACGCTGGCCGACGAGGACCTGAGCGTGGACTTCTCCGCCCACACCACGCCGCGCGACCGGGTGGCCGTCGTCGCCACCGAACCGCTGACCCTGGGCGAAGCCTGGGATCCTTTCGCGCCTGGCGAACTGCGGGTCTTCGTCGGCGGTGAAGCCGTGGCGCGGCATGGCGCCGCAGCGTGAGCCGCTGGCGTGACGGCAGCCCGGCCTGGGCTGCCGCGCGGGCCCCGACGCAGTTAGCATCCAACGCTTCTGCACGCCTGCCTACGCTGCCATGGCCGAGATTCCGGTTCCACGTTTCGACCAGTTCTACCGCCACCCCGAACTGACGCGGCTGTTGCGCGACTACGCCGCCGCGGCGCCGCACCTGGTGGCCCTGTCCAGCCTGGGCAAGAGCTTCGAGGGGCGCGACATCTGGCTGCTCACCCTCACCAACCAGGCCACCGGCGCCGACAGCGACAAGCCCGCGTTCTGGGTCGACGGCAATATCCACGCCGCCGAGCTGACGGCCAGCACGGCCTGCCTGTACTGGCTGCACCAGCTCGTTTCGGGCTACGACACCGACCCGAAGATCCGCCAGCTTCTCGACACGCGCGTGGTCTACATGGCGCCGCGGCTGAATCCCGACGGCGCCGAACTGGCGCTGTTGCCGAGGCCGCGCCACATCCGCTCGTCCACCCGGCCCTACCCCTACGACGAGGAGCCGGTGGACGGTCTGACCATCGAGGACGTCGACGGCGACGGCCGGGTCCTCTCGATGCGCATCCCCGACCCGCACGGGCCGTACAAGAAGCACGCCACCGAGCCGCGGCTGATGGTGCCGCGCGAACCCGGCGAATTCGGCGGCCAGTACTACCGCGTCATTCCCGAAGGCACGCTCAAGCACTTCGACGGCCTGAAGATCACCGCCAACCCCGACCGCGAGGGCCTGGACCTGAACCGCAATTTCCCCGCCTACTGGCGGCAGGAATTCGAGCAGCCGGGCGCCGGCCCCTACCCCACCAGCGAACCCGAGGTGCGGGCGATGGTGGACTTCGTCACCCGCCACCCCAACATCGGCGCCGCGGTCAGCTTCCACACCCACAGCGGCGTCATCCTGCGGCCCATGGGCACGCAGAGCGACGACGACATGACGCCGGAAGACCTGTGGATGTACAAGCGGCTGTCGGACATCGGTGCCCGGCTCACCGGCTACCCGGCGATCAGCATCTTCCACGAATTCAAGTACCACCCCAAGCAGACCATCACCGGTACCCAGGACTGGATCTACGAACACCTGGGCGCGCTGTTCTGGACGGTGGAGATCTGGGCCCCGAACAAGGAAGCCGGCATCACCGACTATCAGTGGATCGAGTGGTACCGCGACCATCCGCCAGAAGACGACCTGAAGCTGCTGAAATGGAGCGACGAGCAGTGCGCCGGCCAGGCGTACGTGGACTGGCAGCCTTTCCGCCACCCGCAGCTGGGCATGGTGGAGCTCGGCGGCTGGGACCGGATGAATTTCTGGCGCAACCCGCCGCCGCACCTGCGAGAACGCGAAGCCGCGCGCTTCCCCGGCTGGCTGACGCAGCTGGCGCTTTCGCTGCCGCGCTTGGAGGTGCTGCGCACCGAGGTGCGGGCGCTGGGCAACGACAGCTGGCGCATCCGCTTCGCGGTCGCCAACAGCGGCTACCTGCCGGCCTACGTGACGAAGCGCGCACTTGAACGCAAGACGGCGCGCGGCACGGTGTTCAACATTCACCTGCCGCCGGGTGTGAGCCTGGTCAGCGGCCAGGAGCGCGTGGTCGGCGCGCATCTGGAAGGCCATGCGCCGAAGAGTTCGCTGCAGGCCTTCCTGCCCAGCCGCGAGATCACCGGCGACCGCGCCGTGGTCGAATGGGTCGTCAACGGTGCGCGCGGCACGGCCCTTGCGCTGACGGCCAGCGCCGACCGCGCCGGCACCGTGCGCACCGAAGTCACACTGGACTGAGGCGGGTCGCGCGGCGACCGCCCCCACCACAGCACCGCGACATGCCGAACGCCGACGACTTCCGTTCGCTGTTCGAGTTTCTGCCCATTGGCGCTTACCGCTCGCGGCCCGATGGCACGCAATTGCGCGCCAACCCGGCCCTGGTGCGCATGAACGGCTACGACAGCGAAGCCGAACTGCTGGCTGCCGTGCGCAATATCGCGCGCGAGTGGTACGTGGACCCGGCGCGGCGCGCGGTTTTCGTGCAACAGCTCGAGCGCGACGGCCAGGTCACGGGCTTCGAGTCGGAGGTCTGGCGCCACAAGACGCGCGAGCGCATCTGGGTCAGCGAGAACGCGCACGTCGTGAACGACGCCGCCGGCCGGGTGCTTTTCTACGAGGGCACGCTCGAAGAGATCACCGAGCGCGTGCGCGAACGCCAGACGCTGCGCCGCAGCCAGCTGCAGCTGCAGCAGGTTTTCGAACTGGTGCCGGGCGTGCTGTACCACTGGGTCATGCCGCACCGCGGCCCGGCGCTCACGGTCTCGATCAGCCCCCGCGTCAAGGAGTTGTTCGGCGTCGAGCCCGAGGCCACGCTGCGCGACCCGATGCTGCTGCGGCGCTTCCGCCACCCCGACGACCGCGAGCGTGTCGAGGCCGAAATCGCGGCGGCCACGCGCGAGCGGCGCACGCTGGATATCGAATTCCGCATCGTGCTGGACGACGGCACCGAGAAGTGGGTGCACCAGACCAGCAGCCCGGGACCGCCCGAAGAAGGCGCCGAGGTGCGCGTGGGCCTGCTGCAGGACGTGACTGCGCGCAAGCACGCCGAGATCGCGCTGCGCGAGAACGGCGAGCTTTGGAAGCGTGCACTCGAAAGCACCGGCGACGGCGTCTGGGACTGGGACCTGGCCACCGGCGTGGAGGTCTACTCGCCGCAGTGCAAGGCCTTGTACGGCTACAGCGACGCGGACCTGCCCAACCTGCCGCAGGCGCTGGACGAGCTGACGCACCCCGACGACACCGAGCGCATGCGGCAGGACCGCGAGCACCATTTCGCGGGCCACGCGCCAGCCTACGTGAACGAACACCGCGTGCGCTGCAAGAACGGCCAATGGAAGTGGATCCTGTCGCGCGGCATCGTCATCAGCCGCGACGCGGCGGGCCGGCCGCTGCGCATGATCGGCACCCACACCGACCTCACCGCCGCCAAGCAGGCCGAGGCGCTGCGCCTGGAGCGCGACCGCGCCGCGGCGGCCGATCAAGCCAAGTCGCAATTTCTCTCGCGCGTGAGCCACGAGCTGCGCACGCCGCTGAACGCCATCCTGGGTTTTGCGCAGCTGCTGGACCTGGATCCGGGCGCCAGCGAGCGCCAGCGCGGCTGGATCGGACACGTGCTGTCCAGCGGCAAGCACCTGCTGGCGCTGATGGACGACATCCTCGACATCTCCAGCGTGCAGTCGGGCCAGCTGCCCACGATGCCGGAGCGCCTGCCGTTGCGCCTGGTGGTCGAGGAGGCGTGGGCCATGCTCGACGCGGCGGCGCAGCAGGCCGGCATCGACGTCATCGACGAGGTGCCGCCCGGCGACGCGCTGGTGGTGCGCGCCGACCGCCGCCGGCTCAAGCAGATCGTGAGCAACCTGCTGTCCAACGCCATCAAGTACAACCGGCCCGGTGGCTGGGTGCGCCTGCGCGCCAGAGCCGCAGGCGACCTGGTGGAACTGAGCGTGGCCGACAGCGGCCCGGGCCTGAGCGAGGCCGATCGCGCGCGCCTGTTCACGCCCTTCGAGCGCCTGGGCGCGAAACACGGTCCGGTGGCCGGCACCGGCCTGGGCCTGGCGCTGTGCCGGCAGCTCGCCGAGACCATGGGCGGGTCGATCGAGGCCGAGAGCGAACCCGGCCACGGCGCCACTTTCCGCGTGCGCCTGCCTGCCGGCTGATGCGGCGAACCAGCGCGCCGCGCCGGCTCAGCGACCTTCGAAGCGGAATACCGCCACGCTGGCCACCAGGTTGGGCCAGCGGCGCACCACGCGCCCGCCCTGCAGGCCAAAACTGTCGGTGACCTGCAGCCCGCACTTGCGCGCCAGCACCTCGAAGTCGGCATAGGTACCGACGCGGATGTTGGGCGTGTCGTACCACTGGTAGGGCAGCACCCGGGTCACCGGCATGCGCCCGGCGAGCACGCGCAGCCGGTTCGGCCAGTGCGCGAAGTTCGGGAAGCTGACGATGCCGATGCGGCCCACGCGCGCGGTTTCCTTGAGCATGCGCTCGGTGTTGCGCAGGTGCTGCAGCGTGTCGAGCTGCATCACGACGTCGAAGCTGTCGTCGTCGAACAGGGCCAGGCCGTCTTCCAGGTTGAGCTGGATGACATCGACGCCGCGTTGCACGCAGGCATGCACGTTGGCGTCGGCAATCTCGATGCCGTAGCCGCTGCAACCCCTGTGCCGGCGCAGATGGGCCAGCAAATCGCCGTTGCCGCAGCCGAGGTCGAGCACGCGGCTGCCCGCAGGCACCAACTCCGCGATCAGTTCGAGGTCCTTGCGTTCAGACATGCGGGCCCCCAGGCTCGCTGCACTCGCCACCCCCCGGGGGGGCTCGGCCCGGACCGGGGGACCCGGATCCGGGCCGGGAGGCGCCGGACTCGCCGGCGATGCGGTCGAAATAGGCGCGCATCACACCGTGGTAGCGCGGGTCGTCGAGCAGGAAGGCATCGTGGCCGTGCGGGGCGTCGATCTCGGCGTAGCTGACTGCGATGCGGTTGTCGACCAGCGCCTTGACGAGTTCGCGCGAACGCGCCGGCGAAAAGCGCCAGTCGGTGCTGAAGCTCACGAGAAGAAAACCGTGCTGGCGCGCCACCGAGAAGGCACGCGCCAGGTCGCCGCCGCAATCGAGCGCGGGGTCGAAATAGTCCAGCGCGCGCGTGATCAGCAAGTAGGTGTTGGCGTCGAAATATTCGCTGAACTTGTCGCCCTGGTGGCGCAGGTAGCTCTCGATCTGGAATTCGATTTCCTGCGTGCTGTAGCCCAGTTCGGCGGCGCGCAGCGCGCGGCCGAACTTGGCGTCCATGGCGTCGTCGGAGAGATAGGTGATGTGACCGATCATGCGCGCCACGCGCAGGCCGCGCCTGGGCACCACGCCGTGGGCGTAGAAGTGGCCGCCATGGAAGTCGGGGTCGGTGACGATGGCGCGCCGCGCCACCTCGTTGAAGGCGATGTTCTGTGCGCTCAGATTGGGCGCCGTGGCCACCGCCACGCAATGGCGCACGCGCGCCGGGTGGCGCAAGGTCCAGGCCAGCGCCTGCATGCCGCCCAGGCTGCCGCCGACCACGGCGGCGAGCTGCTCGATGCCCAGGCGCCGCATCAGCCGCGCCTGCGCGTCGACCCAGTCTTCCACCGTGCACACCGGGAAATCGGCGCCGTAGATGCGCCCGGTGGCCGGGTTCACGTGCATCGGCCCGGTGGAGCCGAAGCACGAGCCGGGGTTGTTGACGCCGACGACGAAGAAGCGGTCGGTGTCCAGCGGCTTGCCCGGGCCCACCAGGTTGTCCCACCAGCCCAAGCTGCCGTCGGCATGCACGCCCGCCACGTGGTGGCTGGCGTTGAGCGCGTGGCACACCAGCACGGCATTGCTGCGCGCGGCATTCAGCGTGCCGTAGGTCTCGTAGCTGAGCGTGTAGTCCGCCAGCACAGCGCCGCTCTTCAGCGGCAGCGGCTCGCTGAAGTGCATCTGCTGTGGCGTGACCAGACCGATGGAACCCATGAAAAGACCCGGCGCCGCAGCAGCGGGCACCGAGTCTCGGTATCCCCCTATTTAGCGGCATTTGTTGACGCGCCCGCAATTCGGAGCAAATCGGCGCGGTGGAAAGAAAGTATATCCAGGCGGATGCGCGCGGGATGACTCGCTTGCCAAGCCAGGCGGCTGCGGCGCGGCCGGCACCTCGCACGCCAACCCCAGGCGGTGACCGAAGACGGGCGCGGCGTCTGCCCGACCCCCCCGAGCGCGGGCGCCTACGCCGCCGGCGGCGCCGTATCGGCGAAGCTCGGCCGCGCGGCCAGCTTGTTGGCCAGCTTGTTCAGGTTGGGGTGCGACGTGCGCCAGTCGAGGTGCGGAAAGCGGTAGTCCAGGTAGCCCAGCGCGCAGCCCACGGCCACGTCGGCCAGCGTGAACGCGTTGCCCGTGCAGTAGGGCTTCTCGCCCAGGCCGCGCGCCATGGCGTCCACGGCGCTGTGCACGCGGCTCATCTGGCGGTCGATCCAGGCCTGCGAACGCTGCGCCTCGCTGCGCCCGCTCCAGGTGGCTTCCAGCCGCGCCAGGACGGAAGCGTCCAGCACGCCGTCGGCCAGCGCCTCCCAGGTACGCACCTCGGCGCGTTCGCGGCCAAGAGCCGGGATCAGCTTGCCCACCGGCGACAGCGCATCCAGGTATTCGACGATGACGCGCGAATCGAAGACCGCCTCGCCGCCTTCCATCACCAGGCACGGCACCTTGCCCAGCGGATTGCTGGCGAGCATGGCATCGCCGCCCCACACGTCTTCCAGCACGAACTGGAAGTCGAGCTTCTTCTCGGCCATCACCACGCGCACCTTGCGCACATAGGGGCTGGTCAGCGATCCGATCAGTTTCATCTTTTGCTTTGCGCTTCTCATCCCTGGGCTTCGATCGATTCTAGCCAGCGCCAGTCGGAGCCCGGGCGGGCGCGGGGCAGGCCGGCGCGGCAGATCGGCAATGGATCGGTCATATTGGACAAAGCCTCGGGCAAGCGCGAAGGCCGAGCACAGGTCGGCGCTCGTCAGGCCAGCCGGGAGCAATGCGTCACGGTGGCCGCCTCCTACCCGAGTTGCGGGATCGGCCCTGCTTGTCACGGCCGTGCAACAGGTGCACACTGGGTTTCACGGCTTGCCCAGTGCTGCCTTTGTCTTCACGCCCCTCTCGTTCTTGCTGTCCCTCCCCCTCACCACTTTTCCGCGAGCCGCAGCCCTGCTGCGACCCGTTTGCCCACCCTCGCACCGGAGGTTCTGATGAATTTGACGATCAGCGGACATCACCTCGAAGTCACCCCGGCACTTAGGGAGTATGTACTCACTAAGCTGGATCGCGTGACCAGACATTTCGACCAGGTTGTCGACGTCAACGTGCTGCTGACGGTCGAGAAGCTGAAGGAAAAGGAAAGGCGGCAAAAGGCCGAAGTCACCCTGCACGTGAAAGGGCGCGATATCTTCGTCGAGCAGGCCCACGAGGATCTGTACGCCGCCATCGATCAGTTGATGGACAAGCTCGACCGTCAAGTGGTGCGCCACAAGGACCGCTTGCAGGACCACCATCACGAGTCGCCCAAGCGCGCCTCCACCGACGCGGCCTGAGCGCTCGAGCAGCCACTCGGAGCACCCTGCATGATGGTTCTCGACGGCCCGAAGGGGCCGTTTTCAATGGTGCCGGCCGGCACCAGGTTGGGTCTTTCGATGACAGCTGTTGCTGCAGTGCCGCATAAACTGTCCAATCTGCCCGATTCGGGGTGCACCCTCGATGGGCGGGGCCCGTTGCGGTTGCTATGATCTTCCGCTCATGTAACACCTTTGTCGGCCGCTTGGCGCCTGCGCCGCGGCAAAGAGGAATGGCCCGATGAACCGTCTCGCCGCGATCCTTCCTGCCAGCAACGTGCTGGTGGACGTGGATGCGTCCAGCAAGAAGCGCGTGTTCGAACAGGCTGGCCTGCTGTTCGAGAACCAGCATGCCATTGCCCGCGGCATCGTCACCGACAACCTGTTTGCGCGCGAACGCCTGGGCTCCACCGGGCTGGGCCATGCGGTGGCCATTCCACACGGCCGCATCAAGGGCCTGAAGAATCCGCTGGCCGCGGTGCTGCGCGTGCAGCAGCCGATTCCGTTCGACGCTCCCGACGACGCCCCGGTCTTGCTGCTCATCTTCCTGCTGGTGCCCGAGGCCGCCACGCAGCGGCACCTGGAGATCCTGTCCGAGATCGCCGAGATGCTGTCCGACCGCGAATTGCGCGACCGCCTGATGCGCGAGCCCGACGCCAACGGCGTGCACAAGCTGATCTCCGATTGGGAACCGCTCAAATCGGTGGCGTGACCGCCCGCGGTGCGGGCCAGGCCAAGCCCTTGCGCGGGTCCGGCTCCGCGGGCCGACAGCCAGAGCCCGCTTCGGGTGGGTCGACCCGTGGCAGCCGGGTTGAGCCATGAAACCGACGTCGATCAGCGCCGAGGCACTGTTCGAGGCGCACCGCGAGGCCCTGCGCTGGGCCTGGATCGCCGGTCACGCCCACCCCGAGCGCCGCTTCGACGACGACGCCGTGCGCGACGCCCGCTCGGCGGCCGACCTGGTGGGCTATCTCAATTACATCCACCCTTACCGGGTGCAGATCCTGGGCAGCCGCGAGGTCGCCTACCTTCATGCGTCGGCCCCGGAGGACCAGGAGCGCCGCATCTCGCGCATCGTGACACTGGAGCCCCCGGTGCTCATCGTCGCCGACGGCCAGACCGCGCCCGAGCGCCTGGTGGCCATGTGCGACCGCGCCGCGATCCCGCTCTTCGTCACTGCCGAATCGGCCGGCCACGTGGTCGACGTGGTGCGCGGCTACCTGGGCCAGCATTTCGCCGAGCGCACCACGCGACATGGTGTCTTCATGGACATCCTGGGTCTGGGCGTGCTGATCACCGGCGAGTCGGGCCTGGGCAAGAGCGAACTCGGGCTGGAACTCATCAGCCGCGGCCACGGGCTGGTGGCCGACGACGCGGTGGACATCTACCGCATCAGCCAGACCGCGCTGGAAGGCCGCTGCCCCGAACTGCTGCAGAACCTGCTGGAAGTGCGCGGCATCGGCCTGCTCGACATCAAGGCCATCTTCGGCGAGACCGCGGTGCGGCGCAAGATGCGGCTGAAGCTCATCGTGCACCTGGTGCGCAAGGAAACCATGGAACGCGAATTCGAGCGCCTGCCTTATGAGCCGCTGTACGAGGACATTCTCGGCCTGCCGGTGCGCAAGGTGGTGATCGCGGTGGACGCCGGGCGCAACCTGGCGGTGCTGGTGGAAGCCGCGGTGCGCAACACCGTGCTGCAACTGCGCGGCATCGACACCTACCAGGACTTCATCCAGCGCCACCAGAAGGCCATGGAGCGCGGCGGCGGGGACTGAACGGCGGGCGCGCCGCGCACCGCCGCGTCACTTCGCCGGGCGGTGCTCGCACTGTGCCTTGGTGCAACGGGCGTAGAGCGCCAATGAATGTTCCTGCAGCTCGAACCCGCGCTGCACGGCGATGGTGCGCTGCCGCAGCTCGATCTCGGGGTCGAAGAATTCCTCCACGCGGCCGCAGTCCAGGCACACCAGGTGGTCGTGGTGCTCGCCTTCGTTGAGCTCGAACACCGCTTTGCCGGACTCGAAATTGCTGCGCAGCAGCAGCCCGGCCTGCTCGAACTGCATCAGCACGCGGTAAACGGTGGCCAGGCCGATGTCGGCGCCCTCGGCCAGCAGCATCTTGAAGACGTCTTCCGCGGTGAGGTGGCGACGCTCGGTGCGCTGGAAGACTTCGAGGATCTTGATGCGCGGCAGCGTCGCCTTCAGCCCGCTGCTCTTCAGTTCTTCGGCATGCGTCATTCAGCGTCCCCGGTGCGTTGCGCCGCTAAAATAGGTCGATCATAGCCAGCCGGGGCGGCTTTCGTTGGGCTCACCGGCGTCCCGCCACCGCTTCAACCATCGCCCATGCCGTCACGTCCGATCCTGATTGCCACCCTGGCCGCCGTCGGCCTGCTGGCGGGCTGTGAGTCGCTGCAGCGCACCGACAGCTTCGTGGGCGTGATCACGCCGTACCGCATCGACATCGTGCAGGGCAACGCCGTCACCAAGGAGCAGTTGGCGCTGCTCAAGCCCGGCATGACGCGGCTGCAGGTGCGCGACGTCCTCGGCACGCCGCTGCTCACCGATCCCTTCCACGCCCACCGCTGGGACTATGTCTTCTCGCTGCGCCGGCCCAACACCGACGTGCAGCGCCGCGGCGTGGTCGTCTTCTTCGAAGGCGACCGGGTGGCGTCGTTCCAGGCCACCGAACTGCCCAGCGAACGCGAATTCGTGGCTTCGATCAGCCGCTTCAAGGACGTCAAGGAGCGCAAGCTCGAGTTGACGGAGGAAGAGCGCCAGGCCCTGCCGCCGCCGGTGAAGCGCGAGGTCGCACCGGCCGAACCGGTGGGCGCGGTGCGCGCCTACCCGCCGCTGGAAGCGTCCTGACGCCGGGCCGGGCCAGATGCTGAAGATTGCCGTTGCCGGCGCCTCGGGCCGCATGGGTCGCATGCTGGTGCAGGCCGTGCTCGGCAGCGGCGACTGCACGCTGGCCGGCGCGCTCGACATTCCCGGCAGCCCGGCGCTGGGCCAGGACGCCGGCGCCTTCCTGGGCCAGCCCACGGGCGTGACGATGGGTTCCGACCTGCACGCGGCGATCGCCGGCAGCGACGTGCTGATCGACTTCACGCGCCCCGAAGGCACGCTGGCGCACCTGGCGGTGTGCCGCGAACTCGGCGTCAAGGCCGTCGTCGGTACCACCGGCTTCACGCCCCAGCAGCGCGCCCTGATCGCCGCACACGCCGAACATGTCGCCGTGGTGCTGGCGCCGAACATGAGCGTCGGTGTCAACGTCATGCTGCGGCTGCTGGACATGGCGGCGCGCGCCCTGGGCGAGGGCTACGACATCGAGGTCGTCGAGGCGCACCACCGGCACAAGGTCGACGCGCCCAGCGGCACGGCGCTGGCCATGGGCGAGGTGCTGGCTGCGGCGCGCGGCGTCGACCTGGCCACGCACGGTGTGCTCAGCCGCCACGGCCACACCGGCGAACGCCCGCCAGGGGCGATCGGCTTTGCCACCGTGCGCGGCGGCGACATCGTCGGCGACCACACCGTGCTCTTTGCCGGCACCGGCGAGCGCATCGAGATCACGCACCGAAGCACGAGCCGCGCCAACTATGCCGAAGGCAGCCTGCGCGCGGCGCGTTTTCTCGCCGGGCAGGCGCGCGGCCTGTTCGGCATGGACCAGGTGCTCGGACTGGCGCCTCGATGATCTCGCTGCGCCTTGCCGCGCGCCGGCGCTGACCCATGCAGGGCCTGGACCAGTTCTGGCAAGCCAGCGACGGCGTCGGCCGCGCGGTGGCCTTGCTGCTGCTCGCCATGTCGGTGTCGGCCTGGGTGCTGATCCTTTGGAAGGGCTGGGTGCTGCGGCGCGCCGCCGGCGACATCGCGCGCGCCGTGCCGGCCTTCTGGGACGCCGCGTCGCTGGACGACGGCCGCTCGCGGCTGGCTGCGCTGGACCGCGAGCGCGTGCTGCTGCCGCTGCTGGACGCCGCCGCAGCGCAGCCGGTGGCAGGCACGCTGGAAGGGGCGGGCCAGCCCGCCTCGCAACTGACGCGGCGGCTGCGCGACGCGCTGCACCGCGGTCTGGCGCACCTGCAGTTTGGCCAGGTGGTGCTGGCCTCGGTGGGCAGCACGGCGCCTTTCGTCGGGCTGTTCGGCACCGTCTGGGCGATCTATCACGCGCTGGTGGGCGTGGCGGCGGCCGGCAGCATCACCATCGACAAGGTCTCCGGGCCGATCGGCGAGGCGCTGTTGATGACGGCCGCCGGCATTGCCGTGGCGGTGCCGGCGGTGCTGGCCTACAACGTCTTCGGCAAGCGGGTGGCCGCCTGCGAGGCCGAACTGGAAGGCTTCGCGCACGACCTCAGGGAAATGGTTCTCGGCGACACGCCCAGGGACCTCTGACATGGCTTTCGGCCGCCTCGAACGCAACCCCGGCGCACGGCCGATGAGCGACATCAACATGACGCCGCTGATCGACGTCATGCTCGTGCTGCTGGTCATCTTCATGATCACCGCGCCCCTGATGACGAGCAGTCTCAAGCTCGACCTGCCGCGTGCCGACGGCGCGGCGCCCAGCGACGCAGCGGCTTTCGTGGCGCTGGCCATCGACGCGCAGGGTGGCCTGTTCCTCGCCGACCAGCCGGCCAGCCGCGAGCAGATCCTCGAGCGCGTGCGCAGCGCCGCGCGGCGCGACCCGGCCACCGAGGTGCAGTTGCGTGCCGACCGCAGCGTGCCCTACGGCCGCGTGGCCGAGGTCATCGGCTGGGTGCAGCAAGCCGGGCTCACGCGCATCGGCTTCATCACCGAGGCGGCGACCGGGCCCTGAGCCACCGCCAGCTGCGGGAGCGGCTTCGTAGAATCCGCAGGATGAATCCCAAATACGACCCCGCCGCCGTCGAGGCCGCCGCGCAGGCGCACTGGGCGGCAAGCAACGCCTACCGCGCCGTCGAAGATCCGAAGCGGCCCAAGTTCTACGCCTGTTCGATGCTGCCCTACCCCAGCGGCAAGCTGCACATGGGGCATGTGCGCAACTACACCATCGGCGACATGATGGGGCGCTACCTGCGCATGAAGGGCTACAACGTCCTCATGCCGATGGGTTGGGACGCTTTCGGCCTGCCAGCCGAGAACGCAGCCATCGCCAACGATGTGCCGCCAGCGGCCTGGACGCGCGCCAATATCGCCGACATGAAGAGCCAGATGCAGCCGCTGGGCCTGGCCTTCGACTGGTCGCGCGAACTCGCCACCTGCGACGCCGGCTACTACAAGTGGAACCAGTGGTTCTTCCTGAAGATGCTGGAGGCCGGCATCGCCTACCGCAAGACGCAGATCGTGAATTGGGACCCGGTGGACCAGACCGTGCTCGCCAACGAGCAGGTCGAGGATGGCAAGGGCTGGCGCAGCGGCGCGCCGGTGGAAAAGCGCGAGATCCCGGGCTACTACCTGGCGATCACGAAGTACGCCGACGAATTGCTGGCCGGCGTCAATGACCCGGCCAGCCCGGACTTCCTGGCCGGCTGGCCCGAGCGCGTGCGGCTGATGCAGGAGCACTGGATCGGCAAGAGCGAAGGCGTGCGCTTTGCCTTCCCGCACGAAATCCGCTCTCATGGGCAAGGAAGCCACGGCGAACTCATCCAGGACGGCCGCATGCACGTGTTCACGACACGCGCCGACACCATCATGGGCGTCACCTTCTGCGCCGTGGCACCCGAGCACCCGCTGGCCACGCACGCCGCCGCGTCGGACCCGGAGCTCGCGGCCTTCATCGACGAATGCAAGAAAGGTGGCACCACGGAAGCCGAACTGGCGCTGCGCGAGAAGGAAGGCCGGCCCACGGGGCTGAACGTGGTGCACCCGCTCACCGGCCAGCCGGTGCCGGTGTGGGTGGGCAACTACGTGCTGATGAGCTACGGTGACGGCGCCGTGATGGGCGTGCCCGCGCACGATGAACGCGACTTTGCCTTCGCCAGGAAATACGGCATCGACATCCTGCAGGTGGTGCACGTCGACGGCGAGAACTTCAGCTACGAGCAGTGGCAGGACTGGTATGCCGACAAGCAGCGCGGCGTGACCATCAATTCCGGCAACTACAGCGGCCTGCCCCACCCGGCGGCGGTGGACGCCATCGCCGACGCACTGGCCAAGAAAGGACTCGGCGAGAAGAAGACGACCTGGCGGCTGCGCGACTGGGGCATCAGCCGCCAGCGTTACTGGGGCACGCCGATACCCATCATCCACTGCCCCGACTGCCACGACGTGCCGGTGCCCACCGCGGACCTGCCGGTCGTGCTGCCCGAGGACCTGGTGCCCGACGGCAGCGGCAACCCGCTCAACAAGTGCGCCTCGTTCCTGCATGTCGCCTGCCCGCGGTGCGGCCAGCCGGCGCGGCGCGAGACCGACACCATGGACACCTTCGTCGACTCGTCCTGGTATTACATGCGCTACTGCTGCCCCGGCAGCGACGACGCCATGGTCGACGCGCGCAACGACTACTGGATGCCGATGGACCAGTACATCGGCGGCATCGAGCACGCGGTGCTGCACCTGCTGTATGCGCGCTTCTGGACCAAGGCCATGCGCGACCTCGGCCTGGTGAAATTCGGCGAGCCCTTCAGCAGGCTCTTCACGCAGGGCATGCTGCTCAACGAGTCGTTCTACCGCGAAGACGGTTCCGGCAAGAAGCACTGGTTCTACCCCAGCGAAGTCGACGTGCGCTACGACGACAAGGGCCACCCGACCGGCGCCACGGCCAGGTCCGACGGCCTGCCGGTGAGGCTGGGCGGCATCGAGAAGATGTCCAAGAGCAAGAACAATGTCGTCGAACCCAAGGACATCATTGCCCGCTTCGGTGCCGATACGGCACGCGTCTTCACCATGTTCGCCGGCCCGCCCGACCAGAGCGCGGCCTGGTCTGACTCGGGTGCCGAGGGCTCGTTCCGCTTCCTGCGCCGGCTCTGGAATGCCGGCGTGAAACTGGCCTCGCGCCTGGCCGCTACTGCGCCCACGATGGACGGCGCCAGTGCGGCGGCCGCCGCGCTGCGGCGCGACATGCACGGCCTGCTGCGCCAGGTGAGCCACGACTACGAGCGGCTGCAATACAACACCGTGGTCTCGGGCGCGATGAAGATGCTCAACGCGATCGAGAACGCGGCCGTCGGCGAGACCGCGGCCGACGCCGCGGTCCAGTCGGAAGCCTTCGGCATCCTGCTGCGCACGTTGTACCCGGCGGCACCGCACATCACGCATGCGCTGTGGCAGGAACTCGGCCTGCAGCGCGTGCATGGCGAGATCATCGACGCCCCCTGGCCGCAGGTCGACGAGGCGGCGCTGGTGCAGGACGAGATCGAACTCGTGCTGCAGATCGGCGGCAAGCTGCGCGGCGCGATCCGCGTGCCCGCCGGCGCCGACCGCGCCGCCATCGAGGCCGCGGCGCTGGCCACGCCCGAATTCGCACGCTTCGGCGAAGGCAGGCCGGCGAAGAAGGTGGTGGTGGTGCCGGGCCGGCTGGTCAATGTGGTGGTCTGAGTCCCGTTCGCGGCGCTCGTCGCTCGCCGTCATGGCGGCCCTGGCGGGCGCCGGCCTGGGTGGCTGCGGCTTTGCCTTGCGGCAGCCGCCCCGGCTGGCGTTTTCAAGCATCGCGCTCAGCGGCTTTGCGCCGCGTTCGCCGCTGGCCGAGGAGCTGCGGCGCCAGCTTGCGCTGCAGGTGCGCGTGCAGGATGCGCCCGACAAGGTCGACGTCGTGCTGCAGGCGCTGCGGGAAACGCGCGAACGCAGCGTCGTGGCCTCGACGGCGTCGGCCGAGGTGCGCGAGTTCCAGCTGCGCCTCAGTTTCGGCTTCCGCGCCCAGACACCGGCGGGCCGCGAGCTGATCCCGCGTGCCGAACTGCTGGTGTGGCGCGACCTGAGCTTCAGCGAGAACGCCGCGCTGGCCAAGGAATTCGAGCAGGAAACCTTGTTCCGCGACATGCAGTCCGACGCCGTGCTGCAGGTGCTGCGGCGGCTGGCCGCGGTCCAGATCTGAGCGCTGAGCGCTGAACGGCAGCACGACATGCAGATCCGCCCCGAACAGCTGGAAGCTCAACTCGCGCACGGACTCAAGTCGCTGTACACGATTCACGGCGACGAGCCGCTGCAGGCGCAGGAGGCTGGCGACGCCATCCGCGCCGCCGCGCGCGCGGCGGGTTTCGCCGAACGCAAGGTCTTCACCGTCAGCGGCGCCCACTTCGACTGGAGCGGTGTGATCGGCGCGGCGCAGGCCATGAGCCTGTTTGCTTCGGCGCAGCTGATCGAGATTCGCATTCCGTCGGGCAAGCCTGGCAAGGAAGGCAGCGAGGCCCTGCAACGCTATTGCGCAGAGGTATGCGGGCGCCTGTCGCGCGACGTGCTGACCCTGGTGCAGCTGCCGCGGCTGGACTGGCAGCAGGCGAAGGCGGCCTGGTTCAGCGCGCTGGACGCCGCGGGCACGACGGTGCGCGTGGAAACACTGGAGCGCAAGGCGTTGCCGGTCTGGCTGGCGCAGCGCCTGGCACGCCAGGGCCAGCGCGTGCAGGCTGGCGAGCCGGGGCAGCGCACGCTGGCCTTCTTTGCCGACCGCGTGGAAGGCAACCTGCTCGCCGCGCACCAGGAGTTGCAGAAGCTGGCGCTGCTGCACCCGGCGGGCGAGCTGAGCTTCGAGCAGGTGGAAGCCGCGGTGCTGAACGTCGCGCGCTACGACGTGACCCAGCTTTCCGAAGCGGTGTGGTCGGGCCAGGTGGTGCGCGCGCTGCGCATGCTCGACGGCCTGCGTGCCGAGGGCGAGGCTGCGGTGATGGTGCACTGGTTGCTGGCCGACGATGTGCGCGCGCTGGCCCGTGCCCGCGCCGCACTCGACGACGGCAAGCCCGTGCCGCTGGCGCTGAAGGAAGCACGGGTGTGGGGTGCGAAGGAAAGGGTTTTCGAACGCGCACTGCCGCAGCTGGACACGCCGACGCTGGCGCAACTGGTGCTCGCCGCCAGCGTGTGCGATGGCATCAACAAGGGCCTGAAGCACCCCGAATGGCCGCACGAGCCCTGGGACGCCCTGCGGCGTCTGGTGTTGATGTTCCTGCAGTCCAGCGCGCCTTCGGCGCCGCGTTCGTCCCCGACCCTGGCGCTGCACGCCTGAAGATCCGGCACCCGGCACGCTGCAGGGCGCGCTCAGTACGAACGATGGCGGTCGACGAGGTGCGCGATGGGCCGGCCGTCGCGTGCGGCGCGCAGGTTGGCCGCCGCCACCGTGGCGGCGCTGCGCGGGTCGGTAGCCGCGGCGGCGTGCGGCAGCACCGTCACCCGCGGGTGGGTCCAGAAAGGGTGGCCGGCCGGCAGCGGCTCGGTGTGGAAGACATCGAGCACGGCGTGGCGCAGGTGCCCGCCGTCCAGCGCTGCTAGCAGGTCGGCGTCGACCACATGTGCGCCGCGGGCCAGATTCACCACCGCGGCCCCGGCGGGCAACGCGGCGAAGAAGCGCGCGTCGAGCAGGCCGCGCGTCTCAAGCGTGAGCGGCAGCAGGTTGACCACGATGTCGGCCCGGGCCAGCAAAGGCGCCAGGGCGCTGCCGTCACGGCGCCAGCTGGTCACGCGATAGCCCAGCGGCACCAGCCGCTCGACCGTCGCGCCGCCCATCGCGCCCTGGCCGAGCACGAGCACCCGAAGTTCGTCGGCGCGGCGTTGCGCATGCGGCAGCCACACACCCTGCCGCTGCTGCCGGGCATAGACGAAGAAGTCGCGCTGCAGCGACAGCACGGCCCAGAGCGCGGTTTCGGCCATGGCCGCACTCATGGCCGGGTCCACCATGCGCGCGATGGGCACGCCGGCGGGCAGCGTGGCATCGGCGAGCAGGCGGTCGACACCCGCCCACAGGCTCTGGATCAGGCGCAGATGCGGCAGGCCCTGCAGGCTGCCGGGCGGCGGGTTGGCGACCACCGCGGACTGCACCTCGGCGGGCCGCGCACGGGCCGCGGCCAGATCGAGCCAGCGGGCCTCGGGCAGGGCCGCAGCCAGCGCGGCGTGCCACAAGACGGTCTCGGCCGCATCCATGTCGCCGCACAACAGCACCTTCATGGCCGTGCCGCCTCGGTCAGGCGCTGCAGCGCCGCGTGCACGCTCTTGCCGCGCACGGCATCGCGGTCGCCGCCGAGTTGCAGCAACTCGGTCCGTACGCCGGCCGCCGTGCCCCAGGCCAGCCACACCGTGCCCACCGGTTTGCCGGGCACCGCGCCGCCCGGCCCGGCGATGCCGGTCACCGCCACCGCCAGATCCACCGGTGCGCGCCGCAGCGCGCCCTGCACCATGGCCCGGGCCACGGCTTCGCTGACGGCACCCTGCGCTTGGATCAATGTGGCGTCGACACCCAGCAGTTCGCTCTTGGCGGCATTGCTGTAGGTCACGAAACCACGTTCGAACCAGTCGCTGGACCCGGCCAGCTGCGTGCAGGCGGCCGCGATCAGGCCGCCGGTGCAGCTTTCGGCGGTGGCGATGCGCCAGCCGCGGCGGCGCAGCGAGTCGGCCAGTACGAGCACCTGCGGTTCGAAGGCCTTCAATTCCATGGGGCCCGCTCCGTCGTCAGCCCAGTCCCAGCAGCGGCGGCAGCGCCACGGCCAGCGCGATGACGAGCAGCGTGCACGCGGCGGCGACCAGGTCGTCGAACAGGATGCCAAAGCCCTGGCGCCAGCCGATGGCCTGGCCGGGTTGCAGCTTGCACAGGCGGTCGGCCCAGCCCACCGGTCCAGGCTTGGCCGCGTCGAAGTAGCGGAACAGCGCGAAGGCCAGCAACTGGTCCCAGGCGCTGGCCGGCGTCAACAGCCACAGCACGATCCAGAAGGCCACGATCTCGTCCCAGACGATGGCGCCGGGGTCGGCGATGCCCAGGTGCCGCGCCGTCAGCGTGCAGGCCCACAGGCCGCCCAGGAGCGCGGCCACGATGACGACGCCCCAGCCGGCGTCGCCCAGCCAGCGGTCGAGCAGCACGAACGACACCCAGCCCCAGAGGGTGCCCAGCGTCCCCGGCGCCCAGCGCGACAGGCCGCTGCCGAAGCCCAGCGCCACCCAGTGCGCGGGGTGGCGCAGCATGAATCCTGCAGAAACACGCACGGCGGCCATCATGCAAAGTGGTCGAAGCCGGGCCAGGATGCCGGCAGCACCTGGCCGGCAGCGTCCAGCACCCGCAGTCCATTGCCAGACACGATTTCGCCACAGCGCGTCACCGCCACGCCTGCCCGCCCGGCCGCCGCCAGCACGGCGTCACGGCGCTCGAGCGGGGCTGTGAAGAGCAGTTCGTAGTCGTCGCCGCCGGCCAGCACGCATTGCCGCTGCAGCGCCAGCGGCAGCGTGGCCAGCACGGCGCTGCGCGGCAGCGCGTCCACGTGCAGCACCGCGCCGACACCCGAGCGTTCCATCACATGGCCGAGGTCGCCCACGAGGCCGTCGCTCAGGTCGATGGCGCTGCGGGCCACTCCACGCAGCGCCAGGCCCAGCGCCACGCGCGGCTGCGGCAGTTCCATGGCACGGCGGACGGCCTCGAATTGTTCACCGGGCAGCACGACGGTGCCGCGAAACACCTCCAGCGCCAGCCGCGCGTCGCCCAGCGTGCCGCTGACCCAGAGATCGTCGCCCGGCCGCGCGCCGCTGCGCAGCAAGGCCTGGCCGGCCGGTACCTGCCCGAAGACGGTGATGCAGATATTCAGCGGCCCGGCGGTGGTATCGCCACCGACGAGTTCGATGCCGTGCGCGTCGGCCAGCGCGTACATCCCTTGCGCGAAGCCGGCCAGGAATTCGTCGTCGGCACGCGGCAGTGCCAGGGCCAGCGTGAAGGCCAGTGGCTCGGCGCCGCAGGCGGCCAGGTCGCTCAGGTTGACCGCCAGCGCCTTGTGGCCCAGCCGCGCGGGCGGCACGGAGGAAAGGAAGTGGCGCCCCTCCACCAGCATGTCGCACGACACCGCGAGCTGCATGCCGGCGCCCACCTGCACAAGCGCGCAGTCGTCGCCCACGCCGAGTGCGGCACGCCGCACCGGCCGCGTGAAGTGACGCGCGATGAGCTCGAATTCACCGCCCATGCATCACACCCGATACCATCCGTCTGCACCCTTCCAGCCCAGCTTGCACAGCCCCGAGTTTCGCCTGTTTCTGGCGCCCCGGGCTCGACCGGCGCGGCCCCAAACCAAGAGACAAACCTCATGCCGAACAGCGCCGACCACACCAAGCAACAGCAGGCCGCCGAACTGAAGCTCGCCGCGCTGGAATACCACGAGTTTCCAACGCCCGGCAAGCTGGCGGTGCAGGCCACCAAGCAGATGACCAACCAGCGCGACCTGGCGCTGGCCTATTCGCCCGGCGTGGCCGCGGCCTGCGAGGAGATCGTCGCCGACCCGGCGAATGCCTTTCGCTACACCGCGCGCGGCAACCTGGTGGCGGTGGTCACCAACGGCACCGCCGTGCTGGGCCTGGGCGACATCGGCCCGCTGGCGGCCAAGCCGGTGATGGAAGGCAAGGCGGTGCTGTTCAAGAAATTCGCCGGCATCGACGTCTTCGACCTGGAAGTCAACGAACGCAACCTGGACAAGCTGGTCGACGTGATCGCCGCGCTGGAGCCCACCTTCGGCGGCATCAACCTGGAAGACATCAAGGCGCCCGACTGCTTCTACGTCGAGCGCGAACTGCGCAAGCGCATGAAGATCCCCGTCTTCCACGACGACCAGCATGGCACCGCCATCGTGGTCGGCGCGGCGCTGCTGAATGCACTCACCGTGGTGGGCAAGCCCATCGGCGAGGTCAAGCTCGTGACCTCGGGTGCCGGCGCCGCGGCGCTGGCCTGCCTGGGCTTGCTGGTGAAACTGGGCGTGCGGCGCGAGAACATCTGGGTCACCGACCTGGCCGGGGTCGTCTATGCGGGCCGCACCGAGCTGATGGACGAGGACAAGGCGGTCTACGCCCAGCCCACGGAGCAGCGCACGCTGACCGAGGTGCTGGCCGGCGCCGATGTCTTCCTGGGGCTTTCCGCGGGGGGTGTGCTGAAGCCGGCGATGTTGACGGCCATGGCGCGCCAGCCGATCGTCTTCGCGCTGGCCAACCCCACACCCGAGATCGCCCCCGATCTGGCGCTGGCGGAGCGCCCCGACGCCATCATCGCCACCGGCCGCACCGACCACCCGAACCAGGTCAACAACGTCCTGTGTTTCCCGTACATCTTCCGCGGCGCGCTGGACTGCGGCGCCACCACGGTGACCGACGAGATGGAAATCGCCGCCGTGCACGCCATTGCCGAACTGGCGCGCGCCGAGCAGAGCGACGTGGTCGCGGCGGCCTATGCCGGCGCCAACCTGAGCTTCGGACCCGAGTACCTGATCCCCAAGCCCTTCGACCACCGGCTGATGGAAAAGATCGCGCCGGCGGTGGCGCAGGCTGCGGCCGAATCGGGCGTGGCGACGCGGCCGATCACCGACCTGGGCGCCTACCGCGAGAAGCTCAAGACCTTCGTCTATGCCTCGGGCACGACGATGAAGCCGATCTTCATGCTGGCCAAACGCGCCCAGCACAAGCGCGTGGCCTATGCCGAGGGCGAGGACGAACGTGTGCTGCGCGCCGTGCAGGTGGTGGTGGACGAAGGCCTGGCGCGGCCGACGCTGATCGGCCGCCCGGCGGTGATCGCGGCGCGCGCGCTGGCTTTCGGGTTGCGGCTGAAGGAGGGCGCCGACTACGAAGTCGTCAATGTGGAGCACGACGAGCGCTACCGCGACTTCTGGACGACCTACCACCGCATGACCGAACGCAAGGGCATCACGGTGCAGGTGGCCAAGATCGAGATGCGGCGACGGCTCACGCTCATCGGCGCCATGCTGCTGCACAAGGGCCAGGTCGACGGCCTGCTGTGCGGCACGTGGGGCACCACCGCCAACCACCTGCACTACATCGACCAGGTCATCGGCAAACGCCAGGGCGGCAGCCCGCGCACCGAGCAGGACGTGCAGGTCTATGCCTGCATGAACGGCCTGGTGCTGCCGGGGCGTCAGGTGTTCCTGGTCGACACCCATGTCAACGCCGACCCCAGCGCCGAGGAACTGGCCGAGATCACGGCGATGGCCGCCGAGGAGATGCAGCGTTTCGGCATCGAACCGCGGGCGGCGCTGCTGTCGCACTCCAATTTCGGCACCAGCGACCACCCCAGCGCGCACAAGATGCGGCGCACGCTGGCGCTGCTGCGCGAGCAGGCGCCCTGGCTGCAGGTCGACGGCGAGATGCACGGTGACATCGCGCTGGACCCCGCCGCGCGTCACAAGCTGATGCCGCGCTGCACGCTGCAGGGTGAGGCCAACCTGCTGGTGCTGCCCAATATCGACGCCGCGAACATCGCCTACAACCTGCTCAAGACGGCGGCAGGCGGCGGCATCGCCATCGGCCCGGTGCTGCTGGGTGCGGCCAAGCCGGTGCAAGTGCTCACCGCTTCGGCCACGGTGCGGCGCATCGTCAACATGACCGCCCTCACCGTCGCGGATGCGGAAGCGGGACGGTCAGCCCTGCCTGCGGGCTGACCGCCAGCTTCCGAGTCGGGCGCGCCTCGCGCGACCGGCGCGGCCTGCAAGGCCGAGGCTGGACGTACGGCAGGCCCTGCGGCCTGACGTACGCCTGCCGAGGGGCCCGAGCTCTGCGAGGGCGCGGCCTGCAAGGCCGGGGCTGGACGGGCATCCACCCGCAGGCCTGGCCGCCGGCATGGCAGACCAACGACTGCGCCGTTGCCGCAATGCACAAAAATCAGGGCAACCCCTATTTCGAGTGTGTGAATCGAACTCGATTCCTAGTCATCACGATCAAAGAGAACATGTGAGCGCACACTCAATTGACCATTTTCCTGCCCCATTCTTGGGCAGCTGCTTGAGTTTTCAGGGGGGTTACGGTAGCATCTTGCTTTCGATTTTCAGGGTTATCCCGTGTTCTGGACCGGTTCGGTCCCGTCGGGCAGCGTGCTGCGACGGGCAATGCGCAAGTGGGGGGTCGCCGTGGTGGTGGCCTCGGGCTTGGCAACCGGTGCTGTGGTGCATACCCGGACTCCCGAGGCCCCGGCAGCCGTACCGCCGGTGGCCGTGGCCGCGCTGCCACCGGAAGCCCGGCAGACACACCAGCTCATCCTGAGCGGCGGCCCGTTTCCCTACCAGAAGGACGGCACCGTGTTCGGCAACCGCGAACGCCTGCTGCCCCCCAGGGTGCGAGGCCACTACCGGGAATACACCGTGAAAACCCCGGGGGCGGCAGATCGCGGCGCGCGCCGCATTGTTTGCGGCGGCAGTCCACCGAACCGCCCCGAGGCTTGTTATTACACGGGTGATCACTACGCGAGCTTCAGCCGTATCGCGCAGTGAGCACCGGTGCTGAGTGTTTTTTACATTGCTTCCCAAGGAGGAAGTCGACCATGGAGTTGCAGACCATCCGGCCCAATATCGTGCAGGCGATCAGGGCATACCGGGTTGACGACCTGTTGCAGGCGGCCGGCGCCAGCGGCCACCATTTCCTCTACGTCAACCTGTCCGGCACGCAGACCAAGCAAGAGGTGCTGGAGGCCATCGCGCAGGCATTCACCTTTCCGGCGCACTTTGGCAAGAACCTCGACGCGCTGTACGACTGCATGACCGATCTGGTGCACAAGGCCGGCACACAGCCCGGCTTCGTGGTCGTGCTCGAGCAGATTCCCGACAACCCGCGCTTCGATCGCGAAGCCCGCGAACAATTGCTGGAGGTCTTCCGCGACGCGGCCGAATTCTGGGGGGAGCGACGAATACCGTTCCGATGTTTCTATTCTTTTCAGTAGCCCGCTCCCTGGAATTCGGGTCATGGGAGCGGGCGACGGAAGTGGCCCAGGCAAGCGCAGTCAAGGCAGTGAAGGTGGTGCCCAAGAACGGCACCAATCCCAACTTCGGCATGAACATGCCGCTGATGAGCAGCGCGTTCGACACCGCGGCGTGGCTGAACGCCGCGTGAGCTTGGCGCAAGCCGGCTGAACGCCGGCCGCGCCACCGCAAGGGTTCCCTGGAAACAGGGGGCCCTTTTTTCTTTCAACCGGGCGTGGCGCGCGCCAGTGCCAGGTATTCGGCCACCGGCACTTCCTCGGCGCGACGTTGCAGATCGAATGGCAACGCCAGGCCCTCGGCCTCCATCCAGCGCCCCAGCGTGTGGCGCAGCAACTTGCGGCGCTGCGAGAAAGCCACCGTCACCACGGCGCCCAGGCGTGCCGAGTCCAGGCCTTCGGGCGGCGGCAACGGCTCCATGCGCACCACCGCCGAGTGCACGCGCGGTGGCGGCTCGAAGGCCTCGGGCGGCACCTGCAGCACCGCGTCGATCCGGTAGCGCCACTGCAGCATCACCGTCAGCCGTCCATAGTCCTTGTTCCCCGGAGCGGCCGCCATGCGGTCCACCACCTCTTTCTGCAGCATGAAATGCTGGTCGACCACGTGGTCGGCGGCGCCCAGCAGGTGAAACAGGATCGGCGTGGAGATGTTGTACGGCAGGTTGCCGACCACGCGCAGCCTCTGCCCGGCCGCCGTGGCCAGAGCGGCGAAGTCGACCTTGAGCACGTCGGACTCGATCACCGTGAGCCCCGGCTCGCGTCGCAGCCGCGCGGCCAGGTCGCGGTCGAGTTCGATCACGGTGAGCGCGCCGCAACGCCGGCGCAGCGGCTGCGTCAGCGCCCCCAGCCCGGGGCCGATTTCCACCAGCGCCTGGCCTGGCTGCGGGTCGACGGCGTCGACGATGCTCTCGATGACGCCCGCGTCGGCCAGGAAATGCTGTCCGAAGCGCTTGCGCGCGGTGTGTTTCACCTTGCGGCCGCCATGGCTGCGGCGGACCTCACTGCGGCGGCTCGCGGAATTCGATGTAGGCCAGCGCGCGCAGTTCCTTGGTCCAGTCCAGGTAGACCGGCTCGAAGCGCTGTTCGCGCAGCGCGTTGCGCGCCTGCTCGCGCAGCTGCTTGATGTCCAGCACCACCTTGCGCCGTTCGAGCACCTGGATCAGGTGCACGCCGAAGCGCGACACCACCGGCGCCGAGAGCCCCCCCACCGGCAACGCATTCATGGCGGCCTCGAACTCGGGCACCATGACGCCCGGCCCGGCCCAGCCGAGTTCGCCGCCCGACGCCGCGGAACCGTCTTCGCTGTATTGCCGCGCAATGTCCTCGAAGCTGCGCGCCCCGGTTTCGATCTGGCGCCGGTAGTCGGCCAGGCGCCGCGACGCCACTTCGGCGCTGAGTTGCGGCGACGTGCGCAGCAGCACATGGCGGGCGCGTGTCTCGGTCGCCTCGCCCAGCGGTATTTCCTTGCGTTCAACCACCTTCAGGATATGGAAACCCGCCCCCGAGCGCAGCGGCTGGGCGGTCACCTCGCCCGGCCGCAGCAAACGCGTGGCCTCGATGAAGACGTCGGGCAGCCGCGCGGCCGGCAGCAACCCGATCTCGCCCCCCCTGGCACGGTTGCCGTCCTCCGAGACCTCTTTCGCCACGGCGTCGAAGGCTTCGCCGCCACGCACGCGTGCCAGCGCGGCCATGATCCGTTCGCGACGCTCGGCCACCGTGGCCTCGTCGGCGCGCTCGGGCACGGTGACGAGAATCTGCGCCAGGTTGGTCTCGGCGGCGACGTTGATGCGGGCGCGCTCCGCGTCCAGGGCCTTGTCGACCTCTTCGTCGCTGATCTGGATGCGGCGGTAGACCTCGCGCTCGCGCATGCGCTCGATCATGATCTGGTCGCGCAGGGTGGCGCGAAACCGCGCGTAGTCCATGCCCTCGGCGGCCAGGCGCTGGCGCAGCACCTCCATGCTGATCTGGTTCTGCGTGGCAATGTTCTGCACCGCGCGGTCGATCTCGGTTTCCTCCACGCGCAGGCCGCTTTCGCGCGCGTTGGTGATGATCACGCGCTCGTCGATGAGCGCGTCGAGCACCTGGCGCCGCAGCTCGGCTTCAGGCGGCAGGCGTGCGCCACGGCGACTGGCTTCGGCCAGGGCCCCCTCGACGCGCCGCTGCACTTCACCCGCGGTGACGAGTTCCTGGTTGACGACGGCCGCGATGTAGTCGCCGCCAAGCGCGTCGAGGCGTTGCTGCGCCGCGGCCGGCGCGTGCAGCGCGGCGGCCATGGACAGCAGGGCCAGCGGCAGCACCATTGCACGGAACTTGCGGCGGAGCCGGCGTGGGAAGGGTTCGGTCATCGGGAACGGGCAGCCGGTCTCTAGGGGACTGCGGCGAGGGCATCGTCGCGTAGCAGGCGGTAACCCGGGATATTCTCCTTCAAGACCTTGAGCGGGCTGGTGCCGATGCGCGACAGGCCCACCAGTTCCAGTTGCAGCATCAATTGCGTCGAGGTGTCGCTGGAACTGATGGACTGCTGCTTGGCGACCACGCGGCCGATCCAGCAGCCGGCGTCGTATTCGAGGCCCAGTACCGAATCGGTGGCGCGGCGGTCCTTCAGGCTGTAGTTCACGTGGCCCACCGTATACAGCGCGCCGCTGCAGCCGCCGCTGCCTGCCGGGGCGCTGCTGCGGTACACCGGCCACTGCCAGCCCACTTCGAGCTGCTCGCTCAGGCCGCGCGCCAGCCGGTAGGTTGCGCCCACGGTGCGAAACGGCCCCGGCGACCAGCGCGCACTGGCCACCGAACGCACCGAGCGCTGGACCTCCGGGCTGTACTGCACCGCCGCCTCCAGCACCCAACCCGGGATCACGCGGGTGGAACCGACCAGCAGCGCATCGGAGAATTTCTGCGTCAGCGGTTCGCCGTCGGGGCTGCCGTCGTCCTGCGGCGCCACGAGTTGCGGGCTGAGCAGGTAGCGCTGCACCAGCACCAGGCGCAGCGCCTCGGCACCGCTGGCGTCGTCCACCACGCGCGTCGTCAAGCCGGCGGTGATCTGGTGCGAGTCCGACACGCGGTCGACGCCCGAGAACGCATTCTCGGAGTAGATGGAAACGAAGTTGAAATCGTTGGCGGCCGAGTCGTAGTTGGGCAGCTGGTCCTGCTGGCGGTACGGCGTCTTCACGTAGAGCACCCGCGGCTCCAGCGTCTGGTGCACGCTGCGGCCGAAGAAGGCCGTGTGGCGCTCGAACTCCAGCCCGCCGTCCACACTGAAGGTGGGAATCAGGCGCCGACCTTCCACGGCCGGGGCCACCCCGGGCGTGTGGCTGGCGTTGTTGAAATAACTCGCCGCGTTGAACGACACCCCGGGTACCAGCCACCAGCCCGGCTCGCGCAGCGGCCGGCGCAGCGAGCCCACCATGTGCAGGCGGTCGCCCACAGTGCGCCCGCTGCTCTGGTCCTGGTCGTGCGGCAGCGTGAAGCGGTTGAATTCGGCCTGCAGCGCATAGTGCCAGCCGCCGGCCTGCGCGCCAAATCGCGCGCCGACCTGCGGGCTGCGCTCGTAGGGCGAATCGATGAAGGAATCTTGCGCCTGCAGCACCTGCCAGCGCAACGCCCGCGCGTAGACCTCGCCCGTGCCGCCCGCCAGCCCGAAAGGCCGCTCGGCCTGCAGCCGCAGCGGCAGCAGGCGCGCGGTGACGCCACGGCCGGCGTCGGGAAAGTCCTTCCACCAGTCGTCGTCGGAGACTCGCGCCAAGTCCAGGCCGTAGCGCACGCCGCCGCCCATCAGCCCTTCGTGCCGCCACTGCAGGGCCTCGCGCGAGCGTTCCGCGACCTGGTCGTTGGGCAGCCACTGCAGCAGCATGCCGCCCTCGAAGCGCGGCGCCAGGTAGCGGAACTCGGTGTCCAGGCCCAGGCCGCGGCGGGTCATGATGCGCGGCGTGATCGTCGCGTCGCGGTTGGGTGCAATGTTCCAGTAGTACGGCACGGCCACTTCGACGCCGCTGCGGTTGTCCACGTTCACCGAAGGCGGCAGCCAGCCCGACTTGCGTGCATCGGTGAGCGGAAAGCTCAGCACCGGCAGACCCAGGATGGGCGCGCCCAGAAAGCGCAGCACGGCCCCTTCGGCGACGCCCTCGTTGGCATCGATGTCCAGCTCGATGCGGCGCGCCTGCAGCACCCAGGCCGGCTCGTCGGGGCCGTCGCGCGGGCAGCTGGTGTACGAGGCGTTGGTGGCACTGGAACGTCCGGGACCCAGGAAGTCGACCCGGTCGGCTCGGCCTCCCGCACCGAGGGCGCTGAATTCGAACGTCGGCTCCAGGAAGAAGCCTTCCTGGCGTTGCACGCGCAGTTCGAGTTCGGGCCCGGTGTAGACAGCGCCGTCCTGCTCCACGCGCACGTGGCCGCGCGCGCTGGCCAGGTCCTGCGCCATGTCGTAGGCCACGCGGTCGGCACTGAGCACCAGTCCGCCGCGGCGGAATTCGACATGGCCCTCGGCCACGGCTTCCAGGTCCGGCTGGCTGCGGATGCGGTCGGCCTGCAGCACGATGGGCAGCCGCCGCGCCGCTTCACCCTGGGGCAGGGGTCGCAGCATGGGACTGGGCTCCAGGGCTGCCGTGTCCACGACTCGCGGCCCGTTGCCGGGTGCCGCTTCGGTGCCGCTCGCCGTGCCGCCGCCGGCCAGCAGGCTCGCGGCCAGGGCCAGCGCTGTGATTCTCATGCGGGAGACGACGCCTCGGGGAGGGGGCCACGGCCGGGTTTGTAAAATGAATTATCCATGACCGCTGCCGTCGAGAAGATCGTCTGGGCCCACGCTGAACGCCAGGCGGCCTTCGAACGCTGGATCGCCGGCGTCGCGCCGCAACACGGGCTGGACCTGTCCAGCCTGGCCCTCGCCTCGGCCGACGCGAGCTTTCGCCGCTATCTGCGCGTCGGCGCCGCCACCGCCGCCGGTGGCAGCCTGATCGTGATGGACGCGCCGCCGCCGCTGGAAGACGTGCGGCCCTTCGTGCACGTGGCCGCTCTGGCGGCGGCGGCCGGCCTGAACGTGCCGCGCGTGCTGCAAGCCGATGCCGAGCACGGCTTCCTGCTGCTCACCGATCTGGGCGAAACGCTGTACCTCGACGCGCTGCGCGCGGCGGCGCCGGACCAGGCCGACCACCTGATGCGCGAGGCGCTCTCGGCGCTGGTGCGCTGGCAGCAGGGCGTGCCGGCCGCTGCGCTGCCGCCCTATGACGAAGTGCTGCTGGCGCGCGAACTGGCGCACTTTCCGCAGTGGTGCGTGGAACGCGAATTCGGCATCACCTGGTCGGCCGAGGAGCACGGCTCCTGGCAGCGCCTGTGCAAGCTGCTCACCGCCAGCGCGCTGGCGCAGCCGGTGGTGGCCGTGCATGCCGACTGGATGCCGCGCAACCTGATGCTGGCCCCGGCGGGCGCGGCGTCACCCGGCATCCTGGACTTCCAGGACGCGGTGGCCGGGCCGGTGACCTACGACCTGGCCTCGCTGCTGCGCGACGCCTTCCTGTCCTGGGACGAAGAACAGGAACTCGACTGGGCCGTGCGCTGGTGGCAGCAGGCGCGTCAGGCCGGCCTGCCGGTGGATGCCGATTTCGGCGAATTCTGGCGCGCGCTGGAATGGATGGGGCTGCAGCGCCACCTCAAGGTGCTGGGCATCTTCTGCCGCCTGAAGCACCGCGACGGCAAGCCTCGCTACGCCCAGGACCTGCCGCGCTTCTTCACCTATGCCCAGCGCGTGGCGCTGCGCTATGCGCCGCTGAAGCCGCTGGTGCGACTGCTGGAGCCGCTGTCGGGTGCGGCGGTGCGCGCCGGGTATACGTTCTGAACCCGCGACGCGGCGGGCGTTTGGCGGCAGCAGCGCAGCGCCGTGAATCGACAGCGCGAAGGCGTGAGTGCGGCCACAATCACGGGTCCCACCACAGTCACCGCCCGGCGCCCGCAGCAGGCGCCGGGCGGCCTTGCTTTTAATGTTCGCCTTCTTCGAGAGCCGCATCCGCCCCACGGCCCTGCCCGGCACCGCGCCGCCGCAGGGCCTGCTGGCGTTCTACTGGCACTACGTGCGCCAGGCGCGCGGCCTGTTCGGCATGATGTTCGCCACCGGCTTGCTGGTGGCGCTGATCGACACCCTGATCCCGCTCTTCATCGGCCGCCTGGTGCGGCTGATGGAAAACCCCGACCGCGCCGCCGCGCTGGCCGAGCAGACGCCCATGCTGTTGGGCATGGCGCTGCTGGTGCTCGTCGGCCGCCCGCTGGCGCTGCTGCTCGACAGCCTGGTGCGCAACAACGCCGTGGTGCCGGGCGTGACCAGCCTGATCCGCTGGCAGAGCCACTGGCACGTGGTGCGGCAGAGCTGGCCCTTCTTCCAGAACGACTTCGCCGGCCGCATCGCCAACCGGGTCATGCAGACCAGCAACGCGGTGCGCGAATGCGTGGTCTCGAGCATCCGCGCCGTCTGGTACATCGTCGTCTACGGCCTCTCGGCGCTGGTACTGATGAGCCTGTCGGACTGGCGGCTGGCCGTTCCCACCGCGCTGTGGTTCGTGGGCTATGTCGTCTTCCTGCGCCACTTCGTGCCGAGGATGCGTGACCTGGCCAAGGCCAGCAGCGAGCTGCGCAGCATGGTCATGGGCCGCGTGGTGGACAGCTACACCAACATCCTCACCGTGAAGCTCTTCGCCCGCGCCCGCGACGAGGACGCCTACGTGCGCGAAGTCATCGACGAGCACACCGGCGCCATCGCGCGCCACATGCGGCTGATCACCACCTTCATGACCACGCTGTCGGCGCTGAATGCGCTGCTGCTGGTCAGCACCGCGGCCATCGGCATCACGCTGTGGAGCCAGGGCGTGGTCGACGCCGGCACGGTGGCCACCGCGCTGCCGCTGGCCTGGACCATCGCCAACGTGGCCGGCTGGGTGAGCTGGGAGGTGACCGGCATCTTCGAGAATATCGGCGTCGTGCAGGAAGGCATGGAGACCATCGCCGTGCCGCACGCCATGAGCGACCGGCCGCAGGCACGCGAACTCGAGGTCACGTGCGGCGAGATACGGCTGGAGGCCTTGACCTTCACCTATGGCCGCGACGACGGGCTGAAAGTGCTGGACGACCTGAACCTCGTCATCCGGCCCGGCGAGCGCGTGGGCGTGGTCGGACGCTCGGGTGCGGGCAAGAGCACGCTGGTCAACCTGCTGCTGCGCTTCCACGACCTGGAGACCGGCAGCCTGCGCATCGACGGGCACGACGTGCGCGAGGTGACGCAGGAAAGCCTGCGCGCCGCCATCGGCATGGTCACGCAGGACACGTCGCTGCTGCACCGCTCGATCGCGGCCAATATCGGCTATGGCCGGCCGGGGGCGACGATGGACGAGATCGTGGCCGCGGCGAAGAAGGCGCAGGCGCACGAGTTCATCCTCGGCCTGCAGGACTGGAAAGGCCGCACCGGCTACGAAGCCCACGTGGGCGAACGCGGGGTGAAGCTCTCCGGCGGCCAGCGCCAGCGCATCGCCATTGCGCGCGTGATCCTGAAGGACGCGCCGATCCTGGTGCTGGACGAAGCCACCTCGGCGCTGGACAGCGAGGTCGAGGTCGCCATCCAGGACCAGCTGCTCGGCCTGATGGAAGGCAAGACGGTGATCGCCATCGCGCACCGGCTGAGCACCATCGCGCGCATGGACCGGCTCATCGTGCTCGAGCAGGGGCGCATCGTCGAGCAGGGCACGCATGCCGAATTGATTGTGCTGGGCGGCCATTACGCCAAGTTGTGGGCGCACCAGAGCGGCGGCTTTCTCACCGAGGACTTGCCCGATGCCGCGCTGGAAGACGCGCTGGCCGAGGACTTGCCGCAGGAGGCCGGCCCGCTGGACGAGATGCGGGCCGAGGAACGCACCGGGCCCGATACCGACGCCGAGCCGCCGCCCGTGCGACGCTGAACGCCGCGCCCTCCCGCCATGGAATACGCCGCCTTCCTCGTCGACTTCGTGCTGCACGTCGACCGCCATTTGTCGGACTTCGTGGCGGCGTACGGCGGCTGGGTCTACGCGTTGCTGTTCCTCATCATCTTCGTCGAGACCGGCCTCGTGGTGATGCCCTTCCTGCCCGGCGACTCGCTGCTCTTCGTGGTGGGCGCGCTGTGCGGGCTGGGGCTGATGAGCCTGCCGCTGGCGATGGCGCTGCTGACCACGGCGGCCATCCTGGGCAACCAGACCAATTACGCCATCGGCCGCCACATCGGGCCGCGCGTGTTCGCCTGGCCGAAGTCGCGCTGGTTCAACCGCGATGCCTTCGACCGCATGCACGCCTTCTACGAACGCTATGGCGGCGTGACCATCGTGCTGGCGCGCTTCATGCCGTTCCTGCGCACCTTCGCGCCCTTCGTGGCCGGCGTGGCGCAGATGACGCGCAGCAAGTTCACCCTGTACGACGTCAGCGGCGGCACGCTGTGGGTGTGCAGCCTGACCCTGGCCGGCTACCTGTTCGGCAACGTGCCCTGGGTCCAGGCCCACCTGAGTACCATCATCTGGCTGATGATCGGCGTGCCGGGAGTGCTGGTGCTGTTCGGCGCCTGGAAAGCGCGGCGCTCGGCAGCCGGGGTGGGTGCCGCCGACTGAGGGTGTCGCTCAGGCCGGACAGGCGGCGATCACTTGCGCGACGGCGGCGGTGAGCTTCTTGCCATAGGGCACGTGCAGGAATTCGTTCGGCCCATGGGCGTTGCTCTTCGGCCCGAGCACGCCGCAGACCATCATCTGCGCCTGCGGGAAGCCCTGGGCCAGCATGCTCATCAGCGGGATCGTGCCGCCCTGGCCGATATAGCCCAGCGGGGCACCGAAATGCGTGTTCGAGGCCTCGTTCAGCGCGCTTTCCAGCCAGGGCGACAGCCCGGGCGCATTCCAACCTGTGGCGCCCAAGGCACCGGCGCGGCCGTCGGGGTGGAAGGTGACCTTGGCGTTGTAGGGCGCGTTGTCCTCCAGCAGCGCCTTCAGCGTCAGGCTCGCCTCGTGGCCGTCCACCAGCGGCGGCAGGCGCAGGCTGAGCTTGAATGCCGTGTAGGGTCGCAGCACGTTGCCGGCGCTGGCCATGTCGGGGAAGCCCTCGACACCGGTGACGCTGAGCGTGGGCCGCCAGGTGCGGTTGAGCAGGGCTTCCACCGGGTCGGTGGTGGTGGGCAGCGCCAGGCCGCCATCGGCGCCGCAGGCCCAGGGGAAGCGCTTCCACACTTCGTCGCCCAGGATCGCCGCCGTGGCCCGCGCCTGCGCGGCGCGTGCGTCCGGAATCTCGCAGTGGAAGCTCTGCGGCAGCAGGTGCCCGGTGCGGCTGTCCTCCAGCCGGTCGAGCACCTGGCGCAGGATGCGAAAGCTGGAAGGCACCAGCCCGCTGGCGTCGCCGGAGTGCACACCCTCGGTAAGGATCTCCACCTTCAGCACACCGCTGACCATGCCGCGCAGGCTGCTCGTGAGCCAGAGCTGGTCGTAGTTGCCGGCGCCGCTGTCCAGGCACACCACCAGGCTCACGTTGCCCAGCCGGGGCTTCAGCGCGTCGATATAGGCCGGCAGGTCGGGGCTGCCGCTTTCCTCGCAGGCCTCGATCACGCCCACGCAGCGCGGGCGTGCAATGCCCTGCGCGTCGAGCGCCTCGATGGCAGTGATGGCGGCGTAGACGGCATAACCGTCGTCGGCGCCGCCGCGGCCATAGAGAAGGCCGTTCTCGTATTTCGGTGTCCACGGCCCCAGGTCCTTGCGCCAGCCGTTGAATTCGGGCTGTTTGTCCAGGTGGCCGTAGAGCAGCACGGTGTCGCTGGATGCCGCCTTCGTGGCCGGGATCTCGAAGAAGATCAGCGGCGTGCGGCCCGCCATGCGCACCACTTCCAGCTTCAGGCCTGCCACCTTGCGCCCTTCGACCCAGGCCGCGGCGTCGCGCACGACGCGGTCGATGAGACCGTGCTCGGCCCAGTCGGCGTCGAACATCGGGCTCTTGGCGGGGACGGCGATGTAGTCGGTGAGTGCGGGCACGATGCGCCGGTCCCAGGCCTCGTCGGCATAGGCAGACAGTGCAGCGGCTTCGGCGGGGCGCACGGGGGCGTTCATGGCAGGGGCTCCGGGTTCTGGGGCGGCGACTCGAAACGCGCCAGCCAGCGGCTCAGGTGGCCGAGCACCTGTTCGCGCTCGGGCTCGTTGAAGATCTCATGGTAAAGCTTCGGAAAGGCCTGCGCCGTGACCACACCGGGCGGCGCGGCCGCAGCGAAGGCGGCGCTGCCGGCCGGGGCCACGCAGCGGTCGGCACCGGCCCACAGCAGCAGCGTGGGCACCTGCCAACGCGGCGCGCGCGATCGAACCAGATTGCCGGCGTCGACGACGAAGCGCACCAGCCGTGCCGTCACGCGGTCGTGCACCAGGGGATCCTGCTCGTAGCGGCGCACCACTTCGGGGTCGCGACTGACCCACTCCGGCTTCAGTCCGTTGGCAAGGCGCAGGTCCGGCGCCAGCAGCGAACCCAGCGCCAGCTGCAGTTTCTGCCACGGGCTCAAACCAGCGTCCAGCGCGGGCGAAGACAGCACCAGGCCGTCGACGTCGCGAAACCAGCGTGCAGCCGGGTTGCGCAAGCCCTCGGCCACGAAGCGCGCCGCGATCAGGCCACCCAGGCTGTGCCCCAACAGCACCAACCGCCCGCCTTGGCGCACATGGTCGCTGACGGCGCTCAGATCGGCGAGCAGGCTTTGCCGATCGGCGATGGTGCCCCGTGCGCCTTCGCTGCGGCCGTGGCCGCGGTGGTCGTGCCCGGCCACGTGCCAGCCCGCCGCGTTCAACCTCGCCGCCAGGGCCTCGTAGCGTCCGATATGTTCGCCCAGACCATGCACGATCTGCACCGTGCCATGGGCCGCGCCCTGGGCGGCCCAGCGCTGCAGGTGCAGGCGCAAGCCATCGCCGGTGGTCAGGAATTCCATCGCGACATTGAACCACGGCTATGCTGGCAGCCATGGATCAAGCCCCCTTCAAGACCGAGACCACTGGCGCCGGCGTGAGCCACCTTCAGCTGTGCCGCCCCGAACGGCTCAACACCATGGACCCGGCCTTCTTTCCGGCGCTGCGCAACGCCGTGGGTGAACTCAACGCCGCCGGCCGCACGCGAGCCCTGGTGATCTCGTCCACCGGCAGGCATTTCAGCGCCGGCATGGCGCTGGAGGTCTTCGCCTCCAACCTGGCCCTGCTCGATACGGGCAGCGCCCGCGCCCGGCTGGCCTTTCAGGACTCTCTGCGCCAGCTCATGCGCTGCTTCGACGTGCTGGCCGAGGCGCGATTTCCGGTGATTGCCGCCGTGCAGGGCGGCTGCATCGGCGGCGCGCTGGACCTGGCGGCGGCCTGCGACATCCGCGTGTGCAGCGCCGACGCCTTCTTCACGGTGCAGGAAATCCACATCGGCATGGCCGCCGACCTGGGCGTGCTGCAGCGGCTGCCCAAGATCGTGCCCGCCGGGCTGGCGCACGAGATGGCCTACACCGGCGACCGCATCGGCGCCGAGCGCGCGCTGGCCGCGGGCCTGGTCAATGCCGTGCTGCCCGATGCCGCCACGCTGCTGGAGCACGCCATGGCGCTGGCCGGGCGCATCGCGGAGAAGTCGCCGCTGGCGGTGGCCGGCAGCAAGCTGGCGTTGCAATACGCCGCCGACCACAGCACGGCCGAGTCCTTGCAGCAGATGACGCTGCTGCAAAGCGCCATCTTCGACATCGGCGAGATGGCCACCGCCATCGCGGCCTGGCAGGGCAAGCGCGCGGCCGAGTTCGCGCCGCTGCACGAAATGCCCAAACCGTAGTGGGCGCGTCAGGCTGGCCCGGCCGCGACAACGCGGCCGGCTACGAGCGCGGGTGGAAACGCCCTTCCGAGTTGGGCACGGCGTCCTCGTCTTCGTCTTCCAGGTCCACCCGGGCCGACGCCGGCAGCCTGGCGATCATGGCCTCGACCATTTCGACGTGTTCGGCCTCTTCGGCGCGCAGTTCCTCGAACAGCGACTTGACTTCCGGCTGCGTCACGTAGCGCAGCGCCTGGTCGTAGAAGGCGTACGCCTTCTTCTCGGAGGCCAGCGCCACCCAGTAGGCCTTGAGCGACGACATGTTCTGCGTCGGCGCACCGACGTCCGGCGCCTCGACGTCGAAGATGTCGTCGAGCCTGACGTTCGGACGCCGGTCGCCGAACAGCGCCAGCCGGCGCTCTGCGATCTGCTCGCCGTGCTTGTTCTCGTTGACCGCCATCGACTGGAAGACCGAGGCGGCATCGTCGTCGCTGCGGCTGCCAAGTTGTTCGGCAAACTGCGTGTACCGCTTGGCCGCCTCGACCTCGATCAACGTGGCCAGATCGAGCGCGTCCATCAGCGTGAGTTGGGAGTAGTCGAGCCTGGTTGACATGGGGCCTTCCGTTGCCGGGCGCGCCGCCCTGTCGCCCGGGCGCGGCCCTGCATGGTGATGATGGAACTCCAGCGACAGTGACTGCAGCGAAAACGGTAGCCTCACCACGATGGCTCGGTGAAACCAAGCCAGCACAGACGCAGCCCCCGCAGACAGAGTTGGAGACTACACCTGCAGGATGAGGGTGTTTTGCGCTGGCGCAAAGCGCGGACGGCAAAGCGTGGACGCGATTGGGTTCGAAGACCGGCGATCGGCCGCCCGCAAACGAACACCCGCTCCGGTGGACAGCGGGCGTTCATGCCGTCAAAGTTGCATTGGAGCCCGAAGACGTG
>JAXHKY010000023.1:0-127115 GCA_034522875.1 Rubrivivax sp. | reverse complement strand
GGCGCCTGGATCTCGCCGCCGTCGTTAAGCGCCAGCGCCAGCGGCAGCATGCCGAAAATCATGGCCGCGGTGGTCATGATGATCAGCCGCATGCGCGGTCTGCCCGGCCTGCAGCAGCGCTTCGGCTACGCTGTCGCCGGCCTGGCGCGGCCGAGTGGTTGGCGAAGTCCACCAGCAGGATGGCGTTCTTCGTCACCAGTCCCATCAGCATGACGAGGCCGATCATGCTGAAGATGTTGAGCGTGCTGCGCCACAGCAGCAGCGCCAGCATGACGCCGATCAGCGCCAGCGGCAGGCTGGCCATGATGGCGATCGGCTGCAGAAAACTGCCGAACTGGCTGGCCAGCACGATCTAGATGAAGATCACCGCGGCCAGCGCCATGGCGCCGAGCAAGCCGGCGAAGGCCTCGGCCTGCTGCTGCATCTGACCGCCGATATCGAAGCTGTAGCCGGGCGGCAGCGTGGTTTCCTTGATCAGCTTCTGCACGTCGTCGCCCACGTCGCCGGGGCTGCGGTCCTTGACGCCGGCGAAGATGCCTTCGCGGCGCTGCAGGTCCTGGCGCCGGATGTTCTGCGGGTTGTAGATGCGTTCGATCTCGGCGACGCTGGCCAGGGTGATGGGCGTGCCGTCGGCGGCGAAGGCCACCGGCAGCGACTGCAGCTGGTCGACGCGTTCGCGCCGGCCTTCTTCGAGCCGCAGCACCACGTCGACCTGGTTGCCGTCGGGCGTGGTCCAGGTGGTGGCCGCCTCGCCGTTGACATAGGCGCGCAGGCTGCTGGACACCTGGTTGGCGGTGAGCCCCAGTTCGCGCACGGCGCCGGGCTTCAGGCGCACGGCATAGGCCGGCATGCCGGCCTGCACGCTGGTTTCCACGTCCACCGCGCCCGGGATCTTCTTCACCTTCTCGGCGAAGTCTTCCGCCAGCCGCGCCAGGCCTTCGGGGTCGCTGCCCAGGATGGCCACGTAGATGGGTCGGTCGAAGCCCACGCTGGCATCGGTGCCGGGCACCTTGGCGATGGCTTCGCGCATCGCGTCTTCCACCTGCTTCTGCGAACGCCGGCGTTCCTTGCGGTCGACCAGCGCGATATTCAGCCAGGCCTGATTGCGCTGGCCCGGTCCGCCGATCCAGGTGCTGACGTGCCTGACCTCGGGCAGGGCCTGCACGATGGCCTCCACCTGCGCCACCTTGGCGTCGGTGCGCTCCAGGCTGCTGCCCACCGGCATCTTCAGCGCGAGCTGGGTGAAATTCTGGTCGGTCTGGGGCACGAATTCGCTGCCCACCAGCGGCGCCAGCGCCAGCGCCGCCAGGAAGCTGCCGGTGCCGACGGCCATGACCACACCGCGCGGCGTGAGCGTGGCGCTGCGCCAGCGCCGCGGGCCGGCCTTGGCGCGCCGGCCGTCGGTGCCGAAGCCGTGGCCGTAGACGGGCAGCCCCACGCGCCAGCGGCGGTCCGAAAAGATCCAGCGGATGGCCCGGCCATAGATGGCGTGCAGGGCATCCATCAGCCGGTCGGTGCCACGGATGGCGTGGCCGATGACGGGCAGCGTCTTCAGCCGCGCCGACGGCGGGTCCTGCCACACCGAGCTCAGCATGGGGTCGAGCGTGAAGCTCACGAACAGGCTCACCAGCACCGCCACCACCACGGTGATGCCGAAGGGGTAGAAGAACTTGCCGATGATGCCGCCCATGAAGGCCACCGGCGCGAACACCGCCACGATGGCAAAGGTGGTGGCCATCACCGCCAGGCCGATCTCCTGCGTGCCTTCGCTCGCTGCCGTGCGGTGGTCCTTGCCCATGTGCACGTGGCGCACGATGTTCTCGCGCACCACGATGGCGTCGTCGATGAGCAGGCCGATGCACAGGCTGAGCGCCATCATGGTCATGAAATTCAACGTGAAGCCGAAGGCGTAGACGGCGATGAAGCTGGAAATCACCGCGATCGGCAGCGTCAGGCCGGTGATGATGGTGCTGCGCCAGCTGTGCAGGAACAGGAAGACGATGGCGATGGTGAGCAACGCGCCTTCGATGAGCGTGCTGCGCAGGCCGTCCAGGCTGCCCTTGACCCAGTCGCTGCTGGCGTTGATGAGGCGCAGTTCCACGTCGGGCGGCAGCCGCTGGCGCACTTCCTCCATGGCCATTTTCACGGCATCACCGGTGGCCACGATATTGGCGTCCTGCTGCTTGAAGACGTTGAAATTGATGGCGCGCTGGCCGTTCACGCGCGCCAGCGAGTCGGGTTCACGCTCGCGTTCGCTGAGCTGCCCCAGGTCGGCCAGCCGCAAGGCCAGGCCGTTGCGGTGCGCCACCACCACGTCGGCAAAGGCCTTGGGGTCGCGCACCCGGCCTTCCACGCGCAGCAGGGTGTCCTGCATGCCGTTGCTGAGCAGGCCCACCGGCTGGTCGGCATTGGCTGCGCGCAGCGCGGCGGCGATCTGCGCCGGCGTCACGGCGTAGGCGCGCAGGCGCAGCGGATCGAGGTCGATGCGCACCTCGCGTTCGGTCAGGCCGTTGATCTCGACGCGCGCCACGCCGTCCACGCGCTGCAGCCGCTTGCCGACCTCGTTCTCGCCCAGGATCGAGAGCTCGCGCGGGCTGCGCGTCGGGCTGAGCAGGGCCAGCGTCACCACCGGCTCGTTGTTGTCGTTGTTCCAGCGCGCCAGCGTCGGCGCACGCGCATCGCGTGGCAGCTGCGACTGCACGGCGGCGACGCGGTCGCGCACGTCCTGCATGGCGCGGTCCATGTCGGCGTCGAGGCCGAACTCGATGCTCAGGTCGGCACGGCCCTCGAAGGCGCGGGCCATGATCTTGCGCACGCCGGCCACGCCGTTGACGGCCTCTTCCAGCGGCTTGAGCACCTCGCGCTCCAGCGCCTCGGGCGTGGCGCCGGGGTATTCCACCTCCATCCAGGCGCCAGGGAAGCTGATGTCGGGCATCTGCTCGACGCCCAGCTTGGCATAGCTGAACAGGCCCAGCACGCACAACGCCACCATGACCATGGCGGCGAAGACCGGGTTGTTGATCGAGACGCGCGTGATCCACATGATGGGCTGGCCCCCCGGCTCACTTCACGGCCGTCGGCGCGGGCGCCGCGGCGGAGGCCACGGCCGGTGATTTGTTCGCCACCACCAGCGCCTTGGCGCCTTCGCGCAGGTTGTCGAAGCGCGCCGCCAGCACCTGGCTCTCGGGTGTCACGCCCTGCAGCACCTCCACCCGCCCCTGCGGCTCGTCGCGCCGGCCCAGGGTGACCGCGCGGCGTGCCAGGGTGCCGTTCTCGATCAGCCAGACATGGTCCTGGCCGGCAGCGGTGCCCACCGCGGCAGCCGGCAGCGTGAGCCGGTCCCGGTCATCGGCGAGCAGGGCGCGGGCCAGGGCATACTGGCCGGCGCGCAGGGTCTCGCCGGGGTTGGCCAGTTCGATGGTCACGCCGATGGACCGCGTGCCCGGCTCGGCCGCCGGGGCGATGCGCGCGATTCGCCCAGCCACCGGCTGCGCCGCGCCTTCCACCTGCACCTGCACCGGCAGCCCGGCCGAGAGGCGGCCGACCTCGTGCGTGCCCACGCTGCCGGCCAGTTCCAGCCGCGCCAGGTCGACGATGGTCAGCACCGGCTGCTCCACGGCCACCTTCTCGCCCGGCAGGGCGTGGCGCTTGGCCACGATGCCGGCTATCGGCGTCACCAGCGTGGCGTCGCGCAGTCCGACGCGCATCGTGTCCAGCGCCGCCTGCGCGGCGTGCAGGGCGGCAAGGGCCGTGTCCACCGCGGCACGCGAATTCTCCAGCGCGATCGGGCTGATGAACTGCTGCGCCGCCAGCCGTTCATTGCTGGCATGGGTGCGCTCGGCCTGCGCCTGGGTGGCCCGTGCCGACGCCAGATTGGCGCTGCGCTCGGCCACGCGGCTGCTCGTCTCGGCCATGTCGATGCGGCCGAGCGCCTGACCGGCCTGCACCCGGTGGCCTTCGGCCACGTGGAGTGCCACCAGCGTGCCGCCAGCCTTGGCGCGCAGTACCGAGGTCTGCGGCGCCACCAGCGGACCGGAGAATTCCACCGCTTGCGGCATGCGCGCCAGCACCGGCTGCACCACCTCGCGCGGAACGAATTCCAGCGGCGGGTCGGGCTTCTTGTCCTTCTTGCCACCCTTGCCGGCCGTCGCCTCGCTCCGGGCTGCGGCCAGCCCGTCCGGTCCCGGCAGCACGCCGGTCCACAGGGCCACGCCGGCGCCCGCCAGCAAGACCAGCGCCGTGCCCCCGACCAGCCACTTCTTATTCATCGCCCCAGCCTCCGGCCGTTCTGCACGCTCGTCGTGCGAACGGTGGGAGTGTCGGCGATCCCGCGCCGCTTGTGGACCGCTTGCGACGAAGTGCGACCAGCGGCCGACGAAGTGCAGGCGCGGCCGGCCCGGCCGTCAGGCCGGCATCGCCGTGGCCCGCTCCTGCCGCACCCAGGCCTCGTAGTCGGCGGCCTCCAGCGGCCGCGCATAGAGGAAACCCTGGCCGCGGTCGCACTCCAGCGCCAGCATCAGCGCCGCCTGGCCCTCGGTCTCGATGCCTTCGGCCACCGTGGTCATGCCCAGGGCGCGGGCGACGCGGATGGTGGCCTCGATGAGCACGCGGTGGTATTCCACCGTCTCGGCGTGGCGCACGAAGGATCGGTCCACCTTCACCGTGTCCACCGGCATCTGGTGCAGGCAGGCCAGCGACGAATAACCGGTGCCGAAGTCGTCCAGCGCCAGTTTCACGCCCAGTGACTTGAGCCCGCGCAGCGTGGCCTGCACCTGCTCGTCCTGCGCGGCCAGGCTTTCGGTGATCTCCAGCTGCAGTTGCTCCGGGCGCATGGCGGCTTCCTGCAGCATGTCGCGCACCTCGTGCACGAGGTCGCCGCGCTTGAGCTGCGCCCGCGACAGGTTCACCGCCAGGTGCCGCGGCGCCAGCGCGCCGAGTTCGCTGTGCCAGCGCGCGAAGTGCAGGCAGGCAGTGCGCAACACGAAGGAGCCCACGGCGTCGATGAGGCCGGATTCCTCGGCGATGCCGATGAATTCCACCGGCGGCACCAGTCCGCGGGTCGGGTGGCGCCAGCGCACCAGTGCTTCCACGCCCACGGGCAAGCGCGTCGCCAGGTCCACCACGGGCTGGTAGATGACGAACAGTTCGTCTTCCTTCAAGGCGCGACGCAGGTCGGATTCCACCGCCAGCGCGCGCACCACGCGCTCGTGCATGGAATCGTCGAACAGCACCCAGCGGCCGCGACCGGCGCGCTTGGCCTCGTACATGGCGGTGTCGGCGTTGCGCAGCACCTCGTCGGCCGTGGCGTTGCTGCCGACGGCCAGCACGACGCCCAGGCTGACGCCGGACTGCACCGGCGTCGAACCCAGCAGGTAGGGCTCGGACAGGTCCGCCAACAGCCGGTCGGCGATGACGGCCACGGTTTGTTCGTCGCTGACGCCGTCCAGCACGACGACGAATTCGTCGCCGCCGATGCGGGCCGCCACGTGCGACGAATCGTCACGATGCGACGCGTCACCCGCTCGCGACGCATCTTCCAGGCGCGCCACGGCGTCGCCCGGCCGCAAGGCCTGCAGCAGGCGCGACGCCACCTGGCGCAGCAGTTCGTCGCCGGCGCCGTGGCCAAGGGTGTCGTTCACCTGCTTGAAGCGGTCGAAGTCCATGAACAGCACCGCGAAGCCGTAGCCCGGGTGGCGGCGGCCGTGGTCGATGGCACGCTGCAGCCGCTCCATCACCACCGCGCGGTTGGGCAGGTGCGTCAGCCCATCGGTGCGCGCGCTGCTGGTCAGCCGTTCGTTGAGCCGCCGGCTCTCGGTGGCGTCGCCGAAGCACGACAGCACGCCGCTGATCTGGCCCTGGGCGTCGAACAGCGGTTCGGTGTTCAGCAGCAGCCAGCGCAGTTCGCCTTGCGGCGTGCGGATGCCGACGGTCTGGTTGCGCAGCGGCTGGCCGCTGGCCAGCGTGCGTGTGACGGGAAGCTCCTGGGCCGGATAGTCGCTGCCATCCTCGCGCAGCGCGCGCCAGCCCGGGTCGAAGACATCGCGGCCCAGCAACTCGGCCAGCGGGCGGCCGAGCAACTGTTCGGCGGCACGGTTGGCCTCGACGATCTCGCCCTTGGAAGCGTGCACCAACACGCCCGCCGGCAGACCTTTCCACAGCGCCTGCAGCTTGCTCTGCTGCTGCACGCGGCCGGTGACGTCGGTGGCCACGCGCACGAAGCCCGAAAGTTCGCCGTCGTCGCCGTGCAGCGGGCGCACGTCCACGTCGAGCCACAGGTCGCGGCCGTCACGCGAGCGGTGCAGCCACTCGTGGCGTACGCCGCGGCCGCGTTGGACAGCCTGCTGCACACGTGCCAGCGCTTCGGTGTCGGCGTGCGGGCTGGCCAGCAGTTCGCCAGGCCGCTGACCCCGGGCTTCGGCCAGCGGCCAGCCGGCCACGCGGGCGAAGGCGTCGTTGACCCACACGATGCGATCGTCCGGGTCGGTGATGAGCACCAGCGCCGTGGTGTGCTCGGCCACCAGCGCCAGCCGCTGCAATTCGGCGGCCTGTTCCTGCAGTCGGGCCGCCTGCCGGCGCATGGCACGCGCCGTGGGTTGCAGCAGCACCAGGCCCAGCAACAGCAGGAAGGCCGCGCCGAGCAGCAGCCCCAGCAGGTCTTCCTGCTGGTGACGCGCGTTGTGGCGGCCGGCCTCCGCACGCAAGGCCAAGTCCAGCCGATGCGCGGCCGCCCCCGCCGGCGTGTTTTCGGCCTGGACGGCGAGCATGGCGGGCAGCAGGTTGGCGCCGTCCCCGGCCTCGGTCTGACGCAGCAACTCACGACTGCGGCGCCACAGACGTTCGCTCGCTGCTTGCCAGGCCTGCCAGGCCTGCGCCGCCGCCGTGCCATGCCCGGCGTCCAGGAGCCGCTGGCGGGACAGCCGCTCGTTCAGCGCGGTGGCCTCTTCCGCGGCCGTGTCGAGCGCGGCCAGCAGCGACCTGGCATGTTGTCGACGCCCGGCCGCGTCGGCGGCAACGAGTGCCGCCAGGCGGCCGATCTGCTGCGCGTGGGCACGTTGGGCGCTGACGGCTTCGATCAACTCGGCGTTGGCGTCCAGCACGTTGTGCGTGCGCAGCAGATGCCAGCCATGGGCCACCAGCCCCAGCGCCAGCACGGCAGAGGTCAGGACAACGAGCAGCGCACGCCAGCGGTAGGCCTGGCTGGCGGCCGCTTCGGCTGGGCCGCGCTTCGCGCGCGGCAACAAGGGCGTCTCGGGCGCAGCGGCTTCGGCCATGGGTTGCGAACAGTCCTCGAGCACGGCTCGGGCAACTTGCCGCGGGCCTGATCGAAGGGTTATCGGCCGCCGCGCCGCAGGATGTAGGCCGGGGGGGAGGGGGGGGGGGGGCTGCGCCGGTCGCTCAGTTCGCCTGTAGCCGCCGCGCCATGCACGTGGCGCAGATCCAGGCCGCCAGCCCGCAGCCGGCAGCGGCCCAGAAGACAGCGGCGAAGTCCAGCCGCGATATCAGCCAGCCGCCGCCCACGCCGCCCAGCACCCCCGGCAGTCCGTAACCCAGTACCGAATACAAGGCCTGCCCGCGGCCGCGCAGCCGGCCGGGAAAGAAGCGCTGCACCAGCATGATGCAGGCCGTGTGGTGGCCAGCGAAAGTCACGGCATGCAACGCCTGCGCCAGCACCAGCACCAGAAGTGAATGGCCGGCCCCGGCCACGGCAACGAAGCGCAGCGTGGTCACCAGCGCCACCAGTTGCAGCCAGCGCGGCGGCGCCAGCCACGCCGACAGCCGGCCCTGCATCCAGAAGAAGGCGATCTCTGCCGCGATCGCCACCGCCCACAGCGCGCCCACCGCCGGTTTGCCGTAGCCCAGCGACACCAGGTACAGCGAGAAGAAGGCGTACAGGCTGGTGTGCGCCAGCACGGTGAAGAAGATGGAGCCGAAGAACCAGGCCACCTCGGGCCGGCGCAGCAGCGGCAGCACCGGCGGCGCGGGCGCGTCGTGCACGGCATCGTCGCGCGTAGCCGGCAGGCGCAGCGCGGCGGCGAGCATGAGCCCGTTGACGGCGAGCACGAAGACCGGAAAGGCACCGATGCCGAAGCGTTCGAGCAAGGCGCCGCAGGCCGTGACGGCGGTGATGAAACCGACCGAGCCCCACAGCCGCACGCGGCCGTAGCGCGCGGCGTCGACGAAGCCGCCCCCCGTGCTGAGAAGGTGCGCCAGCGTCGCCTCGTACAAGGGGATGACGCCGCCATTGGCCGCGAACAGCAGCGCCGTGACCACGGCCACCGGCACCGCCTCGCGCACGCCGAGCAAACCGGCGGCGGCGAGCAGCGAACCCGCCGCCGCGATGCGCAGCAGTTCGACGCGGCGCCCGCTGTGGTCACCGAACCAGCCCCAGGCGTAGGGCCCGAGCACACGCGTCCAGCTCTGCAGCGAGGCGATCGCGCCGATGACCAGCGTGGAATAGCCCAGCGACTGGAACCACAGCGGCGCGTACGGGTTGAACAGGCCGATGGTCGCGAAATAGGTGAACGACAGCGCGGCGAAGCGCGGCAGCGGTGAGCTCAACGCGGTGCCGCCGCCGACACCTGCGGCGGCGCCGCATCGGCCGCCCGAGGCGCGTGCACCCGCTGCGCCAGGTGCAGCCTCAAGGTGCCGCCGCGGGCAGCGCCGGCAGCGGCAACTGCACGTCGCCGCACTGCGCGCGGTGGCGCAGCACGTGGTCCATCACCACCAGCGCCAGCATGGCCTCGGCGATGGGCGTGGCGCGGATGCCCACGCAGGGGTCGTGGCGGCCGTGCGTTTCCACCGTCGTCGGCGCGCCGGCGCGGTCGATCGAGCCGCGCGGCAGGCGGATCGAACTGGTGGGCTTGATGGCGATGCGCACCACCAGGTCCTGCCCGGTGGAGATGCCGCCGAGCACGCCGCCGGAGCGGTTGCCGCGGAAGCCCTCGGGGCTGAGCTCGTCGCCATGCTCGCTGCCGCGCTCGGTGACGACACCGAAGCCGCTGCCGATCTCCACGCCCTTGACGGCATTGATGCCCATCATGGCGTAGGCGATGTCGGCGTCGAGCTTGTCGAACAGCGGCTCGCCCAGGCCCACCGGCATGCCGTGGGCACGGACCTCGATGCGCGCGCCGCAGGAGTCGCCGGCGCGGCGCAATGCGTCCATGTGCGCTTCCAAGCGCGGCACGATGCTGGCATTGGCGGCGAAAAACGGGTTGTGCGCAATGTGCTCGGCGCTTTCGAACGGGATCTCGATCTCGCCCAGAGCGCTCATCCAGCCGCTGAAGGTGGTGCCGTGGCGTTCACGCAGCCACTTGCGCGCCACCGCGCCGGCGCCGACCATCGGTGCGGTCAGGCGCGCCGACGATCGGCCACCGCCGCGCGGGTCGCGCAAGCCGTATTTGCGCCAGTAGGTGTAGTCGGCGTGCCCGGGGCGGAAGGTGTCGAGCAGGTTGCCGTAGTCGCGGCTGCGCTGGTCGGTATTGCGGATGAGCAGGCAGATCGGCGTGCCGGTGGTGAGGCCTTCGTAGACGCCGGAGAGGATCTGCACCGCGTCGGCCTCGTTGCGCTGCGTGACGTGGCGGCTGGTGCCGGGGCGGCGGCGGTCGAGATCGGGCTGGATGTCGGCTTCGCTCAGGGCCAGCCCGGGCGGGCAGCCGTCGATCACGCAGCCGACGGCCGGGCCGTGGCTTTCGCCGAAATTGGTGACGCGAAAGAGTTCGCCGAAGGTGGAGCCGGACATGTCAGGGCTGCGTCTTTTGCGTCTTTTGCGTCTCTTGCGTCTTCTCGTCGGGCCAGTCGCGGATATAGGCCTTGAGCATGCGGTTCTCGAAGTCCTGCGCGTCGACCACGGTCTTGGCCACGTCGTAGAACGAGATCACGCCCATCAGCGTGCGCTGCTCCAGCACCGGCATGTAGCGCGCATGGCGCAGCAGCATCATGCGCCGCACCTCGTCGATCTCGGTCTCGGGGGTGCAGGTCAGCGGCGCGTCGTCCATCACCGAGCGCACGTGGCGGTTGCCCAGGCTGCCGCCCTGGGCGACGATGGCGGCGATGACCTCGCGGAAGGTGAGCATGCCCACCAGGTCGCCGTGCTCCATGACCACCAGCGAGCCGATGTCCATCTCGGCCATGGCCTGCACGGCCTGCAGCAGTGGCTGGTCGGGGTGCACGGTGTAGAGCGTATTGCCCTTCACGCGCAGGATGTCGGTGACTTTCATGACGGGCTCTCGGCAGAGACGGCAGCTCGCTGCGGCTGGCTGCAGCCGGATCAATATAGCCCACAATCGTCGTCGCCCTCCTGCCCTGGTGAACCGCCATGCCCGGCTCTTCCGACCCCGGATTCGACACCCTCGCACTGCACGCCGGCGCCGCGCCCGACCCGGCCACCGGCGCGCGCGCGGTGCCCATCCACCTGACGACGAGCTTCGTGTTCGAGAACAGTGAACACGCGGCGAGCCTGTTCAACATGGAACGCTCGGGCCATGTCTACAGCCGCATCAGCAACCCCACGAATGCGGTGCTGGAAGAGCGCGTGGCCGCACTCGAAGGCGGCTGCGGCGCGATCGCCACGGCCAGCGGCCAGGCCGCGCTGCACCTGGCGGTGGCCACGCTGGCCGGTGCCGGCAGCCACATCGTGGCCAGCACGGCGCTGTACGGCGGCAGCCACAACCTGCTGAGCTATACGCTGAAGCGCTTCGGCATCGAAACCAGCTTCGTCCAGCCAGGCGACATCGATGGCTGGCGCGCCGCCATCCGGCCCAATACCAGGCTGCTGTTCGGCGAGACGCTGGGCAACCCGGGGCTGGACGTGCTGGACATCCCCAGCGTGAGCGCCATCGCGCACGAGGCCGGCCTGCCGCTGCTGGTGGACAGCACCTTCACCACGCCGTGGCTGATGAAGCCCTTCGAGCATGGCGCCGACCTCGTCTTCCACAGCGCGACGAAATTCCTCTCGGGCCACGGCACGGTGATCGGCGGCGTGCTGGTCGACAGCGGGCTCTTCGACTGGGAGTCGTCGGGTCGCTTCCCCGAACTGACCGAGCCCTACGCCGGCTTCCACGGCATGGTCTTCAGCGAGGAGAGCACGGTCGGTGCCTTCCTGCTGCGCGCACGGCGCGAGGGCCTGCGCGATTTCGGCGCCTGCATGAGCCCGCACACCGCCTGGCTGATCCTGCAAGGCATCGAGACGCTGCCGCTGCGCATGGCACGGCACGTGGAGAACACGCGCAAGCTGGTGGCCTTCCTGGCCGGCCAGGCCATGGTGGCGCGGGTGGGCTACCCCGAACTCGAAGACCACCCGAGCCATGCACTGGCCCGGCGGCTGCTGCCGCGCGGCTGCGGCAGCGTCTTCAGCTTCGACCTCAAGGGCTCGCGCAGGCAGGGCCAGGCCTTCATCGAGGCGCTGAAGATCTTCAGCCACCTGGCCAATGTGGGCGACTGCCGATCGCTCGTCATCCACCCGGCGAGCACCACGCACTTCCGCATGGACGACGCGGCGCTGGCGGCGGCCGGCATCACGCCGGGCACCATCCGGCTGAGCATCGGGCTGGAGGATGCCGACGACCTGATCGACGATCTCAAGCGCGCCTTCAAGGTGGCGCAGAAAGCCGGGTGAGGGCGGCATGAAGCTTCAAGTCGACGGCCGCGAGGCCTATGCCTATACGGGCGGCAAGGCTTTCGACCCGGCCCTGCCCTGCGTCGTCTTCCTGCACGGCGCCGGCCACGATCACAGCCCCTGGACGCTGCTGGCGCGTTGGCTGGCGCACCACGGCCACGCCGTGCTGGCGGTGGACCTGCCGGGCCACATGCGCAGTGCCGGGCCGCCGCTGCCCGACGTCGAGTCTCTGGCGGCCTGGGTGCTGGCGCTGCTCGACGCCGCCGGCGTGGCGAGTGCTTCGCTGGTGGGGCACAGCATGGGTTCGCTGATTGCGCTGGAAGCCGCCGCCAAGGCGCCCGCGCGCTGCGACCGTCTGGTCATGATCGGCGCGGCCTACCCGATGAAGGTTTCCGATGCGCTGCTGGCCACGGCCAAGGAGTTCCCCTTGCGCGCGATGGCCATGGTCAACGCCTGGTCGATCTCCACCCTGGCCACCAAGCCGGGCTTTCCGGGTCCGGGCAACTGGCACCATGGCAGCGACCTGGCGTTGCGGCGGCGGGTCCAGGCCAGCGCCCCGGGCACCAATCTGTTCCACATCGATTTCGACATGTGCAACCGCTACGCCGGCGGCCTGGAAGCGGCCGCTCGGGTGACCTGCCCGGTGACGCTGATCCTGGGTGGCGTCGACCTGATGACACCGCCGCGCGCCACCGCAGAGGTCGCGGCGGCGCTGCGCGCGCGCGTCATTACCGTGCCCGGGGGTCACCACATGCTCATCGAATCACCCGACGCCACGCTGGTCGCCCTGCGCAGCGCGCTGGCATGAAGGAAGGCAAAATGATCCGTACCGCGACCTCGAACCCGGCCGCGGTCGACCTGCGCGCGCTGAAAACCTTCGCCGAGTTCTACCCGTTCTATCTCAGCGAACACAGCAACCGCACCTGCCGCCGCCTGCACTTCGTGGGCTCGACACTGGCGCTGGTGTGCCTGGCCATGCTGGTGGCCACCGGCAAGCCGCAGTACCTGCTGTACGGGCTGCTGTGCGGCTACGGCTTGGCCTGGCTCGGCCACTTCGGCTTCGAGAAGAAACGGCCGGCCAGCTTCAAGCGCCCGCTCTTCAGCTTCATGGGCGACTGGGTCATGTACAAGGACGTCTGGACCGGCCGCATCAGGTTCTGATCGCGTCGGCCAGCGTCAGCCGCTGCAGCGCGGCCGCGTCGCGAAAGCCCGCCGACGCAGCGCCGGGCTTGAGCAGTGTGCGGTCGATCAGCGGCGCCAGCTTCGTGCCGGCCGGGTCGCAAAGCAGCACGTGGCGGGCATCGCCGTCTTCGTCCAGACGCGACACCCAGTCCAGATCGGCCAGCAGTTCCACGACCGGCTCCAGTTGCAGCGGGTCGGCCCGCAGCGACCTGGCCATGGCCGCCAGCGACAAGCCGTGCTGGCCGGAATGCCGCGCCGCTTCCAGCTGCTGAAGCAACGTCAGCGCCAGTTCGAAACGCCAGCCGGCAGTGGGCGCGATGGTGGCCACGCGCATCTGCAGGCTCGGCGCGTAGGCGGCAATCACGGCGCCAAGCAGCACGCTCACCCACACCAGGTAGATCCACAGCAACAGGATGGGCGCGGTGGCGAAAGCACCGTAGACTGCCGAAAAACTGGGCACCGATCCCACGTACCAGACAAGAGCGCGCTGCGCGCCCTCGATGGCCAAGGCCACGAACAGCCCACCGGCCCAGGCGTGACGCCAGCGCACCGAGACATTGGGCACATAGTGAAACAGCCCCGCCATGCCCGCGGCGAGCACGAAGAACTGCAGCGCATTCAGCGCCAGCGACAGGTTGCCGGACATCGCCGCACCGGCCCCGCGCGGCGCCGACAAGGCGTAAGACGTCAGCGACAGGCTCAAGCCCAGCGCCAACGGCCCCAGCGTCAGCGCGGCCCAGTAGACGAGCACGCGCTGCGCGAACGGCCGCGGCTTGCGCACGCGCCAGATGGCGTTGAGCGTGCGGTCGATGGTGAGCATCAGCGCCAGTGCCGTGCCCACCAGCAACACCAGGCCCAGCGTGCCCATGCCGCGCGCCTTGCCGGCAAATTCGGTCAGCGCGCGCAGCACCGGCCGCGCGATATTGTCGGGCACCAGGCTGCGCATGAAATAGCGCTCCAGGTCACCCTGAATATTCGAGAACATGGGAAATGCCGTGAATACCGCCAGCATCACAGTAACCAGCGGCACCAGTGCGATCAGCGTGGTGAAGGTCAGGCTGCCGGCGGTCAGGCCCAGGCGGTCGTCCCTGAAGCGCCGGCGCAGCGTCTGCAGCGTTTCGTACCAAGGCCAGTTGCGCAGGGTTTCCAGCAGCAGCGCCGCCTGCTGCCCGACCTTGCCCCCCAGATCGATCAGCTTGCTCATGCTGGCTATGATGCCAGCATGACTGCTGCCGACACTGCAACCCTGACCGACGCGCCGCGGCAACCCGACAGCATGGTGCTGGCGGCGCGGGCCACGGCACTGGCGGGTTTGCTGGGCCTGATCGTGCTGGGCCTGGCCTGGGAGTTGTGGCTCGCGCCCACCGGCAGCGGCACGCTGGCCATCAAGGTGCTGCCGCTGGCCTTGTGCGTGCTGGGCCTGCTGCGCCACCGCATGTACACCTTCCGCTGGCTGAGCCTGCTGGTGTGGCTGTATTTCATGGAAGGCGTGGTGCGCGCCACCACCGAGCAAGGCTGGTCACGCGCGCTGGCAGTGGTCGAGATCGTGCTGTGTCTGCTGCTGTTCACGGCCAGTGCGCTGTATATCCGCTGGCGGCTGCGTAACGCGGCGCAGGCAGCGGCCTGAGACAGGTCGCGTGGCGAGTCCGAACCTGTTCGAGACGCTGCGCGGCACCGTGGGTGCCGCGAACGTGCTGACCGAAGGCGACCTCACCGCCTGGGAACTGGACTGGCGCAAGCGCTGGCGCGGCAAGGCCCTGGCGGTGGTGCGCCCGGGCAGCACGGCCGAGGTGGCGGCCGTGGTGCGTGCCTGTGCCACCGCCGGCACCGCCATCGTGCCGCAGGGCGGCAATACGGGTCTCGTGGGCGGCGGCGTGCCCGACGCCAGCGGCACGCAGGTGCTCTTGAGCCTGCAACGACTGAACCGCGTGCGTGCCATCGACGAGGCCAACCTGACGCTCACCGCCGACGCCGGCTGCGTGCTGCAGGCGGCACAGGAAGCCGCACGTGCGCGCGGCCTGCTGCTGCCGCTGAGCCTGGCCGCCGAGGGCAGTTGCACCCTCGGCGGCAACCTGGCCACCAATGCCGGCGGCACGCAGGTACTGCGCTGGGGCAATGCACGCGAGCTGTGCCTGGGGCTGGAAGTCGTCACCGCCACGGGCCAGGTGTGGGACGGCCTGAGCGGGCTGCGCAAGGACAATACCGGCTACGACCTGCGCAGCCTGATGATCGGCAGCGAAGGCACGCTGGGCATCATCACCGCGGCGACGCTGAAGCTGGCGCCGCTGCCGGCGGCCACGACCACGGCGTTGGCGGCCTGCGACGACCTGGCGCGCTGCCTGGCCTTGCTGAAGCTGGCGCGCACGCGGCTGGGCGCCGGGTTGACGGGTTTCGAGGTCATGGGCCGCCATGCGCTGGACCTGGTGGCGCGCCACTTTCCGACCCTGCCGCAACCGCTGCCCACCGCACCCTGGACCGTTTTGCTGGAGCAGAGCGACACCGAAGGCGAGGCCCAGGCGCGCGAGCGTTTCGAGGCCTTGCTCGGCGCGGCGGCGGAGCAGAGCGTCATCGCCGACGCCGTGGTGGCCGCGAGCCTGGCGCAGTCACAGGCGCTGTGGCACCTGCGCGAGGCGATCCCGCTGGCGCAGGCCGAAGAGGGGCTGAATGTCAAGCACGACATCTCGCTGCCGGTGTCCGCCATTCCCGAATTCGTGGCGAACACCGACACACTGCTGCGCCGGCACTTTCCAGGTGTGCAACTCGTCAATTTCGGCCACCTGGGCGATGGCAACCTGCACTACAACGTGCAGGCGCCCGCGGGCAGCGACGGCCAGCGCTTCCTGGACGACAACGAGCAGCGCATCAACACCCTGGTCTTCGACGCGCTGGCGCCGTATGGCGGCTCGTTCTCGGCCGAACACGGTATCGGTGCGCTCAAGCGCGACGAACTCGCGACGCGAAAGTCGCCGGTGGCGCTGCAGATGATGCGCGCCGTGAAAGCCGCGCTGGACCCGCAGGGCACCCTGAATCCGGGACGCGTGCTGTAGCGGGCGCTGGCCCGCGGCAGCGTCCCGCAGCGGTTACTGCACCGGGCCCTTCAGAGCGGTCGGCATCGGAATCGACATCGTCTCGATGCCCTCTTCCAGCAGCGCCAGCCGCTCCTCGGGTGTGGCCTGGCCGCGAATGCCGCGCTGCGGCTCCTCGCCATAGTGAATGCGGCGAGCCTCCTCGGCAAAGCGCTCGCCCACGTCCTCGGTATGCGCCAGCAGATGGCGCACGGTGTGCAGCCAGGCCGCCTGCAGGTCGGCCGGTCGGACCTCGACGGTGGGCTTGGGGTCGGGTGGCGGCACGGGCACCGGTTCACGCGCGCCGGAAAGATTCAGCCGCGGCGCCGAAGGCAAACGCGTGATCACCTTGTCGGCACACAGCGGGCATTCGACGAGGCCGCGGCCGTTCTGGCCCATGAAGTCCTCGTCGGAAGCGAACCAGCCTTCGAAGCCGTGGCCGTTGGCGCAACGAAGATCGAGCACTTTCATCGTGCCGTCATGATAGGGCGGCCGCCTGCTGAGCGCTGTGCCAGGCCAATGGGCGCCGGCCGGCGCGCCACTGCTGCAGCCAGTGCAGGCCGATCAGCGTCTTCACGTCGGGCAGGCCGCCGTGCAGGTCGATGGCCGCCAGCTCGGCCTCGGTCAGCGTCACCGTCTCGACGAATTCACCGTGGTCCAGGCGTGGCGGGCCCGCCACCAGGCCGCGCGCGAACCAGATCCAGATGCTCTCGCTGGAGTAAGCCGCGGCGTTGTGGATCTCGCCGCCGTAGGCCCACTCGCTTGCGGTGTAGCCGGTCTCCTCTGCCAGTTCGCGCATCGCGCAGGCCAGCGTGGATTCGCCTGGATCGCGCTTGCCGGCCGGCCATTCGAGCAGCACCTTGGCCACTGGGTAACGGTACTGGCGCACCAGCACCAGGCGGCCGTCGTCGAGCAGGGGCACCACCGCCACCGCGCCGCCGTGCTGGATGAATTCGCGCATGGCGTGGCTGCCGTCGGGCAGCCGGACGTCGTCGCGCCGCACCTCCAGGAAGCCGCCGCTCACGAGCGTGGTGCCACCCAGGCGGCGTTCGGTCAGGTGGGGATCGTCGCCGTCATCCGGCGGTGGCAGCGGACCGGTGTCAGCCATCGGGGCCCGGTCGCGTCAGGTGGCCAGGGCGCGCACGATGGCGTCGCGGCACATCGCCATGAGCCCGCCGGAGAACGGGCCCAGCACCATCACGGCCAGCCCGTTGGCGGCCAGCAGCGCGGCCACGCCTTGCGAACGCTCGATGGGCGCGGTCTGCACCGGGGCGTCGAACCACATCACCTTGACCACGCGCAGGTAGTAGAAGGCGCCGATCAGGCTGAACAACACCGCCACCACGGCCAGCACGATGTAGAGCGTGACATTGGTGCTGACCAGCGCCTGGATCACCGACAGCTTGGCGAAGAAGCCGATCATCGGTGGCACGCCGGCCAGCGAGAACATGAACACCGTCATCGCGCCGGCCACCCAGGGGCTGCGCTGCGACAGGCCGGCGAGGTCGTCGATCTCCTCGCTCTCGAAACCCTGGCGCGACAAATACATGATGAGGCCGAAGGTGCCCAGCGTGGTGAAGACATAACTCACCATGTAGAACATGGCCGAGCTGTAGGCATTGCCTGCCGACAGCGTATTGCCGCTCACCACCCCGGCCGACAGCCCGAGCACGACGAAACCCATCTGCGCGATGGTGCTGTAGGCCAGCATGCGCTTCAGATTGCGCTGCGCGATGGCCGCGATATTGCCCAGCGCCAGCGAGGCCACGGCGAGCACGATGAACATCTGCTGCCAGTCCACGGCCAGCCCCAGCAGGCCTTCCACCAGCAGCCGGATGGTGATGGCGAAGGCGGCGAATTTCGGCGCCCCGCCGATGAGCAGCGTCACCGCCGTCGGCGCGCCCTGGTAGACGTCGGGCACCCACATGTGGAAAGGCGCGGCGCCGAGCTTGAAGGCCAGCCCGGCGACGATGAAGACGAGGCCGAAGACCAGCACCTCGCGGTTGATGCGGCCGGTGGCGATCTGCTCGAAGACACGCGGGATCTCCAGCGAGCCGGTGGCGCCGTACATCATGCTCAGGCCATAGAGCAGGAAGCCGCTGGCCAGCGCGCCGAGCACGAAATATTTCATGGCCGCCTCGGTGGCCACGGCGTGGTCGCGGCGCAGCGCGGTCAGCGCATAGAGCGACAGGCTCATCAGCTCCAGGCCGAGGTAGACGACCAGAAAGTGGTTGGCCGAGCACATCACGCTGATGCCCAGCAGCATGAACAGCGTGAGCGTGTAGAACTCGCCCTTCATCATGTCGCGCGCAGTCAGCGTCGGGCGGGCATAGGCCAGCGTCACCATCACCGCCAGCGCAGCGAAGAAGGCCAGCAGGTGGCCCATGGGGTCGACGACGACCAGGCCCTTCATGCCATAAGCGGTGCCGCCGGCGTTGAAGTCCACCAGGTGCAAGGCGGCAAACACGCCCACCGTGAACTGTGTCAGCCAGAAGGTGGGGCGGCGGTCGGAGTCGGTGACGAAGAGGTCGGCCAGGAGCACCACGCAGGCCATGGCCAGCAGCCAGATCTCGGGGTACAGCACGGGCCAGTTCATTGCAGTCATGGTCTTGTGGCGGGGCTCGCGGCCGTCAGTTCAGCTTGGGCGCGGCCACGTGCCGCAGCAGCTCGGTCACCGAGACGTCCATCACGTCGGTGAAGGGCTTCGGGTACAGGCCCATGTACAGCACCGCAGCGGCCAGGATGGCCAGCATCAGGAATTCGCGGCCGTTGATGTCTGAGAGCTGCCGGACATGGTCGTTGGCCACGTCACCGAAATACACGCGCTTGACCATCCACAGCGTATAGGCGGCGCCAAAGACCAATGTGGTGGCGGCCAGCGCGGCGATCCAGAAGTTGTATCCCACCGCACCCAGGATGACCATCCACTCGCCCACGAAACCGGCCGTGCCCGGCAGGCCGGCGTTCGCCATCGCGAACAACACCGCAAAGGCCGCAAACCTGGGCATCGTATTGGCCACGCCGCCGTAGGCCGCGATCTCGCGGCTGTGCACACGGTCGTAGAGCACGCCGATGCACAGGAACATGGCGCCCGAGACGAAGCCGTGGCTGACCATCTGCACGATGCCGCCGGCCACGCCCAGCGGGTTGAAGATGAAGAAGCCCAAGGTGACGAAGCCCATGTGCGCAATGGAGCTGTAGGCCACCAGTTTTTTCATGTCCTGCTGCACCAGCGCCACCAGGCCGATGTACAGCACCGCGACCAGGCTCAGCGTGATGATGACCCAGTCGTATTCACGCGCCGCGTCGGGCGCGATGGGCATGGAAAAACGCAGGAAACCGTAGGCCCCCAGCTTCAGCATGATGGCGGCCAGCACCACCGAGCCACCGGTGGGTGCTTCCACGTGCGCGTCGGGCAGCCAGGTGTGCACCGGCCACATCGGCACCTTCACGCTGAAGGCGGCGAAGAAGGCGAAGAACAGCAACGTCTGCACGGGCAGGCTCAGCGGCAGCTTGTGCCAGCTGAGGATGTCGAAGCTGCCGCCGCTCTTGAAATACAGGTAGACCAGCGCCACCAGCATGAGCAGCGAACCGAGCAGCGTGTAGAGGAAGAACTTGAACGCCGCATAGACGCGCTTCGGGCCGCCCCAGACGCCGATGATGATGTACATCGGGATCAGCGTGGCCTCGAAGAATACGTAGAACAGCATGCCGTCCAGCGCGCAGAAGACGCCGATCATCAGCCCCGAGAGGATGAGGAAGGCGCCCATGTACTGCGCCACGCGTTCGTTGATCACTTCCCAGGCGGAGATGACCACCACCACCGTGATGAAGGCGGTGAGCGGCACGAACCACAGTGACAGGCCGTCCACGCCCAGGTGGTAGTGCAGGTTGAAGCGCTCGATCCACGACGCCTTTTCGACGAACTGCATGGCCGCGGTGCCGCGGTCGAAACCGGTGACCAGCGGCAGCGTGGCCAGCAGCGAGACCAGCGCGCCGATCAAGGCCAGCGCACGCACCGGACGGGCGTTGTCGTCACGGCCGAGTGCGAGCAGCAGCACGCCGAAGGCAATCGGCAGCCAGATCGCTAAGCTCAGCAGACCCATCGTGTTCCCTCTTGTTCTTCTTGCATGTACGGCGCCGACATCAGCATGTCATCGCATGAGGCCGCTGAAATAGGGCCACAGCTGCCAGGTCAGCAGGCCGAAGATGCCCAGCAGCATGACCAGCGCATACTGGTACAGGTGGCCGGTCTGGAACTGGCGCAGCACGCCGGCCAGCCCGCCCATGGCGGTGGCGCTGCCGTTGATGGCGCCGTCGATCACTGCCACGTCGCCGCCCTTCCACAGCCCCGTGCCGACAAGCCGCGCCCCGGCGGCCAGCACGTGTTCGTTGAACCAGTCCATGTAGTACTTGTTCTCGAGCACGCGCACCACGGGGCTGAAGGTGCGGGCGATGGCCGCGGGAATCGACGGTTGCTTCAGGTAGAACCACCAGGCCGTGACCACACCGGCCAGCGCCAGCCAGAACGGCGGCGTCTGCAGGCCGTGCAGGGCCATCGCGGCAGCGCCGTGGAAGCTTTCGGCGAGTTGCGCCATCGCCGGGTGGCGTGCCGCGTCGACGAAGATCGCATCCTTCATGAAGTCGCCGAACAGCATCGGCTGGATGGCCAGGAAACCGATCACCACCGAGGGCACGGCCAGCAGGATCAGTGGCGCCGTGACGACCCAGGGTGATTCGTGCGGTGTCGCGTCGTGGTGCTCGTCGTGGCTGTCGTGCGCATGGTCGTCCTCCGGCGCGTCATGTGAAGGAAAAGGCTTGTGTTGGAAGCGCTCCTCGCCGTGGAAGACCAGGAAGACCATGCGGAAGGAATAGAAGGCGGTGACGAAGACGCCGGCCACCACCGCGAAGATGGCAAACGGCGTGCCCGGGAGGTTCGAAGCCTCGACCGCCATGATGATGCTGTCCTTGCTGTAAAAGCCGGCGAACAAGGGCGTGCCGATGAGCGCCAGCGATCCCAGCAACGCGGTGATCCAGGTGATGGGCATGTGCTTGCGCAGGCCGCCCATGTTGCGGATGTCCTGGTCGTGGTGCATTCCGATGATCACGCTGCCGGCGGCCAGGAAGAGCAGCGCCTTGAAGAAGGCGTGCGTCATGAGGTGGAACACGGCCACGCTGTAGGCGCTGGCGCCCAGCGCCACCGTCATGTAGCCCAGCTGGCTGAGCGTGGAATAGGCGACCACACGCTTGATGTCGTTCTGGATGATGCCCAGGAAGCCCATGAACAATGCCGTGATGGCGCCGATGATCATCACGAAGTTGAGCGCGGTGTCCGACAGCTCGAACAACGGCGACATGCGCGCGACCATGAAGATGCCGGCCGTGACCATGGTCGCGGCATGGATCAGCGCCGAAATCGGCGTCGGGCCTTCCATCGAGTCAGGCAGCCAGACATGCAGCGGGAACTGCGCGCTCTTGCCCATGGCGCCGATGAACAGGCAGATGCAGGCCACCGTGATCAGCATCCAGTCGGTGCCCGGGAAGGTGAGCCTGGCCAGTTCCGGCGCCTTGGCAAACGCTTCCGTGTAGTTCAGCGTGCCGCCATAGGCCACCACGAGGCCGATGCCGAGGATGAAGCCGAAGTCGCCGACGCGGTTGACGATGAAGGCCTTCATGTTGGCGAAGATGGCCGTCGGCTTCTTGAACCAGAAGCCGATCAGCAGGTAGCTCACCAGGCCCACCGCTTCCCAGCCGAAGAACAGCTGCAGGAAGTTGTTGCTCATCACCAGCATCAGCATGCTGAAGGTGAACAGGCTGATATAGCTGAAGAAGCGCTGGTAGCCGGGGTCGCCGTCCATGTAGCCGATGGTGTAGACATGCACCATCAGGCTGACGAAGGTCACCACCACCATCATCATGGCGGTCAGGCCGTCGACCAGGAAACCGACCTCCATGACCAGCTTGCCGAGCACCATCCACTCATAAATGGTCTCGTTGAAGCGCGCACCGGCCGCCACCTGGGACAGCACGACGACCGAGCAGACGAAGGCGATGAAGACGCCCAGGATGGTGAAGAAGTGCGCGCCGCGGCGGCCCACCCAGCGGCCGGCCAGGCCGGCGATGAGCGCGCCGGCCAGCGGCGCCAGCGGCACGGTGAGCAGCAGTCCTTGCGAGATCGAGGTGGCCATGTCCGCCTTCAGCCTTTCAACTCGTCGAGTTCCTCGACGCGGATCGAAGCCCGGTTGCGGAACAGCACGACCAGGATCGCCAGACCGATGGCCGATTCAGCCGCCGCCACGGTGAGGATGAAAAAGACGAAGACCTGGCCCGCCATGCGGTCGGCCTCCAGCGGCAGGTAGTGCGAGAAGGCAACGAAATTCAGGTTGACGGCCAGCAGCATGAGCTCGATAGCCATCAGCAGCACGATCAGGTTGCGGCGGTTCAGAAAGATGCCGATCACCGACAGGGCGAACAGGATGCCCCCCAGCGACAGGTAGTGGCCGAGCGTGATGGGGCCGAGGTTCATGCTGCGTCGCCTTCCCTGGGCGTCGACGGCGATTCGATCGTGGGTGCCATCTTCACCAGCCGCACGCGGTCGGCGCGCTTCACGCGCACCTGCTCCGAGGGGTTCATGTGCCGGCTGTCCTTGCGCCCGCGCAGCGTCAGCGCGATGGCCGCGATGATGGCCACCAGCAGCAGCACCGCCGCCAGTTGCAGCGGGTAGAGGTATTGCGTATAGATCTCGATGCCCAGCAGCTTGGTATTGCCGATCTCCAGCGCCCGCACACTCGGGGCCGGGGCCTGCAATTGGAAGCCGCGCATCAGCACCAGCGCCATTTCCAGAGCGATCACCGCGCCCACCAGGCCGGCCAGCGGCAAGTGCTTCCAGAAGCCTTCGCGGAAGCTGTCGGCATTGATGTCGAGCATCATCACCACGAACAGGAACAGCACCATCACTGCGCCGACGTAGACGAGCACCAGGGTGATGGCCAGGAACTCGGCCGCGAGCAGCATCCAGATGCAGGACGCGCTGAAGAAGGCGAGCACCAGGAACAGTACCGCATGCACCGTGCTGCGCGCCGTGATGACGCGCAGCGCGGCAAACAGCAGCACCGTGGCGAAGATGTAGAAGAGGGAGGTGATCGTATCCATGGGGCTTGGGCCCTGTCTGCCGGGGCAGCCGGGCGCCCAGGTTCAGCGTCGTTCAGCGGTAGGGGGCGTCTGCAGCCCGGTTGGCGGCGATCTCTTTTTCGTAGCGGTCACCCACGGCCAGCAGCATGTCCTTGGTGAAGTACAGGTCGCCGCGCTTCTCGCCGTGGTATTCGAAGTGGTGCGTCTCGACGATGGAATCCACCGGGCAGCTTTCCTCGCAGAAGCCGCAGAAGATGCACTTCGTAAGGTCGATGTCGTAGCGCGTGGTGCGGCGCGAGCCGTCGGCACGCACGTCACTCTCGATGGTGATGGCCATGGCCGGGCACACCGCCTCGCACAGCTTGCAGGCGATGCAACGTTCCTCGCCGTTGTCGTAACGGCGCAGCGCATGCAGGCCGCGGAAACGGGGCGACAGCGGCGTCTTCTCTTCCGGGAACTGGATCGTGATGTTCTTGGCCAGGAAATAGCGGCCGGTGAGCTTCATGCCCTTGAACAGCTCGGCCAGCAGCATGCTGGAGAAGACATCCTTGATGGCGGTGATGGTGGTCATGGGCGACTCGCCTCCCGCCGGGCCGCCCCAAGGGAGGCGACGCCCCAGGGCCCGGAACGGGCCCCTGCGTGGCCCATGGGGGCAGCGAACAAAGTGAGCGTGGGGGCCATATTCACTCCCAGATGTTGAACGGCGACTGGATCCACAAGCCGACGACGACCAGCCAGACCAGTGTCACCGGAATGAAGATCTTCCAGCCCAGACGCATGATCTGGTCGTAGCGGAAGCGCGGGAAGGTGGCGCGCACCCACAGAAACAGGGTGACGACGACGAAGATCTTGATGGCCAGCCAGATCCAGCCCGGGATGAAGTCGAGGAAGCCGAACGGCGGCAGCCAGCCGCCCAGGAACAACAACACGGTGAGCGTGCTGACGAGGATCATGTTGGCGTATTCGGCCAGGAAGAACATGGCGAACGACATGCCCGAATATTCGATCATGTGGCCGGCGACGATCTCGCTCTCGCCTTCCACCACGTCGAAGGGGTGGCGGTTGGTCTCGGCCAGGCCGGCGATGAAGAAGACGACGAAGATCGGCAGCAGCGGCAGCCAGTTCCACGACAGCACGCCGGCGCCCATGTCGGCGAACATGCCCTTGCCCTGCAGCATGACGATCTCGGTCATGTTCATGGTGGCCGAGACCATGAGCACCACCACCAGGCAGAAGCCCATCGCGATCTCGTAGCTGACCATCTGCGCGCTGGCGCGCAGCGCGCCCAGGAAGGCGTATTTGGAATTGCTGGCCCAGCCGGCGATGATGACGCCGTAGACCTCCAGCGAGGTGATGGCCATCAGGAACAGCAGGCCGGCATTGACATTGGCAAGCACGGCTTCCGGTCCGAAGGGCACCACCGCCCAGGCCGCCAGCGCCGGCATGATGGTCATCACCGGACCCAGGAAGAACAGCGGCTTGTTCGCTGCACTGGGGCGGATGATCTCCTTGAAGACCAGCTTCACCGCATCGGCGATCGGCTGCAGCAGCCCGCCCGGGCCGACGCGGTTGGGGCCGATGCGGATCTGCGTATAGCCGATGCCCTTGCGTTCCCACAGCGTGAGGTAGGCGACACAGATCATCAGCGGCAGCACGACCGCGACGATCTTGACCAGGCTCCACAGCACCAGCCACGGCGTGGGGCCCAGGGTGGCGTTGCCGAGCTCGTGCAGGGTGTCGAACATGGCGTTCAGACCTTCTCGACGCTGACGGCGCCGAACATCGCACCCAGGCCCGCGGTGGCCGGATGGCCGGCGGCGATGCGCACGGCACCTTCGGCCAGCGACGGCTCTTCACGCGCCGGCAGCAGCACGGCCGCCTGGCCTTGCGCCACCAGCACCTTGCCACCGGCTTCCATGCGCAGCTGTTGCCACAACGCCGAAGGCAGGCCGACGACGGGTTCGCGCGCATCGGCAGTGAGCTGCAGCGAGGCGGCGCGGCGGACGGCGGCATCGACGGCGTAGATGGGCACGTCGGAGACGCGCTGCAGGCCCCCGCCGGCTGCCGCAGCGAGTGCCGTCAGCGCAGGCGCTTCGGCACCGTTGTCCAGGCGCGAGGCCAGCGTGGCGAGGTCGCCCAGCGCTTCGGCGCGAACGTCTTCCGCACTCTCGTGCGCGAAGCCGGCCAGGCCGAGCAGGTTGCCCAGCACGCGCAGCACCTTCCACGCCGGGCGCGCTTCGCCCAGCGGCTTGACGACGCCGTGGAAGCTCTGCGCGCGGCCTTCGGCATTGACGAAGGTGCCGGCGGTTTCGGTGAACGGAGCGATCGGCAGCATGACGTCGGCCAGGTCGGCCGCCACGTCCTTGAACGGCGTGAGCGCAACCACCAGGCCCGACGCGGCCAGCGCCGCGCGCGCCGCGGCGGCATCGGCGCTGTCGAGCACCGGTTCGGCATTCAGCAGCAGCAGCGCCTTCATCGGCTGACTCAGCATCTGGCCGGCGTTCAGCCCGCCGGCACCCGGCAGCGCGCCGACGAGTTGCGCGCCGACATTGTTGCCGGCTTCGCCGAGGTAACCGACGCTGGCGCCGGTGTGCTCGCCGATCCAGCTCGCCAGCGCCAGCAGTTGCGTGGCCTGCGGGTGCTGCGCCGCGGCGTTGCCGAGCAGGATGGCCTTGCGCTCGCCTGACAGCAGCGCATCGGCCACGGCCTGCGCAGGCGCGCCAGGGTCGGCCGGCAGCGGTGCCGGCACGCCACGCGACTTGGCCACGGCGGCGGCGACGTCAGCCAGCTGTGCCGGCCAGGCGGCGGGCGCGGCGGTGATCGCGGCGGAAAGCGGCATGGCCCAGTCATCATGCACCGCGTGCAGGCTCATCAGCCGGGCACCTTGGCGCGCAGCCTGGCGCAGGCGCTGCGCCAGCAGCGGGTGGTCCTTGCGCAGGAAGGAGCCGACGACGAAGGCGCGGTCCAGCTTCGACAGCGACGCGATCGAGGTGCCGAGCCAGCGTGCACGCCCGGCCGGCGCCGCGTTGCCGAAATCGGCATGACGGGTGCGGTGGTCGATGCTCTCGCTGCCCAGGCCGCGCATCAGCTTGGCCAGCAGGTGCAACTCCTCGACCGTCGACGAGGCATGACCGATGGCGCCGATGCCGGCTCCGGCCTCGGTCCCGCCAAATTCGGACTTGACGCGCTTCAGCCCGTCAGCGACGTAAGCCAGCGCGGTATTCCAGTCCACCGCCTGCCAGACCCCGCCCTGCTTGACCATCGGCTGCGTCAGCCGCGATGCGCTGTTCAAGGCCTCGTAGCTGAAGCGGTCGCGGTCGGCGATCCAGCATTCGTTGACGTCTTCGTTTTCCAGCGGCACCACCCGCATGACCTTGTTCGCCTTGACCTGCACCACCAGGTTGGCGCCCACGCTGTCGTGCGGGCTCACCGACTTGCGCCGGCTCAGTTCCCAGGTGCGGGCGCTGTAGCGGAAGGGCTTGCTGGTGAGGGCGCCGACCGGACAGATGTCGATCATGTTGCCCGAGAGTTCGCTGTCGATGGTGCGGCCGGCCAGCGTGGTGATCTCGCTGTGCTCGCCGCGGTGGATCATGCCGAGTTCCATGACCCCGGCCACTTCCTGGCCGAAGCGCACGCAGCGTGTGCAGTGGATGCAGCGGCTCATCTCCGCCATCGAAATGAGCGGGCCGACGTCCTTGTGGAAAACGACACGCTTCTCTTCCTGGTAGCGCGAAGCCGACTTGCCGTAGCCCACCGCCAGGTCCTGCAACTGGCATTCGCCACCCTGGTCGCAGATGGGGCAGTCCAGCGGGTGGTTGATGAGCAGGAACTCCATCACCGACTGCTGCGCCTTCACCGCCTTGTCGCTCTTGCTGCGCACCACCATGCCGTTGGTGGCCGGCGTGGCGCAGGCCGGCATGGGCTTGGGCATCTTCTCGATGTCGACCAGGCACATGCGGCAGTTGGCCGCGATGCTGAGCTTCTTGTGGTAGCAGAAGTGCGGGATGTAGATGCCCGCGGCGTCGGCGGCATGCATCACCATGCTGCCCTCCGGGAGGCTCACCTTCTTGCCGTCGAGTTCGAGTTCGATCATGGATTCACTGCCTCTCCCTCTGGGAGAGGGGTCGGGATGAGGGTGGCATGCGCACCGCCGACCATGCACCTTTTGTGTTCGACGTGGTAGGCAAACTCGTCTCGGAAATGCTTGAGCATGCCCTGCACCGGCATCGCCGCGGCATCGCCCAGCGCGCAGATGGTGCGGCCCTTGATGTTGTCCGCCACCGAATCGAGCAGGTCCAGATCTTCGGCACGGCCCTTGCCGTGCTCGATGCGATCGACCAGCCGCCACAACCAGCCCGTACCTTCGCGGCAAGGGGTGCACTGGCCGCAGCTTTCGTGCTGGTAGAAATAGCTCAGGCGCAGCAGGCTACCCACCATGCAGCGGCTGTCGTTCATCACGATGACGGCACCACTGCCCAGCATGGAACCGGCCTTGGCGATGGCGTCGTAGTCCATCGTGATGTCCATCATGGTGGCCCCCGGCAGCACGGGAGCCGACGAACCGCCCGGGATCACCGCCTTCAGCGCCCCGCCCTTCACGCCGCCGGCCAGTTCCAGCAAGGTGGCAAACGGCGTGCCCAGCGGCACCTCGAAATTGCCGGGGCGTTCCACGTCGCCCACGACGCTGAAGATCTTGGTGCCGCCGTTGTTGGGTTTGCCGCACTCCAGGTAGGCCTGGCCGCCGTGGTTGATGATCCACGGCACCGCGGCGAAGGTCTCGGTGTTGTTGATGGTGGTCGGCTTGCCGTAGAGGCCGAAGCTGGCCGGGAACGGCGGCTTGAAGCGCGGCTGGCCCTTCTTGCCTTCCAGGCTTTCCAGCAGCGCCGTCTCCTCGCCGCAGATGTAGGCGCCGAAACCGTGGAAGGCGTGCAGCTGGAAACTGAAGTCCGAGCCCAGGATGCGCTCGCCCAGGAAACCGGCGGCGCGCGCTTCTTCCAGCGCTTCTTCGAAACGTTCGTAGATCTCGAAGATCTCGCCGTGGATGTAGTTGTAGCCGGTCTTCACGCCCATCGCGTAGGCGGCGATGGCCATGCCCTCGATGACGATGTGCGGGTTGTAGGCCAGCAGGTCGCGGTCCTTGCAGGTGCCGGGTTCGCCTTCGTCGGAATTGCAGACCAGGTATTTGGCGCCGGGGAAGGCGCGTGGCATGAAACTCCACTTCAGTCCGGTCGGGAAACCGGCGCCGCCGCGGCCGCGCAGCGCGCTGAGCTTGACCTCGGCAATCACCTGGTCGGGCGACAAACCGGCCGCACCTTCGGGTTGGTCGATGCCCAGGATCTTCTTCAGTGCCGAATACCCGCCGCGTGCCACATAGTCGTTCAACCGCCAGTTGCGGCCGTCCAGCCCGGCATAGATCTGCGGCTGGATGTGGCGGCCGTGAAAGCAGGTTTCGCTGCCCGTGGCCTGGAACTTCGTCAGGTCGATCATGTGGACGCCTCGGACCTCAAGATGTCGATGAGTTCGTCGAGCCGCTCGGGGCTCATGAAACTGAGCATCTGGCGGTCGTTGACCAGCATCACCGGCGCGTCGGCGCAAGCGCCCAGGCATTCGCTGGGCTGCACGGTGAAGCGGCCGTCGGCGGTGGTGCCGTAGGGCTCCACGCCGAGCTTGCGACAGACATGGTCCAGTGCCTTGTCGCCGTCGCGCAGCGCGCAGGGCAGGTTGGTGCAGACGTTGAGCTTGAAGCGGCCCACCGGCTGCTGGTTGTACATGTTGTAGAAGGTCGTGACTTCGTGCACCGCGATCGGCGCCATGCCGAGATAGACCGCAATGGCGTCCTCGGCCGCGGTCGAGACATGGCCTTGTTCCTGCTGCACGATGGCCAGACAGGCCATGACGGCGCTCTGCTTCTGGTCGGCCGGGTACTTGTCGACTTCGCGGGCGAAGCGGGCCAGCGTCGAATCGGAAAAGGGCATCATCGGGCGCTCATCGATCAATTTCGCCGAAAACGATGTCCATGGTGCCGATAATGGCCACGGCATCGGCAATCATGTGGCCGCGCGCCATCTCGTCCAGCGCCGCCAGGTGCGCGAAGCCGGGGGCGCGGATCTTCAGCCGGTAGGGCTTGTTGGCGCCGTCGCTCACCAGGTAGATGCCGAACTCGCCCTTGGGGTGTTCCACCGCCGCGTAGGCCTCGCCCTCGGGCACGTGCATGCCTTCGGTGAAGAGCTTGAAGTGGTGGATCAGCTCTTCCATGTTGGACTTCATGTCCACGCGCGAGGGCGGCGCCACCTTGTGGTTGGCGGTGATCACCGGGCCCGGGTTGGCGCGCAGCCAGGCCACGCATTGCTGGATGATGCGGTTGCTCTGCCGCATTTCCTCGATGCGCACCAGGTAGCGGTCGTAGGTGTCGCCGCCGGTGCCCACCGGCACGTCGAAGTCCATGCGGCCATAGACGTCGTAGGGCTGCGTCTTGCGCAGGTCCCAGGCGATGCCGCTGCCGCGCAGCATGGGGCCGGTGAAGCCGAGGTTGAGCGCACGCTCGGGAGTGACCACGCCGATGCCCACCGTGCGCTGCTTCCAGATGCGGTTGTCGGTGAGCAGGGTCTCGTATTCGTCGACGTACTTCGGGAAACGCTGGGTGAAGTCGTCGATGAAGTCCAGCAGCGAGCCCGAACGCGTGTCGTTCAGCGCCTTGATCGCCTTCTCGTTCTTGATGCGGCTCGGCTTGTACTGCGGCATCGAGTCCGGCAGGTCGCGGTAGACACCGCCGGGGCGGAAGTAGGCGGCGTGCATGCGCGCGCCGCTCACCGCCTCGTACATGTCGAACAGGTCCTCGCGCTCGCGGAAGCAGTAGATGAAGATGTTCATCGCGCCGCAGTCCAGCCCGTGCGCGCCCAGCCACAGCAGGTGGTTGAGCAGGCGCGTGATCTCGCTGAACATGACGCGGATGTACTGCGCGCGCTCGGGCACGTCCACGCCCAGCAGCTTCTCGATGGCCAGGCAGTAGGCGTGCTCGTTGCACATCATCGACACATAGTCCAGCCGGTCCATGTAGGGCAGCGCCTGGATGAAGGTCTTGCTCTCGGCCAGTTTCTCGGTGGCGCGGTGCAGCAGCCCGATGTGCGGGTCGGCGCGCTGGATGACCTCGCCGTCGAGTTCCAGCACCAGCCGCAACACGCCGTGCGCCGCCGGGTGCTGGGGCCCGAAATTCAGGGTGTAGTTCTTGATGTCCGGCCATGGGGGGGGGGAGAGGCGTCGAGGACGAGGAAAGTCGCCAGGAGCTCACCCCGCCATAGTTGTCTTCACGCACCACGCGCGGCACGATCTCGCGCGGCTCGATGGTCACCGGCTGGTAGATGACGCGCTTCTTCTCGGGGTCGTAACGCATCTCCACGTGGCCGGTGGTGGGGAAGTCCTTGCGCATCGGGTGGCCGATGAAGCCGTAGTCGGTGAGGATGCGGCGCAGGTCGAGGTGGCCCTCGAAGATGATGCCGTAGAGGTCGAAGGCCTCGCGCTCGAACCAGTTGGCCGCGGACCAGATTTCGTTGACCGAAGCCACCGTGGGCACGTCGTCGTCGGGCGCAAAGGTCTTCAGGCGCACACGCCAGTTGTGCGCCACGGAAAGCAGGTGCACCACCACGCAGTAGCGCGGGCCTTCCCAGGGCTGGTTCTTGTAGTCGGCGTAGTCCACGCCGCACAGGTCGATGAGTTGCTCGAAATGCAAAGCGGGATGGTCGCGGAACGTGCGTGCAAGGTCCAGGTACGAAGCGGCGGGCACGGTGACGGTGATCTCGCCGAAGTCGCGCACCAGCCGGCCCTTGCTGCCCTCGCCGAGGGTGCCGGCCAGCACGGCCTGGAGCGCCGCCTGCAGGGTGTCGAGCTTGAGCGTCATCGGTGGTTCGGGGTCCGGGGATCAGCGCGCGATGGTGTTCTCGCGCCGGATCTTGGCCTGCAGCTGCAGGATGCCGTAGAGCAGCGCCTCGGCCGTGGGCGGGCAGCCCGGCACGTAGACGTCGACCGGCACGATGCGGTCGCAGCCGCGCACCACCGAATAGCTGTAGTGGTAGTAGCCGCCGCCATTGGCGCAGGAGCCCATGCTCAGCACCCAGCGCGGCTCGGCCATCTGGTCGTAGACCTTGCGCAGCGCCGGCGCCATCTTGTTGCACAGCGTGCCGGCCACGATCATGAGGTCGCTCTGGCGCGGGCTGGGGCGGAACAACATGCCGAAGCGGTCGATGTCGTAGCGCGCGGCACCGGCGTGCATCATCTCCACGGCGCAACAGGCCAGGCCAAAGGTCATGGGCCACAGCGAGCCGGTCTTCGACCAGTTGATCAGCGTGTCCACCGAGGTGGTGACGAAGCCTTCCTTCAGTACGCCTTCAATGCCCATATGTCAGATGACTCCAGGGTGATGGCCTGCGGCCGGGCGGGTGCTCCAAGCCCCGGACGCTGGGGAAGGCCCTGCTCGGCGGGGGGGGGGGAGGAGCCATCCGGGGGGGAACGGACGGGAAGGGGCGTGGGTGCCCATGTTCATTCCCAATCCAGCGCGCCCTTCTTCCACTCGTAGACGAAACCCACCACCAGGATGGCCAGGAACAGCATCATGGCCCAGAAGCCTGACGCCCCGATGTCGCGCAGCGCCACTGCCCATGGGAAGAGAAAGGCGATTTCCAGGTCGAACAGGATGAACAGGATGGCCACCAGGTAGTAGCGCACATCGAACTTCATGCGCGCGTCCTCGAAGGCCTCGAAGCCGCACTCGTAGGGGCTGTTCTTCTCGGCGTCGGGGCGGTTCGGACCGAAGACGAAGCCGATGAGTTGCGGCGCCACGCCCACTGCCACGCCCACCAGGATGAACAGGATCACAGGCAGGTAGTTTTGCAGCTCCATGGCTCGGTCAGCATCCTGTCAGGTGAACGAGTGGTCGCAAAAAAGCGCGCCTTGCGTTTCCTGCTCTTCGGCAGTTGCGCACCGGCGCGCCCGGTCGATCCAACAAAATCCCTTGGTGCCGACGGCGAGACTCGAACTCGCACAGCTTTCGCCACTACCCCCTCAAGATAGCGTGTCTACCAGTTTCACCACGTCGGCGCGAAGTTTCCAGTCCATGCGGTCTGAAACCCGCGATCCAGGCACGAGTGCATTCGAGGCACTGCGACCCGCCCCGGACAACCCGCGGACATTCTAGCGCGTCAGAATCGGGCGCTGCCATGCCCGCCGGCGGTGCCGCGGGCGTCGGAGGCCGCTTCCGGAAGGCGCCCGGCGCCGCCATGCCGGAACTGCCGACGTCGGCACGGCGCCTGGGATGGTGCCGGGCAGGGTCCGCACCGGGGATCGCCCCGGGATCGCTCCCGGCAGCGCCCAGGCGCGCTGGCTCGCGGGCGCGGGGCGCGGTCGAGCACGCTGCCACCGCCTTCGCTGCCGCGCATGCTGGTGTTGCTGCTCATGTAGGCCAGCGCCAGCGTGCAGCAGAAGAAGACCGTGGCCAGTGCGGCTGTGGAACGCGAAAGAAAATTTGCACTGCCGGTGGCGCCGAACAGGCTGCCCGAGGCGCCGCTGCCGAAGGACGCGCCCATGTCGGCGCCCTTGCCGTGCTGGATCAGCACGAGGCCGATCATGGCCAGCGCCGACAGCAGCTGCACCGCCAGGATCAGGGTCATCCAGATTTGCATGATTCAGAGGTCTCCGAGAATGGCGCTCAGCCGGCGGCGCGACAGATGGCAATGAAGTCGGCCGCCTTCAGCGAAGCGCCGCCGATGAGTCCGCCGTCGATGTCGGGCTGGGCGAAGAGCGTGGCGGCGTTGTCGGGCTTGACGCTGCCGCCGTAGAGAATCTTCATGCTTGCGGCGCGGCCGGTGGCGGCCTGCAGTTGCGCGCGCAGCACGGCGTGCACGGCCTGCGCCTGCTCGGGGCTGGCGGTGCGGCCGGTGCCGATGGCCCACACCGGCTCGTAGGCCACCACCATCTCGGCTGCGCAATGCGCCAGCTGGTGGATCACCGCCGAGAGCTGGCGCTTGACCACCTCTTCGGTGTGGCCGGCCTCGCGCTCGGCCAGCGTCTCGCCCACGCAGACCACCGGCGTCACGCCGCGGGCCAGTGCGGCCTGGGCCTTCTCGGCCACGAGCTGGTCGCTCTCGGCGTGGTAGGCGCGGCGCTCGGAGTGGCCCACCAGGGCATAGCGGCAGCCGCATTCGGCCAGCATGTCTGCCGACACCTCGCCGGTGTAGGCGCCCTGCTCGTGCGCCGAGACATCCTGCGCGCCCCAGCGGATGTCGCTGCCGGCCAGCGTGGCGGCGGTCTCGTGAAGGTAGACGAAGGGCACGCACACCGCCACGTCGGCGCCGAACGGCCGCGCCGCCAGCAAGCCGGCCAGCAGTTCGGCATTGGCCGGCCGGCTGCCGTTCATCTTCCAGTTCCCGACCACGAGCTTGCGTTGCATGGACATCTCCTTTGGTTACCAGGTCAGCACGATCTTGCCGACATGGGTGCCCGACTCCATCAGCGCATGCGCCGCCGCCGCCTGCGCCGCCGGAAAGACCTGGTGGATCACGGTCTTGACGCGGCCGGCCTCGATGAGCGGCCACACACGCTCGCGCAGTTCACGCGCCAGCGCCGCCTTGTAGGCCACCGGACGCGGCCGCAGCGTCGAGCCGCTGATGGTGAGCCGCTTGCGCAGCACCAGGCCGGCGTCGATCTGTGCGGCGTGGCCGCCCTGCGTGGCGATGATCGCCAGCCGGCCGTCCTCGGCCAGGCATTCGATCTCGCGGCCGACATAGTCGCCGGCCACCATGTCCAGCACCACGTCGGCGCCTCGGCCGCCGGTCAGGCGCTTCGTTTCGGCCACGAAGTCCTGCGTGCGGTAGTTGATGGCATGGTCGGCGCCCAGCGCCAGGCAGGCGGCGCACTTCTCGTCGCTGCCGGCGGTGACGATGACCCGCGAACCCAGCGCCTTGGCGAGCTGGATGGCGGTGACGCCGATGCCGCTGGAGCCGCCCTGCACCAGCAGCGTCTCGCCCGCCTGCAGGCGCGCGATGACGAAGACGTTCTGCCAGACGGTGAAGAAGGTCTCGGGCAGGCTCGCCGCCTGCACCATGTTCAGCCCCAGAGGCACCGGCAGGCACTGCCCGGCAGGCGCCACGCACAACTCGGCGTAGCCGCCGCCGGCGACCAGCGCGCAAACCGCGTCTCCCATCGACAGCCCCGCCGTCGCCAGGTCCTCGGCCGTGCCGCCGACCACGGTGCCGGCCACCTCGAGCCCCGGCAGGTCGGAAACGCCCGGCGGCATGGGGTACAGCCCCTTGCGCTGCAGCACGTCGGGCCGGTTGACGCCCGAGGCCTGCACCGCAATCAGCAGTTCACCCGGCGCCGCCGCAGGGTCGGGGCGCTGCGTTTCGCGCAGCACCTCGGGCGGGCCGAAGCGGGTGATCTCGATGGCGCGCATCGCGGCTCAGTCCTTTTGCTCGTCCGCAGGGGTGGCGGCGGCATCCGGTGTCGCCAGGGCCGCAGCCACCGACGCCTCGGCACGCGCGTCGCTGCTCTCGCGAGGCTCACGCGGCTCGCGGGGTTCACGCGGCTCGCGGCGTGGGCCCCGGTCGCCTCGGTCGCCGCGGCCACCACGGTCGCCGCGGTCACCAAAATCGCGGCGCGGACGCTCTTCCTCGACAAAGCCTTCGGGCCGCTCGAGCAGCGCCTTCATGCTCAGCTTGATGCGGCCCTTGTCGTCGGTCTCCAGCACCTTGACCTGGATGACCTGGCCTTCCTTGAGAAAGTCCTCGACCTTCTCGACACGCTGGTGCGCGATCTGGCTGATGTGCAGCAAGCCGTCCTTGCCGGGCAGGATGTTGACCAGCGCGCCGAAGTCCAGGATCTTGGTGATCGCACCTTCGTAGACCTTGCCGATCTCGGCCTCGGCCGTGATCTCGGCGATGCGCTTGAGCGCGAAGGCGGCCTTGTCGGCGTCGGTGGAAGCCACGGTGATGGTGCCGTCCTCGCCGATGTCGATGGTGCAGCCGGTCTCTTCGGTCAGGCCGCGGATGGTGGCGCCACCCTTGCCGATGACGTCGCGGATCTTCTCCTGGTTGATCTTCATCGAATACAGGCGTGGCGCGAAGGGGCTCACCTCGTCCTTGGCGCCGCCCACGGCATCGACCATCTTGCCCAGGATGTGCAGCCGCGCTTCCTTGGCCTGCGCCAGCGCCACCTGCATGATTTCCTTGGTGATGCCCTGGATCTTGATGTCCATCTGCAGCGCCGTGATGCCGCCGTTCGGTGCCGGCGACCTTGAAGTCCATGTCGCCGAGGTGATCTTCGTCGCCCAGGATGTCGGTCAGCACCGCGAAGCGGTTGCCTTCCTTGATCAGGCCCATGGCGATGCCGGCCACGTGCGCCTTCAGCGGCACACCGGCGTCGAGCATGCTCAGGCAGCCGCCGCACACCGAAGCCATGGAGGAAGAGCCGTTGCTCTCGGTGACCTCGGAAACGATGCGAATCGTGTACGGAAACTCGTCCTTCTTCGGCAGCACCGCCATCAGCGCGCGCTTGGCCAGCCGGCCATGCCCCACCTCGCGCCGCTTGGGCGTGCCGAAGCGGCCCGCCTCGCCGGTGGCGAAGGGCGGCATGTTGTAGTGCAGCATGAATTGGTCGGTGAAGTCGCCGGCCAGCGCGTCGATGCGCTGCGCGTCGCGTTCGGTGCCCAGCGTGGACACCACCAGCGCCTGCGTCTCGCCGCGCGTGAACAGCGCCGAGCCGTGGGTGCGGGGCAGCACGCCGGAGCGGATCTCGATCGGGCGCACGGTGCGCGTGTCGCGGCCGTCGATGCGCGGCTCGCCCGACAGGATCTGGCCGCGCACCAGGCGCGATTCGATCTCGAACAGCAGGTCGTTGAGCTTGTTGGCGTCGAAGTCCGCACCCTCGGCCTTCAACGCCGTGGCCACGGCGGCATAGGCTTCACGGCAGGCCTGCGTGCGCGCCTGCTTGCTGCGGATCTGGTAGGCCGCGCGCAGCGGCTCTTCGGCCAGCGCCGTGACCTTGGCGATGAAGGGCTCGTCCTTGGCCGGCGGCTGCCAGTTCCATTCGGGCTTGCCGGCGTCGCGCACCAGCTCGTTGATGGCGGCGATGGCGATCTTGCCCATGTCGTGGCCGAAGACCACGGCGCCCAGCATCACTTCCTCGGTCAGCTGGTCGGCTTCGGACTCCACCATCAGCACGGCGGCCTCGGTGCCGGCCACGACCAGGTCGAGCTGGCTGTCGGTGAGCTGGGCCTTGCCCGGGTTGAGCACATATTCGCCGTTGACATAACCCACGCGCGCGGCGCCGATGGGGCCGTCGAACGGGATGCCGCTGATCGCCAGCGCGGCACTGGTGCCGATCATGGCGGCGATGTCGGGCTGCACCTCGGGGTTCAGGCTCAGCACGTGGATGATGACCTGGACCTCGTTGTAGAAACCTTCGGGAAACAGCGGTCGGATCGGGCGGTCGATGAGGCGGCAGATCAGGGTCTCGGCCTCGCTCGGCCGCCCTTCGCGCTTGAAGAAGCTGCCCGGGATCCTGCCGGCGGCGTAGCTCTTCTCGGTGTAGTCCACCGTCAGCGGGAAGAAGTCCTGCCCGGGCTTGGCATCGGTCCGGGCCACAACGGTAGCCAGCACCACGGTGTCGTCGATATTGACGATGACGGCGCCGCTGGCCTGGCGCGCGATCTCGCCCGTTTCCAGCGTGACCTGGTGCGGGCCCCACTGGAAGGTCTTGGTGATCTTGTTGAACATGCTCATGCGTTGGTCTCCTTGTGATAGGGCAGCGCAATGCCATTCCAGGGCAGCCCCCGGGGCCCGTTGTCGAGGCGGCTTTGGAATGACACAGCAGTGCGGCCCGGTTGGATAAAGATGCCGGAGCCGCACGAGTGCGGCCCCGGAGTCGAACTTACTTGCGCAGGCCGAGCGTGGCGATCAACGCGGTGTAGCGCTCGGCGTCCTTGTCCTTCAGGTAGGACAGCAGGCGCTTGCGCTGGTTGACCATGCGCACCAGGCCGCGGCGGCCGTGGTGGTCCTTCTTGTGCTGCTTGAAGTGCGGCATGAGTTCATTGATGCGCGCGGTGAGCAGCGCAACCTGAACTTCGGGGGAGCCGGTGTCGGCGGCGCCACGGGCGTGGGCCTTGACGACTTCGGCCTTGGTGGCGGTGGTCATGGTCATGGTGGATTTCCGTTGGTGGGTCTGGAAACCGCCCTGCCAGCACCCCGGCTATCAAGGGGGTACCTGCTGCGGTTTCCGAGTTACTTGCGGCCGCCAGTGAAACCAACCGACGCCGTGCTTTCCCTGCAAAGGGAACTCTTCATTATAGCCGCATCGCGCGGGCCAGCCGTTGCAGCCCCTGGTCCAGCCGCGCCGGGTCGCTGGACGCGAAACACCAGCGCAGCCAGCCTTCGCCTTCCGGCCCAAAGGCTGCGCCCGGCGCCAGGCCGAGACCTTGTTCGGCCACCAGCCGCTTGGCCAGGGCCAGCGAATCGTCCTCGCCCTCGATGCGGAAGAAGGCATACAGGCCGCCCGGCGGGCTGGCCACGCTGACGCCGGGCAGCGCCTGCAGGCCCGGCACCAGGCGGTCGCGGCAGGCCTTCAGCCGCGCCACCAGGTCGGGCACGAAGGGTTCGGCCGACTGCAAAGCCGCCAGGCCGCCGCGCTGCACGAAGACCGGGGCGCAGGAACTGTTGAACTCCAGCAGCTTGCCGGCCGCGTCCATGGCCGCGGCCGGCAACACCAGCCAGCCCAGCCGCCAGCCGGTCATGAGGAAGCTTTTGCTGAAGCTGTGCACGACAACGAGCCGGTCATCCGCTGCCGCGAGGTCCAGAAACGAAGGCGCCGCCGTCGCGCCACCGAAGAAGATGCGTTCGTACACCTCGTCGGCCACGATCCAGGTGCCGGTGCGCCGGCAGTGGTCGAGCAGCGCCTGCTGCTCAGCGCGCGTGAGTGTCCAGCCGGTGGGGTTGTTGGGTGCGTTGACGAGCAGCACGCGCGTGCGCGGCGTCACGGCTGCCAGCAGTTCCTGCAGGTCCAGCTTCCAGGCGCCGGCCTGCGGGCGCAGCGGCACGCGCACCACCCGTGCGCCCAGGATCGCCGGCTGCGCCGTGAGGTTGGGCCACACCGGCACAACGGCCACGACCTCGTCGCCGTGCCCCACCAGCATCTGCATGGCCAGCATGAGCGCGCTCACGCCCGACGAACTGACGGCCACGCGACCGGCGTTCAGCGGGCCATGCAAGCCGCTCATGTAGCCGGCGATGGCAGCTCGCAACTCCGGCAGGCCGAGGTTGTGCGAATAAAAAGTTTCGCCGCGAGCCAGCGATTCGGCAGCGGCCCGGCGCACGGGTTCGGGCGTGACCTCGTCGCTTTCGCCGAACCAGAAGGCCAGCACGTCGTCGCGCCCGAGGCCGGCATTGGCCACTTCGCGGATCTTGGACCCCGGCAGGGCCTGGATGGCTTCACGCATCGGTTGTGGTTCGCTCGCTCGTCGCCATTTCGTCCAGCGGCCAGCGCGGCTTGACGTCGAAGGCGCCGCCGCGCTGCAGGTCGGCCAGGCCCTGCTGCAGGCGCAGCGCTGCGGCCAGCGCGATCATGGCCCCATTGTCGGTGCACAGCGCCAGCGGCGGGTAGAACACCCGTGCGCCCAGGCGCGCCGCGCCGGCGTCGAGCGTCTCTCGCAGGCGCAGGTTGGCGCCCACGCCGCCGGCCACCACCAGCCGGCGCAGGCCGCTGGCCTGCAGCGCACGCAGCGACTTGGCCACCAGAACGTCGACGATGGCCGCCTGCGTGGACGCCGCCAGGTCGGCGCGGGACTGCTCGCAGATATGGGGCCCGAGCTTGCGCGCCTGCGTCATGACCGCCGTCTTCAGGCCGGCGAAGGAGAAGTCCAGGTTGGCACTGTGCAGCAGGGGTCTCGGCAAGGCAAAGGCCTGCGGGTTGCCGAAGTCGGCCATTCGAGCCAGCGCCGGGCCACCGGGGTAGCCCAGGCCCAGCAGCTTGGCGCTCTTGTCGAAGGCCTCGCCAGCGGCGTCGTCGATGGTCTCGCCCAGCAGCGTGTAGCGGCCGACCCCGTCGACCTGCATCAGCTGCGTGTGGCCGCCCGAAACGAGCAGCGCCAGGAAGGGAAAGTCCGGCGACTCTGGGCCCAGGAAGGGCGAGAGCAGGTGCCCTTCCAGGTGATGCACGCCCAGTGCCGGCTTGCCCAGGGCCGCCGCCAGCGCCACCGCCACGCCGGCCCCCACCAGCAGGGCTCCGGCCAGGCCCGGGCCGCGCGTATAGGCAACCAGGTCGACCTCGGCCAGCGTGCAGCCGGCCTCGGCCAGCACCTGCCGCGCCAGCGGCAGCACGCGGCGAATGTGGTCGCGCGAGGCCAGTTCCGGCACCACGCCGCCATAGGCCGCATGCAGCGCGACCTGGCTGTGAAGGGCTTCGGCGAGCAGGCGCGGCGGGCCGTGCGGTCGCGTCTCGACCAGCGCAACGCCGGTTTCGTCGCACGAGGACTCGAAACCCAGGACCTTCATCAAAAGGAAGTGTAGTGGCGCATGCGGCTGGCGGTACAGCTTGGCGGGCACGCCGTTTGCTTTGTTGCAGATGACACCTTCGTCCGGTGTCTGTCTGTCTCCTCAGCAGGGCGAATGCTCTGGGTCAACCCCCCGTCCGCAAGGCCGGGGGGTCTTTTTTTGGTGCGCTTCGCACCGGCTCAGTGATTCTCGCGCGCGTGGTTGATCGAGTACTTGGGAATCTCGATCGTCACGTCCTGGTTCGAGACGATCGCCTGGCAGCTCAGCCGCGAGGTGGGCGTCAAGCCCCAGGCGCGGTCGAGCAGGTCTTCCTCGGATTCGTCCATCTCGCCCAGCGAGTCGAAGCCTTCCTTCACCACCACGTGGCAGGTGGTGCAGGCGCAGCTCATCTCGCAGGCGTGCTCGATGGGGATGCCGTTTTCCAGCAGCGCCTCGCAGATGGAGGTGCCTGCAGGGGCCTCGATGGTGTCGCCCAGCGGGCAGTACTCGGCGTGCGGCAGGATGCGGATGGTGGGCATGGGCGGGCTTCTCTAGATCTCTTCGACACGCCGGCCGGCGAGCGCCTGGCGGATGCCCTGGTTCATGCGGGCGGCGGCGAAGGCCTCGGTGCCCAGGGCCAGCGCCTCGACGGCAGCTTCGATGGCATGCGCGTCGGTGCCCGCGGCGATGCGCTCCGTTTCAGCCGCCAGCGCCTCGACCGCGGCGGCTTCCCCGGCGCCGAGCAAGGCGCCGTCGACGGCGAGCGCGGCGCGCGTGGCCAGCACCATGCGTTCGGCCTCGACGCGTGCCTCGCGCAGAGAGCGTGCGGCCATGTCATCCTCGGCATGGGCAAAGCCGTCCTTCAGCATCTGAGCGATCTGCTCGTCGGCCAGGCCGTAGCTGGGCTTGACGGTGACCGTGGCTTCCACGCCGGACGTCTGCTCGCGCGCCGAGACACTCAGCAAGCCGTCGGCGTCGACCTGGAAGGTGACGCGGATGCGCGCCGCGCCGGCCACCATGGGCGGGATGCCGCGCAGTTCGAAGCGCGCCAGCGAACGGCATTCGCTGACCAGGTCGCGCTCGCCCTGCACGACGTGGATGGCCATGGCCGTCTGGCCGTCCTTGAAGGTGGTGAATTCCTGCGCCTTGGCCACCGGGATGGTGGTGTTGCGCTCGATCACGCGCTCGACCAGGCCGCCCATGGTTTCCAGCCCCAGCGACAGCGCGATCACGTCGAGCAGCAGCAGTTCGCCGTCGCGTGCATTGCCGGCCAGCGCATTGGCCTGGATTGCGGCGCCGATGGCCACCACTTGGTCGGGGTCGACATTGGTCAGCACCTCGCGGCCGAACAATTCGCCCACCAAGTTGCGCACCAGCGGCATGCGCGTGCTGCCGCCGACCATGACCACGCCCTGCACTTCGTCGCGCGTGAGCTTGCCGTCGCGCAGCACCTTGCGCACGGCGGCCAGCGTTCGGTCAACCAAGGGGCGGGCCAGGGACTCGAGCCGGTCGCGGCTGACCACCAGGCTCAGCGCACGGCCGGCGATGGTGGCCGACCATTCGGCCACGTCGGCGCCGCTCAGCGCTTCCTTGGTGGCGCGCGCGGCCACGAGCGCGGCTCGCTTGTCCTGCGGCGACGCCGCCGCAACACCCAGTTCGGCCAGCGCCCAGTCGGCCAGCGCATGGTCGATGTCGTCGCCGCCCAGCGCCGCATCGCCGCCGGTGGCCACGACCTCGAAAACGCCGCGCGACAGCCGCAGCAGCGAGATGTCGAAGGTGCCGCCGCCCAGGTCGTAGACGGCATACAAGCCCTCGCTGGCATTGTCCAGGCCATAGGCCACCGCCGCCGCCGTGGGTTCGCTGATCAAACGCAGCACATTCAACCCGGCCAGTTGCGCCGCGTCCTTCGTCGCCTGGCGCTGCGCGTCGTCGAAATACGCCGGCACGGTGATGACGGCGCCGAAAAGCTCGGCATCAAAACTGTCTTCGGCACGCTGGCGCAGCCTGGCAAGAATCTCGGCCGACACCTCCACCGGGGTCTTGAGTCCGTCGCGCGTGCGCAGCGCCACCATGCCGGGTTGGTCGACGAAGCGGTACGGCAGCTTGTCGCGGCCGGCGACATCGGCCAGCCGCCGACCCATGAAGCGTTTTGCAGAGACGACGGTATTTTCTGCGTCGGCCGCCATCGCCTCCAGCGCGTCGAACCCGATCTGGCGCCGACCATCTTCAAGAAAGCGCACGGCACTGGGCAGCAGCACGCGGCCCTGCTCGTCGGGCAGGCATTCGGCCGCACCATGGCGATGGGCGGCGACCAGCGAATGCGTGGTACCCAGGTCGATGCCCACCGCAACGCGCCGCTGATGCGGGTCGGGTGTCTGGCCGGGTTCGGAGATCTGCAGCAGGGACATGGGGGTTCTAACGCGAGTGGGCAGGGTCGAGCGCGTCCAGACGGCGCTCGATATCCTGGCGGAAGCGGTTCACGAACATGAGGGCGCGCACTTGCGCCGCGGCCGCCGCAGCGTCGCCTTGCACGTCGAGCAGGCGCGCCACGTCAGCCAGCATCGTGCGCTCGGCGCTGGCGACCTCGTCATCGAGGCCTTCGACGGCCGCCATGTCCGGGGCGTCTTCGAGCGCCTCGCGCCACTGCATCTGCTGCATCAGGAAGGCGGCCGGCATGGCGGTGTTGTTCTCGGCCTGGATGGCCGCGCCACGACGTTCGCACAGGTAAGCAGCCCGCTTGAGCGGGTCTTTCAGACGCTGGTAGGCCTCGTTCACGCGCACCGCCCATTGCATGGCCCTGCGCTGGGCGGCCGCTCCTTCGCCGGCGAAGCGGTCGGGGTGAACCTCGGCCTGCAACTGGCGCCAGCGCGAGTCGATGTCGGCGCGATCGAGCGCGTGACGCTCGGGCAGGCCGAAGAGGGTGAAGTCGTCGTCGTCGAGCTTCATGGCCGTTTGCCGCAGCAGGCCCACCTGCAGTGGCCGATGCGTCCGCGAGTCGCCGCGAGGCGGCCGACCGGTGCGCGGCATCCGGGGGCGGGGCCCGGGGAGTGCGGGGGGGAGGGGGGGGGGGTGGGGTGCGGCGACGGGGGTCAAGATGTTCGGAGCGGATGAGGGTCTCGGCTGACATGGGCGGATCAAGAAAAAAGGCGCGGCTCGCGGGCCGCGCCTGGCACGGCGGCGTGAAGTTCAGACGCGAAAGGACTCCCCGCAACCGCAGCGGTCCTTCTCGCGCGGATTGCTGAACTTGAATCCTTCGTTGAGACCGTCACGCACGAAGTCGAGTTCGGTGCCGTCCAGGTAGGGCAGGCTCTTGGGGTCGATCAACACCTTCACGCCGCGGTCCTCAAAAACCACGTCCTCGGGCGCGATCTCGTCGGCATATTCGAGCTTGTAGGCCAGGCCCGAACAGCCGGTGGTCTTCACACCCAGGCGCACGCCCACGCCCTTGCCGCGGCGCGTGATGTAGCGCGACACATGCCGTGCCGCCGCCTCGCTCAGGGTCACCGCCATGACGTTTCGCCTCAGTGTGTTTCCGCCGCTGCCACGTGCTTGGCCTGGTAGTCCTGCACCGCCGCCTTGATGGCGTCTTCGGCCAGGATCGAGCAGTGGATCTTGACCGGCGGCAGGGCCAGTTCTTCGGCGATCTGGGTATTCTTGATCGTCATCGCCTCGTCGAGCGACTTGCCCTTGACCCACTCGGTGACGAGCGAGCTCGACGCGATGGCCGACCCGCAACCGTAGGTCTTGAAGCGCGCGTCCTCGATCAGCCCGGTGACCGGGTTGACCTTGATCTGCAGCTTCATCACGTCGCCGCAGGCCGGCGCGCCCACCATGCCGGTACCCACGGAATCGTCGCCCTTGTCGAAGGATCCGACGTTGCGCGGGTTCTCGTAGTGCTCGACGACTTTTTCGCTGTATGCCATGTGTGTACTCCTTTTCGGGGGGTCAGTGAGCTGTCAATGAGCCGTCCACTGGATCGAACTGATGTCGATCCCGTCCTTGAACATTTCCCACAACGGCGAAAGATCGCGCAGCTTGCCAACGCGGTCCTGCAGCGTATTCACCGCGTAGTCGATCTCGGCCTCGGTGGTGAAGCGGCCGATGGTCATGCGCAGGCTGGAGTGCGCCAGTTCGTCGCTGCGGCCCAGGGCGCGCAGCACGTAGCTGGGCTCCAGGCTGGCGCTGGTGCAGGCCGAGCCCGACGAGACCGCAATGCCCTTCACGCCCATGATCAGCGATTCGCCTTCGACGAAGTTGAAGCTGACGTTGACGTTGTGCGGCACACGGCGCTCGAGGTCGCCATTGACGAAGACCTGATCGATCTGGCCGATGCCGTCGAGCAGCCGCTTGTTCAGCATGCGGATGCGCTCGATCTCGGTGCCCATCTCGGCCTTGGCAATGGCGAAGGCCTTGCCCATGCCCACGCACTGGTGGGTGGGCAGCGTACCGCTGCGCATGCCGCGCTCGTGACCGCCACCGTGCATCTGCGCCTCGATGCGCACGCGTGGCTTGCGCCGCACATACAGCGCACCGATGCCCTTGGGGCCGTAAGTCTTGTGCGAAGACATGCTCATCAGGTCGATCGGCAGGGCCGACAGGTCGATGGAGACCTTGCCCGTGGCCTGAGCCGCGTCGACATGCAGCAGGATGCCGCGTTCGCGGCACAGCGCGCCGATGGCCGGGATGTCCTGGATGACGCCGATCTCGTTGTTCACCAGCAGGATCGACGCCAGGATGGTGTCCTTGCGCAGCGCGGCCTTGAACTTGTCCAGGTCGAGCAGGCCGTTTTCCTGCACGTCGAGGTAGGTGACCTCGAAGCCCTGGCGCTCGAGTTCGCGCATGGTGTCGAGCACGGCCTTGTGCTCGGTCTTCAGGGTGATGAGGTGCTTGCCGCGCGAGCTGTAGAAGTGCGCCGCGCCCTTGAGCGCCAGGTTGATGGACTCGGTGGCACCGCTGGTCCAGACGATCTCGCGCGGGTCGGCATTCACCAGCGAAGCCACCTCGCCGCGCGCCTTTTCCACCGCTTCTTCGGCCTCCCAGCCCCAGGCATGGCTGCGCGAGGCGGGGTTGCCGAAGTGCTCGTGCAGCCACGGGATCATGGCGTCGGCGACGCGGGGGTCGCAGGGCGTGGTGGAACCGTAGTCCAGGTAGATGGGGAAATGTGGTGTCATGGTGTCGATGTCGGGGTGCAGATCGCTGGGGCGTGGCCAGATGAGCGGATCCTCTGCAAGAGCCTGGCTGCGCTCACTCGGGCCTGCCAGAGTCACTTCGTAAAGGCATTGCCGAGCGCAAATACCGAATTCGGCGCCGTCACCTTGATCGGCTTGACCACCGGCGTGCTGGATATCGCGCGCTTGACCGGCGCCTCGTCGATGGACACGCCCTTGGCCAGTTGCTCGTCGACCAGCTTCTTCAGCGAGATCGAGTCGAGATACTCGATCATCTTCGCGTTGAGGCTGGCCCACAGGTCGTGCGTCATGCACTTGCCCGTGTCCTGGCCCATGCAGTCCTCCTTGCCGCCGCAGCCGGTGGCGTCGATGGGCTCGTCGACCGCGACGATGATGTCGGCCACCGTGATTTCGCCGACACCGCGGCCCAGCGAATACCCGCCGCCCGGGCCCCGCGTGCTCTCCACCAGTTCGTGGCGCCGCAGCTTGCCGAACAATTGCTCCAGGTAGGACAGCGAAATCTGCTGGCGCTGGCTGATCGCGGCCAGCGCCACCGGGCCTGAATTGGAGCGCAAGGCCAGGTCGATCATCGCCGTGACGGCAAAGCGGCCTTTGGTGGTAAGTCTCATGTTCTTCTCCATGCGCCATGGGCGCCGAGGGGATCAAGAGAAAAAGCGTCGTGGCGGCAGATCGGTCGAGCATCGCTGCGGGGTCGAGCCGGCTGACCATTCCGACCGGCTAGGATTGCGACATCGGTACAGCAAACCGTGTCTGTGCTGTTTCCGACTAATGCACTCAAGTATACGCCAAGTTGACTGATTCAGTCGAGCTTGGGTGCCCCTGAAGCCCCCGTGGACAACTCGGTCACGAGGCGGGCAACGAGGCCGTCGCAGGCGTCCTCGACAAGGTCGAGCACGCGTTCGAAACCTTCGGCGGCACCGTAGTACGGGTCGGGAACTTCGCGCACGCCGGTGTGGCGCAACGCATGCTCCATCAGCAATGCGATGCGCGGCTCTGCGCCCTTCGGCCTGCGGTCTTGCAGCCAGGCCAGGTTGGCGTCGTCCATGGCCAGCAGCCAGTCGAAGCGGCTGAAGTCCTGCGCGACCACGGGTCGCGCCCGCAAGGCGGCGAGTTCCACTCCGCGCTTCGAAGCGGCGCGGATGGCGCGCGCATCGGGCGCTTCGCCGCTGTGGTACCCGTGCGTGCCGGCCGAGTCCACGCCCACACGGTCCTGCAGGCCGGCCTGCCGAAGCTTGGCGCGCAGCACGCCTTCGGCGATGGGCGAACGGCAGATGTTGCCCATGCACACCATCAGGATGCGCAGCCCTTGCGGCACCACGGCTTCGTCGGCCGGGGGCTTGCGCAGCCGCCCCAGCAGGCGGCGCATCAGGCGGCCCCGCGCAGCGGCGCCAGCGGCACCACGTTGGAGTCGTGCCCGGGCGCGCCAAAGGCCTGCTCGCGCAGCAGCGCGAGCTGGTCGCGCACGCGCGCCGCCTTCTCGAATTCGAGGTTGCGCGCATGTTCGAGCATCTGCTTTTCCAGCAGCTTGATGCGCTTGCCCAGGTCCTTCTCGGACATCGCCTCGACCTCGGCCGCCGCCTTGGCTGCCTTGAGTTCGTCCTTGGCGGTCTTGTCCGAGACCACGCCGTCGATCATGTCGCGGATGCGCTTGTGCACCGTGCGCGGCGTGATGCCCAGGGCCAGGTTGTGCGCCACCTGCTTGGCACGGCGGCGCTCGGTCTCGCCGATGGCAGCCTTCATCGAGTCGGTCATCTTGTCGGCATACAGGATGGCACGGCCGTTGACGTGGCGCGCGGCGCGGCCGATGGTCTGGATCAGCGAGCGTTCGGAGCGCAGGAAACCTTCCTTGTCGGCGTCCAGGATGGCCACCAGGCTCACCTCCGGCAGGTCCAGGCCTTCGCGCAGCAGGTTGATGCCCACCAGCACGTCGAAGGTGCCCAGCCGCAGGTCGCGCAGGATCTCCACGCGCTCCACGGTGTCGATGTCGCTGTGCAGGTAGCGCACCTTGACGCCGTTGTCGGAAAGGTATTCGGTGAGCTGCTCGGCCATGCGCTTGGTCAGCGTGGTGATGAGCACGCGCTCGTTCTTCTCGACACGGTCGCGGATCTCCTGCAGCACGTCGTCGACCTGGCGCGCGGCCGGGCGCACCTCCACCTCGGGGTCGACCAGCCCGGTGGGCCGCACCAGCTGCTCCACCACCTGCCCGGCATGCTCCTGCTCCCAGGCCGCCGGGCGTGGCCGAGACGAACACCGCCTGGCGCATCTTGCCTTCGAATTCCTCGAACTTCAGCGGCCGGTTGTCGAGCGCGCTGGGCAGCCGGAAGCCGTATTCCACCAGCGTCGTCTTGCGCGCGCGGTCGCCGTTGTACATGCCGCCGAACTGGCCGATGAGCACATGGCTTTCGTCCAGGAACATCAGCGCATCGGCCGGCAGGTAGTCCACCAGCGTGGGCGGCGGCGCGCCGGGCTCGGCGCCCGAGAGGTGGCGCGTGTAGTTCTCGATGCCCTTGCAGTGGCCCACTTCCTGCAGCATCTCCAGGTCGAAGCGCGTGCGCTGCTCCAGGCGCTGCGCCTCCACCAGCTTGCCGTTCTTCACGAAGAAGTCCAGCCGCTCGCGCAGTTCGTCCTTGATGGTGGCGATGGCGTCCACCACCCGTTCGCGCGGCGTCACGTAATGGCTGCTGGGGTAGACGGTGAAGCGCGGAATCTTCTGCCGCACGCGGCCGGTGAGCGGGTCCAGCAGCTGCAGGCTCTCGACCTCGTCGTCGAAGAGCTCGATGCGCAGCGCCAGCTCGCTGTGCTCGGCCGGGAAGACGTCGATGGTGTCGCCGCGCACGCGGAAACTGCCGCGGCCGAATTCGATCTCGTTGCGCTTGTACTGCATGCGGATCAGCTGCTGGATCACGTCGCGCTGGCTCAAGCGGTCGCCGGCACGCAGCGTCATCACCATCTGGTGGTAGTCGGCCGGGTTGCCGATGCCGTAGATGGCGCTCACGCTGGCCACGATGATGACGTCGCGCCGCTCCAGCAGGCTCTTGGTGGCGCTCAGGCGCATCTGCTCGATGTGCTCGTTGATGGCGCTGTCCTTCTCGATGAACAGGTCGCGCTGCGGCACGTAGGCCTCGGGCTGGTAGTAGTCGTAGTAGCTGACGAAATATTCCACCGCGTTGCGCGGGAAGAACTCGCGGAATTCGCTGTACAGCTGCGCCGCCAGCGTCTTGTTGGGTGCGAAGACGATGGCCGGGCGCCCGGTGCGCGCGATCACGTTGGCCATGGTGAAGGTCTTGCCCGAGCCGGTGACGCCCAGCAGCGTCTGGAAGGCCAGCCCGTCGGCTATGCCCTCCACCAGTTGCGCGATGGCGCCGGGCTGGTCGCCGGCGGGCGCGAAGGGCTGGAACAACTGGAAAGGCGAGTCCGCAAAGCTCACGAATTCGCCCGCCGGCAGCGAGCCCGCGTCGGCCTGCGCCAGGGGTCGGAGGCGGAGCAGCAGCGGGAAAGGGCGAGTTCGGTCATGCTGGGATTCCCTGAGGGTCTGCGGCGGCGGCTCATTAGAATCGACGGCTTCCGGTGCGCCGATGGGCGCGTCGGGCAACCTCGCAGCGTAACGCAAGCGGCGGCCCGGTGCCGCAGCCGGCGACAACGCCACTTCTCACGCCTCACGCCCGCCCAGGAACCAAGCTCCATGTCCGAACCCCTGTTCGCCGCCGTCGAGATGGCCCCGCGCGACCCGATCCTGGGTCTGACCGAACAGTTCAACGCCGACCCCAACCCGGCCAAGGTGAACCTGGGCGTGGGCGTGTACTTCGATGACCAGGGCAAGCTGCCTGTGCTGGCCTGCGTGGCCACGGCCGAACAGCAGCTGCTGGCCTCGCCCAAGGCCAAGGGCTACCTGCCCATCGACGGTATCGCGGCCTACGACAAGGCCGTGCAGGGCCTGGTCTTCGGCGCCGAGAGCGCCGAGGTGAAGAGCGGCCGCGTCGCCACCGTGCAGACGCTGGGCGGCACCGGCGGCCTCAAGGTGGGCGCCGACTTCCTGCACAAGCTGCTGCCGGGCGGCCGTGTGCTGATCAGCGACCCGAGCTGGGAAAACCACCGCGCCCTGTTCACGCAGGCCGGCTTCGAGGTCGGCACCTACCCCTACTACGACGCCGCCACGCGCGGCGTCCGCTTCGACGCCATGTTCGCGGCGCTGCAGTCGGCCGCGCCGGGCACCATCGTCGTGCTGCACGCCTGCTGCCACAACCCCACCGGCTGCGACCTGCTGCCGGCGCAGTGGGAGCAGGTGGCCGCGCTGTGCGCCGAGCGCGGCCTGGTGCCGTTTCTGGACATGGCCTACCAGGGCTTCGGCGACGGCATCGCCGAGGACGGCGTCGGCCGTGCAGCGCTTCCTGGCCACGGGCATGGCATTCTTCGTGGCCACCTCGTTTTCCAAGAGCTTCTCGCTCTACGGCGAACGCGTCGGCGCGCTCAGTGTGGTGTGCGCCAGCGCCGAGGAGACGGCACGCCTGCTGTCGCAGCTGAAGATCGTCATCCGCGCCAACTACTCCACCCCGCCGACCTTCGGCGCCCAGGTCGTGGCCGCCGTACTCACCACGCCGGCACTGCGCGTCATGTGGGAGGAAGAACTGGCCGGCATGCGCCAGCGCATCCGTGCCGCGCGCGAGCATCTCGTGGCCAAGCTGCGCGCCGCGGGCGTGGCCGGCGATCTGGACTACATCACGACCCAGAAGGGCATGTTCAGCTACTCCGGCCTGAGCCAGGCCCAGATGCAGCGACTGCGCAGCGAATTCGGCGTCTACGGCCTGGACTCCGGACGCATCTGCGTGGCGGCGATCAACAGCCGCAATATCGACGCCGTGGTGGCCGCGCTGGCCCGGGTGATGAAGGAAGGCGAGCCAGGCCCTGTCGCCCTAAGAATGACAGGCGAGCGGCGCTCTCGGCGGCTTGAGCCGGTGTTTCTGCGCTGTCTGGAACGGCGTGCGACGGCGGCGATGTAGACGTCTGCATCTAATTTGCTGCGCTGCAGCAAATTTCGCAGTACAGTCAGTTTGGCCGGAGATCTGTTCGTGCAACCTGCACCTGGGCAACCGGACCACAACGAACGGAGACAAACCATGCTGTATCAGTTGTACGAGACCCAGCGCGCCATGATGGCGCCGTTTTCGGAGTTCTCCAGCGCCACCTCCAAGCTGTACCGACACCCGCTGTCGCCGTTTGCACAGATTCCCATGGCCGAGCGCATGGCCGCCGGCTTCGACCTCATGCACCGGCTGGTCAAGGAATACGAAAAGCCGCACTTCGGCATCACCTGGACCACCGTGGGCGGCATCGACGTCGCGGTGCAGAAGCAGATTCCGATCACCAAGCCCTTCTGCCGATTGCTGCGCTTCAAGCGCTTCACCGACAACGCCGAGGCGCTGGCACGCATGAAGACGCAACCCAGCGTACTGGTGGTGGCGCCCCTGTCGGGCCACCATTCCACGCTGCTGCGCGACACCGTCAAGGCACTGCTGCACGACCACAAGGTGTTCATCACCGACTGGACCGACGCGCGCATGGTGCCGGTGGAAGACGGGCCATTCCACCTGGACGACTACGTGGAATATGTGCAGGAGTTCATCCGCCACATCGGCCCCGAGGCGCATGTGATCTCGGTCTGCCAACCCACCGTGCCGGTGCTGGCCGCGGTGTCGCTGATGGCCAGCCGCGGCGAGCCCACGCCGCGCACGATGACCATGATGGGCGGCCCCATCGACGCCCGCAAGAGCCCGACCAGCGTCAACGACCTGGCCGTCAACAAGAGCCACAGCTGGTTCGAGGCCAACGTCATCCAGCGCGTGCCGCCCAACTACCCGGGCGCCGGCCGGCGCGTCTACCCCGGCTTCCTGCAGTACACCGGCTTCGTGGCCATGAATCCGAACCGCCACGTCTCCAGCCACTACGACTACTTCCTGGACCTCATCCGCGGCGACGGCGAGAGCGCCGAGGAACACCGCCAGTTCTACGACGAGTACAACGCCGTGCTGGACATGCCGGCCGAGTACTACCTGGACACCATCAAGACCGTGTTCCAGGACTTTTCGCTGGTCAACGGCACCTGGGTCGTGCGCGGCGAAACCGTGCGGCCGCAGGACATCACCACCACCGCCTTGCTGACCATCGAAGGCGAGCTGGACGACATCTCCGGCGCCGGCCAGACGCGAGCCGCGCATGACTTGTGCGAAGGCATCCCCAAGGGCCGGCAGTTCCACTACGACGCCAAGGGTGCCGGCCACTACGGCATCTTCTCGGGCCGCCGCTGGCGCGAGAAGGTCTACCCGGAGGTGCGCGGCTTCATCGATCGCTTCGGCCGCGAGACGATGAACCTGGCATCTGCAGCATCGGCAAAAAAGGCACGCGCCTGATAATCGGGCGGTGACCCCGCCCTCTGCCGCCCCGCCCAAGGCCCCCACGCTCGCCGAGCGGCTGCTTGCGGCGCTGCCGCAGACGCAGTGCACACGTTGCGGCTACCCCGATTGCCGCGGCTACGCCCAGGCCATGGCCGACGGCAGCGCCGACATCAACCGCTGCCCGCCCGGTGGCGCCGAAGGCATCGCGCGCATGGCGGCACTCACGGGCCGCCCCGCCCTGCCGCTGGACCCACAGCGTGGTACCGAGGGCCCGCGCGCGCTGGCCGTCATCGACGAAACCTGGTGCATCGGCTGCACGCTGTGCATCAAGGCCTGTCCGGTGGACTGCATCGTGGGCGCCTCCAAGCTCATGCACACGGTGATCGACCCGCTGTGCACCGGCTGCGAACTGTGCGTTCCGGTGTGCCCGGTGGATTGCATCGCCATGGTGCCGGTGACCGGCAGCCTCACCGGCTGGCAGGCCTGGAGCGCGGCGCAGGCCGACGAGGCGCGCGAGCGATATGCCTTCCACCAGCGCAGGCTGCAGCGCGAGCTGCAGGAGAACGACGAACGCCTGGCGGCCCGGGCCGAGGCCAGGCTGGCCGACCTGGCCGGCCAGGGCACAACCACCGACCCGGCGGCACTGGACGCCAAGCGCGCCGTCATCGAAGCCGCGCGCGCCAGCGTGCCCGGGCTCGCCAGGCCGCGGCCGACAGCAATGACGCCTGAAGCCGTCGACGCCTTCTTCGCCACGCTGGCCGCCGCCAACCCGCGGCCGCAGACCGAGCTCCAATTCACCAGCGTGTTCGAACTGCTGGCCGCCGTGCTGCTGTCGGCGCAGGCCACCGACGTGAGCGTCAACAAGGCCACGAAGGCGCTCTTTGCGCTGGCGCCGACGCCGCAGAAGATGGTCGACCTGGGCGTGGACCGTGTGACCGGACTCATCCGCACCATCGGCCTGTTCCGCACCAAGGCAAGGAACCTGGTCGAGACCTGCCGCATCCTGGTGCAGCGCCACGGAGGCGAGGTGCCGCGCACGCGCGAGGAGCTCGAAGCCCTGCCCGGCGTGGGCCGCAAGACCGCCAACGTGGTGCTCAACGTCGCCTTCGGCGAACCGACCATGGCCGTGGACACGCACATCTTCCGCGTCTCCAACCGCACCGGCCTGGCACCGGGGCGAACCCCGCTCGAGGTCGAAACGAAGCTGCTGCAGCGCATCCCCGCGCGCTGGCGCGTCGACGCCCACCACTGGCTCATCCTGCACGGCCGCTACGTGTGTTTGGCACGCTCGCCGCGCTGCGCTGCCTGCGCCGTGCGTCGCTGGTGCGACCTCGGCGCTTCTACAATGCCGGCCGGGGGTGCGCATTGAAATGGCCAAGCTCGAAGACCTTGCCGAACGGGTGGACAGGCTGGTGCTGCGGCACCGGGAGCTCAAGCGCACCAGCGCGCTCATCGAACGGCAATTGCAGGCCGTGAGCGCCGAGCGCGACAGCCTGCGCTCGCGGCTGGGGGCCGCGCGGGCGCGCGTCGACGCGCTGCTGGAACGTCTGCCCGCCGACGGCACCGCCACCACCGTGGCCGGCCCGCCCAGGGAGAGCCCGCCTTGAAGCAGCTCGAGGTCACCATCCTCGGGCAGGTCTATGTGCTGGCCTGCCCCGAGGGCGGCGAGACACTGATCGCCGCCGCCGTGGCCCGCGTGGACCAGGAGATGACCGCCATCCGCAGCGCCGGCAAGGTGAAGGCACGCGAACGCATTGCCGTGCTGGCGGCACTGAACCTGGCCTACCAACTGGCCGAACGCGCGGCGGCAGCATCGGCCGCCGCACCCGTGCAAGATGGCCCGGCACTCGGCGAAGACGACATCGACGCGCTGCTGCGGCGCGTGGACGACGCACTCGGCGACGACGGCCAGCTTCTGTGAACTCCGGCGCGAACCCGGACCACCCGTGGGGTGCAACGGCAGGTCTAGAATGGCTGCGTCCGTTGTGATCGCGTGAGTTTTTAATTTCCTTGAACCGATGGTCAATGACCAAGGGCTTGGAATATCGCCGGGCTGGTGTGAGCGTCTCGCGTCAGATGAACCCGAAGCCCGGCTGACCTCGCCCACCTGAACTTCCCCTTGGGTTCAGGAATGTGGCTCACGGTTCACGGCGGACACCTTACACCCCATGCCCCGACACTGGCTCATGAAGAGCGAGCCCGACGAGGCTTCCATCGACGACCTCGCCCGCGCACCGCGGCAGACCCTGCCCTGGACCGGCGTGCGCAACTACCAGGCGCGCAATTTCATGCGCGACCAGATGCGGCCCGGCGACGACGTGCTCTTCTACCATTCTTCGTGCGCCAAGCCGGGCATCGCCGGGCTGGCGCGCGTGGCGGGCAGCTTGCAGCCCGACCCGACGCAGTTCGACCCCTCCAGCCCCTACTTCGACGCCCGATCCACGCCGCAGCAGCCGCGCTGGCTGCAGATCGACGTGGCGCTGGTGCGCAAGACACGTCTGCTCTCGCTGGCCGAGTTGCGCACGCGCCCCGAACTGGCCACGATGCAGGTGCTGCGGCGCGGCAACCGGCTGTCCATCACCCCTGTGAGCGAAGCCGAGTGGCAGGCCGTGCTCGCCCGGCTGGACACCTGAGGTGCTGCCCGACATCGGCTGGGTGCTGACCGCCGAGCTGCTGGCGCTGGGTGCGGTGGTGGGCTTTCTGGCCGGCCTGCTGGGTATCGGCGGCGGCATGATGCTGGTGCCGGTGATGACGCTGCTGCTCTCGCAGCGCGGCGTCGAACCCGGTCATGCGGTGAAGATGGCCATCGCCACCTCGATGGCCACGATCCTGTTCACCTCGCTGTCCAGCGTGCGTGAACACCACCGGTTGGGCGCGGTGCGCTGGGAACTGGCCGCCACGCTCGCGCCCGGCATCGTGCTCGGCAGCCTGGCGGCGGGGGCTGGGGCGTTTGCGCTGCTCAAGGGCCAGGGGCTGGCGCTGTTCTTCGCCGTCTTCATCGGCTGGACGGCGCTGCGCATGCTGCGCGACCGCCCGCCGCGGCCGGGCCGACAACTGCCGGGGCGGGCGGGGCAGACCGCCGTGGGCGCGGGCATCGGCTTCGCTTCAGGGCTGCTCGGCGCCGGCGGCGCGTTCCTCTCGGTGCCCTTCATGACCTGGTGCAACGTGCCGGTGCGCCAGGCGGTGGGCACCAGCGCGGCGCTGGGTTTTCCCATCGCCGTGGCCAGCACCGTGGGTTATGCCATCAGCGGCTGGCGGCTGCCCGCCGCGCTGCCCGGCGCCGTGGGCTACTTCTACCTGCCGGCGCTGGCCGTGGTGGCCGTGGCCAGCATCAGCCTGGCGCCGCTGGGCGCGCGCACGGCGCAGCGCGTCGACGTGCGGCAACTCAAGCGCCTGTTCGCGGTGATGCTGCTCGGCCTGGCCGCGACGATGCTGCACAAGGCCTGGTCCGGCTGAAGGCCTGGCCGGTCGGGCCGCCGGCGGCGACGTGCTCAGTTCGACTCGAAGCGGATCGCCGCCAGCGTGACGTGATTGCCGCCGCGGCGCTGGGCCTCGGCCAGCGCGGCCTCGCAGGCCTGCACCAGGCCGTCCTGGGTATGCGCGGTGTGCGGAAAACTGGCCACGCCCATGGCCACGGTGAAGCCCAGTTCCTGCCCTTCGTGCACCACGATCTGCGTTGCGCACTTGCGGCGCACGCCCTCCATGCGCGAATGCGCGGTGGCCAGCCCCACGCCCGACAGCAGCACGGCGAAGCGCCGCTCGTCGTAGCGGCAGGACGCGTCCATCGCGCGCGTGCCGCTGAGCAGCAACCGGCCCATTGCCTCGAGAAGGCAGCGCTCGCCCTCGGCACCGAGCGCCAGCACCCTTTCGGCGGGCGGGTCGAGTTCGATGAAGACGATGGCGAATTCGCGGTGCTCTCGGGTCGACAGATCGACCTCGCGGCGCAACTGGTCTTCGAAGTGCGCGCGCCGGTACAGACCCGAGTCGGGGTCGCGCAGCGCCTGGTCGGCGACTTCGCGCCGCAGCCGATCATTGGCTTGCTGCTGCTGCTCGATCTGGTCCAGCGCGGCGCGCAACTGTGCCTCGCGCTGCAGTTCGGGCGCCAGGTCGGTCCAGACGCTGCACAACCAGCGCCGCCCGGCCTCGTCGGCCGCACTCAGCATGCGCAGCACCGAAAATTCACGCCGCGTGCCGCCCCATTCGAAGCGGTGTTCGCTGGCCAGCGGCAGGCCATGCGACAGCGCCGTCTGCTCGGCAGCGCGCAGCGCGGTGGCCAGCGGCGCGTCGAAGAGTTCGGCGCCGCTGCACCCCGGCACTTCGGCCGCTGGCCGGCGCAGAAAGGCCGCCATGGCCGGGTTCACGTACGCATAGCGACCGTCGGCCGCGTCCTGCACGGCGAGCAGGTCGCCTCGACGCGCCAGCATTTCCGGCACCAGACCGCCCAGCAATTGCCGCAGCCCCGGTTCGGTGAGTGGCGTGCCGGTCGGCAGTTCGAGCGTGGTGGTCATATCTGGCGCGAGAGGGTGCAGCATTCGCAGTCGGTTTCGGAGCAGGCGCAGCTACGGGGCCACTCCATCTTGGTGTGACCGCGCCTTCGGATCAAGCTTCTTCGGCATTCTCTCCCCTAGTTTGACCCCGCCGCCGGCCTGCGCGGCGATCGTTCACGCCAATGCGCCCGGCGCCTGCGCCTGGGCGTCGTGTTCCCGCCGATAGCCGGCGCGCTGGCGCACGCTGACGCCCGCTGGCGCAACGAATGCAGCACGGTCTATAATCTTCGGCTTTGCTGACCCACCAGCGTGTCGACTCCGCGTCACCGGCTCAGAGCGCCGGCCAAGAAAGATCGCGGACCTTCGAGCGCGCACCTTCTGCAGGATTTGCGAGTACATGACCACCATCCGCGTCAAAGAGAACGAGCCTTTCGATGTGGCCCTGCGCCGCTTCAAGCGCACCATTGAAAAGATCGGCCTGCTGACCGAGTTGCGCGCCCGCGAGTTCTACGAAAAGCCCACCGCCGAGCGCAAGCGCAAGAAGGCCGCAGCCGTCAAGCGCCATTTCAAGCGCGTGCGCAGCATGCAGCTGCCCAAGAAACTCTACTGACCGGCGACGCTTTCGGATCTCTGCAGCCCGCGCGGCACGCCGCAGCGGGCTTCTTTCATTGGTTTTCCTGGCAAGGCAGTGACATGAGCACGCTCAAGGACCGCATCACCGAAGACATGAAGTCCGCCATGCGCTCGCGCGACAGCGCGCGCCTGTCGGTCATCCGCATGCTGCTGGCGGCCTGCAAGCAGCGCGAAGTGGACGAGCGCATCGTGCTCGACGACAACGCCGTGGTCGGCCTCGTGGACAAGCTCATCAAGCAGCGCAAGGACTCCGTTGCCGCCTTCCAGCAGGGTGGACGAGCCGACCTGGCCGACAAGGAAAGCGCCGAGATCCAGGTGCTGCAGGCCTACCTGCCGCAGCGGCTGGGCGCCGACGAGGTCGCTGCCGAAGTGGCGAACCTGGTCGCTGAACTGGGCGCCGCCGGTCCCGGCGACATGGGCCGTGTCATGGCTGCAGCCAAGACCCGGCTCGCCGGCAAGGCCGAGATGGCGGGGGTGTCAGCGGCGGTCAAGCAGGCCTTGTCGAAGTAGGCGGCACGCCATGCACCATGCCCACGCCCTGCCCCTGCGCGCCATCGCCGACGACGTGTGCGTGGCGCCCCAGCTCACGCCCGCGGCCATGGCCGAGGCGGCGCGCGCCGGTTTCCGCGCGGTCGTCAACAACCGGCCCGACTTCGAGGAAGGCCCGGCCCAGCCGACCAATGCACAGATCGAGGCCGCGGCCCTGGCCGCCGGCCTGGAATACCGCTTCCTGCCGGTGAGTGGCGCCTACCAGTCGCCCGAAGAGGCCGCCGCCATGGCGCAGTTGCTGCAGGAACTGCCGCGCCCGCTGCTCATGTTCTGCCGCTCGGGCGCGCGCTCGGCGCGGCTGTTCGCGCTGGCGCAGTCGAGCTGAGCGCGCAGCCCGCTTCAGGGTCTGCCACAGGGCGCGCTGAGGGAAACACTAGCTTGCGGCGCAAGCGCTCTGCCTAGAATCGCGCCGTGTCCGTCGGCCGAGGAGTCTCCCGTTGCAAGCCCTGCTCAAACTGTCCGGCGCGATCGACGCGCTCAACGAGGCCATAGGCAAGCTCGTGATGTGGCTGATCCTCGCCGCCGTGGTCATCAGCGCCGGCAACGCCATCATGCGCAAAGCGTTCGACATCGGCTCCAACGCCTATCTCGAGATCCAGTGGTACCTGTTCTCGGCCGTCTTCATGCTGGGTTCGGGCTACGTCTTCCTTCGCAACGCGCACGTGCGCATCGACTTCATCTCGAGCAAGCTGTCCAGGCGCACCAACGCCATCATCGACGCAGTGGGCATCGTGGTCTTCGTGATTCCGCTGTGCCTGATCCTCATGAACCTCGGCTGGCCCGTCTTCGAGCGCGCCTGGGTCTCGGGTGAGATGAGCTCGAATGCCGGCGGACTGATCCGCTGGCCGGTGATATTGCTGATCCCGGTCGGCTTCCTGGTCCTGATGCTGCAGAGCGTCTCCGAACTCATCAAGCGCCTGGCCTTCCTGACCGGTGCGCGCGACGAACCCTTCTCGGTCGTCGAGGAAAAGTCTGCCGAGCAACTGCTGATCGAGGAACTGGCCGCCGAGGCCGAGGCCAAGACGCTGGCGCAGGCACAGGCACAGGCACAGGCACAGGCACAGGCACAGGGAAGCAAATCATGACCGCTTTCATCGCCCAGAACTTCGTGCCGTTGATGTTCGGGAGCCTGTTCTGCTTCCTTCTCACCGGCATCCCGGTGGCCTTCGGGCTGGCGGCCACCGGGCTCTTCATGGGTTTCATCGGCATGGAGGTCGGGTTGTTCCCGTCCAACATGTTCAGCGCCCTGCCCTTGCGGGTGCTCGGCATCATGCAGAACGACACGCTGCTGGCGATCCCCTTCTTCACCTTCATGGGCATCATCCTCGAACGCTCGGGCATGGCCGAGGACCTGCTGGAGACCGTGGGACAGGTCTTCGGTCCACTGCGCGGTGGGCTTGCCGTGGCGGTGATCCTGGTCGGCGCGCTGCTGGCCGCCACCACGGGCGTGGTGGCCGCAGCGGTGATCTCGATGGGCCTGATCTCGCTGCCCATCATGCTGCGCTATGGCTACAACCGCACCATCGCCACCGGCGCCATCACCGCCAGCGGCACGCTGGCGCAGGCGCTGCCGCCGTCGCTGGTGCTCATCGTGCTGGCCGACCAGCTCGGCCGCTCGGTCGGCGACATGTATGCGGGCGCCTTGGTGCCGGGTCTGCTGCTGGTCGGGGTGTACCTGCTGTTCGTCGTCGGCGTGGCCATCTTCAAGCCGGCGTGGATGCCGGCGCTGCCGGCCGAAGCCCGCATCTACCGCGAAAGCAACGGTGCCAGCGGCCACAAATCGCTGCTCGCGCTGTTCGCCGTTTGCGCGGTCGCCGGCTGGGTCTGGTCCCAGTTCCACAGCCAGATGATCACCGCGTGGACCGGCCGCATGACCCCGGCGGCCGGCGACGAGATCTTCATCCTGTCGATGACCGTCGCATCGCTGCTGGCGCTGGTGCTGGCGCTGGCCGACCGGGCGCTCAAATTCGGCCTGCTGTCCAGGCTGGCGCAGCAGGTCACTTTCGTGTTGATTCCGCCGCTGGTGCTGATCTTCCTGGTGCTGGGCACCATCTTCCTGGGCGTGGCCACGCCCACCGAAGGCGGCGCGATGGGCGCCGTGGGCGCGTTGATCATGGCCACCGCGCGCGGTCAGCTGAGCATGAAGCTGATGAAACAGGCGCTGGACAGCACGGCCAAGCTGGCGACGTTCGTGCTGTTCATCTTGATCGGCTCCACCGTCTTCAGCTTCACCTTCAATGCCGCCGACGGCCACATCTGGGTCGAGCACCTGTTCGACAAACTGCCCGGCGGCGCAATGGGCTTCCTCATCGTCGTCAACATCCTGGTCTTCATCCTGGGCATGTTCATCGACTTCTTCGAGATCGCCTTCATCGTCATTCCGATCCTGGCGCCGGTGGCCGAGAAAATCCTGCCGGAGCTGGTGCCCGACATGGCGCCGCAAATGGTGATGGTCTGGTTCGGCGTCATCATCGCCATGAATCTGCAGACCTCGTTCCTGACGCCGCCCTTCGGCTTCGCGCTGTTCTACCTGCGCAGCGTGGCCGCCAGGGAAGACTACAACGACCGCATCACGAAAGAGCGCATCCCGGCCGTGACCACGACCCAGATCTACAAGGGATCGATCGCGTTCATCATCCTGCAGGCGATCATGGTCTCGGCGGTGGTGCTCTTTCCGAACCTCGTCGCGGGAAGCCTGGAGTCGAAGGGACCTGCCATCGACGCCGATGCGGCATTGGAGCAATTGCAGGCCGACGATCGGCAAGCCGAGCAGGGCGCGGAGCCCGGCGCTTCGGCGCCGGGAGGCCAGGCCGAGGAAGACCCGATGAAGGGCCTGCTCGACGCCGTGAAGGACGAGAAGAAGTAACCCCGGCCGGCGCGCCGTGAACCGCGTCGGCTCAGCAAAAAAAGGCCCCGCATCGCGGGGCCCTTTTTTCGTTGCTGGACGAGGCGTGTCCGGCGCCGGATGGCGCCGGGCCTGCTTACAGCTTCTGTTGCTGCATGAAGTCGTCGAAGCTGGCTTCGGTGAAGCGGAACCACAGATTCTGGTCACGACGGAACGCCGAGTAGTCCTCGTAGATCTTCTTCCATGCCGGGTTCTTGGCGCTCAGGTCGCTGTACTCGGCCATCGCTTCCTTGAAGGCCGCGTCCATGACTTCTTTCGGGAAGCGGAACAGCTTCGTGCCGCCGGCCACCAGTCGCTTCAGCGCGGCCGGATTGCGCGAGTCGTAGCGGGCCTGCATCTCGACGTGGGCATAGCCCGTCGCGGCGTCGATGATGGACTTGTACTCGGCCGACAGGCCTTCGTAAGCCTTGGTATTGATGTAGAAATCAAGCTGCGGGCCGCCTTCCCAGAAGCCCGGGTAGGCATAGAACGGCGCCACCTTGTTGAAGCCGAGCTTCTCGTCGTCGTAGGGGCCGATCCACTCGGCGGAGTCGATGGTGCCCTTTTCCAGCGACTGGTAGATCTCGCCACCGGGGATGTTCTGCGGAATGGCGCCGATGCGGCCCATGATCACGCCGCCGAATCCGCCGGTGCGGAATTTCTGCCCCTTCAAGTCGGCCAGCGACTTGATTTCCTTGCGCCACCAGCCCCCCATCTGGGCACCGGTGTTGCCGCCGGGGAAGTTGATGATGTTGAAGTTGGCGTAGAACTCGCGCGTCAGCTTGAGGCCGTTGCCGTCGAACATCCAGGCCGTCATCTGCCGCGAGTTCAGGCCGAAGGGGATGGCGCAGCCTAAAGCGAAGGTCGGGTCCTTGCCGAAAAAATAGTACGGCGCGGTATGCGCCATCTCGACCGTGGCGGCCTGCACCGCGTCGAGCACGCCGAAGGCCGGCACGATTTCTCCCGGCGTGGCCACGCTGATCTGAAACTTGCCGCCGGACATCGAACTGACCAGCTTCGAGAACACGTCGGCGGCACCGTAGATCGTGTCGAGAGACTTCGGGAAACTCGAGGCCAGGCGCCAGCGGATGTTGGCTTGCGCATGCACCACGGCCGGTGCCACGCCTGCGGCCAGCACGCCAGCCAGACCGGCACCTTGAACAAATGAACGACGCTCCATGAATGTCTCCTGTACAAAACAGTGGTGAAGGGTAGAAAACGCACCGCAGAATTCTAGGAGTCGGCACCGCCCCCACTCGGGCGGGTTTACCCGCTTCGATGGAGACCACCCGGCTCAGGCGAAGACGGCCCGCATTTTGATGTTCAACGCAACCGCCAGGGTGCGCGAAAACAGGGTCAACCCGAGGTCGTGTTCAGGCGCCGGCCAGCTTCATGCGCCGCACGAGCACCGAGCCGACGCTCTTGCTGCCCTGCGTGTAGACGTCGGCGCCGACGGCCGTGATGCCCTTGAACATGTCGCGCAGGTGGCCGGCGATGGTGACCTCGTGCACCGGATGCACGATCTGCCCGCCCTCGACCCAGTAACCGGCTGCGCCGCGCGAATAGTCGCCGGTGACGTAGTTCACTCCCTGCCCCATCAGTTCGGTGACGAAGAGGCCGCGGCCCAGCTTGCGCAGCATGGCGGGCAGGTCGTCGCCGGGCCGCGTGCGGCGGCTCGTCATGGACAGGTTCTGCGACCCGCCGGCGTGGCCGGTGGTCTTCATGCCGAGCTTGCGCGCGGAGTAGCTGGAAAGGAAGTAGCCTTGCACGATGCCGCCTTGCACCACGGTGCGCGGCCGCGTGCGCACGCCTTCGTCGTCGAAGGGCGCGCTGCCCTTGCCCTTGGGCCGGTGGGGGTCTTCACGGATGTCCACGTGCGGGGCCAGCACGGCCTGTCCCAGGCAGTCGACCAGGAAGCTGGCCTTGCGGTAGAGCGCACCGCCCGACGTGGCCTGCACGAAGGCGCCGAGCAGCCCCGCAGCCACGGTCGACTCGAACAGCACCGGCACCTCGGCCGTGGTCACTCGGCGCGACTTCAGCCTTGAGAGCGCACGCTCGGCGGCGTAGCGGCCCACGGCCTCGGGTGCGGCCAGGTCGGCCGCGTCGCGCATGGAGCTGTACCAGGCATCGCGCTGCATGGCCTTGCCGCGGCCGGCGATCGGCGACACCGAGACATAATGCCGCGAACTCGCATAGCCGCCGCGAAAGCCGCGTGTATTGCCGGCCCAGAAATGCGCCTGCTGCGCCGACACGCCGGCACCTTCGGAATTGGTGATGCGCTTGTCCACGCCCAACGCTGCCGCTTCGCAGCGCTGGGCGATCTCGGCCGCCGCAGCGGCGTCGATGGCCCAGGGGTGGAACAGGTCGAGGTCGCGCGCCGCGTCCTCGGGCGTGGCCAGGTCTTCGGCGTCGGGCGGGCCGGCAGCCGGGTCCTCGGCCGTGAAGCGGGCGATGTCGTAGGCCGCCTGCACCGTCTGGCGGATGGCGGCGGGCGAGAAGTCGGAGGTGCTGGCGTTGCCGCGGCGCTGGCCCAGGTAGACGCTCACGCCGAGCGACTTGTCGCGGTTGCGTTCCACGTTCTCCAGTTCGCCCATGCGCACAGAAACCGACAGGCCCACGCCTTCGGAGGCCTCGGCGCCGGCGTCGCTGGCACCGAGCTGGCGCGCCAGGGCCAGGCTGTCCTCGACGATCTGCTGGAACTGTTCGGTGCGGTAGGCAAAACCGGGTTCGGCGCGGTGGGCGGTCATCGTGGGCGCTGGCGTGCAACGTGGGTGGTAAACGACACTTATGATACTGGCCCACCCCATTTTCGCGGCTTGCCGCACCCGACCCCATGGCCCGACGCGCCGCACCGCACCGCGGCACCGACATCCACTACGGCGACCTTTCGGGCAAAGACGATGATGCCGCCGCGCAGAGCCGTCCGAGCAAGACGCAGCTCAAGCAGCAGTCGCAGGCCTTGCAGACCCTGGGCCTGGCGCTGTCTGAGCTCTCGGCCGAGCGCTTCGCCACCATCGACATGCCCGAGGCCTTGCGCAGCGCGATCGCCGAATTCCGCCACACGAAGTCGCACGAGGGCCGGCGCCGCCAGTTGCAGTACGTGGGCAAGCTGATGCGCAGCGCCGACGAAGCCGCGCTGCGCGAAGCCGTGGCCGCGGCCACCTTGGGCAGCGCCAGGGAGACGCTGGCGCTGCACGAGGCCGAGCGCTGGCGCGCCGAGCTGATCGCCGGTGACGACGCCCTGACGCGCTGGCAGCAGGCCCACCCCGAGACCGACACCCAGCAGTTGCGCAGCCTGGTGCGCGCCGCGCGCCGCGACGCCGCCGCGCTGCCCCCCGAGGCGCGGCAGCCGAAGAGCTTTCGCGAACTGTTCCAGTTCATCAAACCCATGCTCAGCCATGAACGAACTTCCGCCCCTGCCTGAACGCGTGACTATCGGCCTGGTCTCGGTGAGCGACCGCGCCTCCAGTGGCGTCTATGCCGACCAGGGCCTGCCCTCGCTGCGCGACTGGCTGGCACGCGCGCTGCGCAATCCGGTCGTGTGGCACGAACGGCTGATCCCGGACGAAGAAGCCCGCATCAGCGACTGCTTGCGCGAACTGGTCGACGACATGCGCTGCGACCTCGTGCTCACCACCGGCGGCACCGGGCCGGCGCCGCGCGACGTCACGCCCGAGGCCACGCTGGCGGTGGCGCACAAGGTGATGCCAGGCTTCGGCGAGCAGATGCGCCAGATCTCGCTGGCCTTCGTGCCCACGGCGATCCTGTCGCGGCAGGTGGCGGTGATTCGCGGTCGGGCGCTGATCATCAACCTGCCGGGGCAGCCGAAGGCGATCGCCGAGACGCTGGAAGGGCTGCCGAAGGCCACACCACCGGTGCCCGGCATCTTTGCCGCGGTGCCTTACTGCATCGACCTCATCGGCGGCCCGTACCTGGAAACCGACGACGCCGTGTGCAAGGCGTTCCGGCCCAAGTCGGCCGTGCGCGTGCGACCGGCACCGGCCTGAACCACCAGCCGCAAGCGCCGGCTACTTGACGAGCCGGTTCAGCCGCTCGGCGTCGAAGGTCTCGGTGGTGTGCGCGTCGTCGGGCACGCACTCGCCGGCCGGCAGTTCGCGCGACCGCGACGAGAGCTTCTCGATCGCCTGCCACAGCAGCGCGATCTGGTGTTCGTGGCCCGAAGCGTTGTCGATCAGGCCTTTCATGGCCTGCGATACCGGATCGTCGCCCTGGGTCACGCCGTAGGCCGAGAAGCCCATCTTCGCCGCCGCAGCCTCGCGTGCCGCTTCGGCTTCGGCGTGGATGATGCGCGCCGGGTTGCCCACTGCCGTGGCCCCCGGCGGCACCGGCTTGACGACCACCGCGCTGGAGCCGATGCGCGCGCCGTCGCCCACCGTGAAGCCGCCCAGCACCTGCGAATTGGCGCCGACGATGACGTTGCGGCCCAGCGTCGGGTGCCGCTTGGCCCCCTTGGCCAGCGACGTGCCACCCAGCGTGACACCCTGGTAGATGGTGCAGCCGTCGCCGATCTCGGCCGTTTCGCCCACGACCACGCCCATGCCGTGGTCGATGAAGACGCGCTGTCCGATGGTGGCGCCGGGGTGGATCTCGATGCCGGTGAAGAAGCGCCCCAGGTGCGAGATGAAGCGCGCCAGCCAGTGCCAGCCGCGCTGCCAGCACCAGTGCGCGCGGCGGTGCAGCACCAGCGCGTGCAGGCCCGGGTAACAGGTCAGCACCTCCCACGTGGAACGCGCCGCGGGGTCGCGTTCCAGGATGCAGGCGATGTCTTCACGCAGGCGGCTGAACATAGGGGTTCCGAGCGGACCATCGACAGTGTAGCGGCCGGCCGTCGGCGCCGCCGGGCCGCGCCCGGGGCGCCAACGCCTCAGGCGTGGGTTTCCTGCGTCCGCAGGCCCAGCTTGAAGGCGATCATGGCGCGCAGCTTGTTCGGCAGCACCGGCTTGATGAGCAGGTGGTAGTCGTGGGTCGTGGCCTCGTCCTCGTGGCCGCCCAGGCTGCTGCCGGTGATCATGATCGCCGGCAGGCGCTGGCCCGGCCAGTGCGCACGCAGGGCGGTCAGCGCGTCGATGCCGGTCAGGCCCTGCGGCAGGCGGTAGTCCACCAGCAGCAGGTCGGGCTTCTCGGGCGGCTCGTGGCCAACGCCCTCGGGCGCGCCGACCCAGGCACGCACCGCCTCCACGCTGTCGAAGGCCGCCACGCGCGCGCCCCAGGCCTGCAGCAGCACGACCAGGCCTTCACGCACGGCGGCCTCGTCCTCGACGACGACGAAGAAGCAACCCTGCAGCGTCAAGCCGATCGGCACGCGCGCACCGGCTGCCGCGGGCTCGAAGCTGCGCGGCGCCTTGCCCACCGGCACCTCGAGGGAAAACACCGTGCCGTGGCCGGCGCGCGAGCGCACGTCGATCGGCGCCTCCATCAGCCCCGCCAGACGTTTCACGATGGCCAGTCCCAGTCCCAGGCCCTTGCGGTGGTGCGCCTGCAGCGGCCGGTGGCTCTGGGCCTGGAAGAATTCGTCCCAGATGCGCGGCAGGCTGGCTTCGGCGATGCCGATGCCGCTGTCCCACACCTGCAGCAGCAGCCTGTCGCCGCCCGGGCGCTTGCGCAGGCGGCAGCTCACCAGCACGCCGCCGTCGTCGGTATAGCGGATGGCGTTGCTGACGAGATTGCGCAGCACGCGCTCCAGCAGCACCGGGTCGGCCTGCGCCACGTGCCGCTCGCCGCGGAACGACAGCATCAGCCCCTTCTCGAAAGCGATGGGCTCGAAGTGCAGCCGAAGCCTGGCGAAGAGTTCGCGCATGCGCAGCGGCGCAGGATTCACGTCGACGCCGCCGGTGTCGATGCGGGTGATGTCGAGCAGCTCGCCGAACAGGCCCTCCAGCGCGTCGACCGATTCGTTGATGCTGTTCACCAGTGAGGCCACCTCGGGGTCGTGGCTGCGCTGGCGCAGCGCCTCGGCGAACAGCCCCATGGCATGCAGCGGCTGACGCAGGTCGTGACTGGCGGCGGCGAAGAACTGTGTCTTGGCGCGGTTGGCGGCTTCGGCGGCGCGGCGGGCCTCGTCGGCCACGCGCCGCGCCTCTTCGGCGGCGGCCATCTCCGTGCGCAGCTGGGCCGCCAGCTGGTCGGTGCGCTCCTTGAGCGTGATGGCCTGGCCCAGCGCGGTGAGGTGGGTGCGCGCCATCAGTACCGTGGCCATGAACAGGATGGCCACGATCACCGCCAGGGTCAGATGGCCGCTCTGGCTGCCGTCGCTGGCAATGCGCACGATCGTCGGCGTGAGCACGAGGCTGATGAACGACAGAAAGACCCAGGCCTGCGTGGCCAGCAACTGCACCGAGCTGACGCAGATGCCGTAGACGACGAGGATCAGCGCGATCTTGTCGTAAGGCGTGCCCAGCCCCCAGAACAGCCACACGGCGATGCCCCACATGCTGCCCTGCAACACCACGAGCACGCGCCAGCTGCGCCGCCAGGCCAGCAGCCGGGCCTCGTCGGCCGCGGGTTCGCGCAGGTAGCGCAGGTAGTGCAGCAGCCGCAGCACCCACAGTGCCGTCACCGCCCCCAGCCAGCCCCGCAGGCGCCAGGTCTCGGCCAGCGGCGCATACACCGCGGTCACGACACCGATGGCCAGCAGATAGCCGACCAGCGTCGCCGGCGTCTGCACATAGAGGGCGCGCATGTGGTCGATGCCGCTGCCGGCCGACCAGCGCACCAGGCCGCGCAGCGGGCGCTTCAGGGTGGGGTCGGCGCGCGCAGTGGCGAGGCGGTGCGGTTCCATGCGAAAGGCGCCCAGCGGTGAAGGACGGGCCGACGAAGCGAAAGTCGTGCCGACGGCGGCCAGCGCAGCGTTAGCGCAGCACTAGCGCAGCACTAGCGCTGCGCCGGCCGCCGTGCGAAGAAGCCACCCTGGCCCTGCGTCATCTGGCTCACCGCCAGCACGGCCTGCGTGCGCGAGCTCACGCCTAAAGCGCGCAGCACCGCGGCCACATGGTCCTTGACGGTTTCCACCGACAGGTTGAGCTGGCGCGCGATGAGCTTGTTGGGCAGCCCCTGCAGCAGCAGCGAAAGCACTTCGGCCTGGCGCGGCGTCAGGCCCACGTCGTCGATCGACGGCAGCTTCTGGTGCGGCTCGGGCTGCGCCGCCGCGCCCAGCGGGGCCGCTTCGACCGCGGCGCCGGCGGGTCCGCCCGCTGTCCGCATCACTTCGGGCACGGCGTCGCCGCCGCTGCGGCCGCCGGGCGAGAAGTCCAGCCCCAGCATCGATGGCGGCACGTACATCGACCCCGCCATCACCATGCGCAGCGCCTCGTGCAGTTCGCCCTGCGACGAGCGCTTGGGCACGAAACCCATGGCGCCCAGGTCGATGGCGCGGATGACGTCGCTGGCCCGGTCCGACGCCGAAACCACCACCACCGGCACCGCCGGGTAGGCCTGGCGGAACTCGGCCAGCAGGTCGAAGCCGTCGGCGTCGCCCAGGGCCAGGTCGAGCAGCACGAGGTCGTATTCAGGATCGCCGCGCAAGGTGGCGCGCGCGCCGGCCGCGCTGTCGACACCGACCACCGTGACGCCGCTGCCGATGCTCTGGATCACCGCCTGCAACGCGGCCAGGATGAGCGGGTGATCGTCGATCAACAGCACTTTCATGTCGTCTCCACGCTCGGCCTCCCGCCGTTTGCAACCGATGCATTCTGTTCCAGGGTCGCGGCGCGTGCGGCACCCCACCTTGGGGGTGTCGGACGTCCGACGCTACACGTAGCGCCGCGACACCGACTCGGCCACGCAGGCGGGCTTGTCCGAACCCTCGAGCTCGACGACGCTTTCGACGGTGAGTTGCGCGCCGCCCGGCAGCGACTCGTAGTCGCGCAACCTGAAGCGACCGCGCACCCGGCTGCCGGCGTGCACCGGGGTCGGGAAGCGCACGCGGTTCAGGCCGTAGTTGACGCCCATTCGCACGTCGTCGATGGCGAATCCGGTCTGGAACAGCACCGGCAGCAGACTCAGCGTGAGAAAGCCGTGCGCCACCGTGGCACCGAAGGGGCCGGCGGCGGCGCGCTCCGGGTCGATGTGGATCCACTGGTGGTCGCCGGTGGCGCGGGCGAAGAGATCGATGCGCTCCTGGTCCACCACCAGCCAGTCGCTGTGGCCGATTTCCTGCCCCACCAGGGCCTGCAGGTCGGCCAGATGCGCGTAGTGCTTCATCGCCGCGCCCACGCCACCAGCGGCGCCCATTGCTCCAGGTCGCGCTCGACGCGGCTCGGCGCCACGTCCCACAGCGTCAGCCCGCGCGCCGCCAGCTGCACATAGTTCTGCGTGTCGCGCAGCCAGCCCACCACCGGCACCGGCACCGTGGACAGGTAGTGGTGCAGCTGCTCGTTGGCGCGCGTGTGTTCGCGCACGCGCATGCCCACCAGGCCCAGCTGCACCTCGCCGGCGCGGCGGTGCTCACGCAGCGCCAGCACGAAGGCGTGTGTGGCCTGGATGTCGAACAGGCTGGGCTGCAGCGGAATGAGGATGCGGTCGGCGATGCGCATCACCGCGTCCAGCCGCTTGCCGTGCAGACCGGCCGGCGTGTCCAGCACCACGTGCGTGGTGCCCTTGGGCGGTTTGACGATATCGTTGCCGGCCACGTCCCAGCCGCTGATGGCCGGCAGCTGCGGCGGCCGCAAGGCCAGCCACTGGCGCGCCGACTGCTGCCGGTCCACGTCGCCCAGCATCACCGCATGGCCGGTGGCGGCCAGGCAGCCGGCGATATTGGTGGCCAGCGTGCTCTTGCCGACGCCGCCCTTGGGGTTGGCGACCACGATCACGGGCATGAAGACTCCTCGCGGTGCCTGTTGCGGCACCTGGGCGCCGATGGTAGCGCCCTGCCGTGGCGCGCGACTTCAGCCCGCGCCGGACGGCCGGGTCAGGCAAGCCGGCAGGCCTCGTCGAACGACAGGCGCGGGCTGCGCGGCATCAGCCTGGCCGGGTCGCCCGTGCCCAGCGTGCAGACGAAATTGGTGCGCACCGTGGTGTCGGCCCAGAAGGCGGCGTCCATCTTCTCGGCGTCGAAGCCGCTCATCGGGCCGCAGTCCAGGCCCAGCGCGCGCGCGGCCAGCATCAGATACGCACCCTGCAGGCTGGAATTGCGCATGGCGGTGGTGGCGATGAGTTCGGGCTTGCCGGCGAACCATGAACGCGCGTCGGTGTGCGGAAACAGCTTGGGCAGCTGTTCGTGGAAGGCCATGTCCATGCCGATGATCACCGTCACGGGGGCTTCGCGCACCTTCTGCTGGTTGCCCGGACTCATGCAGTCCAGCAGCCGGGCCTTGGCCTGGGCACTGCGCACGAAGACAAACCGCGCCGGGCTGCTGTTGGCCGAGGTCGGGCCCCACTTCAGCAAGTCGAAAAGTTCGCGCAAGCGCTCGTCGGGGACGGGCCGGTCCAGGTAGCCGTTCTGGGTGCGGGCTTCGGTGAAGAGTCGGGCCGTGGTGACTGGGGTGGGATTCATGGCACAAGGGAACTGGTCGCAACGCGGAAGAAGACAATTCTCGGATGTTCCAGCCCAACCAGTCCGACGTGAGGCGATTCTTCTGCGCCGCCTATGCCGGCCAGCGCGCCGGCGCAGCCCTGGACCCGATGAGTTCGATCGCCGCGCGCTGGATCGCCGAGCATCCCGAATACCACCCCGAACTGGCCGACGCGGCGGCCGCCCTGCAGGCACGGTACCCGGTGGAAGCGGGCCGGAGCAACCCCTTCCTGCACCTGGCCATGCACCTCACCATCGAGGAGCAGGTGGGCATCGACCAGCCCATCGGCATCCGCCAGGCGGTGCAAAGGCTGGCCACACGCCACGGCTCGCTGCACGAAGCCCACCACGAGGTGATGGAATGCCTGGGCGAGATGATCTGGTCTTCGCAGCGCAGTGGCCTGCCCCCCGACGGGCAGACCTATGTCGAAGCCGTGCGGCGACGGGCGACGCGCTGAAGCCCACGTGATGCCGGCGTGATGCCGGCATGATGCGGCGACCCGGCATCCGCGGGACAGCGCGATTCAGCAGGGTATCTGCGCCAGGATGCCGGCGTCGACCCAGAGTTCGTTCAGGTGCGGGAATTTCGCCGCGCCGCCGGCCTCTCGGCCAACGATGCGGTCGCCGCTGCCCGGCCGCGAAAGATCAAACCGCACGGGCGCGATCGGCATTTCCTTGCGTGACGAGTAGAAAACCTTGACCACCGGCGCCACCAGATGCCCGGGGTTCTGCTCGATGACCACTGCCAGCCTGCCCGATTCCAGCCGCACCACCGAGCCGGTGGGATAGATGCCCAGGCTCTGCACGAAGGCACCGAACAACGCGGGGTCGAAGTGCCCCTTCCAGCCGGCCATGCGGGCGATCGACTGCGCCGGATCCCAGCCCGCCTTGTAAGGGCGGTTGGAGGTGATGGCATCGTAGACGTCGCAGATGGCACCCATGCGCGCCAGCGGCGTGAAGTCTGCGCCGCTGATGCGCCCCGGGTAGCCGGTGCCGTCCATGCGCTCGTGATGGTGCAGCACCACGTCCAGCATCTCGGGCGTGGCACCGCGGCCTTCCTGCAGCAGCGCGTGGCCGCGCTCGGGATGGCTGCGGATGACCTCGAACTCCTGGTCCGTCAGCTTGCCCGGCTTGTTCAGCACCTCCAGCGGCATCACCGCCTTGCCCACGTCGTGCATCAGCCCGGCCAGGCCGGCGGCACGGCAGGCCGCCTCGTCCAGGCCCAGCGTGCGGCCCAGCGCCACCATCAGTGCGCATACAGCCACCGAATGCATGTAGCTGTAGTTGTCCTGCGTCTTCAGCCGCGCCAGGCTGACCAGCGCGTCGGGGTTGCGCGACACCGAGCGCGAGATTTCCTCCACCAGCGGCAGGCAGCCCTCGGCGTCGACGGTGCGGCCCATGCGGGCCTCGTGGAACATGGCCACCACTGCTTCGCGGCCGCGCCGGCAGATGGCGGCGGCACGCTGCACCTCGTCGCCCGCGGCAAGTGTCGCGGCGGCCGGCGTCGGGTCGCGCGATGGCTCGGCAACGCGTTCGCCAGCCGCCCATCGCGCCGGCGGCGCGGCCGCCGCGGCGTCGGGCTCGACCGCATCGGCCACGTCCAGCCCCAGCCGGGTGTCGATCCAGCACTCGCTGATCGGACACTCGTGCAGTTGCCGCAGTGCGGCCACATTGTCGATGACGAAGCGCGCGCGCCAGAACGGGTGGTCGGTCCAGGCACCTTCCAGCTTGTGCAGGTGCATGCCGATGCGGAGCTGTCTGACGGCGATCTTCTTCAGCATGGGACAGGGGCGATGGGGACCTGACGTGCGGGCGGGTCGTAGGGATATCGGCCGTCCTGCGGCCACCCTGAGCGCGTCGAACCCGGCGCCGGCGCCCGCTTCGCTGACCGCCACCGCGGCACGGCGGCGCCCCGCCCGCCGTCGGGCTGCCCGAAACCGACACCCGGGCCTTGGGTGGGCCGCGTGATCAACGCATCGACATCCCTGCAGCCTGCCGGGTGGGTAGAACGCAAAAAACCCCAGAGCGGCCGGGCGCTGTGTCGACCGGTCATTCTGGGGCTTTGAAACGTTGGCGGAGTGGACGGGACTCGAACCCGCGACCCCCGGCGTGACAGGCCGGTATTCTAACCAACTGAACTACCACTCCAGAGGCAGCTTTGCGGGCCTTTCGGCTCCAGGCACTGCCCGACCTGGCCAAGCAAGCTTGGCGTCCCCTAGGGGATTCGAACCCCTGTAATCACCGTGAAAGGGTGGTGTCCTGGGCCTCTAGACGAAGGGGACTCAAGGACTTCATTTTCTCCTGAACAGCGCTTGTTTGGTGGAGGTAAGCGGGATCGAACCGCTGACCTCTTGCATGCCATGCAAGCGCTCTCCCAGCTGAGCTATACCCCCGTGTTTTCCAAGAACTCGGTTCTGTTCAAACCAGGCGCTGTTCAATCGAGCCAAAGAGTATAAGCCACAGATCAAAGGTGCTGCAAACGGGCTAGCACCGTGGCGCGTGGAAAAAGTGCCAGCACGGCGTCGATGGACGGCGTCTGCGCGCGGCCACAGACCAGCACGCGCAGCCCCGGTGCCAGCTGCGGCATCTTCAGCTGGTGCGCGGCCAGAGTCTCCTTCAACGCCGCGGCGATGGTCGGCTTGTCCCAGTCGATGGTGGCCAGGCGGTCACGCAGGCTGCGCAAGGCCGGACGCACGCCGCCCGTGACATGCGCCGCCAGGTCGGCCTCGCTGGGCGCCACCGGCACGAAGATCATCTCCACCCAGTCGGCCAGTTCGGCCACCGTGCTGCAGCGGTCCTTGAACAGTGCGCTGGCGCGGGCCAGCAGGTCCAGGTCGGCCACTTCCGCGTTGCCCACATTGCGACCGGACAACTGCTGCTGCACCAGGCCCGCCAGCCGCGCGTCATCGGCCTGTTTGATGTAGTGCGCGTTGACCCAGGCCAGCTTGGCCGGGTCCCATTGCGCGGGACTCTTCGCGAGGTGGCTGCCGTCGAACCACTGCACCATCTGCTGCAGCGTGAAGAGTTCCTCGTCGCCGTGGCTCCAGCCCAGCCGCGCCAGGTAGTTGAGCATGGCCTCGGGCAGGTAGCCGGCGTCGCGGTAGGCGGTGACGCTGACGGCTCCGCGGCGCTTGGAAAGCTTCTGGCCGTCGTCGCCCAGGATGATGGGGCAATGGCCGAAGCGCGGCAGCGGCACGCCCAGGGCGCGGAAGATATTGATCTGCCAGGGCGTGTTGTTGATGTGCTCGTCGCCGCGAAAGACGTGGCTGATCCCCATGTCCCAGTCATCCACGACGACGGCGAAGTTGTAGGTCGGCACGCCCAGCGCCACGGCCTCGTCGCTGGCGCCGGCCGGCGCCGGGCGCAGGATGATGAGGTCGTCGATCTCCTCGTTGCTGATGCTGATCGGGCCCTTCACCAGGTCGTCCCAGCTCACCAGGCCGTGCGGCGGGTTGGCCAAGCGCACCACCGGCTGCACGCCCGCCGGCACCGGCGGCAGCCGCTTGCCCGGCGCGGGGCGCCAGCGGCCGTCGTAGCGCGTCTTCTCGCCGCGCGCGCGCTGGGCTTCGCGCATGGCGTCCAACTCGTCGGGCGTGCACCAGCAGCGGTAGGCGGTTCCGGCGGCGATCATCTGCTCGACCACCTCGTGGTAGCGCGCCAGGCGCTGCATCTGGAAAAACGGGCCCTCGTCGTGGTCCAGTCCCAGCCAGGCCATGGCGTCCAGGATCTGCTCGACCGCTTCCGGCGTGGAGCGCGCGACGTCGGTATCTTCGATGCGCAGCACGAAGCTGCCGCCATGGTGGCGCGCGTAAGCCCAGGAATAAAGCGCCGTGCGTGCCGTGCCCAGGTGCAGATAGCCGGTGGGCGAAGGGGCGATGCGAGTGCGGACGGGGGTCATCTTCTTTTGCTGCTCAGGCCAGGCCGGCCAGGCCACGCGCAAGATCGGCCTGGATATCGGCAATGTCCTCCAGCCCCACCGCAACGCGGATCAGGCCCTGCGTGATGCCGGCCGCCTGGCGCTGCGCTTCGCTCAAGCGCCCGTGCGAGGTGCTGGCCGGGTGCGTGATGGTGGTCTTGGTATCGCCCAGGTTGGCGGTGATGCTGCAGATGCGCGTGGCGTCGATGGTGGCGAAGGCCCCGGCCCGCTCGCCCTTGACGACGAACGACACCACCGCCCCGCCACAACCCGACTGCTGCGCCATCGCCAGCGCATGCTGAGGATGCGATGCCAGGCCCGGGTGGTAGACGCGCTCGACGGCCGGCTGCTCCTGCAGCCAGTGCGCCAGCGCCAAGGCCCGCGCGCTCTGCGCCTGCATGCGAATGGACAGCGTCTCCAGCCCCTTCAGCACCACCCAGGCATTGAAGGGCGACAGGCTCATGCCGGCGCTGCGCATCACCGGCACGAACTTCGAATCGATCAGCTCGGCCGGCCCGCACACCGCACCGGCGACGACGCGGCCCTGGCCGTCAAGATACTTGGTGCCGCTGTGGATGACGAGGTCGGCGCCCAGCTTCACCGGCTGCTGCAGCGCCGGGCTGCAGAAGCAGTTGTCCACCGCCAGCAGCGCGCCACCGGCGTGGGCGACCTCGGCCAGCGCGGCAATGTCGCAGACCTCGGTCAGCGGGTTGGTGGGCGACTCGGCGAAGAGCAGCTTCGTCGACGGCCGCATCGCCGCGCGCCACTGCGCCACGTCGGTCTGCGCCACGAAGCTGGTCTCGATGCCGAACTTGGCGAAGTCCTGCAGCAGGCGGATGGTCGAGCCGAAGACGCTTTGCGAGCACACGACATGGTCGCCGCCCTTGAGCAAGGCCATGACCAGCATCAGGATCGCCGCCATGCCGCTGCCGGTGCCGATGCAGCCGCTGGTGCCTTCCATCGCCGCCAGCCGGCGCTCCATCATCGTCACCGTGGGGTTGCCGAAGCGGCTGTAGACGAAGGCCTCTTCCTCGTTGGCGAAGCGTCGCGCCGCGGTGGCGGCGTCGGGGTGCACGAAGGAACTGGTGAGGAACAGCGCCTCGGAGTTTTCACCCCAGGGCGTGCGCGGCAGGCCTTCGCGCACGGCCAGCGTGTCCAGGCCCACGCCGGGCGGCAGGTCGACACGCGGAATCGTCATGGCGTGGTCTCCGCGCCCTGCAGCGCCAGGCGCGAGCGCGGGCTGTCCTCGGCTTCGCCCTCATCCTCGTCGAACTGCAGCCGGCGCTGCCGTTCCATCGACGCGAAGTCCTCGGCGCTGACGTCACCGGTGATGTAGATGCCGTCGAAGCAGCTGGCCTCGAAGCCGTCGAGCCTGGGGTTGAGCGCGCCCACGACGCGCTTCATGGCGTCCACGTCCTGGTAGATCAGCGCGTCGGCACCGATATAGGCGCGGATCTCCTCCAGGCTGCGGTTGTGGGCGATCAGCTCTTCCTTGGTCGGCATGTCGATGCCGTAGACGTTGGGGAATCGCACCGGCGGCGCGGCGCTGGCCATGTAGACCTTGCGCGCGCCGGCCTCGCGCGCCATCTGCACGATCTCCTTGCTGGTGGTGCCGCGCACGATGCTGTCGTCCACCAGCAGCACGTTGCGGCCCTTGAATTCCATGCCGATGGCGTTGAGCTTCTGGCGCACGCTCTTCTTGCGCACACCCTGCCCCGGCATGATGAAGGTGCGGCCCACGTAGCGGTTCTTCACGAAGCCTTCGCGGTAGGGCTTGCCGATGCGGTGTGCCAGTTGCATGGCACTGGGCCGGCTGCTTTCGGGGATGGGGATGACGACGTCGATCTCGCTCGGCGGCATGGTGCTGACGACACGCTGCGCCAGCGTCTCGCCCAGGTTGAGCCGCGCGTGGTAGACGGAAATGCCGTCCAGCACCGAGTCGGGCCGCGCCAGGTAGACATATTCGAACATGCACGGGTAGAGCTTGGGGTCCAGCGCGCACTGGCGGGTGTGGATGTGGCCTTCCAGGTCGATGAAGACGGCCTCGCCGGGCGCCACGTCGCGCGCCATGCGGTGGCCGGTGCCTTCCAGCGCCACCGATTCGCTGGCCACCATCACCGAACGGCCTTCGGGTTGGTCGCCCGCAGCGCCTTCACCGAAGCACAGCGGTCGGATGCCGAAGGGGTCGCGGAAGGCCAGCAGGCCGAAGCCGGCGATGAGGGCGATCACCGCATACGAACCCTTCACGCGCCGGTGTACGGCGGCCACGGCCTTGAAGATTTCCACCGGCGTGAGCGGCAGGTCGCGCGCGGCGAACTGCAGCTCGTGCGCCAGGATATTGATCAGCACCTCGGTGTCGCTGTCGGTATTGATGTGGCGGCGGTCGACCTGCACCAGTTCGGCCTTCAGCGCCGGCGCATTGGTCAGGTTGCCGTTGTGCACGAGCACGATGCCGAACGGCGCGTTGACGTAGAAGGGCTGCGCTTCTTCCTCGCTGTAGGCATTGCCGGCGGTGGGATAGCGCACCTGGCCCAGGCCCACGCTGCCCGGCAGCGAACGCATGTTGCGCGTGCGGAAGACGTCGCGCACCATGCCGCGCGCCTTGTGCATGAAGCAGCGCGTGCCCTGCATCGTGACGATGCCGGCGGCGTCCTGCCCGCGGTGCTGCAGCAGCAGCAGCGCGTCGTAGATCAGCTGGTTGACGGGCGCCTGGGAGATGACGCCGACGATGCCGCACATGGGGGTGTCTTCCGTGGGATTGCGGGTTCAGGCGGGCAGCAGTTGCGCCGCCGCTTCGGGCAGCAGGGGTTTGAGTGAATCCAGCGCCTGCCCGAGCAGCTGCGCGCCGTGCGAACCGCGCCAGGGATCCGATTGTGCGGCCGGCGTGAGCATCACCACCGTGGCCACCGCCAGCAGCAGCACCAGGCCGCGGAAGACGCCGAAGCCGCTGCCCAGCATGCGGTCCAGCAACGACAGCGGCGTGGCGCGCACGAGCATCCGCACCAGCCGCGCCAGCAGACCCCACACCACCAGGGCAAGAAAGAAGGCCAGCGCGAAGGCCGCACCGATCTGAAGCGCCGAGCCGGGCTCGCCCAGGGGCAGGTGCGGCGCCAGAGGCGGCGCCGCCCACTGCGCCGCGAACCAGGCCACCACCCAGCCGGCCAGCGCCAGCGCCTCGTAGACCAGGCCGCGCACGAAGCCCAGCACCACCGACGCCGCCAGCACGGCCAGCAGCAGCCAGTCGATCCAGGGCAAGGTGGGCAGCGCCATCACAGCACCAGGATGGCCGCCGGCAGACCGGCCGCCTTGACCTTGGCGACCGCGGCGTCGGCTTGTTCACGGTTGGCGTAGGGACCGATGCGCACGCGCGTGCGCGGCCCAGCCGCCGTTTCGACGACCTGGGTGTAGGTCTGCAGCCCGAGCTTCTCCACCCGCTGCCGGGCCTGACGCAAGGCGCCCGGGTCGCTGTAGGCGCCGACCTGCACCACGAAGCGCGCGGCGGCTGGCGCCGAGGCACCGCCTTCGAGCAGGGCGCGGGCGCGCGCACCGTCGTCGGGGCGCGGGGCGGGCGGGGTCGGTGCAGTCTGTGCAGTCTTTGCGGTGGGTGCGACGGGCGCCGGTCGCACGGCAGGCGCGGCAGGCGCGGCAGGCGCAGTGGGCGACGGCGTGGCGGGGGCCGGCAGCGGCGCCACGGCAGTCACACCGGCGGGGCTGGCCACGTCGCCTTCCTTGGCGGCGTCGCCCGCCTTGGCGGCGTCGACCGTTGCCGGTGTCGCGGGCGCTTCCGTCACCGCATCCGGCGGCGGCGCCGGCGGGGCCGGGGTCCGTGGCGCGGGCACCGGTGCCGGCGCAGCCGCCAGGTCTCGTGGCCGCACCTCGATGGGGGTGTCCACCGGCAGCGGCCGCGGCTGGGTCTCGAAGAGCAGTGGAAAGCCGATCACACCGGCCAGCAGCAGGACTGCGGCACCGACCAGCCGCCGCCGGGCGCGCAGGCGTGCCGCCTCCACCACCGCCGCTGCATCGTCGGCCGGGACCGCGCGTGGGCGGCGCTCGGGGGCCGGCTCCTTGGAACGCAGAAAGGGCAGACGCATGCGGGTGGCGGATCAGCCTTGACGGGCAGGCGGCCGAGTCAACCCAGGTGGGGCGCGCTCAGTCGGGGCAGGCCCTCCTTGAGCACACCACCCACGGTGTAGAAGGACCCGAAGACCACGATTCTATCGGCGGGGTCGGCTGCGGCCGCAGCCTGGCGCAGGGCGTCGGCCGGGCTGGGGTGCGCGTGCACCGCCACCGGCACGCCGCTTCGGCCCGCCAGCGCCGCCTGCACCTGTGCGGCGAGTTCGGCGGCCGTGGCGGCACGCGGCGTCGGCAGGTCGCAGCAGTGCCAGACATCGACCAGCGGCGACATCTTTGCCAGCAGTGCCGGAATATCCTTGTCGCGCATGGCGCCGAAGACGGCGTGCGTGCGCGGAAAGAAGCCCATCGCGTCCAGGTTCACGGCCAGTGCCGCCACCGCCTGCGGGTTGTGTGCCACGTCGAGCACCAGCGCCGGCTGCCCCGGCACGATCTGGAAACGGCCCGGCAGTTCGACCATCGCCAGGCCGTTGCGGATGGCCTGGGCCGTGACCGGCAGCCGCTCGCGCAGGGCCTCCAGCGCGGCGATGGCGCCGGCGGCGTTGAGCAACTGGTTGGCGCCGCGCAACGCCGGATACGACAGCGCGTGGTAGCGCCGGCCGCGGCCGCTCCAGGCCCATTGCTGGCGGTCGCCACGGTGGTTGAAGTCGCGGCCCACCAGCCACAGGTCGGCGCCGATGGCGTGGCCATGCGCCACCACGCTGGCCGGCGGCAGCGGGTCGCTCACGACGGCCGGCTTGCCCGGCCGCATGACCTGCGCCTTCTCCAGGCCGATGGCCTCGCGGTCGTTGCCCAGGTATTCCATGTGGTCCAGCGCAATGCTGGTGATCACCGCGCAGTCGGTATCGAAGGCATTCACCGAGTCGAAGCGCCCGCCCAGGCCCACCTCCAGGATCACCAGGTCCAGCGCAGCCAGCGACAGCAGCCGCGCGATGGCCAGCGTGCTGAATTCGAACTGGGTCAACGCGATTTCGCCGCGAGCCTGTTCCACGGCCGCGAAATGCGGCAGCAGCGCATCGGCCGCCACCGGTTCGCCGCCGAGGCGGCAGCGTTCCTCGAAGTGCACCAGTTCCGGCTTCTGGTACAGCCCGGTGCGGTAGCCGGCGTGGCGCGCGATCGACTCGATCATGGCGCAGGTGGAACCCTTGCCGTTGGTGCCGGCCACCGTGATCACCGGCACGCGAAAGGCGATGCCCAGCCGCTGCGCCACCTCGACCGTGCGCTCCAGCGACAAGTCCATCGTCTTGGGGTGCAGGCGCGCGCAATGGGCGAGCCAGTCCGGCAAGGTGGTGGGCGTGGTCATCGAAGCGGAACCGGGCCGCGAACGGCCCGGCGCAAGTGAAGGCAGGCGATCGCGGTCAGGCGACGGCGTCGGCACTTTGTCTTTGAAGCATGGCGAGCAACCTGGCGATGGTGGGACGCAATTGCCGCCGATCGACGATCATGTCCAGTGCACCGGTGCCGAGCAGGAACTCGCTGCGCTGGAAGCCTTCGGGCAACTTCTCGCGCACGGTGTTCTCGATCACGCGCGGGCCGGCAAAGCCGATCAGCGCCTTGGGCTCGGCGATGACGACGTCGCCGACGAAGGCGAAGCTGGCCGAGACGCCGCCCATGGTGGGGTCGGTGAGCACGCTGATGTAGGGCAGCTTCGCCTTGGCCAGGCGCGTCAGCGCGGCGTTCGTCTTGGCCATCTGCAGCAGGCTCAGCAGGCCTTCCTGCATGCGTGCGCCGCCCGTGGCGGCGAAGCTGACGAAAGGCACCTTCTGCTCGACGGCGGCCTCGACGCCGCGCACGAAGCGTTCACCCACCACCGAACCCATCGAGCCGCCCATGAATTCGAATTCGAAGCAGGCGGCCACCAGCGGCACGCTCATCACCGCGCCGCCCACCACCACCAGGGCATCGGTCTCGCCGGTGCTTTCCAGCGCCGCCTTCAGCCGCGCCGGGTACTTCTTGCTGTCCCTGAACTTCAGCGCATCGACCGGCAGCACCTCCTGGCCGATCTCCCAGCGCCCTTCCGGGTCGAGGAAGGCGTCCAGACGCTGGCGCGCGCCGATGCGGTGGTGCTGGTCGCACTTGGGGCAGACATTGAGGTTCTGCTCCAGGTCGGTCTTGTAGAGCACGGTTTCGCACGCGGGGCACTTGATCCAGAGTCCTTCGGGGACGACGCGGCGACCGGCCGGGTCAGTGGGCTGGATCTTCGGTGGCAGCAGCTTCTCGAGCCAACTCATCGCATCGCACTCCTGCGGTTCAAGCGTCCAGGGCGGCGCGGATCTCGGCCATGAAGCCGCGCGCCGCGGCAGCCGCATTGTGGCGCGTCTCGGCCTCCAGGATCTGGATCAGCCGCGACCCGATCACCACCGCGTCGGCCCCCTGCGCCACGGCGCGTGCGGTGGCCGCGTCGCGGATGCCGAAACCCACGCCCACAGGCACGTTCACATGGGCACGGATGCGCGGCAGCATGGCGGCCACCGCGGCCGTGTCCAGGTGGCCGGCGCCGGTGACGCCCTTCAGCGACACGTAGTACACGTAACCCGTGGCGATGCGTCCGACCTGTGCCATGCGCTCGTCGGTGGAGGTGGGTGCGAGCAGGAAGATCAGGTCCAGCCCGGCCGCCTTCAGGCGTGCGGCGAAGGTCTCGCATTCCTCGGGCGGGTAGTCCACCACCAGCACCCCGTCGACGCCGGCGGCGGCGGCGTCGCGGATGAAGGCGCCGCCCTCGCCCGGGCTTTCGCGCTGGTCGTAGCGCTCGATCGGGTTGGCATAACCCATCAGCACCACCGGCGTGCGGCTGTTGTCGCGGCGGAAGTCGCGCACCATGGCCAGCACCTGCGGCAGGCCGATGCCACGCGAGAGCGCGCGCTCGCTGGCCTTCTGGATCACGGGGCCGTCGGCCATGGGGTCGCTGAACGGCACCCCGAGTTCGATGATGTCGGCGCCACCGTCGGCCAGCGCCTGCATGATCTCCGGCGTGGCGTCGGCGAAAGGGTCGCCGGCGGTGACGTAGGGAACCAGCGCGGTGCGGCCCTGCGCCTTCAGCGTGGCCAGAGTATCCTGGATGCGGCTCACAGCACACCTCCCTTCACGCTCTGCCCGCGGCACGAGGGCCGGCAGAAGAACTCCGCGCCGGTGAGGTCGGCGACGGTGCCGATATCCTTGTCGCCGCGACCGCTCAGGTTGACCAGCAGGTGCTGGTCGGGCTTCATCGTCGCCGCCAGCTTCATGGCGTAGGCCACGGCGTGGCTGGACTCCAGCGCCGGGATGATGCCCTCGGTGCGGCACAGGCGGTGGAAGGCGGCCAGCGCCTCGTCGTCGGTGATGGCCACGTATTCGGCGCGGCCGATATCCTTCAGATAGGCGTGTTCGGGGCCGACACCGGGGTAGTCCAGCCCGGCCGAGATGGAGTGCGTCTCGGTGATCTGGCCGTTGGCGTCCTGCAGCAGGTAGGTGCGGTTGCCGTGCAGCACACCGGGCGAGCCGGCCGACAGCGACGCGGCGTGTTTGCCGCTGGCCAGGCCCTGCCCCGCCGCCTCGACGCCGATCAGCCGCGTGGCCTGGAACGGGATGTACGGGTAGAAGATGCCCATCGCATTGCTGCCGCCACCCACGCAGGCAATGACGGCATCGGGCTGCGCGCCCACGCGCCCGTCGATGTGGCCGATCATGGCCGGCATCTGCAGCAGGCATTCGTCGCCGATGACGCGCTGGAAGTCGCGCACCATCATCGGGTAGGGGTGCGGGCCGGCGACGGTGCCGATGATGTAGAAGGTGTCCTCCACGTTCGTGACCCAGTCGCGCAGCGCCTCGTTGAGCGCGTCCTTCAGCGTGCGGCTGCCGCTGTCCACCGGCACCACCGTGGCGCCAAGCAGGTGCATGCGGTAGACGTTGGGGCTCTGGCGCTTGACGTCCTCGCTGCCCATGTAGACCACGCATTCCATGCCATAGCGCGCGCAGATGGTGGCGGTGGCCACGCCGTGCTGGCCGGCGCCGGTTTCGGCAATGACGCGCGGCTTGCCCATGCGCCGCGCCAGCAGCGCCTGGCCGATGGTGTTGTTGATCTTGTGCGCGCCCGTGTGGTTCAGGTCCTCGCGCTTGAGGTGGATCTGCGCGCCGCCCACTTCGCGCGACAAGCGCGCGGCGTGGTACACGGGGCTGGGCCGGCCCACGAAGTGTTCCAGTTCGTGCCGATATTCGGCCATGAATGCCGCGTCCTGGCGGTATTTCTCGTAAGCGGCTTCGAGTTCACGCAGGGCGTGGATCAGCGTCTCGGCGACGAAAGTGCCGCCGTAGGGCCCGAAGTGCCCGCGGGCGTCGGGCTGGTGATAGTCGAACATGGGGGTTCCTGTGCTGCAGCCGACGCCAAGGGGCCTGGCGCGGCGTTCATGGTCTTCAGGCGGCGAGGTGTTGGTCGGCCTCGCGCACCGCCTGACAGAACCGGCGCATCAGGCCGGCGTCCTTCACGCCCGGGGCCTGCTCCACGCCGGAGCTCACGTCAACGGCCCAGGGCCGCACGCGTCGCACGCCGTCGATCACGTTGGCAGGATTCAACCCACCAGACAAAACGAGCGGACAGGGAACGCTTGCTGGAATCCGAGACCAATCGAAGACCTTTCCGGCCCCACCGTAACCTGCGACGTGGGCGTCGAGCAGCAGGGCTTGTGCACCATGGAAACAGGCCGCGAAGTCTAGCAAATCGAGGTCCGGTGCCATGCGCGCGGCGCGCAGGTAGGGGCGTCCGGCCGCGCGGCACTGCGGGTGTTTCGTCGCCGTGGAACTGCAGCAGCGCCAGCGGCACCTGTTCGACACCGCGGTTTACTTCGTCGGCGCCGGCGTTGACGAACAGCAGCACCGGCGTCACGAAGGGTGGCAGCCGGCGGGCGAGTTCACCGGCGCGCTCGGGCGCCACGTGGCGCGGGCTGCCAGGCCAGAGCACGAAACCCAGTGCGTCGGCGCCGGCAGCGACGGCGTCGTCGACATCGGCTTCGCGCGTGAGGCCGCAGATCTTGATGCGGGTACGGGTGCCGCCCGCGGTCTCAGACGATCCAGTCCATGGCCGCGGTGTGCTGGGGAATGGCATGCACCGCATCGTAGTACGGACCCAGGAAGTACAGCCCCTCGGGGGGAAAGGTCGGCGCCGCGGCGTCACGGCGGCGCGCGGCCAGCACCTCGGCCATCCACTCGGGGCGCTGGCGACCGCTGCCCACCGCCAGCAGGCAGCCCATGAGGTTGCGCACCATGTGGTGCAGGAAGGCATTGGCGTCGAAGTCGAAGCGCCAGTAGGCGCCGCGACGGCTGATCTCCAGACTGCGCAGCGTCTTCACCGGCGTCGGCGACTGGCAGCCGGCGGCACGAAACGAACTGAAGTCGTGCTCGCCAATCACCTGCGCCGCGGCGGCCTGCATGGCCCGGGCATCCAGCGGGCGAAAGACCCAGCCCACCAGGCCATGCTCCAGCGCCGGCCGCGTGGGCGACTCCAGCACGACGAAGCGGTAGCGCCGCCCGCGCGCGCTGTTGCGGGCGTGGAAATCGGCCGCCACCGGCCGGCACCATTGCATCGCCACGTCGCGCGGCAGGTAGCGGTTGCTGCCACGCACCCAGGAGAAGGCGTCGCGCTCGAGCGCGGTGTCGATATGCACGACCTGGTTCAGCGCATGCACGCCGCTGTCGGTGCGACCGGCACAGACGGTGGCCACCGGTCCGGCGGCGAAGGCGCTCAATGCCTTCTCGACCGCGTCCTGCACGGTCCGGCCGTCGGGCTGCGACTGCCAGCCGTGGTAGCCCTGCCCGCGGTAGGACAGGCCCAGTGCCAGCCGCTTCAAGTCAGAGCTTGTCGAGCATGCCTTGCGCCTTGGAACGCAGTGCGCCTTCATCGGCCTTGGCCACCACTTCCTCGAGCAGGTCGCGCGCACCTTCGATGTCGCCGATCTGGCGGAACTCCTCGGCCAGTTCGAGCTTGCGCGTCAGCGGGTCACCGTCGTCGGTCGGCGGGGTGGATCCGGCAGCGGAACCCATGCCGAAGTCGCCGAAGTCCAGCGCCTCGTCGGGCAGCGCTGCTGGCACCGTCTTCGATACCGGCGGCGGCGTCGACCCCAGCGACGCCAGGTCGCCGAGGTCGAAGTCCAGTTCACCGACCGGCGGCAGCGCGCTCGCGCTCGCCGCCGCGTCCGGGCGCCGGGCCGGAATCGTCTTGTCGTCGTCGCCCACCAGCTCGAAGTCCAGCGCCTCGATCCCGGACCTCGCGCTGCCGGACCTGAACGGCATGGTGGCCTCCTGCGGCGCCACCGGCGGCTCGACGGACCCACGCTGCGGCAGGTCGAGTTCCAGGTCCATGCCGCCGTCGAGCGTGGCGTCGCCGGCCGGCACGAAAGCGGGCGCCCCGGCCGGCGCGGTATAGGGCACGGTCGACGCCCCCAGCGGCTCCACCGGCTGGCCCTTGGCGCCCAGTACCTCTCCAGGCTGGCCGCCCGGCTGGTACAGCACGTTGTCGGGGTCGATGGTGCGGCCCATTTCCTGAACCTTGGCCCAGTCCTCGCCTTCACCGCGCGTGAGGCTGTGCACCTGCGTGGCCAGCAGCTCGAAGCCCTTGGTGTCGCGCCGCTTGGCGTAGACCTCGAGCAGCTTGGTGCGGATGGCCATGCGCTCAGGCGAGGCGCGCATGGCTTCCTTCAGGATCTCCTCGGCCTGCAGGTCGCGGCCGTAGGCCAGGTAGACGTCGGCTTCGGCCACCGGATCGACATCGCCGATGGCGTCGAGCTGGCTGAGCGAATAGCTCATCGACGACGAACTGCCGGTCGGCACGTTGGTGGCCGCCTCGCGCGTATCGATGTGCTGGCCGCCGCTGGCGCCGAAGAAGGAGTCAGGCTGCAAGCGGCTTTCCAGGAACGAGGTCTCTCCGGCCGGCCGGCGCATGCGTCCGCGCAGGCGCCACAGGCCCAGGCCGGCGAGCAACGCCACCAGCACCCCGGCACCGGGCAGCAGCAGCGGGTTGTCCAGCAGCGAATCGAGCCATGGGCCTTCGTCGGACGGTGGAGCAGGAGCAGGAGCAGGAGCAGGAGCCGGCGGCGGCGGCGAGGGCGCGCGCGCAGTCACGGCAGGCGCCGGGGCCGGAGCGGCCACGGGAGCCGGAGCCGGAGTCGTAGCCGAGGCCAGTGCCGGGGCCGGGGCGGGTGCAGTGGCTGCAGCCGGGTTTGCGGCCTGTGCCGTGCCGCCCTGCAGGCGCTTGAGTTCCTCGACATTGCGTGCCAGCTCCGCCAGCCGCGCATTCGGATCCCGGTCCGCCGCCGGGGCCTTGCCGGCGTCGGGCGCCGAAGCCTGCACGCCGCCCTGCGACAAGGTCAGGCGATCAGGCGTGGCGGCAGCCGGCTGCCGGCGGTCGTCCACCTGGGCCTGCACCTGCCCCGTGGCCTGTCTCGCGGGCGCGGTGGCGGCCTGCGCGGTACCGGCCGAGGCCAGCCTCTGCCGGTAGGCAGCGAAGTCGTTGCTCTGCGCCACGATGACTTCGTGCGCCTCGCCTGGCGTCACGCGGCGCGCATCCTCGGCCGAAGGCACCGACAACACGACACCCGCCTTGAGCCGGTTCATGTTGTCGCCCATGAAGGCATGGGGGTTGGCGCGAAACAGCGACACCAGCATCTGGTCGAGCGAGATGCCGGGCCGCTGCGTGCGCACCGCGATGCGACTGAGCGTGTCGCCTGGATTGACCCGCAGCGATTCGGGGGTCGCTCCAGCCGGCACGGCCAGCGGCGGTGCGACGGGCCGGGGCGTTTCGGCCGCGGGCGGGCGCGCGGCCGCTTTCGCGGCCGGCTGTGGCGCCGCTGCTGGCGCAGGGGCGGGCGCAGGGGCGGGCGCGGGGCGCGCAGCCGCCGCCACCGGCGGCGTGGCGGCGGTGGCCGCAGGCGGTGTGAAGGCCGGCGCGGCAGCCGGCGTGGCGGCCTGAGCCATGCGCGAGCCGGGCGGATCGAGCAGCAACGTGTATTCGCGCACCAGCCGGCCCGAAGACCAGGTGGCCTCGACGATGACGTCGACGAAGGGCTCGAGCACGGCGCGGTCGCTGGTCACGCGCAGCACGGTGCGGCCGTCGGCCCGCTGTGCCACCTGCACCACGGCGCCGGGCAGCACCGGGTTGTATTCCACTCCCGCGGCGCGGTAAGCGTCGGGCGGTGCCACGCGCAGTTTCAACGACGCGGCCTCTTCGGCACTCAGGCTGGTGACCTCGATCTCGGCACGCAGGGCTTCGCCCAGTGCCGACTGCACGGTGAGCCGCCCCAGACCCAGCGCCCAGGCCTGAGTGCCCCACAGACAGGCCGCAGCCAGCGCCACGCCGGAAAGCGCAAAGCGCGCCGTGTTCGTCGAACGATTCTTCAAGGCATTCCCCCCACGCGGCCGGGCCGTGCGTGACGGCCAGACCGGCCGCCGTCTTTGTTCAAGCCGCCCCGGTCCGACACCGGGGCCGGCTCGGGAAAGGGGCGGAAACTGCAACAACATCAAGCATATAGGAGCGCATGCTCACGCCGAAGCTGATGACTGGCGGCGAAATACCTTGTTTCCCGCCCTTTCCCGGCCTGTTGCAGGCAGGCAACGCTGCACCGCCTCAATGCTGGAGCAGGATGCGCAGCATGCGGCGCAGCGGTTCGGCAGCGCCCCACAGCAGCTGGTCGCCGATGGTGAAGGCGCCCAGATACCGTGGCCCCAGCGCCAGCTTGCGCACGCGGCCGACCGGGATGTCCATGCTTCCGGTCACCGCCACCGGCGTGAGCTGGCGCACCGTGGCTTCGCGCGTGTTGGGCACGAAACGCACCCAGGCGTTGTCGTTGGCGATCATTTGTTCGATGTCGGCCAGCGGCACGTCTTTCTTGAGCTTGATCGTCAGCGCCTGGCTGTGGCAGCGCATGGCGCCCACACGCACGCAGATCGAGTCGATAGGTGTGGCCTCGCTGCCGAAACCCGGGCCACGGCCGAGGATCTTGTTCGTCTCGGCGCCGCCCTTCCATTCCTCCAGGCTGGTGCCGTCGCCGCGGTCGGCGTCGATCCACGGAATCAGGCTGCCGGCCAGCGGCACCATGAAATTCTTCGTCTCGTCGGCAGACAGGCCGCGCTGGGTGGCCGCGACCTGACGGTCGATCTCCAGGATGGCACTGGCCGGGTCGTCGAGCAGCGGCCGCACCGCGGCATTCAGCGTGCCGAACTGGGTGAGCAGTTCGCGCATGTGCTGCGCGCCGCCGCCGCTGGCCGCCTGGTAGGTGGTGGCCGTCATCCATTCCACGAGGTCGGCCTTGAAGAGAGCCCCCACGCCCATCAGCATGCAGCTCACCGTGCAGTTGCCGCCAATGTAGTCCTTGACGCCGCGGGCCAGCGCGGCGTCGATCACCGGCCGGTTGACCGGGTCCAGGATGATCACCGCGTCGTCGTTCATGCGCAGCGTCTTGGCGGCATCGATCCAGAAGCCCTTCCAGCCCGCGGCGCGCAGCTGCGGGTAGACGGCCTTGGTGTAGTCGCCGCCCTGGGCGGTGATGACGATGTCGCAGGCCTTCAACGCCGCGATATCGTTGGCGTCGTGCAGTGTGCCGTCGTTCTTGGCCAGGCCTGCGATGGCCGCCGGCAGGGCACCGCCGGCATTGCTGGTGCTGAAAAAGACCGGCTCGATGAGCGCGAAGTCGCCTTCGGCGCGCATGCGGTCCATCAGTACCGAGCCGACCATGCCGCGCCAGCCGACGAGTGCCACGCGAGGGTTTGCAGAGAGTGCCATGTGAGTTTCGTCTTTCCGTTGTTGCGGACCCCTGGGTTCCCAGGCTCGCTTCGCCGGGGTCCAGGTGGGGGCGAGACGATCCTGAGAGCCGCTAGCTCTTGGTAATGGTCTTGCCGGTGACTGCCGCGACCACGGCGTCACCCATCTCGCGCGTGCCGACGCGGCGCGTGCCTTCGCTCCAGATGTCCGGCGTGCGCAGGCCGGCCGTGAGCACGGCCTTCACGGCCGACTCGATGCGGTCGGCCGCGGCAGGCTGGTGGAGCGAGTAGCGAAGCATCATGGCAGCGGACAGAATTGTAGCCAGCGGGTTTGCAACACCCTTACCGGCGATGTCGGGCGCGCTGCCGTGGCTGGGCTCGTACAGCCCCTTGTTGTTCTTGTCCAGCGAAGCGCTGGGCAGCATGCCGATGGAGCCGGTGAGCATGGCCGCCTCGTCGCTGAGGATGTCGCCGAACATGTTGCCGGTGACGACGACGTCGAAGGCCTTGGGCGCCTTCACCAGCTGCATGGCGGCGTTGTCGACGTACATGTGCTGCAGTTCGACGTCGGGGTACTGCGCATGGACTTCGGTCACCACGTCTTTCCAGAACTGGAAGGTCTCCAGCACATTGGCCTTGTCGACGCTGGTCACTCGTTTGCTGCGTTTCCTGGCCGCCTGGAAGGCGACATGCGCGATGCGCTCGATCTCCGGCCGGCTGTAGCGCATGGTGTCGAAGGCTTCTTCGGCGCCGGGGAAGTGGCCGTCGGTGGCGATGCGGCGGCCGCGCGGCTGGCCGAAATAGATATCGCCCGTGAGTTCTCGGATGATGAGGATGTCCAGCCCCGCCACCAGTTCGGGCTTCAGGCTGCTGGCATGCGTGAGCTGCTCGTAGCACAGCGCCGGGCGCAGGTTGGCGAACAGGCCCAGGTGCTTGCGCAGGCCCAGGATGGCCTGCTCGGGGCGCAGCGCGCGCTCCAGCTTGTCGTATTTCCAGTCACCGACGGCGCCGAAGAGGATGGCGTCGGCGGCCTGCGCCAGCTTCAGCGTCGATTCGGGCAGCGGGTGGCCGTGGGCCTCGAAGGCCGCGCCGCCGACGAGCGCGGTCTCGGTCTCGAACTTCAGGTCCAGCACGTGCAGCACGCGCACGGCCTGCTCGACGATCTCGGTGCCGATGCCGTCGCCCGGCAGGATGGCGATCTTCATATTTTTGTCTTTCCTCAACCCAGGTCGGTCTGCGCCAGCCACGGCATGCGTGCCAGGCGTTCGGCCTCGAAGGCCTTGATCTTGTCGGCATGCCGCAGCGTCAGGCCGATATCGTCGAAACCATTCACGAGGCAGTATTTGCGGAACGGCTGCACCTCGAACGGCAGCTCCACGCCGTCGGGCTTGACCACCACCTGCCGCGGCAGGTCCACCGTGAGGCTGTAGCCGGGGAACGCCAGCACCTCGTCGAACAATTTCGCCACCTGCGACTCGGGCAATTGAATCGGCAGCAGGCCGTTCTTGAAGCAGTTGTTGAAGAAGATGTCGGCGAAGCTGGGCGCGATCAGCGCCCGAAAGCCATATTGATCCAGCGCCCAGGGCGCGTGTTCGCGGCTGGAGCCGCAGCCGAAGTTACTGCGCGCCAGCAGGATCGAAGCGCCCTCGGGGCCGAAGGCCCCTGGTTGGTACCGCGGCTGGTTGAGCACGAAGTCGGGATTCGGCTTGCGCGAGGTCGGGTCCTGGCCGGGCTCGCCCGGGTCCAGGTAACGCCAGGCGTCGAACAGATTGGGGCCGAAACCGCTGCGCGCGATCGACTTCAGGAACTGCTTGGGGATGATGGCATCGGTGTCCACGTTCTCGCGGTCCATCGGGGCCACCAGGCCCTGGTGCACGGTGAAGGCTTGCATGGTCGAGCTTCCTCAGGCGATACGGCGTACATCGACGAAATGCCCGGCCAGCGCTGCTGCAGCGGCCATCGCCGGGCTGACCAGATGGGTGCGGCCACCCGCGCCCTGGCGGCCTTCGAAATTGCGGTTGCTGGTGCTGGCACAGCGCTCGCCCGGTTCCAGCCGGTCGGCATTCATGGCCAGGCACATGCTGCAGCCGGGTTCCCGCCACTCGAAGCCGGCGGCGCGGAAGATCTCGTGCAGCCCTTCGGCTTCGGCCTGCGCCTTCACCTGGCCCGAGCCCGGCACCACCAGCGCCAGCTTCACGTTGCCGGCCACCCGGCTGCCACTGCGCCTGACCACCGCCGCGGCGGCGCGCAGGTCCTCGATGCGGCTGTTGGTGCACGAGCCAATGAAGACCTTGTCGATGCGGATGTCGGTGATGGCCTTGTTCGGCTGCAGCCCCATGTAGGCCAGCGCGCGCTCGATAGCGCCGCGCTTGACGGCGTCCTTCTCCTTGTCGGGATCGGGCACGCGGCCGTCCACCGGCAGCACCATTTCCGGGCTCGTGCCCCAGGTCACTTGCGGCTGGATCTGTGCGGCGTCGAGTTCCACCACGGCGTCCCACTCTGCGCCGGGGTCGGACTGCAGGGTGCGCCAGTGCGCCACCGCCTGCTCCCAGGCCAGGCCGGTGGGGGCGAACGGCCGGCCCTTGCCGCCGTTGTGGATGTACGCAATGGTCTTCTCGTCCACCGCCACCAGGCCGGCGCGGGCACCGGCCTCGATGGCCATGTTGCACACCGTCATGCGGCCTTCCATGCTGAGCGAGCGGATGGCCGAGCCGCCGAATTCGATGGTGTAGCCGGTGCCGCCGGCGGTGCCGATGCGGCCGATGATGGCCAGTACCACGTCCTTGGCGGTGACGCCGGCGCCGAGCAGGCCTTCCACGCGCACCAGCATGTTCTTGGCCTTCTTCGCCAGCAGCGTCTGCGTGGCCATCACATGCTCCACCTCGCTGGTGCCGATGCCGTGCGCCAGCGCACCGAAGGCGCCGTGGGTGCTGGTGTGGCTGTCGCCGCAGACGACGGTCATGCCCGGCAGCGTGGCGCCGTTCTCGGGGCCGATGACGTGCACGATGCCCTGGCGCTTGTCGAGGAAGGGGAAGTACGCCGCCGCGCCCGAGGCCTTGATATTGGCGTCCAGGGTCGTGATCTGCAGCTTGCTGATGGGGTCGCGGATGCCGTCGTAGCCGTCGGCCCAGCCGGTGGTGGGCGTGTTGTGGTCGGCGGTGGCGACGATGCTGCTCACGCGCCAGACCTTGCGCCCGGCCAGCCGCAGCCCTTCGAAGGCCTGCGGACTGGTCACCTCGTGCACCAGGTGGCGGTCGATATAGAGCACGGCAGTGCCGTCCTCCTCGGTGTGGACGACATGTTCGTCCCACAGTTTGTCGTAAAGGGTGCGTGCGGTCATGCGGTTGGGCCTTGGCTAACCTGCGATTGTCGGCGAGTTCCGGCCGCCGGCTTGGATTGCACCGTTGTGGCGCCGCCCCAGGCTTGCCAATAATCCCTGCGCGCCTTCGCGCCGGGAGCCTCGTCGATGAAGAGCCCCAACAGTGTGCCTGGAAGTGGCATCGCGGTTGCTTCGAGCTCGTCGGCCGCGCCGGCCCTGCTGCGCCCGGCGACGCTGGGTTGCCTTATGGGGTCGCAGGCGACGACAAAGCAGGCCGCGAAGGCGGTACGCCATTTCGCGGCACTGGCGCTGTGGCTGATGGTGAGCAGCGTGCAAGCGCAGCAGCCCGTCCCCTTCGACTACCGCTGCGACGCGGCGGCTGCCGCTGCGACGCCCAATGCCCTGCCGGCCGACGGCTGGCAGCGCGCAGAAGACGGCCTGCTGCCGCGTGCTGCCGGCAGCCCGTGCTGGATGCGCGTCGATGTCGCGGGCCTCGCGCCGCGGGTCTTGAGCGTGGGCCCCTACTCCCAGAAGCCCATGGAAGTCGCGGTGTTCTCGCGCGACGGTCGTCCGCTTGCCTCGGCAAACCGCGCCGGAACGCGCGACCAGGTCCTCGTCGGCAACGACGACTCGCGCTTCGCCAGAGTGGTGTTTCCGACCCTGCTCGCCGAGGACGGCCCGATGCTGATGCACGTGCAGCGCAGCCGCGACGTGACCCTTACGGCCGAGGACCTGGTCTGGGCCGTGCAGGCCGATCAGAACTACAAGTTCACCCACCTGGGCCTGGGCCTGTTCTATGCCATCGTCACGCTCGCAGCGATCCTACTGGGCGTGTTCGGCCGCGATCGAGGGCAGTTCGTCTTTGCGGCGCTCTTCGCCTGGGTCGTCCTCGGCGAATGGCAGAACATCAGCACATCGTTGCCCGCGGGCCTGACCAGCCCCGCGTGGCCGCCCGCCGTATGGCTTGGCGTGTGGAACTGCCTGATGCTCCTGGCCGCGGCGCGACTACTGCAACTGCACGAGCGAGCGCCGCGCTGGAACCGCTGGATGATCGCCACGGGCGTCCTTTTCCTGCTGTGGATACCGCTGGTGAAGATTGACACCTCACGCACGATCGCCCCTGCCTACTTCTCGCTCATCGGGGTACTGTTTTGGGTGGTCGGGTTCCCGGCGTCGTGGCGCGTGCGGCGGCTCGGACACCGCGTCGGCGTGGTCGGCGCACTGTTCTTTGCGCTGGACGCGGCCGTCTGGGGACCGTCGCTTCTGGCGGAACTGGTCAAACACTTCGCCTCGATCGATACCGGCCCGTTCCTGCCTTCCGAATGGGCGAACGTCCTGCACTCGGTTGCGCCTCCTATCGTCTTTGCCGTCGCCATCGTTTTGCGCGCCTTCGAGCAACTGCGCAGCGCGCAGCGCGAACGCGAAGCCCGTGCCGCCGCCGAGGCCGCCAACCAGGCCAAGAGCGCCTTCCTGGCCACGATGAGCCACGAGATCCGTACGCCGATGAACGGCGTCATCGGCATGAGCGCTCTGCTGCTCAACACCCGGCTCGATGCGAACCAGCGCGAGTTGGCGACCCTGGTCCACGAATCGGGCGAGTCGCTGCTGGCGATCATCAACGACATCCTCGACTTCTCGAAGATCGAGGCCGGCCGCATGGAGCTCGAGTCGCAGCCCTTCGTGCTGCGCGAGTGCGTGGACGCGGCGCTGAACCTCGTGCGCGCACGGGCCACCGAGAAGGGTGTTGCGCTCACGGCCAGCATCGACGCCAACGTGCCCGCGGCAGTGGCCGGCGACGTGACGCGGCTGCGGCAGGTGCTGCTGAACCTGCTGTCGAACGCGATCAAGTTCACCGAGCAGGGTGAGATCGCGCTGACAGTGCAGCGCGGCAGCAACGACGAGGAACTGGCATTTGCCGTGCGCGACAGCGGCATCGGGCTTGGCGAAGAAGGCCTGAGCAAGCTGTTCCAGAGCTTCAGCCAGGCCGACTCGAGCACGACACGCAAATACGGCGGCACCGGGTTGGGTCTCGTGATCAGCAAGCGGCTGGCCGAGCTGATGGGCGGCACGATGAGCGCCGAGAGTGCCGGCCTGGGGCGGGGCAGCACCTTCCGCTTCAGCATCCGGGCCCCCGAGGCCCGCGTGCCGCAGGCATTGCACGCCAGCCCCGCCATGGACCCCGACATGGCCGAGCGCCACCCGCTGCGCATCCTGCTGGCCGAGGACAACCTCGTGAACCAGAAGCTGGCCGTCCGCCTGCTGGCGCAGATGGGCTACCGCGCCGACCTGGCAGCCAACGGACTGGAGGCCATCGAGGCCGTCGAACGCCAGCCCTACGACCTGGTGCTGATGGACGTGCAGATGCCCGAGATGGACGGCCTGGAGGCCACGCGCCGCATCGTGCAGCGCTGGCCCGCAGGGCGTAGGCCGCGTATCGTCGCGATGACGGCCAATGCATCGCAGGCCGACCGCGAGGAGTGCTTCGCATCCGGCATGAACGACTACGTCACCAAGCCGATCCGCGTGGATGCGCTGGTCGAGGCGCTGCTATCGACCACCGGGCGGGCGCAGGGCTGAGGGGGGGGGATGCCATCCGAGCCTGCCGATGTCAACCTGCGCCAGGCGCGATGCCGCAGCGCCGGGTGGGGTGCCACTCAAGCGGTGACGGCACTGGCGATATCGGTCTCCGAAAAGTCGCTGCCTTTGTAGAGCAGCGGCAGACTGCGCACCTTGGCCAGTGCGTAGCTGAAGACGTCACCGAAGTTCAGCGCCGCGGCATGCCCGCTGCCCTTGCCGAAGGCCACGAAGGCGGCGTATGCGGCGTCCATCTCAGCCGGCCCGGGCGGCACGATTTCGAACATCGGCAAACGCAACAGGTCATCCAGCAGCACCACCGCACGTTGTCCGCGTCGGCCATGCACCACCATGCGTGCTTCGACCACCGACACGGTGCTGATCAGCACGCGCTCAGCGCCGTGAAGCACCTGCACGAACGCGTCGCGCTCGGGTTCGGCGAAGGCCACGGCAACGATCGCCGAGGTGTCGGCAACGATCATTTGGGCAAGCCGTGATCGTCCCAAGGCAACGGATCAGCAGTGTCCGCCCGGTCGGGGATGCGATCGAGCTGCGCCAGCAGCGCCGCCATTCGCTCGGCCTGCCTCGTGGCGCCGGCAGTTTCGCTGCTCAGTCTGTCGATGGCGCGTTCCACCAGCGCTGTCTTGCTCAGCCCGGTGCGCTTGGCCAGTCGCTCCACCTTGCCCACTACTGCGGGGTTGGCGATTTGCAGGGCCATAAATTTTTGCCTCGAATGTTGATGTCAACACGATCAATATATAGCGCAGGATCGACGATGGCAAACGACGATACCGACGCGAATGCCCTGTGCCCGGCGACGGGCATGGATGATCGCGTCACCCGGCCGATCCGCGTCGCTGCGCTGGTCGAGGCACTGATGCAGGCGACACCGCGGGGCGCGGCTTGAAGCGCAGCCTGGCGCTCGCCGCCTTGGCGCTGTGGCTGCTGGAGGCAGTGACGCAGCTGCGGCAGGTGCTGCTGAACCTGCTGTCGAACGCGATCAAGTTTACCGAGCAGGGTGAAGTTGCGTTGACGGTGCAGCGATCGAGCGGAGGCAATGGCGACGAACTGGTCTTTGCCGTGCGCGACAGCGGCATCGGCTTGAGCAAGGAGGGCAAGAGTCGCCTTTTCCAGAGCTTCAGCCAGGCCGACTCGAGCACGACGCGCAAATTTGGCGGTACCGGCCTGGGGCTGATGGACGTGCAGATGCCCGAGATGGACGGGATGGAGGCCACGCGCCGCATCGTGCAGCGCTGGCCCGCAGGGCGCAGGCCGCGTATCGTCGCGATGACGGCCAACGCATCGCAGGGCGACCGCGAGAGGTGCATCGCAGCCGGCATGGACGGCTATCTGACCAAGCCGATCAGGGTCGAGCAGCTGATCGAGTCGCTGATGCAGACTTCGCCGCGCCGAAACCACCAGGACCCCCGTCAATGAATGCAGCGTTGATCGACCAGATCACCTTCCAGGAACTGCAGGCCAACGCCGGCGCCGACTTCGTGCGGGAACTGGTCGCTACCTTCGCCGAAGAAGCGCCGCAGATCCTGGCCGAGATGCGCAGCGCATTGGACCGCGGCGCGGCCGAACGCTTCCGGCGTGCGGCGCATTCACTCAAGAGCAACAGCAATACCTTCGGCGCTAGGCACCTGGCCGAGATGGCGCGCACGCTCGAACTCGGCGGTCTGCCCGCCGACGCCGCGCCGGTGGAAGCGCTGGCGCAGGAATTCGAACGCACGCTGGCAGCGCTGCAGGCGCTGGCACTTGGGCACGACCATGGCTGAGCGCGGCGCCCGGCTGCTGGTGGCCGACGACAACAAGGTCAACCGTCTGCTCCTGGGGCGTACGCTGCAACTGCAGGGCCACCAGGTGCAGAGCGCAGACAACGGCCGCAAGGCGCTGGAGATGCTGCGCGCCGAACCCTTCGACTTGCTGCTGCTGGACCTGGAGATGCCCGAACTCGACGGCTTCACGGTGCTGGAGCGGCTGGCCGCCGATGCCGAACTGCGCGACCTGCCGGTCATCGTGACCAGCTCACTGGAAGGCGTGGCACAGGTGGCGCGCTGCATCGAACTGGGTGCGGACGACTATCTGCACAAGCCGGTGAACCCGGTGCTGCTGAAGGCCCGCGTCGGCTCCAGCCTGGAGAAGAAGCGCCTGCGCGACCAGCAGAAGGAACTCGTGCGGCGCTTCGCCACCAGCGAGGTGGCGCAGGACCTGCAGGACAGCGGTTTCGCGCTCGGCGGCCGCCGCGTTGCGGCGACGGTGATGTTCGCCGACATCCGCGCTTTCACCGCGCTGGTGGAACGGCTGCCGCCGGAGGAGACGATCGAGCTGCTCAACACCTACTACACGCTGATGTTCGACGCCATCAGCGGCCACGGTGGCGTCGTCAACCAGATGATCGGCGACGGGCTGATGGCCATCTTCGGCGCCCCGCTGCCGCTGGCCGAGGCGCCCTTGAGCGCCGTGCGGGCAGCGCTGGACATGGTGGAAATGATCGAGCTCTTCAACGCCGAGCGCGCCGCCGAGGGCAAGGCGCCCATCGCCATTGGCGTGGGTATCGCCAGCGGCGAGGTCATCGCCGGCTACACCGGCACCCAGCAGCGCGCCACTTACACCTGCGTCGGCGACACCGTCAACCTGGCAGCGCGGCTGGAAGCGCACACCAAGGAAGCCGCGCGCACCGTGCTCATCGACGGCGACACGCAGGCCGCGCTGGACGGCCGGCTGGCCACCGAGTCGCTGGGCCCGGTGCTGCTGAAGGGCAAGACCGAAGCGGTGGACGTGCACGCGGTGTCGGCGCCATGAAGGCTGCACTGCCATGAGGCCGGTCTTCCTCACCGGCGCCAGCGGCTTTCTCGGCGGCCACCTGTTGCGTGAGCTGCAGGCCGCCGGCTGCCGGGTCAGGGCGCTGTCGCGCCGGCCCGAAACCGACGCCACCCTCGCCGCCCTGGGCGCCGAGCCGGTGCGTGCGCCCTTGTCCGACCCGGCTGCGTTGCGGCTGGCCCTGGCCGGCTGCGATGCCGTCTTCCACGCCGCTGCCGATACCAGCCTGTGGAAGCCGCAGGCAGCGGCCCAGACCGCCACCAACGTGCTGGGCACGCAGAACCTGCTGCGCGCGGCCGAGGCGGCGCGGGTGCCGGCTTTCATGCACACCTCGTCGGTTTCGGCCTGGTCGCACCGGGTCCAGGGCGTCATCAGCGAAAACGTGCCGCAGCAAGGCGCCAGCAGTTGGATCAACTACGAGCGCACCAAGTATCTGGGCGAACAGGCCGTGCGCGGCGCGGCACTGCCGTGGATCGTCTTCAACCCGGCGCATATCCTCGGGCCGGGCGACCGCCAGAACTGGTCGCGCCTGATCTGCATGGTCGACCGCGGGCAGTTGCCCGGCATCCCGCCGGGCAGCGGATCGTTCGCCGACGTGCGCCAGGTGGCAAAGGCGCAGGTGCGCGCCTGGCAGGCACGGCGCTTTGGCCAGGCCTATCTGCTGGGCGGCGAAGAGGCCAGCTTCGTGGACTTCGTGCACCGCGTCGGTGCGGCTTTGGGCCGGCGCACGCCGCGCGGCGCCATGCCGCGCTGGGTTCTGATGGCGTACGGGCAGGCGCTGGACGCCTGGTCGCGCGTCAGCCGCAAAGAACCGCGTGCAACGCCCGAAGGCGCGGCGCTGACCAGCCACCATCTGCGCGTGGACTCGGCCAAGGCGCGGCGGGAACTGGACTACGAAGAAACGCCACTGGACATGCTGCTGACCGACACCTTGCACTGGATGCGACAGGAAGCGATGCTGCTGGCCCGAGATACCGGCGAAACATGAGGCCCCAATGGGAGACGGAGACGTGAGACGAATCGGCATGAAGACGATCGCTGCAACGCTGGCGCTCATGGCGCTGGCCCTGGCCGGCTATCTTGCGCTGTGGCCGGTCCCGATACGCGCTGTGAACTGGCAGGCCCCTGCCGCCCCGGGCTATGCGGGCGTGCATGCCGCCAACAACCAGCTGGCGGGGTTGAATCTGATCGCGCTGGGCGGCGAAGCGGGGCCCGAGCATGTCGTGCTGGCACCGGACGGCAAGCTCTACGCGGCCGTGGCCAGCGGCAATATCCTTCGCATGGACCCGGACGGCAGCGCGCAGGAGGTCTATGCGCGCACCGGCGGCCGCGTGCTGGGCTTCGATTTCGACGCCGCCGGTCACCTGATCGCTGCCGACGCCGTCAAGGGCTTGCTGTCCATCGGTCCCGACCGACAGGTCACCGTGCTGGCCAACGCGGTGGACGGCGACCCGATCCGCTATGCCGATGCCGTGGTGGTGGCGCGCAGCGGCAAGATCTATTTCAGCGACGCCTCCGGCCGCTTTGCGCCAGCACGCTGGGGCAGCACCTACGAGGCTGCGGTGCTTGACATCATCGAACAGGCCGCCACCGGGCGCGTCCTTGAATACGACCCTGCGACCCAGGCCACGCGCGTCGTCGCGCGCGGTCTGGGCTTCGCCAACGGCGTGGCGCTCAGCGCTGACGAACAGTGGCTGTTCGTCGCCGAGACCGGCAAATACCGCGTCTGGAAGGTCGCTGTGGCAGCCGACGGCCTGGACGTGGCCAGCGGCTCGCCGCAGGCCACGGCGCTGCTGGACAACCTGCCGGGTTACCCCGACAACCTGATGCGCGGGCGCGAGGGCCGCATCTGGCTCGGCTTCTCGGGACCACGCAGCCCGAAGGTCGATGCCATGGCCGACAAGCCCTGGCTGCGCGAACTCACACTGCGGCTGCCACGCGCGCTGTGGCCGATCCCCAAGCCCTACGGCCATGTGCTGGCCTTCACCGAGGACGGCCGCGTGGTCGCCGACCTGCAGGACCCGTCGGGCGCCTACCCCGAGACGACCGGCGTCACCGAAACCGGTGATCGGCTATTTGTGCAGAACCTGCACCAGGGGGTGCTGGGCTGGCTGCCCCGGTGATGGCCGCAACGCGTCGCTCTTGCGTCCCACATGCCCGCCCGCGACGCAACGCCAACCAGGCTCAGGCGCTGGCCGCGCGCGCCTCCAGTTCGGCCTTCAGCCCCGGCGCCAGTTGCAACCGGCGCGCCAACTCGTCCAGATAGGCGCGCTCCATGACCGTGGTGTCGTCGACCACCAGCACGCTGGCCAGATAGATTTCGGCTGCCATCTCGGGGCCGGTGGCGGCAGCGGCCACGTCGGCCGGGTCCACCGGGCGGCGCAGTTCGGCGTCGACCCAGGCCCGCGTTTCGGCATCGGCATTCAGGCGCTGCAGCGCGGCTTCGACCTGGCCGCGCTCGGCGTCGTCCATGTGGCCGTCGGACTTGGCCGCCGCGATCAAGGCCTTGAGCATGGCGCGGCTGTGGACTTCCACCTGCGGTGCCGACAGCGCCGCAAAACCAGCGGGCGCAGGCAGGGCGGCGGGGGGCTGCGCCGCCGCTGGCGCGCCGGGTGCCGAGGCGGTGGCGTTCTGCCGCTGCCAGTCGCCGTAGGCCTTCCAGGCCAGCGCCCCCAGGGCCACCACGCTGCCGGCCTTCAGCGCCTTGCCGCCCATGCGGCGGCCGCCTTTGCTGCCCAGCAACAGGCCCAGCACGCCGCCCACGGCCGCGCCGGTGGCATATTTGCGGCCGTCACCCGGTTGCATGCCGGCGGTGGCTTGTCCGAGCGTGTTGCTGCCCGTCTTCAGCAGCTGCTCCAGAAACGACGTGACATTCATGGCTGGTTCCGGTGTGTGAGTGTGCGATCGTGCAAGCGTTCGATTGTGGGCACTGTAGCGCCGCCGCCGATGGCCGCAGGCCGTGTCCGGGCATGCCGGGCTTTCCCGCCGCAGGGCGCCCAGGCATGATGGCGCCCTGCCCGGCTGGCCGCACTGGCGCCGTATGACCTTGAACGGGGCCTGGACCTCGCAGCCGCCCAGGCGGCCGGCCCCTCGCGCGCGCCGTTCAGCCACACCGTGGCCGACCTGCTGGAAGGCGTGCGGCCGCCCGTCGTGAGCTTCCACTTCGGCCTGCCCGAACCCGGTCTGCTTGCGCGCGTGAAGGGCTGGGGGTCGGTGGTGATGTCGTCGGCCACCACGGTGGAAGAGGCGCTGTGGCTCGAAGCGCACGGCGCCGACGTCATCATCGCCCAGGGGCTGGAAGCCGGGGGGCCAGGGGGCGCTTCCCCGGGCGGGGGCTTGGGCCGGAGAAGGGGACCCTCGCCCTGCTGCCCCAGGTGGTGCGCGCCGTTCGCTGCCCGGTGGTGGCCGCCGGCGGCGTGGCCGACGCCGCGGGCGTGGCCGCGGCACGGGCGCTGGGCGCCGCCGGCGTGCAGGTGGGCACGGCTTACCTGCTCTGCCCCGAAGCGCAGACCAGCGCCGTGCATCGCCAGTCGCTGCGCAACGATGCGGCCCGGCATACGGCGCTCACGACGCTGTTTTCCGGCCGGCCGGCACGTGGCATCGTCAACCGGCTGATGCGCGAACTGGGACCGGTGCAGGCGGCCGCCCTGCCCTTTCCGCTGGCCGCCGCCGTGGCGCCGCTGCGCGCCCGGGCGGAAAGCCAGGGCTCGGGCGACTACTCGCCACTGTGGTGCGGGCAGAATGCCAGCAGCTGCGCCGAACGACCGGCGGCCGAGATCACGCGGGCACTGGCCGCGGGCTGGCAGGGCGGGGGGCGCGCGCCCCGAGCGCCGGCGGGCGGCTTGCGCCACAACCAACGACAGGAGTGATCCATGGGCTGGTTCTCGAAAAGTGAAGACGGTTTTTTCCTCGCCACCGTCGTGCCCGGCGGCGAAGGCGCGCGCATCGCGAAATTCCTCGGCCTCGTCAACGGCGAGGCCATCATCGGCGCCAATATCTTTCGCGACATGTTCTCGTCGGTGCGCGACGTGGTCGGCGGCCGCGCCGGCGGCTATGAGCGTGCGCTGTCGGGCGCGCGCGACGCAGCACTGCAGGACATGATCGCCGCAGCGCGCGAGATGGGCGCCGACGGCGTGGTCGGCATCGACTTCGACTACGAGGTGCTGGGTGAAGCCAACGGCATGATGATGGTCGCCGTCAGCGGCACCGCGGTGAAGATGGCCTGAACGCCGGACTCAAGCCAGCGCGGCGACCACCTCCGGCGGCGCCTGCACCAGCTCGATCAGCACGCCTTCGCCGCCGAGCGGGAATTCGTCGTTGCCCTTGGGATGGATGAAGCAGATGTCGTGGCCAGTGGCGCCCTTGCGGATGCCGCCGGGCGCGAAGCGCACGCCGTGTGCCGTCATCCATGCCACGGCCTTGGGCAGGTCGTCGACCCACAGGCCCACATGATTCAGCGGCGTGGCGTGCACGGCGGGCTTCTTGTCGGGGTCCAGCGGCTGCATCAGGTCCACTTCCACGGCGTGCGGCCCGCGGCCCAGCGCGCACACGTCCTCGTCCACGTTCTCGCGCTCGCTGGCAAAAGTGGTCGTGATGGTGAGGCCGAAGATGTCGACCCACAACGAGCGCAGCCGCTCCTTGCTGGGCCCGCCGATGGCCACCTGCTGCAGGCCCAGGATGCGAAAGGGTTTGTCGTTGTTCATCACGCAAAGCTCATGATGGGTTGATCGACGGCCAGGCTCTCGCCCTTGCCGGCCAGCAGCTCCTTCACCGTGCCGTCGCGCGTGGCGGTGAGGATGTTTTCCATTTTCATGGCCTCGATGACGGCCAGCCGCTCGCCGGTCTGCACCACCTGCCCCGGCTGTACGGCAATGTCCACCAGCAGCCCCGGCATCGGCGAGAGCAGGAACTTGCTCATGTCCACCGGCGCCTTGAACGGCATCACGTGCAGCAACTGGGCGGCGCGCGCGCTCATCACCTGGGCGTCGATGCGCAGGCCGTTGTGTTCCACGCGCAACCACAGGCCGTGGCGTTCCACCTGCGCGGTGAAGGGGTGGCCGTTGCAGTGGCCCTGGGCGCGGATGCCGCCGAAGTGCCAGTCGTTGACGATGGCGTAGGCGCGGCCGTTCACGATCACGGTGGTGACGCCTTCGGCCTCGATGCGCACCGGCACATGGGTGTGCTCGCCTTGGGCGCCCTTGACGACGACGACGAAGTCGTTGCCGATGACCACGCCGTGCCCGGCCAGCTGCCCGCTGATGCCCGCGGCCCGCGCCAGGTAGCGGCGGTAGGCGGCGGCGGCCAGGGCGACCAGGAAGTCGGGGTCCTCGTGCGGCACGTCCTCGGCGCGGAAGCCCTGGCCGTAGTGCTCGGCAATGAAGCCGGTGTTGAAGTCGCCGGCCACGAACTTCGGGTGCGCCAGCAGGGCCGCCTGGAACGGGATATTGCTGGCCACGCCGCGGATGACGAAGGCATTGAGCGCCTCGCGCATGCGCGCGATGGCGTCGAAGCGGTCGCGCCCGTGCACGATGAGCTTGGCGATCATCGAGTCGTAGAACATCGGAATCTCGCCACCTTCGTAGACCCCGGTGTCCACGCGCACGCCGCCGTGCACCGGCACCGGCATCGCCGACTCCATGGTCTGCGGCGGCGGCAGGTAGCGCACCAGGCGGCCCGTGGAAGGCAGGAAGCCGCGGAACGGGTCCTCGGCATTGATGCGGCATTCCATGGCCCAGCCGCGGCGCGGAATGTCTTCCTGCGCGAACGGCAGCGGCTCGCCGGCGGCGACACGGATCATCTGCTCCACGAGGTCGATGCCGGTGATGCTCTCGGTGACCGGGTGCTCCACCTGCAGCCGCGTATTCATCTCCAGGAAATAGAAGCTCTGGTCCTTGCCGACCACGAATTCCACCGTGCCCGCGCTCTGGTACTTCACGGCCTTGGCCAGCGCCACCGCCTGCGCACCCATGGCCTGGCGCGTGGCGTCGCTGATGAAGGGCGAAGGCGCTTCTTCGATCACCTTCTGGTGCCGGCGCTGCAGCGAGCACTCGCGTTCGTGCAGGTAGACCACGTGACCGTGTGCGTCGCCCAGCACCTGGATCTCGATGTGGCGCGGCTCCTCCACGTACTTCTCGATGAAGACACGGTCGTCGCCGAAGCTGTTGCGCGCCTCGTTGCGGCACGACGTGAAGCCTTCGAAGGCCTCCTTGTCGTTGTGCGCCACGCGCAAGCCCTTGCCGCCGCCGCCGGCGCTGGCCTTGATCATCACCGGGTAGCCGATATCGCGCGCAATCTGCACCGCCTGCTCGGGCTTGTCGATGGCCGCATTCCAGCCCGGAATCGTATTGACCTGGGCTTCCAGCGCCAACTTCTTGGACGCGATCTTGTCGCCCATGGCCGCGATGCTGTAGTGCTTGGGGCCGATGAAGACGATGCCTTCTTCTTCCACGCGGCGCGAGAAGTCCTCGTTCTCGCTCAGGAAGCCGTAACCCGGGTGCACGGCCTGCGCGCCGGTGTCCTTGCAGGCCTGGATGATCTTGTCGGCGCGCAGATAACTCTCGCGGCTGGGCGCGGGGCCGATGAGGACGGCTTCGTCGGCCAGTTCCACGTGGCGCGCGTCGCGGTCGGCTTCCGAGTACACGGCGACCGTGGCGATGCCCATCTTCTTCGCCGTCTTGATGACGCGGCAGGCGATTTCCCCGCGGTTGGCAATCAGTATCTTCTTAAACATCTATGAGCTCCATCGAAGAGGGCATCGAAGTGGGCATCGAAGTCCGAATGGCGGTCATCGCTTCAGGGCACCAGCGTCATGCCGGCGACCCTTGCGGCGCCGGAGTCGAATGTCATCGTCTCTCCACACCCTGCAGCCGTGGCGATACGCTCGATCAGCGCATCGGCGAAGTCGGCTCCGGCCGTGCCGAAGCGGGCCAGCGCCTGGGCCACGAGCTCGGCCCGATCGATGAGCAGTTCCCTGCTGCGCAGCAGGGTTTCGATGACCGTGGCCACCTGCGCGCGGTTCAGGCCGTAGCTGCCCGACAAGACCCAGACCAGTTCCACGAGGGTCACCACAGGCACGAAGCCGGGCGCCTCGGCACTGAGCGACTCGATCAGGCGCGTGGCGCGGGGTGACTGACGCGGATCGTCCTGCATCACGTAGCGGGCCAGCACGTTCGTGTCGAGACCGATCACTTCGCGCGCCCCTTCTGCGGCGCCGCCCGCAATCCGGACGAAGAACGGGGCGATGAGCGGGCCGACGAGCGGGCCAAGGCCGCGCTTTCGGCGATGGTGCGATTCATCTCTTCGATGCTCACCGTCCGCCTTGCCTTGCCGAACAGGCCCTTCAGTTCGCGCACCGAACGCGTAGCCGCGACCAGCTCGTAGCGTCCGGGCACGACCTGGACGAACTCCACGCGGTCGCCCGTCCCCACGTTGAGCTCGCGGCGCACGTCCGCCGGAATGGTGATCTGGCCCTTGCTGGTGAGAGTGGCGGTGGACATCGGTATCTCCAGGATCTGCCTTACGTAATTGTAAGGAACCGGCCGTGCTCCATGGTCCACTTCACAGCGGGATGTTCCCGTGCTTGCGCCACGGGTTCTCGAGCTTCTTGTCCTTGAGCATGGCCAGGCTGCGGCAGATGCGCTTGCGCGTCTCGTGCGGCTGGATCACGTCGTCGATATAGCCGCGCGCGCCGGCCACGAAGGGGTTGGCGAAGCGCGACTTGTATTCGGCTTCGCGCGCGGCCAGCTTGGCCGGGTCGGCCTTGTCCTCACGGAAGATGATCTCCACCGCGCCCTTGGCCCCCATCACGGCAATTTCGGCGTTGGGCCAGGCGAAGTTGACGTCGCCGCGCAGGTGCTTGGAACTCATCACGTCGTAGGCGCCGCCGTAGGCCTTGCGCGTGATCACCGTCACCTTGGGCACCGTGCATTCGGCATAGGCATACAGCAGCTTGGCACCGTGGCGGATGATGCCGCCGTATTCCTGTGCCGTGCCGGGCATGAAGCCGGGCACGTCGACGAAGGTCACCACCGGGATGTTGAAGGCGTCGCAGAAACGCACGAAGCGGGCGGCCTTGATGCTGCTTCGGATGTCCAGGCAGCCGGCCAGCACCAGCGGGTTGTTGGCGACGATGCCCACCGGCAGGCCGTCCAGCCGCCCGAAGCCGATGACGATATTGCGCGCCTGGTCGCGCTGCAGCTCGAAGAAGTCGCCGTCGTCCACCACCTTGTAGATCAGTTCCTTGATGTCGTAGGCCTTGTTCGGGTTGTCGGGCACCAGCGTGTCGAGCGAATGGTCCAGCCGTTCGGCGGGGTCGCCGCTGCGGCGCACCGGCGGCTTCTCGCGGTTGTTCAGGGGCAGGTAGTTGAACAGCCGCCGCGTCATCAGAATGGCCTCGACGTCGTTTTCGAACGCCAGGTCGGCGACACCGCTCTTGGTGTTGTGGGTGATGGCGCCGCCCAGTTCCTCGGCCGTCACCTCTTCGTGCGTCACCGTCTTCACCACCTCGGGGCCGGTGACGAACATGTAGCTGCTGTCCTTGACCATGAAGATGAAGTCGGTCATGGCCGGCGAGTACACGGCGCCGCCCGCGCACGGGCCCATGATGAGGCTGATCTGCGGGATCACGCCGCTGGCCAGCACGTTGCGCTGGAAGACCTCGGCGTATCCGCCCAGCGAGGCCACGCCCTCCTGGATGCGCGCGCCGCCGCTGTCGTTCAGCCCGATCACCGGCGCGCCCACCTTCATGGCCTGGTCCATGATCTTGCAGATCTTCTCGGCATGGGCCTCGCTCAGGGCGCCGCCGAAGACCGTGAAGTCCTGGCTGAAGACGAAGACCAGGCGGCCGTTGATCATGCCGTAGCCGGTGACCACGCCGTCGCCCGGGATCTTGTTGTCCTGCATGCCGAAGTCGCCGCAGCGGTGCTCGACGAACATGTCCCATTCCTCGAACGTGCCTTCGTCGAAGAGCAGTTCCAGGCGTTCGCGTGCGGTGAGCTTGCCCTTGGCGTGCTGGGCGTCGATGCGTTTGCTGCCCCCCCCCAGGCGTGCCAGCGCACGCTTGCGGTCGAGTTGCTCGATGATGTCGTGCATTTGGTCTTCTCCTCGTTCTTCAATCCATCAGGTCCAGCAGCCGCCGCGCGGCCACCGATGCGGCCAGGCGGCCGGCGTCCACGTCGGCCGTGATGCCCGGCAGCGCCGCGCGCACCGTCGGGTGCTGGCGGAAGCGCTGGCGCAGGCCGGCTTCCACGCGTTCCCACATCCAGGCCTGGTCCTGCTGGCGGCGGCGCTGCGCCAGTTGCCCGCTGGCAGCACGCTGGTCGTGGAAATGGCTCACGGCCTGCCAGAACTCTGCCAGCCCCAGGCCTTTGAGGGCACTGAGTTGCAGCACTTGTGCCGCGGCCTGGGCATGCGGGCCGAAAACGCGCAACGCGCTGGTGATCTGCGCCCGAGCGCGAGTGGCGGCCGCCTCGTCGAGGTCGGCCTTGTTGATGAGCACCAGGTCGGCCAGCTCCATCACGCCTTTCTTGATGGCCTGCAGGTCGTCGCCGGCGTTGGGCAGTTGCATCAGCACGAACATGTCGGTCATGCCGGCGACCGCGGTTTCGCTCTGGCCCACGCCCACGGTCTCGACGATGACGGTGTCGAAGCCGGCGGCTTCGCAGACCAGCATGGATTCCCGCGTCTTCTCGGCCACCCCGCCCAGGTTGCCAGCGGCCGGGCTGGGCCGGATGAAGGCGCGTTCGTGCACGCTCAGGCGTTCCATGCGCGTCTTGTCGCCCAGGATCGATCCGCCGCTGAGGCTGGAGCTGGGGTCCACGGCGAGCACGGCCACGCGATGTCCGCGTTCGATCAGAAACAGGCCCAGGGTTTCGATGAAAGTGCTCTTGCCCACCCCCGGCACGCCGCTGATGCCGAGGCGGAACGAATGGCCGCTGGCCGGCAGCAAGGCATTGAGCAGATCGTCGGCGCGCGCGCGGTGGTCGCTGCGTGTGGACTCCAGCAGCGTGATGATCTTGGCCAGCGCGCGGCGCTGCACGGCGCCGCTGCCCTGCAGCAGGGCTTTCATCAGCGCCTCGTCCACCGGGGTCAGCGGCGCGGCAGCGGGCGGGGGCGCTGGCACCCTCATGGGATTTGCGCTCTGGGGTCGTCTTCGCGCCTGATGCGCTGCCAGCCCGCCAGGCCGGCCAGGGGGCGCCAGGCCGGCGGCTCTTCGGCCGTGGCCCAGTATTCGTCGACAGCGAAGATGAGCCCGTCCTCCAGGTGGAAGAAGGAGGTGGCGAAAAAGGTCTGCGGTGGCTGGTCGATGCGTGCCACCGAAACGACGCGGCCGTCCTGCAGCGCCGAAACCTCGATGAGCTGGATCGTCCAGCCTTGCGGATAACGCGCCTGGACTTCGACGAAGCCGGCAGCACCATCGAAGCGCTCGCCGCTGGCCCACCACACGGCATGCAGGTCGTCGCGCAGCAGGCTGCGAGCACGCTGCCAGTCGCGCGCCTGCAGCGCCTGCCACCAACCACGCACGGCACGCACGCCGGCCGACGGCGGCGTGCGCACGAAGTCGTAGTCCCACTCGCCCTCGCCGGTGAGCGCAAAGCCGTGGCGCAGGTAAAAGCGCACGGCGTCGCTGCCTTTCAGCGCGCACAGTTCCACCGGCAACTGTGCGCGGTCGGCCTGCTCAATGATCCAGCCCAGCACTTCGTGGCCGTAGCCGTGTTCCTGCTCGGCGGGCTCGATATAGAGATGGTTCAGTCGCATCACCTGCGACAGTGTCTTCAGCGATACAAAGCCCACACGCCGGCCGTCGACGACGATGTGCTGCATCTGCGTCGGATCGAAGCTGCGCGCCAGGTCATCGCGGATTCGCGGTTCGTCGTAGCGGCCCAGCCGCTCCAGGCTGGGGCGCATGGCGCGCAGGCGCAGCGCGAGCAAGTCCTCGAAGTCGTCGGCCGTGGCGGCCTGCAGGACGAAGCGGGGCGGCACGGGCACGGCCTGCAACGGGCTGGCAACGGCGTTCAGCGACTGGCCTGACGAATGTGCTCGAGCACGTCCTTGGCGCTGGCCGGGATCGGCGTACCGGGGCCATAGATGCCCTTCACCCCGGTCTGGTACAGAAACTCATAGTCCTGCTGCGGCACCACGCCGCCGACGAAGACGATGATGTCGTCGGCCCCCTGTGCCTTCAGCGCCTCGATGATGGCCGGCACCAGCGTCTTGTGGCCCGCCGCGAGCGTGCTCACGCCGACCGCATGCACGTCGTTTTCGATGGCCTGGCGAGCGCATTCCTCGGGGGTCTGGAACAGCGGGCCGATGTCGACGTCGAAGCCCAGGTCGGCGAAGGCCGTGGCCACCACCTTGGCGCCGCGGTCGTGGCCGTCCTGGCCAAGCTTGGCGATCATCACGCGCGGCCGGCGGCCGTGTTCGGTGCCGAAGTCGGCGATCTCGGCTTTGAGCTGGTCCCAGCCTTCGGCGCTGTTCGAACCGTCACCATAAGCGGCTGCATACACACCGGTCACCTTCTGGATATCGGCGCGGTGGCGCCCGTAGACCTGCTCCAGGGCGTCGCTGACCTCGCCCACCGTGGCGCGCGCCCGCATGGCCGCGATGCCCAAGCCCAGCAGGTTGCCCTGACCACTTTGCGCGGCGGCCGTCAACGCCGCCAGCGCCGCCTGCACGGCGGCGCCGTCGCGCACGGCGCGCACCTGCGCCAGTCGCGCGATCTGCCCTTCGCGTACCTTGACGTTGTCAACCTCGCGCGCGGCCACGGCGTCCTGCGTCGCCAGCTTGTACTTGTTGACGCCGACGATGACGTCGCGCCCGCTGTCGATGCGCGCCTGCTTCTCGGCGGCACTCGCCTCGATCTTGAGCTTGGCCCAGCCCGAGTCCACCGCCTTGGTCATGCCGCCCAGCGCCTGCACCTCCTCGATGATGACCCAGGCGCTGTCGGCCATCTGCTGCGTGAGCGTTTCCATCATGTAGCTGCCGGCCCAGGGGTCCACCACGTTCGTGATGTGCGTCTCTTCCTGGATGATGAGTTGCGTATTGCGCGCAATGCGGGCGCTGAATTCGGTGGGCAGCGCGATGGCCTCGTCGAAGCTGTTGGTGTGCAGGCTCTGCGTGCCGCCGAACACCGCGGCCATGGCTTCGACGGTGGTGCGCACGATATTGTTGTAGGGGTCCTGCTCGGTCAGGCTCCAGCCGCTGGTCTGGCAATGCGTGCGCAGCATCAGGCTCTTCGGGTTCTTCGCCTGGAAGCCCTTCATGATGCGCGACCACAGCAGCCGCGCCGCGCGCATCTTGGCGATCTCCAGGTAGAAGTTCATCCCGATGGCCCAGAAGAAGCTCAGGCGGCCGGCGAAGGCGTCGACGTCCAGCCCCTTGGCCACGGCCGTCTTCACGTACTCCATGCCGTCGGCCAGCGTGAAGGCCAGTTCCAGCGCCTGGTTGGCGCCGGCTTCCTGCATGTGGTAGCCGCTGATGCTGATCGAGTTGAACTTCGGCATGTGCTGCGCCGTGTACTCGATGATGTCGCCCACGATGCGCATGCTGGGCTCGGGCGGGTAGATGTAGGTATTGCGGACCATGAACTCCTTGAGGATGTCGTTCTGGATGGTCCCGCTCAAGCGGTCCTGCGCCACGCCCTGCTCTTCGGCCGCCACCACGTAACCGGCCAGCACCGGCAGCACGGCGCCGTTCATCGTCATGGAGACACTCACCTTGTCCAGCGGGATGCCGTCGAACAGGATCTTCATGTCCTCGACGCTGTCGATGGCCACGCCGGCCTTGCCCACGTCGCCGGTGACGCGCGGGTGGTCACTGTCATAGCCGCGGTGCGTGGCCAGGTCGAAGGCCACGCTCACGCCCTGGCCGCCGGCCGCCAGCGCCTGGCGGTAGAAGGCGTTGCTCTCCTCGGCGGTGGAAAAGCCCGCGTACTGGCGGATGGTCCACGGCCGCACCGCGTACATGGTGGCCTGCGGGCCGCGCACGAAGGGTTCGAAACCGGGCAGCGTATTCGCGTGCGCCAGCGTGGCGGTGTCGGCGGCGGTGTACAGCGGCTTGACGCGCAGACCTTCGGGCGTGACCCAGTCCAGCGCCGCCACATCGCCGGCGGGGGCAGACTTCGCAGCCGCGCGGGCCCATTGTTCCAGGGAGGCGGCGGCAAATTCGGGCACGTTGTCGTTCATGACGGGTCTCCTGGAATCATCGGCCCATGCGGGAATGCGTGGTGGCCACTGCACAGCGGCTGCGGGTGCACCGCCCGACAGCCGGCGACGGCTGGCGCGGCAGCGGATGCATAATTATGAATTCAAAATGCCGACGCGCGCCTGACATCGCCTCTGGCGCAGCATACCGTGGCCGCCCTCGAACCCCAACGCCCCTTGTCGCCCCGCGCCCTGTACCAGGACGTGGCCGAGCGCCTGCGCCAGCTCATCTACACGCGGCAGCTGGAACCGGGCAGCTGGATCGACGAGCTGAAGCTGGCCGCCGAATTCGGCATCAGCCGCACGCCCCTGCGCGAGGCCCTCAAGGTGCTGGCGGTGGAAGGCCTGGTGACGATGAAGGTGCGGCGCGGCGCCTACGTCACCGAGATGTCGCGCGAGGACGTGGTGCAGGTCTACCACCTGCTGACGCTGCTGGAGAGCGACGCCGCCGGCGACGTGGCCGAACATGCCGGCGATTCCGAGCTCGCGCAGCTGCAAGGCCTGCACGACCGGATGGAAGGACTGGCGCGCCAGCGCGACGCCTTCTTTGCCGCCAACGAGGCCTTTCACTTGACTTTGCTGCAGATCGCCGGCAACCGCTGGCGCAGCCAGATCGTGGCCGACCTGCGCAAGGTGATGAAGCTCAACCGCCATCATTCGCTGTTGAAGCAGGGACGGCTGGCCGACTCGCTGGCCGAGCACCGCGCGTTGATGGCGGCCCTGGGCTCGCGGCAGCGGGAACAGGCCGTCGTCCGCATGCAGGAACACTTTCACAGCGGCCTGGAAGCGGCCGCCGCCGGCCCGGCCTGAAGGCTCGGGCCGCGGCCGAGTTCAACGTTCGGACACCGGCTTGACCATGCGGCGTTCGCTGCCGACGAACAACTGACGCGGACGACCGATCTTGTACTCCGGGTCGCCGATCATCTCGTTCAGTTGGGCGATCCAGCCCACCGTGCGGGCAAGTGCGAAGACGGCCGTGAACAGACTCACCGGAATGCCGATCGCGCGCTGCACGATACCGGAGTAGTAGTCGACATTGGGGTAGAGCTTGCGCGAGACGAAATAGTCGTCCTCCAGCGCAATTCTTTCCAGCTTCATGGCCAGCTTGAACAAGGGGTCGTCGTGCAGGCCCATCGCTTCCAGCACCTCGTGGCAGGTCTCGCGCATGAGCTTGGCGCGCGGATCGTAGTTCTTGTAGACACGGTGGCCGAAGCCCATCAGCTTGACCTTGGAGTCCTTGTCCTTGACCTGCTTGATGAATTCGCCGATCTTCTCGACGCCACCCATGTTCTGGATGTCCTCCAGCATGTTCAGGCAGGCCTCGTTGGCGCCGCCGTGCGCGGGGCCCCACAGGCAGGCCACACCCGCCGCAATGGCCGCGAAGGGATTGGTGCCGGAACTGCCGCACAGCCGCACCGTGGAGGTGGACGCATTCTGCTCGTGGTCGGCGTGCAGGATGAAGATGCGGTCCATGGCGCGCACCAGCACGTCGTTGGGCTCGTAGTCCTCGCAGGGCGTGGCGAACATCATGCGCATGAAGTTCGCAGAGTACGACAGGTTGTTGCGCGGGTAGACGTAGGGCTGCCCGACGCCGTATTTGTAGGCCATGGACACCAGCGTCGGCATCTTGGCGATCAGGCGGATGGCCGAGATCTCGCGGTGACGCGGGTTGTTGATGTCGATGCTGTCGTGATAGAAGGCCGAGAGTCCCCCCACCAGGCCCGTCATCACGGCCATCGGGTGCGCGTCGCGGCGGAAGCCGCGCAGGAAGAACTGCATCTGCTCGTTGACCATCGTGTGGGTGTTGACGAGCTTGTGGAAGTCCTTCTGCTGCTGCTCGTTCGGCAACTCGCCGTACAGCAGCAGGTAGCAGGTGTCGAGGAAGTCGCAGTTCTGCGCCAGCTCTTCGATCGGGTAGCCGCGGTACAGCAGTTCACCCTTGTCGCCGTCGATGTAGGTGATGGCCGACTGGCACGCCGCCGTGGACAGGAAACCCGGGTCGTAGGTGAACTTGCCGGTCTGCCCGTAGAGCTTGCGGATGTCGATCACATCCGGGCCTATCGATCCCTTGTAGATCGGCAGTTCCATGCTCGGGCTGCCATCGGAAAACGACAGCGTGGCTTTCACGTCGGAGGGGGTCATGACACGGGGCCTTTCTTCAGGTCGGTTGAGGGGACCACTGGCCGCGCGCCGCCGCGGGGGCGCAACGCATCAGGGCCAGCACTTCGCGCACATCAGGGGTGTCGACCTCGCCTTGCGGCTCGTTGCGGCCGAGCAGCAGGTCCAGCAGGTCGTTGTCGGCCAGGTCCATCAGGGACAGCAACCCCGCAGCCTGCCTTGTGGTGATCGTCTCCTCGTGGTGGCTGAAGAAGCGCTCGATGAAGAGGTCGTTCTCGAGCAGGCCGCGCCGGCAGCGCCAGCGCAGCTTGTTCAGGCCCGCTTCACCCAGCAACTCGCTCATGCATTCATACGGCGCGCCGTACCATCATTTCCTTGATCTTGCCAATCGCTTTCGTGGGGTTCAAGCCCTTGGGACAAACATCCACGCAATTCATGATCGTGTGGCAGCGGAAGAGCCGGTACGGGTCTTCCAGGTTGTCCAGCCGCGCCTCGGTGTCCTGGTCGCGGCTGTCGGCGATGAAGCGATAGGCCTGCAGCAGTCCGGCCGGGCCGACGAACTTGTCGGGGTTCCACCAGAAACTGGGGCAGCTGGTGGAGCAGCTGGCGCACAGGATGCACTCATAAAGGCCATTGAGTTCTTCCCGCTCCTCGGGGGATTGCAGACGCTCCTTCTCGGGCGGCTGCGTGTCGTTCACCAGGTAGGGCTTGATGCTGTTGTACTGCTTGAAGAACAGCGTCATGTCGACGATGAGGTCGCGGATGACCGGCAGCCCGGGCAGGGGCTTGAGCACGATGGTGCCCGGCAGCGTGCGCATGTTGGTCAGGCAGGCCAGACCGTTCTTGCCGTTGATGTTCATCGCGTCTGAACCGCACACGCCCTCGCGGCAACTGCGGCGGAAGCTCAGGGTCGGGTCAACGGCCTTGAGCTTCATCAGCGCGTCGAGCAGCATGCGCTCGCTGCCGTCGAGCTCGACCTGCAGCGTCTGCATACGCGGCTTGTCGTCGCTGTCGGGGTCGTAGCGGTAGATCTGGAAGGTACGCAGCGTCATGGATACATCTCTTTAGAAAGTCCGCACCTTGGGCGGTACCGAATCCGCCGTCAGCGGCTTGAGCTGCACCGGCTTGTAGTCGAGCCGGTTGCCGTCCTTGAACCACAGCGTGTGCTTCATCCACTCGGCGTCGTTGCGGCCCAGGGGAAACTGCGGGTCGTCGGCCAGGCGCTCGTAGTCCTTCACGGTATGGGCGCCGCGGCATTCGCGGCGCGCCGCAGCCGACTCGATGGTGGCCTGCGCGGCTTCGATCAGGTTCTCGACCTCCAGCGCCTCGATGCGCGCGGTGTTGAAGACCTTGCTCTTGTCCTTGAGCGCGATGTTCTCCACCCGCTCGCGGATGGCGGCGACATTCACCGTGCCGGCGGTCAGCAGTTCCTGCGTGCGGAAGACCGCGGCGTGCGCCTGCATGGTGTTGCGGATGTCGTTCGCCACGTCCTGGGCGTACTCGCCCGAGGTGCTGGCCTCCAGCCTCGCCAGGCGGGCGAGCGGCGCGTCGGCGGCGTCGGCTGGCAGTGGCAGGTGCTCCTTCTGCCCGGCGACGGTCTGCACGATGTGCCGCCCGGCGGCGCGGCCGAAGACCAGCAGGTCGAGCAGCGAATTGGTGCCCAGGCGGTTGGCACCGTGCACACTGACGCAGGCGCATTCGCCCACCGCGTACAGGCCATTGACCACGGTATTCGGGCTGCCGTCCTTCGGCACCACCACCTGGCCGTGGATGTTGGTCGGGATGCCGCCCATCTGGTAATGGATGGTCGGCACCACGGGAATCGGCTCCTTGGTGATGTCGACATTGGCGAAGTTGTGCCCGATCTCGAAGATCGAAGGCAGCCGCTTCATGATCGTCTCCACGCCCAGGTGCGTCATGTCGAGCACCACGTAGTCCTTGGCCGGGCCGCAGCCGCGCCCTTCCTTGATCTCCTGGTCCATGCAGCGCGAAACGAAGTCGCGTGGTGCCAGGTCCTTCAGCGTGGGCGCGTAGCGTTCCATAAAGCGCTCGCCGTCGCTGTTGCGCAGGATGGCGCCTTCGCCGCGGCAGCCCTCGGTCAGCAGCACGCCCGCTCCCGCCACACCGGTGGGGTGGAACTGCCAGAACTCCATGTCCTCCAGCGGGATGCCGGCGCGCGCCGCCATGCCCAGGCCGTCGCCGGTGTTGATGAAGGCGTTGGTACTGGCGGCGTAGATGCGCCCGGCGCCACCGGTGGCCAGCAGCGTGGTCTTGGCCTCCAGAATGTGCACGTCGCCGGTTTCCATTTCCAGTGCCACCACGCCGAGCACGTCGCCGTGCGCATTGCGGATCAGGTCCAGCGCCATCCACTCGACGAAGAAATTGGTGTGCGCCTTCACGTTCTGCTGGTACAGCGTGTGCAGCATGGCGTGGCCGGTGCGGTCGGCCGCAGCGCAGGCGCGTTGCACGGGCTTTTCGCCATAGTTGGCGGTGTGGCCGCCGAAGGGCCGCTGGTAGATGGTGCCGTCGGGGTTGCGGTCGAACGGCATGCCGAAATGTTCCAGCTCGTACACCACCTTGGGCGCCTCGCGGCACATGAATTCGATGGCGTCCTGGTCACCGAGCCAGTCGGAGCCCTTGATGGTGTCGTAGAAGTGGTAGTGCCAGTTGTCCTCGGACATATTGCCCAGGCTGGCGCCGATGCCACCCTGCGCCGCCACCGTGTGAGACCGCGTGGGGAAGACCTTGGACAGCACCGCCACGTTCAGGCCGGCCTGGGCCAGGCGCAGCGAAGCCTGCATGCCGGAGCCGCCGGCGCCGACGATGACGACGTCGAACTTGCGGCGTGGGAGCGATCCGAGAGTCATGTATTGAACCTTGTTGTCGAACGCGTGTTGACTTGGCTGTGATCAAAGTCGCCAAAGCACCTGCACCGCCCAGCCGGTGCAGCCCACCAGCCAGACCAGCGTGGCCACCTGCAGCGCCAGCCGCGTGCCCACGGGCTTGACGTAGTCCATCCAGATGTCGCGCATGCCCACCCAGGCATGCCAGGCCAGCGCGATGAAGACGACGAAGGTGAGCACCTTCATCCACTGCGCGGCAAAGATGCCGGCCCACTTGTCGTAGCCCAGCGGGCCGGGCATCAGCACCTGCACCAGCAAGACCGCCGTGAACAGGGCCATCAGCACGGCCGTGACGCGCTGGCTGAGCCAGTCGCGCAGGCCGTAGTGCGCGCCGACGACGACGCGCTTGGAACCGTGGTTGACGGACATAGGGTCTCCTGCTCAATACAGGCCGAAGAGCTTGGCGCCCAGGGCCACCGTCAGCAACACGCTGGACACCAGCGTGAACACGGCCGAGTGGTGCCCCTGCGCCTTGCTCACGCTGTGCGTGGCGTCCATCCAGACGTGGCGCACGCCGGCAATGAGGTGGTGCAGCAGCGCCCAGATCAGCGCCAGCACCAGCAGCTTTACTGCCCACGCCGGCACGAAACCGATGCCGGACACGAAGGCGCTGGTGAAGGTGTCGTAGGAGATCTCGGAACTGATGCTGGTGTCGAACAGCCAGACGATGAACGGCAGCAGCAAGAACATCAGCAAGCCGCTGGCGCGGTGCAGGATCGAGACGATCCCGGCCAGAGGCAGGCGGTACTTCACCGCGTCCACCAGGCGCATGGTGCCGGGTCTTGTTCTTGTCAGCTCGGACATGTCGGTACTTTCATGAAACCAGGTAAAACCAACTGAGTCTATTGCAACGCCACAGCCTTACGCGGACCTGTGGTCACCCCTCAACCCAGTTCGTTGCGATAGTGGTGCGAGGCCGTGTGGTACAGGCCGCGCCTGAGTTCCACGGGCCGGTCGCCATAGGTGTAGGACAGCCGCTCCACCGACAGCAGCGGCGCGCCCGGGACCACCCCGAACAGTGCCGCGTCGTCGGGTGCAGCGCTCATAGCCCGGATTTTCTCCTCGGCACGGATCATCCGTATCGCGAACTCGGCTTCGAAAAGACGATAGAGCGGTCCTCGCCAAGCCTCCAGCCGCTCCATCGTCAGGCCCTTGAAGGCGGTGCCGGGCAGCCACAGGTCGTCCAACACCACCGGCCTGCCGTCGGCCAGCAGCAGGCGGCGCACCTGCACTGCGGCCTCGCCGGCCTTGAGCGCCAGCAGCCGCGCCACTTCCATGGGCGCGCGCATGCGTCGACAGTCGAGCAACCGCCGCTGCAGCGTGGCCGGCCCCCCGGCGTCTGGCGTCAGTCGCAGGAAGCGGTATTGCGTCTGTGCCTCGGCGTGGGTGGCGACGAAGGTGCCCTTGCCCTGGCGGCGCACGAGCAGGTTCTCGGCCGCCATCTCGTCGATGGCCTTGCGCACCGTGCCCTGGCTGACACCGAAGCGTGCCGCCAGCTCGGTTTCGCTGGGGATGGGCTGACCGGGTTGCCACTGGCCGGTCTCCAGGCCGGTGACCAGCAGCGTCTTGATCTGCTGGTAGAGCGGGCTGAACGAGGGCGTGGACTCGGCCCGTTCGGCCGCTGGCGAAGAGGTTTCAGCCATGGCTGGATTCCACCACAGCCGAACAGGTCGTGTTCATGCAGCCGTATCTTATATAAGACATAAGACAGACGCCATCGGCCTTGTGCCATGTCAATCTCGTGCAAAGTGGCGCCGCTAGACTTTGCAGTACTGCGCTTGGCAGCTCCACCCTCCCCCCTTTCTGTCCCTTTCCCGAACTTCAGGAGAAACCCACCATGAGCAAGAAGCCCGTTCGCGTGGCCGTCACCGGCGCCGCCGGCCAGATCGGTTATGCCCTGCTGTTCCGCATCGCCAGCGGCGAGATGCTGGGCAAGGACCAGCCGGTGATCCTGCAACTGCTGGAAATCCCCGACGAGAAAGCCCAGAAGGGGCTCAGGGGCGTGATGATGGAACTGGAGGATTGCGCCTTCCCGCTGCTCGCCGGCATGGAAGCGCACGGCCAGGCCGCCACCGCCTTCAAGGACACCGACTATGCCCTGCTGGTGGGCGCCCGCCCGCGCGGCCCCGGCATGGAGCGCGCCGACCTGCTGGCTGCCAATGCGCAGATCTTCACCGCGCAGGGCAAGGCACTCGACGCCTCGGCCAGCCGCGGCGTGAAGGTGCTGGTGGTGGGCAACCCGGCCAATACCAACGCCTGGATCGCGATGAAGAGCGCACCCGGCCTGCCGCGCGAGAATTTCACCTCGATGATGCGCCTTGACCACAACCGCGCGCTGACCCAGATCGCGGCCAAGACCGGCAAGTCGGTGACGGCCATCCGCAAGCTGGCGGTGTGGGGCAACCACAGCCCCAGCATGTATGCCGACTACCGCTTCGCCACCATCGCCGGCGCCAGCGTCAAGGACATGATCAACGACCACGCCTGGAACAAGGACGTCTTCCTGCCCACGGTGGGCAAGCGCGGTGCGGCGGTGATCGAGGCGCGCGGCCTGTCTTCCGCCGCCAGCGCCGCCAACGCCGCCATCGACCACATGCACGACTGGGCCCTGGGCACCGGCGGTGAATGGGTCACCATGGGCGTGGCCAGCAACGGCGAATATGGCATCCCGAAGGACGTGATGTTCGGCTACCCGGTCACCTGCGAAGGCGGGCAGTACAAGATCGTCGAGGGCCTGCCCATCGACGAATTCAGCCAGGGCTGCATCGACAAGACGCTGGCCGAGCTGATGGGCGAACAGGACGGCGTCAGGCACCTGGTCTGAGCCTGACCCGGCCGAAGAGGCCGGCCCGGCCACGGGCCGGCCCCCATCGTTTTCGATCCTCGTTTTACGCAAGCCCGACACCCATGGCCGCCCTGCACCCCCGCCAGGCTCTGTTCGACGCCGCCGAGGCTGCGGCCGCCGCGCTGCCCGTCTGCGACCACTATGCCGGTGTCGAGGCGCGCATGAAGAAGAGCCTGGAACTGCAGGCCGAGATGGGCCCGGTCTTCGACGTCACGCTGGACAACGAGGACGGCGCACCGGTGGGCGGCGAGGTCGAGCAGGCGCAGCTCATCGCCGAACTGCTGGCCGGGCCCCTCAACCACCACGGCCGCGTCGGCGTGCGGCTGCTGCCGGTGTCGCACCCGCGCTTCGACGACGTGGCGTCCATCGTGCTGCGCTCGCCGTGCGCGCCGGCCTACCTGATGCTGCCCAAGCCGCAAGGCCTGGCCGATGTGCAGCGCGCCGCGCAGCACATCGACGCACTGGGCGGCGCGGGCATCCCGCTGCACGCGCTGGTGGAAACACATGGCGCGCTGCATGAAGTCTTTGCCATCGCGGCGCACCCGCGCATCGAATCGCTGTCCTTCGGGCTCATGGACTACGTCTCGGCGCACCGCGGTGCCATCCCGCTCAGCGCCATGGGCGCCGCCGGCCAGTTCGACCACCCACTGGTGGTGCGCGCCAAGCTGGAGATCGCCGCCGCCTGCCACGCCCATGCCAAGGTACCGTCGCACTGCGTGGTGACCGAATTCAAGGACACCGCGGCGCTGCAGGCAGCCGCCGAGATGGCCAGTCGCCTGCTCGGCTATACGCGCATGTGGAGCATCCACCCGGCGCAGATCCGGCCCATCGTCGACGCCTTCGCGCCGACCACGGCCGAGGTCGACCTGGCCATCGAGATCCTCACCGCCGCGCAGGCGGCCGACTGGGCGCCGATCCGCCACCGCGACACTTTGCACGACCGCGCCAGCTACCGCTATTTCTGGCAGACCATCGAACGCGCGCACCGCACCTCGTTCCAGGGCGGGCCGCACCTGCCAGCTGAATTGCGCCAGGCCTGGTTTCCCTGAAGGCGCGGCGCGCGGGCCGGACGGCCTGGGCCAGTCGATGGGCGGTCTCGCCGCCTGGGTCTGCGGTGGACGCGGCTCAGGACGGCTCGGGTGCGATGCCTTCGGCGTAGTCATACAGGGCTTCCAGGAGCGCCTGGCCGCGCTCGTCGGCCGCTTCGGCCAGCGCATCGAGGCGCTCGAAGAAGGCCGCCAGCGTGAGTGCGCTGCCGGCGCCGCCGTGCAGTCGTTCCACGCGGTGCTGCCGCCAGCGCGCCTGCCCGGTTTCGTCCAGCGTCTCGGGGAAATTGCGCGCCCGATAGCGGAACAGCAGCTCCTCCAGCCGGCCGTCGTGGAAAGCCGGCCGCCTGGCCGCCAGCTGCGCCGGGTTCAGTTCGCGCAGGCGCTGCAGCGTGCGGCGGTCCTCGTTGCCGACGAAGCCGCCGTACAGGTCTTCGTCCACGTCCGAGGCCTGCGCCTCGGCCGGACGCATGAAGACCTGCGGCCACAGCGCGTCGAGCGTGCGGCCCAGCGCCTGGGCGTGACCGGCGTTTTCCATCGCAGCGTCGACGTCCAACCCCCAGCGCTGCACTGCGCCGCCCAGCGTCTTGAGCTTGCCGATGACGATGGGCGACTTGTTGACGTGGATGGTCTTGATCGGCAGGCGTTGCTCGCCCGCGGGCAGTTCGTCCTGCCGCGTATAGAGGCGCCGACGCACGGTTTCGGCGTCGAGACCGGCCAGTTGCCGCGGATCCTGCGCCAGGTCCCAGACGATGAGCTCGTTCTTGTTCGTCGGGTGGGCAGCCAGCGGCCAGACGATGGCCAGGCAGCCGCGCTCCACGGGGTAGCGGCCCGACAGGTGCACGAAGGGCCGGCCGCTGCCGATCTCGGCCCACACCGCGTCCTTCCTGCGCAGCTTCAGGCAGAAGTCCCACAGCCGCGGCTGCCTCTGCCTGACCAGGCGCGCCAGCGCCAGCGTGGCGCGCACGTCCGACAGCGCATCGTGCGCCGCTTCGTGCGCCAGGCCGTTGGCTGCGGTGAGGTGTTCCAGGCGAAACGAAGGTCGGCCCTGCATCGGGCCATCGCCGTAGGTCGGCCACTCGATGCCCTCGGGCCGCAGCGCCCAGGTGCAGCGCACCACGTCCAGCAGGTCCCAGCGGCCGCAGCCGTTTTGCCATTCGCGCGCGTAGGGGTCGATCAGGTTGCGCCAGAACAGGAAGCGAGTCACCTCGTCGTCGAAGCGGATGCTGTTGTAGCCCACGCCCACGGTGCCCTCACGCGCCAGTTCGGCTTCGATGCGGGCGGCGAATTCATGTTCGGGCAGGCCTTGCTGCAGCGCCTGCTGGGGCAGGATGCCGGTGAGCAGCACGCTCTCGGGGTCGGGCAGGGTGTCGGGCGCCGGGCGGCAGAACCACATCACCGGTGCGCCGATTTGGTTCAGTTCGGCGTCGGTGCGCAGACCGGCAAACTGCACCGGGCGGTCGCGCCGCGGCACCACGCCGAAGGTCTCGTAGTCGTGCCAGAAGAAGCTGAAATCGGCCATGGCAGAGACGATAGCGCAAGGGCTGGTGGCGCTTTCGGGCCGCGCCACGCGTGCCTTGGGACGCGGCGGCCGGGAATGGGTGCTTCAGCGGGCCGGTTGCAACCGGCGCTGCAGCCGGCGCAGCGCGCGCCAGCCCCACCACAACTTCCAGCCCCAGCGCCAGACGCGCCGCGGCCGCAGCACGGCCACCACCACCAGCGCCGCCACCGGTGCCGCCGGATGGGCGCGCAGCCAGCGCCAACCCTCGTGCACGCGGTCGGCCAGCGCCAGCGGGTGCTGCAGCACGGCGGCGTCGGCGGCCAGGCGGCCGCGCAGTTCGGTGCTGCGCAGCCGCAGCAACTGCTGGCGCAGCGCCAGCGCCGTGGCGCGCTCGCGGTTCATGGCGCCTGGCGCGGTGGCTCGGGGCCTTCCAGGCCGGCGCGGTCGCGCCGCAACTCGCCCAGGGTCAGCGCAAAGGGTCCGCCGTCGCCGGCCTTCAATTCACCACGGGCCCGGCGCAGCAGCCACCAGCCACCGCCCGCGAAGAGCACCGTCAACACACCCACGGCCGGCAGGCGGTAGCCTTCCTGGAACAGCAGCACCACGAAGGCGATGGCCAGCACCAGCGCCAGCGAGGCCAGCACCAAACCCACGGCGGCCAGTACCACGGCGTCATACAGGCGCAGCTTTTCCTGTTCGAGTTCGCTGCCGAACAGTTCCAGCCGCACCTGCACGATCTCGACACCGGTGTCGACCAGCCGGCGCAGCGACTGGAACAGGCCGCCGGTGGCGGCAGGGCCGGTCATGACCGGCAGCAACTCAACGGCGGCCGATCAGCAGGCCGATCACCAGGCCCACGCCGGCGCCGACCGCAATGGCCTTCCACGGATGGTCGTGCACATAGTCGTCGGCGGCATGGCCGGCGGCCTTGGCCTTTTCGGTGGCGCTGGCCTGCAGGGTGAGCAGGCTGTGCTTGGCGTCGCTCAGGCGCAGCTGCAGGCGTTCACGCAGGCCGGCGGTGCTTTCGCCCACGTCGCCGGCGGTCAGCTTGAGCAGTTCCTCGGCGTCGGCCACGACCACGCGCAGGTCGGCCATCAGCTTGTCTTTCTGGGTGGCGGTAAGTTCAGACATGGGATTCTCCTTGGCTAGGGACAAGCCCTACCCTACACCCAGGGCCACCCCAGGGCAATTGCGGGATGTCAAGTGGGGTTGATCAGACCCGGCGCACCACGACGCTGCCGATCGAATAGCCCGCGCCGAATGAGCAGATCACGCCCAGGTCGCCGGCCTTCAGGTCGGCGTGGTGTTCGTGAAACGCGATGATCGACCCCGCCGAGGCGGTATTGGCGTAGTCGCTCAGGATGATGGGCGCCAGGTCGTCGCCCACCTCCTGCCCCACCAGGCGCTTGACGATGAGCTGGTTCATGCCCAGGTTGGCCTGGTGCAGCCAGAAGCGGCGCACCTGGGTGGGCTCGAAGCCCAGGTCGTGCAGGTGGCGCTCGATGTGCGCCGCCGCCATCGGCACCACTTCCTTGAACACCTTGCGGCCTTCCTGCATGAAGGTCTTGTCGCGCGCGTCGGGGTCGGTGTCCTCGCAGCGGTTCAGAAAACCGGCATTGTTGCGGATATTGTTCGAATACTGCGTCACCAGCCGGGTGCCCAGGATGCGCCAGCGGTCTGCGGACGTGGCCGTGTCCTCGGCCTCCACGACGACGGCCGTGCAGACATCGCCGAAGATGAAGTGGCAGTCGCGGTCGCGCCACTCCAGGTGCGCCGAGGTGATCTCGGGGTTGACCACCAGCACGCATTTCGCGCTGCCGCTCTTCACCGCATTGGCCGCCTGTTCGATGGCGAAGGTTGCCGACGAGCAAGCCACGTTCATGTCGAAGCCGTAGCCGCCGGCGCCGAGCGCGGCCTGGATCTCGCAGGCCATGGCCGGGTAGGCGCGCTGCATGTTGGCCGCGGCGCACAGCACGCCGTCGATGTCGGCCCCGGTCTTGCCGGCGGCGGCCAGCGCCTGCTCGGCGGCGTCGACCGCGATCTCGGCCATCAGGCTGAGCGCTTCGTCGGGTCGCGGCTCGAATTTCGGCCGCATGCGCGTGGGGTCCAGCACGCCGGCCTTGTCGAGCACATAACGCTGCTTGATGCCGGAGGCCTTCTCGATGAATTCGACGCTGGAATGCACCATCGCCGGCAGTTCGCCGGCCGCGATGCGCGGCGCATTCTTCGCGTTGTGCAAGTCGGCGTAGGCGTTGAAGGCCTGCACGAGCTCGGCATTGGTGATGACGTGCGGCGGCCGGAACAGTCCGCTGCCGGAAATGACGACGTTTTTCATGACGCGGGAGTGTAGGACCCGCCGCAGCGGGCGGGCCGGTTCACTTCTTGGCCGGCGTCTTCCTGGCCGCCGCGCCGGACTGCAGGGCATCGGACATGCCCAGCAGCACGCCGCTGACCATGGCCGTGTAGCTCTCGGCCATGGCCTGTGCGGCACGCATGGACGCGGCGCGCGAGGTGCGCATGGCGTCCTGCATCTGCGCGGCCAACTGCTCCACCGTGGTCGACGCCTTCGCCCCCGACAGCGTACCGCCGGCCTGCATTTTTTCCAGCACCTGGTTCCAGGCGCCAGCCATCGGGCCTTCGACACCGGCCGCGGCCTTCCTGATGGCGGCGAACATCGTGTCCTCGAACTTGTCCAGGTCGTCCAGCGCCTTCTTCAGGTGCTTCTCGCGCAAGTCGGCGCCCTGCGACACGAGCTGGCCCAGCGCCACGCGGTTGGCCTCCACGGCCTTGAGCAGGGCCTGGTCCATGCCGGCCACGGCCTGGTCGAGCAGCGCCTCGGCGTCGACGCCGCCGGTGAGGTTCTTCGCCGCACCGGCGCTGGCGGCCTCGGTCACGGCCTTCAGCGCCGCGCGGATATTCTTCAGCGTGAGCTCGCGGCCCTGCAGCGAAGCCAGCGTGGCGTCGCTCACCGCCTTCTTCAGCTGGGCCCCCTGTTGCGCGTTGGCATTCTCGAAGGCTGAAATCAGTGCGTCGGCGTCGAACATCGGCTTGGCCATGGGGGGTCTCCTGGTGGGTGGTGTGGGAATGCTCTCACTGGCGGCGGCGCAGGGCAAGCGGGGGCGGCACCCGGCCGGGCGATCTCGATTCAGCCCGGGGCGCGGGCGGTGTAGGAAGCGTAGACGCTGGTTTGGCCGTCCTTGCCGAGCAGCAGCACCGCGTAGGCGTCGCGCCGGCCGCCGTAGGCGGGCGTGTCCATGCCGGGGGAGCCGATCGGCATGCCCGGCACCACCAGGCCCAGCGCCGGTGGGCGTTCACGCAACAGGCGCTGCACGTCGCTGGCCGGCACATGGCCTTCGATGACATAGCCGTCCACCCGCGCCGTATGGCACGAGCCCAGCTTCGCCGGCACGCCCAGACGCTGGCGCACCGCAACGTTGCCCAGGTCGTAGCTGCGCAACTCGAAGCCGCTGGCCTTCATGTGCGCGATCCAGTCCTTGCAGCAGCCGCAGCTGGGGTCCTTCCAGACCTCCACCAGCGGCGGCTTCGCGCGGCCGAAAGCCGGCAGCGCCAAGGCGGCCGCCAGGGTGCCGAGCAGGTGCCGGCGATCGAGCAACAGGTCCATCGTCTTTCTCCAGCAGTTCAGGCCGGCAGCAGCGCGGCGGGGGTCGAATTCGGCGTCAAGAGGCGTTCGATCAGTTCACGCACGCTGCGGATCTGGCTGCCGAAGGGCAAGGCGCCCACGCCGCGGAAGAACAGCCCCATCTTCACGTTGCCCTGCAGCGCCGCCACCAGCTGGTGGTCGATGCAGAACTGCCCCCAGCCCGGCGTGCCGTCGCGCAGGCCGCATTGCGCCAGGCAGTCGAAGGACATCATGCAGGCCCTCTTGCGGGCCACGCTTTGCAGCTTTTCGTCCATGCGAAGGTAAGACCGCATCCAGCGCGTGGCCACGGCGCGCGCCGGCAGGCCGGCGACGCTGGTGAGTTCCACCATCTCGTCGTCGCGCGCCTCGGCCAGCACGCGCTTGAATTCGGCATGGGCGTCGCACTCCTGGGTCACCGCGAAGGGTGTGCCCAGCTGCGCCGCCGCCGCGCCCAGCGACTGCACGCGCGCGATGTCCTCGCAACTGCGGATGCCTCCCGCCGCAATGAGCGGGATCTCGCGCTCGACGCCCGCCGCGCGCAGGATGGCCAGGGACTGCGGGATCACGTTCTCGAATTCGAAGCGCGGGTCGTTCAGGTCGGCGATGCGCGCCGCGCCCAGGTGCCCGCCGGCCAGCCGCGGGTGCTCGATGACGATGGCGTCGGGCAGCCGCTTCTTGCGTTCCCATTTCTTCATGACGAGCTGCACGCCGCGAGCGTCGCTGAGGATGGGAACCAGTGCGGCGCGCGGGTGGTCCTGCGCCAGGTCGGGCAGGTCCAGCGGCAGTCCGGCGCCCACCACCACGGCGTCGATGCCGGCCTCCAGCGCCTGCCTGACCGATGCCGCATAGGCGTTCACTGCGCGCATCACGTTGATGGCCAGCAAGCCGCGACCGCCGGCCACCTTCCGGGCGGCGGCGATTTCGCGCGAAATCGCCTCCAGATTGGCGGCGTCGATGGCCTGCTTGGCGGCGTCACCCGGCGGCAGCCGCCGCGTGCGTTCCATGAGGTCGGGGTGGTGGTGGCGCAGGTCCACGCTGCTGATGGTGCCTACGCCGCCCTCGGCGGCCACGGCGCCCGACAGCCGGTGCGCCGACACGCCCACGCCCATGCCGCCCTGCACCAGCGGCAGCAGCGTGCGCCCGGCCAGCCGCAGCGGCGCCAGGCCGCTGCGGGCCAGCAACGCGGCCAGGCGCCCTTCCAGCGGCGGCAGGGCGACGGTGGACGTACTCAATGCAGCACCAGCAGCGGCAGCCGGGTGCGCGCCATGAGCGTCTTGGTGTGCGAGCCGAACAGCATTTCGCCGAAGGTGCCACGGCCGTGCGTGACCATCACGATCAGATCGCAGCCAAACTCGGTGGCGGCTTCCAGGATGGCGTCGTCCACGCCGTCGGTGCGTTCGTACCGGCCCTGGAACGGCACGCCCTGCGCCGCCGCCTTGGCGGCGAACTGGCCCAGCACCTCACGCGCATGGGCCTCGGTGCGGGCCAGATATTCGCTTGCGTCGCGAACATGGCTGACCGGGTGCGAACCGAAGCCGGGCGGCGGCGGATCGGGCTCGACGACGAAGCCGGTCACGCGCGCACCCACCTTGCGCGCCAGTTCCAGGCTGGCGTCGGTGGCGCGTTCGGAAAGCTGGCTGCCGTCGATCGGAACAAGCAGGTGCTGGTACATACGGTGCAAGCCTTGCTGGCCCGACAGTTTGCCGGGCCTTGTGAGCGGACTGTAAGGACAGAGCCCCGACCCCGTCCTTGACAGGGGTCAAGGGCGCGGCGCCGCCGATAATGTGCACCGAATTGCCTTTACTCTCAATGGAGATGTCCGCATGACCCGCGTCTACAACTTCAGCGCCGGCCCCGCCGCGCTGCCCGAAACCGTGCTGCGCCAGGCGGCCGAAGAGATGCTCGACTGGCATGGCTCGGGCATGTCGGTGATGGAAATGAGCCACCGCGGCAAGGAATTCATCGCCATCGCCGACGAGGCCCAGGCGCTGCTGCGCGAACTGATGGCCATACCCGACCACTACAAGGTGCTGTTCATGCAGGGCGGCGCCATCGCCGAGAACGCCATCGTGCCGCTGAACCTGCTGCGCGGCCATGCCGGCGCCGACTACGTGGACACCGGCGAGTGGAGCAAGAAGTCGATCAAGGAAGCAAGGAAATACGCCAAGGTCAACGTCGCCGCCAGCGCCGCCGACAGCGGCTACACCACGATCCCGGCGCGCCAGACGTGGCAGCTCGACCCCGACGCCGCCTATGTGCACATCTGCAGCAACGAGACCATCGGCGGCGTGGAATACCACTTCACGCCCGAAGTGGGCAGCGTGCCGCTGGTGGCCGACATGTCCAGCAGCATCCTGTCGCGCCCGGTGGATGTGTCCAAGTACGGCCTCATCTACGGCGGCGCGCAGAAGAATATCGGCCCCGCCGGGCTGACCATCGTCATCGTGCGTGAGGACCTGATTGGCCAGGCGCTGCCGGCCACGCCGTCGGCCTTCGACTACAAGACCGTGGCCGACAACGACAGCATGTACAACACGCCGCCCACGTATGCGATCTATATCGCCGGGCTGGTGTTCAAGTGGCTCAAGGCGCAGGGCGGACTGGTGGCGATGGAGGTGAAGAATCGCGCCAAGGCGGCGCTGCTCTACGACTATCTGGACACCACGCCCTTCTACCGCGCGCCGGTGGCCAAGGACTGTCGCAGCCTGATGAACGTGCCCTTCAAGCTGGGTGACGAGGCGCTGGACGGCGCGTTCCTCAAGGGCGCCGAGGCGCGCGGCATGGTGCAGTTGAAAGGCCACCGCTCGGTGGGCGGCATGCGCGCGTCGATCTACAACGCCATGCCGGTGGAAGGCGTGATGGCGCTGGTGGCCTATATGAAGGAATTCGAGGCGAAAAATGGCTGACCTGGCAACTGAGCGTCTGCCCATCCTGGTTCTGAACCAGATCTCGGCCAGCGGGCTGTCGCGCCTGCCGGCCGAGCGCTACCGCGTCGGCAAGGACGTGGCCGACCCGGCCGCCATCCTGGTGCGCAGCGCCGACCTGCACGGCATGAATATTCCGGCCAGCGTGCGTGCCATCGGCCGCGCCGGCGCGGGCACCAACAACATTCCGGTGCCGGCCCTGTCGCAACGCGGCGTGCCCGTGTTCAACGCCCCGGGCGCCAACGCCAACGCGGTGAAGGAACTGGTGATCGCCGGCATGCTGATGGCGGCGCGGCATATCGGGCCGGCGCTGCAGTTCGTGGCCGCGCTCGACCCCGCGGCGAGCGACCTGGACCAGCGCGTCGAAAACGGCAAGAAGTCCTTTGCCGGCTACGAACTGCAGGGCCAGACGCTGGGCGTCATCGGCCTGGGCAAGATCGGCTGCCTGGTGGCCGACGCGGCCATCAAGCTGGGCATGAACGTGCTCGGCTTCGACCCCGAGATCACGGTCGACGCCGCCTGGAGCCTGCCCTCGCAGGTGAAGCGCGCAGCCAGCGTGAACGACGTGCTCAAGCACGCGCAGTTCGTTTCGCTGCACGTGCCGCTGCTGGAGGCCACGCGACACCTGGTCAACGAGGCCAACATCGGGCTCCTGCGGCACGGCGCGGTGCTGCTGAATTTCAGCCGCGAAGGCGTGGTCGGCAACGCCGCCGTGCTGGAGGCGCTGGCGGCGAAACGACTGGCCGCCTACGTGTGCGACTTCCCGGCCGCCGAACTGCACGGCCAACCCGGTGTGGTGGCGCTGCCGCACCTGGGCGCCAGCACGCGCGAGGCCGAGGAGAACTGCGCCGTGATGGTGGTGGACCAGCTGCGCGACTATCTCGAACACGGTCACATCGCCAATGCCGTCAACTTCCCCAGCGTGAGCATGGCGCGTGAATCGGCTTACCGCGTGGCCATCGCCAACGCCAACGTGCCCAACATGCTGGCGCAGATCTCGGCCGCCATGGCCGAGGCCGGGCTGAATATCCACAACATGGTCAACAAGTCGCGCGGCGAGATGGCCTACACGCTGGTCGACGTGGACAGCCCCGTGCAGGCCGCGGCACTGGATTCGCTGGCCAGGATCGGCGGCGTGCTGGCGGTGCGCTACCTGCCCGACGCACCGCGATGACGCCGCCGGCCGGCCCGCCGCTGCTGACGTTGGCTGCGGACGGCCGCGCGACCATCACGCTGCAGCGTCCGCAGCACCTGAACCGGCTGCACCGCGAGGACCTGCTGGCGCTGCAG
>JAXHKY010000022.1:0-12726 GCA_034522875.1 Rubrivivax sp. | reverse complement strand
GGCATCAGCAAGCAGTACCCCGCGGTGCGTGCCAACGACCGCGTGGACCTGCGCGTGAAGCCGGGCGAGATCCATGCCGTGCTGGGCGAAAACGGCGCGGGCAAGAGCACGCTGATGAAGATCATCTACGGCGCCGTGCAGCCCGACGAAGGCGAGATCCGCTTCAACGGCGAGCCGGTGCGCATCGCGAGCCCGGCGCAGGCGCGCCGGCTCGGCATCAGCATGGTCTACCAGCACTTCTCGCTGTTCGACACGCTGACCGCGGCCGAGAACGTGTGGCTGGGCCTGGACAAGAGCCTGAAGCTGCCGCAAGTGGCCGCGCGCATCGTCGAGGTCGCGCACAGCTACGGCCTGGACGTCGACCCGCAGCGACCGGTGCACAGCTTGAGCGTGGGCGAACGCCAGCGCGTGGAGATCGTGCGCGCGCTGCTCACGCAGCCGCAGTTGCTGATCCTGGACGAACCGACCTCGGTGCTCACGCCGCAGGCGGTGGACAAGCTCTTCGTCACGCTGCGCAAGCTGGCCGAAGGCGGCTGCAGCATCCTCTACATCAGCCACAAGCTCGACGAGATCCGCGCGCTGTGCCACCACTGCACGGTACTGCGCGGCGGCCGCGTCACCGGCGAGGTGGATCCGGCGCAGGAAAGCAACGCCAGCCTGTCGCGGCTGATGATCGGCGCCGAGCCGCCGCAGTTGCAGCATCGCGCCAGCACGGCCGGTGACGTGGTGCTGCAGGTGCAGGGCCTCGACCTGCCGCGCCAGGACGCCTTCGGCACCGACCTGCAAGGCGTGAGCTTCGAGGTGCGCGCCGGCGAGATCGTCGGCATCGCCGGCATCTCCGGCAACGGGCAGCAGGAGTTGATGGCCGCGATTTCGGGCGAGGACCCGCGCGCTTCAGCGGCGACGATCACCCTCTTCGGCCGGCCCATCGGCCACCATTCGCCGCGCCGCCGGCGCAAGGAAGGGCTCCACTTCGTACCCGAGGAAAGGCTGGGCCGCGGCGCCGTGCCCACGCTCAGCCTGGCGCAGAACACCTTGCTCACACGCACTGAAGCCGTGTCGCGCAGCGGCTGGGTGAACCTGCACCGCGTCGAGCGCATGGCGCAGGACATCATCGCCCGCTTTCATGTGCGCGGCGGCGGCGCCGGCAGCAGCGCGCGCAGCCTGTCGGGCGGCAACCTGCAGAAGTTTCTCGTCGGTCGCGAGATCAGCGCCGACCCGAAGCTGCTCGTCGTGAGCCAGCCGACCTGGGGTGTGGACGTGGGCGCGGCGGCGCAGATCCGCGGCGAACTGCTCAAGCTGCGCGACGCCGGCTGCGCGCTGCTCGTCGTGAGCGAGGAACTCGAAGAACTGTTCGAGATCAGCGACCGCCTGCTCGTCATCGCCAAGGGGCGCGTCTCGCCCAGCGTGCCAGTGGCGCAGGCCGGCATCGAGATGATCGGCGCCTGGATGTCCGGGCTGTGGGAAGTCGGCGCGGCCCCGGCCGTGGTGCCGGCTTGAAGATGATGCGGCTCGAGGCGCGCCCCCAGCCCAGCCAGCTGATGTCGCTGCTGTCGCCGTTGCTGGCGCTGGCGATCACGGTGCTGATCGGCGTGGGCCTGTTCCTCATTCTGGGCAAGGACCCGCTGCGCGGGCTGCAGATCTTCTTCGTCGAACCGGTGAAGAACCTGTATGCGCTGTCGGAACTGTCGATCAAGGCCACGCCGCTGATCCTGATCGCGCTCGGTCTGGCGGTGTGTTTCCGCTCCAACGTGTGGAATATCGGCGCCGAGGGCCAGTTCGTCGTCGGTGCGCTGGCCGCCGGCTGGGTGGCCATGCAGGCCGGTCCGCACCTGGCCTGGATGGGGCGCGGCATCGTCGTGGCCATCCTCTTCGCCGGCGTGCTGGGCGGCATGGCCTGGGCGGCCGTGGTGGCGCTGCTGCGCGACCGCTTCAACGCCAACGAGATCCTGGTCAGCCTGATGCTGGTCTACGTGGCCGAGATGCTGCTGAGCTATCTCGTCTACGGCCCCTGGAAGGATCCGCAGGGCTACAACTTCCCGCAGACCATCACCTTCCTGCCCGACACCAAGGTGCCGCGACTGTTCGACGGCCTGCGTGCGCATGTCGGCAGCGTCATCGCGCTGGTCGCGGTGGCGGTGTTCTGGGTCTTCCTGTTCCGCACCTACCGCGGCTTCGCGCTGCAGGTCGGCGGCCTGGCGCCACTGGCCGCGCGTTATGCCGGCTTTTCTTCGCGCAGCGCGCTGTGGACGGCGCTGCTGCTGTCGGGCGGCATGGCCGGGCTGGCCGGCGGCCTGGAGGCAGCCGGCCCGCTGGGGCAGCTCACGCCGCACGTGCCGGCCGGCTACGGCTTCGCCGCCATCATCGTGGCCTACGTGGGGCGGCTGCACCCGGCAGGCATCGTCTTCTCGGGTATTTTGATGAGCATGTTCTACATCGGCGGCGAGCTGGCGCAGTCGCGCATGGCGCTGCCCAAATCGATCACCGGCGTCTTCCAGGGCCTGTTGCTGTTCACGCTGCTGGCCTGCGACACGCTTATCCAGTATCGGGTTCGATTGCGGCTGCGCTGGCAGCGCCAGGCAACCGCCCCGGCCCCAGCAGTGGGCGCGGCGAAAGAGGCCTGAAGCATGGAAGCGTTCGCGCTGCTGCTTGCGGCCACCTTCAACGCCGGCACCGTGCTGGCGCTGGCCGGGCTGGGGCTGCTCATCAACGAACGCGCCGGCATCGTCAACCTGGGTGCGGAGGGCATGATGCTGGTGGCCGCCATCGCCGGCTTCGCCACCGCGGTGACCACCGGCAGCGACTGGCTGGCCTTCGGCGCCGGGGCGCTGGCCGGCGCCGCGCTGGCCGCGGCCTTCGGGCTGCTGGTGATCTGGCTCAATACCAACCAGGTGGCCACGGGGTTGGCGCTGGCGCTGTTCGGCGCCGGCTTCTCGGCCTTCGTCGGCATCGGTTTCGTGCAGGGCAAGCTCGGCGAGCGGCCGCGCTTCGCACTGCCGTGGCTGGCCGACCTGCCTTTCGTCGGCCCGGCCTTGTTCCGCCAGCACCCCATGGTCTACGGCGCGGTGCTGCTGACTCTGGCGCTGGCCTGGTTCCTGTACCGCTCGCGCGCCGGCCTGGTGCTGCGCGCGGTGGGCGAGTCACCCGAATCGGCACATGCCCTGGGCGTGCCGGTGCGGCGCATCCGCCTGGCCGCGGTGATGACCGGCGGCGCGCTGTGCGGGCTGGCCGGGGCCTACCTGTCGGTGGTCTATACGCCGCTGTGGGTGGAGGGCATGGTGGCCGGCAAGGGCTGGATCGCGCTGGCGCTGACCACCTTCGCCACCTGGCGGCCGGCGCGGCTGCTGCTGGGTGCGTATCTCTTCGGCGGCGTGACGATGCTGCAGTTCCACCTGCAGGGTGAAGGCGTGCAAGTGCCCAGCCAGTTCCTCAGCATGCTGCCCTATGTGGCAACGATCGTGGTGCTGGTGCTCATTTCGCGCAACGCGGCATTCATCCGCGCCAACATGCCGGCCTCGCTGGGCAAGCCCTTCTTTCCCGGCGGGTGAGCCGGAGACCATAATTTCGGGTTGACCCGCCCGCATCGAACCTCAACACCCCCACAGGAGAATCCGATCATGACCCTGCTTGCCAAGCGCTCGCTGCTGAAGCTGGCCAGCTGGACCGCCGTCGCGGCCGCCGCCGCCCTCGTCGGTTGCGGCAAGAAGGAGGAAGCCGCGCCGCCGGCGCCTGCACCGGCACCTGCGGCCGCCCCCGCGCCGGCCAAGCCGGAGCCGCTGAAGATCGCCTTCGCCTATGTCGGCCCGGTCGGCGACGGCGGCTGGACCTTCGCCCACGACAACGCGCGCAAGGCGCTGGAGAAGGAATTCGGCGACAAGATCGCCACGAGCTTCGTCGAGAAAGTGCCCGAAGCCGCCGACGCCGAACGCGTCTTCCGCGACATGGTCGGCCAGGGCCACAAGCTGATCTTCGGCACCACCTTCGGCTATATGGAGCCCATGCTGAAGGTCGCCGCCGACACGCCCGACGTGAGGTTCGAGCATGCCACCGGCTACAAGCAGGCCCCGAACATGCGCACCTACGACAGCCGCACCTACGAGGGCGCCTACATGGCCGGCGTCATTGCCGGCAAGATGACCAAGAGCCATACGCTGGGCGTGGTCGGCTCGATCCCCATTCCCGAGGTCATCCGCAATATCAACAGCTTCACGATGGGCGCGCAGAGCGTCAATCCGAAGATCAAGACGCGCGTGGTGTGGGTCAACGAGTGGTTCAACCCGCCCAAGGAGACCGAGGCCGCGCAAAGCCTGATCAACCAGGGCGCCGACGTGCTGTTCCAGAACACCGACAGCTCGGCCGTGCTGCAGACGGCGGCCAAGAACCAGAAGCTGGCCTTCGGCTGGGACAGCGACATGACGGCCTACGCCCCCGAGGCGCACCTGGCCAGCGCCATCATCAACTGGGCCCCGTACTACATCAAGGCCACGCGCGAAGCGCTGGAAGGCAGCTGGACCAGCGGCGGCAATACCTGGTGGGGCGTGAAGCAAGGTGCCATCGACATCGTCTCGATCAGCGACAAGGTGCCCGCCGAGACCAAGGAGCAGATCGAGAAGATCAAGGCCGGCCTCAAGGACGGCAGCTTCGTCATCTGGAAGGGCCCGATCACCGGCCAGGACGGCAAGCCCGTGCTGAAGGCCGACGAGGTGGCCGACGACAAGTTTCTCGGCGGCGTCGGCTTCTACGTCAAGGGCGTGGAAGGCAAGATCCCGGGCAAGTGAACCCGGCGGCGGGCTGAAGGACAGGCCGCAACGCAGAGGCGCAGAGGGCGCAGAGGGCGCAGAGGAAGACAAAAGTCTTTATTGACTCCGCGCCACTGCGCCACTGCGCCTCTGCGTTGATTGTCCCCTTGGGTTTCGCGAGCCGCCGTCAGACCGGCTGCACGCCGAAGGCCCAGGCCAGCGCGGTGAAGCTCACGAAGGCCAGCACCGTGCTCGACATGATGATGCGTGCCACGCGGCCGTTGTCGGCGCCGTAGCGTTCGGCCAGCAGCGAGACGTTGCTGGCGCTGGGCAGCGCCGCCGCCAGCGTGAGCACCGTCACCTGGAAGGCCGACAAGGGCGCGCCCAGCGCCAGCGCCGAAGCCGCCAACGCGAAGACCAGGAGCGGGTGCACGAAGAGCTTGATCAGCGCCACCGGCAGGTAGTCGGCCAGCGGCGTGCGCGTGTGCGCATGCTGGCTGGCGCGCCAGAGCACGGCGCCGATGGTGAACAGCGCCACGGGCGAGGCCGCGTCGGCCAGCATGCGCACGATCACGTCCGCCGGGCCGGAGAGCTGCACCTCGGCCACCGAAAAGGCCGCCCCAAGCGCAATCGACCACGGCAGCGGGTTCGACAGCGCCCCGCGCAGCGCCCGGAACGCCGCCACGCGCGCACCGTGCTCCACCGCGCCGTGCGCCTGCGCCAGCGCGATGCACAGCGAGCTGGTCACGAACAGGTCGGCCAGCACGCTGCTGATCACCGGTCCCGCGGCGGCCGGCCCCAGCAGAGCCACCAGCAGCGGCACGCCCATGAAGCCGGTATTGGGGAAGGCCGCCACCAGCGCGCCGAAGGCAGCGTCCTTCAGCTGCACGCGCTCGTTCAGCGACACCGCGATGGTGAAGAACACGATCAGCAACGCCGCGCACAGGTAGACGACCAGCACCACCGGGTTGAACAGGTCGAAGATGGGCGTGTTCATGCCGAAGCGGAACAGCATGCACGGCAGCGCAAAGTACAGCACGAAGGCGTTGAGCCCGGGGATCGCGCTCTCGGGCAGCACATGCCGCCGGGCGGCCAGGTAGCCGCACAGCACGATGGCGAAGAACGGAATGGTGACGGCAAGGATGGCTTGCATGAAGTCCGCGAGTATCTCAACCCCGGCCGCCGCCGCCGGCCGCCGCCAGCGGCCGGCGACTCGTCCGTGCCGGCGGGGGTTTCATCGCGCGGCGGACGCGGCGACCCGGCTTCGTGCCTATGCTGGCGCCCTCCTCACCGTTCCAGGGCTCCGACTGCCATGTCCACTTCGATCCTGTCCCCGTTCGGCCGCGCGCTGCGCGGCTTCTGGCGGCTGCTCGACGCCAGCCGGCGCGCGCTGCTCAACCTGCTGCTGCTTTTGCTGCTGATCGCCGGCCTGTGGGCCGCCATCCAGGCGCTGCGCCCGGCCATCGAGCCGAAGACCACGCTCGTGCTCGACCTCGCCGGCCCGGTGGTCGAGCAGCGCACCGACGGCCTGCGCGACAGTGCCCTCAGACAACTGGGCAACTCGTCCCAAGGCGCCACGCGGCTGCGCGACGTGATCGCGGTGCTCGACGCCGCCGCCAAGGACGACAAGGTGCCGCAAGCGCTGCTGATGCTCGACGACTTCGCCGGCGCCGGGCTGCCCACGCTGCGCGAGATCGCCGCCGCCCTGGAACGCTTCAAGGCCGCCGGCAAGCCGGTCTATGCCTGGGGCTCCAGCTTCGACCAGCGCCAGTACTACCTGGCCGCGCACGCCACCGAGGTCTGGCTGCACCCCATGGGCATGGTCTATGTGGAAGGCTATGGCCGCTGGCGCAACTACTACAAGGACCTGCTCGACCGCGTCGGCGTCACCGCCAACGTGCTGCGCGTGGGCAGGTTCAAGAGCTTCGCCGAGCCCTGGTCGGCGAATGCGCCGTCGAAGCAAGCGCTGGAGGCCGAAGGTGCGCTGTACGGGTCGCTGTGGCAGAGCTGGACGGCCGGTGTCGAGAAGGCCCGCAAGCTGCCTGCCGGCAGCGTGGTGCAGGCCATCGAATCGCTGCCCGGCAGCCTGCAGGCCGCCGGCGGCCACCCGGCACGCTGGGCGCTGGAGCGCCGCTGGGTCGACGGCCTGAAGACGCGCGACGAGATGCGCGCGCTGCTCATCGAGCGCGGCGCGAAGAACGACGACGGCCAGACCTTCCGCCAGGTGTCGCTCGGCCGCTACCTCGGCAGCGTGAAGCCGGCCCGGGGCGGCGACGCCGTGGGCGTGATCGTGGCCCAGGGCGAGATCAGCGACGGCCGCGAGCCGGCCGGCCGCGTGGGTGGCCTCTCGACCGCCGAGCTGGTGCGCCAGGCGCGCGAGGACGACGCCATCAAGGCCGTGGTGCTGCGCGTCAACTCACCCGGCGGCAGCGCCTTCGGCAGCGAACTCGTGCGCCGCGAACTCGAGCTCACGCGCGCAGCCGGCAAGCCGGTGGTGGTGTCGATGGGTGACGTGGCGGCCTCGGGCGGCTACTGGATATCGATGGCCGCCGACGAGGTGATCGCCGACGAAGCGACCGTCACCGGATCGATCGGCGTCGTCGCCTTGCTGCCCACCGCCGCGGGCGCGATGGACAAGCTGGGCGTGCGCACCGGCGGTGTGACCACCACCTGGCTGGCCGGCGCCTACGACCCGCGGCGCAGCTTCGACCCGCGCTTCGGGCAATTGGTGCAGTCCATCATCGACCGCGCCTATCTCGACTTCACCACCTTGGCCGCGAAGGCGCGCCAGACCACGCCGGCACGCATCGACGAAGTCGGCCAGGGCCGCGTGTGGAGCGGCAGCCAGGCACTGGAGCGCGGGCTGGTCGACCGCACCGGCGGCCTGGGCGATGCGCTGGCGGCCGCCGCGCAACGCGCCAAGCTGCCCGAAGGCCACCGCGTGCAGTACCTGGAGGCCTCATCCGGGCGGCTGCAGCAACTGCTGCAGGACTTCGGCGCGATGGTGGGCGCCGCCACGGGTCAGCCGCTGAACCTGCAGGCGGCCTGGCTGGCACTGGGCGGCGTACCGCCCCTTGCGCCCGAGATGGTGCAGGACCTGGGCTGGCTGGCCGAGGTGGCCGAGCGGCGCCAACCCCTGGCCGCCGCCGTGCATTGCCTGTGCGAGGCCCCCTGACGCGCTGCGGCAAACCCGCCGCTTCAACCTGAAAGCGTCACTTGAACTTGACAAATAAAAACGTAAGGTTGAAATTACACAAGTCGGTATCGGGAGCGGTACCTTCTTGCAGTACCCGCGCGCAGGTTTTGCACGCATGCATCGATTGATTGGAGGGTCCATGTCAGAACTCAAGTCAGATCCCGACAAGGTGTGGCCGACCGGCTTCACCGAGGCGGAGTCGGAGGAGATCCATCGCAACGTGATTCAGGGAACGCAGATCTTCGGATTCATCGCGGTGCTGGCTCACCTGTTCGCGTACATCTACTCGCCCTGGTTGAAGTGAACGGGGAGGTCACACAATGATCTACGGAAAAATCTGGTGCGTCGTCAAGCCGACGGTCGGCATCCCCCTGTTCCTGGGCGCGGTGGCGGTGAGTTCGTTCGCCGTGCACTACATGCTGCTCACCCACACCACGTGGTTGCCGGCGTACTACAACGGCAAGGCGGCCACCACGGCCGCGGTGCAGCTGCCCGCCACGGTGGCCACTTCGCCACCCGGCGAAGTGGTGGCCTCGGTCACGCCGGCACCGAAGCCATAGGCAGGCGTCGCACGGCACGGCCGCGCACCGCGACCGGGAACACCCGTTTCCGGCCCGTGTGCCGGCCTATGTCGCCGCGCCTTCGTCAGCAGTGCCACGAGCCCTGAGAGCCTGTGAAATATTCCGCCACACCCGCTCGTGCGCCCGAAACGGCGTCGCTCGTCGTTGCAAATGCTCGACGTAGCCCGAGCTACGTCTGCGCTTTGCGCCTGGATCGACACCGTTTCGGACACCCGCTCGGGCGCGCCGGAAACCTTCACAGGCTCTGACCCGGCCATGAATCGCTTCAGTCGCAGCCTCATCTCGCGCTGGTCGCAGCTCGGCCCGCGCTTCCTGCCCTTTGCCGACGCCGCAACAGTCGATCTGCCCTTGTCGCGACTGCTGCGGCTGTCGCTGTTCCAGGTCTCGGTGGGCATGGCGCTCACGCTGCTGGTGGGCACGCTCAACCGCGTCATGATCGTCGAGCTCGGCGTGCCCGCCGCCCTGGTGGCGGTGATGGTGGCGCTGCCGGTGCTGTATGCGCCGCTGCGCGCGCTCATCGGCTTTCGTTCCGACAGCCACCGCTCGGCCCTGGGCTGGCGCCGCGTGCCCTTCATCTGGATGGGCAGCATGGTGCAGTTCGGCGGCCTGGCGATCATGCCCTTCACGCTGCTGGTGCTCTCGGGCGGCGGCAATGCCGCGGCCTGGCCGGTGTGGCTGGGCCAGGCCGGCGCGGCGTTGGCCTTCCTGCTCGTGGGCGCCGGGATGCACACCACGCAGACCGCCGGGCTGGCGCTGGCCACCGACCTGGCACCCGTGGAGTCGCAGCCGCGCGTGGTGGGTCTGATGTACGTGATGCTGCTGCTGGGCACCATCGTCAGCGCCGTGACCTTCGGCGCCATGCTGCAGGACTTCAGCCCCGGCCGCCTGGTGCAGGTGATCCAGGCCGCGGCGGTGGCCACGCTGGTGCTCAATGCGCTGGCGCTGTGGCAGCAGGAGGCACGCCGCCCCGTTCGAGGTGCACAGCCGCGACCGCTTCCGCCCAGCTTCGGTCAAGCCTGGCGCAGCTATATCGAGGGCGTCGGCGCGCGCCGCCGCCTGCTGGCCATCGGCCTGGGCACCATGGCCTTCGGCATGCAGGACGTGCTGCTCGAACCCTATGGCGGGCAAGTACTGGGCATGGGCGTGGGCGACACCACCTGGCTCAGCGCCACCCTGGCCAGCGGTGGGCTGCTAGGCTTCGGCCTGGCTTCCGGCATCCTGAGCCGCGGCTTCGACCCGGCACGGCTGGCCCTGGTCGGCGCATGGATCGGCATCCCGGCTTTCGCCGCGGTGATCCTGGCCTCCACCACCTTGTCGGTGCCGCTGTTCGTTGGCGGGGCACTGTGCATCGGCTTCGGCGCCGGGCTGTTCGGCCACGGCACGCTGACAGTGACGATGAACCGCGCACCCAAGGAACAGACCGGGTTGGCCCTGGGCGCCTGGGGCGCGGTGCAGGCCACGGCAGCGGGCGCGGCAGTGGCGCTGGGCGGCGTGTTGCGCGACATCGTCGGCGCCCTGGCCGCACAGGGACTTTTCGGCGCGACACTGGCGCGGCCGTCGACCGGATATGCTTTTGTCTATGCGCTGGAAATCGGGTTGCTCATGGCGACGATCGTCGTCATGGGTTCACTGGTCAGCCACAGACGGCAGCTGGCGGTGGTCCCGCAGGTGCCGGCGGGCCCGGGCTGAACGCGCAGCCACGCTCGCCACGCACCCGGCCGCGGTCTTTGGCATCGGCTCTTTTCATCCACCCACGCTCTGGAGCGCCAAGTGCAGGTTCACCACATCCTCTTCATCATCTGGGGCATCGTCTTTGCCTTCTGGCTGGCCAAGCAGTTCAGCGACCACAACAAGCGAACCGACAAGTAGGTCGCTCGAGCGGCGTCCACTTCACCGCGCCTGGGGGTGCGGTGGCAGTGGCTGCCACCAGGGCTTGCAGCGGCTGCGTGGCGTCAGGCCCTATCGCGGCCGCTTTTGTTTGCGCGGAAAAGCCGGTCGACCACCGCCGAGGCCAGCAGTGACGCGAAGACCGCGCCATTGGCGGCCATCAGCAGGCCCAGCCCCATGCCGCTGACCTGCCGGCCGAAGTCGTAGCCGAACCACAAGCCCGCCACGCCGGCCCCGGCCACGATGAACCAGGCCCACCACTGCCGTGGTTCCACCTTGAGCGGCCGGGTTGCCATGCTGCGCGGGTCGGTGTGAAACCGGTGGGTCGAATGGCGCTTCAGCGGGGCGGCAGGGCCACCGGCCGCGCCAGGTCGTCCAGGCTCTTGCCCTGCTGCTGCAGCAGGGTTTCCAGCGCCTGGCGCAGCGGGCCCAGCCGTTCATCGATGGCGTCGCGCACGGTGTCGACGAACACCTGCGTCTGGCGCTCGATCTCGATATTCAGCGCCGCACCCTCGGCCTTCTCGGCGAAGGTGGTCGCCCGCAGCGTCTCGGGAATCAGCCAGACCTCGAACCAGCCCGCGCCCCCGGCTTCGCGCTGCGCTTCGGAAACCGTGAGGCTGCAGCCGTTGACGGCGATATAACCCTTGGCGAAGACATAGCGCATCCCCGGCGCCGCTACCGCGATGCGCAGCACATGGTTGTTCTCGGGCCGGCGCACCTGCACCACCCGGCCCATGAAGTCGACATGGCCCGACAGCGGGTGGCCGCCGATCTCGGCGCCGTCGCGCGCGGCGCGCTCCACGTTGACGCGGCTGCCGCGCTGCAGGCTGGCCAGCGTGGTGAGGGCCAGGCTCTGCTGCATGACGTCGAAGCGAGCGGCGTCGCTGCCTTCCAGCGCCGTCACGGTGAGGCAGACGCCGTCGACCGCGACGCTGGCGCCGACGGCCAGGCCAGCGGCGAAACCGGGCGGAAAGCGCAGCGTGAAGCTGCGCAGGCCGGGCCGGTCGGTCAGCGTCTGCACGCTGGCGATGCCTTGAACGATGCCGGTGAACATGGCCGAAAGCTTAACAGCCGGTGCCGCAAACGGATCAAGAACAGCGGCGGCTCAGGGTTTCGCGAACGATTCACGCGCGAGGCCCTTGCGCCAACGCGCGGGGGTCCTAGACTCCGCACCACCTGATTGGGAATAATGTTTGGTAACCACGGCGGGGCTCACCCACTCACCCCAACCCTCATCCTCGATGCCGGGGGCGAAAGCGCCTTTCTCCTTGTCCCGCTCGTGGGAGAGGGCTGGGGTGAGGGTTGTTCGACCGACCTTCCGACGCTGGCCGAGGTTCGCCGCCCATCAGGCCGAGCCGTGACTGACCAACGGGCCGCCAGGCCCAAGGGATCGCCGTGATTGCAGACTTCGTCGAGGACTATCCGGCGCTGGCCGCCTTCACGGCGGTGTTGATCCTGCTGCTGATCGTGATTGGGATCGTGCTGGGGGTCTGGTTCGGGCGGCGCCGCGCCGAAGCCCGGCGACGGCTCCCGCCGCGTGCACCGCGGCTGGACCCGGCGCCGTTGCCGGCGCTGTCGCTGGACAGCTTTGCGCCACTGCCGCCCCGTACCGCGCGCGCCACACCGATACCCCCGCTTCGCCCTGCGGCCCCCATCGTGCCGGTGAGCATGCCCGTGGGTGTGCCGGTGGGTGTGCCTGTGGGCGTTCCGATGAATGTTCCGGTGAGCGTTCCGACGAGTGTGCCCGTGAGCGTGCCGGTGAGTGTGCTGGTGGTCGACGATTCCGCCGTGGCGCGAGTTCTGCTGCGCAAGTTGTTCGAAGCCGCCGGCCACCGGGTCGATGTCGCCGCCGACGGCGACGAGGCCCTGGCGCTGCTGGAGACAAGACGCTACGCGGTGCTGGTGACAGACCTGGAAATGCCCAAGTTGAACGGCTTCGAGCTCATTGCCGCGGTGCAATCCAATCCCTCCAGCAGCGATCTGCCCATCATCGCCATCACGGGGCACGAGGAACTGAGCGCGCGAGTGCACGACATGAAGGGTTTGTACGGCATCTTCAAGAAGCCCTGGAACGACACCGAATTGCTGCAGCGCGTGACCAACCTGGCCAGGCTGCGTCGGCTGGCGGCGAACGGCTAGGCGCATCCAGTACAGAAGCTGGTAAACCGGGGCATCGGCGACCTGGCCCGGATCGGCCTGCTGTCGCAGCGCCATGGCCTGCGCTTCAACCTGGCCACCATCCCGGCCATCTTCAGGGGGCAGCCGCAGCAGAAGTTCGACCCCGTGTACGTGCGCAAGCGGTTCGAACTCGGTTTCGAACGCG
>JAXHKY010000021.1:0-92215 GCA_034522875.1 Rubrivivax sp. | reverse complement strand
CGGAGAACTGCTGCCGGCACTGGACCAGCCGCCCAACTGAACGGGCAGGGCGACGCCTACGCCGGCACCCGCTCGGTGCCGCCGAACAGTGCGCTGCGCGCCGCGTTGCTGATGGCCGCCACGCCGGGGTGGGTGATGCGCCGCTCCACCGAGATGGCGTAGAAGTCTTCCGACATCTCGTCGCTGTGGCCGATGACCTGCACGCCGTATTGCGCCGAGGTCTCGGCCTCGAGCACGGAGGGCGACATGAAGACGCCGTGGCCGTCGCGGCCGAAGGCCTTCATCAGCGCGCCGTCGTCGAATTCGCCCACCACGCGCGGCTGCAAGTGGTGCCGCTGCAGCCAGGGCTCGAGCTGCTGGCGCACGGGCGAGGATGCACCCTGGATGAGCATCGGCGCGCCATTCAGGCACTTCGGGAACGGGCCCTTCAGCGCCGGCAGCAGCGCCGGGGCGCAGAAGAAGCTCATCGGCGAACTGCCCAGAGCGTGGTTGAAGGCCTTCACGCTGAGCCGGCGCGACAGCGGCTCGTCGGCCAGCACCAGGTCCAGCCGGTGCAGCGCCAGTTGCGCCAGCAAGTCGCCATGCTTGCCTTCGACGCAGACCAGCCGCACCGGCTGCGCCAGCTGCAGCGCCGGCGCAAGCAGCCGGCTGGCCACCGGCTTGGCCACCGAATCGGCCACGCCGACGCGGAATTCCAGCACCGACTGGCCGGCGATGCGCTCTTCGCGCAGTTCGGCTTCGAGCTCGTTGCCCAGGCCGAAGATCTCGTCGGCATAACGCAGTGCCACGCGGCCGGCCTCGGTGAGTTCGAGCTTGCGCCCGCTCTTGCGGAACAACTTCCGCCCCAGGCGGTCTTCCAGCAACTTGATCTGGCTCGACAGCGTCTGTGGCGTGGTGTGCAGTTGCTCGCCCGCGCGCACGATGCCGCCGGCCTTGGCGGCGACCCAGAAATAGTGCAGGTGCTTGAAGTTCATGCGTGGCGCTATGCGAAGGTTTTTTCGAAGTGATTTTCTTCAATTATCGAATTTACGCGAAGTGAAAATGGCCCTAAATTGAACAGTGTCGTGGTTCGCCACACCTCGCATCCAAGGAGATTTCCATGCGCATGAGCACCAAGGGCCGGTTTGCCGTCAATGCCTTGATCGACCTCGCACTGCGTGAGCCGGCCGGACCGGTGGCCTTGGCCGCCATCTGTGCACGGCAGCAGGTTTCGCTGTCGTACCTGGAGCAGTTGTTCAGCCGCCTGCGCAAGAACGGCCTGGTGGAAAGCACGCGCGGGCCCGGCGGCGGCTATGCGCTGGGCCGCAGCGCCGCCGCCATCAGCGTGGCCGACATCGTGAGCGCGGTCGACGAACCGCTGGACGACGCGGCCCACGAGGAGCACGACGAGAGCTACTCACGCGACCTGTGGCAGCGGCTGAACGCCGTGATGCTGGAGCACATGTCGACCATCACGCTGAAAAGCCTGGTCGACGAGCAGATCGCCGGCGGTGTGGCGGTGGAGGCGCGGCCAGTGCGGCGCGCCATCAGCGTGCGCTCGCCGGTGGCGCCGGTGCGCACGACGGCGCCGAACTCTGTTTTCGCACTGGGGCGTTCGCTGGCGCGCTGAGCACGCCCCGGCGCGCGCCGCCGGGCCGGTTCGCGGCGCGCCGCGCACTCCGCGTGCCCCAGCGCCACCGTGTGAAGGGGACGTATCGCGAGCGCCCACGCGGACTTGCTGCCGATCACAGGGTCAACCCCTGCGGGATTCACCGGCCTCGCGTGGGCCCTGTGATGGTGTAACGTTTTAGGAGTGGCCTCATCTGTCCCGATGTGGCACCGCCTCATCCGACCCTCACGATCACAGGAGACACCATGGACAAAGCGCGGCAGGAACAAGCAACGGCTTCGAATGTGGCCGACGACGTCGGCTCGAAGACCAGCCGCCGGCGGTTCTTCGGCAAGGCCGCCACGGCGGCCGTAGCCGCACCGATCGCCGGCTTCCCGATGATCGCGGTGGCGCAGTCGCCGGTGGTGATGAAGATCCAGGGCGCGTGGGGCCCGAACGAGATCTTCTCCGAGATGGCGCAGCAGTACGTCACGCGCGTCAACGAGATGGCCGGCGGCCGCCTGCGCATGGAGTACCTGCCCACAGGTGCCGTGGTCAAGACCTTCGAGATCATGGACGCCGTCAGCAAGGGCGTGCTCGATGGCGGCCACCATGTCTCGGGCTACTGGTACGGCAAGTCCAAGGTGGCCTCGCTGTTCGGCACCGGCCCCGTCAGTGGTGCCACGCCCGACATCGGCCTGACCTGGATCCTGCAGGGCGGTGGTCAGCAGCTGTGGGACAAGCTGGTGGCCAAGATGAACCTGAACGTGGTCGGCTTCTTCGCCTTCCCGATGCCGGCGCAGCCGCTGGGCTGGTTCAAGAATCCGCCGCCGAAGACGGCCGCGGCGCTCAAGGGCTTCAAGTACCGCACCATCGGCCTGGCTGCCGACCTGATGCAGGAACTGGGCATGGCGGTAGCGCAGCTGCCCGGGGGCGAAATCGTGCCTGCCATGCAACGCGGCGTCATCGACGCCTTCGAGTTCAACAACCCGACCGCCGACATGCGCTTCGGCGCGCAGGACGTGGCCAAGTACTACTCAATGGGCTCGTTCCACCAGGCGCAGGAATTCTTCGAGATCATCTTCAACAAGGACAAGTTCAACGCACTGGCGCCCGACCTGAAGGCCATCCTGAAATACGCTGCCGAGGCCACGTCGACGGCCAACACCGCGCTGGCGCACGACAACTACTCGAAGGACCTGCAGGAGCTGATCGTCAAGCACAAGGTGCAGGTCTCGCGCACCACCAGGGACGTCTACCAGGGCCAGCTCAAGGCCTGGGATTCGGTGACCGCGAAGCTGGAGAAGGAAGTCGACATGTTCAAGGAGGTCAACGACTCCTTCAAGGCCTGGTCGCGCCGCGTCGGCTTCTACCATTTCACGAACGAGGCCGACTACAAGCTGGCCTTCGAGCACGTGCAGAAGATCAAGCTGCCGACCTGAGCCGACTGCGGCGAGCAAAGCTGCCGGGAACTCCCCCCCCGGCAGCTTTTTTTGTTTTCATCCAAACCGTGGTGGGCGTGATGGAAAACTGGATACGGGTCATCGACATCTTCAGCAAGGCCATCGGTCATGCCTTCTCGTGGTGCGTGCTGGTGCTCACGGCCAGCACCTGCTACGAGGTGTTCATGCGCTACGTGCTGAACAACCCCACGGTATGGGCCTTCGACATGAGCTACATGATGTACGGCGCGCTGTTCATCATGTCCGGCGCCTACGCGCTGTCGCGCGGGTCGCACGTGCGCGGCGACTTCATCTACCGCAAGTGGCGTCCGCGCACGCAGGCCAAGGTCGACCTGGTGCTGTATTTCCTGTTCTTCTTCCCGGCCATCTTCGCGATGGTCTTCACCGGTGCGCGTTACTCCTTCGAGTCCGCGCGCATCCTCGAGTCCAGCGTCAACAGCCCGGCCGGCGTGCCGGTGTGGCCGCTCAAGCTCATCATCTTCGTCGCCGGGTTGACACTGCTGATCGCCGGCATCGCCGAGGTCATGCGCTGCCTGGTGTGCATCCGCGACGGCCGCTGGCTGCCGCGCAGCGGCGACGTCGAGGAACTGGAAGTCGTCCTTCTCAAGCAGCACAGCGGTGAGGCCGCCCAATGAGCGATCCCGTCATTGCCCTGGTCATGCTGGGGCTCTTCATCTGTTTCATCTTCCTGGGCTTCCCGATCGCTTTCACGCTGATGGCGATGGGCATCGGCTTCGGCTATTACGCCTACTTCACCGGCGGCGAGGCCTTCTGGGACAACCGCATCTTCTACCTCTTCACGCAGAACACGTTCAGCGTGATGAACAACGACGTGCTGATCTCGATCCCGCTGTTCCTGTTCATGGGCTACATCATCGAACGGGCGAATATCCTGGATCGCCTGTTCCACAGCCTGCAGGTCGGCCTGCGCTTCCTGCCCGGATCGATGGCCGTGGCGGCGCTGGTGACCTGCGCACTGTTCGCCACAGCCACCGGCATCGTCGGCGCGGTGGTCACGCTGATGGGCCTGATCGCGCTGCCGGCGATGCTCAAGGCCGGTTACGACCCGAAGCTGTCGAGCGGGGTCATCACCGCCGGCGGCACGCTGGGCATCCTGATCCCGCCGTCGATTTTGCTCATCGTCTACGCCGCCACCGCCAGCGTGTCGGTGGTGAAGCTGTACGCCGCGGCGCTGATCCCCGGCTTCACGCTGGTGGGGCTGTACCTGACCTACGTCATCGGCCGCGCAGTCATCAACCCGTCTCTGTGCCCCAAGCCCAGGGACGCGACCGACTACACCGTGGTGCAGAGCCTGCTGCTGGTGCTCAAGGCCTTCGTGCCGCTGGCGGCGCTGATCATGGCGGTGCTCGGCTCCATCCTGTTCGGCCTGGCCACGCCCAGCGAGGCCGCGGCGATGGGCGCCCTGGGTGGCATCATCCTGGCCGTCGTCTACCGCGCCTTCAGCTGGAACCGGCTGCGCGAGTCGGTCTACCTCACGGCGCGCACTTCGGCGATGGTGTGTTTCCTGTTCGTCGGCGCGGCCACTTTCTCTTCCGTGTTCTCCTACCTCGGCGGCGAGCATCTGGTGAAGGACGTGCTGCTGTCGATGGACCTGACGCCGGTGCAGTTCCTGCTGATCGCGCAGCTGATCATCTTTATCCTCGGCTGGCCGCTGGAGTGGAGCGAGATCATCATCATCTTCGTGCCGATCTTCCTGCCGCTGCTGCCGGTGTTCGGTGTCGACCCGATCCTGTTCGGCATCCTCATCGCGATCAATTTGCAAACCTCGTTCCTGACGCCGCCGATGGCGATGTCGGCCTACTACCTGAAGGGTGTGGCGCCCAAGGGCCTGGAGCTGTGGACCATCTTCCAGGGTTGTTTCCCGTTTGTCGGCATGGTGCTGGCGACGCTGGCCCTGACTTACATCTACCCGTCGATGGTGACCTGGCTGCCGAACCAGTTCTTCGGCCAGGCCCAGGAAGTCCCGCGCGACGTCAACGACCCGTCGATCGTCAATCCCGACATCTTCAAGACGACCCCGTGATACCGATGTCAGCCGCCAAGCCGGTGACCGAGCTCACCGCCGTCGAAGTCCATGAGCACCTGGTGTCGGGTCGGGCCGATGTGGTGGAGTTCTTCGACCGGCAGATTGCGTTGGCAAAGGCGGTGGACGAGTCGGTGCATTGCTTCGCCGACCTCGACGAGCGTGTGATCCGGCTGCAGGCCGAACACCTGAAGGCATGGCGCGCGCGGGGCGAGCCGTTGCCGCGGCTGTACGGCGTGGCGGTGACGGTCAAGGACATCATCGACACCATCGACTTCCCCACCGCCTACGGCTCGCCCATCCACGCCGGCCGCTATGCCGCGGCCGACGCCACGGTGGTGCGCCGGCTGCGCGACACGGGTGCGGTGATCTTCGGCAAATCGGTGACCACCGAGTTCGCCACCACGCACCCCGGTGCGACGCGCAATCCGCACAAGCTGGAACATACGCCGGGCGGTTCGTCCAGCGGTTCTGCGGCGGCCGTGGCGGCGGGTGTGGTGCCGGTGGCGCTGGGCTCGCAGACCAACGGCTCGGTCATCCGGCCGGCCTCGTTCTGCGGTGTCTACGGCTTCAAGCCGACGCGCGGCGTGCTGCCGCGCAGCGGCACCTTCGAGCAGTCGCCAACGCTGGATCAGCTGGGCGTCTTCGCGCGCTCGATCGAAGACCTGGCGCTGGTGGCCGAGGTGATGGCGGGCGACGACGGCCTGGACCCCGCGTCGCGCGGCCTGCCGCCGCGACAGTTGCTGTCGGTGTGTCGCACTGAGCCGCCGGTGACGCCGCGTTTCTGCTTCGTGCGCACGCCCTGGTGGGAGCGCATGGACGAGGAGGCGCGGCAGGCCTGCGACGCCTTCGTCGAACTGATGGAAGGTGTCGTCGTGCGCACCGAGCTGCCGGCCATCGTCGAGAAAGTGGTGCCCTGGCTGGCCACGATCAACGAGGTCGAACTGGGATTTGCGCTGCAGCGCGAATTCCGCCACCACCCCGAGCAACTGAGCCCGGTGCTGCGTGAACGCGTCGCGCGGTCGATGTCGGTGCCGGCCATCGACTACCTGACGGCGCTGGACCGTGTGCCGCATGTCACTGGCGCCTTCGACGAATATTTCGAGCACTACGACGCCATCCTCACGCCGGCCGCGCTGGGTGCGGCGCCCAAGGGCCTGGCGTCCACCGGCAACCCGATCATGCAGACGGTGTGGTCCTTCGGCGGACTGCCCAGCCTGTCGCTGCCGCTACTGCATTTGTCCGGCGGCCTGCCGTTGGGCGTGCAGGCCGTCGGCGCCCACCACAACGATGCCCGCCTGCTGCGCTCGGCGCGCTGGCTGGTCGAAGAATTCATCCAACGGAGCCGTTCATGAAAAAGATCGAGAAGCTCGCGGGGCTGGTCGGGCTGCTGCTGCTGGTGGCCTTCTTCGCGCCCTACGTGCACAAGCTGCCGCAGATCGACATCTCGCTCATCCTGTTGGGCGGCATCGGCCTGGCGGTCTACGATTTCTGGACCACGCACTGACGGGGCCCACGGCCAAGCGCTAGAGTCGCCGCCCCTCCACCTGCACCACCAGACGCACGCGGTCGGCCACGAAGGGCAATCCGAAGGTGGCGCCGAAGTCGCTGCGCCGCAGCTCGCCCTCGAAGTCGCCGCCGCAGATTTCGGCGCTTTTCTCCATGCGGCAGGCGAAACGTCGCGCGAACAAGCTCAGCGGCTGGCTCACGCCGCGCAGCGTGAATTCGCCCCGGACTTCGGTCAAGTACTGGCCCTCGAAGCGGAACTGGGTGGCCACGAAGTAGGCGTCGGGGAATTCCGCGCTGGCCAGCAGGTCGGCCTCGCGAAGTCGCGCGTTGAAGACCGGCAGCCCGGTATCCACGCCCGCGGTGGGGATGCGCAGGCTGACTTCACCGCGGCCGGCGTTGCGGTCGAGGCTGACCGCGCCCGCGATGGGGCCGAAGCGCCCGCTCGACGTGGAGGTACCGAAGTGCAGCACCTCGAAGTGCACGAAGCTGTGCGCGGGGTCGAGCACGTAGGCTGCGGGCTGCGCGCCGGCAGTCATTGCCGCACAGGTGAGAAGCAGGGCGGGAAGTCTCATCTCGCCATGCTGCCGCATTCGCCGCCTTATTGCTTGACGGCTTCCACTTGCACCACGAGCCGCACGTTGTCGGGCGCGATGGCCGGCAGACCGTAGTTCACGCCCCACTGGCTGCGCTGGATGACGGTCTCGAAGTCGCCGCCGCAGACCTCGCGCTTGAAGATCGGATTCAGGTAGCAGTTGAAGCGGCTGGCCTTCAGCGTCACCGGGTGCGTCTTGCCCATCATCGTGAGCGTGCCGGCGACCGCCGTCACCTGGTCACCGGCAAAGCTGAACTTGTCGCCGACGAACTTCGCGGTCGGAAATTCGGTCACGTTGAGGATGTCCTTGCTGCGCAGATGGCCGTCGAAAGGCGGCACGCCGGAATTGATCGAGGCCATGTCGATGGTGATCTCGACGCGGCCGCTCCCGGCCGCACGGTCGAACTGCACCACGCCTTCCTTCTTGTCGAAGCGGGCGCGGTTGGTCGAGGTGCCGAAGTGCGTGACCTCGAAGCTGACGAAGGTGTGGGTGGGGTCGAGGGCATAGTTGCCGCCGTCGGCCTGGGCGCCGGTGACCACGGCCGCGCAGGCGGCGGCAATGATGAACTTGTTCATCGGAAGGACTCCTGGAGGGGGTTGAGGAAAGGGAAGGGGGAATTCAGAGTGGCGGCAGGCCCGCCAGCACGAGCTTGAAGCGCACGACCACGTCGTTGGCCAGCATGGAGGTATCGGCCCATTCGGCTTCGCCGACCTTGAAGTCCAGCCGCTTGATCGTGAAGCTGCCGCTGGCCACGTGGTTGGCGCCGGCCGGCGCCAGTTGCACGGGGACGACAAGGTCGCGCGTGGAGCCCTTGATCGTCAGCTTGCCCGCGACTTCAAACCGGCCCGGGCCGGCGGCCTGGATGCGGCTGGACTGGAACGTGGCCTGCGGAAAGCCCGCGGCATGAAGCCAGGTCGGCTTGGGCACCTCGGCGTCGAGTTCGGCGCTGCCGAAGCGGGCGCTGGCGGTGTCGATGCTCAGGCTCACGCTGCCTGTCTCAGGCTTTTTGGGGTCCAGCGTCACCTGGGCGCTGAATTTGCCGAACTTGCCCTCCACCGGCACGCCCATCTGTCGCGTGGTGAAGGTAATCTCGCTGCCGGCAGGCTGCAGCTGTGCCGGCTTGGGCTGCGCGAAGGCGAGCTGGGCGCCGGCACCGGCCAGGGCCAGCACGAGGGTGGAGAGGGTGAACAGGGTGCGCGAGGACATGGTCTAGGGGTGGGTTGAGCCGCGGATCCATCAGAGGTCTTGCGAACGGGTCGGTTGAACAGGGGCCGCGCCACCACGGCGCGCCGGCATCATGCGCAGCAACAGGCCGTCGCGGTCGGCGAAATGGTGTTTCAGCGCCGCGGCGATGTGCAGTGTGATCACTGCGGCCAGCGCATACGCCAGCCACTGATGCAAGGGCTTGAGCGACTCGGACAACGTGCGGTCGGGTGCGACGAAATCTGGCAGCGGCAACACGCCGAACAGCACCACCGGAAACCCCGCCGCCGAGCTGTAGGCCCAGCCGGCCAGGGGTACGGTGAAGAACAGCGCATACAGGGCGGCGTGGGCTGTGTGCGAGGCCCGTTGCTGCCACACGGGCATGGGCACGCCGGCGGGTGGCCGGTGGGTCAGACGCCAGAGCAGCCGCACGGCCGACAGCACGAGGATCGTCACACCGGCCCACTTATGCCAGTTGTAGAGCTTCAGCCGGGCCGGCGAGAAGGGCAGGCCGGTCATGTACAGGCCGACGCCCAGCGAACCCAGGATCATCAGCGCCAGCAGCCAGTGCAGCGCCATCGAGACGGGGTGGTAGCGCATCGCAGGGCCGGGGGCCCAGGGCGAGGAGGACAAGGCAGCAGATATCACACCGCAGATTGTGGAAGCCGCCCCCAGGGCCGGCGTTCAAGCCGTTTGATGGCTCGGGTCACGAGGGGCGAACGACGCGGTGGGCTTGCACCTCGGCGGCCAGCGCTTCGTCGTGCAACAGGCCGTGGCGCAGCGCGAAGTCCAGGGTCACCAGGGCGGCATCCGCCGTCATGGCGGCGCCCGGGACTGCGCCGCAGGCCAGCGCCAGCGCCTCGGCCACCGGCATCAAGGTGAAGCCGGCCACCTCGCCGTCCTGGTTCTGCGGCGCGCGGCCGGCAGGCAGCTCGATGTCGTAGCCGTACAGCCATTCGTGCTGCCAGCCTTCGGCAATCGCGCGCTGCAGCGCCAGCACGCTGCCGGGGTGCATGCCGTGCAGTTCGTGGGGCAGCAGGCCGGCTTCTTCCCAGGCTTCGCGCACCAGCGCCTGCGCCGGGGTCTGGCCGTGCGGCACACCGCCGCCAACGAGGTTGTCGAAGAGACCGGGGTCCGTGGCCTTGGTCGGTGATCGACGGGCGATCCACAGGTGGCTGGGGTGGCCGGCGGCGTCGCGCAAGAAACCGTTGGCATGAGCGCCGAAGGTCAGCGTGCCCCAGAAGCGCGCAGCGGCACGTTCGATGCGCGCCAGCACTAGCAGCGTGGCCGGGTCGACCAGGGCAAAGGTCTCGTCGCGCCAGGCGCGGATCAAGCCCTGCGCGCGCAACTGGTGGTGCAGGCGGGCAAAGCCGGCGTCGCGCTGTGCACCGTCCAGCAGCCAGGTCACGCCGTCGTCGGCAACGGCCACCAGGTCGGTGTGCGGCGCCAGATGGGGCAGGTGGTCGCGCGCCACCGAGCCCACCTCGATGCCGTCGATGCGGAAGGGCACCCGCACGGCCGTGCGCTGCCGGCTTCAGGCGGCCAGCTTTGCCGGCGCTTCGCCGCCGCGCCAGCGCTGCAACAGCGCCGCCCACTTCGGCCGCACCGCTGCGAGATGCCGCGCCTTGACGTGGCCGTAGCCGCGGATCTCTTCCGGCAAGCGCGCGATCTCGGCCGCGAGCTCGACATTGCCCGAGTCCAGCTTGAGCAGCAACTCTTCGATGCTGGTGCGGTACTCGTCGATCAGCGCGCGCTCCATCTGGCGTTCCTCGCTGCGACCGAAGAGGTCCAGCGCCGTGCCGCGCAAGCCCTTGAGCTTGGCCAGCACGCCGAAGGCGGTGCGCATCCAGGGGCCGAAGGGCTGCTTGACGAGTTCGCCGCGCTCGTTCTTTTTCGCGATGGCCGGCGGCGCGAGGTGGTGCACGAGCTTGTAGTCGCCCTCGAACATGGACTCGACCTTGTCGGTGAAGCGCTTGTCGGTATGCAGCCGCGCCACTTCGTATTCGTCCTTAACGGCCATCAGCTTGAAGAGGTAGCGCGCCACGGCTTCGCTGAGTTTCGTGTCGTGCCCAGCGGCGCTTCGGCGGCACGCACCTTGTCGACGAAGGCCTTGTAGCGCGCCGCATACGCCGCGTCCTGGTAGCCGGTGAGGAATTCCACCCGCGTGGACACCATCTCGTCCAGCGACGGCTTCTTCACGAACTGGATCACCTGCCGCGCCTGAAAGAGAGCCTGCACCGCTGCCAGGTCGTGCGCGCAGCGCCGGCCCCACTCGAAGGCCGCCTTGTTGTTGTCGACCTGCACGCCGTTGAGCTCGATGGCGCGCAGCAGCGCGGCATGCGTGAGGGGAATGCGGCCCTGCTGCCAGGCGTAGCCCAGCATCAGCGGGTTGGTGTAGATGCTGTCGCCCAGCATCGCCTCGGCCACCTGCTCGGCGTCGAAGGCGCCGACCAGGGTTTCGCCGACGCTGGCGCGGATGACGGTCTCGCAGTTGCCGCCCGGAAACTGCCAGTCGGCGTTCTTCACGAAGCCGGCGGTCGGCGTGCCGTGCGTGTTCAGCGCGACGAAGGTGCGGCCCTGCTGCATCACCGTGAGGGTGTACTTGTTGGCGCCGACGATGCTGTCGCAGGCGATCACGAGATCCGCCTGCGCGGTGTCGACCTTGGTGGTGTGGATGGCGTCGGGGCGGTTGGCGATCTGGATATGGCTCCAGGTGGCGCCGCCCTTCTGCGCCAGGCCGCCGGCGTCCTGCGTCACCACGCCCTTGCCTTCCAGGTGCGCCGCCATGCCCAGCAACTGGCCGATGGTGATGACCCCGGTGCCGCCGACACCGCCGACGACGATGCCCCAAGCGCGCTCGGCCAGAGGCAGCGCGGGCTCGGGCAGCGCGGGCAGGCCGTCCAGCGTGGCTTGTTTCTCCTTCTTGGGCTTCTTCAACTGCCCGCCCTCGACGGTGACGAAGCTCGGGCAGAAACCCTTCACGCAGGAATAGTCCTTGTTGCAGGTGTTCTGGTTGATGCGGCGCTTGCGGCCGAATTCGGTTTCGACAGGCTCCACGCTCAGGCAGTTGCTCTGCACGCTGCAGTCGCCGCAGCCTTCGCAGACCAGTTCGTTGATGACGACGCGCCTGGCCGGGTCGACCAGTCTGCCGCGCTTGCGGCGGCGGCGCTTCTCGGTGGCGCAGGTCTGGTCGTAGATGATGGCGCTGGTACCGCTGACTTCGCGCAACTGGCGCTGCAGGGCGTCGAGCTCGTCGCGGTGGTGCACGGTGACACCTTCGCCGAGCACCACGCCTTCGTACTTGGCAGGATCGTCGGTGACGATGACGAGCTTGCTCACGCCTTCGGCAAGCAGGCTCTTCATGATCTGCGTCACCGAGTGGCCTTCGGGCCGCTCGCCCACCTGCTGGCCGCCCGTCATGGCCACGGCGTCGTTGTAGAGCAGCTTGTAGGTGATATTCACGCCGGCGGCAATGCTCTGCCGGATGGCCAGCAGCCCGCTGTGGAAATAGGTGCCGTCGCCCAGGTTGGCGAAGATGTGCCTTTCGTTGGTGAACGGCGCCTGGCCGACCCAGGGCACGCCCTCGCCGCCCATCTGCGTGAAGGTGCTGGTGCTGCGGTCCATCCACACCGCCATGTAGTGGCAGCCGATGCCGGCCACCGCGCGGCTGCCTTCCGGCACGCGTGTGCTGGTGTTGTGCGGGCAGCCGCTGCAGAACCAGGGGGCGCGCTCGCCGGTATTGATCTTCAGTTCGGACAGCTGGCGCTCGCGCGCTTCGATGACGGCAATGCGCTCGTCCATGCGCGCGGCGATATCGCGGTCCACGCCCAGCTTCTTCAACCGCTTGGCAATGGCCTTGGCGATGATCGCCGGCGTCAGGTCGGCCTTGGCGCGCAGCAGCCAGTTCTCGCTCGGGTTGGGCATGCTCCACTCGCCGCCGCTGGCGTTACCCGCTTCATCGTCGAACTTGCCCAGCACTTGCGGGCGCACGTCGGGGCGCCAGTTGTAGAGCTCTTCCTTGAGCTGGTATTCGATGACCTGGCGCTTTTCCTCCACCACCAGGATTTCCTGCAGTCCCTGCGCGAAGTTGCGCGTGAGGGTGGCTTCCAGCGGCCACACCACATTGACCTTGTGCAGACGGATGCCCAGGCGCCGGCAGCTGTCGTCGTCCAGGCCCAGGTCGTTGAGCGCCTGGCGCGTATCGTTGTAGGCTTTGCCGCTGGCGATGATGCCGTAGCGGTCGCCCTTGCCACCGTTCGGGCTTTCGATGACGTTGTGGTTGAGCCGGTTGGCACGCACATAGGCCAGTGCGGCATACCACTTGTAGTCCATCAGCCGCGCTTCCTGCTCCAGTGGCGGGTCGGGCCAGCGGATGTGCAGGCCGCCGGGCGGCATCGCGAAGTCCTCGGGCACGATGATCTTCACGCGCCCGGGGTCCACCACCACCGACGATGACGACTCCACCACCTCCTGGATCGTCTTCATGCCGCTCCACACGCCGCTGAAGCGGCTCATGGCGATGGCGTGCAGGCCCATGTCCAGGATGTCCTGCACGCCCGACGGAAAGAACACCGGCAACCCGCAGGCCTTGAAGATGTGGTCGCTCTGGTGCGGCGCGGTGCTGCTCTTGGAAACGTGGTCGTCGCCGGCGATCGCGATCACGCCGCCGTGGCGCGACGTGCCGGCCATGTTGGCGTGCTTGAAGACGTCGCTGCAGCGGTCCACGCCCGGGCCCTTGCCGTACCAGATGCCGAAGACGCCGTCGTACTTCGCGTCCTTGGGGTACAGCGCCAGTTGCTGCGTGCCCCATACCGCGGTGGCGGCGAGTTCCTCGTTCACGCCCGGCTGGAAGACGATGTGCTGCGCCGCCAGGTGTTTCTTCGCCGCCCACAGCGCCTGGTCGTAGCCGCCGAGCGGGCTGCCCCGGTAGCCGCTGATGAAGCCGGCGGTGTTGACGCCCGCGCTCAGGTCGCGCTGCCGCTGCAGCATGGGCAGACGCACCAGCGCCTGCACGCCGCTCATGAAGGCCCGCCCGGCCGCCAGCGTGTACTTGTCGTCCAGCGTCACGGATTCGAGCGCCTTGCGGACGGACTCGGGCAGCGGTGCATTCATGGCGTCGACTCCTGAAGGGTCCCGGGGTGCGAACCAAAGGCCCGGGGCAGCGCGGCAGTGTAGGCAAACGAGCGCGGTATGTCTTTTCTTTCGATGCCCGCTCAGGCATGCTCAACGCAAGCTTCTTGCTCAAATTAACCAGAGATCAGAAAAATGACGCTCAAAAAGCCTGAATCGGGGAAAACCAGCGTGACTCTGGCCAGCGCGGCCGAGGTCCGCGGTGCGGCGCTGGACCGCTACGACGTGGCCATCCTGCAGGAACTGCAGGCCGACGCCCGGCTGTCCAATGCCGAACTCGCGGCGCGCATCGGCCTGTCGGCGGCGCCCACCTGGCGCCGCGTGAAGTGGCTCGAGGAGCAGGGCTACATCACCGGCTACCGCGCCGAAATCGACCGCCGCAGGATCGGCCTGGGCGTGCTGGCCTTCGTGCGCGTGGACGCCGAGCGCAACAACGCCGAGGCCACGCGGGCGCTGGAAGACGCCATCCGCGCCCTGCCCGAGGTCGTGGCCTGCCACTACATCAGCGGCGCAGGCACCTTCGAACTGCACGTGGTGGCCACCGACCTGGACGCCTTTTCGCGCTGGACCATGAGCACGCTGTTCAAGCTGCCCAACGTGAAGGACCTGCACACCAGCTTCTCGCTGGGCGAAGTCAAGGCCGGCGCGGCGCTGCCGCTCAAGCACCTGGGTCGGGGGGGGTGAGACCGCAGCCGCGGTGCTACCCTCGGGGTTCGTTGAAGACCACCCCGTTCCACCGTCTCGCCGACGCGCTGCTGACCACCGAACCGCTGCAGCGGGCGCGGCTGGCGCAGGCCGGCCGGGCCATGCTGTTGCTGGCGGCGGCGGTGTTGGCGATGAACTATTTCGCCTGGATCGGTGTGGCCCCCGTCGCGGCCGTGCTGGTCTGGTCGGCCCTCACGCTGCTGGGCATGGTGGTGTTCTGCGCCCTCATCCGCGGGGGCTGGGCACGCCGGCGCGCCGACCCCTCGCTGACGGTGCCGCAGATGCTGTTTGCGCTGACCAGCGCGGCGGTGGCGTATGCGCTGCTGGGCGCCGGGCGCGGCGCGATCTTCCCGGTGGTGATGGTGGTGCTGGTGTTCGGCATGTTCGTGGCCTCGCCGCGGCAGATGCTGTGGGTCAGCCTCTACGCGGTGGGCCTGTTCGGCGCGGTGATGGCCATCATGGCGGCCACCGATCCGCAGGCCTATCCGGCGGCCATCGAGCTGGGGCATTTCCTGCTGGTGGCCACCATGGCGCCGGGGGTGTCGGTGCTGGCCGGCCGGCTCTCGCGGCTGCGCCATCGGGCGCGCCGGCAGCGCAGCGAACTGGCGCAGGCGCTGGCCCGGTTGCGCGAGCAGACCACGCGCGACGAACTCACCGGCCTGCCCAACCGCCGCCACATGCAGGCGCTGGTGGCACAGGAACACCAGCGCTGCACGCGTTCGGGCCAGAGCTTCTGCCTGGCACTGCTCGACATCGACCGCCTGAAGGCGGTCAACGAAGCGCACGGTTATGCCTGCGGCGACGCCGTGCTGCAGGCCGTGGCGCAGGAGGCGCTGCGCCACGTGCGCGGGTCCGACGTGCTGGCGCGCTGGGGCAGCGGCGTCTTTCTGCTGCTGATGTCCGACACCCATGCCGCGCTGGCGCGCGGCGGGCTCGAGCGCGTGATCGAGCGGCTGGCTGCGCTGCGCGTGGTGCAAGGCGATGCCATCGTGGCAGTGACACTGGCGGCAGGCCTGAGCGAACACCACGCCGGCGAGGCTGTGGAACAGACGCTGCAGCGCGCCGAGCGCGCGCTGCAGGAAGCCAAGACGCAAGGCGGCGCGCGTGCCGTGGCCGCGTGAATGCCGGGGCCGGCCGATGACCTGCGAATCAACGCCATGTGGCTGCTGATCCTGGAAGCGCTGGGCGCCCTGGCGCTGCTGGTGTTCATCGTCTGGTGGACGATGTTCTCCGGCCGCCACAAGGACGGTGATCCGCCGGACGAACACCGCTGAGCGGGGCGCCTTCGTATCTACACAAGTTCTCGTTCGCGCGGCGGCCAGACAAAGGACAGCGGGCGTGTGATCAGCCGTCGCCGCAGCGCCGCGGCAATGCGGCTGCGGTCCTTCAGGCGCACGCCACGCGAACTGAGCGCCACCTTGAAGGCCAGCCAGAAGCTCACCGTGACGTTCAGCACGCCGGTGGCGGCGATGCCGGCCACGCACCACCAAAACACCGGCTCGGCGAGCAGCGGCCAGCCCAGCGCTCCGAGCGCTGCACCGAGCTGCCCGCTGGACAAGGTGACGTGGCGCACTTCCAGCGGCGGGCCGAGGAAGTCCACCAGCGCCGGCGCCAGCCCCAGCATCATGCCCAGCGAGATATTGGCCGCCAGCCCCGAGACGTTGGCGCGCGACCAGCTCGACCAGCGCCGTGCGCGCGCCGCCCCCAGCGTGGCCACGATGCGCGGGTTCCAGGCCATGGCGCTGTCCAGCCGGTGCAGCACGAACCAGTTCTCGGCCCAACCGGCGACGAGCGAGCTGGCGAACAGCAGCACACCCGTGAACGCGGCGAACAGCACCGTGGGACCCAGCAGCGTGAGGCTTTCCAGCACATGCTCGGCCGCCTCGGGCCCCACCGGCGGCGCGCCGAAGACCGTTTTCGCCAGCCACTGCGCGGCCAGCACCAGCGGCGCGCACAAGGCCACGTTACCCACGATGCCTGCGGCCTGTGAACGGATGAGCTGCGCCACTCGGTCGACGAAGGTCTCGATCTGCTCTTCGCTGGAGCTGCCGCCCGCGGCCGGCAGCGATGCGGCCAGCGCTGGCGCGGTCATCGCCGGCTGCTTGGTGGCCACCGTCCAGTGCAGCAGCATGACGACGACGAAGCTGGCGGCGTAGTTCGCCCCCGACCAGAAGCCGGTCCAGAAGGCCGACAGGCCGATGGCGGCGATGGCGAACTTGACGAAGGTGGTGCCGGCGAGGACGGCGCCCCCGCCGGCGGCACGGCGCAGCATGTCGCGGTATTCGTGGCGCGTGCGCGTGATGTAGTGTTCGCCGGTCTCCGCACTGCGCTCGGTGACCTGGCGCGCCAGCAGCGAATACTGGCGCGCCAGCAAGCGGCGCACGCCGCGCACCTCGGCAAGTTCGCGCGCCAGGGCGGCCAGCAGCCGTTGCCACTGCGGTGCGGGGTCCGGCGCCAGCACGCATTCAAGCAGTTGTTCGATGCGGCGTGCGCGGCCCTGCAACTGGTCGAGGTCGAAGACGATGTCCACCGACACGCCGAACTGCTCCAGATGCGCCGTGATGCTGCCGGCCGCACGACGGCAGGTGTCCAGCAGCGCACGCAGGTAGGCGGCCTCCTGCAGCGCCTGGGCGTGGCGACCCTCCAGCACCGCGGCGCGCAGTGCACCGGCCGCCACCGTGAGCTGGCGGAAGGGTTCGTCCTGCAGCATGGCCGCGTCCATGCGCTGGCGCAGCGCCGGCGAGTAACCGGCCGCATGCACGGCACTGACGAGGATCGTGACAGCCTCCAGCAGCGTGTAGCGCCAGTCTTCCGCGGCCGGGGCCAGGACGGCCGCGGCGCGGTGCAGCGTGGCCGGGTCGATGGCGTCGATCCAGTCCGCGTCCCCGGGTTCGAACATCAGCCGGAACAGCGCCGCAAGGTCCCGCGTATCGGGTGTGGCCGGCAGCACGCGCGCCTGCACCCGGGTCAGGAGTTCGCCGGCCAGCGACATGCGTGAGCCGAAGCCGAAATCGGCATACAGCGCGGCGGCATCGGTCTCGCGCCGGAAGGCGCGCATCATGCCCTGCACGGCGGTGCGCGCCGTCTCGTTCTTGTCGAGCTGGTTGAGCAGATGCCGCAGTCGCAGCACCGGCAGCGGCGTGCGGGCGTCGTCGGAGGTCGCGGCGACGGCAGTGCGCGGTGCATGGCGCAGCCATTCCATCAACCGCACCAGCCACAGGTTGCGGTCAGCCTGGCCAGCCTTGGCGTTGGCCGCGTTGACGAGCGCGGTCAGGTCCCAGGCGGACATCGCCTTCGCCGACTTCAGTGCAGCAGCCCTGGGAAGACGAGTTCGAATTCGGGCACCTGGGCCTCGAAAGCCTGCGCTTCCTCGGTGATGCAGAAATAGGTGCCGCGCATCTGGCCGTGTGGTGTGCCCAGGCGGGTCCCGCTCGTATATTCGAATTGCTCGCCGGGCATGAGCAGAGGCTGCTGGCCGACCACGGCCAGGCCGCGCACTTCCTCGCCGTTGCCTTCGGCGTCGGTGATGACCCAGCGTCGCGCCACCAGTTGCGCCGTGATGTCGCCGGTGTTGCGGATGGTCACCGTGTAGGCGAAGGCATAAGGCCCGTCGGGCGGGTTGGACTGATCGGGCAGGTACTGCACGTGAACTTCGCAGGTGAATTCGGGGCGGGCCATGCCCGTGATTCTAGGCAGCGAGTCCCTGCGCGCGCCCGCTGACGCGCCGCAGCCCCGCTACAGCAGCAGCCTTGCCTTGACGCGCTTGCCTTTCACCGGGCGGTCGTTCAGCGCCGCCAGCGCCCTGTTCGCTGCCGCGCGCGACACCGCCACGTAGGTAGAGAACTCGTTGACGCTGATCTTGCCCACCTGGTCCGCCGGCAGGCCGGCGTCCTTGGTCAGCGCGCCCAGCACGTCACCGGCGCGGATTTTCTCCTTGCGGCCGCCCAGGATTTGCAGCGTCACCATCGGTGGCTGCAGCGGCGTGCCGCCGGCGGGCGTGAGCTCGCTCAAGGCGTGCCATTCGCTCTCGCAGCCCTGCATGGCGTCGATACGGCCGACGCGGCCCATCTCGTCGACGCTGACCAGGCTGAAGGCCCAGCCCGCCTCTTCGCCGCGTCCGGTGCGGCCGATGCGGTGGGTGTGCACTTCCACGTCGGGCGTGATGTCGACATTGATCACGGCTTCGAGCTGCGCGATGTCCAGCCCGCGCGCCGCCACGTCGGTGGCCACCAGCACCGAGCAGCTGCGGTTGGCGAAGCGCACCAGCACCTGGTCGCGGTCGCGCTGCTCCAGGTCGCCGTGCAGCGCCAGCGCAACGATGCCCTGCGCCTGCAGCACGTCCACCAGGTCGCGGCACTGCTGCCTGGTATTGCAGAAGGCCAGCGTGCTGACGGGGCGGAAGTGGTCCAGCAGCAGGCCCACCGCGTGCAGACGTTCTTCTTCCTTGACTTCGTAGAAACGCTGGCGGATCTGCGTGCCACTGGGGCGCTGGGCCAGCGTCACCTCCTTCGGGTCGCGCAGGAATTTCTTCGCCAGATTCTGTATGCCCTCGGGGTAGGTGGCCGAGAACAGCAGCGTCTGCCGCGCCTTCGGCGCACGACTGGCAATGCTGGCGATATCGTCCATGAAGCCCATGTCGAGCATGCGGTCGGCTTCGTCGAGCACCAGTGTCTGCAGCGCGCCGAGCTGCAACCCGCCACGCTCGAGGTGGTCGATGATGCGGCCCGGCGTGCCCACGACGACGTGTGCGCCATGTGCCAGGCTGTCGGCCTGCGGCTTGATCGGCGTGCCGCCACACAGCGTGAGCACCTTGACGTTGTCCTCGGCGCGTGCCAAGCGGCGGACTTCCTGCGTCACCTGCTCGGCCAGTTCTCGCGTGGGGCACAACACCAGTGACTGCACGTCGAAGCGCCTGGCCTCCAGCCGGGCCAACAGCGTCAGCGCGAACGCTGCCGTCTTGCCGCTGCCGGTCTTGGCCTGCGCGATGAGGTCGTGCCCGGCCAGCGCCAGCGGCAGCGCCGCGGCCTGGATCGGCGTCATGCGTGCGTAGCCCAGCTGCTGCAGGTTGGCCAGCACGGCGGGGGCCAGCGGCAGGGTCTCGAAGCGGTCGGTGGCGTCCATGGCGGCGGTCCAGGGGATCCAGGTTCATGGTCGGTGGCAAACGCGAGCTATTGTCGGTGCAGCTTGCACGGGTGGGCCGCGGCGGCGGCGAGTCCGTCCGGTGATGACGCTAAAGTCGGCGCTGGTGTCCGGCCGAGTGCCGGGCGACCGCACAACACGCACCACAGTGCGACGCGACACGGGGAGTCCATGAATCGAGCACGGCTCGCACGGACATGAAATTCAGACACGTCGTTCTTTTCAGCGGCCAGGCCTTCAAGGTCCCGCAAGGCATTCAACGCATCGACCACCTCGCCACCCACGGCTGGCAACTGCGTTACGGCGGCACGAAGATGTTCTCAGACCACAGCGCCGATGGCAGCGGCGCCGCGGCAGCTTTGGAAAAGGCCACGCGCGAACTGCTGCGGCGCATTGCCACGCTGCAGGCGCCTACCACGCTGCAGCGCGCGCCGAGCCAGAACAAGACCAGTGACCTGCCGCCCGGCATCTCGGGCCCGATCGTGCGCCAGCGCAGCGGCTCCGGCGTCAGGGAAGCCAGCCTGTCGGTGCTGATCCCGCGCTTTGGCGACAAGCCGCGCCGACGCACGCTGTACATCGGCACCGAGAACACCTATACGCTGCAGAAATACGAGGCCGCACTGGCGCGCGCGATGCAGATGCGGCACGAGGCGGAAGAGGCCTACCAGCGCGACGTCACGCGCGCCAAGCGCGCCGAAGGACGCAAGCTCAAGGCAGAGCGCAAGGCCGGCTGAGCGCAGCACAGGGTCTGTCGTTTCGTCTCGACTTGCCGACGAAACGTCAATAACCCGGATTACTTCGACGAAAGCAAGCTTTTATTCGTCGTGGCACTTGCCTAGACTTCCCGCACAGTTCAACACGGGGTCGGGGGGCACTTTCATGCGCATCACTTTGCTCGGCGCCGGCCACATCGGCCAGACCATCGCCCGCCTGCTGGGCACCAGCGGCGACTACGACGTGACCGTGGTCGACCGCAGCGCCAGCGCGCTGGCCCGGCTGGCGCAGGAACCCGTGCAGACGCGGCAGGCCGAGACGGCCGACGCTGCCGAGCTGCTGCAGGTGCTGCGCGGCCAGGACGCGGTCGTCAATGCCCTGCCCTACCACCTGGCCACGCTGGCCGCGACGCAGGCGCGCGAGGCCGGCTGCCACTATTTCGACCTGACCGAGGACGTGGCCGCCACCCGCGCCATCAAGGCGCTGGCCGAAGGCGCGGCCACCGTCTTCATGCCGCAGTGCGGGCTGGCGCCCGGTTTCATCGGCATCGTCGCGAACCATCTGGCGCAGGGTTTCGAAAGCCTGCAGGAAGTGAAGATGCGCGTCGGCGCGCTGCCGGCCTTCCCGACCAACGCGCTCAAGTACAACCTGACCTGGAGCGTTGACGGCCTCATCAACGAGTACTGCCATCCCTGCGAGGCCATCCGCGGCGGGCGTTATATCGAGGTGCTGCCGCTGGAAGGCATGGAGCATTTCAGCCTGGACGGCACCGAATACGAGGCCTTCAACACCAGCGGCGGCCTGGGCACGCTGTGCGAAACCCTGGCCGGCCGCGTGCAGACGCTGGACTACAAGAGCGTGCGCTACCCTGGCCACCGCGACCTGATGAAGCTGCTGCTCGAAGAGCTGCAACTCAACCAGGATACCGAGACGCTGAAGGAGATCATGCGCAAGAGCATCCCCAGCACCATGCAGGACGTGGTGTTGGTCTTCGTCACCGTCAGCGGCAAACGCGAAGGCTCGCTGGTGCAGGAGGTGTTCGCCCGCAAGATCTTCGCCGACCGCAGCGAGACGCATCCGCTGTCGGCCATCCAGATCACCACCGCGGCCGGCATCTGCGCGGCTGTCGATCTGTTCCGCGAAGGCCGGCTGCCGCAGCGCGGCTTCGTGCGCCAGGAGCAGGTGGCCTTGCCCGACTTCCTGGCCAACCGTTTCGGCAGCGCCTACCAGCAGAGCCGGCAGGTGGAAAGCATCGGCTGAGGGCAGAGCGCCACTGCGCCGAGGCGGCTTCGGCCCCGCGCCGGCGCGGTTTGCGGTCGGCCGGCACAATCCCCCGGTATGACGCCGCTGCAGAACACCGATTTCCAGGCCGCCATCGTCGACCTCGACGGCACCATGGTCGACACCGTGGGCGACTTCGAGGTGGCGCTGCGCCTGGCGCTGGCCGACCTGGGCTGGCCGCCGGTGGGCCGCGATTTCATCTCGCGCACGGTGGGCAAGGGCAGCGAATACCTGCTCATGCGCACGCTGGAGCAGGTGGGGGCGCCAGCCGACCTGTACGAACAGGCCTGGGCGCGCTACCAGCATCACTACCTTGACATCAACGGCCAGTTCTCGTCCGTGTTCCCCGGCGTGGTGGAGGGCCTGAAGTTCCTGCGCGCGCGCGGCCTGCGGCTGGCCTGCCTGACCAACAAGCCGAACGCCTTCGCGCGTCCACTCCTGGCCCAGAAGGGGCTGGACGTCTATTTCGAGCATGCCTTCGGCGGCGACGCCTTCGCGCGCAAGAAGCCCGACCCGTTGCCGTTGCTGCAGACCTGCAAGGCGCTGGGCAGCGAGCCGACACGCACCCTGATGGTGGGCGATTCGCGCAACGACGCCGAAGCGGCACGCGCCGCCGGCTGCCCGGTGGTGCTGGTGAGCTACGGCTACAACCACGGCGAGCCGGCCGCCAGCGCCCACCCCGACGCGGTGATCGACCGCATCGATCAACTCGCAGGCCGGCTCGGTTAGACTGCCGCCGCCATGCGCCAGGTTCACGACGCCCCCACACGCCCCACGGCAGGTTCGCGCGACCGGGGAGCCTGGCCCTGGCGTCGCTCGACGCTGACTTTCGCCTGACCCCTGCGCCTGACCGGCAGCGGTCGGACGCCAGCGGACGCGGCCGATCGGTTCTGCGCCCACCGTCGAACGTGAAGCGGCCCCGCAGCCCGGGGCTGCAGAGGGCCTTGATGTGATCACCGAACTCGAATTCCAGAGCCTGGCCGCTTCGGGCTACAACCGCATCCCGCTCATGGCCGAGGCCTTTGCCGACCTCGAGACGCCGCTGTCGCTGTACCTCAAGCTGGCCGGTGGCAGCAGCCACAGTTTCCTGTTGGAGTCGGTGGTGGGGGGCGAGCGCTTCGGCCGCTATTCCTTCATCGGCCTGCCGGCGCGCACGCTGCTGCGCGCCACCGGGAGCGTCAGCGAGATCGTCAGCGACGGCCAGGTGGTCGAGCGCGTCGAGGGCAACCCGCTCGACTTCATCGCGGCCTACCAGGCGCGCTTCAAGGTGGCACTGCGGCCCGGCCTGCCGCGTTTCTGCGGCGGCCTGGCCGGCTATTTCGGCTACGAGACGGTGCGTCACATCGAACCGCGACTGGCCGGGGTGAGCAAGCCCGGTGGCATCGGCACGCCCGACATCCAGCTGCTGCAGACCGAGGAGCTGGCCGTCATCGACAACCTCTCGGGGCGGCTGTACCTCATCGTCTACGCCGACCCGGGCCAGCCCGAGGCCTACCATCGCGGCAAGCGGCGGCTGACCGAGCTCACCGACCAGCTGCGCTACAGCGTGAGCGCGCCGCAGGTGCGGCGCGGCCCCGGTTATGCCGTGGAACGCGAGATGACGCGCGAAGCCTTCGAAGCCGCCGTGCTGCGTGCCAAGGAATACATCGCCGCCGGCGACTGCATGCAGGTGGTGCTGGGGCAGCGGCTGAGGAAGCGCTACACCGAAAGCCCGCTGTCGCTGTACCGCGCGCTGCGTTCACTCAACCCCAGCCCCTACATGTACTACTACGACATGGGGGCTTTTCAGATCGTGGGCGCCAGCCCCGAGATCCTGGTGCGCCAGGAGCGCACGCCCGACGGCGGCCAGACCGTGACGCTGCGCCCGATCGCCGGCACGCGCCCACGCGGCGCCACGCCCGAGCAGGACAAGCAGCTCGAAGCCGAACTGCTGGCCGACCCCAAGGAACGCGCCGAACATGTGATGCTGATCGACCTGGCGCGCAACGATATCGGCCGCATCGCCGAAACGGGCAGCGTGAAGGTGACCGAAGCCTTCGGCATCGAGCGCTATTCGCACGTGATGCACATCGTCAGCAACGTCGAAGGGCGGCTTAAGCCGGGACTGAGCGCGCTGGACGTGCTGCGCGCCAGCTTCCCCGCCGGCACGCTGAGCGGCGCACCCAAGATCCGCGCCATGGAGATCATCGACGAGCTCGAACCCACCGCGCGCGGCATCTACGGCGGCGCCTGTGGCTACCTCAGTTTTGCCGGCGACATGGACGTGGCCATCGCCATCCGAACCGGCGTCGTCAAGGACCAGACGCTGTACGTGCAGGCCGGCGCCGGCATCGTGGCCGACTCCGACCCGGGTGCGGAATGGCAGGAAACCGAAGCCAAGAACCGCGCCGTGCTGCGCGCCGCCGAGCTGGTGGAAGAAGGGTTCTGAACGCATCCGGGCCGGCCGGCATTCGGGTGCCCTGCCGCGCCATGCCCCTCGCGGTACGATGAGGTGCATGCCGCGTGCAGTTCAGCCCCGATAGACCCGACCCCAGTGGAGCGTCCATGATCAAACCTCAAGCGGCTCAACCGCGGCATGGCCGTGGCCAACGCAGCCGACACCTGACCTTCGCGCTCAGCCTGCTGGCGGCTTTGTGCACGGCACCGGTGGCTGCGCAGGCACCCGCCTCCCCCGTGTCCGCTGCCGCCGCGCCGGTGGCGGAGGAGCTCGAAACCCTGGTCGGCCGCATCGCGCTTTACCCCGACGACCTGATCGGCATCATCCTGCCTTCGTCGACGAATCCGCTGCAGATCGTGCAGGCCGATCGTTACCTGCAAAAGCGCAAGGCCGACCCCAAGGCGCCCATCGACGAGAAGTGGGACGACGCCGTCAAGTCGCTGCTGAACTACCCCGACGTCGTGAAGATGATGAGCGACGACCTGGACTGGACCAGCGCCTTGGGCGAAGCGGTGGTGGCCGATGCCGGCGCGGTGCTGGAAGGGGTGCAGGCCTACCGCCGCAAGGCGCAGTCCGCGGGCAACCTGAAGACCGACGACAAGCAGACGGTGCAGGTGGAGAAGGAAGTCATCACCATCGTGCAGTCCAACCCCGAGGTGATCTACGTGCCCGCAATACAACCCGACGACGGTGATCTATGCGGGTTATGCGGGCTGGGGTTACTACCCCACGCCCTACCCCGTCTACTACTACCCCTATGCGCCGGGCGCCGCCTTCGCCACCGGGCTGATCTGGGGCGCGGCCATCGGCGCGGCCTGGAACGGCGGCCACTACGCCACGCAATACGGCGGCAACAACAATATCAATATCGACCGCAGCACCAATATCAACATCGGCAGCGGCAATCGCGGCGACAGGCCCAGCCAGGGCGGCGGGTCCAGTCAGTGGAAGTCCAGCAAGCAGCCCGGGCAGGTGAGCAGTTCCGTGGGCAAGACGCACGCGCAGACGCGGCCCGGCGACTCACGCCCGGGGGGCGGCGCACAGGCCGGCGCTGGCGCCGCGCGGCCGTCGACGCAGCCGTCGGGCATTGGCGGCGGCGACAGGGCCGGCGGCGGTGGTGCGGCGAGGCCGTCCACACAGCCGTCGGGCCTGGGGGGCGGTGGCGACAAGGCAGGTCGCGCCAGCGCTGCCAACCGGGCCAGCCCGTCGGGCGGCAGCGCCTTCAGCGGCTATGACTCGGGGCGCCAGACGAGCATGGCCAGCTCGCGCGGCGCTTCCAGCCGCAGTTCGATGTCCAGCGGCGCCAGCCGGCCGTCACCCAGCAGCGCCGGGGCGCGCAGCGGAGGTGGCGGCGCACGTGCCGGCGGTGGTGGCGGTGGACGCCGGCGTTGACGGCGGGAGACCGATATGACCTTCTCTCCTTCGATCGCATCAAAGGCAATGCGCATGACGACCTTCCTGCCCCGGCCCTCGTTCCTGCGCCGTCTTGCACTCGTTGTCGCGTTGGCGCTGGCCACTCCACTCGCTGCGCTTGCCGCCGCGCAGCAGACCTTCGCCACGCCCGAAGCGGCGGCCGACGCGCTGATGGCCGCGCTCAAGGCCGACAGCGACGAGGCCATGGTCGCGATCTTCGGCGAGGAGCATCGCAACCTCGTCACGCAGTCCGACCGCGCAGCTTCAAGCGCGACGCGGGCGAAGATCCTCGCGGCGATGCAGACCTGGCGTGTCTTTCGGGAGCCGAGCCCGGAGCGCCGCGTGCTGGTGATCGGTGACAAGGCCTGGCCGGTGCCCATTCCCCTGGTGCGCACGGGCGAGCGTTGGCGCTTCGCCAGCGAGGAAGGCGAGGACGAACTCATCGATCGCATCGTCGGCGCCAACGAATACAACGCCATCTACGTGCTGCGCGCCTTCGTCGAGGCGCAGCGCGTCTACGCCTCGCGCGACCGCAACGGCGACGGCGTGCGCGAATACGCGCAGAAGCTGCGCAGCACGCCCACCCGGCAGGACGGGCTGTACTGGAAGGCCGACGCGGCCAAGGGCGACGAACTCAGTCCGTTTGGACCGCTGGTGGCCGAGAGCGCCCCATATCTCCAAGGCCACGGCGCGGGTGACGCCTACCGCGGCTACCACTTCAAGATCCTCGCGCGCCAGGGACCACAGGCCCCGGGAGGCGCCTACAACTATCTCATCAACGGCCGCATGATCGCCGGCTTCGCCATGGTGGCCTACCCTGCCGAGCACGGTCGCAGCGGCGTCATGAGCTTCATCGTCAACCACAACGGCAAGGTCTACGAGAAGGACCTGGGGCCGAACAGCGCCAAGACCGGTGCCGCATTGACGAGCTTCAACCCGGGCGCCGGCTGGAAGGAAGTGGCGCCCTGAAAACGGCCGTGGCCGCCGGCGAAAGCCGCGGCCACGGTGTCGGGGTTGCAACGCCCCTCGGGGGTGCGCACGAACCGGGGCGCCGTGAAGCGCCAGCGGACGCCGCCGATTATTTCCTGGCCGGCGCAGCCGACTCGACCGACAGCGCCACCGCTTCGGTGTAGGTGGCCTGGATCTGGTCGCCCACCTTCACCAGCGCGAACTGCTTGGGGTCGGGCACCTTCAGCTCGACCGTCTGCTTCGGCCCCTTGAGCGTGAGCGTCTGCGTCTTGGCGTCGACGGCGATCACATCGGCCGTCACCTCGACCTGGCGGCCGGCGATGCCCGCGGGCTTTTCGCCAGCGGCCGAGCGTGCGCCGTCGGCCTGCTCGGTCTTGGTGCGCAGTTCCTTGCCGTCCTTCTTCAGCGTCAGCGTCAGCGCCTCCATGTAGCGCGCCACCACCATGTCGCCGACCTTGATCTGGTCGAAATTGCGCACCTCGGGGCCCGCCGTCACGGTCTGCACGTTGCCCCTGGGGCCCTTCAGCGTCAGTTGCCGCTGCGCCTTGTCGATGCTCTCCACGCGGGCCGAGATCGTCACCGCGGAGACGATCGTGCCCGTGCCGGGCGCCGAAGACGCCATGGCCGCGGCGCTGGCCTCGGGCTTCTGCTGGGCCACAGCGGCCAGGCAGGTGGCACCGAGCAGGGCCACGCCGAGGATGAGCTTTGTCTTGTTCATGCAGTTCTCGATGGAGGAGGTGAGGTGGCTACCATCGGGCCGCCAAGCTTGCAGCCGCTCCGCAACAGCGCAAGCCTGCATGCTGAAGCTGCAAGCGGTCGATACGAAAGGCCAGGCCAGGCAAACGCGCCGCGTTCGGGGTTCGTTGACCCCTGTATGGCACAACGGCGCAAATTGACGCATCATCGATCGAAGCGGATTTTCCCCGCGCAGCATTGGGAGATCGGGTCATCAACATCACTCGCCGTTTGGGTTTGTCCACCCTGGTGTCGTTGGCGCTCGTCGCGTCGGGCGCCTTCGCAGCCGGCAAGGCCGAGCTCGACGAAGCGATGAGCCACGACGGCCTGCAGAAGATCAACGTCAAGGGCATCCAGTTGGCCTATGCGCGACCCGGCGCCACATTGGCCGACTACAGCCGGGTGCAGATCGAACCGGTGCAGGTCGCGTTCCACAAGAACTGGGACCCCACCCGCACCGGCAGCCGCATCAAGCTCGGCAAGGAGGAGCGCGAGAACATCCGCAGCGGCGTCGCCAAGGCCGTGCAGGAGGAGTTCGTGCGGGAGCTGCAGACCAGCAGCACCTACAAGGTGGTGGACGAAGCCGGTCCCGACGTGCTGCGTGTCAAGGTCAATATCGTGGACCTCTATGTCAACGCACCCGACACGCAGACCGCCGGAAGGTCGAGAACCTACACCGTGTCGGCCGGCCAGATGACGCTCTTTGCCGAACTGTTCGATTCCGAATCGGGCCAGCTGCTGGCGCGCGTGATCGACAAGCGTGAAGGTCGAAACGACCAGACGTATCGGCTGTCCGACAGCGTGGTCAACCGTGGCGAGGTTCAGGCCATCGCATCGTCCTGGGCACGCCTGCTGCGCACCGGCCTGGACAACGCCCGCGGCATCGGCAAGAAGTAGCCGCGGCAGCGGCGCTTCAGCCGTAGACGTTGCGCAGCATGCCCAGGCCTTCGACCACCACGTCCACCGTGGTGCCGGGCTTCATGGGCAGCACGCCCAGCGAGGTGCCGCACAGGATCAGGTCGCCCGGCTCCAGCGTCATGTCCTGCGACAGCCGCCACACCAGCTCGGCTGGAGGAAAGAACATGTCGGCCAGCGCATAGTTCTGGCGTTCGCGACCCGCCACCAGGGTGCGCAGGGAGGCGCCGGCGGGGTCGAAGGCGGTGTCGATCCAGGGGCCGAAGGCGGCAAAGCCGTCGAAGCTCTTGGCCCGCGTCCACTGTGGAAAGCTGGCGTCGCGGTGCAGCAGCTCGATGGCCGTGACGTCATTGGCGCAGGTGTAGCCGAAGATGCAGCCGGCGGCTTCATCGCGCGTCACGCGCCGCGCTGTGCGGCCAATGACCACGGCCAGTTCACCCTCAAAGGCCACGCGTCCGACCTCGGGCGGCGGCGCGGGAATGGCCTGTTCGTGAGCCGCGGCGCTGGCCGGCGATTTCAGGAAATACAGCGGTTCGACCGGGTGCGCCCAGCCGTTCTTGTCGGCGGCGGCGCGGAAGTTGTTCCACAGGCCGACGATCTTGCCCGGGCGGCAAGGCGGCGCGTAGACCAGGCCCGCAAGCGGCAACTGTTCACCGGTGGGCTGCGGCTCGCCGAAGAGGTCGTCGTCGAAGACCCGAACGGTGTCACCCTCGACCTGGCCCAGGGTCGGGCCGGGCTGGCCGGGCCGAAAAAAACGCATCCAGCGCATGTTGTTTCCTCGGGATGTCAGTGGGTCGGCGCGTCATCGAGCACGCGGTGCCGCACCGGCTTGGTGGTGCCCGGCGGCGGGTGCGGTTCATACCTTCACCAGCTCTCAGAACCAGCGCGCGACGAGCGGCATCAGCAGCGCGGCCAGCAGCACCTGCAGGCCCAGGCCCAGCGCGGCATAGGCGCCGGCATCGGGGTGCACCTGCAGTGCCCGCGCCGCGCCCACGCCGTGCGAGGCGGTGCCCAGAGCGAAGCCGCGCACGGCAGGCGGCCGGATGCGCACCGCGTCCAGCAACACCTTGGCGGTGATGGCCCCCACCAGCCCGGTGAGCACGGCGAAGACCGCCGCCAGCGCGGGAATGCCACCCAGCTGCTCGGCAATGCCCATGGCCACGGGCGCCGTCACCGACTTCGGCGCCAGCGACGCGATCACCTCGCGCGGCAGACCCAGCGCCCAGCCGATGCCCACCGCGCTGCCGCTGGCGGCGGCCCCACCGGCCAGCGCCGCCAGCAACAGGGCGCCGGCACGGGCGCGCAATTCGGCACGGCGCTGCCACAGCGGCCAGGCCAGCGCCACCACGGCCGGGCCGAGCAGGAAGTGGATGAATTGCGCGCCCGAGAAGTAGGTCTCGTACGCCGTGCCGGTGGCGCCCAGCAGCCCCGCCAGCACGACCACCGACCACAGCACCGGGTTCGCCCAGGGTGCGCGGCCCAGGCGCTCGTACAGCAGCGAAGCCGCCACGTAAACCGCCAGCGTGGCCGTCAGGCCGAACAGCGGCGTGGCGGACAGGTAGACCCAGAGCTGGACGACTTCGTTCAAGGGTGGTGGCCCTAGGGCGCCAGCGGCGCGGCGCCTTCGCGCGGCAGCAGTGCGCGCAGTACCCACGCGGCCACCAGCAAACCGATCCAGGTGGAAAGCACCAGTGCCACCAGCATCTGCACGCCGTATTGCCCGACGAGCCCGAGGTGGCCGATCACGCCCACCCCGACCGGCACGAACAGCAGCGACAGGTGGCCCAGCAGCGGCTGCGCCGCGGCCTCCACCGGCGCGCGCACTGGCGGCCATTGCAGCAACGCGCCCAGCAGCACGAGGCCCAGCACGGGCCCGGGCAGCGGCCATTGCGCCAACCGCGCCAGTGCCTCGCCGGCCGACTGGCACAGCAACAGCAGCGTGAAACCCTTCAGAGCGTCCAATTCAGCGCGTCCATGCCGGGTGCCGGTTCACAGCCCGGGCACCAGTCGGCCGGGGTTGAAGAGGCCATTGGGGTCGAAGGCCTGCTTCAGTTCGCGGTGAATGCGGTCCAGCGGCGGTGCCAGCGGCGCGAAGGCGCCCGCGCTCTTGTCGGTGGCGCGGAACAGCATCGCGTGGCCGCCCACGGCCTCAGCCGCCTGGCGCAGCGTGGTGGCCGGCGCCGTGGTGCAGATCCAGCGTTGCGCGCCACCCCATTCCACGAGCTGCTCGCCCGACAAGGCCAGCGGCGGCGTGGTCGCCGGCACCGACAGGCGCCACAGGCTGGCGCCGCCATCCACGGCGCGCAGCGCACCGACGAAAAATTCATCGTGGTGGTCGCGCAACCCTTGCCAGAAGGCCGCGGCCCGCACCGGTTCGACCACCTCGCCGCCGATGCCGGCCTGCGCGGCACGCACCGCGGCACCGGCCCCCGACAGCCGCAGCACCAGCATGCCTTCCCACCAGGCACTGGCATTCAGCGGTAGCGGCTGGCCACCCCATTCGTTGAGGCGGCGGATGGCGCTGGCGGCGTCCATCTCCAGCCGCAGCGTCAGCGTGGCCGGCGCCACCGGCAGCACTTTCAGCGACACCTCGCAGATCACGCCCAGCATGCCCATCGACCCGGCGAGCAGACGCGACACGTCGTAGCCGGCCACGTTCTTCATCACCGTGCCGCCGAAGCCCAGCAGCTCGGCGCGGCCGTTCAGCAGCTTGGCGCCCAGCACATAGTCGCGCACGCCGCCCACCGCCGCTCGCGCCGGCCCGGCCAGGCCGGCCGCGACCATGCCGCCCACCGTGCCGCCGGCGGCGAAGCGCGGTGGCTCGAAAGGCAGGCACTGGTTTTTCTCGGCCAGTGCGGACTCGAGCTCGGCCAGTGGCGTGCCGGCGCGCACGGTGACGACGAGTTCGCTCGGCTCATAGCTGCTGATGCCGGCCAGCGGCGACACGTCCAGCGGCTCGCCCTGCGGCGGCCCGCCATAGAAGGCCTTGGTGCCGCCGCCGCGGATGTCGAGCGCCGTCCTGTCGGCGCGTGCCGCCTGCACCTGTTCGACGAGCCGGTCCAGCGCCGCGTCCATCAGAACCGCTCCAGCTCCGGAAACGGCAGCAGCCCCCCCTTCACGTGCATCTTGCCGCCCTCGGCACAGCGGTGCAGCGTGGGAATCACCTTGCCGGGGTTGAGCATCTCGCCGGGGTCGAAGGCGCGCTTGACGGCAAAGAACTGCTCGCGTTCCTCAGGGCTGAACTGCACGCACATGCTGCCGAGCTTTTCCACGCCCACGCCATGCTCGCCGGTGACGGTGCCGCCCAGGGCCACGCTGGTCTCCAGGATGTCGGCGCCGAAGAGTTCGCAGCGGTGCAGCTGGTCGGGGTCGCTGCCGTCGAACAGGATCAGCGGGTGCAGGTTGCCGTCGCCGGCGTGGAAGACGTTGACGCACTTCAGGCCGTACTTCTGCTCCATGCCGGCAATGGCCTGCAGGATGTCGGCCAGCCGCTTGCGCGGGATGGTGCTGTCCATGCACATGTAGTCGGGGCTGATGCGGCCCGAAGCCGGGAAGGCGTTCTTGCGCCCGCTCCAGAATTTCAGGCGCTGGGCTTCGTCCTTGCTCACTTCCAGACGCGTGGCGCCGGCGCCCGAGAGCACGTCGAGCATGCGGTCGATTTCTTCGGCCACTTCCTCGGGCGTGCCGTCGCTTTCGCACAGCAGGATGGCCACCGCATTCAGGTCGTAGCCGGCGTGAACATAGTCTTCCACCGCCGCCGTCATGGGCTTGTCCATCATCTCCAGCCCGGCCGGGATGATGCCGGCGGCGATGATCGCGGCCACCGCGTCGCCGGCCTTGCGGATGTCGTCGAAGCTGGCCATGATGCAGCGCGCCAGCAGCGGCTTGGGCACCAGCTTCACGGTCACTTCCAGCGTCACCGCCAGCATGCCTTCGCTGCCCACCACCAGCGGCAGCAGGTCCAGGCCCGGCACGTCGAGCGCCTCGGAGCCGAAGGTGATCGACTCGCCCTGCACCGTGAGGCCGCGAACGCGCATCACGTTGTGCAGCGTGAGGCCGTATTTCAGGCAGTGCACGCCGCCGGCGTTTTCGGCCACGTTGCCGCCAATGGTGCAGGCGATCTGGCTGGACGGGTCGGGCGCGTAATACAGGCCGAAGGGCGCCGCCGCTTCGCTGATGGCCAGGTTGCGCACGCCGGCCTGCACGGTGGCCGTGCGCGCGGCGCGATCGACCTGCAGGATCTTGTTGAATTTGGCCAGGCTCAGCGTCACGCCCATCGGGTTGGGCAGGGCACCGCCGCTCAGGCCGGTACCGGCGCCGCGCGCCACCACTGGCAGCTTCAGCGCGTGGCAGGCCTTCAGCGCCGCGGCGACCTGGGCTTCGGTCTCGGGCAGCGCCACCACGAGCGGGCGCTCGCGGTAGGCGGTGAGGCCGTCGCATTCATACGGAATGGTGTCCTCGCTCTGCCACAGCAGCGCATGGGCTGGCAACACGGCGGAAAGGGCAGCCACGGCCTCGCGCTGGCGTTCGGCGCGCGAGGCGGCATCAGGGGGCAGAGGAGCGTTCATACCCTGCACTGTAGCGGCTGCCCTCACCGGCCGGGGCCCCCGCCAGGGTCAAGACTGAATCGACCGCGTCATACCTGATCACCCGGGTCGCGCGGCAGGTGCAGCTTCATGCCTTCGTGCGAGGCCACGAAGCCCAGGCCTTCGTAGAAGCGGATGGCATCGCTGCGCGTCTTGTCCGACGTGAGCTGCACCATGAGGCAGCCCCGCTGCCGCGCGCGCTCCACGGCCCACGACAGCAACTGCCGGCCCACGCCGCCGGATCTGGACTCGGTGGCGACGCGAACGCCCTCGATCAATGCGCGCCAGCCGCCCCGGTGGCTGATATTGGGGATGAAGCTCAGCTGCAGCACGCCCACGACGCCGCTGCCGGCCGCCTGCGCGACCACGAGTTCGATATTCGGGTCGAGGTCGATGGCGTCGAAGGCGTCGTGGTAGCAGTTCGGCAGCGGCGAGGCATTCGCTTCGCGCAGCGCGCCGAGGGGGTCGTCCGCGAGCATGGCCACGATGGCGGGCAGATCGTCGCGCGTGGCGCGGCGAAACAGCAGGGCTGCCGCATCCACGGGGTGACTGCCGGACGGCATTCAGGCCTGCCCCGTGAAGACCGTCAGCACCCCCGTGTAGCCATACAGGTGCCGGTGCGCGATCTCGCCGCCGGCGAAGAAGCCGGCCAGCGGCACGTCGCCCAAGGCGTGCTGCACGATCTTCAGTTCCGCTGAAGGGCCACCAAAATGCGGCCCGCCGCGGCCGGCGCAGCTGACATACAGCGCCCCCAGGATACGTCGCGCGGGTCCGTCGGCCGAGTCCAGTTCGTCGCGGATCTCGCTGCAGATGCGCACCAGGTCGCGCCGCGCTGCGGCCACGTCGCGCTGGCAGAACGCGACGCGCATGCCGGGCTGCAGCAGTTCGGCCACTGCCACGGCGCGGCGCCCGGGGTCCAGGCCGATGAGGTGGCGCACGCGCACGTCGTCGCCGAAGGCGCGGTGCCGCGACTGCGTGGCCGCGGCACCGGCCGGCGCCACGGGCGCGCTGGCGCCGCCGGTCACGCCCACCAGCGTGGCGCGCAGTCGCGGCAAGGCCTGGCGCGGGTCGTCCAGGGCCGGCAGCCCCAGGTCGGCGAGCAGGCTGGGCAGTGCCGGCTGGCCGTCGAGTTCGACGATGATGTTGCGTTCGCAGGCGGTGACCTCGCGCGTCGGCCCCACCGGCTGGCAGCCCTGCGTCACGCGCGAGACCAGTGCCACGTCCTCGCTGAAGGCCACGCCCGACAGGCCGCCCTGCCAGACGCCGTCGGCGATGTGTACGGCAGCTCCGCGCGACGACGCCAGGCCGCCGAACAGGTAACCCGACGTGGTGCGGTCGCTCATCTCCACGATGAGCTCGGCCAGGTCGGGCGTGGCCGGGTCGGCGTGCACCAAGGCGCTGTAAGGCTCGATGTGCTGCAGCTTGTGCGCGCCCGAGAAGACTTCGAAGCGCCCCGCCGGCAAGGCCGCCAGCATCAGTACCAGCGCCGGTTCGTCGAAATATTCCACGCCGCTGGCACACACGCCCACGCCAACGCTGCCCACCCAGGCCAGAGCGGGCCAGCGCTCGCGCAACGCCGCCAGCAAGGCTTGGGCATGAGCGGCGTAGTGGTCTGTGAAATAGACGAAGCCCAGCGTCAGCGGGCCGGCGCCGCTGGCTTCGTGCCGCTCGCGTCCGGCGTCGAGCTGCAGGGCCGCCAGGGCCAGCGCCGCCTTCCAGTCCGGATGCGTGGCGTGGCCGACCAGGAAGCCAGACATGGCAGGCGCCCGAGCGTTCAAGTGCCGCGCTTGCGCGCCACGGCGGTGCGCTTGGCGGCAGCCGTCTTCCGGGCCGGCGCCTTCTTCGCGCCGGTGCGGGGCGGCGCCGAAGCCGACAGTTCGGGCGCGCTCGCCGATTCGAGCCCGGCCTCCTTCATGGCCTTGGATGCGATTTCGGTGAACTGCTGTGTCAGCGCACCCCACCACTGCATGGGGTCGACGACGCTGCCGAGCGGCTTGGCCGCAGGGGACTCGGCCCTCGCCGGCGCGTCGGGTGTGGGTGCCGGGACGGGCGCCACCGGCGGCGCGGGCGGGGGTGGCGCAGGCGCCTTGATGCGCAAGGCCTCGCTCAGTTCCGACAGCGGCAGGTTCATGCCCTGCAGCGTGGAAAGCGTCATGCGCTGCACCTCCAGCGCCTGGATCGTGGTCGCCAGCAGGCGCGCGTTCTGCTCCAGCCAGAACTGCACCGTGCGCAGCTCGCCGATGCGCTTGTCCAGTTCCTCCGGGTCCAGCGTGGGTGCGATCCACTGCCCCATGCCGGGCACCGCGGCACCCGCCCCCTTGATCAGGCCCTGAAGAAAGTCGAAGCCCGGCACCATCCTGGCCAAGTCGCCTGCACCCGTCATGTCGCGTCTCCTCGATTTGTTTGCGGTAGGGATGGTTTGCATTGTGCGCCGGGCGCGCTGCACTGATGGCTGGTTTGCGCTGCAGTTCAGCGCTCGAAGGCCACGCGCTCGACGGCGAAGCCCTGCTTCGCCAGCAGCCGCGGCAGCGACTGCGGCCCGGTCATGTGCAACGCCCCCACCGCGGCAAAGAGGCGCCGGCCCTGGCGGTGCCTGGCCTCGATGCCGCTGGCCAGCGTCGGGTTGCGGCCGTCGTTGAGCCGGCCCAGGGTGGCGCGATCGCTGTCGCTGGCGACGCAGTCGCACCAGTGCTCGTAGTCCTCCAGCGCCGCCAGGTCGCCGCTCTCCCAGGCCGCGGCCAGGCGCGCCAGCACGCGGCGCGCGCTGCGGTCTTCCAGCTGGCGCAGGCTCTGGTCGATGAGCGCGTGGGTCTCGGCGTCGCTGGCGGGCAGCAGCGCCGCGGTCTGCTGCGCGGCGGTTTCCAGCGCCACCACGCGCAGCCCCGCGACGCGCGCCTGCGTCGTCAGCATCTGCTCGAGCGCGAAGGCGGGGTCCATGCCGAGCCAGCGCGCTTCCAGCACCACCAAGGTGGTGGTCTGCAGCACCGGGTGCAGAGGCGCCAGCGACGCCGGTGCCACGCAGGCGCGCTCGAAGGCCTGCTGCAGCCGGTCGTTCAGTGGCGCCGGCAGCGCGGCGCCGCGCGGCAGCCCGGTCAGCGCCTGCAGCAGTGCCGGGTCGCCGGGGTCGACCTCCAGCGCCAGCACATCGCTGGCGCGAAGCGCCGCGGCGACCTGCGGGCCCGGCCGCTGCCAGGCCGGCTTGCCCACGTGCAGCGTGCCGTAGAGGTAAGAGCTGTGGCCATCGCGCGTGATGCGCCACAGCAGGCCGCGGTCGCGCGGGGCACCGTCGGCCGCGCCCGTCGACACCACGTCCGTCGACACCACGTCCGTCGACACCACGTCCGGCGGGCAGGCGGCGGTCGGCGCCTGCCCCAGGGTGGGCGCCGCCCCCAGCCACAGCAGGGTCGCCGCCAGCGCTGCCAGCAGGCGGCGCACCCGGCGCCCCGTCACCGTGCTGCCCCGTGCAGGTCCACGCGCAACAGGCCCTCGCCCTGCTGCCAGCGCAGCCGGCCCAGCACGTCCATGCCCAGCAGCGGGGCAGCCAGCCCTGGCAGGGCCACCATGCGCAGCCGCTCGGCGCTGACGCCACCGTCCAGCTGCAGGTGACCCACGACCACCGTGCCGGTCACCACGCCGCCCGCGGTTTGCGAGCGCACACTCCCGCGTTGTTCCAGGCCCAGACTGCGTGCCAGCGACTCCGGGATGGCCGTACCGGTGGCACCGGTATCGACCAGGAAGTCCACGCGGCGGCCGTCGATGCGGCCCGGCCAGTGGTAGTGGCCGTCGGCGGCGCGACGGATCTCCACCGTGCCGCCGTCGACGACGAAGCGCGTCGCCGCCTCGTTGCGCATCCAGGCCTGCACGCCGAGGAAGATGGCCAACGCCAGCAGCAGCCAGACGGTGCTGTGCTTGACCCAGCCCGGCAGGTCGGTCATGCGGTCGCCAGCTTCAGGCCGCCAGCGGCGCCACGCGCTGGTCGATGGCGCCGAAGACACTCTGGCCGTCGCGGCCGAGCATCTCGATGCGGATGGTGTCGCCGAACTGCATGAACGCCGTCTTCGGCGCACCCGATTCGATGATCTCGATGGCGCGCTGCTCGGCGATGCAGCTCCAGCCACGGCTCCAGTCCTGGTTGCTGACGGTACCGCTGCCGACGATGCTGCCGGCGCGCAGCCGGCGCGTCTTGGCCACGTGCGCGATGAGCTGGCCGAAGTGGAAGTTCATTTCCGGTCCGGCTTCGGTGAGGCCCACGCGGCGGTCGTTCCAGCGGCTTTCCAGTGCCAGGTGCACGCGCCCTGCCTGCCAGGCATCGCCCAGTTCGTCGGGCGTGGCCGCCACCGGGCCGAAGGCGGTGGCCGGCTTGCTCTGCAGGAAACCGAAACCCTTGGCCAGTTCGGCCGGGATCAGCTGTCGCAGGCTCCAGTCATTGACCAGCAGCAGCAAGCGCACACTTTCCAGCGCGGCTCCGGGCCTGGTGCCGATCGGTACGTCGCCGGTGACGACGGCGAGCTCGGATTCGAAGTCGATGCCCCAGTCGGTGCTGGCGAAGACGGCGTCGTCGGTGGGGCCCAGGAAGTCGTCGCTGCCGCCCTGGTACATGAGCGGGTCGTCGAAGAAGCTGGCCGGCATCTCGGCGCCGCGCGCCTTGCGCACCAGTTCCACATGGTTCAGGTAGGCCGAGCCGTCGAGCCACTGGAAGGCGCGCGGCAGCGGCGCCATGCACTGGCGCGGGTCGAAGTCGAAGGCGTGGCGCGCCTTGCCGTCGTTGAGCGTGGCAAACAGGTCCTCGAGCTGCGGCGAGAGGAAATTCCAGTCGTCGAGCAGCCGCTGCAGGGTGCCGGCGATGCCGGTGGCGAAATGTGCGCGGCTCAGGTCGCGCGAGACCACGGCCAGCTGGCCGTCGCGCGATCCGTCCTTCAGGGTGGCAAGTTTCATGCGGAAGCGGGATATCGGCGCCCGGGGGCAGGGTGGCAGTATTGTGGAGTGCCCCCTGCCGTGCTGAATTCGCTGCCGCTTTGCCTGCCGCCGCCACGGCCATTGCGGCGGCGTGCCGCGCTGGCCGCGACCGCTGCGGTGCTGGCCGTGCACCTGGTGTTGCTCGACCGGGCCGGTACGGCCCCCGGAGACGGCCACCGCCAAGCGGCTGCACCGCCGATGCAGGTACGCCACATCGTGGTGCCGGCGGCGAAAGGGGCGAAGAACGAGGCGGCGAACCAGGCCACGACCGAGGCCACGATCGCTTCGCGCCCAGCCACGGCGCCCGCCGCCGCGCCACGGCCCAGGCCGGTGCCACCGCCCGGCAAACGCGCCGCCGGCGGGCGCCTTGCCGCGCCCGCGGCCGCCCTCGCGCCGCCGGCCCCCGGCGGCACGCCGTTGCCGGCCCCCGGCGGCACGCCGCTGCCGGCTTATGCCACGCGGCTGCCGCCGCCCATGACGCTGCGCTACTCGGTGCGCCAGGGCAGCGCCACCGGCCAGGCCGCACTGAGCTGGCAACCCGCCGGCGACCGCTATCGGCTGACGCTGGAACGTAGCGGCCAGGCCGCGCTCGGTTCGGACAGCCAGGGCCGGCTCGGTGCGGACGGCCTGGCGCCCGAACGCTATGTCGAAAGCCGCAGGGGACGCGAGCAGCGCGCGGTGAATTTCCAGCACGAGGCCGGGCGCATCACGTTCAGCGGGCCTCAGCTTCAGTACCCCCTGCTGCCGGGGGCCCAGGACCGCCTGAGCTGGATGCTGCAACTGCCTGCGGTGCTGGAGGCCGGGCCCGCGCTGCGCGAGCCTGGCAGCGAGGTGCTGATCTTCGTGGCCGGCACGCGCGGCGACGGCCAGGTCTGGACCTTCACCGTGCAGGGCCGCCATGACCTGGACGCGCCCGCCGGGCCGGTGGCCGGCGCGCTGCACCTGAGGCGCGCCGCGGCCCGGCCCTACGACACCCAGGTCGACGTCTGGCTCGACCCGGCGCGCCACCACCTGCCGGTACGCGTGCTGATGCAGTTCCCGCCCGCCGCGGGCAGCATCGACTGGGCCCTGGAACAGCAGGGCGCCCCCTGATCGGGGGGGCGACCGGCTTGAATGCGGGCCAGGCAGACCCATCTTCTACCTCAGGAGGATTTCCGATGCAGATGCTCTACAACTCGGACAGCTATGTGGTCGTGCAGTTCGACGTGCCCGGCGCCAATGAAGACGCCGCGCCCAGGCGGGGCGGTTTCGAGATCGTCGACAAGCTGGCACGCAAGGAGATCTTCATCGAAGGCGCCGTGGCCGAGAGTTTCCAGCGCGGCGTGCAGGAATTGGTGCGCCAGGGCCCCAACGAGGAAGTGATCGACGACTACATCGCCGGGTTCACGGCGCTGGCACAACAGCCTGTCGTGCTGCACTGACAGCTCGTCGCCGTGGTCACGGGGCCACGGCTCAAGGTCGACCGCCGGCTGTCGATATGACCCCAATGGGGTCCCGCTTGGATACGCTCTTACCCGCTCACGGCCTGCTCTGGGATTTGGGCATCGCTGCGCTGACCATCGCCGTGGTGGCCATGATGTTGTGGTGGCATGCGCGCGGCCGGTCACGACTGCAGTCGAGCCTGCACGCCGCCAGCCGGCAACTGGACCAGTTGCGTGCACAGGATCCGCTCACCGGTCTGATGACGAGGCCCGAATTCGAGCTCTTGCTCGACCGGGCCGCGCTGGCCTGTGACCGCGGCGCCAGGCAGATGGCGCTGCTGTATGTCGGGCTGGACAATTTCAGGCCCCTGAACGAAGCCTACGGCCACCAGGTGGGCGACGCCCTGCTGCTGGAGACCGGTCGCCGCGTGAAGGAGATGGCGGGCAAGCGGCCCTTCGCGGCGCGCGTGGGCGGCGACGAATTCGCGCTGCTGGTCGCTGCCGACGTGGTGGGCGCCGGGCGCGCGGCCGGCCAGTTGCTGCAAGCGCTGCAACGCGCCTACCGCGTGGACACGCTGGAGCTGCAGATCACGGCGTCGGTGGGCATCGCCATCTATCCCGACCACGGTTCGCGGCCGCGGCTGCTGCCTCACGCGGCGTTGGCCATGCGCAACGTCAAGATGGGTGGTGGCGCCGGCCATGCGCTGTTCGACCCCAGCATGGGCGTGAACCTGCGCGAACAGGTCGAGCTGCTGCAGGACCTGCGCCACGCCATCGAGCGCAAGCAGCTCGAGCTTTACTACCAGCCCAAGATCGACGCACGCAGTCTGCAGGTGACGGCGGCCGAAGCCCTTCTGCGCTGGAAACACCCGCAGCGCGGCATGGTCAGCCCTGCCGTCTTCATTCCGCTGGCCGAACGCTACGGACTCATCGGGTCGATCGGGCTGTGGGTCATCGACGAAGCCTGCCGCCAGGCCGCTCAGTGGCGCGACCGCGGGTTGCGCATGCGGATGGCGATCAATATCTCCGGCCACCAGCTGCGCCAGGACAACCTGGTGCTGCAGCTCGAGGCCGCGCTCAACCGCCACGGCATCCCGCCCGGGCGCCTGACCTGCGAGATCACCGAATCCGTGGCCATGGAAGACACCCGCGTCACGCGCGCCGCGTTCGAACGCCTGGGGCGTGCAGGGCTGCACATCTCGATCGACGATTTCGGCACGGGCCACTCCAGCCTGGCCGTGCTGTGCCGGCTGCCGGCGGCTGAACTGAAGATCGACCGCGCCTTTGTCACCGACCTGGCCACCAGCGCCAAGGCGCGCACGATCGTGCAGACCATCGTGCAACTGGCCGGCACACTGAAGCTGCGCGTCGTCGCCGAAGGCGTGGAGACCGAGGCCCAGCGCGACCAGCTCGTTGCCCTGGGTTGCGACGAGCTGCAGGGTCACCTGTTCGCCAAGCCGATGACGGCGGCATCGCTGGCGATGTGGGCCGACACCGATGACGATGGCGCCGACGCGATGTTCCGCCCGTCGCTGTTCGAGCCCACCGCAAACGCACCACTGGACTCGTAGGAACGCCGGCGGCGGCGTCCGGCGTCGACCAACCCGGCCGTGGCGGTCGTGGCGCGCAGGCTTCCTACAATGGCGCATGAGTCGGCCTACCATCCACTTCACCCGCGGCGCTGCCCTGCCTTCACTGCTGCAGCAGCGCATCGCCATCATCGACGGCGCCATGGGCACCATGATCCAGCGCTACAAGCTGGGCGAAGACGACTTCCGCAACCCGGCGCTGCAGAACCACCCGAAGGACCTGAAGGGCAACAACGACCTGCTGGTGCTGACGCGGCCCGACGTCGTGCGCGAGATCCACGACCAGTACCTGGCGGCGGGCGCCGACATCATCGAGACCAATACCTTCGGCGCTACCTCGATCGCACAGGAAGATTACGGCCTGGCCCACCTGGCGCGCGAGATGAACCTGGCCGCCGCGCGCATCGCGCGAGCAGCGGCTGACGCCGCGGCCACGGCCGGGCCGCCGCGCTTCGTGGCCGGTGCGCTGGGTCCGACGCCGCGCACCGCCAGCATCAGCCCCGACGTCAACGATCCCGGCGCACGCAACACCAGCTTCGACGAACTGCGTGCCGCCTATCGCGAGCAGGCCGCGGCGTTGCTGGAAGGCGGCTGCGACCTGTTCCTGGTGGAAACCATCTTCGACACGCTGAATGCCAAGGCGGCGATCTTCGCGCTCGACGAACTGATGGAGGAAACGGGCGAGCGGCTGCCGGTGATCATCTCGGGCACCGTGACCGACGCCTCCGGGCGCATCCTGAGCGGTCAGACGGTGGCCGCGTTCTGGCACTCGGTGCGCCATGCGCGGCCGCTGGCGGTGGGGCTGAACTGCGCCCTGGGCGCGGCGGTGATGCGGCCCTACATCGAGGAGCTGTCCAAGGTGGCGGCCGACACCTACATCAGCTGCTACCCCAATGCCGGGCTGCCCAATCCGATGGCCGAGACCGGCTTCGACGAGACGCCGGAAATCACCGGCGGCCTGATGGAGGAATTCGCGCGCGTGGGCTTCCTCAATATCGCCGGCGGCTGCTGCGGCACCACGCCCGAGCACATTGCCGAGATCGCGCGCCGCGTCGCCGCCTACCGCCCGCGCACGCGGCAGGACCCGCTGTTCAGCGGCCTGCTCGCCGCCTGAGCCGCAACAGACCGGGCTGCGCCGAGCGGCAGCGCCTACTCGTAGCTCTCGGCGTCGGGGTCGGTGGCTTCCAGCTCGTAGGCCGCGGCCAGCATCGCCAGGCGGCCGATGACGCCGTACATGTAGAAGCGGTTGGGCGCGCTGGCGCCGGGCTTGGCGCCAGGCCGCGGCAGTTGCGTGCTCTCGGCGAAGGCCAGCTCCACGAAGCCGGCGCCGGGGGCGTTGAGGCTTTCGTCGAAGGCGCGTTGGGCATGCGTGCGGTAGAAGCCACCCACCACGTAGCGGTCGATCATGCACACCACGGGCTCGGCGGCCGCATTTTCGATGCGTTCGTAGGTGGGCACACCCTCCTGGATCAGCACCTCGGTGATGTCGGCGGCACCGCCGTGCGCGGCGCTCATCTGGTGCCGTGCCAGCAGGTCGGCGTCATCCAGGTCCTTCACGTCGCGCACCGTCATCAGCCCCAGGCCACTGGTGCCGTTGTCGGCCTTGACCATGACGAAGGGTTTCTCGTTGATGCCGTATTCCTTGTATTTGCGGCGCACCTTGGTGAGCATGGCGTCGGCGTGGCTCTTCACGCAGTCCAGGCCGGTGGCCTGTGTGAAGTCGACCTTGCCGCATTGCGCATGCATGGGGTTGATCAGCCACGGGTCCATGCCCAGCAGCTTGGCGAACTTCTTGGCCACCTCCTCGTAGCTCTGGAAGTGGCGCGACTTGCGCCGCACCGTCCAGCCCGCGTGCAGCGGCGGCAGCAGGTACTGCTCGTGCAGGTGCTGCAGCACCGGCGGCAGTCCGCCCGAGAGGTCGTCGTTGAGCAGGATCGTGCAGGGGTCGAAATTTTTCAGCCCCAGGCGCCCGCGCGTGCGCAGCAGAGGCTCGATGACGAGTTCGCTGCCGTCGGGCAGCACGCGTGTCGTGGGCTCGGTCACCGACTTGTCCAGCGTGCCCAGGCGCACATTGAGCCCGGCCTGGCCGAAGATCTGCATCAGTCGCTGCACGTTGAACAGGTAGTGCGCGTTGGCGCTGCGGCTGTCGGGCACCAGCAGCAGGTTCTTCGCCTCGGGGCAGATCTTCTCGATCGCCGCCATGGCCGCCTGCACCGCCAGCGGCAGCATCTCGGGCGCCAGCTGGTCGAAGGTGGAAGGGAACAGGTTGGTGTCCACCGGCGCCAGCTTGAAGCCGGCATTGCGCAAATCGACCGAGCTGTAGAACGGCGGCGTGTGCTCCATCCATTCGAGCCTGAACCAGCGCTCGATGGCGGGCATCGATTCGAGGATGCGTGCCTCGAGTTCGTTGATCGGGCTGGTGAGAGCGGTGGTGAGGTGCGGGACCATGGCGTGCTCGAAAGGGCAAAGTCGGATTCTGGCAGCACCCCAGGAAAACGCGAGGGCCAATGAAAAAGGGGCGGGGGAGACAGGCACCGCGCACCGTCTCCCCCGCCACCTTCTCCGGGCGGCCGCGCTGCCCGGAAGTCCACCGGCTTACTTGCTGTAGGCCGTCTCGCCGTGCGCGGTGATGTCCAGACCCTCGCGCTCTTCGTCTTCAGGCACGCGCAGGCCGATCACCATGTCGACGATCTTGTAGGCGACGAAGGCCACCACCGCCGACCACACGATGGTGATGAGCACGCCCTCGGCCTGCACCAGCATCTGGCTGGCGATCGAATAGTCGTCGCCCTTGACACCGCCCAGCGAGCCGGCCGAGAACACGCCGGTGAGCAGTGCACCGAGGATGCCGCCGACACCGTGCACGCCGAACACGTCGAGCGAGTCGTCCGCGCCCAGCATCTTCTTCAGGCCGTTCACGCCCCACAGGCAGACGAAGCCGGCGGCCAGACCGATGACGATGCCGCCCATGGGGCCCACCGTGCCGCAGGCCGGCGTGATGGCCACCAGGCCGGCCACCGCACCCGAGGCGGCGCCCAGCATCGAGGCCTTGCCCTTGGTCAGCGCTTCACCCGCGCACCAGGCCAGCACCGCCGCAGCGGTGGCAAACAAGGTGTTGATGAAGGCCAGCGCCGCGCCGCTGGTGGCTTCGAGGTTGGAGCCGGCGTTGAAGCCGAACCAGCCCACCCACAGCATGCAGGCCCCCACCATCGTCAGCGTCAGGCTGTGCGGCGCCATCGACTCCTTGCCGTAGCCGATGCGCTTGCCCAGCACATAGGCGCCCACCAGGCCGGCGATGCCGGCGTTGATGTGCACGACCGTGCCGCCGGCAAAGTCCAGCGCGCCCTTGTCGAACAGGTAGCCGCCCACACCCCAGACCATGTGCGCGATCGGCAGATAGCAGAAGGTGAACCACAGCACGCTGAACAGCAGCACGGCGCTGAACTTGATGCGCTCGGCGAAGGAGCCCACGATCAGCGCGCAGGTGATGCCGGCAAAGGTGGCCTGGAAGGCGATGAACACATATTCCGGCAGCTTGACGTCGGCCGTGAAGGTGTCGGCCAGGCTGTCCACCGTGACGCCGGCCAGGAACAGCTTGTCGAAGCCGGCGATGATGAGTCCCTCGCCGCCGAAGGCCAGGCTGTAGCCGTAGACCGCCCACAACACGCCGATGAGCGAGAACACGACCATGACCTGCATCAGCACCGAGAGCATGTTCTTGCTGCGCACCAGGCCGCCGTAGAACAGCGCCAGGCCCGGCACGGCCATGAAGATGACGAGCAGCGTGGCCGTCATCATCCAGGCCACGTCGCCCTTGTGCACGGCCGGAGCGGCCGCGGCTTCGGGTGCCGCAGCATCCGCGGCGGCCGACGCCGCCGCATCGACTGCGGCCGCAGCTTCGGCCATGGGGGCCGAAGCCGCGGCATCCTGCGCCAGTGCGGCGCCGGCCAAACCCAGGGCCAGCAGGCCGAGAGCGCATATCGCGATCAGTTTTTTCATGATGCTCTACTTTTTGTGGGTTTCGTCGGGCGCCCTCAAAGGGCGTCCTTGCCGGTTTCACCGGTGCGGATGCGCACCACCTGTTCCAGCGCCGTGATGAAGATCTTCCCGTCGCCGATCTTTCCCGTGCGGGCCGAGCTCTCGATGGCCTCGATGACGCGATCGACGAGGGCGTCGTCCACCGCGGCTTCGACCTTCACCTTGGGCAGGAAGTCGACGACGTACTCGGCGCCGCGGTAGAGCTCGGTGTGGCCCTTCTGGCGGCCGAAGCCCTTGACTTCGGTCACCGTGATGCCCTGAACGCCGATACCACTGAGGGCTTCACGCACTTCGTCGAGCTTGAACGGCTTGACGATGGCAGTCACCATTTTCATGACACTTCTCCTGGAGGAATTGAGGGAGTCAGAACGACTTGCTGACTGAAACCACGAAGGTGTCGTTGCTGAGATTGCGGTTCGGGTCGCGGACGGCGTTGGCGACATCGCGGTTCGTGCCGATGTAGCTGGCGCCCAGGAGCCAGCCAGACATGTCGTAAGTGACGCCGAGGGCCCAGTCGGTGATCGAATCCTTGGGGCCGCTGCCGTCGATCTCGGTGATCTGGGCGCTGCCGTTCAGGCTCTGGTAGCCGACGCGGGCGATCAGCGTCATCTCCTTCGACAGCGGGTAGGCGAGCTTGGTGTCGAGGTACCAGGAGCCGTCGGATTCGGGCAGGCTGAAGAAGTCGCTCACCGCATACGAATACTTGACCGACAGCGGGCCCCAGCCGCCACCGATATACAGCTCGGTGTTGTCGATCTTGGGGTCGCTGCCGGGGTAGTAGTAGTACAGGACCCCGACGTCGTAGCTGAAGGCGTCGACGGCACCCTTGAAGCCGCCGTAGAAGTCCATCTCCAGGTTCGACCCACCGTAGAAACTGGCGTCGATGTTGGAGTTCCAGTTGCCGACGTAGAAGCCCGATGCGTGCGCGAGGTCGAATCCGCCCTGAAACGCGGGCTTCTTGTGGGTCTGCGAGATGCCGCGGAAGCGGTAGTCGCTGAACAGGCCGGCGTTGCCGCTGAACGCCCAGTCGGCAGCGGCTGCGGTCGGCACGAAGGTGGGCAGCGAGGTCAGCGCCAACACGGCGGCCGCGCCGGCAGTGATGGGTCGAAAGGTCATCGGGGGCTCCATAGAAAGAGTGGATCGGGCAAGGTCGTTCAACCCAGGAAGCGCATGAACCATGCCAGGGCGCTAGACGGGAAGCTGCAGGCTAGGGGGGTGCCTCGCCCATGCGTCACGCCTTAAAAGAGTGCGTTTCTATTGGTTGCGCACCAACTTAATGCGTTTATCCCCCCTTGAACCTTCCGAAGCGGGATCGACCCGGCCCGTGGCACCGTGAAAGCATCGTTGCCATGTCACTTGCCGTCATCTGCAGCCGATCGCTCGATGGTCTAGACGCACCTGCGGTGTCGGTCGAGGTACATCTGGCCAACGGCCTGCCCAGCTTTACGCTGGTGGGCCTGGCCGACACGGAAGTGAAGGAGTCGCGCGAGCGTGTGCGCGCGGCGCTGCAGCAGAGCGGCTTTGCGTTTCCGCACAACAAGCGCATCACCGTGAATCTGGCGCCGGCCGACCTGCCCAAGGAATCGGGCCGCTTCGACCTGCCCATCGCGCTGGGCATCCTGGCCGCGGCAGGGCAGTTGGACGCGGCAAAGCTTGCGGCGTACGAATTTGCAGGCGAACTGTCGCTGGCCGGCAGATTGCGGCCCGTGCGCGGGGCGCTGGCCCTGGCCCTGGCGCTGCGCCGGGGCGGCAGCGCGCGCACGCTGGTGCTGCCGGCCGCCAGTGCCCGCATCGCGGCACAGGTGAGCGGGCTGGACGTGCGTGCGGCGTCCACGCTGGCCGAAGTCGCTGCTGCGCTGCTGCCGGGCGACGCTGCGGTGCCGTTGCCAGCCGCTGAGCCGCTGCCGCGTCCGGTGGCACCGCCCGGCCCCGACCTGCGCGACGTGAAGGGCCAGGCCGCCGCCAAGCGGGCTTTGGAAATCGCGGCGGCGGGTGGCCACAGCCTGTTGCTGGTGGGCCCGCCGGGCACCGGCAAGTCGATGCTGGCCCAGCGCCTGCCGGGGCTGCTGCCGCCGCTGGACGACGAGGCGGCGCTGGCCAGCGCCGCCCTGGCCGGCCTGACGACGGCCAGCCCCGACGCCACACACGGCTGCCGCCCTGTGCGCGCGCCGCACCACACGGCCAGTGCGGTGGCGCTGGTGGGCGGGGGCTCGCCGCCGCGACCGGGCGAGATCTCGCTCGCCCACGGCGGCGTGCTCTTTCTGGACGAAACCCCGGAGTTCCCCCGCGCCGCGCTCGAAGCCCTGCGCGAGCCGCTGGAAACCGGCCGCATCACCATTTCGCGCGCGGCGCGCCAGGCCAGTTTTCCGGCGCGCTTCCAGCTCGTGGCGGCCATGAACCCCTGCCCCTGCGGCTGGCTCGGTGCGCCGGCGGGGCTGGGCAGGGCCTGCCGCTGCACGCCCGATGCCGTGGCGCGTTACCAGGGCCGGCTGTCGGGGCCGTTGCTGGACCGCATCGACTTGCAGGTGGAGGTGCTGGCCGCGCCCGCCTCCGAGCTGCTGGCGCTGCCCAACGGTGAACCGACGGCGGCGGTGGCGGTGCGCGTGGCCGCGGCGCGCCAGCGGCAGACCCAGCGTCAGGGCGAGCCCAACGCCCTGCTGGAGGCCGGCCGCATCGACGAAAATTGCCTCATGGACGAAGCGGCCGCGCGCTTCCTGCGCAGCGCCGCCGAGCGCCTGGGCTGGAGCGGCCGCCGGCTGCACCGCTGCCTGAAGGTGGCGCGCACCGTCGCCGACCTGGCCGGCAGCGAGCGCATCGCCACCGCGCACGTGGCCGAGGCGCTGCAACTGCAGCGCGTGCTGGCGCCGTGACTGTCGGCGCCCGCGGGCCCGCAGGCGAAGCTGCCGGTCAGGCGCTCGGGATGGCGCTCGGGACGGCGGTCGGGACGGCGGTCGGAACGCGGTTCAGATCGCCAGCGGATCCACGTCCACCGCCCAGCGCAGCAGCCCCTTGTGCCGTGCGCGCAGATCGTGCAACCCGGGCAGCCACGCCGCCAGCATGCGCTGCAGCCCCACGCGCGAGGGCGACTCCACCAGCATCTGCATGCGCTCCACGTCGGCCACCTTGGCCACCGGCGGCGGCACCGGCGGGTAGACGGTGACGCCCGCGTGCGCTGCGGCCAGGGCGGAAGCGTCGTGCAGGAAGGCACGCGCCACCTCCACCGTGCGCGCCTCGGCGCGCAGCAGCGCCAGGCTGGCAAAGGGCGGCAGGCCAGCGGCGCGGCGCTCGGCCAGTTGCGCCGTGGCATAGGCCTCGTAGTCGTGGGCCTTCAAGGCGGCATACAGCGGGTGGCGCGGGTGCCAGGTCTGCACCCACATCTCGCTGCGCTCGGCCTGCGCCGCGTCGCGGCCGGCGCGGCCCGCGGCCTGCATGAGCAGCGCGAACAGGCGCTCCGGCGCGCGGAAGTCGCTGCTGAACAGCGCCGTGTCGGGATTCACCGCCGCCACCAGCGTGACGCGGCGGAAGTCGTGCCCCTTGGCCAGCATCTGCGTGCCCACCAGCACGTCCACCTGGCCGGCATGCACGGCGCCCAGCTGCTGCTGCAAGGCCCCTTCGCCGCGCGTGCTGTCGGCGTCCAGCCGCGCCACGCGCGCGCCGGGCAGCAGCGCGGCCAGCTGCTCCTGCAGCTTCTCGGTGCCGCGCCCGAGCGGGGCGATGTCGAGGTTGCCGCAGTCCGGGCAGGCGCGCGGCACGCGTTCGGTCAGGCCACAGTGGTGGCAGCGCAGCGTGCGGTCGGCCTTGTGGAACACACGCCAGGCGCTGCAGTGCGGGCAGCCGCTCTTCCAGCCGCAGGCGCTGCAGTGCAGCACCGGCGCGTAGCCGCGGCGGTTCAGCAGCAGCAGGCTCTGTTCACCGCGTTCGATGCGCTCGGTGATGGCCGTCAGCAGTGGCGGCGCCAGCACGCGCTCGTGCTGCGTCTCGCGCGGCAGGCGCGTCATGTCCACCAGCCGCACCGCGGGCATGACGCCGCCGCCGATGCGGCGGTCCAGCGCCAGCCGCAGGTAGCGCCCTTCCAGCGCCCGCTGCCAGGTTTCCAGCGACGGCGTGGCCGAACCCAGCAGCACGGTGACCCCCAGCCGGTGGGCGCGCCACACCGCGAGGTCGCGCGCCGAATAACGCGCACCTTCCTGCTGCTTGAACGAGGGGTCGTGCTCCTCGTCGACGACCACCAGCCCCAGCCGCGGCATGGAGGCAAAGATGGCCAGCCGCGTGCCCAGCACCAGGTCGGCGCGCCCCAGGTGCGCCAGCAGCCAGTGGCGCAGGCGCTGCGCCGGTGTCAGGCCGCTGTGCAGGCTGACCATCAGGTGGCCCGGAAAGCGCTCGGCGAAACGCGCTTCGAGCTGCGGCGTGAGGTTGATCTCGGGCACCAGCACCAGCGCCTGCCGACCTTGCTGCAATGCGGCCTCGGCGGCGCGCAGGTAGACCTCGGTCTTGCCGCTGCCGGTGACGCCGTGCAGAAGCACGGGCTTGTCGGCCGCGCCGATCGCCGCCAGCGCCGCCGCCTGCTCTGCGTTCAGTTCGGGTCGCGCGGACGGGGTGGCCGCCAGGGCCTCATCACCGTTGACGGGCACCTGTTGCAGTCGCGCAACGCGCCGCGTCAGGCGTATGTTGTCGAGCTTGCGCAGGTCAGGCGGCAGCACGGCCAGCGCCAGTTCACCCACGCCGCGCTGGTAGTAACCCGCGGCGAAGTCGATCAGCTCGCGCCACTCGTCGGCCAGCGGCGGCAGAGACGACAAAACGGCCGCCAGGGGGCGCAATTCGGCTGGCGGCGGGGCGGCATGGGCCGGCCGCTGCCAGACGATCCCGGGCATGTCGCGGTGGCCCAATGGCACACGCACCAGGGTTCCCGGCGTCAGCGTCTGCTCACTTGCATAGTCCAGCAGACCCCCGACCGGCGAGTACCGGGGTGTCTCGACCGCGACCGCAAGCACCACGGGCTCAGTCATGCCACTGGGCTGTGAAGTTGCGCACGAAATCCAGGATGTGCCTCAAGAAAACGCCGCAAGTGCATGATCGAAAAGGACTTTTCGAGCTGTCCCCGCAATCTGTGGATAACTTTGTGGGCAAACTGCGGCGAGTCAACGCAAGTGCTTGATTCTGCGCGCCGCCTCGGCCGGTGCTCAATTTCGTGGCAGCTCACAAACTTGATGAAAATCAAGGACTTGACACGTATCGACAGCGAATCCGGCGGGCCTTGGGTGTCAGGCCGAAGCTGCTGCAGTGCAGAACATTTTTTGGGGATAAGTCAAGCCCTGAGTGCTCACTTACCCCCATACGACCGGCCGGCGTGCCGGGCGGCGGCAGTGGCGCGCTCAGGGGGTCGAGCGCAGCACTCGGGAATGCCGGTGCACGGCCTCCACCAGGGTGGTCACGCGCTCAGGATCGGTGTGCTGGCTGATGCCGTGGCCCAGGTTGAAGATGTGGCCGTCCCAGGTGCCGTCGGGGCGTTGCGGGCGGCCGAAGCTATTCAGCACGGCCACGGCTTCGCGGGCCACGGCTTCGTCGGGCGCAAAAAGTACGTTGGGGTCGAGGTTGCCCTGCAGCGCCACGCGGTCGCCTGCCAGCCGCCGCGCGCGGCCCAGGTTCACGGTCCAGTCCAGGCCCACGACGTCGGCGCCGCAGGAAGCGATGTCGTCCAGCCACGGCCCGCCACCCTTGGTGAAGACGATGCAGGGGATGCGCTGGCCGTCCTTCTCGCGCTGCAGGCCGGCGACGACGCGGCGCGTGTAGTCCAGGCTGAAGCGCTGGAAGGCGCTGTCGGCGAGCACGCCGCCCCAGCTGTCGAACACCATCACGGCCTGCGCGCCGGCGTCGATCTGGGCGTTGAGGTAGGCCGTCACCGCAGCGGCGTTGACCTCGAGGATGCGGTGCATCAGGTCGGGCCGGCTGTAGAGCAGGGTCTTGACCAGCCGGTAGTCGTCGGAACCGGCGCCTTCGACCATGTAGCAGGCCAGCGTCCAGGGGCTGCCGGAAAATCCGATCAGCGGCACGCGGCCATTCAGGGCGCGGCGGATCGAGGTCACGGCGTCGAAGACATAACGCAGCTTGTCCAGGTCGGGCACCGCCAGCGCCGCCACCGCGGCCTCGTCGCGCACCGGGTGCGCGAAGCGCGGGCCCTCGCCGGCGCCGAAGCTCAGGCCCAGGCCCATGGCGTCGGGCACGGTGAGGATGTCGCTGAACAGGATGGCTGCGTCCAGCGCGAAGCGGTCCAGCGGCTGCAGCGTCACCTCGGTGGCGTATTGCACGTTGGTGGCCAGCCCCATGAAGCTGTTGCCGGCCTTCACGCGCGTGGCCTTGTATTCAGGCAGGTAGCGGCCGGCCTGGCGCATCAGCCACAGCGGTGTGTAGTCGGTGGGCTGGCGCAGGCAGGCGCGCAGGAAGGTGTCGTTTTGCAGGGTGGGCCACATGGCGGCGGATTATGGCCGGCGGGTGCGGGGCGGCGGCCGGCCGCGGTGGGGTCTCGCGGCGGTGCAGTCTTGAAGTGCGCCGGCCTTGCCCAACATCACCTGCGGGTTACGATGTTCGCTGCCCACACGGAGGAAGAGCCATGACATTCGCCACCCTGACCGCGCGCCGACTCTGGCTGACCACCGCCTTGCTGGCGGCCGCCCTGCTTTCGGGCTGCGGCTACAACGATTTCCAGCGTCTGGACGAACAGGTGAAGTCGGCCTGGTCCGAGGTGGTCAATCAGTACCAGCGCCGCGCCGACCTCATCCCCAATATCGTGGCCACCGTCAAGGGCGAGGCGAATTTCGAGCAGGAGACGCTGACCAAGGTGATCGAAGCTCGCGCGCGGGCCACCAGCATCCAGGCCACGCCCGAACTGATCAACAACCCCGAGGCCTTCGGCAAATTCCAGGCCGCGCAGGGCGAACTCTCGGGTGCGCTCAGCCGGCTGCTGGTGACGGTGGAGCAATACCCCAACCTGAAGGCCAACCAGGGCTTCCAGGACCTGCGCGTGCAGCTCGAAGGCACCGAGAACCGTATCACCGTGGCGCGCGGGCGCTATGTGAAGGCGGTGCAGGACTACAACGTGCTGGCGCGCAGCTTCCCCACCAACCTGACGGCCATGATCTTCAGCTATTCGGTCAAGCCGAATTTCACGGTCGAGAACGAGGCCGCCATCGCGACGCCGCCCACGGTGAGTTTCGACAAACCTGCTGCGCCTGCGCCCGCGGCGTCGAAGTGACGCCGGCCGCGGCGCCGCAACGATGCGCGCCCTGACTCGCCGCTTCCCGGGGACCCTGGCCGGGGGGTTCATGCTGACGCTGGCGTTGGCGTTGGCGCTGGTGCTGGTGCTGGTGCTGGTGCTGCCCGGCTCCGCGCGCGCGCAGGACGTGCTGCCCGTGCCCGCCCTCACCGCGCGGGTCATCGACCAGACCGGTACGCTGCAGGCGGACCAGGTGGCCGCGCTCGAGGCCCGGCTCGCCGCCTTCGAGGCCGAGGCCGGGCCGCAGATCGTGCTGCTGCTGGTGCCGGCCACGGCGCCGGAAGATATTGCCGCCTACGCCCAGCGCGTGGCCGACACCTGGAAGATCGGCCGCCGCGAGGTGGGCGACGGCGTGCTGGTGGTGGTGGCCAAGGACGAACGCCGCGTGCGCATCGAGGTGGCCAAGGCGCTGGAAGGTGCGATCCCCGACCTGGCGGCGAGGCAGATCATCGACAACGCCATCCGCCCGGCCTTCCGCGCCAACGACTACGCCGGCGGCCTGGACGCCGCGGTCGACCAGCTCATCGGCCGCATCAAGGGTGAGGCGCTGCCAGCGCCGGCGGCGCGCGGCAAGGCAGAGCCAGGGTTGCAACTCGAAGAACTGGCGATGTTCTTCTTCGTCGCCGTGCCGATCATCGGCGCCGTGCTCACCGGCATCTTCGGCCGCAAGCTGGGTTCGCTGCTGACGGCCGGCGCGGCCGGCGGCCTGGGCTGGCTCGTCACCGCCAGCTTGCTGGCCGCCGCGGGCGCGGCGGTGGTGGCGCTGGTGCTGGTGGGCATCTTCGGCATCGGTTCTGCCATGAGCCGGGCCGGCCGGCGCAGCGGCAACCTGCCGCACATCGGCGGCTGGGGCGGTGGCGGCGGTTTCGGCGGCGGGGGTGGGTTTGGCGGTGGCGGTGGCGGTTTTTCATCGGGCGGCGGGGGTGACTTCGGCGGCGGCGGATCTTCGGGGAGCTGGTGAGATGAACCGCTGGCTGCGCCTCTTCAAACACCGCTGGCTCGACGAAACCGATACCGCGCGTGCGCTGGACAGCGAAGCGCTGCAACGCCTGGAAGCGCGCGTGGCGGCCAGCGAACGGCATCACAGCGGCGAGATCCGCCTGTGCGTGGAAGCCGGGCTGCCGCTGTCCTACCTGTGGCGCGGCGCCACGGCGCGCGAGCGCGCGGTGGCCATGTTCGGCAAGCTGCGGGTGTGGGACACCGACGCCAACAACGGCGTGCTGATCTACCTGCTGCTGGCCGAGCACGCCATCGAGATCGTGGCCGACCGCGGCCTGGCGCGGCAGGTGCCGCAGGCGCACTGGGACGCGCTGGTGGGCGGCATGCGCGAGGCTTTCCGCGCCGGGCGTTTCGAAGCCGGTCTGGCGCAGGCGATCGACGCCGTGGACGCCATGCTGGTGCGTCACTTTCCGCTGGGCGCAGGCGAGCCCAATCCGAACGAACTGCCCGACCGCGCCCACCTGGGCTGAGAGCCTGCGAAGCATTCCGCCATCGCGCCTCGCGCGTCGTTGGCGTTGGCACTGGCCCTGGTCGGGTTGCCAAGACTGCCGGTAGCGGCGTCGCGGTTCCGATGCCCGCGAGGCGTACGGTCAGGGATAGGCACAGTTGCTGCTTGCAGACTTTGTCGCTAGCGTTCCGGACTTGCCTTCGGCGCCTTCGGCGCCAACGATGCAAACGACCCCCATCTTCCAGGAGTGATTCGATGATCCACAAGCTGTCCCGACTGGCCCTGGCCGCCGCCGCAGGCGCCGGCATTCTTGCCACCGCCCCGGCCCATGCCGGCAAGGACCTCGACGCCATCAAGTCGCGCGGCGCGTTGGTCTGCGGCGTGAATACCGCGCTGGCCGGCTTTTCGGCCGCCGACAGCCAGGGCAAGTGGTCCGGCATGGACGTGGACTACTGCCGCGCGCTGGCCGCCGCTATCCTGAGCGACCCCAACAAGGTGCGTTTTTCGCCGCTGACGGCGCAGCAGCGCTTCACGGCGCTGCAATCCGGCGAGATCGACGTGCTGTCGCGCAACACCACCTGGACGCTGACGCGCGACGCCTCGCTGGGCATGCACTTCGTGGGCGTCAATTTCTACGACGGCCAGGGTTTCATGGTGCCCGCGAGCCTGAAGGTCACCAGCGCCAAGCAGTTGAAGGGGGCCACCGTTTGTGTGCAGTCGGGCACCACGACCGAGCTCAACCTGACCGACTATTCGCGCGCCAACAACCTGCAGATGAAGCCGGTGGTGTTCGAGAAGGTCGAGGCTGCCACCGGCGCCTATTTCGCCGGCCGCTGCCAGGTCTACACGACCGACGCCTCGGGCCTGGCCTCGGTGCGCGGCAAGGAAGCGGCCAAGCCCGAAGACCATGTCATCCTGCCCGAGCTCATCTCCAAGGAACCGCTGGGCCCGGCCGTGCGCCGAGGCGACGACGAATTCTTCGCCATCGCGAAGTGGACGCTCAACGCCCTGCTGGAAGCCGAGGAATACGGCATCACACAGGCCAACGTCGACGCCATGAAGAAGGACAGCAAGAACCCCGGCGTGATGCGGCTGCTGGGTTCGGGCACTGAAGACCTGGGCAAGGCGTTGGGCCTGGACAAGGAATGGGCCTACCGCGCCATCAAGGCCGTGGGCAACTACGGCGAACAGTTCGAGCGCCATGTCGGCCCGAAGACGGCCATCGGCCTGCCGCGCGGCACCAACAACCTGTGGACCAACGGCGGCATCATGTACGCGCCGCCGGTGCGCTGAAGCACCGGGTTTGACTTGACGCCCCTGCCCGTACGCTCCGCCCGCGCCGTCGATAGCGCCGGCGGGCGGGGGCGTCGCTGAACCGGAGTCGGGCTTGAAGGATCGCGCTCCGCCCACAAAACACGCCTGGTCGTGGCGCAGCCGCGCCGCGCGCGGGCTTGTCTACCAGGTGCTGGCGCTGCTGGCGGTGGCGGGCATGGTGGGCTTCCTGGCCCACAACACGCAGCAGAACATGCAGGTGCGGGGCATCCAGAGCGGCTTCGACTTCCTGGGCCAGGCCGCGGGCTTCGACATCGGCGAAACCATGATCGCCTACGACCCCAGCCAGAGCTACGGCCGGGCGCTGTGGGTGGGCGTGCTCAATACGCTGCGCGTGGCCGTCATCGGCATCGTGCTGACCACCGTGCTGGGCGTTCTGGTGGGCATCGGCCGCTTCTCGCGCAACGCGCTGGTGCGCGGGCTGTGCTACGGCTACGTGGAGCTGTTCCGCAACATCCCCATCCTGCTGCAGCTGCTGATGTGGTACCTGTTCTTCGTGGAGGTGCTGCCGCCGCCGCAGGCGGCCTGGAACGTGGCCGACCTGTTCTATCTGAGCAAGGGCGGTTTCGCCTTCCCGTCCCCCGTGTGGGGGGCCGGGCACGCCTGGGCGGGCGTAGGTGCGCTGGCCGGCGTGGGTGCGGGTTGGTGGTGGCGCCGCCGCGCACAGGCGCAGTTCGAAGCCACGGGCCAGGACCGCAACCGCTGGGCGGTGCCGCTGCTGGCGGTGCTGGGCGGCGCGCTGGCCGGCTGGGCGGTGGGTGGCGCGCCGAGTGAATGGTCGGTGCCCGAGCAACTGGCCTTCATGGTCGACGGCGGCATCAGCGCCACGCCCGAATTCATGGCCGTGCTGGTGGGGCTGGTCATGTACACGGCCTCGTTCATCGCCGAAGTGGTGCGCGGCGGCATCCAGTCGGTGAGCCACGGCCAGACCGAGGCGGCCAGCGCCCTGGGCCTGTCGCGCCGCCAGCAGATGCGGCTGGTGGTGCTGCCGCAGGCGCTGCGCGTGATCATTCCGCCGCTCACCAACCAGTACCTGAACCTGACCAAGAATTCCTCGCTGGCGGTGGCCATCGGCTACCCCGACGTGGTCTCCATTGCCAACACCACGCTCAACCAGACCGGGCGCGCGGTGGAATGCATCGCCATCATCATGCTCGTCTACCTGTGCACGTCGCTGGGCACCTCGGCGCTGATGAACTGGTACAACAAGCGCGTGGCCATCATGGAGCGCTGAAGACCATGGCCGACACCTTTGAACCCGTTGCGCCCCGCCCGGCGCCCGTGCGCACAGAAGGCTTCGTCCCTTGGGTCAAGCGCAACCTGTTTGCCGACTGGAAGAACGGCCTCACCACCGTGCTGCTGGTGGCGCTGGCGCTCTACCTGCTGCCCGGGCTGGCCCACTGGGGCCTGACGCAGGCCGTCTTCCCGGCCAACGCCGAGGCCTGCCAGGCCGCGCGCGGCAGCGGCGCCTGCTGGGGCGTGATCACCGAGAAGTGGCGCGTCATCATCTTCGGCCGCTACCCGTTCGAACAGCAATGGCGGCCCGAGATCGCCACCGTGCTGATGGTGGCCGCGCTCATGCTCAGTTGCGTGCGCTGGTTCTGGAAACCCTGGCTGGCGCTGGTTTGGGTGGCCGTGCTGGCCGTCTTCTTCGGCTTGATGGGCGGCGGCGTGCTGGGGCTGGAGCCCGTGCGCACCGACCTCTGGGGCGGCCTGCCGCTCACCGTGATGCTGGCCACGCTGTCCATCTTCCTGGCCTTCCCGCTTTCAGTGCTGGTGGCGCTGGGCCGGCGCAGCAAGCTGCCGGCGATCCGCACCGTGTGCGTGGTCTATATCGAGCTCATCCGCGGCGTGCCGCTGATCAGCGTGCTGTTCATGGCCAGCTTCATGTTTCCGCTGTTCATGCCGCAGGGCATGACCATCGACGTGCTGGTGCGCGTGCTCGTGGGCATCACGCTGTTCGCGGCCGCCTACATGGCCGAGATCGTGCGCGGCGGGTTGCAGGCCATTCCCAAGGGGCAGCTCGAAGCCGCCGACACGCTGGGTCTGAGCTACTGGCAGACGCAGCGCAAGATCGTGCTGCCGCAGGCGCTGGCGATGGTGGTGCCGAGCATGATGAACAACTTCATCAGCATCTTCAAGGACACCTCGCTGGTCACCATCGTGAGCCTGTACGAACTGACCGGCGCCTTGAGCCTGGCGCTGAATTCCGACGTCGAATGGCGGCCGTTCAAGATCGAGGCCTACCTGTTCATCACCGCCATCTACTTCACCTTCTGCTTCGCGATGAGCCGCTACAGCCTGTGGGTGGAAAAGCAGGTCAGCGTGGCGAAGACGCGCTGAGAACCACCCACCGCGAACCACGCGAAAGCCCAGCACCCATGAGTGACGCCATCGTCAGCTTCGAGAAGGTCAACAAGTGGTACGGCAACGCCTTCCACGTGCTGCGCGACATCGACCTCACGGTGGCGCGCGGCGAACGCATCGTCATCTGCGGCCCTTCGGGTTCGGGCAAGAGCACGCTCATCCGCTGCATCAATGCGCTGGAGGAATACCAGGAAGGCCGCATCACGGTGGACGGCACGCTGCTCAGCGACGACGTGAAGGCAGTGGAGACGGTGCGCAAGCAGGTCGGCATGGTGTTTCAGCAGTTCAACCTGTTCCCGCACCTCACGGTGCTGGAAAACCTGACGCTGGCGCCGATGTGGGTAGGGCCACCTGCCCAAGGCCGAGGCCGAGGACCGCGCCATGCAGCAACTGCAGCGCGTGCAGATTGCCGAGCAGGCGAAGAAATACCCGCTGCAGCTTTCGGGCGGCCAGCAGCAGCGCGTGGCGATCGCGCGCGCGCTGTGCCTCACGCCCAAGATCATGCTCTTCGACGAGCCGACCTCGGCGCTGGACCCCGAGATGATCAAGGAGGTGCTCGACGTGATGAGCGAACTCGCCGGCCAGGGCATGACCATGCTGTGCGTGACGCATGAGATGGGTTTCGCCAAGGCCGTGGCCGACCGCGTGATCTTCATGGACCAGGGCCAGATCGTCGAACAGAACTCGCCGCACGAATTCTTCAACAACCCGAAGAGCGACCGCACCAAGGACTTCCTGTCGAAGATCCTGGGGCATTGAGGGCGCCTTTGGCCGGCTGTTGGTTGACCGGGCCGGCGGGCGGCAGGCATGAGCGGAACGGCGAGTGCGATCTTTCGAGCTGCGGGTTCATACCGGGTGCTGCCGTTCGGTCCGCGATGGCCGACACCGGCTTGCGAAGCTCTGCTGTCATTCGCGTGTCGGCCTCGGCGCCCCGTAAGCGGACGCAGAATTTCGAGACAAGTCCGGCGCGGCGCTGACGCTTCCGCGGTCAAGAACGCCTTGAAGCGCATCCTCTCTGGATGTTAGCCTTCGGGACTCTCTGCGCTTCGCGCCGCGCTCGGCTCGAATAAAAACCTGCAATCAGCGATCAAGGAGTCTCGACCATGCCTTCCATGCGCGCGCTCCTGGCCCTCTTCGCATCTGCGCTCTTCGCCTTCCTGCCGGCCCACGCACAGACCACCGCCGAGCCGGGCGTGGCCTTGCGCGGCATGGATGTCGTGAGTTACTTCAAGTCAGGCGGCCCGGTGCCAGGCCTGCCGGAATTTCGCCACGACTTCGACGGCGCGCGCTACCTGTTTTCGAGTGCACAGCACAAGGCGTCCTTTGTCGCCGAACCCGATCGCTACCTGCCGCAGTTCAGTGGCCTGTGCACGACCGGTATCTCGCTGGGCAAGGAGTTCAAGGGCGACCCGAACACCTGGAGGGTCGTGGACGGCAAGCTGTACCTCTACTACTCGGCCCCCGTGCGTGCGAAGGGCGACGCCGATCCAGCCACCATTGCCATCGCGCATCAGAAGTGGGCGGAGCGCAAGTAGCGTGGATTCGGAAGCACTGCCTCGATGGGGTGCTTTCCGTGATCGATGTCCGTAGGGCAATGGCGCTGACTGCTGACACATCGACATGAAGTCGACTCCATGAAGGCCTTGACCACATGAAATCCCTTCGCCGCTTGCTGGCCTTCATGGCCTGGACGTTCTTCGTTTCAGGGTCGGCGCACGCCCAAGGCACCGCCGAGCCCGGGCTGGCGCTGCGCGGCATGGACGTCGTCAGCTATTTTCAAGCCGGTGGCCCGGTGAAGGGCCAGGCGGCGATGCGGCACGACTTCGACGGCGCACGCTACCTGTTCTCGAGCGCGCAGAACAAAGCAGCGTTCGTCGCAGACCCTGACCGCTACCTGCCCCAGTTTGCCGGCCTGTGCACCAGCGGGCTCAGCAAAGGCTTCATCGGCGACGGCGACCCGACGGTGTGGAAGATCGTGGCCGGCAAGTTGTACCTCTTCAGCACGGCCGAACGCATGCCGGCCGATGCGCAGGCCAGCGAGACCATCGCCCGCGCGAACCAGAACTGGGCCCAGCGCAAGTAGCTGGCCTCAAAGACCTGCCTTGCGCAGGGCGGCCTGAAAGCGGGCCGTGATCGCCTTGTCCGAAAACCGATCCCCGAACTCGGCGACCGGGAAATTGGGTTGCAGCCGCCGCACCTCGGCGGCTGACTGGCGCGCCTCGTCGAGCCGCCCCGCCTGGGCGAGCAGGGCCGCCCGCATGGCATGCAGCATGGGCAGGCCCGGATGATCGGCCAGCCCGCGTTCGCACGCCGCCAGCGCCTCGGCGTAACGCTCGGCGGCGAAGTACGCCGGGACGATGACGTGCCGCTCCGGTGAGCTGCGACCGGCCGGGTCCAGACGAAACGCGCCTTCAAACAGTTCCACGGCTTCCTGGCTGCGGCCGACCCAGAGCAACGCTTGGCCGCGCGCCTCGGCGATGGATGTGTCGCTGGGGTTGAGCGCCCTGGCGCGTTCCGACTCGGCCAGCGCCTGTGGGTGTTCGCCCCGAAAGGTGTGGATGCGGGCGAGCCTGGCGTGGGCCAGCGCGCTCGCGCCCGGGTCGTCCAGGGCGAGTGCACGGCGGGCGGCCCGCTCGGCCAGCATCAGGCCTTGCGCCGGGTCTTCCATCCAACCGAGGTCGGCACGCTGAACCTCGAGCTCGCTTTCCACCACGTAGGCCAGCGCGTAGTCGGGGGCCAGCTGCTGCGCCTGGGCGATCAGCGCGCGGCCCTGGCGGTTGGCCGCGCGTTCGGCCTTGGCTTCGAGTGAGCGTGCCAGCAGCACCAGGTCGTAGGCCTCGCGCTCGCGTGGTGGCCTCGCGGCAGCGCGGTCACTTTCGAGCTTGGTCACCTTGACCGCCAGCGCGCCGACGACATTGCGCACGATGCTGTCCTGGATTGCGAACACCTCGCCGCCCCGGCGGTCGAAGTGCTCCGACCACAGCACGCGTGCGGTCTGGGCGTCGCTCAGTTCCACCGCCACGCGCACCTGGCCGCCCTCCTCGCGCACGCTGCCGGTGACCACGTAGCGCGCCCCGAGCTCCTGGCTCACGACCCTGGCCGACGCTTCGCGCTGCTTGAACTGCTGCACCGAGTTGCGCGAGATCACGCGCAGACCCGAGTAGCGGCCCAGCGCGTGGATGATCTCGTCGGTGACGCCGTCGCTGAAGAACTCGCGCGCCGGGTCGCCGCTTGCGTTGACCAGCGGCAGCACCGCGATCACTGGCAAGGTTTCAGCGGTGGCGCGAGGAGCGTCGGTACTGCCGATGGGCCAGGGCCAAGTGCGGTGGATGCCCAGGGTCATGGCTGCGGCGATGGCGATCGTGGCCAGGCCGCCACCCAATGCCGCCAGCCGCCAGCGCTTGGCGCGCGCGGGGGCAGCGGCTTCGGGCCCTGCCGCGGCCGAGACCGGGGCAGAGGCAGAGGCAGAGGCAGAGGCAGTGTCTGCTTGGGTTCCGCGGGCTTCAGCAGTTTCAGGGGCCAAGGAGGCGTCAGCGGGTGGTGACGCCCCGGCCATGCGTTCGGCCACGGCGGCAGTGGCGGCCACGGCGGCGGCGGGTGCTGCGGCGGCGGGTACTGCGGCGGCGGGTAGTGCGGCGGCGGGAACTGCGGCGCCAGCGCGAGCGCCTGCCGTGCCCCGGGCCGGCTCGGCGGCCGCAGACACCGGCGCAATCAGGCGGTAGCCGCGCTTGGCCAGGGTTTCGATGTAGGCCGGCCGCCGCGCATCGTCACCCAGCGCCTTGCGCAGTTTGATGATGGCCTGGGTGAGCGCGTCGTCGCCCACCACCACGCCCGGCCACACGGCGCTGAGCAGCTCGTCGCGGCTGACCACCTGGCCCGCGCGCGTGGCCAGAAACACCAGCACCTCGGCCACCTTGGGCTCCACGCGCTGCAGCTCGCTGCCTTGACTCAGTTCGCCCGTGCCCGCATCCAGCCGCCACGGGCCGATGGCCCACACCGGACCCACCGCACCGCTCGCGAAGGCCTCGCCCGAGCCTGGGTTCGCGCCCTTCGAGCCGCCTGCGGATGGTGGGTAAGTCATTGATTGAAAGGGAGAACTTCTTGTTCGCTTCTTCGTTGGACTTCGTTAGCCGCGCCATCGGGACATTTTCGACCCGTTCGATTGTCATCGCTCCATGCACACCACGGAGCACACCATGGGCTGGATCAAGACCCTCGCCGTCCTGGCCACGCTGGCCGGCCTGCAAGCCTGCACCCTGACCAAGACCGTTGTCCACAACTTTGCCGATCTGGACGACCACCGCATCTTCGCCAACCGCGAGGTGCCGCGCTCTGAGCAAGCCTCACCACTGCGCGGGCTGCCCCGGGAGCCATGGTTCCTGGCCGAGCTGTCGGTGCCCGACGAGAAGGGCACGCCCTGGCGGCTCGACGACTACCTGGTGCAAACCCGCACTGCGGCGTTCTTGGTGCTGCAAGAAGACCGTGTGGTGCTGGAGCGCTACGGCCGCGGCTACGACCGGCACTCACTGCTGAATTCGTTCTCCATCGCCAAGTCGGTGATGTCGGCGCTGGTGGGCATTGCCCTCTCCGAAGGCCGCATCGCCAGCCTGGACGCCACGGTGGCCAGCGTTTGCCCGGAGTTTGCGGGCAAACCCTATGGCGCCGCCACGGTGCGCGAGCTGCTGACCATGACCTCGGGCGTGGTCGATGCGCCTTCGCTGCTGCCGGGCCGCGCCGAGGTGTACTACGGCGACGACCTGCGCGCCGTGGCCTTGAATGCGCGCGCCCCGGCCGCCAACAGCCACCCCTGGCGCTACAGCGAGACCGACGTGCAGGTGCTGGGCTTCGTGCTCGAGCGCGCCGTGGGCATGCCGGTGTCGCAGTACCTGGCGGCCAGGCTCTGGCAGCCGCTGGGCATGGAGTCGAAGGCACTTTGGGCGCTGGACCGCGAGGGCGGCAGCGAGAAGACCTTCTGCTGCCTGAGCGCCCGGGCGCGCGACTTCGCTCGCTTTGGCAAATTGATGCTCGACGGCGGCCGCTGGAACGGCCGGCAGATCGTGCCGGCGGCGTGGGCCCGGCGCAGCGTGCTGCCCGGCGTCGAGGTGCTCGATCGCCACACGCACCAGAGCCTGTGGTGGGCGCCGCATGGCGACGCGGATCATCCGGCCGGCCGCGGCGACTTCTACGCCTACGGCCACAACGGCCAGTACCTGTACGTCAACCCCGCCGCGCGGCTGGTGATCGTCAAGTTCAGCGAGACGAACCGCCAGGACCCCGTGCCCATGTTCCGCGCCCTGGCCGATGCGGTGCTGGTGCCCCAGCACCTGGCGCAGATCAACCGCCTGGATGCCCCGCTGCTGGCTGCGCGATGAGCCGGGCGGCGTTCTCTCCACCACCGACCTTCACCCTCTTCACCCCGCCCCAAGGAGACCTCGTGAACACCCGCCTCAACCCGTTGCATGCCTCTGCCCGCTTTCTGCTCATCCCCCTCGTGCTCGCCGTCACGGCCTGCGCCACGCCGCGCAGCGCCGCACCGCCGGTGACTGTCACGGCCAACCAGACCAACGTGGTGGCCTACTGGAACGACATCGCCAACAAGACGGTGCTGGCCACGTCACCCGTCAACACCACACCCGAAGAGCAGCGCCCGACCTTCTTCTTCGACCTGGCCAGCGTGCATGTGGCCATCTACGACGCCGTGGTCGCCATCGAGGGCCGCTACAAACCCTTTGCGGTGAAGCCCAAGTCACCGGCCGTCGGCGCCTCGACCGAGGCCGCCGTCAGTGCGGCCGCCTACGGTGTGTTGAAGGCGCTGTTCCCCAACCGTAGCGCGGTGTACCAGGCCGCCTACGAACAGCGCCTGGCCGCCCTGCCCGACGGCACCGCCAAGACGATGGGCCTGGCGCTGGGCAGCGAAGTGGCTGCCGAGGTGGTGCGCCTGCGCGCCGACGACGGGCGCATGGTGGCGCTGGCGCCCTATGTGTCGGGCACGGCGCCGGGCCAGTTCCGCGCCGCCAACCCCAACCCGGTGTTCCGGCACTTCCCTTCGATCCAGCCGTTTGCGCTCGCGAGCCTCGGCCAGTTCCGCCCGGCGCCGCCGCCGGCCATGAACAGCGCGGCCTATGCCGCGGCCGTCAACGAAACCCGCGCGCTCGGCGGCACGGCGAGCGCCGTGCGCACGGCCGAGCAGCTCGAGGTGGCGCGCTTCCACACCGAGCCGCCGCCGCCGGCCATCACGCGCAACCTCGGCCGCTTTGCGTCGAGCACGGCCAACGTGGGTGACGCAGCCCGGCTGATGGCCCTCATTTACGTGAGCTACGTCGATGCCATCGGTGCCTGCTTCGAGGCCAAATACCACTACGGCACCTGGCGCCCGGTGAGCGCCATCCGGATGGCCGATGCAGACGGCAACGACGCCACCACGCCAGACGCCGCCTGGACGCCCGCGTTGCCCACACCCAACCACCCCGAGTACCCCGCGGCGCACTCGTGCACTTCGGGCAGCGTGGGCGAGGCGCTGCGCAGCTTCTACGGCACACCCGACGTCACCTTCACCTGGGACAGCAACGTCACCAAGACCACGCGCACCTACGCCGGCATCGAAGCCTTCAACGCCGAAGCCGGGCTCGCGCGCATCCAGGGCGGCATGCACTTCAGGCACGCCACCGTCGCTGGTGAAGAACTCGGCCGGCGCGTTGCGCAGTGGGTGGCACAGCGCCACTTCGGACGCCAGGACTGAGTCTGGACGTGGAATGCCGGACGGCGGCGCACGCCAGACAAGGGTCCGAGCGCGACTTCACGCGCGAGGGCCGACCCCCGCTGACCCATCCCACCAACGAACCAGCCCGCCTCAGGGAGCCACCATGAACGCGAACCGACACCGACGGCATCGCCGAGTTCCGAAGCACTGTCCCGGGCTACTACGTCGGCCGCGTCATCCACATCCACTTCAAGGTGCACATCGGCCGCCGCGCCTTCCTCGCCAGCCAGGCCGGGCGGCCCGGGCCCGTGAATGCCGCCATGCTGGCCGCCGCGCCCGACAGCATGCCGCGCAAGGCCCCGCGCATCCGCAACGCGCAGGAGGCTGATTGGGGCCCGCCGACGATGAAGGTCGTCGAGCGAGCGCATACGCGGCTGGCGGTGCTGGACCTGGTGCTGGCGGTCTGAGCGCAGGTGTGGGCGCTGCATGCGCGCCGAGGGCGGCGCGCAAGCGGGGCCGTGTCAACGGTGCATCGGCGAGCAGGTGCAGGCCCGCGGCCATCCCGGGCAGGCGATCGGTAGCGATCTGCGTGACGCACGGGATGGGCCTCGCCAAGGCCGTGGCCGACCGAGTGATCTTCATGGACCAGGGCCAGATCGTCGAACAAAACCCGCCGCACGAGTTCTTCAACAAACCGAAGAGCGACCGCACCCAGGACTTCCTGTCGAAGATCCTGGGGCATTGAGGCGATTTGTCGCTCGCGGCACCGCGGGTTGGCGGGTCGCGCGGCCTTGTCCCGCGGCCCCGCGGTCGCTGGCGTCGCGGCTGTGGAAATCTTCCCACTCGAGCTCGGTCCACCATTCGGCCTCGAGCCCGGCGCAGGTTTCACCGTGGGCCCGGTACATGAAACAACCGTCGCCGCGCGCGAGCGCATCGTCCTCGACCGGCGGGTGACGGCACAGCAAGGCCGCGGCACCTTCGCGCGCGGCCGCCTCTGCCTCGTTCATCGGCAGTTCCGCTTGCGTGGCCAGCGCACGGAAGAGCACACGCTCCTCGCGCTCTTGATGAAAGTGGCCGGCGAACCCCTGGCATATCATCCGCGCACATGCTCGAACAGCGCATCCAGCAGCACTTCTTCGACAGCGCCGACCTCAAGTACCAGTCTGCCGAGACCCTGGCGCGGCCGATCGCCGAGGCCGCTGCGGCACTGCTCTCGGCCATCACCGGCGGCGGCAAGGTCATGGCCTGCGGCAGCGGCGCCGGCACGGTGCTGGCGCAGCACCTGGCGCGGTTGTTCACCGGCCGTTTCGAACGCGAGCGCCCGCCGCTGGCCGCGCTGGCGCTGGCCGGCCAGCCGGCCATGCAGGTGCAGCAGATCCGCGCTCTGGGCCTGCCGGGCGACGTGCTGATGTACGTCGACGACGGCGAGGGCCACAGCACGGCCGTGATCTCGGCCGCGCAGGCCAAGGACATGACCATCGTCGTGCTGGCCGGCCGCGGCGCCGCCGCGTTCGGTGAACTCCTGGCCGAGACCGACGTGCTGGTGGCGGTGCCGATGGAGCGCCCCGCCCGCATCGTGGAACTGCAGTTGCTGGTGTTGCACTGCCTGTGCGACGCGGTCGATTTCCAGCTGATGGGAGAACAGGACACATGATGAATCTCAGTCTCGGCCGGCTTGCCCGGTGCGCGGCGGCGCTGGCAGTGGCCGGCGTGCTGTCGGGCTGCGCGCCACTGGTCGTGGGGAGTGTCGTGGTCGGCGGCACCATGGTCGCCACCGACCGCCGCACCACCGGCACCCAGGTCGAGGACCAGACCATCGAACTCAAGGCGGCGGACCGCGCGAAGGCCCTGGCCACGCTGGGCCATGTCAACGTGGTGAGCTACAACCGCGTCGCCCTGATCACGGGCGAGGTGCCATCGCAAGCGGACAAGGAGCGCGTCGGCAGCGCGGTGGCCGGCGTGCAGAACGTGCGCGGCATCGTCAATGAACTGGGCATCGGCGGCAACAGCACCTTCGGTTCCCAGTCCACCGACGCCGTGATCGGCGGCAAGGTCAAGGCCTCGCTCGTGGACGCGCCCGACCTGCAGGCCAACGCATTCAAGGTGGTGGTGGAACGCGCCGTGGTGTTCCTGATGGGCCGCGTCACCCAGCGTGAAGCCGATCGCGCCACGGAGATTGCACGTTCGGTCTCGGGCGTGCAGAAGGTGGTGCAGGTGTTCGACATCCTGACCGAGCAGGAACTTGCCGCCCTGGGCCCGGCCACCGCCGCGCCGGCGTCGGCGGCTTCCGCGGCCCAGATGCCCCGATAGCGGCCCGGGTTCACGGCGGCCGGTGGATCAGCCGCGCAGCCGGCGGATGAGGCTGGAAGTGTCCCAGCGCTGCCCGCCCAGGGCCTGGACCTCGGCGTAGAACTGGTCCACCAGCGCCGTCACCGGCAGTTGCGCGCCGTTGCGGCGCGCTTCGTCGAGCACCAGGCCCAGGTCCTTGCGCATCCAATCCACGGCGAAGCCGAAGTCGAAACGGTCTTCGAGCATGGTCTTGCCGCGATGGTCCATCTGCCAGCTCTGCGCCGCGCCCTGGCCGATGACGTCCAGCACCAGCGGCATGTCCAGCCCGGCGCGCTTGCCGAAGGCCAGGGCCTCGGCCAGGGCCTGCACCATGCCGACGATGGCCACCTGGTTGACCATCTTCGCCAACTGCCCGCTTCCGCTGGAGCCCACGCGCGTGACGGCGCGGGCGAAGCTCAGCGCCACCGGCTGCATGCTCGCAAACGGGGCCTCGTCGCCGCCGCACATCACCGTGAGCGCGCCGTTGACGGCGCCGGCCTGGCCGCCCGACACCGGCGCGTCGATGAAATGCAGGCCGCGCGCCACCGCCTCATGGTGCAGGTGGCGCGCGATTTCGGCCGAGGCCGTGGTGTGGTCGACGAAGACCGCGCCGGGCCGCATGCCGGCGAAGGCGCCGTGCTCGCCCAGGGTGACGGCGCGCAGGTCGTCGTCGTTGCCGACGCAGGCGAAGACGATGTCGGCCCCGGCCGCCGCCTCGCGCGGCGTGGGGGCCGCCGTGCCGCCGTACTCGGTCACCCAGGCGGCGGCCTTGGTGGCGGTGCGGTTGTAGACGGTGACGCCATGCCCGGCGCGCGCCAGGTGGCCGGCCATCGGATGGCCCATCACGCCCAGGCCCAGGAAGGCCACGCGGCGCGACGGTGTCGGTTCATAGCTGCGGGTGTTCATGTGGCAATGCTGCCACGAAGCCGTGAAGTCTTGGCCAAGTCCTTGCGCGGAACCGGCTCTGCCGGGCCGCTGCAAGAGCCCCCTCGGGGGGCTGAGGGCCGCGGCTCCAAGTCCGCCTGCGCGGACTTGGACGGACCGAAGGCCGGGTGACTCTGGCACCCGGCGGCGTAGGCGCGAAGCGCCGAAGCCCGGGGGCCAGTTACACCATCTTCATGTGTTCGGTGCCGGCGGCCAGGTCGGTATTGCGTGCGCGCAGGCTCTGCAGCTTGATCTGCAGCCGCAGGTCGTTCACGCTGTCGGCGTTGCGCAGCGCGTCTTCATAGCTGATCTGGCGCGCTTCGTAAAGGTCGAACAGGCTCTGGTCGAAGGTCTGCATGCCGAGCTCGCGGCTGCGCTTCATCAGCTCCTTGATCTCGCCCACCTCGCCCTTGAAGATCATGTCGCCGATGAGCGGCGTGTTGAGCATGATCTCCACCGCCGCCACGCGGCCGCGCCCCTGTTCGCGCGCCATCAGCCGCTGGCTGACCAGCGCCTTGAGGTTGAGCGACAAGTCCATCAGCAGTTGCTGGCGGCGTTCCTCGGGAAAGAAGTTGATGATGCGGTCCAGCGCCTGGTTGGAACTGTTGGCGTGCAGCGTGGCCAGGCACAGGTGGCCGGTTTCGGCAAAGGCCACGGCGTGTTCCATGGTCTCGCGGTCGCGCAGCTCGCCCATCAGGATGACGTCGGGCGCCTGGCGCAAGGTGTTCTTCAGTGCCGCTTCCCAGCTGTCGGTGTCGATGCCGAGTTCACGCTGCGTGACGATGCAGTTCTTGTGCGGGTGCACGAACTCCACCGGGTCTTCGATGGTGATGATGTGGCCGAAGGAATTCTCGTTGCGCCAGTCGACGATGGCCGCCAGCGAAGTGCTCTTGCCCGAGCCGGTGGCGCCGACCATGATGACCAGGCCGCGCTTGGTCATGGCCACTTCCTTCAGCACCTGCGGCAGGCCCAGCGTGTCGATGGTGGGCAGGGTCTGCGGGATGGTGCGGAAGACCAGCCCCACGTGCCCTTGCTGGATGAAGGCATTGACGCGGAAGCGCCCGATGCCCTGCGGCGAGATGGCGAAATTGCACTCCTTGGTGCGTTCGAATTCGGCGCCCTGCTTGTCGTTCATCACCGCGCGGGCCAGCGCCAGCGTGTGCTGACCGTTCAGCGGCTGCGGGCTCACCTTGGTGACCTTGCCGTCGACCTTGATGGCGGGTGGGAAGTCGGCGGTGAGGAAGAGGTCGCTGCCGTTGCGGCTGACCATCAGCCGCAGCAGGTCGTTGACGAATTTGGATGCCTGATCACGTTCCATCGTCCTACCCTGGGAAGTTCTCTGGAATCTTCGCCTTGCTGCGCGCTTCGGCCGGCGAAATGAGGTTGCGGCGCACGAGGTCGGTGAGGTTCTGGTCCAGCGTCTGCATGCCCATGCTCTGGCCGGTCTGGATGCTGGAATACATCTGCGCGATCTTGTTCTCGCGGATCAGGTTGCGGATGGCGCTGGTGCCCAGCATGATCTCGTGCGCGGCGACGCGGCCCGAGCCGTCCTTCAGCTTGCACAGGCTTTGCGAGATGACGGCCACCAGCGATTCGCTGAGCATGGCGCGCACCATTTCCTTCTCGGCCGCCGGGAAGACGTCGACCACGCGGTCCACCGTCTTGGCCGCGCTGCTGGTGTGCAGCGTGCCGAACACCAGGTGGCCGGTCTCGGCCGCGGTGAGCGCCAGGCGGATGGTTTCCAGGTCGCGCATCTCGCCCACCAGGATGGCGTCGGGGTCCTCGCGCAGTGCGCTGCGCAGCGCGTTGGCGAAGCTCAGCGTGTGCGGCCCCACCTCGCGCTGGTTGACCAGGCACTTCTTGCTCTCGTGCACGAATTCGATGGGGTCTTCCACCGTCAGCACGTGGCCGTATTCGTGCTCGTTCAAGTGGTTGACCATGGCCGCCAGCGTGGTGCTCTTGCCCGAACCCGTGGGGCCGGTGCACAACACCATGCCGCGCGGCTTCAGCGCCAGTTCGGCAAACACCTTGGGGCAGCCCAGCTGCTCCAGCGTGAGGATCTTGCTCGGGATGGTGCGGAATACCGCGCCGGCGCCGCGGTTCTGGTTGAAGGCGTTGACGCGGAAGCGCGCCAGGCCCTGGATCTCGAAGCTGAAGTCGCACTCCAGCGTATCTTCGTAGTGCTTGCGCTGGGCGTCGTTCATGATGTCGTACACCATGTCGTGCACGGCCTTGTGGTCCAGCGCCTCCACGTTGATGCGACGCACGTCGCCGTGCACCCGGATCATGGGCGGCAGCCCCGCCGAGAGGTGCAGGTCGGAGGCCTTGTTCTTGACCGAAAAGGCCAGCAACTGCGTGATGTCCATTGCCATGGGAGGAGCGCGCGAACGCGTAAGCTTGCAGGGATTATGGGCAGCATCGAAAGCAACCTGCAAGAAGTGAAGCGGCGCATTTCCGGCGCTGCTCTGGCCGTTGGCCGGCCGGCTGCCGGGGTGCGCCTGCTGGCGGTGAGCAAGACCTTCGGCGCCGATGCGGTGCGCCAGGCGCACGCCGCCGGGCAGCGCGCCTTCGGCGAGAACTACGTGCAGGAGGCGCTGGAAAAGATCGCCGCGCTGGCCGACCTGCGCCCGGGCATCGAGTGGCACCTCATCGGGCCGCTGCAGAGCAACAAGACCCGGGCCGTGGCCGAGGCCTTCGACTGGGTGCACTCGGTAGACCGGCTCAAGGTTGCGCAGCGCCTGGCCGAGCAGCGGCCGGCGTGGCTGCCGCCGCTGCAGCTGTGCCTGCAGGTCAATGTGAGCGGCGAGCCCAGCAAGAGCGGCGTGCTGCCCGCAGAAGCGGCCGCACTGGCGCAGGCCGTGGCCGCGCTGCCCCGCGATCGCGTGCTGCTGCGCGGCCTGATGGCGATTCCCGAGCCGGCCGGCGACTTCGAGGCCCAGCGCGCGCCGCACCGCGCCCTGCGTGAATTGCTCGCCGTGCTGAATGCGCGCGGCCTGGCGCTCGACACCTTGTCGATGGGCATGAGCGCCGACCTGGAAGCCGCCATCGCCGAAGGCGCCACCATCGTTCGCGTGGGCACCGCCATCTTCGGCGGCCGGCCTGCAAGAGACGCATCGGCGCGCGCCTGAGCGCCCCCCAGGGCCTGCGTCGCTATTTCAGCCAGGGTTCGAGGGCCTGCGCCAGCCGCTTCAGCACGGCCGGCTCCGGCAGGGGCAGGCGCACGCTGGCCTGGCCGGTGGCCGGGTCGCGTTCGATCGAGAACGGCGCAGCCCCTGTCGAACGCGTCGCGGCCATGCCCTGCAACAGCGCGGCGCCGGCCTCCAGGATCGCGGCCCAGGGGTCGGTGGTCGGCGCGGGGATGGGCGCGGGGATAGGCGCGTCCGTGGTCTCGGACGCGGCTTCAGCCACGCCTGGCGCCAGCAATGGACCGACCGCTGCAAGAGCCGCTTCGACCGCGTGCGGTGCGGCGGCGCGGGCCGGCGTGACGGGCATGACCGGCGAGACCGTCGTGACCGGTTCGGCGTCGGCCTCGGCGTCGGCATCCGCCGCGCCCATCGCGCCGGCCACCTCTTCGACGCTCTTCATGAACTGCGACAGCTTCGTGCCCTGCAGGAAGATCTCGCTGGCGCCGCCGTCGAGCACGCCGGCAAAGAGCGAGGTCTTGAAGGCCAGCACCGACAGCATGCCTTCTTCGATGGCGCCCTGGCCGACGAAGTTGATGACCTGCACGCCGCGCGACTGGCCCATGCGGTGCACGCGGCCGATGCGCTGCTCGAGCACGGCCGGGTTCCATGGCAGGTCCATGTTCACCACCACGGCGGCCGCATGCTGCAGGTTCAGGCCGACGCCGCCGGCGTCGGTGGACAGGAACAGGCGGCAGGCCGGGTCCTGGTGGAAGCGATCGACCAGCGCGCCGCGCTGCTCGCCCGGCACGCTGCCGTTGAACAGCACATGGCCCCAGTCGCGCTGGCCGGAAGCACGTCCCAGGCGGCGAACGATCAGCTCGTGCGTGCCCAGCCACTGGCTGAAGACCACCGCTTTGGCCGAGGGGTCCTCGAACAGTTCGTCGAGCACGGTCATCAGCTCGTCCACCTTGTGGCCGTGGTCGGTCTCATGGTCCACCAGGAAGGTGCTGTTGCAGGCCATGCGCATGATCTGCAGGGCGCATTGCAGGCGCTTCTGGTCGCTGTCGGAAAGGTAGCCGGTCTTGCGCCAGCGCGAGACGATGCGATTGACGATCTCGCCCGCATCGTCGTGGTGCTGGCGCTGCTCGGGTGTGAGCGGCACGAAGATGCGCTGGTCCACGCGCTCGGGCAGTTGCGTCAGCACCTCGGCCTTGCGCCGGCGCAACATCACCGGCGCCAGTGTCTGGCCGATGCGGTCGAGCGCGCGGTAGCCGATGACGCGGCCGCCCTCGTCGCGCTGCTGGTGTTCGTCGAGCAGCCGCCAGGTGGGGCCCAGGCGGTGGCGGTCGACGAACTGCACGATCGAAATCAGCTCTTCGAGCTTGTTCTCCAGCGGCGTGCCGGTCAACACCACCGCATAGGGGCTGGCGATGCGCTTGAGCGCCCGCGCGGCGATGGTGTTCCAGTTCTTGATGCGCTGCGCCTCGTCGGCGATCACCAGCTCGGGCGCCCAGGCATCGATCAGGTCGCCGTCCTTGGCCAGCGTCTCGTAGTGCGTGATCTTGCAGAACACGTCTTCGCGGTAGAGCTTCTCGCGCGCTGCGCGCAGGCCGTGGATCACCTGTGCGGGCCGGCCGCTGAAACGTTCGAACTCCTTTTTCCACTGGTGCTTCAGCGAGGTGGGGCACACCACCAGCACGCGGCTGACGCCGAAGTGGCGCGCAAACAGCTCCGCAGCGGCGATGGCCTGGATGGTCTTGCCCAGGCCCATCTCGTCGCCGATGAGGGCGCGGCCAGCACGCGCAGCGAACAGCGCGCCTTCGGCCTGGTACGGATAGAGCTTGACTTTCAGCAGCTTGCCCAAGCCCTTGTCGGCCCCGCCCTTGGGGTAGGCCTCGGCCAGTGCGAGCTGGCGGCGCTCGCTGTCGCGGATCTGCGCGACGAAGGCCCACACGTCGTCATAGCAGCGCAGGTCGTGTCCGGCGGCCTGCGCGGCCTGTACCAGCGGTGCCAAGCCGTCGATGCGGTCCCAGGGCAGGGCCCATTGCGCGTTGGCGTCGAACAGAGAGCGGGCCTTGGCCAGCAAGGCCGGCGGGCAGCTGCTGCCGGCGCGAAAGCGCACGCGCCGCGCGCCGGCATAGTCGAGCCAGATCTCGCTGTAGGCCGGCTGGAAGCCCTGTTTCAGCGCCGCCTTGCCGCCGCGCCGCGCCGCCAGCCGCGCCAGGGTGAATTCGATGTGCTTGCAGGTGCCCAGGGAGTTGGTGGCGAAGTCGGGGCAGCTGCAGAAGTTCTGCCCCGGCGCGGCGCCGCGGATGGCGACGCGGTAGCGCGTGCGGCTGGCGGGGTTGTGCAGGGCGAACTCCGAGAACACCGGTTCGCTGCCCAGGTTGTGCAGCTCGAAATGCTGCTCGGCCCCGAACTGGCGGCGCAAAGCGGTCTGCCAGTCGGCCACCGGCAGGCCCAGCGGGCGTCGGGTGTGCGACAGGCGCGGCGCTGCGGCCTTGGCGGGTTTGCCCTTGTGGGTCGTGGTGGGCGCCTTGCGCGGATGTGGACTGCTCATTCTTTGGGCCCCGGTGTGGTGGGTGATGTGATAGCCGCCATTCTGCTGCGGGTGCCACCGAAGTCGCGGCTCGACCCGATCTCCGTGTGGATCGAGCCCGGGTCCATGCGCGCGCCAGCGAAATTGGACAAGACCTGTTGCAGCACTGGCCGATACCGAACCCATGATCGACGACCTCAAGAAGACCCTCTGGGCCACCGCCGACAAGCTGCGCGCCAACATGGACGCGGCCGAATACAAGCACCTGGTGCTGGGCCTGATCTTCCTGAAATACATCGCCGACACCGCCCGGGCGTTGTGAACCTGATGCTGGTGATGTCCGGCTCCGACCGCGACAAGCTGCAGCGGCTGGTCAACACCCACGGCACGCCGTTCTCCGGCTCGCAGATCTCCCGCATGCCGCCGCTGGGTCCCGACTTCATCGCTCACGTGTCACGGCTGATCACAGCACAGCGACCCGCGCTGGCGCCCGTGGATGCGGCCACGCTGCTGCGGGCCTTCGAGAGCTTTGGCCACCGGCCGCAGTTCTTCATGGAGGCCCCGGGGCCAGGCCCTGAGCCCGCTGTCGGGCCTGCAAGGGGTGCGGTTCGAACAGGCGGTGCTGCAAGCAGCGATAGAGCGTCAGCAGGCCGATGAGGCGCAGATGGAGTCGGAGGTTCTGGCGCCGCGCCCGCAGGGGCAGGCGCTGCTGTGGCGCCTGCTGGAACAGGGCCCGCGCTTCCGCCGCTACGACGGCGAGGCGCTGCGCTTCTGTCGCGAACGCGTGACGGGCCGCGTGACCCCGCAAATGGCGCAGCACGCGCTGGAATCGCAGCGCGAACGCACTCCGGCGCTGGCGTGGAAGTCGGCCCGTGGCGATTACGCCGTGGACGACGCGGCCATGCACCGTTGGTTCGAGCAACGAACCAGCGTGCGTCGCTGGCCGCCAGCTGATCCCCAGGTCCAGCTGGGCATGGACGATGGAGCCGAAGCGAATGAAAGGATTGGCGCCAGCCTGACGGTTTTCTGGACTCGCGGCGCGAGCGCGGCACATGGCTCTGTTCGCTCCGCCCGGGCATACCTGGAGGCGCCTGGCAAAGCGCTTTGGCAAGCGGCCCAGGGTGAAGCGGGCGCCATTTCGCGACAGGCTGCGTTCAAGTCGGCTTCTCGACGACCGGCGCACGTTCAAGAATCCTTTCATGTGCCTCGCGACGTGCATCACGAACGCGATTTTCCTTGCGGGTGGCGCCCGATGAGCATAGATTTCTGCCAATTTCTATACACGTCAGACCCCAAACCCCAATGAATGCCTCGGCCCCGTTCTTGCCGCTGGAGCAGCTGGACGCCTCGCGCTTCGAGACTCCAGCCATCCTGAAGCGGCTGGCGGCGGCCAGCCGGCAGCTCGCCGAACTGAAGGGCGTGGCCGCGTCGATACCGAACCAGGGCATCCTGATCAACACCCTGGGCCTGCAGGAGGCCAAAGACAGTTCGGAGATCGAGAACATCGTCACCACGCACGACGAGCTGTTCCAGGTCGACCTGCTGTCCGACGCGGCGCCCAGCCCGGCGGCCAAGGAGGTGCTACGTTATCGCGAGGCGCTGCGTGTCGGTTTCGACCATGTGCGCCATACGGGTCTCATCACCAACAACCACCTCATCGACATCCAGGCCGCGCTGGAACGCAACCAGGCTGGCTTCCGACGCCTGCCGGGCACGGCGCTGAAGGACGGCGGGGGACGCACGGTGTACACGCCACCGCAGGACGCCGCCGAGATCGTGGCGCTGATGGGCGAGCTGGAGCGTTTCATCAACGAGCCCGACCTCTTCCCGGCAGACCCGATGGTGAAGATGGCGCTGATCCACCACCGCTTCGAGACCATCCACCCGTTCTACGACGGCAACGGCCGCACGGGCCGCATCCTGAACGTGCTGTATCTCGTGAAGGAGGGCCTGCTCGACATCCCGGTGCTCTACCTCAGCAGCTACATCGTGCGCCACAAGCCTGACTACTACCGGTTGCTGCAGGCCGTGCGTGACGCGGACCGCTGGGAGGACTGGGTGCTGTACATGCTGGCCGCGGTGGAGCACACCGCGGCCCAGGGCATTGCCACCATTGGCGGCATCAAGACGGCGCTGTTCGACTACAAGCACCGCATTCGGGCCAGCCATCGCTTCTACAGCCAGGACTTGATCAACAACCTGTTCACGCACCCCTACACCAAGATCGAGCATGTGCAGCGTGATCTGCAGGTGTCGCGACTGACCGCCGCCAAGTACCTGGATGCGCTGGCCGAGGGCGGCTTCGTGCGCAAGCTCAAGGTCGGACGCAGCAACTACTACGTCAACGTGGCGCTGAACTCAGTCCTGACCTCGGCCGGCAGATGACGGAAAACCAACTGGAACAGGAATGCCTGGCATGGCTGGCCAACGTGGGCTGGCAGCACCGCCATGTGCCCGACATCGCGCCCGATGGCGACGCACCCGAGCGCGACAACTACCTGCAGGTGCTGCAGGTCGCACGCCTGCGGCGAGGCGTGGAGTTGAGGTGCAGTGCCCTGCGCGAAGCCATAATGCAATCTATGTCGGCGATCAGCCTTATCACAGCAGCGCGCTCCGGTTGGCGTTGGCGCAAGCCATCAGCCTGACCGCCCCTACGCGCCCCCAGCGGGCGCCTTCCGTCCTCACAACCCAGCACGTCGCGCCGGCCTCGCCAGCGTCGAAAAAGGCGGGGTTCAAAGCGGGGTCCGAATCAGGATGCTCTTCGGGACATCCAATGAAATCGAAGGGTTAGAGCGCAAATGCTGCTGATGATCGACAACTACGACAGCTTCACCTTCAACCTGGTGCAGTATTTCGGCGAACTCGGCCAGGACGTGCGCGTGTTCCGCAACGACCAGATCACGCTCGAAGGCATCGAAGCGCTCCAGCCCGACCACCTGGTGCTCTCGCCCGGCCCTTGTTCGCCCGCCGAGGCCGGCATCTGCGTGCCGGCGGTGCAGCACTTTGCAGGCAAGCTGCCGATCCTGGGTGTGTGCCTGGGGCACCAGAGCATTGGCGCTGCACTGGGCGGGAGGATCGTGCGCGCGCAGCGGCAGATGCACGGCAAGACGAGCGAAATCACCACCGACGGCCGCGGCGTCTTCCACGGCCTGCCGCGGCAGATGACGGTGATCCGCTACCACTCGCTGGTGATCGAGCGCGCCTCGCTGCCGGCCGAGCTGGAAATCACCGCCACCGCGGACGACGGCGAGATCATGGGCGTGCGCCACCGCGAACTGGCCATCGAGGGCGTGCAGTTCCACCCCGAATCCATCCTCAGCGAACACGGCCACGCGATGCTGAAGAACTTCCTGGACGGCGTGCGATGACGGTGCATGGGGCCGGCGCAAGGCCTATCGACCTGCGCAGCGACACCGTCACCCGGCCCACATCGGCCATGCGCGCGGCCATGGCCGCGGCCGACGTGGGCGACGACGTCTACGGCGACGACCCCACCGTCAACGCCCTGCAGCAGCGCATCGCCACGATGCTGGGCTTCGAGGCGGCACTGTTCGTGCCCAGCGGCACGATGAGCAATCTGTGCGCCCTTATGAGCCACTGCCAGCGCGGCGACGAATATCTCGTCGGCCAGTTGGCTCACACCTACCGCTGGGAAGGCGGCGGTGCCGCGGTGCTGGGCAGCATCCAGCCGCAGCCGCTGGCGCAAGCCGCTGACGGCTCGATACCGCTGGCCGACATCGAAGCCGCGATCAAGCCCGACGATGCGCACTACGCGCGCAGCCGGCTGCTGGCGCTGGAAAACACCTGGGGCGGGCAGGTGCTGCCGCTGGCCTACATCGAGGCGGCCACGGCCCTGGCGCGACGCCGCGGCCTGGCCACGCACCTGGACGGCGCGCGGCTCTTCAATGCCGCGGTAGCCACGGCGCAGGCCGAAGGCGGCGATGCGCGCAACCATGCGCGCACCATCGCCAGCCACTTCGACAGCGTCTCGGTCTGCTTCAGCAAGGGGCTCGGCGCGCCCGCGGGTTCGGCGCTGTGCGGGTCGAGGGACTTCATCGCCCGCGCCCATCGCGTGCGCAAGATGGCCGGCGGCGGCCTGCGCCAGGCCGGCGTGCTGGCCTCGGCAGCGCTGCATGCGCTGGACCACCACATCGACCGCCTGGCCGAAGACCATGCGCATGCCCGGGCGTTGGCCGAAGGCCTGCAAGACCTGCCGGGCGTGACGGTGGTGCCGCCGCAAAGCAATATCCTCTTCGTCGACCTGTCGCCGGAGAAAGCGGCGGGTGCCGCGGAGCGACTGCACGATGCCGGCGTGCTGTGCAGCGGCTCGGTCCGCCTGCGCCTGGTCACGCACCTGGACGTGTCCGCTGCCGACATCGAACGTGCCATCGCCGTGCTCAGAGCCACTCTTTAGGAGCCACCCATGCCCATCACCAATTCCGAGGCGCTGACGCGCATCATCGAGCACCGCGAGATCTTCCACGACGAGATGCTGACGCTGATGCGCCGCATCATGAGCGGCGAGATGTCACCGCTGATGATCGCGGCCATCGCCATCGGCCTGCGCGTGAAGAAGGAAACCGTGGGCGAGATCGCCGCCGCGGCGCAGGTGATGCGCGAGTTCGCCACGCCCGTGCCGGTGGCCGACCGCACGCACCTGGTGGACATCGTGGGCACCGGCGGCGACGGTTCGCACACCTTCAATATCTCCACCGCCTCGGTCTTCGTAGCCGCCGCGGCCGGCGCGCGCGTGGCCAAGCATGCCGGGCGCAGCGTGTCGTCCACCTCGGGTTCGGCCGACGTGGTGGAAGCCCTGGGCGCCTGCATCACGCTGAAGCCCGACCAGGTGGCCGCCTGCCTGGAGGAGACCGGCATCGCCTACATGTTCGCGCCCAACCACCACGCGGCCATGAAGCACGCCGCGCCGGTGCGCAAGGAGCTCGGTGTGCGCACGCTGTTCAACATCCTGGGGCCGCTGACCAACCCGGCCAATGCGCCCAACCAGCTGCTCGGCGTCTTCCACCCCGACCTGGTGGGCATCCTGGTGCGTGTGCTGCAGCGCCTGGGCAGCGACCATGTGATGGTGGTCTACGGCACGAACGGCATGGACGAGATCTCGCTCTCGGGCGAAACGATGGTGGGCGAGCTGAAGGACGGGGAGGTACGTGAATTCACCGTGCACCCCAGCGACTTCGGCCTGCCGGTGTACGACTCGCGCGTGCTGCGTGTGGCGAACAAGGAAGAATCGGTGCAGTGCATCCAGCGCGCGCTGGCCAACGAGGACGGCCCCATCCGCGACATCGTGTTGCTCAACGCCGGTGCGGCGCTGTACTGCGCCGGCGTGGCCTCTTCAGTCACCGACGGCGTCAAGCGCGCGCGCGAGGCCGTGGCCTCGGGCCGCGCGATGGCCAAGCTGAGCCAGTTCGTGAGCGTGAGCAACAAGTTCCGGTCCACATGAGCGACATCCTGCAGCGCATCGTCGCCGTCAAGCGCGAAGAGGTGGCCGCGGCAAGGGCCCGGCGCAGCCTGGCGAGCTGGCGCGACGAGGCCGAATCGGCCGTGGCAAGGCGCGGGCTGCGGGGTTTCGAGGCGGCCTTGCGCTCGAAGCTGGCTGCCGGGCGGGCCGCGGTGATCGCCGAGGTGAAGAAGGCCAGTCCCAGCAAGGGCGTGCTGCGCGAGCACTTCGTGCCGGCGGAGATCGCCGCCAGCTATGAAGCCGGCAGCGCCGCCGCCTTGAGCGTGTTGACCGACGAACGCTTCTTCCAGGGTTCGGCGGCCTTCCTGCAGCAGGCGCGTGCCGCCTGTTCGCTGCCCGTGCTGCGCAAGGATTTCATGGTCGACGAATACCAGGTCGTCGAGGCGCGCGCGCTGGGAGCCGATTGCATCCTGCTCATCGCCGCCTGTCTGGACGATGTGCTGATGGCAGACCTGGAAGCGACCGCGGCCGCACTCGGCATGGCGGTGCTGGTGGAGGTGCACGACGGCGCCGAACTCGACCGCGCGCTGCGCCTGAAGACGCCGCTGCTGGGCATCAACAACCGCAACCTGCGCACTTTCGAAGTCACGCTGGAGACCACGCTGGGCTTGCTGCCGCGCGTGCCGCCCGACCGGCTGCTCGTGACCGAGTCGGGCATTCTGCTGCGCGCCGACGTGCAACGCATGCGCGGGGCCGGGGTGCACGCCTTCCTCGTCGGCGAGGCCTTCATGCGCGCACCCGACCCCGGTGCCGCTCTGGCCGAGTTGTTCACCTGATGGGTTTGCCCCACTTCCAGCCTTGCCCTGGCGCCCGGACGGGATTCGTCTTCATTTGCCCGGGCCGTTTCGAGGCTGCCCGAGGCACCCCCTGTGCGGCCGGCACCGGCGCCAACCTGGCGCGTGCTCTGGCCGTGCTGAACTCACGCCTGCCGGCGCAGTTTCCCAGTTCGTCGCGCGATGGGTATGTGATCACTAACTCCTGGAGCAGGGTCGAATATCCGGCACTCACGCAGCGCTCGGTGCCGACGTTGAACGAAGTCCTGGAGGTCGGCAACCTGCGGCGGCTGGCCGAAGAGGTCGCTTTGCTGGACACCCTCGTGGCCTGCGGCGCCCAGGCCCATGCCGCTGTGCAGGCACTGGCCGACCGGGGTGCCATCCAGGCCCGGCTGGCTTTCGCGCGCCACCTCAGCCAGCGCTCTGTGAACATGATTGCCGGCGCAGCGGACACGGCGGGCCGCATCGGGGTCTGGTGCGACGGGGTCGTCGCCCAGCTTGCGCAGCCGGCCTGATCGGCCCCTGGCTGGCCGGGCTCACCCGTCCACGGCGCCGTGGTATAGTCACAGGCTCTTCGGAGGGGTGCCCGAGTGGCTAAAGGGGGCAGACTGTAAATCTGTTGGCTTACGCCTACGGTGGTTCGAATCCACCCTCCTCCACCAGAGACTTCGACAGACAGACCTGAGCGGTTGTGCCAAGCGGGAGTAGTTCAATGGCAGAACCTTAGCCTTCCAAGCTAATGACGCGGGTTCGATTCCCGTCTCCCGCTCCACGGAAGGTGGTTTCTGAAGTGTAGACAACAGCAACGTCGTTACGGGCCTGGCGATGAGACCGCGCCGCCTCGCCGGCAGACCCGTACCGATGCCCATGTGGCTCAGTGGTAGAGCACCCCCTTGGTAAGGGGGAGGTCGCGCGTTCGATCCGCGCCATGGGCACCACGAGATTTTCCTTCGTCACTGACAACTGAACGACCCAGCCAGGAGCGATCAAGATGGCAAAAAGCAAATTCGAACGCACCAAGCCGCACGTGAACGTGGGCACCATTGGTCACGTGGACCACGGCAAGACCACGCTGACGGCGGCCATCACCTCGGTGTTGGCGCAGAAGTTCGGCGGCGAGGCCAAGGCCTACGACCAGATCGACGCGGCCCCTGAAGAGAAGGCCCGCGGCATCACCATCAACACCGCGCACGTCGAATACGAAACCAGCAAGCGCCACTACGCGCACGTCGACTGCCCCGGGCACGCCGACTACGTGAAGAACATGATCACGGGTGCGGCGCAGATGGACGGCGCCATCCTGGTCGTCTCGGCCGCCGACGGCCCCATGCCCCAGACCCGCGAGCACATCCTGCTGGCGCGCCAGGTGGGCGTGCCCTACATCATCGTCTTCCTCAACAAGTGCGACATGGTCGACGACGCCGAGCTGCTGGAGCTGGTGGAAATGGAAGTGCGCGAACTGCTGGACAAATACGAATTCCCCGGCGACGCCACCCCCATCATCCACGGCAGCGCCAAGCTGGCCATGGAAGGCGACAAGGGCGAACTCGGCGAACAAGCCATCATGAAGCTGGCCGACGCACTGGACAGCTACATCCCCACGCCCGAGCGGGCGGTGGACGGTGCCTTCCTGATGCCGGTGGAAGACGTCTTCAGCATCTCCGGCCGCGGCACCGTGGTCACCGGGCGCGTGGAGCGCGGCGTCATCAAGGTCGGCGAGGAAATCGAGATCGTCGGCATCCGTCCCACGGTGAAGACCACCTGCACCGGCGTGGAAATGTTCAGGAAGCTGCTCGACCAGGGCCAGGCCGGAGACAACGTGGGCATCCTGCTGCGCGGCACCAAGCGCGAAGACGTCGAGCGCGGCCAGGTGCTGTGCAAGCCCGGCAGCGTCAAGCCGCACACGCACTTCACGGCCGAGATCTACGTGCTGAGCAAGGAAGAAGGCGGGCGCCACACGCCGTTCTTCAACAACTACCGGCCGCAGTTCTACTTCCGCACCACCGACGTGACGGGCGCGGTGGAACTGCCCAAGGACAAGGAGATGGTGATGCCGGGCGACAACGTCAGCATCACGGTCAAGCTGATCAACCCGATCGCGATGGAAGAAGGCCTGCGCTTTGCCATCCGCGAGGGCGGTCGCACCGTCGGCGCGGGCGTGGTGGCCAAGATCATCGAGTAATCAAGTCGTTCAGGTTGCCGCAGGGGCATAGCTCAATTGGCAGAGCGTCGGTCTCCAAAACCGAAGGTTGGGGGTTCGATTCCCTCTGCCCCTGCCACCCCTTGAAGCGGGTGGCCCCGAAGATCCAGCCCGCCGGGCGCTGCAACAGCCCGGCGGGCTTCGTTGCCAGTGCATTGGGCGAACCCTGCTGCTGATGTACGGCCCCTTCAAACCACAGCGTCATGTCCACGTCTCCCCAAGTCGAAACGGTGTCCACGGGCGCCGACAAGGCCAAGCTGGCCGGGTCGGTGCTTCTGCTGCTGGCGTCGATCTTCGCCTTCTACTACCTGGCTCAGCAGGACCTGTGGGTACGCGTGGCTGCATTGCTGGCGTTGATCGTCGCTGCGGTGGCGCTGTTCTTCACGTCCGAGCCCGGCAAGCAGCTCATTGCCTTCGGTCGCGATTCGGTGCGCGAAGTCAAGAAGGTCGTCTGGCCGACGCGCAAGGAAGCCGGGCAGATGACGGGCTACGTGTTTGCCTTCGTCTTCGTGATGGCCTTGTTCATGTGGTTGACCGACAAGACGCTGGAATGGGCGTTATACGACCTGGTTCTCGGCTGGCGCCGTTGAGGTGAAACGATGAGCGAGCAAGAAACTCAAGCCGTGGCGCCAGAAATGCCGCCCACGCCGCCCACACCCCCCAGCACCAAGCGCTGGTACATCGTGCACGCCTATTCCGGCATGGAAAAGGCGGTGGAGCGCAACCTGCGCGAGCGCATCGACCGCGCCGGCATGCAGGACAAATTCGGCCGCATCCTGGTGCCCACCGAGGAGGTGGTGGAACTGAAGAACGGCAAGAAGACGGTCACCGAGCGCCGCATCTACCCGGGCTACGTGCTGGTCGAGATGGACATGGCCGACGATACCTGGCATCTGGTGAAGCACACGAACAAGGTCACCGGTTTCATCGGTGGCGCCCGCAACCGCCCGGCGCCCATTTCCGAAGCCGAGGTCGACAAGATCGTCAACCAGATGAAGGAAGGCGTGGACAAGCCGCGGCCCAAGGTGCAGTGGACGGTGGGCGAGCTGGTGCGCGTGAAGGAAGGTCCTTTCACCGACTTCAATGGCGCGGTGGAAGACGTGAACTACGAAAAGAGCAAGGTCAAGGTCTCGGTCACGATCTTCGGCCGCGCCACGGGCGTGGAGCTGGACTTCGCTCAGGTCGAGAAGGTCTGACGGCAGCGTTTTGAGTCCCGGGCGCGCCGCCCCGACCCCGGCGCGCCGTCATCACCAGGGTCGATAGACGAGGAGCCCGCCGAACCGGCAGGCGCTTGAACTCGAGGAGCCATCCATGGCAAAGAAGATCGTCGGCTTCATCAAGCTGCAGGTACCGGCCGGCAAGGCCAATCCGTCGCCGCCCATCGGGCCGGCACTCGGCCAGCGTGGCCTCAACATCATGGAGTTCTGCAAGGCCTTCAACGCCCAAACCCAGAGTTACGAGCCGGGGCTCAAGCTGCCGGTGGTGATCACCGCCTATGCCGACAAGTCGTTCACCTTCATCCTCAAGTCGCCGCCGGCGACCGTGCTGCTGAAAAAGGCGGCGAAGATCGAGAAGGGCTCGGGCAAGGCGCATATCGAGAAGGTGGGCACCGTCACGCGCGCCCAGCTCGAGGAAATCGCCAAGACCAAGATCAAGGACCTCACCGCCGCCGACATGGACGCCGCGGTGAAGACCATCGCCGGCTCTGCCCGTTCGATGGGCCTCATCGTCGAAGGAGTCTGAACATGGCCCAACTCACAAAGAAGGCCAAGGCCCTGCAGGGCAAGGTCGAGAGCACCAGGCTGTATCCGCTTTCCGACGCGCTGTCGCTCGTCAAGCAGTGCGCCACCGCCAAGTTCGACGAGTCCATCGACGTCGCCGTGCAGCTGGGCATCGACGCCAAGAAGTCCGACCAGGTGGTGCGCGGCGCCGTCGTCATGCCCAGCGGCACCGGCAAGACCAAGCGCGTGGCCGTGTTCGCTCAAGGCGCCAAGGCCGAGGAAGCCAAGGCCGCTGGCGCCGACATCGTCGGCATGGACGACCTGGCGGCCGAGATCAAGGCCGGCAACATGAATTTCGACGTCGTCATCGCCAGCCCCGACACCATGCGCGTCGTCGGCACGCTGGGCCAGATCCTGGGCCCGCGCGGCCTGATGCCGAACCCGAAGGTCGGCACCGTGACGCCCGACGTGGCCCAGGCCGTGCGCAATGCCAAGGCCGGCCAGGTGCAGTTCCGCGTCGACAAGGCCGGCATCATCCACGGCACCATCGGCCGCCGCTCCTTCGACGACGACAAGCTGGTGGCCAACCTGCGCGCGCTGATCGACGCGCTGAACAAGGCCAAGCCGGCCACCAGCAAGGGGGTCTACCTGCGCAAGGTGGCGGTGTCTTCGACCATGGGGGTCGGTGTGCGCGTGGACACCGGCTCGATCGCCGAACAGGCCTCGGCGTAAGGAATTTTCTTGACGGGCTGCGCGCTGGTCTGGCGCACGGCCTGGTGAATTGGTGGGCTGGCTTACGGCAACGGGGCCAGGTCATCCAAGACCGCTGGCGAGGCGCCCGGGGTGTCCGGGAGCTTCTTAATGAAGGGCCTTGCGGCCCCGAGCCAGCGCAGATGGCGGTCCCGCTGCAAAGGTTCTCGTTTTCTGGGTTCCCGAAACAGAAGGTCGCTGATGTCCCGTTGTGCCGCGCAGCAGTGCAAGGCACGTTTTGTGTGAGGAGCAGACCTTGAGTCTCAATCGCAACGAGAAGGCAGCCGTGGTCACGGATGTGTCCGCGCAGGTGGCGCGTTCGCAGACGCTCGCGCTGGCCGAATACCGTGGCCTCACCGTGGAGCACCTGAACAAGCTGCGCGTCGACGCGCGGGCCAAGGGCGTGTACCTTCATGTACTGAAGAACACGCTGGCCCGTCGCGCCGTTGCCGGCACGCCGTTCGAGGTGGCCCAGGGTGCCATGGTCGGCCCGCTGATCTACGGTTTTTCCGAGGATGCCGTGGCCGCGGCGAAGGTCGTTGCCGACTTCGCCAAGGGCAACGACAAGCTGAAGATCATGGGCGGCGCCTACGCCGGCAAGGCACTGGATGCGGACGGCGTCAAAGCCCTCGCAGCCATTCCGAGCCGCGAAGTGCTGATCTCCCAGGTGGCTGGCCTGTTGAAGTCGCCGATCCAGCGTTTCGCAGCTGTATTGGCCGCGGTGGTGCAAAAGCAGAGCCCAGCGCCAGCCGAGTCGGCAGACGCACCGGCCGAGCCCGCCGCCGCCTGATTCGGCCCGAGCATCCCAATTTCTGAATCCCCTATTTCGAGGAACCCCAAATGGCATTCGATAAAGACACATTCCTGACCGCCATGGACAGCATGTCGGTGATGGAACTCAACGACCTGGTCAAGGCCATCGAAGAGAAGTTCGGCGTTTCCGCCGCTTCCATGGCCGCCCCGGCCGCCGGTGGCGGCGCCGCCGCCGCCGCGCCGGTGGAAGAGAAGACCGAATTCAACGTCATGCTGCTGGAAGCCGGCGCCAACAAGGTGTCGGTCATCAAGGTCGTGCGCGAACTCACGGGCCTGGGCCTGAAGGAAGCCAAGGACCTGGTCGACGGCGCGCCCAAGGCCGTGAAGGAAGCCATTCCCAAGGCCGATGCCGAAGCCGCTCTGAAGAAGCTGCTCGACGCCGGCGCGAAGGCAGAAGTCAAGTAATCCCGCTGGGTGCTCCCGGGGGCCCGCCCCGGGGAGCACTTGCAAGTGCCGATCGCGGTGCTTGCAAGTGTTCTCTGATCCGACTGCAGGGAACAGGTTTGGTCGGACTCCGGTGCAATGCCGGGGTTGTCCGCCAGCGGCAGGTAGTGGCCTGTCACCAAGCTTTCAGGTGCAATGCCGGAGTCGACGACGGGCCGTCCCGAGTCGACTCGCTCCCCTTGTGGGACGGTGGCCGCGAAGCGGACACCTAGGGGCACCTGACTAGCCAGTCGCCGACGGAGTCCCGCCAAGGCCAGGCCGGGGTTCCCGAAACGGAGAGTTCAATGGCGCAAGCAACCCCCTACACGTATACCGAGCGCAAGCGCATCCGCAAGAGCTTCGGCAAGCGTGCAAGTGTCCTCAACGTGCCCTATCTGCTGACCATGCAGAGGGAGAGTTATGTCGCCTTCCTGCAGAAGGAAGTGCCACCGAACCAGCGCAAGCCCGAGGGCCTGCAGGCCGCTTTCCTGTCGGCGTTCCCGATCGTCTCGCACAACCAGTTTGTCGAGATGAAGTTCATCGAATACAACATCGCCAAGCCGCCGTTCGACGTGCGCGAATGCCAGCAGCGCGGGCTGACGTTCGCCGCCGCCGTGCGCGCCAAGCTGCAGATGATCATCTACGACCGCGAATCGCACCCCGCGAAGGCCGTCAAGGAGATCAAGGAGCAGGAGGTCTACATGGGTGAAGTGCCGCTCATGACCGACTACGGCTCGTTCATCGTCAACGGCACCGAACGCGTGATCGTCAGTCAGCTGCACCGCTCGCCCGGCGTCTTCTTCGAGCACGACAAGGGCAAGACGCACAGCTCGGGCAAGCTGCTGTTCAGCGCGCGCATCATTCCGTACCGCGGTTCCTGGCTCGACTTCGAGTTCGACCCCAAGGACATCCTGTATTTCCGCGTCGACCGCCGCCGCAAGATGCCGGTGACGATCCTGCTCAAGGCCATTGGCCTGACGCCTGAGGCCATCCTGTCGCACTTCTTCGTCTTCGACCACTTCCGCCTCATGGACGCGGGCGCGCAGATGGAATTCGTGCCCGAGCGGCTGAAAGGCGAGGTGGCGCGGTTCGACCTCACCGACAAGGCCGGCAACGTCATCGTCGAGAAGGACAAGCGCATCACCGCACGCCACGTCAAGCAGCTCGAAGCCGCGGGCACCGGTTTCGTGAGCGTGCCCGAGGACTACCTGGTGGGCCGCATGCTGGCGCGCAACATGGTCGACGCCGAGACCGGCGAGATCGTGGCCAAGGCCAACGACGAGCTGACCGAAGCGGTGCTGAAGAAGCTGCGCCAGGCCGGCATCAAGGAAATCCAGTGCCTGTTCACGAACGAGCTGAACCAGGGCGCCTACATCAGCCAGACGCTGGCCAGCGACGAGACCGCCGACCAGCTGGCCGCGCGTGTGGCCATCTACCGCATGATGCGCCCCGGCGAGCCGCCGACCGAAGACGCCGTGGAAGCGCTGTTCCATCGCCTCTTCTACAGCGCCGACACCTATGACCTGAGCCGTGTCGGCCGCATGAAGTTCAACGCCCGCGTCGGCCGCGACACGCCCGAAGGCGCGATGACGCTGTCCAACGAGGACATCCTGGACGTCGTCAAGATCCTGGTCGACCTGCGCAACGGCAATGGCGAGGTGGACGACATCGACCACCTCGGCAACCGGCGCGTGCGCTGTGTGGGTGAGCTGGCTGAAAACCAGTATCGCAGTGGTTTGGCGCGTATCGAGAAGGCAGTCAAGGAACGTCTGGGACAGGCCGAGACCGAGGCCTTGATGCCGCACGATCTGATCAACTCCAAGCCGATCAGCGCCGCGCTCAAGGAGTTCTTCGGGGCGAGCCAGCTGTCGCAGTTCATGGACCAGACCAACCCCTTGAGCGAGATCACGCACAAGCGGCGTGTCTCGGCCCTGGGCCCGGGCGGCCTGACGCGTGAACGTGCCGGCTTCGAGGTGCGCGACGTGCACCCCACCCACTATGGCCGCGTGTGCCCGATCGAGACGCCGGAAGGTCCGAACATCGGCCTCATCAATTCGCTGGCGCTGTTCGCGCAACTCAATGAATACGGCTTCCTGGAAACGCCCTACCGCCGCGTGGTCGACGGCAAGGTGACGATGCAGATCGACTACCTGTCGGCCATCGAGGAAGGCAAGTACGTCATCGCACAGGCCAACGCCGGCCTGGACGGCCAGGGCAAGCTCATCGACGAACTGGTCTCGGCGCGCGAGAACGGCGAATCGGTGCTGACCTCGCCCGAGCGCATCCAGTACATGGACGTGGCGCCGACGCAGATCGTCTCGGTGGCGGCCTCGCTGGTGCCGTTCCTGGAACACGACGACGCCAACCGCGCGCTGATGGGCGCCAACATGCAGCGGCAGGCGGTGCCGGTACTGCGCCCCGAGAAGGCCTTCGTCGGCACGGGTGTGGAACGGGTGGCCGCGATCGACTCCGGCACCGTGGTCACGGCACGCCGCGGCGGTGTCGTCGACTATGTCGACACCAACCGCATCGTCATCCGCGTCAACGACAACGAGACGGTGGCCGGTGAAGTGGGCGTGGACATCTACAACCTCATCAAGTACCAGCGCAGCAACCAGAACACCAACATCCACCAGCGCCCGATCGTCAAGCGCGGCGACCCGGTGGCGGCGCTGGACGTCATCGCCGACGGTGCCAGCACCGACCTGGGCGAACTGGCCCTGGGCCAGAACATGCTGATCGCGTTCATGCCCTGGAACGGCTACAACTTCGAGGACTCGATCCTCATCAGCGAGAAGGTCGTCGCCGAAGACCGCTACACCTCGATCCACATCGAGGAACTGGTGGTGATGGCGCGCGACACCAAGCTGGGCTCGGAAGAAATCACGCGCGACATCCCGAACCTGAGCGAACAGCAACTGGCGCGGCTGGACGAGAGCGGCATCGTCTACATCGGCGCCGAGGTCAACCCCGGCGACGTGCTGGTGGGCAAGGTCACGCCCAAGGGCGAGACCACGCTGACGCCGGAAGAAAAGCTGCTGCGTGCCATCTTCGGCGAGAAGGCGTCCGACGTGAAGGACACCAGCCTGCGTGTCGACCAGGGCACCAACGGCACCGTTATCGACGTGCAGGTCTTCACCCGCGAAGGCATCCAGCGCGACAAGCGCGCGCAGCAGATCATCGACGACGAGCTCAAGCGCTTCCGGCTGGACCTGAACGACCAGTTGCGCATCGTCGAGGCCGACGCCTTCGACCGCATCGAGAAGCTGCTCGTCGGCAAGCCCGCCAATGGCGGTCCGAACCGCATTGCGAAGGGCACCGTCATCGACAAGGCCTACCTCGAGTCGGTGGAGAAGTACCACTGGTTCGACATCCGCCCGGCCGACGACGACGTGGCCAACCAGCTGGAGAGCATCAAGAACGCCAACGACCAGACGCGCCACAGCTTCGACCTCGCGTTCGAGGAAAAGCGCAAGAAGCTCACGCAGGGCGACGAACTGCCGGCCGGCGTGCTGAAGATGGTGAAGGTGTACCTGGCCGTCAAGCGCCGCCTGCAGCCGGGCGACAAGATGGCCGGCCGCCACGGCAACAAGGGCGTGGTGTCCAAGATCGTCGCGGTCGAGGACATGCCCTACATGACCGACGGCACGCCGGTGGACATCGTGCTCAACCCGCTGGGCGTGCCTTCGCGCATGAACGTGGGCCAGGTGCTGGAGGTGCACCTGGGTTGGGCCGGCAAGGGCATCGGCCAGCGACTCGGCAACATGCTGCAGGAGCAGGCCAAGGCGGCCGAACTGCGCAAGTTCCTCGACGAGCTCTACAACAAGTCCGGCGGCAAGACCGAGAGCCTGGACCAGCTCAGCGACGACGAGGTGCGCGAGATGGCCGGCAATCTGAGCCAGGGCGTGCCCTTCGCCACGCCAGTCTTCGACGGTGCGGCCGAGGAGGAGATCCGAGCCATGCTGCACCTGGCCTACCCGGACGACATTGCGCAGAAGAAGGGCCTGAATGCCACGCGCACCCAGGCCACACTGCATGACGGCCGCACCGGCGAGGCCTTCGAGCGCCCGGTCACCGTGGGCTACATGCACGTGCTGAAGCTGCACCACCTGGTGGACGACAAGATGCACGCGCGGTCCACCGGCCCGTACAGCCTGGTCACGCAGCAGCCGCTGGGTGGCAAGGCGCAGTTCGGCGGCCAGCGCTTCGGTGAGATGGAAGTCTGGGCGCTGGAAGCCTACGGTGCTTCGTACATCCTGCAGGAAATGCTCACCGTCAAGTCCGACGACGTGAATGGCCGCACCAAGGTCTACGAGTCGATCGTCAAGGGCGAACACGCCATCGAAGCCGGCATGCCGGAATCGTTCAATGTCCTGGTCAAGGAGATCCGCTCCCTGGGCATCGACATCGAACTCGAAAAGAACTAAGGAGCTACACGCATGAAGGGACTACTCGACCTTTTCAAGCAATTCACCCCGGACGAGCATTTCGATGCCATCCGCATCGGCCTGGCCTCGCCGGAGAAGATCCGCAGCTGGTCGTTCGGCGAGGTGAAGAAGCCCGAGACCATCAACTACCGCACCTTCAAGCCGGAGCGGGATGGCCTGTTCTGCGCCAAGATCTTCGGTCCGATCAAGGACTACGAGTGCCTGTGCGGCAAGTACAAGCGCCTGAAGCACCGCGGCGTGATCTGCGAGAAGTGCGGCGTCGAAGTGACGCAGACCAAGGTGCGCCGCGAGCGCATGGGCCACATCGACCTGGCCGCACCGTGCGCGCACATCTGGTTCCTGAAGAGCCTGCCTTCGCGCCTGGGCCTGGTGCTCGACATGACGCTGCGCGACATCGAGCGCGTGCTGTATTTCGAGGCCTATGTCGTCGTTGACCCCGGCATGACGCCGCTGAAGAAGTTCAGCATCATGAGCGAGGACGACTTCGAAGCCAAGCACGCCGAGTTCGGTGACGAGTTCGTCGCCATGATGGGCGCCGAGGGTGTGCGCAAGCTGCTCGAGGAAATGGACATCGACGCGGAGATCGACAAGATCCGCAACGACATGACCGGCTCCGAGCTCAAGATCAAGAAGAACAGCAAGCGGCTGAAGGTGCTGGAGGCGTTCAAGAAGAGCGGCATCAAGCCGCAGTGGATGGTGCTGGAGGTGCTGCCGGTGTTGCCGCCCGACCTGCGCCCGCTCGTTCCCCTGGATGGCGGCCGCTTCGCCACCAGCGACCTGAACGACCTCTACCGCCGCGTCATCAACCGCAACAACCGCCTGGCGCGGCTGCTGGAGCTGAAGGCGCCCGAGATCATCGTGCGCAACGAAAAGCGCATGCTGCAGGAAGCCGTGGACAGCCTGCTGGACAACGGCCGCCGCGGCAAGGCCATGACGGGTGCCAACAAGCGCGCGCTGAAGTCGCTGGCCGACATGATCAAGGGCAAGGGCGGTCGCTTCCGCCAGAACCTGCTGGGCAAGCGCGTCGACTATTCCGGCCGTTCGGTCATCGTGGTCGGCCCCACGCTCAAGCTGCACCAGTGCGGCCTGCCCAAGCTGATGGCCATCGAGCTGTTCAAGCCCTTCATCTTCAGCCGCCTGGAGGCGATGGGCATCGCCACCACCATCAAGGCGGCGAAGAAGGAAGTCGAGTCCGGCACGCCGGTGGTCTGGGACATCCTCGAAGAAGTCATCAAGGAACACCCGGTGCTGCTGAACCGCGCGCCGACGCTGCACCGCCTGGGCATCCAGGCCTTCGAGCCGGTGCTGATCGAGGGCAAGGCGATCCAGCTGCATCCGCTGGTGTGTTCGGCCTTCAACGCCGACTTCGACGGCGACCAGATGGCCGTGCACGTGCCGCTGTCCATCGAGGCGCAGATGGAAGCTCGCACGCTGATGCTGGCGTCCAACAACGTGCTGTTCCCGGCCAACGGCGAACCGTCGATCGTGCCTTCGCAGGACGTGGTGCTGGGCCTGTATTACGCCACCCGCGAGCGCATCAACGGCAAGGGCGAAGGCATGGTCTTCGCCGACATGCAGGAACTGCAGCGCGCGCTGGACAACGGCGTGGTCGAGGTCACGGCCCGGATCAGCGTGCGCATGACCGAGTGGGTGAAGGACAAGGACAGCGGCGAGTTCGAGCCGCACACCTCGCTCGTGGCCACCACGGTGGGCCGTGCGCTGTTGTCGGAGATCCTGCCCAAGGGCCTGCCGTTCAGCAATATCAACAAGGCGCTGAAGAAGAAGGAGATCTCGCGGCTGATCAACGTGTCGTTCCGCAAGTGCGGCCTGAAGGACACCGTGATCTTCGCCGACAAGCTGCTGCAGAGCGGCTTCCGGCTGGCCACGCGGGCCGGCATCTCGATCAGCATCGACGACATGCTCGTGCCCAAGGAGAAGCCGGGCCTGATCGAGCGCGCCGAGAAGGAGGTCAAGGAGATCGAGCAGCAGTACGTGAGCGGTCTGGTGACCGCCGGCGAGCGCTACAACAAGGTCGTCGACATCTGGGGCAAGACCGGTGACGAGGTGGGCAAGGTCATGATGGCCCAGCTCTCCAAGGAAAAGGTCACCGACCGCCACGGCAAGCTCGTGGACCAGGAGTCGTTCAACTCCATCTACATGATGGCCGACTCCGGCGCCCGCGGCTCGGCGGCGCAGATCCGACAGCTGGCCGGCATGCGCGGCCTGATGGCCAAGCCCGACGGCTCGATCATCGAGACGCCGATCACGGCCAACTTCCGCGAAGGCCTGAACGTCCTGCAGTACTTCATCTCGACCCATGGCGCGCGCAAGGGCCTGGCCGACACGGCGCTGAAGACGGCCAACTCGGGCTACCTGACACGCCGCCTGGTCGACGTGACGCAGGATCTGGTCGTGATCGAGAACGACTGCGGCACGCAGAACGGCATGAACCGCCGCGCGCTGGTCGAAGGCGGCGAGGTCATCGAGAGCCTGCGCGACCGCATCCTGGGCCGCGTCACCGCCATCGAGGTGCTGCATCCCGAGTCGCAGGAAGTCATGGTGCCGGCCGGCGAGATGCTCGACGAGGAAACCATCGACGTGCTGGAAGCCGCCGGCGTCGACGAGGTCAAGGTGCGTACCGCGTTGACCTGCGACACGCGATTCGGCATCTGCGCCAAGTGCTACGGCCGCGACCTCGGTCGCGGCGGGCTGGTCAACGTGGGCGAGGCCATCGGCGTCATCGCGGCGCAGTCGATCGGCGAGCCCGGCACGCAGTTGACGATGCGCACCTTTCACATCGGTGGTGCGGCTTCGCGCGCGGCAGTGGCCAGCAGCATCGACGCCAAGAGCGACGGTGTCATCGGCTTCAACGCCACCATGCGCTACGTGACCAACGGCAAGGGTGTGCTGGTGGTGATCTCGCGTTCTGGCGAGATCGTCATCAGCGACCAACACGGCCGCGAGCGTGAGCGCCACAAGCTGCCCTACGGCGCCACGCTGAACATCAAGCCCGACCAGCAGGTCAAGGCCGGCACCGTGCTGGCGACCTGGGACCCGTTGACGCGCCCCATCATCACCGAATTCGCCGGCCGGGCGAAGTTCGAGAACGTGGAGGAAGGCAATACCGTCGCCAAGCAGGTCGACGAGGTCA
>JAXHKY010000020.1:0-87711 GCA_034522875.1 Rubrivivax sp. | reverse complement strand
GCAGCATGACGACGACGTGCTGTCCCGGCTTGAAACTGGCGCGCACGCCGACCTTGTTCCATTGCGCCACCTGCGACACGCTGACACCCATGCGGCGTGCCACCGTGACCACGCTGTCGCCTTTGCGCGCCTTGACCACCACGCGGCGCTGCGGTCGGGCTTCAGGCGCCAGCGAGAGCGCTGCGGTGTGGGCGATATGCTCGGCCACGTCGGTGTCGCGGTGGTTGGCGCGCGGGACCAGCAGCGTCGAGCCCGCACGCACCAGCATGCGCGGGGGAATGCGATTGACTTCACGCAGGCGGGCCTCGGTCATGCCCACGCGCTTTGCGGCCTCGGCCGGTTTCAAGGTGGTCGGCGCCACCCAGGCCGTCCAGGTGGCGGTGGGACCGGCATGCAGGGCCAGTCGGCGCAGGAAGCGGTTGGCGTGGTCGTACGGCAGCAGCAAATGCGGCGTACCTGCGGCCAGGATCACCGGCTTGTTGTGTTGTGGGTTGAGGTGAAGGAACTCCTCCAGCGGCAAGCCCGCCAATGCCGCAGCCAGCGCGACGTCGATGTCGCGTTCGATCGACACGGTCAGGAAAAACGGGTGGTTCTCCAGCGGCGGCAAGACCAGGCCGTAGACCTCGGGTCTGGCCACGATATTCATCACCGCCTGCAGCTTGGGCACATAGTTGCGCGTCTCCTCCGGCATTCTCAGGCTGGCGTAGTCGGTGGGCAGGCCGGCCTTGCGGTTGCGGTCGACCGCGCGCTGCACGTTGCCCTGGCCCCAGTTGTAGGCCGCCAGCGCCAGTTGCCAGTCGCCGAACTGCGCGTGCAGTTGCTGCAGGTAGTCCAGCGCGGCGCGGGTGGAGGCCAGCACGTCGCGGCGGTCGTCGCGAAACAGGTTCTGCTGCAGCTCGAAGTCCTTGCCCGTGGCGGGCATGAACTGCCACATGCCCGAGGCCCGCGCGCTGGAGACAGCCTGCGGATTGAAGGCACTCTCGATGAAGGGAAGCAAGGCCAGTTCGCTGGGCAGGCCGCGCAATTCGACTTCCTCGACGATGTGGAAGAGGTAGCGGCCGCCGCGTTCTGTCATGCGTTGCACGTAGTCGGGGCGGCTGGCGTACCACTGCTCCCACTTCTGCACCAGTTCACCTTCCAGTGTCGGCATGGCATAACCGTCGCGCACGCGCTGCCAGAGGTTGCTGCGCTCGGCGTCCTGTTCGGGGTCGAGGCGGGTGCGGGGCTGCAGCGGGGCCAGCACGTCGTCGACTGCGGGCCTTTGCGGCGGGGCGCTGACCTCCAGGGCGCCAAATTCCTGCTCGGAGGGAGCGGCCGTCGCAACGGGGTTGTCAGCCGGGGCCGATTCGGTCGCCGGCAGGCCGGCGCAGCCGGCCACCAGGCCGGCCAAGGTCACCGTGGCCGACGAGGCCAGCTGGCGCAAGAGCGGCCATCCGTGCGCCTGCAGGGGGAAAGGGATCATGAGAATCGGTTCTTCCATTCGCGCAGCGCCGTGAAGACGGCCACGGGCTGGTTGCTGGCGGCGCCCTGCGCCTGCGCCGCGGCCACGACCTCGGGCGCGTCGCAGCGCAGAAAGGGATTGATCTGCCGTTCGCGACCGATGGCCGACGGCAGCGTGGGCAACTCGGCGGCGCGCAGTTCGCGGCAGCGCGCCTCATACGCCGCGCGCTCGGCATTGCCGGGCTCCACCGCCGCTGCGAAGCGCAGATTGGACAGCGTGTATTCGTGCGTGCAGCAGACCTGGGTCTCGGCCGGCAGCGCGGCCAGCCTGGCCAGCGAATCGAACATCTGGCCGGGGGTGCCTTCGAACAGGCGGCCGCAGCCGGCGGAAAACAGCGTATCGCCGCAGAACAGGATCGGTGCCGCGATGCCCGGCAAGGCTTGGCCTGGCTCGAAGTAGGCGATATGCCCGGCGGTGTGGCCGGGCACGTCGAGCACCTTGAAGTGCAGACCGATGACCTCGATGGCGTCACCGTCGCGCAGCGGCGTGAACGGCGCGGGGATCTTCTCGCGCGCCGGACCGAAGACAGGGCCCTGCAACTGCGGGCGCAGCCCGGCGATGCCGCCCACGTGGTCGGGGTGGTGGTGCGTCACTAGAATCGCCGCGAGTACGAGACCGTGGGCATCGAGCGCGGCACACACGGGTGCCGCATCGCCCGGATCCACCACCACGGCTCTTGTGCCGTCGTGAAGCATCCAGATGTAGTTGTCGGCGAAGGCGGGCAGGGCGATCAGGTTCATCATGACGAGAGACGAATCGATTATAGAGATGGGGGTCTGGCTGAGAACTGCGCCGGGCCGCCATGTGCTGGCCTGGGAGCAGGACCGGCTCGATCATGCGGTGACCGACGCCTTCGGCTTTCATGCCCTGCAGCTGGGGCTGCCCGAACTCGATGGCCTGCGTGCCAACCGCATGCCGCACCGCTGGGTGGCGAGTGATTCGCTGGTGGTGCCCGAGGCGCTGCCGATGCCGCCGCCGCTGGACTCGATGATCACCACGATGCCGGCGCACGAGCCGGTCAGCCTGCACTGCGACTTCGAGGCCCTGCCGTTCCCGGACGCCAGCATCGACCTCGTGGTGCTGCCGCACGCACTGGAGCTGGCGCGCGACCCGCACCAGACGCTGCGCGAGGTGGAGCGCGTGCTGGTGCCCGAGGGTCGCGTCGTCATCGCCGGCTTCAACCCGGCCAGCCTGTGGGGCCTGCGCCAGCGCGCCGGGCACCTGCGGCGCGGACTGGGCTTCGGCCGCGACCAGAATCTGTACCTGCCGCGCTCCGGCGAATTCATCGGCTATTGGCGGCTGCGCGACTGGCTGCGGCTGCTGAGCTTCGAGGTCGAGGCCGGGCGCTTCGGCTGCTGGCGGCCGCCGATGCGCAGCGAACAGTGGCTGCAGCGATTCGCCTGGATGGACCGCGTGGGCGACCGCTGGTGGCCGGTGCTGGGCGCGGTTTATTTCCTGGTCGCCGTCAAGCGCGTGCGCGGCATGCGCCTGGTGGGGCTGCTGCGCGACGAGAAGCGCAAGACCCATGCCGCGCCGGCCGTGGTGGCCAACCGCCGGCGCGAACCGGCGCGCGCCGAGGTGGAACTGGAGTCCTGATGAGCGAGCCGGTGCCGGTCATCATTTACGCCGACGGTGCCTGCCGCGGCAACCCCGGCCCCGGCGGCTGGGGCGCCTGGCTGAAGAGCGGCGAGCGCGAGAAGGAACTCTTCGGCGGCGAGCCGCTCACCACCAACAACCGCATGGAGCTCACGGCCGTGATCGAGGCGCTGGCCTCGCTGAAGCGCCACTGCAAGGTCACGCTCTACACCGACAGCGCCTATGTGAAGGACGGCATCACGAGCTGGATCCACAACTGGAAGGCGCGCGGCTGGATGACGACGAACCGGCAACCGGTGAAGAACGCCGAACTGTGGCGGCGGCTGGACGAGCTGAATGCCCGGCACGAGGTGCACTGGCGCTGGGTCAAGGGCCACTCGGGCGATCCCGGCAACGAACGCGCCGACCGGCTGGCCAACCGCGGCGTCGACTCGGTGCGGGCCTGACGCCCGGGCTGCGGCCCGCGTCGACCCCGCGCAAGCGCGGGCGGCCCGGGATCGTTACAGTCAAAGGTTCGATGTCGTCGCGAGAGACTGCCCTTGAATAAGACCCACACCGTGGTGGCCCTTGTCGGCATGGCGCTCGCCGGCGGCGGCGCCTGGTGGTGGCAGCAGCAGCCGCAGCAGGCGCAGCCCGTGCCGGGCGCTGCGTCGTCCACCGGCGCTGCGCCGCAGGCCGGCGCACCGGCCCGGGGGCCCGGCGGCCCTGTGGCCGTGGAAGTGGCCACGGCCGAGGCCATGGCGCTGACCGACGATGTGCAGGCCGTGGGGTCGCTGCGTTCGCGCCAGGGCGTGATGCTGCGGCCCGAGGTCAGCGGCCGCATTGCGCGCCTGGGTTTCGAGGACGGCCAGCGCGTCAGCCGCGGCCAGTTGCTGGTGCAGCTGGACGACACCTTGCAGCAGGCGCAACTGCAGCAGGCCGAGGCGCAGGCCAGCATCGCGCGCACCAACCTTGAGCGCAGCCGCGACCTGCTGGCGCAGAATTTCGTGACCCAGAGCGCGGTGGACCAGAATGCCGCCGCGCTGCAGGTGGCGCAGGCCCAGGTGGCGCTGGCGCAGGCGCAACTGGCACGCATGCGCGTGCTGGCGCCGTTTGCCGGCACCGCCGGGCTGAAGCGGGTTGCCGTGGGCGACTATGTCAAGGACGGGGCCGAAATCGTCAATATCGAGGACCTGGGTGCGCTGCGGGTGCAGTTTGCGCTGCCCGAGCGCTATATCGGCCGCCTGCGTGCCGGCCAGGACGTTGAGGTGGCCGTGGACGCGCTGCCGGGCCGCAGTTTCCAGGGCCGGGTGCTGGCGGTGGACTCCCAGGTCGACGCCAATGGCCGCGCGCTGCAGGTGCTGGCCCAGGTGGACAACCCCGGTGCCTTGCTCAAGCCCGGCATGTTCGCGCGCCCGCGCGTGGTGTTTGCCGTGCGCCAGGGCGCCGTCGTGGTGCCTGAAGAGGCGCTGGTGCCGCTGGGTTCGAAGCAGTTCATCTTCCGCGTCGTCGACGGCCCCGACGGGCAGAAGCTGGCGCAACGCCTGGAGGCGAAGATCGGCCTGCGGCTGCCGGGCAAGGTGGAAATCGTCGAAGGCCTGCGGGCGGGCGACGTCATCGCCACCGCCGGCCAGGCGCGACTGCTGCGCGGCGACAACCTGCCCGTGCGCGTGATCGATCTGTCGAAGGTGGGTGCGCCCGCAGGCGGCGCGCGTGCCGCCGGACCTGCCGCTTCCGCCGCGCGGGCGGCGCAGCCGTGACGGTGCGGGAGGCCTGGCCGCCAGGGGACGAGCGATGAAGCTTTCGGAAATCTCCATCCGCAGGCCGGTGCTGGCCAGCGTGATGTCGCTGCTGCTGATCCTGATCGGGCTGGTCTCGTTCAACCAGCTGAGCCTGCGCGAATACCCGCGCATCGACGAGCCGCTGGTCAACGTCAGCACGCGGCTCGTCGGCGCGTCTTCCGAGGTCATCGAGTCGCAGGTCACCAAGCCGCTGGAGGACTCCATCGCCGGCATCGACGGCGTGGACATCATCACCTCGGTCTCGCGCACCGAACTCAGCCAGATCACGGTGCGCTTCAAGCTCAGCAAGGACCCCGACACCGCGGCGGCCGAAGTGCGCGACCGCGTCGCGCGTGTGCGCGGCCGCCTGCCCGACGCTGCCGACGAACCCGTGATCGCCAAGGTAGAGGCCGACGCCACGCCCACCATCTGGCTGGCCTACACCAGCGAAACCATGGGCACGCTGGAGCTCACCGACCTCATCAAGCGCGTCGTCAAGCCGCGCCTGCAGACGGTGCCCGGCGTGGCCGACGTGCAGATCGGCGGCGACCGCGAATACGCCATGCGCATCTGGATCGACCCCGACCGCCTGGCTTCCTACGCGCTGACGGTGCAGGACGTGGAAGACGCGCTGCGGCGGCAGAACCTGGAAGTGCCGGCCGGCCGCATCGAAAGCCAGCAGCGCGAATTCAGCGTCACCGCCCGCACCGACCTCAATACGGTGGCGCAGTTCAACGAGATCGCTCTGAAGACCGCCGGCGGCTACACCGTGCGCCTGCGCGACGTGGCGCGCGTGGAAGAGGCGGCAGCCAACGAGCGCAGCCGGGTGCGGCTCAACGGCATTCCTTCCATCAGCACCGGCATCATACGCAACGCCACCGCCAACCCGCTGGAAGTGGCCGACGGCGTGCGCGCCGTGATGCCGCTGATCCAGCGCGACCTGCCGCCGTCGGTGACGGTGGTGCAGGCCAACGACCTGTCGGTCTTCATCGACCGCTCGATCAAGGCCGTCTTCACCACCGTGGCCGAGGCCGTGGTGCTGGTGGCGCTGGTGGTCTTCGTCTTCCTGCGCACGTTTCGCGCCTCGATCATTCCGCTGGTGACGATTCCGGTCAGCCTGGTCGGTGCCTTCGCACTCATCGCGCTGGCCGGATTCACCGTCAATACGCTGACGTTGCTGGCGCTGGTGCTGGCCATCGGCCTGGTGGTGGATGACGCCATCGTGGTGCTGGAAAACGTCTACCGCCATATCGAGGACGGGCTCCCGCCTTTCCAGGCCGCGCTCAAGGGCGTGCGCGAGATCAGCTTCGCCGTCGTCGCCATGACGCTGACGCTGGCCGCGGTCTTCGCGCCGCTGGCTTTCACGCCAGGTCGGACCGGGCGGCTGTTCAGCGAATTTGCGCTCACACTGGCCGGCGCGGTGCTGGTGTCGGGTTTCGTGGCGCTCACGCTCACGCCCATGATGTGCAGCAAGCTGCTGCGGCACAACCCGGCGCCCGGCCGCTTCGACCGCGGCATGGAAGCGGCACTGGTACGGCTGACGGCCGGCTATACGCGCGTGCTGCGCTGGACGCTGGGTGCGCGCTGGCTCATGGTGGCGGTGATGCTGGCTTCGGCGGCCGGAAGCTGGTGGCTGTTCAGCAACGCCAAGAGCGAGCTTTCGCCGATGGAAGACCGCGGCGTCATCGCCATGCCGATCCGCGCCCCCGACGGCGCCACGCTGGAATACACCGCGCGCTACCTGGACGCGCTGGACTCGATCACTTCGCAGTACGAAGAATTCGACCGCCGCTTCCTTTTCATCGGTGGCGGCCAGGTGTCGAGCGCCTTCGGCGTGCTGCGCACCAAGGACTGGAGCGAACGCGACATCACCACCCAGGAGCTGGCGCGCAAGCTGGTGCCGCAGTTCATGGCGCTGCCCGGCGTCACCGCCTTTCCGGTGACACCGCCCAGCCTGGGCCAGGGCTTCCGTTCGCAGCCGGTGAACTACGTCATCGTCAGCGGCGACAGCTACGAAAACATGGCGAGCGCGGCGCAGGCCATGCTGGGCGAGATGCGGCGCAATCCGGGCTTCGTGCAGCCCGACATGGACCTGCAGCTGAACAAGCCCGAGATCTTCATCGAGGTCGACCGCGTGCGCGCCGCCGACATGGGCGTTTCGGTCGACGCCGTGGCGCGCACGGTGGAAAGCATGCTCGGCGGCCGCGTGGTCACGCGCTACAAGCGCGACGCCGAACAGTACGACGTCATCGTGCAGACCGAAGGCCGGGGCCGGGCCACGCCCGACGACATCGAGAAGCTCTTCGTGCGCGGCCGTGGCGACACCATGGTGCCCTTGTCTTCGCTGGTCAAGGTGCGCGAGGCGGTCAGCCCGCGCGAGCTCAACCACTTCAACCAGCGCCGCAGCGTCACCATCACGGCCAGCCTGACGCCCGACTATTCGCTGGGCGAGGCGCTGGCCTTCATGGACGAGGCGGCGGCGCGCCTGCTGCCGGCTGGCTACGCCACCGAACTGAACGGCGTCAGCCGCGAGTTCAGGGCCTCTTCGGGTGCGCTGGGGCTGGTCTTCGTGCTGGCGCTGCTGTTCATCTTCCTGGTGCTGGCGGCGCAGTTCGAAAGTTATGTCGACCCCTTCGTCATCCTGCTGGCCGTGCCCTTGTCGATGGTGGGTGCGCTGCTGGCACTGAAGTGGTCGGGCGGCACGCTGAATGTGTTTTCGCAGATCGGGCTCATCACGCTGGTGGGGCTGATCACCAAGCACGGCATCCTGATCGTGGAGTTCTCCAACCAGTTGCGCAAGCAGGGCAAGGAGACGCTGGACGCCGTGGTCGAGGCCGCCAGCTTGCGCCTGCGCCCCATTCTCATGACCACCGGTGCCATGGTGCTGGGCGCGCTGCCGCTGGCGCTGGCCAGCGGCGCCGGCGCCGAGAGCCGGCAGCAGATCGGCTGGGTCATCGTGGGCGGCATGAGCATCGGTACGCTGCTCACGATCTTCGTCGTGCCCACGGTCTACACGTTGCTGGCACGGCGCAAGGTGCCGGGCGAGATCGAAACGCCGGAACTGGCGCAGGCCGGGGCCGATTGAGGTAAGCGACCGAGCGAACGGCCCTCACCCCAACCCTCTCCCGCACGCGGAAGAGGGAGCCATGCAGAGCTTGCCTGGGAGTGCCGGACTCAGCCGCCGATGTAGTGCATCTCCACGCGGCGTTCCCCGCTGCCGGGCGCGGCGGTGCCGGCACCGCGCAGTTCCGAATAACGGTCCTCGCGCTCGCTCCAGACGAGACCGATCGCCGCGGCGATCTGTTCGTCGCTGCAACCGCCGCGCAGCAGGGCGCGCAGGTCGTGGCCGCGGCTGGCGAACAGGCACAGGAAGAGCTTGCCTTCGGTGGACAAGCGGGCGCGGTTGCAGTCGCGGCAGAAGGCCTGCGTGACGCTGCTGATGACGCCGATCTCGCCGCCGCCGTCCACGTAACGCCAGCGTTCGGCGGTCTCGCCGTACGTATTGGGATCCAGCGGCTCCAGCGGGAAGTCCTGCGACAGCCGCCGCACCACGTCGGCCGAGGGCAGCACCTCGTCCATGCACCAGCCGTTGGTGGCGCCGACGTCCATGTACTCGATGAAGCGCAGGATCACGCCCGGGCCGTAGCGGTCGCGCACATGGCGCGCCAGCGGCACGATCTCGTGGTCGTTGGTGCCGCGCTTGACGACCATGTTGATCTTGACCGGCGACAGCCCGGCGCGCAGCGCGGCGTCGATGCCGCGCAGCACGTCGGCGACCGGAAAGTCGACGTCGTTCATGCGCCGGAAGATGGCATCGTCCAGCGCGTCCAGGCTCACCGTCACGCGCTTCAGTCCGGCCGCGCGAAGCGCATCGGCCTTGCGTTCGAGGACCGAGCCGTTGGTGGTGAGCGTGATGTCCAGCGGCTCGCCCGACGCCGTGCGCAGCGCGGCCAGCTGCTCGACGAGCCGTTCCAGGTTCTTGCGCAGCAGCGGCTCGCCGCCGGTCAGCCGCAGCTTGCCCACGCCGTGGGCCACGAACAGGCGCGCCGTGCGCGAGATCTCCTCGAAGCTCAGCAGCGAATCGTGCGGCAGGAACTTGTAGGCCTTGTCGAACACCTCCTTGGGCATGCAGTAGCTGCAGCGGAAGTTGCAGCGGTCGGTGACCGAGATGCGCAGGTCGCGCAGCGGCCGGCCCAGGCGGTCGGCAAGCAGGCCGTTCGGCGGCGCGGCGCCTTCGGGAATGCGCGGCCGCTCGGCGGCATAGCGCAGGTCGGCCAGCGGTATGAAGGTCTCACCCATGGTGCCGATTGTGCCGCCGCGGCTTCGCCGCCGCTGCTCAAGGCCGCGCTGCGAAAGCGGTTTCGGACGGTGCAGCGCGGCGCGCGCCGTTGAAGCGCTTGGACCAGTAGGCCTGGCGCATGTCCTCCACGCGCACCTCGCCGCCGCTGCGCGGCGCGTGGATGAAACGGCCATTGCCGACATAGATGCCCACGTGCGAGAAGGCGCGCCGCATGGTGTTGAAGAACACCAGGTCGCCGGGCTGCAGGTCGTGGCGCGGCACCTTCCGCAGGCCCGCGTCGCGCGCTTGCGCGTCGGCGCGCCGCGGCAACACCAGGCCCAGACTGTTTTCGAAGATGTAGCGGGTGAAGCCGCTGCAGTCGAAGCCGTGGTCGGCCGACATGCCGCCGCGACGGTAGGGCACGCCGATGTAGTGCATGGCCGACAGCACCAGCCCGGAGGCCGCGTCGCCGACGTGGCGCACGAAGGCCAGGGGCTCGGTCGCTGGCGCTGGCTGCCGCCTGGCCCCAGTCGTGCAGGACCTGAACGGCGGCCTCGACGGGCGCCGGGGCCACGATCGCCGCCTCGGGCGCCTCGGGTCCCTCGGGTCCCTCGGGCGCCGCCCACGCCGGCACGAGCCAGGTCAGGCTCAGCATCAGGGCGACGGGGCGAAGGGCAGCGTGGATCATGGCGAGGCGGCGCAGGATAACAGGCCGCGCCGCATCGGCGCCGTCCCGTTGCGTCTGCCGTTGCCGCGGTCCAGTCCTTGCCGTCGACGCCGGGACGCGGCAGCATCACGGATTCGAACCCCAACCAAAAGAGGCACCATGTTCAAGGCCTTGCTACTGGAAAAAGACGATGCCGGCTTCCGCGCCGGCCTGACCACGCTCGACGAATCGCGCCTGCCCGGCTGGGAACAGGCCGACGTGCTGGTGCAGCCCGAATATTCCACCGTCAACTACAAGGACGCGCTGGCGCTCACGAACAAGGGCCCGGTGGTGCGGACCTGGCCCATGGTGCCGGGCATCGACGGCGCCGGCACGGTGCTGGAAAGTCGCCACCCCGGCTGGCAGCCGGGCGAGCGCTTCGTGCACAACGGCTGGGGCGTGGGCGAAACGCACTGGGGCTGCCTGGCCGAACGCGCCCGGCTCAAGGGCGACTGGCTGGTGAGGTTGCCCGCCGCCTTCACACCGCGCCAGGCCATGGCCATCGGCACCGCCGGCTACACCGCCATGCTGTGCGTGCTGGCGCTGGAACACCACGGCCTGCAGCCCGGCGACGGTGAGGTGCTCGTCACCGGTGCCACCGGCGGCGTGGGCAGCGTGGCCATTGCGCTGCTGTCGCGCCTGGGCCACCGCGTCACCGCGGCCAGCGGCAAGCCCCAGGAAGCCGACTACCTGAAGGCGCTGGGGGCCGCGACGGTGATCGACCGCGCCGAACTGGCCGCCGCAGGCAAGCCGCTGCAGAAGGAGCGCTGGGCCGGCGTGGTGGACGCGCTGGGCAGCCACACGCTGGCCAATGCGCTGGCGCAGACACGCTACGGTGGCATCGTCACCGCCTGCGGCCTGGCGCAGGGCCTGGACCTGCCGGCGAGCGTGGCGCCGTTCATCCTGCGCGGCGTCACGCTGGCCGGCGTGGACAGCGTGATGGCGCCCCGCGCCCGCCGTCAGATGGCCTGGGACCGCCTGGCGCGCGACCTCGACCCGGCCTTGCTGGAGCGCATGACGAGCGAGGTGCCGCTGGCCGACGCGCCCGCGGTGGCCGAGCGGCTGATTGCCGGGCAGATGCGCGGGCGCTTCGTGGTGCGCGTCGGTTGACGCCGCCGCGCAAGCCGTGAGTTTCGACCGCGGTCACCCCGGCGTCGGGCGGCGATACTCGCTGCGTCGGCCCCGCCCGGGGCCGGCACGCGCGTGTTCCAAGGACGAAGACATGACGATGAAGACGACGTGGCCGAGAACGGTGCTGGGGGCGCTGGCCCTGGTGGCCATGTGCTTGCCGGCGGCCCGGGCCGACTTCGAACTCAAGGACGCTCAGGGCCGCAGCATCCTGCTCAAGGACGACGGCACCTGGCGCTATCTGGGCTCGGCCGCTGCCGGTGCCGCCGCCTCGGCGCCGGCCAAGGACCAGCCCCAGGCCGAGTTGATGCTCGAGCAGCGCCTGGACGTGCCCGGGGGCTGCCGCTTCGAGTTCGTCCTGACCAACACCTTGCCCTACGAGATCGGCAGCCTGGTGCCGCAGTTCACCGTCTACCGCGCCAACGACGTGGCCTACAACGCGCAGACGGCCAGCTTCGGTCGCATCCGTCCCGGCGACCAGAGCCGGCGTTCGCTGCGCTTCGGCGGCATCGCCTGCGCCGAGATCGCCCGGCTGCAGGTGGGGGGCGGCGATCGCTGCGAGATGGGCGACCTGAACAAGTTCTCCGAAGCCAACGGCCAGTGTCTGGCGCGGGTGCGCGTGCTGGCGAGCTCCTTGCTGCCGTTCGAAAAGGCCCGGTAGGCACGGCACCGGGTCGAGGGCGCGACGTCGGCGCGTGGGCCCACGGGGCCCGCTGCGGCGCGCGGCACCTGCTCCGACCTGCCCCGACCTGCCCGATCTGCTCGACGGCGTCCACCCGGTGCCGGGTCGTGAGGTCCCGGCCGACGTGGTGACCATGGACTCCAGCGTATGGGTGCAGGACCACCCGGCAGCCGTGCCGCGCCAGCTGACGCTGTGCTACCCCGAGGACGCCGAACCGGCGCGGGGCTTCGTGAGTGTCGACGCGTCCACCGTCAGGCCGTACCATGGGACGGTGCTCAGTTCAGGCGCCGACGGCGCCGCTGGGGTCCTTGACTGGAGAGCAAGACCATGCAGATCACCGAACTCCTCGCCCAGATGGGCGGCCTGCAATCGATGGCGCGCGAACTCGGCGTCGACGAGCGGCAGGTGGCCAGCGGTGCCGACGCACTGCTGCCCGCCATCCTCGGTGGCTTCAAGAACCAGGCCCAGGCGCAGCCGGCGGGACTCGAAGGGCTCGGCGGGCTGCTCGGTCAGCTCGGCGGTGGCAGCCTGCTCGACGAAGTGCTGGCCCCGCAGCCCACCGATGCGTCGCACGGCAACGAGGTGCTGGGCCAGATCTTCGGCTCCAAGGACGTCAGCCGCGCGGTGGCGAACAACGCCGCCGCACAGTCGGGGCTGGACCCTTCGCTGCTGAAGCAGATGCTGCCGCTGCTGGCGATGCTGGTCACCGGGCTGATGGCCCGGCAGGGCGCTGCCGCGCCGGCCGCGGACGCGCCAGGCGGCATGGCTGGGGGTCTGGGCGACGCGCTCGCCGGCGCGCTGGGCGGCGGCGGCGGTCTGGGCGGCCTGTTCGGCGGCCTGCTGGGCGGTCAGGGCAGCCCGGGCCGGGCTCAGGGCGGCGGAGCGGGCGGCGGGCCGGCCGGCGGACCGGCCGGCGGATTGGGCGGCCTGGCGTCGATGCTGGACCTGGACGGCAACGGCAACCCGCTGGACGACATCCTGCGCATGGCCGGCAAGGCGATGCGTTGAGCAGGGCGGTGCCGGTCAGCCTGGCCGGCCCGGACGGGGCAACGGCACCATCACGGCCTGCCCGGGGGCGCTGCAGCCTGGGTCGCAGCAGCGGCCGGGCTGGCGGTTGCGTTTGATGGCCCGCGTGGCGTCGCCGTCGTTCGGCGTCAGCACGCCGCGGTCGAGCAGCCGCTCCACCAGCGCCACCTTGTCGCCCACCGGGTACCGGCGCCAGATCTCCTGCTTCATCGCCGCCGGCGAGCCGCCGCCGTGCAGGCTGATGACCGAAACCCAGCCACCCTGGTACGAAGCCGTGAGGTCCTCGATGAAACGAGCCACCTCGATGCGCTTGTCGTAGGGCACGGCCGGGTTGGCGCGCAGCACCTCGGCCAGCGTGGCGGCGGTGGCGGGGTTGTGGTCCTCGTCGGGGCCGGGCAGGGCGACGACGAGGCCGCCGGAGACTTCGTGCGCCAGCCGGTGCATGTCGTAGATCTGTGTCGCCAGCAGCAGCTTGCCGATATTGGCGAAGACCGGGTCAGGCATGAAGTTGCCGGCCAGTGCGTCAGGCGCGCCGTAGACGCTGGCAGCCACGCCGCAGGCGTAGAAGCCCTCGGTGATCTTGATCAGCTCGATCATCGGCTCGCGCAGCGAACTTTTCGTGCCGGGGTCGAGGCCGTTGGCCTCGCACATCAGCGCGCCGGCACCGATGAGCAGGTCGCCGAAGCCGGCGCGGGCGGCGATGCAGCTGTGCCGGTGGTGGGTGGCGTAGCGGTAGGTGAGCACGTGGCTGTGCTCCCATTCACCGGCGTAGAACACGCGTTCCCAGGGCACGAAGACGCGGTCGAAGATCAGCACCGCGGTGGCCTGGCCGTAGCGGCGCGAAAACAGCGGTGCACCGTGCTCGACCGGGTCGCCGGGGCGGCCGGCCGGGCGCGAGACCATGGTCAGGCCGGGGGCGTCGCAGGGCAGGGCGCAGCAGACCGCGAAATCGGCATCGGCCGCGCCCATCTGCCGACCGGGCATGACCAGGATCTCGTGCATGTAGGGCGCGCCGGTGACGATGGCCTTGGTGCCGCTGATGACGATGCCCTTGGCATTGCGTTCGACCACGTGCACGTAGCTGTCGGGATGGGCCTGCTCGTGCGGCCGGCGGCTGCGGTCGCCCTTGGCGTCGGTCATGGCGATGCCCAGGGCCAGGTCCTCGTCCTGCACATGCGCCAGATAGTCGTGGAAGCGCGCGCGGTGCTCGGTGCTGCCGCGCGCGTCGTCGATGCACGCCGTCACCTGGGCCAGCGCATTCAGCGCATCGTGCGCCAGATAGCGTTGTGCACAGCCCGTCTCCTGGCACAGCAGGCGCACCGCCTCCAGCTTGTTCAGCAGGTCGCCGGCCGATTCGTCGACGTGCAGCATGCGGTTGACGCGGCGGCCGCGGGCCGACTGCACGGCGGTCATCAACGGCGCCTTGGCGGCGTCGCGCGCGAAGTCGTAGCTCACCGCCAGCGCGTTGATGCCGGGCTGCAGCTGCGGCGCGTCGGCCACGCTGGCTATGCGCTGGCCGTCGACATACACCACGGGCCGGTAGCGGCGCAGCGATTCGCGGTATTCGGCGCCGCTCATGAAACGGCCTTCGGCGTCGGTGGGTGCGCAATGGGGGGCGTTCATGGACTCTCCGGTGAGGCCCCGATCCGAACACGCACATCGATCCCGATCAATCGTATATTTCCCCGAGGCGCCGACCGGCAGGCATGGCCGGACGCAGCCGGCGCGCGTGCCTGCCGTACCGTGCCAAAGACGAGGAAGCGATGATGAAGCGACTGCACGCCCGACACTGCAGCCTCGTTCTGGTGGACTACCAGGCGCGGCTCATGCCCGCCATCCACGACGGCGTTCGCGTGCTCGCCAATGCGCTGCTGCTGGCCGACGCCGCGCGGCTGCTCGGCGTGCCCGTGCTGGGCACCGAGCAGAACCCGGCCGGCCTGGGGCCGAACGTGGAAGCCGTGCGTCAGCGCTGCGCAAGCACGCTGGCCAAAATGCACTTCGACGCATGCCAGGATGGCCTGCTGGGGCAACTGGAGGCCTTGGGCGATGTACCCGAGGTCGTGCTGGCCGGCTGCGAAGCACATGTCTGCCTGCTGCAGACGGCGCTGGGGCTGCGCCGTGCCGGCCGCGAGGTCTGGGTGGTGGCCGACGCCTGTGGTTCGCGCGCGCCGGCCGACCACGCGCTGGCGATGCAGCGCCTGAGGGACGCCGGCGCACGTATCGCCGGCACGGAGATGGTGTTGTTCGAATGGGTGCACGACTGCCGGCATCCGGCATTCAAGCAGGTGCTGGCGCTGGTGAAGACACGTTGACCGACAACGTTGACCGATGACGTTGACCGATAGCCAAGACACAAGGAGACAAGACGAAATGAACTACGCCGAATTCCACCGCCGCTCGCTCGAGGACCGCGACGGCTTCTGGGCCGAACAGGCCGCGTTGATCGACTGGCACACCCCGTTCACGCAGGTCTGCGACTACAGCAACCCGCCGTTCGCGAAGTGGTTCGTCGGCGGCACCACGAACCTGTGCCACAACGCCGTCGACCGCCACCTGGCCACGCGCGCCGACCAGAACGCGCTCATCTTCGTCTCCACCGAAACCGGCACCGAGCGCTGCTACAGCTTCCGCGAACTGCACGCCGAGGTGCAGCGCATGGCGGCCACGCTGCAAAGCCTGGGCGTGAAGAAGGGCGACCGCGTGCTCGTCTACATGCCCATGATTCCCGAGGCCGCCTTCGCCATGCTGGCCTGCGCGCGCATCGGCGCGCTGCACTCGGTGGTCTTCGGCGGTTTCGCCAGCGGCAGCCTGGCCAGCCGTATCGACGACGCCGAGCCCACCGTCATCGTCAGCGCCGACGCCGGCAGCCGCAGCGGCAAGGTCATGGCCTACAAGCCGCTGCTCGACGAAGCCATCCGCCTGGCCGTGCACAAGCCGGCCAAGGTACTGATGGTCGACCGTGGCCTGGCCGCCTTCGAGCGCACCGCCGGTCGCGACGAGGACTACTCGGCCTGGCGCGACAAGCACGCCAGCACCGTGGTGCCTTGCGAGTGGGTCGAATCCACGCACCCGAGCTACACGCTGTACACCAGCGGCACCACCGGCAAACCCAAGGGCGTGCAGCGCGACACCGGCGGCTATGCCGTGGCGCTGGCCGCGAGCATCAAGCACATCTACCTGGGCCAGCCCGGCGAAACCTATTTCAGCACCAGCGACATCGGCTGGGTGGTGGGCCACAGCTACATCATTTACGGCCCGCTGATTGCCGGCATGGCCACCCTCATGTACGAGGGCCTGCCGACGCGGCCCGACGCCGCCATCTGGTGGAGCCTGGTCGAGAAGTACAAGGTGACCTCGATGTTCAGCGCACCCACGGCGGTGCGCGTGCTGAAGAAGCAGGACCCGGCAGCGCTGAAGAAGCACGACCTGTCTTCCTTGCGCGCGCTCTTCCTGGCCGGCGAACCGCTGGACGAGACCACCGCGCAGTGGATCGCCGAAAGCCTGGGCCGCCCGATCATCGACAACTACTGGCAGACCGAGACCGGCTGGCCGATCCTGAGCCTGTGCAACGGCGTCGAGCCGGCGCCCAGCAAATTCGGCTCGCCGGGCAAGGCGGTCTACGGCTACGACGTCAAGCTCATCGACGAGAGCACCGGCGAGGAACTCACCGGTGCCGGCCAGAAGGGCGTGGTCGCCATCGAAGGCCCGCTGCCCCCGGGCTGCATGCAGACGGTGTGGCGCGACGACGATCGCTTCGTCAAGACCTACTGGAAGAGCATTCCCGGCCGGCTCATCTACAGCACCTTCGACTGGGGCATCCGCGACGAGGACGGCTACTACTTCATCCTCGGCCGCACCGACGACGTCATCAATGTCGCCGGCCACCGGCTGGGCACGCGCGAGATCGAGGAAAGCATCTCCAGCCATCCCAACGTGGCCGAGGTGGCGGTGGTCGGCGTGGCCGACCAACTGAAGGGCCAGGTGGCGATGGCCTTCGCCGTGCTGAAGGACCCGTCCAAGGCCGCCACGCCCGAGGCCGCGCTGGCGCTGGAAGGCGAGATCATGAAGGTGGTGGACGGGCAGCTCGGCGCCGTCGCGCGGCCGGCGCGCGTGCGCTTCGTCACCGCACTCCCCAAGACGCGTTCGGGCAAGATGCTGCGGCGCGCCATCCAGGCCGTGTGCGAGCAGCGCGACCCGGGTGATCTGACGACGATCGAGGATCCCAGCGCGCTGCAGCAGATCACCGACATGGTGAAGGTGGGCTGAACCTTCCCAGGCGGCCGGCGTTCGCCGGCCCCGGGCCGGAGCGGGCCCCCAACAGGGGGTGTGCCGGTCCACCCCCTGGGCGATGGGCGGGCGGAGGCGCGCGGTGAACACTGCGTGCCATACGCCCGCACCGGATGCCCGCCATGCCCGACCTGAGTCGCCGCCTCTTTCTGTCCCGCCTGACCGGCCTGGCTGCCCTGCCGGCTGCGGCTTGGGCGGACGCACCCGCACCCGCACCCGCGCCGGCGCCGGCGTTGCTGCTGGCGCAGGACGCACCCGCGGGCTTCGACCCCAGCGGTCATCTGGTGAGCGAAAAGTACGACGGCGTGCGCGCGGTCTGGGACGGCCGCGCCCTGCGCTTTCGCAGCGGCCGCCCGCTAGCCGCGCCGGCCTGGTTCACCTCCCGCCTGCCGGCCCGTTCGATGGACGGTGAACTGTGGCTGGGTCGCAGGCAGTTCGACGCGCTCTCGGCGGCGGTGCGCCGCCAGGCGCCGCGCGACGAGGAGTGGCGCCAGATTCGCTACATGGTGTTCGACCTGCCGCACGCCGCGGGCCCCTTTGCGGCCCGCGCCGCGGTGATCCAGGCCCTGGCCCACGATCTGGGCTGGCCACCTTTGCAGGCCGTGCCGCAGTTCACGCTGACCGGCCCTGCCGAATTGCGGCGCCGGCTCGAAGCCGTGGTGGCCGGCGGCGGCGAAGGCCTGATGCTGCATCGCGCCGACGCCGCCTACTCGCCCGGCCGCAGCGCTGCCTTGCTGAAGCTCAAGCCGCTGCACGACGCCGAGGCGGTGGTGGTGGGCCACGTGGCGGGCCGCGGCCGGCATCTGGGCCGCATGGGGGCGCTGCGCGTGCGCACCGGGGACGGCGTGGAGTTTCTGGTGGGCACCGGTTTCAGCGATGCCGAGCGCGAGAGCCCGCCGCCCGTGGGCGCGCGGGTCACCTTCAGCTACCGCGACACCACCGCCGCCGGCGTGCCGCGCTTGGCCAGCTACCTGCGGCTGCGCGACATCTGAACGCCTGGCGTCAGAGCACCTCGCTGGCGTAGTCCGCCAGCCGAGAACGTTCGCCGCGCGCCAGCATCAGGTGGCCGCCGTGCGGCCAGCCCTTGAAGCGGTCCACGGCATAGGTCAGGCCGGAGCTGCCTTCGGTGAGATAGGGCGTGTCGATCTGCGCCAAGTTGCCCAGGCAGACGATCTTGGTACCCGGCCCGGCGCGCGTGATCAGCGTCTTCATCTGCTTGGGCGTGAGGTTCTGCGCCTCGTCGATGAGCAGGTACTTGTTCAGGAAAGTGCGCCCGCGCATGAAATTCAGGCTCTTGATCTTGATCTTGCTGCGCACCAGGTCGTTGGTGGCGGCGCGGCCCCATTCGCCGGCGCTGGCATCGCTGCGCGCCAGCACCTCCAGGTTGTCGTCCAGCGCACCCATCCAGGGGCTCATCTTCTCTTCCTCGTTGCCGGGCAGGAAGCCGATATCGTCACCCACGGGCACCGTCACCCGGGTGACGATGATCTCGGTGTAGCGCCGCTCGTCGAGCACCTGGCTCAAGCCGGCCGCCAGCGTCATCAGCGTCTTGCCGCTGCCGGCGGTGCCGGTGAGCGTGATGAAGTCGCACTCCGGGTCCATGAGCAGGTTGAGTGCGAAATTCTGTTCGCGGTTGCGCGCCGTCACGCCCCACACCGCATTCTTGCCGTGGGTGTAGTCGCGCAGCGTCTTCAGCACCGCGGTCTTGCCGGTGATCTCGGTCACGCGCGCATACAGCGGCGCGGCACCGGGCGTTTCCAGGTAGACGAACTGGTTGATCAGCAGCGCCGGCACCAGCGGCCCGCTGATGCGATAGAAGGTGAGTCCACCCTGCTGCCAGCTTTCCATGGTCTTACCATGGCGCTCCCAGAAGTCGGCCGGCAGCGGCAGCACGCCGGTGTAGAGCAGGTCACCGTCGTCCAGCGTCTTGTCGTTGGTGTAGTCCTCGGCCGGCAAACCCAGCGCGCGTGCCTTGACGCGCATGTTGATGTCCTTGGACACCAGCACCACTTCGCGCGGGGTGGCAGACGCTTGCTGCTGCTCGCGCAGGCTCTGCACCACGCCCAGGATCTGGTTGTCGGCCTTGCCCTGCGGCAGCCCCGGCGGCAGCCTGACGTCGAGCAGCATGGTCTGGAAATAGAGCTTGCCGCCGGCTTCGCGGTGGCCGGTCTTCGACAACTCGATGCCGGCGGCCGTATCGATGACACCGTTCTTGCCGGTGAAGCTGGAGGACGTGGCCAGGGCGTCGAGATCGCGGCTGACCTGGCGCGCATTGCGCGCCACCTCGCTCATGCCCTTCTTGTGGCCGTCCAGCTCCTCCAGCGTGATCATGGGCAGGAAAACGTCGTGTTCCTCGAAGCGGAACAGGCTCGTCGGGTCGTGCATCAGCACGTTGGTGTCGAGCACGAAGAGCTTGGCCGGGCCGTTGCTGCGCGGCCTTCGCGTCCGCGCCAAGGGTGCGGCGACAGGGGCCGCGACCACCCCTGGTGGGGCCACGGCGGCGGCTGGTCGCACCACGGGCGGCGGCGTCGAGAGCAGGGCTGCCTGCGGCGCCGGTGCGCGTGCGGCCATGGCGGCGGCGCCGTCGTGCAGGTCCAGTGCCGTCTGCGCCGGGGTATCGTCGGTGCGGGTCTTGGTGGTGCGTCTGTCGGCTTTGGGCGCGGCCTGCACTTCGTAGTCGGTGCCCTGCAGCAGGTCACCTTTGCGGGAAGGGGGCTTGGGCAAGGGCATGGGACTCAGGTTTCCAGAGTGGAAAAGGAAAAGCCGCGCAGGCAGCTGGGCGGCTTGGTGGTGGAACCGGAAGCGGCCGTTCGCCGGCCGGCAGGCTGCGGAGCGGCGATGATCAGGCGCCCTTCTTCAACGCCTTCACTGCCTTGAGCACTTCGTCGACATGGCCGGCGACCTTGATGCCGCGCCATTCGGCGCGCATCACGCCTTCGGCATCGATGAGGAAGGTGCTGCGTTCGATGCCTTTGACCTTCTTGCCGTACATGATCTTGTTTTTGACCACGCCGAACATGTGGCAGAGCTTTTCTTCGGTGTCGGCGATCAGCTCGAAGGGCAGTTCGAGGTTGGCCTTGAACTTGTCGTGCGAGGCCATGTTGTCGCGCGAGACGCCGAACACCACGGCGCCTGCCTTCAAAAATTCCTTGTGATGATCGCGGAACTGCAAGGCCTCGGTGGTGCAGCCGGGCGTGTTGTCCTTGGGGTAGAAATACAGCACGACGGCCTTGCCGAGCAGCGATTGCGGCGTGAATTTCACGCTGCCGGTGGCCAGGGCTTCGAATTCCGGGAGAGATTTATTGATGACAGGCGTCATGGAGGTTGTCTCGGACTGCACAGAATTGCCGAAGCCGGCTCAGCCGAACATTATAAAGTCTTCGGCGGCCCCGCTGACCCGGCTCCGCTTTCAATCAGCAGTGCGGCCACCACCGCACGGCGTTCGCTGACCAGCACGTTGTAGGTACGGCAGGCGGCTGCGGTGTCCATGGTTTCCACGCCGATGCGGTGCTCGATCAGCGCGCGCAGCCAGGTGGGCGTCGGAAAGCGCAGGCGGCTGCCGCTGCCGAAGATCACCACCTCGGGCGCCAGCGCCAGCAGACGCTCGAAGTGAGTGGCACCCAGCCCATCGAAGGCGGCCGCGCCCCAGGGTAAGACCTCGCCGCTCCAGGGCAGCAGCAGGCTGTGGCTGAACGGCGTGCCGCCGACCCACACGCGCCCGGGCTCGTGGCGCGTGATGACGTTGACGCCTTCGGGCGTGTCGGGCTGGAACTTCATGCGTGGATAATTCTAAGTTCCTCGCGCCGGAGCCCATCCTTGAAGCCAGAAATGAAGACGGTGGCCAAGTCCGCCAAGCTCGCCAGCGTGGCCTACGACATCCGCGGCCCCGTGCTGGACAAGGCGCGGCAGATGGAGGACGAGGGCCAGAAGATCATCAAGCTGAATATCGGCAACCTCGCCGTCTTCGGCCTCGAGCCGCCCGACGAGATCGTGCAGGACATGATCCGCAACCTGCCGCACGCGGCCGGCTATACCGATAGCAAGGGCTTGTTCGCGCCGCGCAAGGCAGTGGTGCACTACACGCAGGAGAAGCATGTCCGCGGCGTCACGGTGGACGACGTGTATTTAGGCAACGGGGCGTCCGAACTGATCGCAATGAGCATGAACGCGCTGCTCGACGACGGCGACGAGGTGCTGATCCCGGCGCCTGACTATCCGCTGTGGACCGCCGTCGTCGGACTGTCGGGCGGCACCCCGGTGCACTACCTCTGCGACGAGCAAGCCGGCTGGACCCCCGACCTTGCCGACATCCGCCGCCGCATCACGCCGCGCACCAAGGGCATCGTCGTCATCAACCCGAACAACCCGACCGGGGCGCTTTATCCGCCGGAGGTCTTGCAGGAGATCGTCGAGATCGCCCGGCAGCACCAGCTGATCGTCTTCGCCGACGAGATCTACGACAAAACGCTGTACGACGGCAATGGGCACACGAGCATCGCCAGCCTGGCCGACGACGTGCTCTTCATCACCTTCAACGGACTGAGCAAGAACTACCGTTCCTGCGGCTACCGCGCCGGCTGGATGATCGTCTCGGGCGAGAAGCGACATGCGCGTGACTACATCGAAGGGCTGAACATGCTGGCCAGCCTGCGCCTGTGCAGCAACACGCCGGGGCAATTGGCGATCCAGACGGCACTGGGCGGCTACCAGAGCATCAAGGACCTGGTGGCGCCGACGGGGCGTCTGTGCAAGCAGCGCGACCTGGCCTACGAGCTGCTCACGCAGATCCCGGGCGTGAGCGTGGTCAAGCCCAAGGCCGCGCTGTACATGTTCCCGCGCCTGGACCCCAAGGTCTACCCGATCGCCGACGACCAGCAGTTCGCCTACGAACTGCTGGCCGAGGAGAAGGTGCTCATCGTGCAGGGCACCGGTTTCAACTGGATCGCACCCGACCATTTCCGCCTCGTCTTCCTGCCCAACACCGACGACCTGGGCGAAGCCATCGGGCGCATCGAGCGCTTCCTGACCCACTACCGCAAACGCCACACCGTCTGAGTCTGCCCAAACCATGAACTCCATCCAAGTCGGACTGCTCGGCATCGGCACCGTCGGCAGCGGCACCTTCCGTGTGCTGCAGCGCAACCAGGAAGAGATCCGCCGCCGCGCCGGCCGCGGCATCGCCATCACCATGGTGGCCGACCTCGATACCGAACGCGCCCGCGCCATCGTCGGCGAGGCGGCGCAGGTGGTGGCCGATGCGCGGCAGGTCATCGCCAACCCGGCGATCGACATCGTGATCGAACTCATCGGCGGCTACGGCATCGCGCGCACGCTGGTGCTGGAGGCCATTGCCGCGGGCAAGCACGTGGTCACCGCCAACAAGGCGCTGCTGGCGGTGCACGGCAGCGAGATCTTCGCCGCGGCGCGCGCCCAGGGCGTGATCGTCGCCTTCGAGGCCGCGGTGGCCGGCGGCATTCCCATCATCAAGGCACTGCGCGAAGGGCTTACCGCCAACCGCATCGAATGGGTGGCCGGCATCATCAACGGCACCACCAATTTCATCCTTTCGGAGATGCGTTCCAAGGGGCTGGACTTCGGCGCCGTGCTCAAGCAGGCGCAGGCGCTGGGCTATGCCGAGGCCGACCCCACCTTCGACATCGAAGGCGTGGACGCCGCACACAAGGCCACGTTGATGAGCGCCATCGCCTTCGGCGTGCCGGTGCAGTTCTACAAGGCCTACGTGGAGGGCATCACCGCGCTGCAGGCGGCCGACATCCGCTATGCCGAGCAGCTGGGCTACCGCATCAAGCTGCTGGGCATCACCAAGCGCACGCCGCAGGGGATCGAGTTGCGCGTGCACCCGACGCTGGTTCCGGCCACGCGGCTGATCGCCAACGTGGAAGGCGCGATGAACGCCGTGGTGGTGCAGGGCGACGCCGTGGGCACCACGCTGTACTACGGCAAGGGCGCGGGGGCCGAGCCCACGGCCAGCGCCGTGATCGCCGATCTGGTGGACATCACCCGGCTGCACACCGCCGACCCCGACCACCGCGTGCCGCACCTGGCCTTCCAGCCGGGGTCGCTGCAGGACACGCCGATCCTGCCCATCGCCGAGGTCGTGACCGCGTTCTACCTGCGCCTGCAGGTGGCCGACGAGAAGGGCGTGCTGGCGCGCATCACCGGCATCCTGGCCGACAACGACATTTCCATCGACGCCGTGCTGCAGCGGGAAAGTGCCGAGGGCGAGCGGCAGACCGACCTCATCATCCTGACCCACGACACCGTGGAAGGGCGCATGACCGCGGCGCTGGCGCAGATGCAGGCGTTGCCCACGGTGCTGGCGCCGATCGTGCGCATCCGCAAGGAAGAGCTGAATTGAAATACCTCAGCACCCGCGGCGATACCACGCCCCGCGGCTTTTCCGACATCCTGCTCGAAGGCCTGGCGCCCGACGGCGGCCTGTACCTGCCGGCGTCGTACCCGCGCGTCGACGCGGCCACGCTCGCCAACTGGCGCGGCCTGCCCTATGCCGAACTGGCGTTGCGGATCCTTTCGCTCTATATCGACGACATCCCGGCCGCCGACCTGAAGCGCCTGTGCGAGGCCACCTATACCGAACAGATCTTCGGCACGCCGCAGATCGCGCCGCTGAAAAAGCTCGAAGACGGCGTGTACCTGCAAGCCCTGTCCAACGGCCCCACGCTGGCCTTCAAGGACATGGCCATGCAGTTGCTGGGCAACCTGTTCGAATACGAGCTGGCGCGCCGCGGCGAGGAACTCAACATCCTGGGTGCCACCAGCGGCGATACCGGCAGCGCGGCCGAATACGCCATGCGCGGCAAGAAGAGCGTGCGTGTCTTCATGCTCAGCCCGCACGGTCGCATGAGCCCGTTCCAGCAGGCGCAGATGTTCAGCCTGCAGGACGAAAACATCCACAACATCGCCATCGAAGGCGTGTTCGACGACTGCCAGGACATCGTCAAGGCGGTCAGCAACGACCTCGACTTCAAGCGCCGGCACCGCATCGGCACGGTGAACTCGATCAACTGGGCGCGGTTGCTGGCGCAAGTGGTTTATTACTTCGCCGGGTACTTTCAAGCCACCTCCGGTCGCGTCCTGGCGACGCCAGAGCGCGTCAGCTTCGCCGTGCCCAGCGGCAACTTCGGCAATATCTGCGCCGGCCACGTGGCGCGCATGATGGGCCTGCCGATCGAACACCTGGTGCTGGCCACCAACGAGAACAACGTGCTCGACGAATTCTTCCGCACCGGCACCTACCGCGTGCGCAGCAGCGCCGAGACGCACGAGACCAGCAGCCCTTCGATGGACATCAGCAAGGCCAGCAACTTCGAGCGCTTCGTCTTCGACCTGCTCGGGCGCGATGCGCGGCGCACGCGAGAACTCTTCGGCGCCGCGCTGGCCCGCGATGGCGGTTTCACGCTGGCGGGCGACGAATTCGCGCCGGCCACGCGTGTCGACGGCTTTGGCTTCGTCTCGGGCAGCAGCACGCATGCCGACCGGCTGGCCACCATCCGCGACGCCTGGCAGCGCTGGCACACGATGGTCGACACCCACACCGCCGACGGCCTGAAGGTGGCGCGCGAGCATCGGCAGCCGGGTGTGCCGATGATCGTGCTGGAGACCGCGCAGCCGGCCAAATTCGCCGCCACCATCGTCGAGGCGCTGGGCGTGCAGCCTGAGCCGCCGTCGGCGCTGCGCGGCATCGAAGCCCTGCCCCGGCGCTGCACGCTGATGGCCGCCGACACCGAGGCCGTGAAACAGTACATCGAAATGCAATGCCGATGAACGCCGACGCCCGCCCGTTGCTGAGTCTGGACGAAGCGCTGGCCCGCCTGGTGGCCGGCGCCGTGCCGAATGCCATCGTGCAGACCGAATCGGTGTCCACCTTCGACGCGCTGGGCCGCGTGCTGGCGGCCGAGGTGCTTTCGGCACTGGACGTGCCACCCGAGGACAACACCTCGATGGACGGCTACGCCCTGCATGCCGACAGCGTGCCGGCCGCCGGCACGGTGCTGCCGGTGTCGCAGCGCATTCCCGCCGGCGTTCCGGGCGAGCTGCTGCAGCCGGGCACGGCAGCGCGCATCTTCACCGGCGGCCAGGTGCCGCCCGGAGCCGACGCCATCGTCATGCAGGAGCAGTGCGACGCCCTGCCGGCGCAGAACCCGGGCGAACTCGGCCAGGTGCGCGTCAACGTGATGCCGCAGCACGGCCAGTGGATCCGCCGCCGTGGCGAGGACGTGCGCCTGGGCAGCGCCGTGCTGCACCGCGGCGAGCGCCTCACGCCGCAGGCGCTGGGCATGGCGGCTTCGGTGGGTGCGGCCCTGCTGCCCGTGGTGCGGCGGCCGCGCGTGGCGCTGTTTTCCACCGGCGACGAATTGATGATGCCGGGCGAGCCGCTGCGCCCCGGGGCCATCTACAACTCCAACCGCTTCATGCTGTGCGGCCTGCTGCAGGCCGCCGGCTGCGAGGTCACCGACCTGGGCATCGTGCCCGACCGGCTGGACGCCACGCGCGCGGCGCTGCGCGAGGCGGCGGCGGCCAACGACCTCATCGTCACCAGCGGCGGCGTCTCGGTGGGCGAGGAAGACCACCTCAAGCCGGCCGCGCAGGCCGAGGGCCGGCTGGAACATTGGCAGTTGGCCATCAAGCCCGGCAAGCCGCTGGCCTTCGGCGCCGTTCACCGCGCCGACGGCAGCGCGGCGCTGCTGCTGGGCTTGCCGGGCAACCCGGTGTCCAGCTTCGTCACCTATCTGCTGTGCGTGACGACGGTGCTGCGCGCGCTGCAGGGCACGCCGACCGCCTTGCCCGCGGGCTTGCCGGCGCGTGCCGATTTCGACTGGCCGCGCCCCGACAAGCGGCGCGAATTCCTGCGCGTGCGCGTCAACGCCCAGGGCGGGCTGGACCTTTTTCCCAACCAGAGCTCCGGCGTGCTGACCTCCGCCGTCTGGGCCGACGGGCTGGTCGACAACCCCTCGCAGCAGGCCATCCGCCGTGGCGACACGGTACGCTTTCTGCCGCTGGCGGAGCTGATCGCGCGATGAAGGTCCAGGTGCGTTATTTCGCGGCCCTGCGCGAGGCACTGGGCGGCGCCGAGACGGTGGACTTGCCCGCCGGCAGCACGCTGGGCACGCTGCGCGACGCGCTGCTGGCGCGCGGCGGCCGCCATGCCGAGGTGCTGGCGCGCGGCCGCGCGATACGCTGCGCTCTCGACCAGGTCATGAGCGACGAGTCGGCGGCGCTGCACGAAGGCGCCGAGGTGGCCTTCTTTCCACCCGTCACCGGCGGTTGAGCATGGCCGCGCGCGTTGCCATCCAGACCGCCGATTTCGACCTCTCGACCGAAGTCGCAGCCCTGCGCGCGGCCGACCCCGGTGTCGGCGCAGTGGCCAGCTTCGTCGGTACCGTGCGCGACCGCAACGACGGCAGCGCCGTCAGCGACATGGAGCTCGAACACTACCCCGGCATGACCGAGCGCGCCATCGAGGCCATGATCGACGAGGCGCATCGCCGCTTCGACATCCGCGCCGCACGCGTGGTGCACCGTGTGGGCCCGCTGCGCGTGGGCGAGCAGATCGTGCTCGTGGCGGTGACTTCGGCGCACCGCGGCCAGGCCTTCCAGGCCTGCGAATTCCTGATGGACTACCTGAAGACGCAAGCCCCGTTCTGGAAGAAGGAGACCACGCCCGAAGGTGCGCGCTGGGTCGACGCGCGCGTGGCTGACGACGCGGCGCTGGCGCGCTGGGGCATCACGGCGGGCAACGCCTGAAGCGCGCCCATGAGCCAAGCCTTCGATTCCCGCCAGTTGCGCAACGCACTCGGCCGCTTCACCACCGGCGTCACCATCATCACCTGCGTCGACGAGGCCGGCGCCTTCGTCGGCCTCACCGCCAATTCCTTCAACTCGCTCTCGCTCGACCCGCCGCTGGTGCTGTGGTCGCTGCGCGAGCCCAGCCCGAGCCTGGAAGCCTTCCTCACCGCGCCGCGCTTTGCGGTGAACGTGCTGGCCGAGGCACAGGTGGACCTGTCGCGGCGCTTCGCTTCGGTGGCGGAGCACCGCTTTGCCGAAGGCGCCTGGGCGCTCGGCGAGCACGGTGCGCCGGTGCTGGCGGGCTGCGCCGCGGTGTTCGAGTGCAGCACCGTGTCGCAGCAGGTCATCGGCGACCACCGGCTGTTCATCGGCCATGTGCTGGCCTGCAGCGAATCGGCGCTGCCGCCGCTGGTCTTCCAGGCCGGGCATTACCGGCTGCTGGGCGAGATCCTGTGAACGCCGGGAGATCCGCATGAGGCTGCAAGCCCGGTGGATCGACATGTTCGCCGCAGCCCTCGGCCTGGTGCTGGCCTGCACCACGGCGGCTTTCGGCAAGGCCGGCCGCCTTCAACGCGGCCGTCGTGTCCTTCCTGCAACGGTACTTCCCGGTCCGCTGAACCCGTCGAACCGTTCCATGCGAGGAGATCGCCCATGCATATCGCCGGCCACCCCAGCCCCCTGACGGCGCAGCAGCGTGAACTGATCGCACTCGCGGCGACGCTGGGGCGCGAGAAATTCGCGCCACGGGCCGCCGCCCACGACCGCGACGCCAGCTTCCCGTTCGAGAACTACGAAGACCTGCGCGCCGCCGGGTTGCTGGCCATCTGCGTGCCGCGCGAGCACGGCGGCCTGGGCGCCGATTTCGCCACCTACGTGATGGTGGCCGCCGAGATCGGCCGCCACTGCGGCGCCACGGCGCTGTCGTACAACATGCACGTGAGCTCGACGATGTGGGCCGGCTTCATCGCCGACGCACTGGACATGACGCCCGAGCAGCGTGCCGACCACGAACACCTGCGCGCCATCCACTTCGAGCGCATCGTGCACCACGGCAAGGTCTATTCGCAGCCCTTCAGCGAAGACGGGGCGGCAGCGGCCGGCAAGGCGCCCTGGGGCACGCTGGCGCGGCCGGTGGACGGTGGTTACGTGGTCAGCGGCAGGAAGATCTTCGCCTCGCTGGCCGGCGCGGCCGATTACTACGGTGTGCTGTGCACGCTGGACAAGCCCGGCCAGATGGGAGATGCGCAGCGCGATACGCTGTACCTGGCGTTGCCGGCCGACGCGCCCGGCGTGAGCGTGGTCGGCGACTGGGACCCGCTGGGCATGCGCGGCACGGTGAGCCGCACGCTGTTGCTGGACGAGGTGCTGGTGCCGCACACCGCGCGCCTCATGCCCGAGGGCCTGTACTGGCAGGCCGCGGCGCGCTTCCCGCACATGTTCGCCACCCTCTCGCCCACCTACATGGGCATCGCGCAGGCGGCCTACGACTTCACGGTGAGCTACCTGCGCGCCGAGGTGCCAGGGATGCCGCCCGTGCAGCGCCGCATGTACCCCACCAAGCAGGTGGCGGTGGCCGAGATGCGCATCAAGCTCGAACAGACGCGCGCGCTCTTCCTGCAGAACGCGCGCGACGCCAGGGTCGACCCCGACAAGGACACGCGCATGCGCCTGTATGCCGCGCACTTCACGATCATGGAGAACGCCAACGACATCGCGCGGCTGGCCATCCGCACCTGCGGCGGCCAGGGCATGCTGAAAAGCCTGCCGCTCGAACGCCTGTACCGCGACAGCCGCTGCGGCAGCCTGATGCTGCCGTGGACGGCCGAACTCTGCGTCGACCGCCTGGGCCGCGAATGCCTGTACGAGGCCGGCGAGCGCGACGAAGCCATCGAATAGCGCCGCGCCACGGACCGCCCCGAGACTCCTTCGACCGCCTCGTTCGACCGCCTCGTTCCCGAACCGCTGGCCGCCGCACCCGTGCGACACGACCGGTCGTTGCGTTCGCGCAAGCCGAGCCGGCTTCCGGGCTTGAAACTCGAGCGGAATAACCCCATTTCCCTTGGAACAGGTTAAGGGAACCCGCCATGCGCCAAGACAAGTTCACCACCGCTTTCCAGCAGGCCCTGGGCGACGCCCAGAGTCTGGCCGTCGCGCGCGACAACCCGTATATCGAACCAGCCCACCTGCTGGGCGCCATGCTCCAGCAGCCCGACGGGCCGAAGGCTTTGCTCGACCGTGCCGGCGCCAATACCGGGGCACTGATCACCGCCATGGAAACGGCCATCCGCAACCTGCCGCAGGTCAGTCACGGGCCAAGCGGCGGCCAGCCGGTGCAACCCGGGCGCGACCTGATGCAGTTGCTGCAGGCGGCCGACAAGGAAGCCACGAAGCGCGGCGACCAGTTCATCAGCAGCGAAATGTTCCTGCTGGCGCTGGCCGACGCCAAGAACGACATCGGCGGCATCGTGCGCGGCCACGGCCTCACGCGCAAGGCGCTGGACGCCGCGGTGGAAGCCGTGCGCGGTGGCCAGAAGGTCGACAATCCCGAAGCCGAGGGCCAGCGCGAGGCCCTGAAGAAGTACACGCTCGACCTCACCGAGCGTGCGCGCCAGGGCAAGCTCGACCCGGTGATCGGCCGCGACGACGAGATCCGCCGCGCCATCCAGGTGCTGCAGCGGCGCAGCAAGAACAATCCCGTCCTGATCGGCGAGCCGGGCGTGGGCAAGACGGCCATCGTCGAAGGTCTGGCCCAGCGCATCGTCAACGGCGAGGTGCCCGAGAGCCTGAAGGACAAGCGCGTGCTCGTGCTCGACATGGCCGGGCTGCTGGCCGGCGCCAAATACCGCGGCGAATTCGAGGAACGGCTCAAGGCCGTGTTGAAGGAGGTGTCGGCCGACCAGGGTCGCATCATCCTGTTCATCGACGAGTTGCACACCATGGTCGGCGCCGGCAAGGCCGAAGGCGCCATCGACGCCGGCAACATGCTGAAACCCGCGCTGGCGCGCGGCGAACTGCACTGCATCGGCGCCACCACGCTGAACGAATACCGCAAATACGTGGAGAAGGACGCTGCGCTGGAGCGCCGCTTCCAGAAGGTGCTGGTCGACGAACCGAGCGTGGAGGCCACGGTGGCCATCCTGCGCGGCCTGCAGGAAAAGTACGAGGTGCACCACGGCGTGGAGATCACCGACCCGGCCATCGTCGCCGCGGCGGAACTCAGCCACCGCTATATCACCGACCGCTTCCTGCCCGACAAGGCGATCGACCTCATCGACGAGGCGGCGGCCAAGATCAAGATCGAGATCGACTCCAAGCCCGAGGCGATGGACAAGCTCGACCGCCGGCTGATCCAGTTGAAGATCGAACGCGAGGCGGTGCGCAAGGAGAAGGACGAGGCTTCGGTCAAGCGCATGGGGCTGATCGAGGAAGAGATCGCCAGGCTCGAACGCGAGGCCGCCGACCTGGAGGAAATCTGGAAGGCCGAGAAGGCGCAGGCCCAGGGGTCGGCCAACGTCAAGGAAGAGATCGAACGCATGAAGGGCCAGATCGAGGAATACAAGCGCAAGGGCGACTTCAACCGCGTGGCGGAATTGCAGTACGGCAAGCTGCCGGAACTGGAGAAGACGCTCAGTGCCGCCCAGGCCAAGGAAACCGGCAAGGCCAAAGGCGCCAAGGCAGGCAAGGGCGGGCCGCAGTTGCTGCGCACCATGGTCGGCGCCGAGGAGATCGCAGAAGTCGTGTCGCGCGCCACCGGCATCCCGGTGAGCAAGCTCATGCAGGGCGAGCGCGACAAGCTGCTGCAGATGGAAACGAAGCTGCACGAACGTGTGGTGGGCCAGGACGAGGCCATCGTCGCGGTGGCCGACGCCATCCGCCGTTCACGCGCGGGCCTGTCCGACCCCAACCGGCCGCTGGGCAGTTTCCTGTTCCTCGGCCCCACGGGTGTGGGCAAGACCGAGTTGTGCAAGGCGCTGGCCGGCTTCCTGTTCGACAGCGACGATCACATGATCCGCATCGACATGTCGGAGTACATGGAAAAGCACTCGGTGAGCCGCCTCATCGGCGCGCCGCCGGGCTACGTGGGCTACGACGAGGGCGGGGCGCTGACCGAAGCGGTGCGCCGCAAGCCCTACAGCGTGCTGCTCTTCGACGAGGTGGAAAAGGCCCATCCCGACGTCTTCAACGTACTGCTGCAGGTGCTCGACGATGGCCGCCTGACCGACGGCCAGGGCCGCACGGTGGACTTCAAGAATACCGTCATCGTGATGACCAGCAACCTGGGTTCGCACCTCATCATGCAGATGGCCGGGCAGCCCACCGAGCACATCCGCGACGCCGTGTGGGTCGAGGTCAAGCAGCACTTCCGCCCCGAATTCCTGAACCGCATCGACGAGACGGTGGTCTTCCACGCGCTCGACCAGAAGCACATCGAGAATATCGCGCGCATCCAGTTGAAGCTGCTCGAACAGCGGCTGGAAAAGCTGGAGATGAAGCTCGACGTCAGCCCGGCGGCGCTGGCCGAACTGGCCAAGGTGGGCTTCGACCCGGTCTTCGGCGCGCGGCCGCTGAAGCGGGCCATCCAGCAGCGCATCGAGAACCCGGTGAGCAAGCTCATCCTGCAGGGCAAGTTCGGACCCAAGTCGGTGATCCCGGTGGACCTCGAGAACGGCGAGTTCAGCTTCGGTCGCGTCGTGCACTGATCCGCGCAAGCGCGCGACGGCGGCCGGCGGCACGATTTGAGCTGCCGGCCGGCCCTTAAGCATGGCTTAACCCGCGGCGGCTACAAAGCCGGGTTGACTCGGTCTGGAAGCGCTGAAATGCCACTGTATGCCACCCCTCTGCCGGGCGCCGCCGCGCCCGCCATCGTCTTCACCCTGAATGCGCGGTCGACTCAAAGTGTCTGAGTCGGACCCCACGGCAGGCCCAGGGTGCGGTCAAGAGCCGAACCGGGAAGCGCACCCGTCATGACGCCGCAAGTGCAGTGGCTGAGTCCTGCGGCGAGTGCAGCGCGTCCGACGCCGCCGGCGCCGGCCGGCGTGGCGCCCGTGGCGACCACGGGCAGGGGCGTCGGGCCGGTCGTCGAGGACTATCTCGACCGCCTCTCGGTGGTGGTGCCGGTGCGCAACGAGGCCGACAACGTGCTGCCGCTGATCGAGGAGATCCACGCCGCGCTGCACGACAGCACCGACTTCGAACTCATCGTCGTCGACGACGGCAGCACCGACGCCACCGCGCAGCGGCTGGCGCAGGCGCAGGCCGCCTTCCCGCGGTTGCGCGTCGTCCGCCATGCCCGGGGCTACGGGCAGAGCACGGCGATCGCCAGCGGCGTGCGCGCGGCGCGGCACCCGTGGATCGCCACCCTCGACGGCGATCGCCAGAACCACCCGGCCGACCTGCCCGGGCTGCTCGACGCATTGCGTCCGGGCCGGCGCGCACCGAACCTGGCGATGGTCATCGGCTGGCGCACGGCGCGGCACGACAGCGCCGTGCGCCGGCTGTCATCGCGCATCGCCAATGGCGTGCGTGCGCGGCTGCTCGGCGACGCCACGCCCGACACCGGCTGCGGGCTCAAGGTGTTCCCGCGCGAGCTGTTCCTGCGGCTGCCGTTCTTCGACCACCTGCACCGCTTCCTGCCGGCGCTGGTGCAGCGCGAAGGCGGGCAGGTGGTGTCGGTGCCGGTCAGCCACCGCGCTCGGCCGGCGGGCACCTCCAAGTACGGCATCCACAACCGCCTTTGGGTGGGCATCGTCGACCTCTTCGGCGTGATGTGGCTGCAGCGCCGCGCCACGCGGCCCGCCATCGAACCATGAACTGGCACTCGACCCCGCTGCCCGAATGGGCGGTGCTGACCGTCGGCTTCGGCGGCCAGGCGCTGTTCTCGGCGCGTTTCGTCATCCAGTGGCTGGCCAGCGAGCGCGCCGGCCGCTCGGTGATGCCGGACGTCTTCTGGTACTTCTCGCTTGCCGGCGGCGCGACGCTGTTCATCTACGCCGCCTACCGCGAGGACCCGGTGTTCATGCTCGGGCAGGGCATGGGCCTGTTCATCTATGCGCGCAACCTGTGGCTGATCTGGCGCGAGCGGCGCGGCGCGGCGCCGCTGGCGCCGCATGCCTGAGCCCGGCGCGGCTGCGGCTGCGCGGCTGCCCCGCTCCCGGTCAGGCGGCGACGCCGCCAGGCTGGCCCTGCTGCTGGGTCTGCTCGTCGCGGCCTCGCTGGCGCGGCCGCTGCTGCCGATCGACGAGACGCGTTATGCCGCGGTGGCCTGGGAGATGTGGACGCGCGGCGACTTCCTCGTTCCGCACCTGAACGGCGAGCCCTACCACCACAAGCCGCCGCTGCTGTTCTGGCTGATGCACGCCGGCTGGGCGGTCTTCGGCGTCAACGAGGGGTGGCCACGGCTGATCTCGCCGCTGTTCGCGGCCGGCACGCTGGCGCTGGTGCACGCGCTCGGGCGCGCCCTCTGGCCAGCGCGGCCCGAGGTGGCGCGCATGGCGCCCTTCATCCTGCTCGCGAGCCTGCTCTTCACGTACTTCGCGTCGGCGCTGATGTTCGACGCCATGCTCGCCTTCTTCGTCGCGCTGGGTTTGCTGGGGCTGGTGCGGGCCTGGAGGACCGGCGGCGGGGCAGGCGGCTTCGTGCTGCTGGCGCTGGGCATGGGCGGCGCGCTGTACGCGAAGGGCCCGGTCGCGCTGCTGCACCTGCTGCCCGCGGCGCTGTTCGCGCCCTGGTGGATGCGCGAGCAGCGGCCACGCTGGGGCCGCTGGTACGCCGGCGTCGCGCTGGCCGTGCTGGGCGCGGCGGCGCTGATCCTGGCGTGGGCGATTCCGGCCGCGTGGGCGGGCGGCGAGGCTTACCGCAACGCCATCTTCTGGGGCCAGACGGCCAACCGCATGGTCGACAGCTTCGCCCACCGGGAAGCCCGCGTGGTACTACCTCACCTGGCTGCCGCTGATGCTGGCGCCGTGGCTGCTGTGGCCGCGCTGGTGGCGCGGCTGGCGCGCGCTGCCGGATGCGCTGCGCGACGACAGCGGGCTGCGGCTGGCGCTGTTCGGCGCGCTGTTCTGCCTGGTGTTCTTCTCGTTCGTCAGCGGCAAGCGCGTGCACTACCTGCTGCCGGAGTTCACCCTGTTCGCGCTGCTGGCGGCGCGCGCGCTGGCCGTCAGCCGCGCGGGCCGCTGGGGGCTGGCGGCGCCGGCGCTGACGCTGGCCGTCACCGGTGGCGGCGTGCTGGCGGCGGCGCCGTGGCTGGATGCGCGGCTGGGCGGCGGCATCGACGCCGCGTGGCTGCAGGGCGGGGGGGCGCTGGCGCTGCTGGCCGCGGCCGCACTGGCGGCGTGCCGCCCGACGGACGCGCTGCGCGACGTGCGGCGCGTGGCGACGGCCAGCGTCGTTGCGGCCTGCGCGCTGCTCGTCGGCTTCGACGGTGCGATGCGCGAACGCTACGACCTCGGCGCGGTCGCTGCACGGCTGGCGCAGTTCGAGCGCGAGGGCCGCCCGGTCGCCATCGAGGGCAACTACCACGGCCAGTGGACGCTGGCCGGCCGGCTGCGGCGGCCCTTGGTCGAATTGCCCGAGGACGGCCTGGCCGGCTGGCTCGCCGCGCACCCCGAAGGTCGTGGCGTGCTCTTCCATCGCCTGCCGACCGCGGTGCCACCGGGCCTGCGCGTCGAATATGAGCGTCGCTACCGCGGCGCCTGGCTGGCGCTGGTGGTGGCACCCTCGGCCAAGGTCGCGCCACCGTAGCGCTGCAGGCGAAACGTCGCCTCGTCGACCATGCGCTCGACGATCACCGCCGCCGGTTCGATGGCATCGATGAGCCCGGCGGTCTCGCCGAACCAGACGCCGGTGTGCTCGGCGCGGCCTGCCCATTCAAGTCGCCGCCGGCGAGCCAACCGGCCCGCGGGCGAGCGCCGGTCTATCTTGGCGGCTCGATCCGCTCGAGCTGGCGCCAGGCCAGCGTCAGATTGGCGTCGGCCGCGCTCAGCACCAGGTGCACGGCCACGCCCGGGTGGCCGCGCACCGGCCGCAGCAGCAGATGATGAGTCGGCGTGCTCACGGTCGCCTCGGGGCGCGCACTGCCCAGGCCCAGCGCCCGCGTGGCGTCGCCCATGGTGCCGAGCAGCGCCGTGCCCTGCTGCGCGAGTCGATCGGCCGTCGGCGCGCTGCCGCCATAAGCCAGCGGCAGCATCGAGTGCAGGTCGAAGACGCAGCCGCTGAGCGCACCCTTGATGGCCAGGCAACGATCGACATAGTCCTGCCAGCGGGTCTGGCCTGGCATCGGCATCGGTGCCAGCGGTGCATGCACGCTGGGCAGGTCGCGCATCAGGTCGGCCAGGGGCCGCAGCGGCATGGGTTCGGTGGCCGCCTCGCTGGGGGGCGGGCGCGACTTCGGTACGGCGCGGGTCAGTTCGGTGGGCAGTGCATGCTGACTGCTGGGCTGGCCGCGCAGCCGGTTCCAGGCCCCGCTGATGTACGCCCAGGCCTGCCGGGGTTTGGCCGCATAAGGCGCCACGTGCACCGATACCGGGCTGTCGGCCGCCAGTTCGGCCGCGCGCGCCGCCAGCGCGATGCTGGCGCCCAGCGGCACCATCAACAGGTCGCGGTTGGGCCACGGGCCGCGTTGCAGCGCTTCGTGCAGCGGTGCGAGCTGGGCGCCCAGCGCGTGCGGGGGCAGGCTGCCCACCATCAGCACGCCCAGGCGGCTGTGCGCCAGCAGCACACTCGCCAGTTGCACCCGGGCGGTGGCGTCGGCGCTGACGTCCGTGGAGTACACGCGCACGGGGGTGCCGTCGGCCAGGGGGATCTCGACGAATGGCAGCATGGCCAGCGCCACGCCGTGTCCCTGGCGGCGGACGGACAGCCGCTGCACGCGCGAGCGCGCCGCCCCGGCCAGGCTGGCCAGCAGTCGCAGCGTGGCGCTGGTGCCCACGTCGTGCAGCGCGATGAACTCGCTTGCGTGCCGCGTGAATTCGTCGCGCAGGCAGTGCGTCACGTCGCCGGCCACGAAGAGCTCCACCTCGTCGTCGGTGATGCGCCGACCGACGTCGTGCCGGCCCTGACCGAGATACGCGTCGGCGTCGGCGGCGATCTGGGTGCGGGGCGCCAGCAATTCCTCCCGGTTGGACACGCGCACGGTGTCGAGCCAGGTGTCGGGGTTGCGCGGTCGGGCCATGGGATCATCATAGGGCGGCAGGGCGAAAAATGCCCTGCCGCAGTGCGCCGCTGCGGTCCATAGAATCATCATCCCGCCACACAGGTCACGGTCACTGCGATGACTTCCCCCAGCAACCCTTCGCCCGCCGTGGCACCCGTGGTCGTGGTCGGCGCCGGCCTCGGTGGCCTGGCCACGGCGCTGCTGCTGGCCGACCAACGGCCGGTGGTGGTGCTGGCCAAGCGAGCGCTCGACGAGAGCGCCACCGCCTGGGCGCAGGGCGGTATCGTCGGCGTGCTGGGCAGCGACGACAGCATCGCCTCGCACGTGCACGACACCCAGGACGCCGGTGCCGGCCTGGTGGACGAGCACACCGCGCGCTTCATTGCCGAGAACAGCGCCAGCGCGGTGCAATGGCTGGTGGCTGCCGGCGTGCCCTTTTCCGGCGACCCCGCCGGGCCGCTGGGCTTGCACCTCACCCGCGAAGGCGGGCATGCCGTGCGCCGCATCGCGCATGCCGCCGACGCCACCGGCCGCGCCATCCAGGACGCGCTGCTGGCGCGCGCCCGCGCCCACCCCAACATCAGCTTGCGTGAGCGCTGGATGGCGGTGGACGTGGTGACCTCGCGCCATCTCAAGCGCGTCGCCAGGGCCGAGCAGGCATCGCGCTGCTGGGGTGTCTATGCGCTGGACATGGACCACGGCCGCGTCGAGACCCTGCCCGCGGCCGCGGTGGTGCTGGCCACCGGCGGCGTGGGCAAGGTCTACCGCTACACCAGCAACCCCGACACTGCCACCGGCGACGGCATCGCCATGGCCTGGCGCGCCGGCTGCCGGGTGGGCAACATGGAATTCATCCAGTTCCACCCGACCTGCCTATACCACCCCAAGGACCGCACCTTCCTGCTCACGGAAGCGCTGCGTGGCGAGGGCGCACAGCTCACCCTGCCGAGCCTGGGGCCCGGTGACCCCGGCGGCACGCGCTTCATGCCCGCGCACGACGAACGCGCCGAACTGGCGCCGCGCGACATCGTGGCGCGCGCCATCGACTTCGAAATGAAGAAACACGGCCTGGACCATGTCTGGCTGGACGCCCGCCCCATCGTGCAAGAGAAGGGCGAGACCTTCCTGAAGGAGCATTTCCCCACCATCCACGCGCGCTGCCTGCAACTGGGCATCGACATCGCACGCCAGCCCATTCCGGTGGTGCCGGCGGCGCACTACACCTGCGGCGGCGTGGTCACCGACCTGGAAGGCCGTACCGACCTGCCGGGGCTGTATGCCGTGGGCGAAGCCACCTATACCGGCCTGCACGGCGCCAACCGGCTGGCCAGCAACTCGCTGCTCGAATGCGTGGTGCTGGGCCGCAGCTGTGCCGAGCGAATCCTGCGCGAGCCACCGCCCACGCTGCCCGTGTTGCCGCCGTGGGACGAGAGCCAGGTCGAGGACGCCGACGAGCAGGTCGTCATCTCGCACAACTGGGACGAACTGCGGCTGCTGATGTGGAACTACGTCGGCATCGTGCGCACGACCAAGCGGCTGGAGCGCGCGCTGCACCGCATCAAGCTGCTGCGCGACGAGATCGACGACTACTACGCCAATTTCCGCGTCAACCGCGACCTGCTGGAACTGCGCAACCTGGTGGTGTGCGCCGAACTCATCGTGCGCAGCGCGCTGCGCCGCCACGAAAGCCGCGGCCTGCACTACAGCCGCGATTTCCCGTACACGCTGCCGGTCAGCTTCCCGACCGTGCTCACGCGGCCGGCCCGGAGCGGGCGGTCATGACCGGGATTGCCTTGTCCCGGTGTCTCGGTGTCCCGGCTGTGCCCGGCGCGCATGGGCCTGAGCGGTAATGGCCAGCGCGCACCCCCGACGCGTGCCTTGGTTCGGCGTGGATCGAATCATGGGCCGCCCGATCATCGGCATCCGCCGCCCGGACCCCAGCGCTGTTCAGCCCGGGCTCAGGACGCGCATCGAGAAATCCACCGCGCGCACGTCCTTCGTCAGCCGGCCGACCGAGATGCGGTGCACGCCCGTGGCGGCGATGGCGCGCAGCTGATCGAGCTGCACGCTGCCAGAAACCTCCAGCAGCGCGGGCGTCTCGGCCGCCGCGTTCAACGCCACCGCGTCGCGCATCTGCGGCAGCGTGAAATTGTCGAGCAGCACGCTGATGGCGCCGGCGTCCAGCGCCTCGCGCAGCTGCGCCAGCGTCTCGACCTCGATCTGGATCTCGACGCCCGCGTTCAGCGCGCGTGCGTTGGCCAGCACCGCGGCCACGCCGCCGGCGGCCGCGATATGGTTCTCCTTGATCAGGATGCCGTGCCACAAGGCCAGGCGCTGGTTCTGGCCGCCGCCCACGCGCACGGCATATTTCTGTGCCAGGCGCAGGCCGGGGATCGTCTTGCGCGTGTCCAGGATGGCGCAGCCGCCGGGCAGCGGCGAAGCCCCGGCGACCGCATCCACATGCTGGCGCGTCAGCGTCGCGGTGGCGCTGAGCAGCTGGATGAAGTTGAGGGCGGGGCGTTCGGCTGCCAGCAGGGCCCGTGCCTCGCCGCGCAGGGTGACCACGGTCTGGTCCGGTGCCGTCCAGCCACCCTCGGCCACCTGCCAGTCGAATGCGGCGTCGGGGTCCAGCGCGCGCACGACGCCGTCGAACCAGTCGCGGCCGCAGAGCACGGCCGCTTCGCGCGCGATGACGCGGGCCTGCACCTGCAGCCCCGCCGGCACCAGCAGGCCGGTCCAGTCGCCGGTGCCGATATCCTCGGCCAGCGCATCGCGGACATTGCGCTGGCGCGCCTGGTCCAGCGTCTCGTCGTGGTCGGCAAAGCGCGTCATGCCGCGCCCACGTTGGGCACGAAGCCGCTGCGGGGTTGCGCCAGGCTGCCCGGGTGGGCCTTGACGAAGTCGAGCATGCGCTGGATGCAGCCCAGCGCCTGGCTGCGCACCGGCTCGGGCACCCACACCTCGCCGCGGCCGGTCTCCAGGCAGGCCACCACGCCCTGCAAGGCATTCATCGCCATCCACGGGCAGTGCGCGCAGCTCTTGCAGGTGGCGCTGACGCCTGCGGTGGGGGCCTCCAGCAGCGTCTTGCCCGGCGCGAGCTGGCGCATGCGATGCATCAGCCCCTTGTCGGTGCCCACGATGTAGGTCTGCGCGCTGCCCTTGACCACGGCCTCGAGCAACTGCGTGGTCGATCCCACCACGTCGGCCTGCGCGACCACGCTGCGCGGCGATTCGGGGTGCACCAGCACCAGCGCTCCCGGGTGCTCGCGGCGCAGCAGTTCGAGCTCCAGCCCCTTGAATTCGTCGTGCACGATGCAGTCGCCCTGCCACAGCAGCATGTCGGCGCCGGTCTGTTCCTGGATGTAGCGGCCGAGGTGGCGGTCGGGTGCCCACAGCACCTTCTGCCCCTGGTCCTTCAGGTGCTGCACGATGGCCAGCGCGCACGAACTCGTCACCATCCAGTCGGCCCTTGCCTTCACCGCGGCACTGGTATTGGCGTAGACCACGACCTGGCGGTCGGGGTGGGCGTCGCAGAAGGCCGCGAAGGCCTCGGGCGGGCAGCCCAGGTCGAGCGAGCAGGTGGCTTCCAGGTCGGGCATCAGCACGCGCTTGGCCGGCGACAGGATCTTGGCCGTCTCGCCCATGAAGCGCACCCCGGCCACCACCAGCGTGCGCGCCGGGTGATCGCGGCCGAAGCGTGCCATCTCCAGCGAATCGGCGACCATGCCGCCGGTGGCCAGCGCCAGGTCCTGCAGGTCGCCGTCGACGTAGTAGTGCGCCACCAGCACGGCGTCGTGCTGCTTCAGCAGCGCGGCAGCGCGGTCGCGCAGTGCGGCGCGTTCGGCCGGGCTCAGCGGCGGTGGCACCCGGGCCCAGGCCTGCTCGGTGGTCGACGCGCCGCGCGCGTCCTGCCGGGTGTAGTCGTAGAGCACGGCGGTCATCGGGTGGTGTCCTTGGCGTTCGGGGGTGGGAATGGTAGCGGCCGGCTCGGCGAGCGCCGGACGAATAGCATATGCGTGCTTCGCCATCGCGGCACAAGCCCCCGTTACCCCGTCATCCCCCGTCATCCCCGTCATCCCCGTCACCCGCTTCGCTGCCCATGTCCACCCTGACCGCCACCGCGCCGCTGCGCCACGACGCCTCGACGATCGGCGTCGTGAGCGTCGCGCATGGCCTGTCGCACTTCTGCCAGCTCATGGTGCCGCCCCTGTTTCCCTGGATCGGGGCCTCCTACGGCCTGAGCAATACGCAGCTGGGGCTGCTGATGTCGGTCTTTTTCGTCGTTTCCTTCCTGGGCCAGGCCGGGGCCGGATTCGTGGTCGACCGCCATGGCGCGGCGCGTGTGCTCTACGGCGGCCTGGCGCTGCTGGCCGTGGCGGCGCTGGGGCTGGGCGCCAGCCCGTCCTACGAGGTGATGCTGGTCTTCATGGCGCTGGCCGGGCTGGGCAACTGCGTCTTCCATCCGGTGGACTTCTCGATCCTGAATGCCCGCATCAGCGCGCCGCGACTGGGGCATGCCTACGCGGCGCACGGTATCTCGGGCAACCTGGGCTGGGCGCTGGCGCCGGTGTTCGTGGTGGGCATCGCGCAGGGCACGGGTTCGTGGCGCATGGCCTTGTTCGCGGTGGCGGGGCTGGTCGGCGCGGTGCTGGTGGGCGTGTGGCTGTTCCGCGGATGGCTGGTGGTGCAGGCCGCACCGCCGGCCCACTTGGCAGCGGGCGCGCCGCCCGTGGCCCCGGCGTCGGGCGCCGCGGCGGCGGCGGGCGGCCGTTTCGATTTCCTGCGCCTGCCGGCGGTGTGGTCGTGTTTCGCCTTCTTCCTCATCAGCGCCGTCTCGCTGGGCGCGGTGCAGACCTTCGCGCCGGCCGCGGCAGGCCGTCTGCACGACGTGCCGGCCGCGCAGGTGGCCGCGTGCCTGTCGATCTTCATGGCCAGCGCGGCGGCCGGCATGGTGCTGGGCGGCACCCTGGCGCGCGACCCGCGGCGCAGTGCGAGCATCGTGGCCGTCGGCTTCGGCATTTCGGCGGTCGTGGCGCTGTTGATCGGCGTGTTGGATTGGCCGGCGCTGATGGTGCCGGTGCTGTTCGGCGTCATGGGCTTCGGCAGCGGCGTTGCCGGGCCGTCGCGCGACCTGCTCGTGAAGCAGGCCACGCCGCCGGGCGCCACCGGTCGCGTCTACGGCGTGGTCTATTCGGGGCTGGACGTGGGCATGACGATGGCGCCGTTGATCTTCGGCGCGCTGATGGACGCTGGCGGCTACCGCGAGGTCTGGATCGGCGTGGCGCTGGCCCAGGTGCTGCTCATCGCCACGGCCTTCAACGTCAAGCGCAACTGGCGCACCGCGCCGGCCAAGGCAGCCACGGCCTGAGAGCCTGTGAAGCATTCCGCCACGCCCGCTCGTGCGCCCGAAATGGCGCCGCTCGTCGCTGCAAATGCTCGCCGTAGCCCGAGCTACGGCTGCGCTTTGCGCCTGGATCGACACCGTTTCGGACGCCCGCTCGGGCGCGCCGGAATACTTCACAGGCTCTGAGCCGTGCAGCCCTTGACTTAAAGTCGTGCGGCCATGAGCTCCACTGCCGCCGCCCCATCCCCCCGCCCCGCTGGCCATGCGCTGGTGGAAGCGCTCATTGCGCAAGGCGTGTCCACCTGCTTCGGCGTGCCCGGCGAAAGCTACCTGGCGGTGCTCGACGGCTTCCACGAATACCGCGACCGCATCCGCTTCGTCGCCTGCCGGCAGGAGGGCGGCGCCGCCTTCATGGCCGAGGCGCAAGGCAAGCTGAGCGGTCGCCCTGGCATCTGCTTCGTGACCCGCGGGCCAGGCGCCACCAATGCCAGCATCGGCGTGCACACGGCGTTCCAGGATTCCACGCCGATGATCCTGTTCGTGGGCCAGGTGGCCAGCGACCAGCGCGACCGCGAGGCTTTCCAGGAACTCGATTACCGGCAGATGTTCGGCCCCGGCACGCTGGGCCTGGCCAAGTGGGTGGGCGAGGTGCAGCAGGCCGACCGGCTGCCGGAATACGTGGCGCGCGCCTTCCACACCGCGATGCAGGGCCGCCCCGGGCCGGTGGTGCTGGTGCTGCCCGAGGACATGCTCACGCAGCCCACGGCGGCCGCGCTGCTGTCGCGTGTGGAACCGGTGCGCGCCTGGCCGGCACCGGGCGCGCTGCGCGAGCTGCACGCCCTGCTGCTGGCGGCCGAGCGCCCGATCGTGATCGCCGGCGGCTCCGGCTGGGACGCCGAGGCGGCGTCGGCGCTGCAGCGCTTTGCCCAGAACTGGCAGCTGCCGGTGGCCTGCGGCTGGCGTTTCCAGGACACCTTCGACAACCGCCATCCGCTGTATGCCGGCGATGTAGGCATCGGCATCAACCCGAAGTTGGCGGCGCGCATTCGCGGCGCCGATCTCGTCGTCGCCCTGGGCGTGCGCCTGGGCGAGATGACGACCGGCGGCTATACGCTGCTGCAGGCGCCGCGACCGGCGCAGAAGCTGGTCCACATCCACGCCGGACCCGAGGAACTGGGCCGCGTCTATGCCGCCGAGTTGCTGCTGCAGGCGTCGATGGCGGTGGCCGCCCAGGCGCTGGAGACGCTGGCGGCTCCGGCCGATGTGCCCTGGGCAGCCCACACCGCGGCCGCGCGCGACGACTACGAAGCCAACCTGATGGCGCCCACGGTCGAGCCGCTGGACCTGGCGGTGGTGGTGAAGACGCTGCAACGGCTGTTGCCCGAGGACACCGTGTTCACCAACGGCGCCGGCAACTACAGCGGCTGGCTGCACCGCTACTGCCGCCACCCCGGCCTGCAGCACCACGGCCGCACGCAGCTGGCGCCGACCTCGGGCGCCATGGGCTACGGCTTGCCGGCGGCGGTGGCCGCGGCCCTGTTGCATCCACAGCGCACGGTGGTCAACCTGGCCGGCGACGGCGACTTCCTGATGACGGGCCAGGAACTGGCCACCGCCACGGGTTACGGGGCGAAGAAGCTGCTGTCGGTGGTGGTCGACAACGGCAGCTACGGCACCATCCGCATGCACCAGGAACGCGAATATCCGGGCCGCACCAGTGGCAGCGAGCTCGTCAACCCCGACTTCGCCGCCTTCGCGCGCGCCTTCGGCTGGCGCGGCGAATTCATGGCCCGCACGGAAGAATTCGAGCCGGCGCTGCGGCGCTTCGTGCAGGCCGGCACGCCGACACTGCTGCACCTGAAGCTGGACACCGACGTCATCACCACGCGCACCACGCTGGGGGCGATCCGCGCCGCGGCTCAGCCGCTCTGACGCGGCGCCTCGCGCCGCCCCAGCAGCAGCAACACCACGCCGGCCGAGACGACGCCGGCCGCAGCCCACTCCAGGTGGCTGATGAGTTCGCCGCCGAGCGTGGCGCCCAGCACCAGGCCGATGATCGGGTTGACGAAGGTGTAGCTCGATGCCAAGGCCGCGCTGGTGCGCTGCAGCAGCACCATGTAGGCGGAAAAGCCGACCACCGAGCCGGCGACGACGAGATAGAACCAAGAGGCCAGCGCGCGGCCGTCGGGCGGCAGCACGGGCCGTTCACCGGCCAGCCACGACCCGGCCAGCAGCAGCAGGCCGCCGGCCAGCATCTGGCTGGCATAACCGGCGGCGCCGGGGGCCAGGGTCAGGCGGCGGCCGCCGGGCAGGCCGTGCAGCGCCCACACCGTGCCCAGCGACCAGGTCGCGCAGGCCAGGCCGATGGCCAGCAGGCCCCACGGCGAAGCCGCGAAGCCTTGCCCCTGGGTCAGCAGCAGCACACCGGCCAGGCCGAGCGAGATGCCGCCGGTTTCCAGCGCCGTGGGCCGCACGCCGTAGGGCCATTGCGCCAGCGCCACCACCGCCGGCACCACGGCGATGAAGGCCACCACCAGGCCCGAGCTGACGCTGGTCTGCGCCACCGCCGTGGCGCCATAGCCGCCGCCCAGCATCAGGGCGCCCAGGACCACGGCGCTGAACCACTCGTCGCGGTTCGGCCAGCGTGCACCGCGCCACCGCGCGAAGGCCCCCAGCAGCAGGCCGGCGGCGACGAAGCGGGTGCCCATCTGAAAGAACGGCGGCAGGCTGACCAGCGCCCACTTGATGGCCAGGTAGGTGGAACCCCAGATCAACCAGGTGGCAGCCAGGCAGCCGACGATCAGCGGCGGCAGGCGCAGCGGCGCCGGGGAAGCGAGAGCGAGGGTCGACCGCATGACCTGCATTCTACGAAGGCGAAACGCCCTATTCCATGGTAATTCAACGGACGAACGAGCGTTCCATCTTGCATTCTTCGAAAATGACGCGCAAAGTCTTTCAAATGCAAAACAGAGCCGAACTCGACACCTTCGACACCCGCATCCTGGCCGAACTGCAGGCCGACGCGCGGCTCAGCCTGGCCGAACTCGGCCGCCGCGTGCACCTGAGCCAGCCGGCGGTGGCCGAGCGAGTGCGCAAGCTGGAAGCCGCCGGCGTCATCACAGGCTACCGTGCCACCGTCAATCTGGCGGCGCTGGGCTATGGCATCCGTGCCCTGGTGCGCGTGGGCCGGGCCGATTTCGCGCGCATGTCGCGCTTCATCGACGAGTCACCGGAGATCGTGAGTGCCTGGAATGTGACCGGCGAGGACAGCTGGATGCTGGAGATTGCCGTCGTCGACGTGGAACATCTGGACGCCGTGGTCTCGCAGCTGTGCCTTTTGGCGGAAACTTCGACCTCGATCATCCTCAAGACCCTGCGCCAGCATCAGGTGATGCTGCCGCGGGTGAAACACAGCAAGGAAGCCACCGCATGACCGCCCCTGCCGCCCCGGCCACCCCCGCCCCATCCGCCCCATCCGCCCCATTCGCCACCTGCGACCTCTGCGACGCCCACAAGGACGGCCAGACGCTGCGCGTGCTGCCGCCGGTCTTCAAGGACTTCGGCGGCCGTGGCCGCTTCTGCGGGCCGGTGAGCACCGTCAAGTGCCACGAGGACAATTCGCTGGTGAAGGCTGCCGTGGACTCACCCGGAAACGGCCGCGTGCTGGTGGTCGACGGCGGCGGCTCGCTGCGGCGAGCGCTGGTCGGCGGCAACCTGGGCGCGTCTGCCGCGCGCAACGGCTGGGCCGGCGTGGTGGTGGACGGCTGCGTGCGCGACGTGACCGAGCTGGCCGCCTGCGACACCGGCATCCGCGCCCTGGCCGCCGTGCCGCTGCCCACGGTGAAGCGCGACGAAGGCCAGCGCGACGTGCCGGTGCAGCTGCAGGGCACCTGGGTCCGCCCCGGTGACTGGCTCTACGCCGACGCCGACGGCATCGTGGTGGCCGACCGGGCATTGGTGTGATGGCCGAGGCCATGCCCACCGAATGGGAGGTGGTGCCGGGGGTGGCCGGCGGCGCCAGGGCCGACCTGCAGGCCATCGCGCAGCGCTGCCGCAGGAAGGTGACGAAGAATGCGCTGTTTGCCGCCGGCGTGGCCGTGGTGCCCGTGCCGGGCATCGACTGGCTCACCGACCTGGGCGTGCTGATCCGGCTGCTGCCGCAGATCAACGCCGAATTCGGGCTTGCGCCGGAGCAGATCGAGCGGCTGGCGCCCGAGCGCCGCATCGTCGTCTACAAGGCCATCAGCGCCGGCGGCGGTCTGCTGGTGGGCCGCGTCGTGACGCAGGACCTTGTGCTGCGCCTGATCAGGATCGTGGGCGTGCGCCTGACCACGCAGCAGGCAGCCAAATTCGTGCCGCTGGCGGGGCAGGCGGTGTCGGCCGCACTCACTTTCACGGCGCTGAAATTCGTTTGCGAGCAGCATATCCGGCAATGCCTGGCGGTGGCGCGGCAGCTGCAGCAGCTTCCCGCGCCGGGCCATTCGTGACCCAGCCCCCCGCCGCTACAATCACAGGTTCGGGGTGTAGCGCAGCCTGGTAGCGCATCTGGTTTGGGACCAGAGGGTCGAAGGTTCGAATCCTTTCACCCCGACCATCATCGAAAGCCTCGCAAGTCGTCGATTCATGACGGGTTGTGGGGCTTCTTGTATGCTGGGGTGGATTCACGTTTGGTCATTGTTTGGCCAATTCGACGATCCGTCGCGCCGAAACCCTCGCAACGACAGAACTCCTCCACCGTCGTCGCCGCACCCACAAACCGCTCCAGCACGGCGCGCCAGGACTGCTCATGCAATCGCCGGCGCGTCGGCCGAGGGTTGCTGTCTTCCATGATCCCAACTCCTCATGCTGGTGTTGACGAGGAGCATTCTTCAGGCATCGACGGCTGGCGAACGGCAGAAGGTGGCCATCGCGCGCGCGCTGCATCAACAGCCGACACTGCTGCTGGCCGACGAACCCACCGCCAGCCTGGACGCCGATGCGGCCGACGAGGTCATCGGCCTGCTGGTCGACGTGGCGGCCGAGCGCGGCGCCACGCTGGTATGCGTCGTGCACGACCTGGAACTGCTGCCTCGGCTCGCCGACCGTGCGATTGCGCTGCGGCAGGGCGTCGTGGCGGCAGATGTCGCCGTCACACCGCAAACGCCGGCCCAACTGCGAGGCATGCTGAAGTGAAACCCCCACGCTCACTTCGTTCGCTGCCCCCAAGGGGGCGTTCAGTACCTTCGGAACGGCCGGGCGGTAATGAAGTGAACGAATCCTTCCCCGGTCGCGTCTGCCCCGTCCGCTACCGCTATGGCGCGCAGGCACTGGCCGCAGCCCCCACGCGAGAGGTGTCGACGCTGTACGTCGTCGGCGGCCTGTACGGCAACGGCCCGGCACTCGACGCTGTCGAGTGGCTGGCCCGCACGGACACCCAGGCGAGGCCAGCCGCCGGTGCTGTGCTTCAACGGCGACTTCAACTGGTTCAACGTGTCCGACCGCGAGTTCATCCAGATCAACCTGCGGGTACTGGCCAACGATGCCACCCTCGGCAACGTCGAAGCCGAGTTCGACTCGCCCGCCGACGACGCCGGCTGTGGCTGTGCCTACCCGCAAAGTGTGGACGCAGCGGTTGTCGAGCGCTCGAACCAGATCCATCGCCAGCTCAAGGCCACCGCCCACCGCCACGAACATCTGCGACGGCGCATCGCGCAGTTGCCGATGTTCGCGCGCTACCAGGTCGCCGGTTGTCGCGTCGGCGTGGTGCACGGCGACGCCGACTCGCTGGCGGGTTGGCGTTTCGACGTCGACGCGCTCGCCGACGCTGCGTCCGGGCCGTGGCTGCAGTCGGCCTTCGAGCGCGCCGACGTGGATCTCTTCGCCAGCACGCACACCTGTTTGCCGGCGATGCGCCGCGTTGCACTCGCCGCAGGCCGCGAAGGCTGCGTCGTCAACAACGGCGCCGCAGGCATGCCCAACTTCACCGGCGACCTCGCCGGCCTGTGCACGCGCATCTCCATCGTGCCCTCGCCGCACGCGGTGCTGCATGAAGCCCGCGTCGCGGGTGCTTACGTGGCGCTGGTGCCGGTGCGCTTCGATGCCGAGCGTTGGCGCGCCGAATTCCTGGCCCAGTGGCCCGAGGGGTCGGCGGCGTGGTTGTCGTACTTCCAGCGCATCAGTGCTGGCCCTGACTTCACACCTGCGCAGGCATTGGCGAGGGTGTAATCATGGCCGTGATCGCGCAGTCGCCCGCCACCCCATTGCGAACGGAGAGCACGATGAACATCAAGGCCCTGGCCTTCGACACCGGCGGCACGGTACTGGACTGGCACGGCGGGCTCGTCGCAGCCCTATCGGCCGTCGGCGAAGCGCACAACCTCGAGCCGGACTGGCACGAGGTGGTCAACGACTGGCGCCGGCGCGCCATGAAGGGCATCGTCGGCCAGGCGCAGCCGGCCTTCAACATGGACGACGTGCACCGCCGTACGCTGGACGAGACGCTCACCCACTTCGGCTTGCAGGCCTTCGACGGCAGCGAACGCGACCGGATCTGGCGCACCTGGCATGCGCTCGACACCTGGCCCGACTTTCCCGGTGCGTTGGCCACCTTGCGCAAGGCGCTGCCGGTGGTGTCGTTCACGATGCTGCCCACGTCGCTGGTGGTCGATGTGTCGCGCCGCAACGGCATCACCTGGGACGCCGTCATCTCCTGCGAAATGATCGGCGTCTACAAGCCCCACGCCGAGGCCTACGCCACTGCCGCACGCTGGATGGGTCTGGTGCCGGCGCACGTCCTGATGGTGGCTTGCCACAACTTCGACCTCAATGCCGCACACCAGGCCGGCTTTCGAACCGCCTTCGTTCGTCGTCCCGACGAATGGGGTCCCAGCGGCCCGCCCGATCCGAAGCCGAACATGGAGTACGACCTTGTCGTTGACGGTTTCAACGATCTCGTGACGGCGCTGTCAAATTTACGTTGATTCCCTTGAAGTTCACCGGCGAAAACCATGACCCGCATTCGTGCCCTTCTTGTCATCCGCACGGCGGTGCTCGCAGGCGCGCTGCTGATGATGGGCACCAGTTATTGCACGGCCGTGTAGATGGCGTTGCCCAGTGCGCCCGACGAGCTGTCGACTTGGTTCAGGGCAGGCGACAGCTTTTCCAGGAACAGGACGGCGCCCTCGGCTGCTGTGGCCGGGTCGTTCCGGGCGACGGCACGGATTGCCGTGAGGGCTTCGTGGATGCGCTCGTTCGCGAGCTTGGATCCCTTCCAGCCGAATGCGGTCCGGCGGAAGCGAGCGCGGAAGGCCCAGGGATGCATCAGAGCAATCTCATCGTCACAGTTGCACGGCGCCCTCTCGCCAGGCGTCGTGCAGCGCCGCCGCTGTGAGGGCCTGGCCGTCGGCGGTGAGCCGTTCCAGCAGCTGTTGGGGTTCGGGCGCCGAGCGCAGCGTGGCTCGAAGGGCAGCGAAGGCAGCAGCGACGGAGTCGGGGTCGCGTTGGAACTGGTCGCGCAGGAAGGCATCCGGTCGCTGGACGTCGATGCCGAGGGTGGACAGCTTGCGCACACCGAAGTCGCGGATGTTCCTGGTGACAAGGCCGACGACCTGCGTGTTGGGATAGAAGTCACCGGCCAGGATGGCCGCTGCGCAGGCGGCGACGTGGGTGTCCTTGGCGGAACGCATTGCCGGCGCCACGCTCGCGAACTGGGCCTGGACTTGCTGTGTCGGGATCTCGGCCTGCGGCAATGAAGCCCGCATGAGTTGTTCGTGGCGGCGTGCCGATGCGGCGTCGGGCTTGCGGCCCGTGTCTACGAGTGAACGGCTCAGCTCGCCGAGGATCAGCGGGCTCCAGTGCAGGCGGATGAGCCCCTGGTAGTCGAGGTGGATCAACAGACCGCGGGTGGTCGCGCCGAACAGGGTGTCGGCGTCTGCGACGACAGGGAGCACGGAGGTCAGCCCGCGAAGATCTCGCTGTCGAGATCGGCGCCGAGCTGGCCCAGGGCCTTTCGACGTCGAGCCTGATCTTGGCGGTGCCAAGCGACTACGGCGGACTTGAGCACTCGTCGCTGGTTGCCCACCTGCTGGTGCAGTGGGATGTCGCTGGCCTCTATGCGGGCCACGATGTAGGGCCGGGAGACGCCGACCAGGTCGGCGGCTTGCTGGGTGGTGAGTACCGCGTCCATGGTCGGTTCTGCCTCGGTGGCCTTGCGGGCGCTGCCGCTGATAGTGGCGCCCTTGAAAAGTTGCACGAACTCGCTTTTGATGAGTCGCGTCGTCTGGGGCGTGAGCTTGACGTGGCGCCGCACGGCTTCGACCAGGGGGTCGATGTCGACGTTCACCGACAGCGCTGGAGAGGCGATGCGAGGTGCAGTCTCGGTGGACTTGCGAGCAGTCTTCATGGATCCAAGTTTATCCGTCTTACTCGAAATAGTCGAAGCCCGCGAAACGGCGAGCAAGGTGGCCCCTGATTGAGCTTGACTTGTCGCTGGAGGGTGAGTTGCGGGGTGTCGCGATCGTGGCGATGGTGTTGGTGCAGCCAGGTCTCTGCGGGCCTGGGCGTCTCTCCGCTGCGCGGGGCCGGGCTTTAGGAGGTGGACCGGACATGCCCCGGGGAGCTATCGCGTTGGTGCAAGCGCCGCGCTGGTGCGGCCGCATGTCTAGACAAGGTCTGGTACTCAGATTGCAGGTTTGGTTTCGTCATCGATTCTGCCGCCAGGCACCAGAGCCGAGTGAGCTGCCCGCCGATCTTCGCCTTCCAAGGGTCGGTGGTTGGCATCGAGACCTGAAGGAAGAGAAGTGAAGAAGATCCCGAGGCAGGAATACACGGCCAAGTTCAAGAAGCAGGCCTTCAAGCATGCCCAGGCAGTAGGCGGCTGCCAAGTAGCTGGGCCTGGTTGAGCAAACGCTGCGCAACTGGGTTAAGGCGTCGGCTGCTGGCAAGCTGACGGCGCCCGGCGCCGAGCCGGTGATGCCAGGTCATATTGGCACAGGGGGCGGGGTGCATGAATTTGCGGGCTTGCACACCCGCGTGTGCCGGCCCGTGGGCCTGAGCCCGGTGGAGGTCGCTGCCGTCATCAGCTTCGTCACGGCCCGCCTGGGCCACCAATACGATCTGAAGAACGTGCTCGACCTGGCCCGCTACCTCTTCCCCACGCCGCCGGTGCCGGTGCGCTGGCGGCGCCGCATGATCGCCTTCGGCAGTGGCGACCCCACGCGCGCGATCTGCTCCACGCTCATTGCCCAGGCCTTCCAGTCGGTGCGCTACCCCATCCTGCCCGAGGTGCAGGCCGTGCCGTCGCAGGACCCGATGTGTCCGGACTGCATGGACGAGATCCTGCATGTGCGGCACCACAGCCTGTTCTTGCCGCGCGACTTCGATGTGTCGCCCTACTTCGCGATCATCAAGCCGACGCTGGCCGCGGGGTTCGACCATCGGCAGCTCGCATGGCATGACCGGCCCGCGGGCGCCGGCTCATAAGCCCGAGCCAGGACAACACACGCCGCGAGGCCACCCACGCACGGTGTGCGCTTCACGGGTCCGCTCAGATTCAGAGCGGTCGCAGTTGCTGCAGCAAGGTCGGCAAGAGTTCGCTCACCGTCGGATGGATGTGCACGGTGCGCGACAGCACCGTGTAGGGCTGATCAGCCGCCATCGTTTCCAGCAGGGAATGCACCACCTCGTCGCCGTTCAGGCCCAGGATCGCCGCACCCATCAAGCGCTGGTTGTCGGCGTCGACCAGCGCCTTCATGAAGCCCTGTGTTTCACCCGCCTCGCGGGCGCGGCCCACGCGCTGCATCGGCATCTTGGCGCGCAGCACGCGCTTGCCGCTGGCCACCGCTTCCGTCTCGGTCATGCCGACGCGGCCGAGTGCCGGATCGATGAACAGTGCATAACAGCTGATGCGGTCGCTCAAGCGGCGCGGGTCGGCGTCGAAGAGATTCGCGACCACGATTTCGTGGTCGTTCCACGCCGTGTGCGTGAATGCGCCGCGGCCGTTGCAGTCGCCGACAGCCCATACACCGTCGGCGCTGGTGCGGCACTGGTCGTCGACGGTGATGAAGCCGCGCGCGTCGGCTTCGATACCCGCGATCTCCAGCCCCAGGTCGTCGGTGTTGGGCTGCCGGCCAACGGCCAGCAGCACGTGGCTGCCACTGACACCTTCATTGGCACCGCCACAGGCCGCGCCGACAACGACGCGATCGCCGGACCGCTGCAGCGACAGGCACTCGGCACCCAGCTCGAAGCGCACGCCCTCGGCCTCGAGGATCGCGCGGATGCCGTCGGAGACGTCCTCGTCCTCGCGCGACAACAGGCGCGCCGAGCGCTCCATCACCGTGACCTGCGCGCCGAAGCGGCGCATCATCTGCGCGAACTCCAGACCGATATAACTGCCGCCGACAACCACCAGGTGCTCGGGCACGGCATCCAGTTCCATCACCGAGACGTTGTCCAGCGTCGGCACTTCGTCGATGCCCGGCAGCGAAGGCCGTACCGCGCGCCCGCCGACATTGAGGAAGATGCGCGGCGCGCTCAGCCGGCGCCCGCCCACGTCGAGCGTGGCCGGGCCGACAAAGCGGGCGTGCCCGACGATCACCTCGGTGCGTTTCAGACCGCGCATCCAGTCCTCCACGCCGTGGCGCGACTTGGCGACGATGTCGTTCTTGCGTGCCATCACGCGGGGCATGTCCACCCGCAGGCCACCGACATCGAAGCCGAACTCCTGCCCGCGCTGCGCGAGCCGGATGGCGCGGGCGCTGGCCACCAGCGTCTTGGTCGGCACGCAGCCCACGTTGACGCAGGTGCCGCCGAAATGGTGGCGCTCGATCACGGCCGTCTTCAAGCCTTCGCGGCTGCACCGTGCGGCGATGGCCGGGCCGGCTTGGCCCGCGCCGACGATGATGGCGTCGAAAACTTCGGTGTCCATGCCTGCGCTCCCGGGTGATTGACCTGGGGACAGTATGACCCGAACAGCCCCCCTTGCAGGCACCTAGAATGCCCGCTGCCAGCCCTCTTGATCCCCTTGTTCTCCTTGATCGCTTTCCCGAGCCCCACCGCGAGTGCAGACTTCCGACCAGCCGATCCTGCGTGACATCGTCTTGATCGGCGGCGGCCACAGCCACGTCGGCGTGCTGCGCCGCTTCGCGATGAAGCCGCTGGCCGGCGTACGGCTGAACCTGATCTGCACCGACAGCCACACACCTTATTCGGGCATGCTGCCGGGCTACATCGCCGGCCATTACGGCTTCGACGAGGTGCACATCGACCTGGACCGGCTGTGCGTCTTTGCCGGCGCCCGCCTGTTCCGCGCCGAGGCCGTCGGTGTCGACCTTGGCGCGCGGCGCGTGCTGTGCCGCGACCGCCCCCCGATTGCCTACGACCTGCTGTCGATCAACATCGGTTCCACGCCGCAGATGTCGCAGGTGCCGGGCGCCGATCAATTTGCGGTGCCAGTCAAGCCGATCCGCCAGTTCAATGAACGCTGGCTGGCGCTGCTGGCGCGGGTGCGAAGCCATGCCGGGCGCAGCACCATCGCGGTGGTCGGCGGCGGTGCCGGTGGTGTTGAACTGACGCTGGCGATGCAGTACAGGCTGCGCAACGAACTCCAAGCGCTGGGTCGCGATCCCAACGAACTGTCTTTTCATCTGTTCACTGCCGGCGATATCCTGCCCACCCACAACGTGGGCGTGCGCAACCGCTTCGAGCGGGTGCTTCAGGAACGCGGCGTGAGCCTGCATCGCGCCGCCGAGGTCTGCGAGGTGTCTTCGGGCGGACTGACCAGCGCCGACGGCCAGACCTGGGCCGCCGACGAAGTGGTGTGGGTGACCCAGGCCGGCGGGGCCCCCTGGCTGCGCGGCACCGGTCTGGCGCTGGACAGCAATGGTTTCATCGAAGTCAACGAACACCTGCAGTCGATGACCGACCCGCTGGTTTTCGCCGCCGGCGACATCGCCAGCTTCGTCGGCCGGCCGCTGGACAAGGCCGGTGTCTTCGCGGTGCGCATGGCCAAGCCGCTCGCCGAGAACCTGCGCCGCAGCGCACTCGGCCAGCCTTTACGCGCCTACCGGCCGCAGCGCACATGGCTGGCGTTGATCAGCACCGGCGACCGGCATGCGGTGGCGTCGCGCGGCGCCATCGGTTTCGAAGGCGACTGGGTGTGGCGCTGGAAGGACTGGATCGACCGGCGCTTCATGCAGCGCTTCAGCGACTTCCCACCGATGGATAGCGACCAGGCGCCGAAGCCGGCCGGCACGCCACAACTGCGGCTCACCGAAGAAGAGTCGTTGCAGGCGATCTCGGCGATTGCCATGCGTTGCGGCGGCTGTGGCGCGAAGGTCGGCGCGACGGTGCTGGCGCGCGCGCTCGGCGCACTGGTGCCGGTGGCGCGCGACGACGTGTTGATCGGACTGCACGCGCCCGACGACGCTGCGGTGCTGCGCGTGCCGCCAGGCAAGGCGCTGGTGCACACCGTGGACTTCTTCCGCGCCTTCATCGACGACCCGTACGTGTTCGGCCGCATCGCCGCCAACCATGCGCTGGGCGACATCTTCGCGATGGGCGGCGAGGCCCAGTCGGCCACCGCCATCGCCACCGTGCCGCCGGGGCTGGAGGCCAAGGTCGAGGACCTGCTGCTGCAGATGATGACCGGCGCGGTGGACATGCTGAACGAGGCGAACTGCGCGCTGGTCGGGGGCCACACCGGCGAAGGCCGCGAACTGGCGCTGGGCTTTGCCGTCAACGGACTGATCGACGAAGCCATGACCGGCGTCATGCGCAAGGGCGGCATGCGAAGCGGCGACGTGCTGCTGCTGACCAAGCCGATCGGCACCGGCACGCTGTTCGCTGCGCGCAACCTGCTCAAGACCAAGGGCCGCTGGATCGACGCGGCACTTCGGTCGATGATGGTGTCGAACCGCGCGGGCGCGTTGATCCTGACTCGCCACCGGGCCACCGCCTGCACCGACCTGACGGGTTTCGGGCTGCTCGGGCATCTGGTGGAAATGACGCGGCCCTCGGGCGTCGACGCCGAGCTGAGCTTGTCGGCGCTGCCGATGCTCGACGGCGCGGTGGAGTGTGTGCAGGCGGGCATCGTGAGCTCGCTGCAACCCGCCAACGTGCGACTGCGCCGCGCATTGCGCAACCAGGCCGACTTCCTGGCGCATGCGCGCTACCCCTTGCTGTTCGACCCGCAGACTGCCGGCGGCCTGCTGGCCAGCGTGCCCGCCGACACCGCCGAGGCCTGCGTCGCCGAGCTGCGCGCCGCGGGTTACGTGCATACGGCAGTCATCGGCCGCATCCTGCCGCAGGGCGACGCGCTCGAGCCGATCGTTCTGGTGGAATGAGCTTCACGTTCCGCGCGTGAAGCGGCCCGCGCGGACGCCGTCAGCGTTGGCGGCGCTGGCCCGTGCGGTTGGCGCGGGCGGCGCCGGCCGTGTTCACGCTGGGTGACACGGCCGTCGAATTGATGGCCCCTTGCGTCGGCGCGACATCTGCAGCGATGACTAATTCAAGCGCTCGGTCGCCGACGGTAGTCCTCAGTTCCGACCTGGCAGCGCCACCTCGACCCTCTTGCCGCCGTAGCCGAACAAACGGTCGCGCGCCTGCACCACGACCACCCGCACGCCGCGCGGCACCTTCACACCGTGCAGGTCGCGTGTGAAGGGCTGCTCGTCGGCGTGGTCGTGCAGCAGGATGCGCTCGCCGAAGACGGTGCCGTCCTGGGCGCTCACCCTGAAAGCGTCGGCATAGCGCTTGGGCGTGTCGTAGGGCGAGGAGACGGTGACGTCGAAATCGAAGCGCTCGGCGCCACTGGCGCGTACCGCCACCTTCACCACGTCGGGATGTTTCTGCACGGCTACGTCTGCGGCCTGCGCCCCAGCACCGGCCGGCCAGACACACCAGACCGCCATGGCCAGGAGAAGTGCGCCCATGGGCCGGCGCTGCAGGGGCATGGCGAGTGCACGCAGCGGCATCACAGCCAGTACTCCGCCGTCCACGTGCCGTGGCGACGGTCGAGCCAGACCCGCTTGGGCGCCAGCTTGCGCACGGCCGCACTGTCGAGTTCCGTCTCGGGTTGGCGTCCGAGGCGTTGCGCCAGGTCCATCGAGCAGGCCGTGGACGTGACGGCACGGAAGAAGACCCGCAGCCTGTCGTTGACGACGACGGTTTCGCGCGCGGGCACCGACTCGTGAAAGTGGACGAACTTCTTGACCAGGCAGGAGAAGTAGAGCTCCAGTTCCAGGGTCAGCGGTTGCGATCGGCGCTCGAGGGCGACTTGAGCCGCACGCGACCATTCGATCAGCACGGGCTTGCCGTTGATCACGACCTGGGCGGCAAACCGCCGGTGCCAACGCGCGAATATCGGGTTCGCGAATGGGCTGCTTGATGCTGCGGTGCTGGCTTGTCCCATCAGGTGTTCCCTCATTGCGGTGCATGGACCGCAGACGATGACCAAGGCGAAATTCTTACAGCCCCCAACCCGGGCCATCCACCACGAATCGCCACCCCGCGCGCGTCATGGCCGTTGCAGCGACGCGATCAGCGGGCACGAGACCTGGCCGCGGCTCGACCCACAGTCCCGCACCAGACCGGAAAGCAGCGATTCGATGCGCCGCAGGTCCTTCAGCTTGGCGCGCACGTCAGCGAGCTTGGCCTCGGCAAGCCGGCTCGCCTGCGTGCATTGGGCGCCATCGTCGAGCTTCAGCAGTTCCGCCACTTCGTCGAGGCTGAAGCCCAGGCGCTGTGCGGCCTTCACGAACTTCACGCGTGCAACGTCCTCGTTGCCGTAACGCCGGATGCTGCCGTAGGGACGGTTCGGCTCGGGCAGCAGGCCCCGGCGCTGGTAGAAGCGCACCGTTTCAACGCCGACGCCTGACGCCTTGGCCACGGCACCGATGGTGATGCCGTTCGTCAGGCCGTTTTGACCACGTTCCATGCCGCTTGACTCCGTACTCCGCTACGGCAATAAGCTTACGCCATCGTCCTGAGCTCGACCAAGGAAAGTGCATGAGCAAGACCATGACCACGACCACGACCACGACCACGCCCACGACCGGGAGCGGCGCCCTCCTTGCCGGCGGGCTGGCCGCAATCCTGGCTTCAACCTGCTGCCTTGGGCCGCTGGTGCTGGTGATGCTGGGTTTCAGCGGCGCCTGGATCGGCAACCTGTCGGCGATGGAGCCCTATCGGCCGATCTTCATCGCTGCCGCGCTGGTCGCCATGTTTTTCGCATGGCGCCGCATCTACCGGCCGGCACAGGCCTGCCGACCGGGCGAAGTGTGCGCCGTTCCCCAGGTGCGGTCCACCTACAAGGCCGTGTTCTGGGTCGTCGGCGCGCTGGTGCTGATCGCGCTGGCCTTTCCCTATGTCCTTCCGTTGTTCTATTGACCAGGAGTTCTTCATGAAGTCGCTCTTCCTGACCGCCATACTCGCCGTCTTCGCCGCAGCAGTGCAAGCAGCACCCCAGACCGTCACGCTCGACGTGCCCGGCATGACCTGCGCGGCCTGCCCGTTCACCGTGAAGAAGGCGATCGCCAAGGTCGAGGGCGTAAACAAGGTCGACGTGAGCTACGAGAAGCGCCAGGCCGTCGTGACCTTCGACGATGCCAAGGCCAGCGTGCAGAAGCTGACCCAGGCCACCGAGAACGCGGGCTATCCATCCAGCGTCGCGCGATGAGCTGCTGCGGCACCGAGAGCGGTAGAACGATGCACATCGCCATCATCGGCAGCGGCGCCGCGGCCATGGCCGCGGCGTTGAAGGCAGCCGAACGCGGCGCGCGCGTGACGCTGGTCGAGCGCGGCACGATCGGCGGCACCTGCGTCAACGTGGGCTGCGTGCCGTCGAAGATCATGATTCGCGCCGCGCACGTTGCGCACTTGCGGCGGGAAAGCCCGTTCGACGCGGGCATCACCGCTTTCAGGCCGGCCATCGACCGCACCCGCTTGCTGGCCCAGCAGCAGGGGCGTGTCGACGAACTGCGGCATGCCAAGTACGAAGGCATTCTGGAAGGCAACGCGGCCATCACGGTGCTGCGCGGCGAAGCGCGTTTCAAGAACAGCCGCAGCCTGGCCGTGCGCATGAACGAAGGCGGCGAGCGCGAACTGGCGTTCGACCGCTGCCTGATCGCGACCGGAGCCAGCGCGGCCGTGCCGCCGATTCCAGGCTTGAAGGACACCCCGTTCTGGACATCGACCGAAGCCCTCGCCAGCCCAAACATTCCACCACGGCTGGCGGTCATCGGCTCGTCGGTGGTCGCGCTCGAGCTGGCGCAGGCCTTCGCCCGCCTCGGCAGTCAGGTCACGATCCTGGCGCGCAGCAGTTTGTTCTTCCGCGAAGACCCGGCCATAGGCCAGGCGATCACAGCAGCGTTTCGCGCCGAAGGCATCGAGGTGCTGGAGTCCACGCAGGCCAGTCCGGTCGCCCACCTGAACGGCGAATTCGTGCTCACGACCAGCGGCGGCGAAGTGCGCGCCGACCGGCTGCTCGTCGCCACGGGCCGTGCTCCGAACACGCGCCATCTCGGCCTCGAAGCGGCGGGCGTCGAGGTCGACAAGCCGGGTGCCATCGTGATCGACCCGGGCATGCGAACCGCGAGCGCAAACGTCTTTGCAGCCGGCGATTGCACCAACCAGCCGCAGTTTGTTTACGTGGCTGCAGCAGCCGGCACGCGCGCGGCGATCAACATGACCGGCGGCGACGCCGTGCTCGACCTGAGCGCGATGCCGGCCGTGGTCTTCACCGACCCGCAGGTCGCCACCGTCGGGCTGACCGAGGTCGAAGCCCGTGACAGGGGCATGGCGACCGACTCGCGCACGCTGACCCTGGACTACGTACCGCGCGCGCTGGTCAACTTCGACACCCGCGGCTTCATCAAGCTGGTGGCCGAGGCCGGCACCGGGCGGCTGCTGGGCGTGCAGGCCGTCGCGTCCGAGGCCGGCGAGCTGATCCAGACAGCGGCGCTGGCGCTGCGCGCGCGCATGACGGTGCACGATCTCGCCGATCAGCTGTTCCCTTACCTGACCATGGTCGAAGGGATCAAGCTTTGCGCGCAGACCTTCACCAGGGACGTCAAGCAGCTCTCCTGCTGCGCCGGCTGAGCATCCGGCGCCGCTCGGCCCCAGCCACCGGCGCGTGTTCCGCTCCTGCCGCCGGGCCGATGTTCGACCCATGGCGCCAGGCTCGCGAGCGCATGCGAGCGGCATTGCCTCCGCTGGCCGGGGTTGGGTTGCCCGCGCGGCTGTAAGGAATCCGACCCCTCCAGCGTCGAATAGGCAGATCTCACGCCATCCAATGGAGAACCCATGCCCCAGAGAAGAACTGCTCTCGTCACCGGATCCACCAGCGGCATCGGCCTGGCCATCGCCAACGAACTGGCCTCGCGCGGGATGAACGTTGTGCTCAACGGCTTCGGAGACAGCGTCGAGATCGAGGCCTTGCGCACGAACCTGGCTGCAGCCCACAGCGTCGACGTGCTTTACGACGGCGCCGACATGAGCAGCCAGGAGGCGATCGAAGCGATGATGCAACGTGCCACTCACCACTTCGGTGGCATCGACGTGCTGGTCAACAACGCCGGCATCCAGCACGTGGCACCGGTGGACGAGTTTCCGGTGGACAAGTGGAACGCCATCCTGGCGATCAATCTGACCGCCGCCTTCCACACCACGCGGCTGGCGCTTGCGCACATGAAGTTCAACGGCTGGGGTCGCATCGTCAATATCGCATCGGCGCACGCGCTCGTGGCCAGCCCCTACAAGTCGGCCTACGTCGCGGCCAAGCACGGCATCGCCGGTTTCACCAAGACCGTGGCGCTGGAAGTGGCCGAGATCGGCATCACGGTCAATGCCGTATGCCCCGGCTATGTGCTGACGCCGCTGGTGGAAAAGCAGATCCCCGACACCGCCAAGGCGCGCGGCATCACCGAAGAACAGGTCAAGCGCGACGTGCTGCTGGCCGCGCAACCCACCAAGCGCTTCGTGACCACCGAAGAAGTGGCGCAGTTGGTGGCCTTTCTATGTTCGGACGCGGCCGCTTCGATCACAGGCGCGGTGATGCCCATCGACGGCGGCTGGACGGCCCAGTGAAGCCCGACCTCACCCCGCTGCCGAGCACTGAAAAGACCATGGTCAATCCCTCCGTTCTCGACTTGCCCTCGATGCCGATGGCGTCACCCTCGTACCCACGCGGACCGTATCGCTTCATCGATCGCGAGTACCTGATCGTGACCTACAAGAGCGACGACGATGCGATCCGGGCCGCGTTGCCCGAGCCGCTGGAGCCCGATGGCTCAGGCCACGTGCTGTACGAATTCATCCGCATGCCCGACTCGGCGGGCTTCGGCGACTACACCGAGTCCGGCGTCGTCATCCCGGCGCTGTTCCAGGGCCAGCACGTCAACTTCACGGCGCAGATGTACCTGGACGACGAGCCGCCGATCGCCGGCGGCCGCGAAATCTGGGGCTTCCCGAAGAAGCACGGCCACCCGAAGCTGACGGTGAACCACGACACGCTCACCGGCGTGCTCGACTACGCCGGCATCCAGGTCGCGGTGGCCACCATGGGCTACAAGCATCAGCACCTGCTGTACGACGTGGACGGCCGCAAGGCCTGCTCGTCGGACTCGATCATCCGCAAGATGAGCCAGACGCAGGTGAACCTGAAGCTGATTCCGCATGTCGACGGCACGCCGGCCATTGCGCAGCTGGTGGCTTACGAACTCATCGACATCCAGGTGCACGGCGCCTGGTCGGGGCCGGCGCGGCTGCATCTGGTGCCGCACGTCAACGCGCCCGTGGCCGACCTGCCGGTGCGCCGCGTCGTCGGCGGCCTGCATTTCATCGCCGACCTTACGCTGCCCTACCAAAAACCCCCCCGCCGCATCCCGACAAGACAAGACAGGACAGGCGCGGCCGCGACCGCGGCGCCCGGGCCGCCCCCGACCCCCCGCCCGCCGCCAGCCCCCCGGCGCTCGCGCCGGCGCCCGGCGGCCACGGCCGGGCCCCCCGGCAGGCGGGAACCCGCCGCGGCCCCCACCCCCCCCCCCCCCCAACTGCGCCAACCCCACCCCCCCCGCGCCCGCGCCGCAGCCCGCCGCCCCGCCCAGGGGGGCCAAGACCTCACCCAGCGCCAAGCGGCCCCCCCCCACCGCGAACCACCCGCGACCCCGGGGGCTAGCCGCCGAGAGGCCCCCGCCCCCCGGCCGCCCCGCCCGACCCCGGGCGCCGGCCCGGGGCCCCCGGGCCCCAACCGCCCGCACCCACCCCCCAGCCCCGAGCCACCCCAGCCCGACCGCCCCCGACACCACCTCCACGACAACCCCACCCGCACCGCCGGCGCGCCCCTGGGCGCCGGCCGCCGCCGGCCGCGCCCCCGGCGCGGCGACCTGGCACCTGGGAGTCGGCGCCCGTCGACTCGCAGGCGTCGGCTCCGACTTTCAGTTGCGGGGGCTATAGCCATTTTCTCGCCCCCACGCCCAGCCGATCAACGGGGAACTCACCGTCGGGCACGAAGCCCAGTTCTTGCGGCTTGGATGGACTTGCCTGCTGCCCCTGGCTGCCCGGCTCTTGCGCGCAAAAAAGGGCCGAGCCTGCTGCCGCAGGCTCGGCCCGTTGGAAGTGGAACGACCCGGTTCAGCGGCTGGCCACCTGGGTGGCCTGGGCGCTGCGCGCGTCGGCCACGTAGCTCGCCTCGCCGCTGACCAGTTCACCGTTGCGGCGCGCTTCGTCCAGCGCCAGGCGCACTTCGGCACGGGACAGGGCCGGGCCGGTGGCGGGCGCCACGTAGCTCAGCTCACCCGAGACGATCTCGCCGCGGGCGGCGGCCAGCGCCGTTTGCGCCTGCACTTCGGCGCGGCTGACGTTGGATGTGACGGGCTGCGGATATTCGTAGGTGGCTTCGCCATCGGCCAGGGCCGAGAACGAGGTGGCGACGAAGGCGGCGGCGATGATGAGCTTGTTCATGATGAGGTCCTTTGCGTGGGTCGAGTGAAGACTTGGGTCTGGCCGCAGGACCGATGTCGCTGCGGATGCAACTTTGGTCGGCGCGCAACCGCCAAACGTGACAGACGCATCCCCCATCGACCACGGTGGCGGCCCGGCTGTAATGAATTCAGGGTCTGGCGCGTCCAACAAGCGGACGGGGTTGGCCCGGGTTGCGAGCAGGACGCGGCATTGGCTACGCAAGGCGTTTCGCACCCGGGGCCTCGTCGCCAACATCAGGCTGACCCATGACTCCCCGGTCACCACAGCCTCCGCGCCCTGGAGATGGTCCGTATGTACTTCAGCTCCCTGCAGAAGATCCTTGTTGCCACGCTGCTCCTTGGCATGCTGGGCAGTGCGCGTGCCGAGCCGGTGCTCAATGGCTTCGACCTGGCCGGCGCTTCGGTGCCCGTTCAGGCCATCGAGCGCGGCGGGCCGCCCAAGGACGGCATTCCCGCCATCGACCGGCCCCGCTTCGTGCTTGCTGCCAAGGCCGAACTGGCCGCCAGCGACCGCGTGCTCGGCATCGTCGTGAACGGGGTGGCGCGTGCCTACCCGGTGCGCATCCTCAACTGGCACGAAGTGGTCAACGACCGCTTCGGCGAACGCGCCGTCGTCGTCACCTACTGCCCACTGTGCGGCACCGGCATGGCCTTCGACGACCCCGCCAGCGCCGGCGCCGGCGCCGGTGCAGCCTCCACCGGCTTCGGCGTCTCGGGCCTGCTCTACAACAGCGACGTGCTGCTGTACGACCGCGCGACGCAGTCGCTGTGGTCGCAGATCCTGTCCACCGCCGTCAGCGGCCCGCTCAAGGGCAAGCGGCTGCAGGCGGTGCCGCTGACCCACACCGTGTGGGCCGACTGGCGGCAACGCCATCCAGCCACCGAGGTGCTTTCCACCGAGACCGGGTTCGAGCGCGACTATGCCCGCGACCCCTACGCCGGCTACGACAAGATTCCGCGACTGATGTTCGACGTGCAGCACCGCGACGACCGCTTCCCGCTCAAGGAGTGGGTGCTGGGCCTGCGCATCGGTGGCACAGCCAAGGCCTACCCGTTCAGTGTGCTGGAGCGCGCCGTGGGTCCGGCCGGCGAATTGCGTGACACGGTGGCCGGGCAGCGCCTGCGCATCCGCTACGACCGCAGCCACGGCACGGCCGAGGCATTCGACGACAGCGGCCGCTTGCTGCCCGGCACCATGGCCTTCTGGTTCGCCTGGGTGGCCTTTCATCCCGACACCGATGTGCTGCGCGTGCCCTGACGCCCATGGTCACTCACCCCGCTGCATCTGCCCTGGCCGTGGTCTGCGCCGCGCTGATCGGCTTTGCGGCGCACCGGGCGAGCCTGTGCAACGTGCGCGCCGTGGTCGAGATCATGAGCAGCGGCAGCGCGCACATGCTGGGCAGCCTGCTGCAAGCCACGCTGTGGATGGCGGCCCTGACCGGCGTTCTGGTGTTCGGCCTGGGGTGGCTGCCGCCACCGGTGGTGATGGCGGTGCCCGCCGGCTGGGCACTGGCCGGTGGCTGGCTGTTCGGCGCCGGCGCGGCGCTCAACGGCGGCTGTTCGCTGTCCACGCTGCACCGGCTGGCCGACGGCGAACTCGGCATGCTCGCAACGCTGGCGGGTTTCGTGCTGGCGCTGGCTGCCTGGGCCGTGGCCGTCAACTCATCCGCCCGCTTGACGTTGCTGCCTCTGGCGCAGGTGTGGCAACGCTGGCCCGCGCTGGCGCCCTGGCTGCTGGCAGCGCTGGCCTTGTGGGTCTTGCAGCGCCTGTACACCTTCGGTCGCCTGGCGCGACAGCCACCCAGGGTTGCCATGCACCAGCGCCTGCACGCGCCCGTTTATCACCTCTCGGTGGCGGCGGCCGTCATGGGCCTGGCCGCCGGGCTGCTGTATGCAACGCAGGGGGCGTGGTCCTACACCAACCATTTGCGCATCAGCGTGCTGCATGCGGTGGGCCACCCCGGCGCCGCCTTGGCGCCGTCGGCGTGGCACTCCGGTCTGGTGCTGGCACTGGTTGCGGGCATGCTCGCATCGGCGCTGCAACGCGGGTCGCTGGTCTGGCGCCGCCCCGAACGCGGCAGCACCTGGCTGCGGCATGCCGGCGGCGGCGCACTGATGGGTGCCGGGGCCGCGTTGGTGCCGGGCGGCAACGACACGATCCTGCTCAATCAGCTGCCGACCTTGACACTGCAGGCCGCTGCGACGTACCTGGTCATGCTCGCCGGCATCGCCAGCGTGTTGTGGCTGGCGCGCCTGGCACGCTGGCCCATGCCGGCCATGGCCTGCACACCCGCCGGATGCAACGAAGCCCAGATACAGACCCCCCAACCGCTCCGTCAAGGAGACCACCCGTGACGTTTGACCAACGACCAACCGCTACCGCAAGCCCTGAATCGCCCGTGCCAGCCAGTGTTGCTCCTACCGCGGCGGCGCTGGAGCCGCAACTGGCGGCCCTGCGCATGCGGCTGCTGCGCCACGCACGTTTTGCCGTGCACGACGACAGCCTGGCCGAAGACCTGGTGCAGGACACCTTGATTGCCGTCGTCGAGCAGCACGCCACGCGCCGCGGCGACGCCACACTCGTCACCTGGGCCACCGCCATCCTGAAGAACAAGGTGGCCGACTGGTATCGCTCGCCGGCACGCAAGCGCATGGTGCAGTTCAAGGTAGACGACGAACGGGCCGACGATGGCATCGACGCCCTTTACGACGCTGCAGGTGCCTACACCGAGGCCGTTCCCGCCTGGCAGCAGCCCGACAACCGCACCGAGCAAAAGCAGATGATGACGGTGCTGGACCGCTGCCTGGCCTGCCTGCCGCGCCAGACCGGGCGCGTCTTCATGATGCGCGAATGGCTGGGCTTCGAGACCGCCGAGATCTGCCTGCGCGTGGGCGTCAGCGCAGACAACTGCAGGATGATTCTTCACCGCGCGCGCATGGGGCTGCGCGAATGCATGCAACGCGACTGGATCGGAAAGAAGGCAAGCACATGACCTGGATGGATTCCTGCAAGCGGGTCGCCGAGCTGCTGTCGCAGCGCCTGGACGAACCGCTGAGCCTCGTCGAAGAGATGAAGCTGCGGCTGCACCTTTCGATGTGTCGCAACTGCCAGAACGTCGACGAGCAGCTCAAGGGCCTGCGCACCGCTTCGGCCGGGCTGTTTTCGGGCGAGCTGGATCTGGACGCCATGCCTGCCGAAGACACGCCGGGTGGAGCGCCTGCGACGCCAGGGGGTTCGAACGGTGCCGCCTGACGCGCACCACGACATTGGCATCGTCCGTTGGCTCGGGTGGTCACTTCCGTCAGCTGGCAGGGTCCGGTGATGCACGACCTGGACGTCATGCCAAGATCGGCTGCACAGGCCCACTGAGCGCACGCGCACAACGGAGACGAACTTGACCCCAGACTACGACCTCATCGTCATCGGCGCCGGCTCCGGCGGCGTGGCGGCCTCCAGGCGTGCCGCGGCGCATGGCGCCCGCGTCCTCATTGCAGAAGCCGACCGCGTCGGCGGTACCTGCGTCATCCGCGGCTGCGTGCCGAAGAAGCTGATGATGTACGCCGCCGGCTTTGCGCAGGCCTTCGACGAAGCGCGCAGCTACGGCTGGACGGGCGCAGAGGGCCGCTTCGAGATGAGCCGGTGGGCCGAGGCCAAGGCGCGCGAGATCGACCGCCTGGAGGGCATCTATCGCAAGATGCTGGCGGACTCCGGCGTCGAACTGGTGCAGGGGCATGCCCAACTGCTTGACGCCCATACCGTGACGGTGGGCGAACGCCGCCTGAGCACCCGGCGCGTGCTCGTCGCCACGGGCGGTACGCCGTCAGACACTGCGCTGCCCGGTCTGAAGTTGGCCATGACCTCCAACGAAGTGCTGAACCTGCGCGAACTGCCGGCCACGCTGCTGGTGGTGGGTGGCGGCTACATCGCGGTGGAATTCGCCAGCATCCTGGCCGGCATGGGCGTGAAAGTGACACTCGCCTACCGCGACATCCTCCCCCTGCGTGGCTTCGACACCGACTTGCGTCAGCGTCTGGCCCAGGCGCTGGCCGGGCGCGGCATCACGCTGGCCGGTGGCTTGGCCATGCAATCGCTGACGCGGCTGGATGCCGGCTTCGCCTTGCATCGCGCCGACGGTTCGGTGCTGCAGGCCGAAGCGGCCCTGAATGCCACCGGGCGCAAGCCCAATACCGCCGGCCTCGGGCTGGCGGAAACGGGTGTGCAGCTGGACGCGCAAGGCGCGATCACCGTGGACGCCGACAGCCGCAGCAGCGTACCCGGCGTGTGGGCCATCGGCGATGTCACCAACCGCGTCAACCTCACGCCCGTGGCCATTGCCGAGGGGCGGGCCTTCGCCGACACCGAGTTCGGCCGCCGTGCCACGCGCGTGGACCACCGCAACGTGGCCAGCGCGGTGTTCACCGACCCGCCGATGGCCACCGTCGGGCTGACCGAGAGCGAAGCCGTCAAGCTGGGACCGGTGGACATCTTCGAGTCGGACTTCAGGCCGATGAAGAGCGCCTTTGCCGGTGGCCAGGCGCGCACCTACATGAAGCTCGTCGTCGACGGCTTGAACGAGCGTGTGCTGGGCATCCACATGCTCGGCGCCGATGCACCGGAGATCGTGCAGAGCCTGGCCGTGGCCATGACCTGCGGCGCCACCAAGCGCGACTTCGACCGCACGGTGGCGGTGCACCCGACGGCGGCCGAAGAGTTCGTGTTGATGCGAGAGCCTGTGCGCCGCCTGGGCGCTGTCGATTGAGGGCGTTGGCCGGCGTTCCATCCACGCACTTGAAGATGGACCGACTTTCGCTTCTCCTGCAGCGTTTCTCGCTGAGCGCGGGTGTCTTCCATTCGGGACAGATCTGCGGCGTGCATGACTTCGAGCGCGACACCCGGCGCGGGCATGTACACCTCGTCAAGCGTGGACCAGTCAAGCTCACCGGCGGCCGCGACGGCACGCTGCGGATCACTGAACCCAGCCTGCTGTTCATGCCCCGGCCGGACGCCCACCGCCTGGTTGCCAATGACGGTGATGGCGCCGACGTGGTGTGTGCGTCGGTGCAGTTCGGCGGCGGCGGCCACAACCCGATCACCGACTCCCTGCCGAGCCTTGTGATGGTGCCGCTGGCCGACTTTCCCGGCGCCCAGGCCTTGCTCGAACTGCTGTACGAAGAAGCGTTTGCCGACCAATGCGGCCGGCAGGCCGCACTCGACCGCTTGTGCGAGTTGCTGTTGATCCGCCTGTTGCGCCACTGCATGGCCCGCGGCATCACGCAGGGCGGCACGCTGGCCGGCCTGGCTGACGCTCGGCTGGCCAAGGCCTTGGTCGCCATCCACCAAGACCCCACGCGCGCCTGGGATCTGGCCGACATGGCGGCACTGGCAGGCATGTCGCGCGCGCGCTTCGCGGTGCACTTTCGTGAAATCACCGGCGACACGCCGGCCCACTACCTGGCCACATGGCGCATCACATTGGCACAGGGCCTGTTGCGCGCGGGGCGCCCGCTCAAGCACGTGGCCATCGAGGTCGGCTATGGCAGCTCGAGCGCCCTGACGCGGGCCTTCATCCGCAAGATCGGTGCACCGCCGACGCACTGGCTGCGACGGTGCGAAACGGCCGAATCGGCAGCGACGTAGGGCGCTTCAGCGCGAAGCGGACAGCACTTGTTCAGCGAGGTGGACGCCCTGGACCCGAGCACGAATCTTGGCGAAAGCGACATCGCGCGCGGTGGACAGGTCGTCACCGAAGGGCGAGAAGCCGCAGTCGTCGGTAATGCCCAGCCGATCCAGCGGGATATACCTGGCCGCCTGGAGCACACGGTCACGCACCAGCTCGGGGGATTCGATCTGGGGATCGATCGGATCGATGACACCGACGAAGACGACTTGATCGGGCTTGCGGTGCTTGCGCACGATCTCGAGCACCCGGTCCTTGTCCGGCTCGCTGGCCAGCTGCATGAAAAATCGCCCGGCGTGCATCTCGAACAGGTCGGGCAGCAATTCGGCGTAGTCGACGTCGGCCGAATGTGTGGCGTCACGGTCGCCGCCGGGGCAGGTGTGAACGCCGATCTTCAAGCGCAGCGTCTCTTCGAAGCGGGACAGCAGCAGGTTGTTGATGCGCACGAACTCGCGCAACAGGCCCTTGCCGGGATCGAGCTTCACCGCGAGGCGGCCCTCGGTGAAGTCCATCTGCACGGTCTGTGCACCGGCGTCGAAGCACGAGCGGATGTCACGCTCGGCCTCGTTGATCAGATCCTCGAGAAAACGCTCGCGCGGATAGCCGTCGACGCCTTGAGCCGGGTAGAGCAGGCTCAGCGCCGAGGGGGCAATGACGGCCTGCTTCAGCGGCTTGTCGGTCAGTTGCCTTGCGGCCGATACGAAGGCGCCACACACACAGCCGTATCGAAACGGCCCGCTGGTCAGCCGGGGCAGCTGGCGAGTGTGCCCGTCGGAGAAGGGAATGACGACGCCGTCGGGCGCCAGATTGGTCAATCCCACCAGCGGATAGGTCGCAAAGCTGGCCTTGAACTGCTCGCCGTCGGCGAGCACCGGTGAGCCGGTGGCTTCGAAGCGGGCCATCGTATCGGCCAGCGCCGCCTGGTAAGCCCGCTCCAACTCAGGGCCCACGGCCTCGCCCTGGGACTGACGATTCAGCAAATCAATGAGCTCTGGGGGGCGCGGCACGCTGCCGATCGGCTCCATGGGGATGTTCATGGCTGTCTGACGCACGGTGGACGTACGCATGGTGGATGGCAATGCACGATGGTCACCTGCCAAGGGACACCGGCGCAATCGGGTTCCACCCAGGAGCCGGTCGATCGATCCCGTTTTGCGAGACGGGCAGTCATCGATGCGCGACGGCGAGACATCGCGAGCAAGGGCTCGCCCCCTACGATCGGCCAGCGTTGGCAATGCACGCTTCCTTTGCGGCGCGCATGACCAACCCACCCTTGTTTACTGAAGGAACTCACACCATGGCCACTGCGCCCTACATCCAAAGCCTCAAGTCCATCACACCCGAGACCGCCGATCCGGCACAGAAGGAGATCCTCGACACGGCCGTCAAGGCTGTGGGCTTCCTGCCGAACATGTACGCGAACATGGTCAACGCGCCTGCGGTCCTGAGCACCTACCTGCACGGCTACGCCCTGTTCCGCTCGGAGTCCGGGCTCAAGCCCGCCGAGCAAGAGGTGGTCTTCCTCGCGGTCAGCCAGGTGAACGGTTGCACGTACTGCACCGCCGCTCACAGCATGATCGCCGACAAGAAGTCGGGGGTGCCGGCCGACGTGCTCAAGGCCATTCGCGCCGGACAGCCGATCCCGGATGCGCGGCTCGCAGCTCTCTACGCATTGACCGCCGAGATGGTGACGACCCACGGGCGCCCGAGCTCGGCCACGGTACAGAGCTTCCTCGCGGCCGGCTTTCAGGAAAAGGACGTGCTTTACGTCGTGCTGGCGATTGCGGTGAAAGCACTGAGCAACTACAGCAACCACGCCTTTGCTACGCCGGTCGATCAAGTGTTCGCAGCCTACCGCGTGGATTGAGGGCCGCTGTGTCTGTCCCAGTCGCTGCCGACTACCAGACCACCTTCATGGCCTTGGCCTTGAGTGGCCTGCTGCTGGTGATCCAACTGCTCGTGGCTGACCTCACGGCAATTCGCCATCGCCACAAAGCCGGGTATCCCATTCCTGCAGACAGCAGCAAGTTCATCTTCAGGGCCGCCCGTGCCCACGCGAACACCAACGAGACCATCGCGGCGTTTGCGCTGCTGGCGCTGTCCGCGATGCTGTTGTCGGCGTCGCCGGCCTGGGTCAACGCGCTTTCCATCGCATGGCTGGTTTGCCGCGTGGCACACATGGGCTTCTACTATGCCAACGTCAAGCTGGGCCGCTCCGTTGCGTTCGGACTCAGCCTGCTGGCCCTGCTGGGGCTGTTTGCCAGCGCAACCGCATCGCTGGTCTGATATTCCTTGCCCGCCTGGGCGTGAAGAATCGGGCCACAGCGCAACACGAAGGCCAGAAGCCCAGCATGCCCTTTCTGACATCTCTGCCGGCCGATGCCGGTGTGCGCCACATCCTGCGCATGAACCCGGCCGCTGGCCGCGCACTGGTCGAGTTTCACAGTGCAGTGCTGAGAACGGATTCGCAACTGACGGCCGCCGACAAGGAACTGATCGCCGCCTACGTGTCCGGATTGAACGCCTGCCAATACTGCTACGGCGTGCACAGTGAGACTGCCAAGGCCTTCGGTATGCCGAAGTCGCTGATCGACGCGCTGCTGGCCGACCTCGATAGCGCTCCGGTGAGTTCCAAGCTGAAACCGATGCTGGCGTATGCCCGCCTGTTGACGCTGACGCCGACACGAGCCACACAGCAGCATGTCGACGCCATCTTCGCCGAGGGCTGGACTGAGCGCGACCTGCATGACGCCATCCTGACCGTGTGCCTGTTCAACTTCATGAACAGACTGCTCGAAGGTCACGGCGTGAAGGGCTCGCCAGCGTTGTTCGAGGAGCGAGGCCAAGCGCTGCACGATGTCGGCTACGCGCCGCTACTGTCCATGCTGGCTGACCCGCGGACGTAGGGCCCAGTTCCAGTCTGAAATTGCCGGAGCCGCCCCACGACCTGGCGACTTCGCAAGTGATCGGCGGGTCGGCGTGCCCGCAATGACCCAGTTGGCCGGTGTCTCGCTGGACCGGCAGAAGTCGGCCTGCGCCACGGCATCACGAACTGAGGCGACGCCCAGGACAATGGCTTCAATGCCCATTTGGTGCAGCGCGTTAAGCAAGTGCAACAAACCAGCGCCGGTGCGTAACCAGCATTCGTCATCGTTCAAGATCGGGTACGTGCTCGGCGTCGAGTGGCAGATGAGCCATCAGAGTAAGAATGACCTGATCCACCATCTCGGCCCTCAGTCTTCGGGCGCCGATTCCGAGATGTCGTTCGTGTTCTGTGAATCGGGACTTCCAGTTCGCCGTGGGCGGAAGCAGTCATGGTTAAGGCTTGTGCAGCACCTGCCCGATGCAGCCAGGGCACGCGAGAGCCTTCGCGCCAGGGCAGGTGTCACACAAGCCTTAACTTGAGGAGCCGGTCGACGCCGGCGGGCGTACTCACGGTATCCGCCATCAAGCCGACGTTCGGTTCGGCCACCAGAGCTCACCCGAGCGGCAGCCATACGGGGTACAGCTGACCCCCAAGTTGTAGCTGCGCGGTCTCGCTGCTCCGACGACTGCTTCCCTGACGCGCGAACTGGCGGTGCTGTTTGGGGTTGTCCGACACCTGCCCTCAGGCCGGCGCATATCGATGCCTTGCAGCGAGCGCGGGCAAGTGTCCGACAACCCTAAACAGAATATGCCGGCCGCCTTCCAAGTTTCACCGCCGAAAAACGGTCTTTGAAGCTGCGCTTCGCGAAAGCTCAGGCCGTGCCATGGTGGCTCGCCTGTGCACGTGTACCGCTCAGGCGCATGGCGGCCCAGTGGGTGAACGTCGCCATCTGCGTCGGGCTGCCGCGGTGCGGGTCAGCAGCACCGATGCCGCTGATGTGCAGCGCGTAACCGCGGCGCAAGGCCACGCCCGCAGCCCAGGCCCGGAACTGGTGGCGCGACCATTCGAAGCGGTGCCCCGCTTCTCGCATCTGGCCCGGCGCCATGCCGAACAGCACGTTGAACTCCTGGTTCGGCGTCGTGACGATGACGGCGGTGGGTTGCAGCGCGCCGAAGACATGCTGCTCCACCGCCGACAACTGGGTCGGCTCCACATGTTCGATGGTTTCGAGCATGACCACGGCGTCGGGCCGCCCCAGCTCGGCGTGAGGCTGAGCAAAGCTGCCGTGCAGCAGGCGCAGGCGGCCGATGGCGAGCACGCCGCTTGGCGCCGAACGTTCCAGCCGACCCAGCGCCGACAGGTCGCTGTCGATCGCGCTGACCCGGTCGATCCTGGTATCGGCCAGCAGCCGACGCACCAGCGCGCCATCGCCGCAACCCAGGTCGGCCACGGTGCGTGCACCACACGCGCGCAGCGCCTCATGCACGGCCTGCAGGCGCTGCGCGTGAAGGGCGGTGGGCTCGTGGGTGAGTTCAGCCTCCCAGGCGCTGTCACTGCTGTGCGCCTGATGGCGCTGCAGGCGCTCCCGCTTCTGCGCGGTCGCTCGGTACGCCGCGCGGTCAGCGCGCACCGTCGCGCTCCGCGTCGCGATCTTCCTGGCAGTCCATGCAGAACGGCGCCGCCGGGTCGGACAACAAGCGCTCCAGCCCGATTGCCCCGCCGCACTCGCAACACTGGCCATAGCTGCCGCGCCGAACGCGGTCGAGCGCGGCCTCGACGCGCCGGCGCTGCACGCCCAGCCGCTGCAGCGAGGCCTGCGCCATCGCCTGTTGCTGCATCGCGTCCATGCGCGACAGGCGGCCGACGCTGGACTGGTCGAGCGTCACCGTGCGTGCGTTCTGCGTCGCCATCCCATGTTCCTCTTCGAGGCTGCGCATCAGGCCTTCGAGGATCGGGTTCATGCGCTGTATCAGGTCGGGTGGGTTCATGGGTGCAATGGGTGCAATGGGTGCAAAAAGTGCATTCGGCAGGGTGGGTGGGTGTGAGGCGCGGTGGGTCAGCGCTTCGATGTGTCCGGCTTCTGGAACAAGGCATTGACGCAGCCTTCGAAATCCGGAAAGACCTCGGCAATCGCATCCAGCTGTGGGTCGGGTCGGACGATCGCCACGTCGGTGGCCCGCAGCCCGAAGCTTTCGAAGAAGGCCAGGATCTCGGCGTCGCTGCCGAAGACGGTCGGGTGCATCGCGATGTCCAGATCGATGGGCAGGCTCACCGCCAGCCATCCGCCAGGTCGCAGCACGCGCAACAGCTCCGCGGCGCTGGCTTGCGGGTCCGGCGCGTGCTCCAGCACCTCGGCGGCAATCACCAGGTCGAACGCGGCATCGGCAGCCGGCAAGGCGGCCAGGTCACCGATGCGGCAGCGCACGCGGTGGCCCGTGCCGCGTGCCTGGTGGTAGGCCGATGCGAAGTCGATTGCGGCACGGCTGCGGTCAATCAGGTCCATCTGCCAACCCTGGGTGGCGTCAGCCAGCAAGGCCGCCAGGTAGCCGCTGCCGCAGCCCACCTCCAGCACCCGTGTGACAGGGTGGGCACGGGAGACGAGCTGATCGCGAAGCCGCGACAGGCGCCGGCGCGAGAAACCCAGCAGCAGTGCGTCGAGCTGCATGCTCGAGAACGCCTGGGGCCGTTCGTACCACGCGTCGTTCTCGGTCTCGGGTGTCAGCGCGTTGAATTCGTCGAGGTCATGCAGGCATAGCGAAAGGCTGCGACGGACTGCCATCAACGTGTGGCCAACGTCGTCCTCCATCTCGTCGAAGTGCTGGCGCGGCAGGGGTGCGTAGGCGCGGGCCAGGCCTGCACGCCGGGCCTCGGTGCTGCGTGCCAGTGCGTGCTGCAGCAGCCGATAAGTCAGGGGGTGCGTGAGTTCGTCGATCGGCAAGCCGCGTTCGGCTCGTTGTTCTGTCGTCATGTCATCCTTCAATCAGGTCAGCGATGGACGCTGGTGGCTGCCGCTTACCAGCGTCGAAAAGGGTCCGGTTCTTCGGTCCGGACTTGGAGGCCATCAGGCAGCGGTCAGCCCGTGCCAGGACATGCGCGAGGGTCTCGCCCGGCGCCACATTCGTCAGGCCAGCGCAGAAGCGCAGCGCCAGCTTGCCGCCCGCCAGCGGCACCGGAGTACGCACCAAGGCTGCCTTGACGCGGTACAGGAGGGTAACCGCATCGGCGCCGGCCAGGTGCGGCAGCAGAACGACGAATTCGTCGCCGCCCACCCTGGCCACCACATCGTTGCGACGCAGCGTGGTTTCCAGCACCCGGGCCAGGTGCTGCAGGCAGGCATCGCCTGCGGCATGCCCGACGTCGTCGTTGACGCGCTTGAAGTCGTCCAGGTCGAGATAGACGCAGCACATCGCGTCGCCCGCGGCGCGCTGATGGGCGGAGAACTGCGCATAGACGCGGGCCAGGCCGCGCCGGTTCAGCAGGCCGGTCAGTGGGTCACGGTGCATCTCGTGCAGTGTGACCATCAATTCGCGTTCCAGCTCGAGAACCCTGCGAGCGTCAGCATCCTGATCGGCGCGGCGGTCACATCCGTTGGAGCCCGGCTCGCGGTAAGTGTTGCGTGCTGGCTTTCGGCGCTGGCTTGCCCGCCGCTCGGCGAGACGCCGGCGCACCGATAGCGCCGCAGACAGGGCCGGCACTTCAGGCACGGGTCACCACACATTCGGTGGTCGGCAGCATGCCTGCGGCTAAGCTGGCATGGCGCAGGGCGCTGCGCACGATGGCGGCAGCGTCCACCACACCCATGGCCTGCAGGTTGCCGTAGGTTCCGGTGGCGACATTGAAGCCCTCCCATGCGGCCTGCCGCTTCACACCCGCCAGCACGGGCAACGCTTCGATGCCCGCATTGGTCAGGATCTGCGGGAACGGCGCCTGCAGGGCGGTGATGAGCGTTGTCACGCCGGCGGCGACATCCGGGTCGCTCACGGCGGCCTCAGCCACTGCGCGCCTGGCTCCGAGGTAGGCCACGCCGCCACCCGGCACCACGCCTTCGCGCAGCGCCGCACGCGAGGTACGCAGCGCGTCATCGGTACGGTCGATCTTCTCCTGGTACTCCAGCTCGGTGGCCGCACCGATGCGGATCAAGGCAACGGCGCTGGTGAGCATGGCCACCCGTTCCTGGAGGCCTTCGCGGTCCGGCTGCTCGCCTGACTGCAAGGCGCGCCGCCGCAGATGGCCCAGATGCGCTTCCATGGCCTGCGCATCCGTGCGTCCGCCGACGAAGACCGTCTGCCGCGCATTCGACTCGCAGCGCTCGACACTGCCCAGTTCCGAAAGCGCCAAGTCTGCCGGCTTGTCGCCGGTCATCGGGTCGACCACCCGGCTGCCGACCGACAGCGCCAGATCGTTCAGCGTCGCCCGCCGCCGATCGCTTATGCCCGGAGCCTTGACGGCGCACAGCCGGATGGTCCGCAGGCTGGCGTTGACGACCAGCAGATTCATCACGTCGGCCGAGAAGTCTTCGGCGACGATGACCAGCGACCGGCCGGTGCGGTAGGTGGCCAGGAAGGCCGGCGCGTCGACCGCGTCGAAGACGATGCGGTGCGCGTTCTCGTCCAGGAATCGGCGCAGCAGCAGGGGTCAGCGGCGCTACCAGCGCGCCGCCTGGTACGGCGCCGCGCCGATGCGGGCGCGCACGCCGTACTCATGTTCCAGACGGTGCGCCACCACCTCGAACTGCAGCGTGCCGATGGCGCCCAGCAGCTTCTGCGCGCCGCTGGCCGGGCGGAAGACCTGGATTGCGCCTTCCTCGCCCAGCTGCGTCAGCGCCGCCCGCAGCTGCTTGCTGCGCAGCGGGTCGGCCAGCTCGACCGTGCGGAACAGTTCCGGCGCGAAAAAGGGCAGGCCGGTGAACTGCAGCAGCTCGCCGTCGGTCAGCGGGTCGCCCAGCTGCAGCAGCCCGTGGTTGGGCAGCCCGATGATGTCGCCGGGCCAGGCCTCGTCCAGCAGGTCGCGCCTTTGCGACAGGAAGGACACGACGTTGGACGCCCGCATCTCCTTGCCGCTGCGGCTGACTTTGAGCTTCATGCCGCGCTCGAAGCGGCCTGAGCACAAGCGCACGAAGGCGATGCGGTCGCGGTGCGCCGGGTCCATGTTGGCCTGGATCTTGAAGACGACGCCGGTGAAGGCGCGCTCGCTGGGTTGCACCACACGCTGCAGCGCCGCACATGGCCCGGCGGCGGCGCCAGATCGACCAGCGCGTCCAGCACCTCGCGTTCGGTGGCCATACCTTCGCGCCGGTCTCGACCATGCGGGATGCGCCCGGCAGCGTAGGCCTTCTCGACGCAATCGATGGTCAGCGCAAAGTTGGGCTGGCCAGGTTTCGCCTGCCTGGCTGCCACCAAGGAGGCAAGAACCACGGTGTCCTGCATGTCGAGCAGAACGGCGCCAGTGGCCTGGCGGGCGATTTCGCCGGTCTCGATGCGAACCGCGTGGTCACCGAGTTGAAAACTGCGTTCAATGCGCATGCGTGAGCCGCTTTTTCTGGGAAAGAGATCAAGGCCCGCGCTGGGATGCGCAAGCCAAGCGGCCACTGCGGGGAAACGACGGTTCGACGGCCTCGGAAGATTCGCGAAAGGCCTCGCGTGTCACATCAGGTGCAAGCCTGGACCGAGCCTGGGCTTAGCGGGGAAGGCAGCGCTTCCGCGCAGTTGCAGTGGACCGGGTATCCGATACAAGCACGCAAGCAGGCAGAAAACTTAGCCCCGGATCGGTTACTACGGCAAAGGTGGCACTGTTCGGACCGGGTCACAATTCAGGCGCATGAGCATGACTTCAAGCGAACTCGAGGAACGCCTGCGCCTGGAGAATTGTCAGAGCCGCATCCAGGACACCCTGCGCGACATCGACGCCCGACTGGATGAGTCGGCCAGCGAAATCCAGACCCGCAAGTCCTACATGTGGGACGCGCGCCGGGACATGGACCACATCGAGAAGATCGCGGTGCGGCAGACCATCGAGCAGACCGAGCGGTCGGCCGAATTCCTGCAGGCACAACGCACCCGGCTGGGCAAGCTGCTGCGCTCACCGTATTTCGGGCGCTTCGACTTCGCGCGCGACGGCGGCACCCAAGCGCAGGCCGAACCGGTCTACATCGGCATGCACCACTTCCGCGACGAGGCTGCCGGGCAGACCCTGGTCTATGACTGGCGGGCGCCCATCTCCAGCATCTTCTACGACCACGAGATCGGCCCCGCCCGGTATGTGGCGCCATCGGGCGAGGTGGCAGGCCGGGTCAGCCTGAAGCGGCAGTTCCGCATCCGCGACGGGCAGATGGAATTCATGCTCGAGTCCGGGCTGAACGTGGTCGACGACGTGCTGCAGCAGGAGTTGAGCCGCACTTCGGACGAGGGCATGCGCAACATCGTGGCCACCATCCAGCGTGACCAGAATGCGATCGTGCGCAACGAAGATGCACACACGCTCATCATCCAGGGCGTGGCCGGCTCGGGCAAGACCTCGATCGCGCTGCACCGCATCGCCTTTCTGCTCTACCGCTTCAAGGACACGCTGAAGTCGGACGACATCCTGATCCTGTCGCCGAACCGGGTCTTCGCCGACTACATCGGCAACGTGCTGCCGGAACTGGGCGAAGAGTCGGTGCGGCAGATCGGCATGGAGACCCTGGCAGAAGACCTGCTCGGCCAACGCTGGCGTTTCCAGACCGCCTTCGAGCAGACGACGCAGTTGCTGGAAGGGCGCGACGCTGCGCTGCCGGAGCGCATTCTCGCGAAGGCACCCTTGAGTTTTCTGCGCGACCTGGACCGCTACGCCGAGCAAGTGGAAGCCGGCAGCTTCGTCGCCACCGAGTGGCGGCTGGGTCGCAGGATCGTGCCCGACTGGTTCTTCGCCGAGACCTGGGCCAAGCACCGCGGCCAGACCGTGACCGAGCGCGTGGCCCGCGTGGTGGCCGCTGCCGAGCAGCAGATCGGCATCTACTACGACCACGACCTGGAAGTCGCCGAGCGGCAGGCGTTGCGCGCCGCGGTGCACAGCATGGTCAGACGCATCACACCGCGCGAGGCCTACCGCCAGTTTTTCGACTGGATCGGCCACCCCGAGTGGTTCAGGCCCGTGGGTGGCAAGCTGGAATGGAACGACGTGTTCCCGTTCGTGCACCTGTTGACGCGGCTGGAGGGCCTGGACAACCCGTACCAGGGCGTGAAGCACCTACTGGTCGACGAGATGCAGGACTACACGCCCGTGCAGTACGCGGTGCTGGCGCGGCTGTTCAGCTGCCGCAAGACCGTGCTGGGCGACGTGGGGCAGGCGCTCAGCCCTTACGGCGCCACCGATGCCGCCGCCATCCGCGAGGCCCTGACCACGGGCACCTGTGTCAGGCTCGACAAGAGCTTCCGCTCGACCTGGGAGATCATGCAGTTCGCGCTGGCCATCGCGCCCGACCCGAGCCTGCAGCCCATGCGTCGCCCGGGTGCGTTGCCCCAGGTCCAGGTGTGTCGCCGGCCCGTCGACATGCTGGCGCTGCTGCAGCAAGAGGTGGCGGATTTCGTGGCTTCAGACCACCGCAACCTGGCGGTGATCTGCAAGACGCCCAAGCAGGCCGCGCGCTGGCACAAGGCCTTGCAGGGCAAGGGCGTGGACGCCCGGCTGCTGGACGGCGGCAGCGAGGGCTGGGGCAGCGGCGTGCTGGTGTGCACACCGCATCTGGCCAAGGGCCTGGAGTTCGACCGCGTGATCGTGGCCGATGCCAGTGCCGAGAACTACGCGGCCGAGACCGACCGCAAGCTGCTGTACGTGGCGTGCACGCGGGCCATGCACCGGCTGACGGTGCTGGCGGTGGGTGCGCTCACACCGCTGATTCCGGTGTCAGCGGCCTCGGCCGCCATGCACGCGCAAGCCTGAACGCCGGCCCGTCAGCGCAGCACCAGCACCGCTGCGTCGCTGGTCCGCAGCAGGCTGCTGGTGGTGCTGCCCTTCATCAGGCGCTGCAGGAAATTCTTGCGCGACGCGCCGATGACCAGCAACTCGATGCCCGCTTCACGCACGAAGGCCGCGATGGCGGCGTGCGGGTCGCCCGAGAGCATCGTCGACTGCGAGCCCGGCAGCGCCGTCTGCAGGCTCATGCCCAACGGACCGCTGGTTGACGTGGCACTGGTCGCCACCGTGACCACCGTCAGCGGCAGGCCCACCAACAGCGGATGCGTGGCCGCGGCCACCAGCGTGCGCTGCGCCTCGGGGCTGCCGTCGTAGGCCAGGGCCACCTTGCGCGGCGGTGAGAAGACCGCGCCCGTGGCCACCAGCACCGGGCAAGTCACGGTGCGGATCATGCGCTCGACGTGGTGGTCCAGGTGCCGCTTGCGCCCGGACGACACGTCGTCGTGCTCGTGCTCGCCCAGCACCAGCAGGCCGGCGTCGGCGCCCAGCTCGGCCACGGTGTCGATCACCTCGCCATGCCGAAGCCGGCCATCCACGGCCGACACTGCGCCAGCCTGGGCTCGTTCTCGCGCCGCTGCCAACAGGGCGCGCCCCCGTTCACGGGCGTCGCGGCTGCGATGGGCATCGTCGTCGCTGAGCGCTTCCAGCAAGGAGTCCTGGGCGCCCGCGGCCAGCGCCCCGCTGAAGTCTTTCACGCTCGCTTTCTCGGGGTGGCGTTCCAGCACGTGCAGGAACTCGAGCGGCGCGCCGCTGCGCTGCGCGGCCCAGATGGCCGCGTCGACGGCGGCATCGGAATTGGTCAGGCCATCGATGGCTGCCAGGATTCGGTTCATCTCGTGTTCCTTCAGTGCATCAGCTGTTCGACGGCGTCGGGCTTGTCGTGCACGGCAAAGCGGTCGACCATCGTCGCGCTGGCCTCGTTCAGGCCGATGATCTCAACCTCGGTGCCTTCACGCTTGAACTTCAGCACCACCTTGTCCAGCGCGCTGACGGCGGTGATGTCCCAGAAGTGAGCCCGGCTGACGTCGATGCGCACGTTGTCCACCACCTCCTTGAAGTCGAAGGCGGCATTGAAGGTGTCCGACGAGGCAAAGAACACCTGCCCGACGACGCCGTAGGTGCGTGTGCGACCGTCGCTGCTCAGGCTGCGGTCGACGCGCAGGATGCGCCCGACCTTGTGCGCGAAGAAGATGCCCGACAGCAGGACGCCGACGAATACCCCTTTCGCCAGGTCATGCGTGCCGACGGTGACCGCCACAGTGGCCAGCATCACGATCGACGAGTTGGGCGGATGCTCGCGCAACTGACGCAGCGAGCGCCAGCTGAAGGTGCCGATGGACACCATGATCATCACCGCCACCAGCGCTGCCATGGGAATCATCGCGACCCAATCGCCGAGGAACACCACCATCACCAGCAGGAACACGCCCGCCGCCAGCGCCGACAGCCGCCCGCGGCCACCGGACTTCACGTTGATGACGCTCTGGCCGATCATCGCGCAGCCCGCCATGCCGCCGATCAGCCCGCTGGCGATGTTGGCCACGCCCTGGCCGGCCGCTTCGCGGTTCTTGTTGCTGGGCGTGTCGGTCAGGTCGTCGACGATGCTCGCCGTCATCATCGATTCCAGCAGGCCCACCACGGCCAGCGTCATGGCCGTCGGGAAGATGATGCGCAGCGTCTCCCAATTCAGCGGTACCTCGGGCCACAGGAACACCGGCAGGCTGTCGGGCAGCTTGCCCATGTCGCCCACGGTGCGGATGTCCATGTCCAGCGCGATGGCCACGCCGGTCAGCAAGACGATGGTGATCAGCGGTGAAGGCACCGCCTTGGTGATGTACGGGAAGCCGTAGATGATGGCCAGGCCGGCGGCCGTCATGGCATAGACCTGCCATCCCACGTTCGTGAGTTCGGGCAACTGGGCCAGGAAGATGAGGATGGCCAGCGCGTTGACGAAGCCGGTGATGACCGAGCGCGAGACGAAGCGCATCAGGCTGCCGAGCCGCGCCGCGCCGGCCACGATCTGCAGCATGCCCGTCAGCACCGTGGCTGCCAACAGGTATTGCAGGCCGTGGTCCTTGACCAGGGTGACCATCAAAAGCGCCATCGCGCCGGTGGCGGCCGAGATCATGCCCGGGCGGCCGCCGGTGAAGGCGATCACCACCGCGATGCAGAACGAGGCGTAGAGCCCGACCTTGGGGTCGACCCCGGCAATGATCGAGAAGGCAATGGCCTCGGGAATGAGGGCCAGTGCGACGACGACACCGGCCAGCAGGTCGCCGCGGACGTTGGACAGCCAGTCCTGGCGTATCTTGTTTTTCATGAAATGCAACGGCAATGCCCGCCTGGTGGCGCAGCAAGAATTGAAGGAGAAGCAGGTCGGCGGCGTGGCCGACAGGTCCGGCGTGCGCAGGAAGGCTGCGCGCACGGGCGCGCTACGGCGGTGAGCGGCGGGGGCTCACGGCAGGCGAGTTCCTGAGCGGAACGCGGAGCGCGTGCAAACATTGCATCCCTTGATTCTAGTGGAAGACCCGTAGACGAGATTTCAGGGCACGAGCGGTGAACTTGCCGGGCGAGCACCAAACATGCGCAGCGTTCTGGATGCCATGGGGGTGACAAGCAACACGTAGGCCAGGACGGCCAGCGCCGGCACGAGCGCCGGCATCTGCGTGTCGAACACCAGTCCCAGCGCCATGGGTGCCACGGCCGTTGCCAGGACCATCAAGGCGGCATACACCCCCCGTACCCTGCCGACACTGGCCTCGCCGAACAGTTCGACCCACAGGGCACCAGACAGCACGCTCTGTGCGCCAGCCGTCGTCCCCAGGCCCACGAACAGGCACCACCAGGGCCACGACGGCGCAACCGTGACAGCCGACGTCAGCGGCAGCCCTGCCAAAGCCATACCGGCGGCCAAGGGCCAGAGATAGATGCGCAGCAGCCTGTGGGCGCCGTTGCGGTCCACCCAGCGTCCGGCCATCCAGGTGCTGATGGCCTGCGCCGTGGCGAAGCCGGCCATGGCCCAGGCCGCGCCGCCAGGGTGCCAACCGAGGCGTGCCGCGATCGCGCCCTGCTGTACAAAAACCGCAGTGACGACCACCGGCGGCACCAGCATCACCGTCAGGGCAGCCCTGAACCTGGGGTCGCGAAGCAGATCGCGCCGCCGCCAGGCTGTTGGGGCCTTTGGCCCGGGCTGCGCTGATCTCGTCGTCGTATCCGTAGGTGATGGTGCCGGTGGATCCGGCTGCGAGGCCGGCGGCGGCAAGGCACGCGCCCACCAGGACAGCAGCGGCCAGGCCACCCCCACGATGACCAGCCCGACACCCGTCCACAGCGCCCGCCACGACCCGAAGCCCAGGAGCGTGACAACCAGTGCCGGCAGCAGGGCCTCGCCGACGATGAAGCCATAGGCGGCGATCGCCACGCCGCGGCCCCGCCGAGCGCTGTACCGGGCCGCGACGACGATGGCCAGATGACCCGCCAACCCCTGGCCGCCCAGGCGCAGGCACAACAGGCTGCACAGCAGCAGCACGGCCCCTTGCGCGGCTGCCATCAGGAACGCACCCACGGCCATCAGCCCCAGTGCCAGGCTCAACGCGGCAACAGGCCGCACGCGGTCGACCTGACCCCCCAACCAGAACATGGCCAGCCCGCCGGCCAGGGTGGCCAGCCCGTACAGCACACCCCAGGTCGACGCGTTCACGCCCAGCGCGTCTTGCACCGAGGGCCCGAACAGGCCGATGAAGAACGACTGGCCGGCCGCCGACATGAAGGCAGCACCAAAGCCCAGCGCCAGCGCCGGGCGCGTGTGGAGGTCTGCCGTCACCGCGCCCCTTCGCGTGGGGCGCGGAACAGCCGTTGCGGCACCCACCAGAGGAACAGCACCATGCCCAGCAGTTCGACCAGCGACTGCACGACGATGACCACGGCGGCCAGCTCCCAGCCCGGCGGGAACGAAAGGGCGAACGGCAGCACCACGAAGGAGTTGCGGGTGCCCAGGCTGAAGGCCAGCGTGCGCCCCTGATCGACCGGCAGGGCCAGCGCCAGCGCCAGCAGCTTGGCCACGCCGGCGGCCGCGAGCAGGAAGACCACGAACACCGGCACCGCCGTGCTGAGCAGTTGCGATGCGCCCAGTACCGCGCCGACCTGCGCCGCAGAAATCTGGAACACCACGATGGCCAGCAAGGGCACCGGCCACCAGGCCAGGCGCTCACGCAGCGCATCGCGTTCAGGGCGGGCTTCGATCCAGTGCTCGGTGACGCCGGCCAACAGCAGCGGCACCACGACCACGACCAGCGCCGGCGCCAGGTCGGCCGGCGCCAGCTGGGGCAGCTGCTTGCTGCCGGCAATGAGCCACAGCCAGGGCGGCAGCAAGAGCAGCTGCAGCACCAGGTTCAGCGGCGTCACCGCGATGGCCCGCGGCACGTTGCCGCCGCCGAGCTGGCTGAAGGTGATGAACCAGTCGGTGCAGGGGACCAGCAGCACCAGCAGCACGCCCACGATCAACACCGGGTCGGCCGGCAGCCACAGCACCAGCACCCAAGCCAGCAGCGGCAGCAGCACGAAGTTGCCGACCAGCACGGCCGACAAAAAGCGACCGTCGCCGAAGGCTTCACGCACGTGCAGCAGCGGCACCTGCACGAAAGTGGCGTACAGCAGCGCCATCAGCGTCGGCCACAGCAGGGCTTCCAGCCACGGCCCCAGGGTCGGCAAGGCGCTGCCCGCGCCCAAGCCGAGCGCGATGGCCGCCAGGTAGATCCAGACCTGCTGGCGTTCGAGCGTCACGCGGTGGCGGATTTCGTGGCTTCAGACCACCGCAACCTGGCGGTGATCTGCAAGACGCCCAAGCAGGCCGCGCGCTGGCACAAGGCCTTGCAGGGCAAGGGCGTGGACGCCCGGCTGCTGGACGGCGGCAGCGAGGGCTGGGGCAGCGGCGTGCTGGTGTGCACACCGCATCTGGCCAAGGGCCTGGAGTTCGACCGCGTGATCGTGGCCGATGCCAGTGCCGAGAACTACGCGGCCGAGACCGACCGCAAGCTGCTGTACGTGGCGTGCACGCGGGCCATGCACCGGCTGACGGTGCTGGCGGTGGGTGCGCTCACACCGCTGATTCCGGTGTCAGCGGCCTCGGCCGCCATGCACGCGCAAGCCTGAACGCCGGCCCGTCAGCGCAGCACCAGCACCGCTGCGTCGCTGGTCCGCAGCAGGCTGCTGGTGGTGCTGCCCTTGACGAGGCGCTGCAGGAAGTTCTTGCGCGACGCGCCGATGACCAGCAACTCGATGCCCGCTTCACGCACGAAGGCCGCGATGGCGGCGTGCGGGTCGCCCGAGAGCATCGTCGACTGCGAGCCCGGCAGCGCCGTCTGCAGGCTCATGCCCAACGGACCGCTGGTTGACGTGGCACTGGTCGCCACCGTGACCACCGTCAGCGGCAGGCCCACCAACAGCGGATGCGTGGCCGCGGCCACCAGCGTGCGCTGCGCCTCGGGGCTGCCGTCGTAGGCCAGGGCCACCTTGCGCGGCGGTGAGAAGACCGCGCCCGTGGCCACCAGCACCGGGCAAGTCACGGTGCGGATCATGCGCTCGACGTGGTGGTCCAGGTGCCGCTTGCGCCCGGACGACACGTCGTCGTGCTCGTGCTCGCCCAGCACCAGCAGGCCGGCGTCGGCGCCCAGCTCGGCCACGGTGTCGATCACCTCGCCATGCCGAAGCCGGCCATCCACGGCCGACACTGCGCCAGCCTGGGCTCGTTCTCGCGCCGCTGCCAACAGGGCGCGCCCCCGTTCACGGGCGTCGCGGCTGCGATGGGCATCGTCGTCGCTGAGCGCTTCCAGCAAGGAGTCCTGGGCGCCCGCGGCCAGCGCCCCGCTGAAGTCTTTCACGCTCGCTTTCTCGGGGTGGCGTTCCAGCACGTGCAGGAACTCGAGCGGCGCGCCGCTGCGCTGCGCGGCCCAGATGGCCGCGTCGACGGCGGCATCGGAATTGGTCAGGCCATCGATGGCTGCCAGGATTCGGTTCATCTCGTGTTCCTTCAGTGCATCAGCTGTTCGACGGCGTCGGGCTTGTCGTGCACGGCAAAGCGGTCGACCATCGTCGCGCTGGCCTCGTTCAGGCCGATGATCTCAACCTCGGTGCCTTCACGCTTGAACTTCAGCACCACCTTGTCCAGCGCGCTGACGGCGGTGATGTCCCAGAAGTGAGCCCGGCTGACGTCGATGCGCACGTTGTCCACCACCTCCTTGAAGTCGAAGGCGGCATTGAAGGTGTCCGACGAGGCAAAGAACACCTGCCCGACGACGCCGTAGGTGCGTGTGCGACCGTCGCTGCTCAGGCTGCGGTCGACGCGCAGGATGCGCCCGACCTTGTGCGCGAAGAAGATGCCCGACAGCAGGACGCCGACGAATACGCCCTTCGCCAGGTCATGCGTGCCGACGGTGACCGCCACAGTGGCCAGCATCACGATCGACGAGTTGGGCGGATGCTCGCGCAACTGACGCAGCGAGCGCCAGCTGAAGGTGCCGATGGACACCATGATCATCACCGCCACCAGCGCTGCCATGGGAATCATCGCGACCCAATCGCCGAGGAACACCACCATCACCAGCAGGAACACGCCCGCCGCCAGCGCCGACAGCCGCCCGCGGCCACCGGACTTCACGTTGATGACGCTCTGGCCGATCATCGCGCAGCCCGCCATGCCGCCGATCAGCCCGCTGGCGATGTTGGCCACGCCCTGGCCGGCCGCTTCGCGGTTCTTGTTGCTGGGCGTGTCGGTCAGGTCGTCGACGATGCTCGCCGTCATCATCGATTCCAGCAGGCCCACCACGGCCAGCGTCATGGCCGTCGGGAAGATGATGCGCAGCGTCTCCCAATTCAGCGGTACCTCGGGCCACAGGAACACCGGCAGGCTGTCGGGCAGCTTGCCCATGTCGCCCACGGTGCGGATGTCCATGTCCAGCGCGATGGCCACGCCGGTCAGCAAGACGATGGTGATCAGCGGTGAAGGCACCGCCTTGGTGATGTACGGGAAGCCGTAGATGATGGCCAGGCCGGCGGCCGTCATGGCGTAGACCTGCCATCCCACGTTCGTGAGTTCGGGCAACTGGGCCAGGAAGATGAGGATGGCCAGCGCGTTGACGAAGCCGGTGATGACCGAGCGCGAGACGAAGCGCATCAGGCTGCCGAGCCGCGCCGCGCCGGCCACGATCTGCAGCACGCCCGTCAGCACCGTGGCTGCCAGCAGGTATTGCAGGCCGTGGTCCTTGACCAGGGTGACCATCAAAAGCGCCATCGCGCCGGTGGCGGCCGAGATCATGCCCGGGCGGCCGCCGGTGAAGGCGATCACCACCGCGATGCAGAACGAGGCGTAGAGCCCGACCTTGGGGTCGACCCCGGCAATGATCGAGAAGGCAATGGCCTCGGGAATGAGGGCCAGTGCGACGACGACACCGGCCAGCAGGTCGCCGCGGACGTTGGACAGCCAGTCCTGGCGTATCTTGTTTTTCATGAAATGCAACGGCAATGCCCGCCTGGTGGCGCAGCAAGAATTGAAGGAGAAGCAGGTCGGCGGCGTGGCCGACAGGTCCGGCGTGCGCAGGAAGGCTGCGCGCACGGGCGCGCTACGGCGGTGAGCGGCGGGGGCTCACGGCAGGCGAGTTCCTGAGCGGAACGCGGAGCGCGTGCAAACATTGCATCCCTTGATTCTAGTGGAAGACCCGTAGACGAGATTTCAGGGCACGAGCGGTGAACTTGCCGGGCGAGCACCAAACATGCGCAGCGTTCTGGATGCCATGGGGGTGACAAGCAACACGTAGGCCAGGACGGCCAGCGCCGGCACGAGCGCCGGCATCTGCGTGTCGAACACCAGTCCCAGCGCCATGGGTGCCACGGCCGTTGCCAGGACCATCAAGGCGGCATACACCCCCCGTACCCTGCCGACACTGGCCTCGCCGAACAGTTCGACCCACAGGGCACCAGACAGCACGCTCTGTGCGCCAGCCGTCGTCCCCAGGCCCACGAACAGGCACCACCAGGGCCACGACGGCGCAACCGTGACAGCCGACGTCAGCGGCAGCCCTGCCAAAGCCATACCGGCGGCCAAGGGCCAGAGATAGATGCGCAGCAGCCTGTGGGCGCCGTTGCGGTCCACCCAGCGTCCGGCCATCCAGGTGCTGATGGCCTGCGCCGTGGCGAAGCCGGCCATCGCCCAGGCCGCGCCGCCAGGGTGCCAACCGAGGCGTGCCGCGATCGCGCCCTGCTGTACAAAAACCGCAGTGACGACCACCGGCGGCACCAGCATCACCGTCAGGGCAGCCCTGAACCTGGGGTCGCGAAGCAGATCGCGCCGCCGCCAGGCTGTTGGGGCCTTTGGCCCGGGCTGCGCTGATCTCGTCGTCGTATCCGTAGGTGATGGTGCCGGTGGATCCGGCTGCGAGGCCGGCGGCGGCAAGGCACGCGCCCACCAGGACAGCAGCGGCCAGGCCACCCCCACGATGACCAGCCCGACACCCGTCCACAGCGCCCGCCACGACCCGAAGCCCAGGAGCGTGACAACCAGTGCCGGCAGCAGGGCCTCGCCGACGATGAAGCCATAGGCGGCGATGGCCACGCCGCGGCCCCGCCGAGCGCTGTACCGGGCCGCGACGACGATGGCCAGATGACCCGCCAACCCCTGGCCGCCCAGGCGCAGGCACAACAGGCTGCACAGCAGCAGCACGGCCCCTTGCGCGGCTGCCATCAGGAACGCACCCACGGCCATCAGCCCCAGTGCCAGGCTCAACGCGGCAACAGGCCGCACGCGGTCGACCTGACCCCCAACCAGAACATGGCCAGCCCGCCGGCCAGGGTGGCCAGCCCGTACAGCACACCCCAGGTCGACGCGTTCACGCCCAGCGCGTCTTGCACCGAGGGCCCGAACAGGCCGATGAAGAACGACTGGCCGGCCGCCGACATGAAGGCAGCGCCAAAGCCCAGCGCCAGCGCCGGGCGCGTGTGGAGGTCTGCCGTCACCGCGCCCCTTCGCGTGGGGCGCGGAACAGCCGTTGCGGCACCCACCAGAGGAACAGCACCATGCCCAGCAGTTCGACCAGCGACTGCACGACGATGACCACGGCGGCCAGCTCCCAGCCCGGCGGGAACGAAAGGGCGAACGGCAGCACCACGAAGGAGTTGCGGGTGCCCAGGCTGAAGGCCAGCGTGCGCCCCTGATCGACCGGCAGGGCCAGCGCCAGCGCCAGCAGCTTGGCCACGCCGGCGGCCGCGAGCAGGAAGACCACGAACACCGGCACCGCCGTGCTGAGCAGTTGCGATGCGCCCAGTACCGCGCCGACCTGCGCCGCAGAAATCTGGAACACCACGATGGCCAGCAAGGGCACCGGCCACCAGGCCAGGCGCTCACGCAGCGCATCGCGTTCAGGGCGGGCTTCGATCCAGTGCTCGGTGACGCCGGCCAACAGCAGCGGCACCACGACCACGACCAGCGCCGGCGCCAGGTCGGCCGGCGCCAGCTGGGGCAGCTGCTTGCTGCCGGCAATGAGCCACAGCCAGGGCGGCAGCAAGAGCAGCTGCAGCACCAGGTTCAGCGGCGTCACCGCGATGGCCCGCGGCACGTTGCCGCCGCCGAGCTGGCTGAAGGTGATGAACCAGTCGGTGCAGGGGACCAGCAGCACCAGCAGCACGCCCACGATCAACACCGGGTCGGCCGGCAGCCACAGCACCAGCACCCAAGCCAGCAGCGGCAGCAGCACGAAGTTGCCGACCAGCACGGCCGACAAGAAGCGACCGTCGCCGAAGGCTTCACGCACGTGCAGCAGCGGCACCTGCACGAAAGTGGCGTACAGCAGCGCCATCAGCGTCGGCCACAGCAGGGCTTCCAGCCACGGCCCCAGGGTCGGCAAGGCGCTGCCCGCGCCCAAGCCGAGCGCGATGGCCGCCAGGTAGATCCAGACCTGCTGGCGTTCGAGCGTGATGCG
>JAXHKY010000019.1:0-77917 GCA_034522875.1 Rubrivivax sp. | reverse complement strand
TTCGACAAGCTCTTCGCCGGCCGTGGGCGCAAGCCCCGGCGCACCTGAGGGCGGCGCAGGCCCGCGGCGCGCGGGGGTTTGTCTTCGCGCTGCAGCGTGCATGCCGCGCGGCATGCAACGATCACAATCCGCCATGATCGATGTCGTCGTCCTCTTCTTTCTGCTCGGCGTCTTCGCCCGTCTGGTCAAGAGCGACCTGCGGCTGCCCGAGGCGCTGTACGAGACACTGTCGATCTATCTGCTGCTGGCCATCGGCCTGAAGGGCGGCATCGAACTGAGCAAACAGCCGCTGGCCGCGCTGGCGCCGCAGGTGGCGGCCTGCATGGCGCTGGGGTTCGCGATCCCGTTCCTGCTGTTTCCGGTGGGGCGCGCGCTGCGGCTGGGTGCCGCCGACGCCGCGGCGCTGGCCGCGCACTATGGCTCGGTGAGCGTGGTGACCTACGCCGTGGCGTCGGCGGCCCTGGCGCGCGAAGGCATCGCCCACGAAAGCCACGCCGCACTGTGGGTGGCGGTGATGGAGGCCCCGGGCCTGGTGGCCGGCATCCTGCTGGCGCGCTGGAGTGCGCGCCGAACCGAGCCGGGCGCCGGCGTGGGTGAAGGCGCACGCAGCGGCTGGGGCACGCTCGCCCACGACGTGCTGTTCGGCAAGAGCGTGCTGCTGCTGCTGGGCGGCCTGGCCATCGGTGCCGTGGCGGGTGAAGCCGGCACGGCACCCATCCAGGCGGTGTTCATCGACCCCTTCAAGGGCGTGCTGGCGCTGTTCCTGCTGGAGCTCGGCCTGGTGGCCGGCGGCCGGCTGGCCGAGGTGCGGCGTTTCGGTGCCGCGGTGCTGGTGATCGGCCTGGGCGCACCGCCGCTGCTGGCGCTGGCCGGTGGCGCGGTGGGCTTGGCTTTGGGCCTGAGCACCGGCGGCGTGGCTCTGCTGGCCACCCTGGCCGCCAGCGCGAGCTATATTGCGGCGCCCACGGCCATGCGCATCGCCGTGCCGCAGGCGAACGCGGCCTTGTCGATCACCGCGGCGCTGGGCATCACCTTCCCGTTCAACATCGTCGTCGGCATCCCGCTGTACATCGCGCTGGCGCAACGCTGGACTGCCGCATGACGATTGCCAAATTCCCGAAGACGCTGCTGGTCATCGTGGCTGAAGCGGCCATCGAGAAAAAGCTCGTGCGCGACGTGCGCCAGCTCGGGGCGCAGGGCTGGACGCTGACCGAGGTTTCGGGCGCTGGAAGCGGCGGCGTGCGCGAGGGGGCCTGGGAGGCCGACCGCACGATCGAGCTCAAGGTGATCTGCGAGCAGCCGGTGGCCGACGCCATTGCCGCACACGTGCTGGACGCTTATGCCCCGCATTACAGCGTGGCGATGTATTTCAGCCCCGTCGCCGTGCTGAGGCCGGAGCGCTTCTAGACCGTCCGTGCCGCCCAAGAGAAAGGGCACCCTGGGGTGCCCTTGCCGGATCTGGCGCGATGCTGCGCGGATCAATAGCCGCCGCGGCTGCCGCCACCGCCACCACTGCTGCTGCCGCCGTAGCCGCCGCGGCCACCGCCGCCGCCACCACCGCCACCACCGTAGGGGCTGCGACCGCCGCCGCCGCCGCCGTAGGGGCTGCGGCCACCGCCGCCGCCGGCACCGCCACCACCACCGTAGCCGCCACCGCCACCGCCACCATAGCCACCACCACCGCCGCTGCGGCCACCACCGCCGCCGCCGAAGCCGCCCGGACGCTCTTCGCGCGGGCGGGCTTCGTTAACGACGATGGCGCGGCCTTCGAGGGCCTGGCCGTTCATGCCGTTGATGGCAGATTGCGCCTCGGCGTCGGAGCCCATTTCAACGAACCCAAAGCCCTTGGAGCGGCCGGTTTCACGGTCCATCATGACCTTGGCCGAGGTCACGGTGCCGAATTGGCCGAATGCTTCTTGCAGCGAATCGTCGCGCACCGAATAAGCCAGATTACCAACGTACAGTTTGTTTCCCACGGGGAGCCCTTAAAAGATCGATAAAAACCATGTGGAGCTCAACCCTGCATGAACCAATCAGGCGAAAGGTGCGGCTGCCAGACACAGACTCCGTATTATGGAGTTGACAAAGCTTTGCCCGTAAAGCGTCCTCGCGTCAAGTGTTGTTTTAGTGCCCCCGTATAAACCCTGATCCGCTCAAGCCGTGGCGCCGGGCGTCGAGTGGCGTTCCGGCACCGGCGGTGCTGGCTACCATCGCACATGGACCTGCTCAAGCCGCTGATCGCGCTGCTGGCGATCGTCAATCCGATCGGCGTGGTGCCGTTCTTCATCCACTTCACGCAGACCTTCACACCCGAACAGCGCCGGCGCACGATCCGCATCAGCGCCTTCACCGCCTTCCTGGTGATCGCCGTCAGCGCCGTGGCCGGGCTGAAGGTGATCGAATTCTTCGGCATCTCGCTGGCTTCGTTCCAGGTCGGCGGCGGCACGCTGCTGCTCATCAGCTCGCTGGCCATGCTCAATGCCCAGCCTGCCGAGACCAAGCCCGCCGACGTGAGCGAGGGCGACGAAAAGGTCGACGCTGGCGCCAGTATCGCCGTGGTGCCGCTGACCATTCCATTGCTCACCGGGCCGGCCACCATCTCCACGATGGTGATCTACGCCGAGAAGACGCGCCACTGGTGGGAACAGGGTGTGCTGGTCGGCTACGGCATCGTGATCGGCCTGGTGACCTTCGCCGTCTTCACTGCCTCGGGGCGCATTGCCAAGGTGCTGGGCCGCACAGGCATCAACGTCATGACGCGGCTGATGGGGTTGATCCTGGCCGCGATGGCGGTGGAACTGCTGGCCGACGGGCTGATGAAGCTGTTTCCCGTGCTGGGCAGCCATCTCGCAAGGTGAGCGCATGAACCCCGACGCAGCGGTCTACGACCACGTCATCATCGGCGCCGGCACCGCCGGCTGCCTGCTGGCCAACCGGCTTTCCGCCGACCCGGCGTGCCGCGTGCTGCTGGTGGAAGCTGGCGGGCGCGACGACTACCACTGGATCCACATTCCGGTGGGCTACCTGTACTGCATCGGCAACCCGCGCACCGACTGGCTGTATTTCACTGAGGAAGACGCAGGACTGAACGGCCGCAAGCTGCGCTACCCGCGCGGCCGCGTGCTCGGCGGCTGCTCCAGCATCAACGGCATGATTTACATGCGCGGCCAGGCGCGCGACTACGACCATTGGGCCGAAGTCGTGGGCGACGCGGCCTGGCGCTGGGACGCCTGCCTGCCCTTCTTCAAACGCCACGAAGACCACTGGCGCGGCACCGACGCCTGGCACGGCGCGGGGAACGAGTGGCGCGTGGAGCGGCAGCGGCTGAGCTGGGAGATCCTGGACGCCTTTGTCGCCGCGGCGCGCGAGTCCGGCATCCCCGCCAGCGACGACTTCAACCGCGGCGACAACGAAGGCGTGGGCTACTTCGAGGTCAACCAGCGGCGCGGCGTGCGCTGGAATACGAGCAAGGGCTTCCTGCGCCCGGCGGCCGGGCGCGCCTGGCCGGCGATATCGGCACCACCATCTTCCACCCCGTGGGCACCTGCCGCATGGGGCCTGCGGGCGACGCCGGCGCGGTGGTCGATGCGCGGCTGCGCGTGGCCGACGCCAGCATCATGCCCACCATCACCAGCGGCAATACCAATGCGCCCACCCTGATGATCGCCGAGCGGGCCGCGCAGTGGATCGCCGAGGCATCGTGTGCGCAAGCTGCGGCGGGTTAGTCCGGATGGCGTGAAGCGGGCAGGGGTCTACATTGCGCCCACTTCCGGCCGCCGGCCTGACCGGCTGGCGTGCCGCAGGGGGCCCGAGGAGACGACAGACACCACCAAGCAGTTCGATACCCGAGCCGGCAACCAGCCGGCCGCTGCAAGGCGCCGCTCAGCCGGCGCCTTTTTTTGTCCGGAACAAGTGGTGAATCGCACCGCGTTTCCAGCCTCAGGCGCGTGCGGCCCGGGCCTAGCATGAGGCCCGTCGCCCTTGCGCCAGCCCACCTTCAGACCGCCATGTCCGTCAATCCCGAACTGCGCACGCTCGACATCGACATCCCGTCACAGCCGCAATCGCTGGTGCAACTGTCCTTGCTGCTGGCCGACGACACCATCAACCTGCAGTCCTGCGCGGCGCTGATCGAAAACGACATGGCGCTGGCCGCGGCGGTGCTCAAGGCGGTGAACTCCTCGCTCTACGGCCTGAAGGGCCGTGTGCAGAGCGTGCACCAGGCCGTCACCTACCTGGGTATGCGCGAGGTGGCGGCGATCACCTTCGAGATGGGGCTGCGCGCGGCCTTCCCGCCGGCGGCCGAGCTCGAACCGCTGTGGCAGCGCGCCGCGCGCCGCGGCCTGCTGATGGGTCGGCTGGGCGCGCGCCTGTCGCTCGACGCCTGGGCCGCGCACTCGGCAGGGCTGTTCGAGGAATGCGGCAAGGCGGTGCTGTTCCGCCATGCCGCGGACCACTACAAGGCCATGCTGCGCGCCGCCGCCAGCGACGCCGAACTGCTGACGCTGGAGCATGCCGGTTTCGGCGTCAGCCACGACGCGCTGGGCGCGGCCCTGTGCGAGAGTTGGGGCCTGGGCGCGGCAGCGGTGGCCAGCGTGCGCCACCACGTGGTGGCGCAGACCACGCACGAACTGCCCACGCAGCCGGCACGGCGCGCGGTGTGTGCACTGTCGGTGCTGGCGCATGCGTTGACCCATGCACCACTGACGCTGGATGAGGTGGCACGGGCCGTGGCCCCCGCGGCCGACCTGGACGTGACGCTGGTGCTGCGCGCCGCGCGCCAGGTGCAGGAACAGATCGAGAGCGCGGTGGCACACGATCGGGCGGCCTAGCGTCGGCTTCCCTGCCGCACGCCGGCATGGCGCGCTGGCATACTCGCGCACCCCGTTGCCCTAGCCCCGATCCACCGGCCCGCCGTGCGCCTGAACGACCCCCGCCTCTGGGCTGCCGCGGCGGCGGCCGCGTTGCCTTCGCTGCTGGCCTGGAACGTATCGCCTTCACCGACCTTCCTGAACCAGGCGCTGGCGCTGGCGCTGTGGGGCGCCTTCATGGCGGTGTCGGCGCCGGCCGCACCGGGTCGCGGGCCGTGGCCGCTGTGGGCGGCGCTGGGCGCCGTGGCGCTGGCGGCAGCCTGGTCCTGGGGGCCGGGCTTGCTGCCCTCGACGCTGGCGTTGTCGGCCTTGGGGGCGCTGGGCGCCGCGGCCTTGGTCGTGGCCGGTGGTGCCGGCACCGCGGCGCGTGCCGACGCCAAGGACGGCTTCACTGCCTTCTGCCGCGGTTGGCTGCTGGCCGGCGCGCTGGGCGTGGCGATTGCCGTGGTCCAGGTCTTCCTGCCCGACCTGCCCGACGGCCAATGGATCGCCGCTTCCGGCACCCCCGGCCGCGCGGTGGGCAACCTGCGCCAGCCCAACCACCTGAGCAGCCTGCTGCTGTGGGCGGCCATTGCCGCCGTGGCGCTGCTCGAAATGCGCCGTCTCGGCCGCCGTGCCGCGGCCGTGGCACTGGCACTGCTGGTCTTCGCGGTGGTGCTCACGGCCTCGCGCACCGGGTTGGTGAGCGTGCTGCTGCTGGCCTTGTGGGGCGCCGCCGACCGCCGGTTGGCGCGCTTCACGCGCGGGCTGCTGCTGGCCGCGCCGCTGGTCTACGCGGCGGCCTGGCTGGGCATGGCGCGGTGGGCTGCGGCGTCGAGCCACGCCTTCGGCGGCGCGGCGCGGCTGGCCGAAAGCGACATCTCGGGCTCGCGTTTCGGCATCTGGGCCAACACACTCGAACTGATCCGCCAGCATCCCTGGGCCGGTGTGGGCTTCGGCGAATTCAACCTGGCCTGGACGCTCACCGTCTTCCCCGGTCGGCCGGTGGCCTTCTTCGACCACACCCACAACCTGCCGCTGCAACTGGCGGTGGAACTCGGCCTGCCATTGAGCGCGCTGGTGATGGCCCTGCTGCTGTGGGCGCTGGCGCGCGGCGTGCGCCAGGCCTGGTCCGCCCCGGGCGACGAAGGCATGGCGCGACGCGCGGCGATGGGCATGGTGCTGATGATCGGCCTGCACAGCCTGCTGGAGTACCCGCTGTGGTACGGCTACTTCCTGCTGCCGGCGGCCTGGGCCTGGGGCTTTGCCTTGTACGCGGGCCGGCCCGAGGCGGGGCTGCGCGCGCGGGCGCCGTGGCTGGGCTGGTCCGGCGCGGCGCTGGTGGTCGCCGCCGCGCTGTCGGTGGCCGACTACGCCCGCGTCGCCGTCATCTTCAGCGCCCGCCCCGGGCTGCCGCCGCTGGAGCAGCGCATTGCCGACGGCCGCAGCAGCGTGCTCTTCGGGCACCACGCCGACTACGCCGCGGTGACCTCGGGCGTGGCCATGCCCGACGCGGCGCGGGCCTTCGACCGCGCCACGCATTACCTGCTGGACACCCGGCTCATGATGGCCTGGTCGCGCGCCCTGGCCGAACAGGGGCGGCTGGACGAGGCGCGCCACCTTGCGGCACGGCTGCGTGAATTCCGCAAGCCCGATGCCGAGGCCTTCTTCGGCGTCTGCGAGGCGGCAGCCGGTGCGGCTGATGCCGGTGCGAGCGCGCCGCCGTTTCAGTGTGTGCTGCCGGAGCGGAACCTGTCGTGGCGCGAGGTGTTGTCCGCAGGCGCTGAGATCGGCCGGTAAACCCCATCGCCACTTCCTGCGTCCGCCGCGCCCGCCCGAACCCGCGCGGGCAGGGCCGCGGCCCTCAGGGCCCGTCGCCCTGCGGCCCCGGCACGGCGCGCGGCGGGCCGTGCGGCCCGTGCCTCGCGATGGCGTCGACCAGTGCGTCGAGCGCCGGCCGGGCCTGGCTGGCGTTCTCGTGGTTGACCATCATCGCCACCGCCCAGGGCCGGCCGTCGGCGTCGTGCACATAACCGGCCAGCGCCACCACGTTGTCCAGCGTGCCGGTCTTCAGCCGCGCCGAGCCGGCGGCCGGGCTGTCCTGCAGGCGGCGGCGCAGCGTGCCGTCGACACCGGCCACCGGCAGGCTGGTCAGCAGTTCCTGGGCGTGGCGACCGAACCAGGCCGCCTTCAGCACCAGGGCCATCTGCAGCGGCGTGATGCGTTCGCTGCGCGACAGGCCCGAGCCGTTGTCCAGCACCAGCTCCGCTGCGGGAATGTCGTGTTCGGCGAACCAGCGCCGCACTTCGCGGCCGGCCAGCTCGGCGGTGGTGGCCTGCGGTTCGCCCGCCATGCCGGCCAGGCCCAGCGACAGGTAGAGCAGTCGCGAGAGCGGGTTGTCGGAAGCCTTGTTCATGGGGCGCAGCAGTTCACCCCAGGGCCGGCTCTCGCGCCGCGCCAGCACGCGCGTGCCGGCGGGGGCTGCGGCTTCCACCGCGGCGCCGTCCCAGGTGCCGCCCAGGCTGCGCCAGAGCGTGCGGAAGAGCTTTTCCGTCAGCTCCTGGCGGTCGACCAGCTGCAGCGCGGCGCGGCGCGTGCAGCCCTTGGGAAACCCGCCCTGCAGTTCGATCCGCGTGCGGCCGGCGTCGCGGTCCACGCGGGCGGGCTGCCAGTCGTCGCTCCAGTCGGCGCATGGCGTATCGGTCAGCACCATGCGGCTGCTGAATTCGATGCCGTGCAGCGGCGGTACGGTGCTGGCGTGCACGGCGCCGCCTTCGGCGCGCAGTTCCAGCGGCAGCAGGCCGCCGGCCAGGTGCAGCGCATCGGGGATCACGTTGTAGGGGAATTCGGGCGCGTCGTCGAAGGGCGGCACGCCGAGGTCGGGCCGCGCCGGGCGGAACAGCGTGCGGTCCACCAACAGCCGGCCCTCGATGGTGTGCACGCCTGCCTGCCGCAGGTCCAGCAGCAGCGCCCAGAACTGCGGCACGCCCAGTTCGGGGTCGGCACCGCCCTGGAGCACGAGGTCGCCGCGCAGCACGCCGTCCTGCACGGGTGCGGCGCTGCGCAGTTCGGTGTGGCCGCGGTGGTTGGGCCCCAGGCGGTCCAGCGCCACCACGGTGGTCACCAGCTTCATCGACGAACCGGGCTGCATCGGCACACCGTCGCGCCAGCGCCAGGGCCAGGCCCAGCGCTGCAGCGGCAAGGCCACGGCCGCCAGGGCGTCGGCCGGCACGCCCGCCCGCTGCAAAGCCTGCTGCACTTCGGGCGGCAGGCGCTCGTGCGCCGCGACGCTCGGCGCGGCGACGGCAAAGAGCGCCGCCACCAGGGCCGGCCACCAGGGTCTGGACATCGCACCATTGTGGCTGCCGGCCCCGGCCCGCCACAATGTCGGTCATGACTGTCGCCGCGCCGCCCGACCCCGCCATGGCCGCCCTCGGCCTGGGCCTGGACGCCGGTGGCACGCAGACACGCTGGGCGCTGGCCGGCGCCGACGGCGGCCTGCGCTGCGAGGGCCAGGTGGCTTCGATCTCCGGCCTGCAGCTCGACGACGGCGCTGGCCGCGAGGCCGTGGCCGCGGCGCTGGGCGACATCGCGGTGGCGATCGCGCCGCTGGGCGGGGCGGCGCGTGTCGTCGTCGGCATCACCGGGTTCGAAGCCACGCAGGCGCCGCTGCTGTGCCGCCTGGCGGCCGCGGCGCTGGGCCTGGCCCCGGCCGCCGTGCAGGCCATGACAGACATCGAACTCGTCTGCCGCGCGGCCTTCGCCCCTGGCGAGGGGGTGGTGCTGTATGCGGGCACGGGTTCGGTTGCCGCCTTCGTCGACGCCCAAGGCGGCATGCACCGCGCCGGCGGGCGTGGCGCCGTGATCGACGACGCCGGTGGCGGTCACTGGATCGCACGCCGTGCGCTGCGCCACATCTGGCGCGCCGAGGATGCGGAACCCGGGGCCTGGCAGCGCTCGCCACTGGCGCGGCAGGTCTTTGCCCACATCGGCGGCGCCGACTGGGCGCAGACGCGGCTGTGGGTCTACAACGGCCCCGGTGCCGCGCGCGGCGAGATGGGCCGGCTGGCGCTGGCCGTGGCCGCGGCCGCCACCGCCGACGAAGACCCCGCGGCGCTGGCGCTGTTGCAGGCCGCCGGCGCCGAACTGGCACGGCTGGCGCTGGCGATGCGGCAACGCTTCGGCGCGCTGCCGCTGGCGCTGGCCGGGCGCGTGTTCGAACTGCACCCGGCCATCGAGCACAGCCTGCGCCAGGCCTTGCCGACCGGCAGCGACGTCCGGCGCCTCGGCGTGCCGGCCCATCTGGCCGCCGCCCGCATGGCGGCGCGGGCCACCCCACCATGAACCGGTCGGCCAACCGGCGGTGGGCCAGGTCGTTCGCCGCCCTTGCCGGCGTTCTTCTCGCCGCCCTGCTGGCCGGCTGCGCCACGCCGCTGCCCACCACCTCGGGCGGCGTAGCCATCGACACCAGCCGCAGCGCCCGCGGGCAGGACAGCCGCGTGCTGTTCCTGATCCTGCACTACACGGTGGCCGACCTGCCGATCTCGCTGAAGGTGCTCACCGAACATGATGTCTCGGCGCACTACGTGGTGAGCGACGAGACGCCGCCGCGCATCTTCCGCCTCGTCGACGAGGGCCGCCGTGCCTGGCATTCCGGAGCCAGCGCCTGGAAGGGCCACCGCATGCTCAATGCCAGCTCCGTCGGCATCGAGATCGTGCACCCGGGTTTCAAGCCGGGGCCGAACGGCGAGCGCATCTACCAGCCGTTTTCCGAAGCGCAGATGCAGGCGCTGATCCCATTGATACAGGACATCGTGCAGCGTCACCAGATCCGGCCCGACCGCATCCTGGGCCACGGCGAGGTTTCGCCTGCGTACAAGGAAGACCCGGGGCCGACCTTCCCGTGGCGGCGCCTGGCTGAGGAGGGCATCACCCCGCCCTGGCCCGACGCCAGCCGCGTGGCCGCGCAGCGTGAGCGCTTCGAGGCGCTGCTGCCCGACGCCGCCTGGTTCCAGCGTGCGCTGGCGCAGCATGGCTACCTCGTGGCGCTCACCGGCGAAATGGACGAGCAGACACAGCGCGTGCTGATGAACTTCCAGATGCGTTACAGGCCCGAAAAATTCGACGGCACGCCCGACGCCGAGACTGCGGCGCTGCTGCACGTGCTGACCCAGCCGCTCGCGCCGCCATGAGGCCACGCCCGTCGGCCCTGGCTGCGGCGTGGCTGCTGCCGCTGATCGGGCTGCTCGCCGCCTGCGCCGAAATCGGGCCTGCGCCGGTGGCGGCCACCGCGACCACGGCCGCGGCCATCGAACCGCCGCCGCCCGAGCCACGCGAATTCCGCGCCGCCTGGGTGGCCACGGTGGCCAATATCGACTGGCCCAGCCGTCCCGGGCTGGCGCCCGACGCACAGCGCGCCGAGGCCCGTGCGCTGCTCGACCGTGCCTCGGCCATCGGCCTGAACGCGCTGATCCTGCAGGTGCGGCCGGCCGGCGACGCCTTCTACGCCTCGGCGCTGGAGCCGTGGAGCGAATACCTCACCGGCGCGCAGGGCCGGGCACCGCAGCCGGCCTGGGACCCGCTGGCCTGGTGGGTGGGCCAGGCGCAGGCCCGCGGCCTGGAGCTGCACGTGTGGTTCAACCCCTTTCGCGCGCGCCACTCGGCGGCGAAGTCGCCGCTGGTGGCACCGCACCTGGGCGTGCGCCAGCCGGGCGCCGTGAGGCGCTATGGAGAGCAATTGTGGATGGACCCCGGCGAGCCCGCCGCTGCCGCGCACACGCTGGCGGTGGTGGCCGACGTGGTGCGCCGCTACGACGTGGACGGCGTGCACATCGACGACTATTTCTACCCCTACCCGGTGAAGGCCGGCGAGGCCGATCTGCCCTTCCCCGACGAAGCAGCCTACGCCCGCCACCGGCAGGGCGGCGGCACGCTGTCGCGCGACGATTGGCGACGCGCCAATGTCGATGCCATGGTGCAGGAACTGCACGCCACCGTGCGGCGCATCAAGCCCTGGGTGCGATTCGGCATCAGCCCCTTCGGCCTGGGCCGGCCCGACCGGCGGCCCCCGGGCGTGACCGGCTTCAGCCAGTACGACAAGCTCCACGCCGACGTCGAGCGCTGGCTGGAAAACGGCTGGCTCGACTACCTGGCGCCGCAGCTGTACTGGCCCATCGACCGTGAGGGCCAGGCTTTCCCGCTGCTGCTGGACTACTGGCTGGCACAGAACCGCGCCGGCCGCCACGTCTGGCCGGGCCTGTTCACGAGCCAGGTCACGCGTGGCGAGCCGCTGGGCCCGCGCAGCTGGCCGGCGCAGGAAATCCTGGAACAGATCGCATTGCAGCGCGCGCGGCCGGGTGCCGGCGGCCATATCCACTTCAGCATGGCCGCGCTGATGCAGGACCGCGACGGCATCGCCACGCGGCTGCAGCAAGACGCGTACGCCACACCGGCGCTGGTGCCGGCCACGCCCTGGCTCGACGACCAGCCGCCGCCGGCGCCGGTGCTGCGGCTGGCCGGGCCGCGGGTGGAGATCCAGCCCGGCGCCGGTGAAGCGGCCGCGCGCTGGGCCGTGTGGCGGCACGTGGGCGGTACCTGGCGCTTCGCCGTGCTGCCGGCGGCGCAACGCTCGTTCACGCTGGACGGCGCCGATGCCGTGGTGGTGAGCGCCGTCGACCGCGTCGGCAACGTCGGTGCCCGCAACTTCGTTCGCCCGCCATGAATCCACCCCTGCGCACCGAGCAACCCCACCCCGACCACCCGGCGCTCGACCGCTACGACACGCCGGCGCTGGTGGAGGCCTTCGTCGCCGACCAGGCGCTGGCCGCACTGGCCGTGCGCGCCGCGGGGCCGCAGTTGGCGGCGGCAGTGGATGCGGCGGTGCCGCGGCTGCGCGCCGGCGGGCGCATCGTCACCGTGGGCGCCGGTACCAGCGGGCGGCTGGGTGTGCTCGACAGCGTGGAGCTGCACCCCACGTTCTCCTGGCCGGGCGAACGTGCACCGGCGCTGCTGGCCGGCGGCGCAGGCGCCATGTTCGTGGCCGTGGAAGGCGCCGAGGACGACCGCGCGCAGGGTGCCGCCGACCTGGCCGCGCTGGGTCCCCAGGCCAACGACGTGGTGCTGCTGCTCGCCGCCTCCGGCGCCACGCCCTACACGCTGGGCGCGGCCGAGGCGGCACGTGCGGCCGGCGCGCTGACCGTGGGCATCGTCAACAACCCCGGCGCGCCGCTGGCCGCGGCCTGCGAACTCGCCGTCGTGCTCGACACCGGGCCCGAAGTCATCTCCGGCAGCACGCGGCTGAAGGCCGGCACGGCGCAGAAGATCGCGCTCAACACCTTCAGCAGCAGCGTCATGGTGCGGCTGCACAAGGTCTACGGCAACCTGATGGTGGACCTGCGCGCCACCAACGCCAAGCTGGTGCGGCGCGCGCTGCGGCTCACCGTGCGCGCCACCGGCGCCAGCGAGGCCGACGCCGAGGCGGCGCTGGCGGCCTGCGGCGCCCGGGTGAAAGTGGCCATCGTGATGCTGCGCGCAGGCGTGAACGCCGCCGAGGCCGAATGCCGGCTGGACGCTGCCGCCGGCAGCGTGGCCACCGCGCTGCGCGGCTGAGCCTCGTTTCGGCTGCGCAACGCCGGTCCGGCGCGACCCGGCGCGGCGCGGCATCTGTGCGGCAAAGCTCAGCACGGTCAACTGGCGTGCGGCTGGCCCGTCCTACCTTTCAGAAACGCGGGCGCCCGGGTCCGGGTGGTCGCCGTGTTCAAGCTCACGTGCGGTGAAAATCATGACCATCCGCTTCGCCCACACACCCGTCGCCTGCGCCGTGACCGGCCTGCTGCTCGCCTGTGCCGCCTCTCCCGCCGTTGGCGCCGGCTTCCAGCTCAACGAAACCTCGGCCTCCGGCCTGGGCACGGCCTTCGCCGGCGGTGCCGCCAGCGCCGAGGACGCCAGCACCTTGTGGAGCAACGTGGCCGGCCTGTCGCGCATCCACAAGGGCCAGGGCATTGCCGTGCTGCACATGATCAAGCCCTCGATGAAGTTCGGCAACCAGGCTTCCGTCGCCGCAGCCCAGCAGTCGCTGGGAGGCGAAGGCGGTGACGCCGGCAGCACGGCCTGAGTGCCCAATCTCTATTACGCGGCACCCATCGACGCCCAGTGGTCCTGGGGCGTGGGCTTCACTGCGCCATGGGGCCTGGTCAGCGAATACGAAGACGGCTGGATGGGCCGCTTCCAGGCCATCCGCACCTGCGGAGGCACCGCAGCCTAGCCCCCGGCCCCCCCACCACCAGCCGACGACCCCACCACGCCAAGCCCCCCCCCGCCCCCCCCCCGCCACCCCCCCCCCCCCCCCCCCCCCCCTCCCCCCACGCCGCCGGCCCCGCGCCCCCCGCCCCGAGGCCGACGCCAGGGCGAGTGCCGCCCCCTGGGACAGCACCGCCACCCTCACACCCCCACACCACCCCCCATCCACCACCCCCCGTGAGTGAGCACGCGCCCCCCCCACCCCACCCCCCCCCCCCCCCACACCCCGCCCCCACCGCCGGCCGCGCGGCGGCGGGGATGCCAACCCCCTCCCCGACCCGCGCGACCCCCCCGAGGGAGAGACGCCCCCATCTCCATCTCCCCCCCCCCCCCACCCCCCCCCGCCCTGGGGCCGGGGGGCGCCCCGCGGTGGACCGGCGGGCGCCCCCCCAAGGACCCGACCTCCCCCCACGACGGCAGCGGCGCAGAGCGCGCCCCGGAATTCCGAGGACCGGGAAGGTTTCCGCGCGCACGCTGGGCAATGGCTGGATGGTCCGCGGCGGACTGGCCTACGACGAGTCGCCGGTGCAGGCCATCTATCGGACCGCGCGGCTGCCCGACAACGACCGCACCTGGCTCACCGCCGGCGGCCAGTACCGCTTCGCCAACGGGCTGACGCTGGACTTCGGGGCGGCCTACATCTGGATCGCCGGCGCCAGCATCAACGACAACGGCCACCCGTCGAACACGGCCGCCTACGGCCTGCTGAGCGGCCAGTACGACAGCAACACGGTGATCCTGTCAGGCCAGCTGAAGATGGAGTTCTGAACGCACGCTGCCGCCGCGCGTACCGCGCGCGGCGGCGCTGCGGCAGACCGCTTCACTGTTGTGCGCCGCCGATGTGCATCTGGTAGGCAGCACCGTTGGAGAAGGTACAGGTGCCCGCGCCCTGGTACGGGGTGTTCATCTGGTATTCGCAGGACATGAACATGCCTTGCGGGCTGAACGCGCTGGCCACGCCGCGCCTTTCTTCGTTCGACACCCGGGTGGCCTCGCCGGTGAGCACCTCGCCCTGGTAGGAGACGTTGAAGACACCCTTGCCGGTCATCATGTTGGTCACGCTGCCGGTGATCACGCCCGAGCGCGTGGCGATGTCGTTGGACGGGTACAGGCGCACCGGCAGCGTGGCCGGACCGGTGCGGCTCGGCGGCGGCGGGCCCGGTACCACGGTTCCCGCCGGCGGCAGCGGGTAGTGCTGGTAGTAGAGGGTGCCGTCGGGTGCACGCTCGGGCACCACGTAACAACCGGTCAGCACGGCCACGACCATGATCGTGGCGCCACATTGGGTGAATCGACGCATGTCAATCTCCACAAAAATCAGGATGACCCTGATCCCTCCAATCTAGGCCGCCGCCGCGCTGGGGCGGTTGCGTCGAATCAATCGCCCGCTTGGTGACACCGGCCGCAACGCCGCGCTGACGAGAACAAAGGTGCCGGCGATGAGTGCCATGCGTCGTCGGTCCTGCACCCGCACCTGCATTGGCTGCGGCGCTCACACTCTGCGCGCCGCCTCGCTCGCATCCGCAATGGCACAAGCCGCGGCGGTCGCGCCCAGCCTCTCGACGATGGCGCGGCCGTTCGTGCTGCAGCCGCTAGACGAAATGCTGGGCCGCGGCGCAGTGCGGACAGCCGCCCTGCACGTAGACCTGCAGTGCCAACGGCGCGGTCGGCACGGCCGCAATGCCTGGCGCGGCCGCCGACGCGCCCGCCAGCCAAGCCACGGCCAGCATCCACAGCAGGCAACTCAGCCGGGCGATTAGGCCCAGGACCGCCCGGCGCGAACGCACGCCATTCAGTTCAGCCGAGCCTCGCGCCCCTGGTTCCATGGCATCCGCTTCAATACCAGCGCAATGGCGCAGCGGCCGAAGAAGGTCACCATGACCGTTCCGAGCAGGAGCAACACGTAGACGGCCCACCTCGGTTCCGGCCACAGACCGAACAGCGTGAAGGCGAAGTAGACGATCCGGATCTGGGTGGGAAATGCGCTCACGCTGCGTTCCTGGGCCAGGAAGAAGACCACCTGAGCCGCGCTGATCGCGATCACGATGCCATAGCCCGGGGTCCAGCCGGCCACGGCCGCCACGATGAAGAGCAAGGTCGTCGCCCAGAACCACCAACGCACATCTGCCGGGTTCGTCTTGATCTGCACACCACCTCCGCATTGCGCGTGCGACACGCGACGGGTTCGGCACCCGCTGACGAGGAAATTCTTCTGCCGGCCCGCGGCGCAGTGCTTGAGCCGCCTCAACTTCCGGCGAAACGTTGGACGCGCGAGTCGCGGCAGCTTGCCGCCGCGGCGCGGCTACAGCTTCAGCTCCAGTCGCAGCTGCCAGCGGCTGTAGCTCGGGCCCACGCTGCGCGAGGTTTCGCGCAGCGTGGCGGTGTCGAACTGGTTGCTCGTCTCGTAGTCGCGCGGCACCAGGTTGCTGGCCAGCAGGCGCAAGCCGACCGCCGGGCTGAAGGTCCACAGCGCGTAGGCGTCGTGCACGATCTTGCGCCCGACGGTGACGGCGCGGTCTGCCGCCAGTTGCGTGCGGTATGCAGGCACCCAGTTGAAGTTGCCGCCCACGCTGAGCGGCAGCCCCCGGAAGCGGTAATCGGCGCCGAGATTCAGCGTGGCCGGGGCCTGGCCGTCGAGCCGGTTGTCGGGGCCCGGTATGCCTTCGACGGTGGACCGGTAGAGGCCGAGGTTGCCGCGCAGTTCCACGCGCGCTGCGTCGTCCATGAGCTGGTCGAGCCTGAACTTGGCTTCCAGCTCGAGGCCCTGCGTGCTGGCGTCACCGACATTCTGCGGCCGCGACACCCAGCGCGGCACCGGGCTGTACGACACCGGCTCCAGCGTCACCACGTTGCGAATGACGCCGCTGAGCTGGCGCACGAACAGGTTGGCGCTGAGCAGGCCGCCGCCTTGCAGGTAGCGCTCGAAGGCCAGGTCCAGGCCGCTGGCCAGCTCAGGCTGCAGGTTCGGGTTGCCGGCGCTGTCGGGGTGGGTGGGTTCGTTCGGCCCGTCGGCCGGGAAGCGGCGGTTGACCCAGGGCCGCGCGATGAGCTGGCTCAACCCCGGTGAGCGGTAGCTTCGCGTCAGGCTCAGCCGCACCTGGTCGCGTGTCTTCGGGTCGGGTTTCCACAGCAGGTGCACCAGCGGCGTCCACACGCTGCTGCGGTTGACGGGGTGACTGCCGTCGCCGGCATCGCCCTCGGTCCGGATGCCTTCCCAGCGCAGCCCGGCGTGCAGCGCCCATTGGCGATTCAGGCTCCATTCGTCCTGCACATAGCCGGCCAGGCGCAGCGTGGAGGCCTGCAGTTCGTCGCCGAATTCGGTGAGTTGCGGCACGCCGTTCTCCAGCGAGAGGCGTTCGTCCTCGCGGCGCGCGCCCTCGATCTCGACGCCGCCGACGAAGCTGTGTTCGCTGCCTGGCGCCGCGCCGCTGTCGCCACTGCCACCGTCACCACCCGCGCCGAGCAGCTGGGTGAACTTGAGCGTGAGGTTGCCCGACGTCTCCTGCGACCGGTTCTCTTCGTCGTTGCGGCGCAGCGGCGTGGTCTCACCGGTGCGGTATTCCAGCCGCGTGCTCGCGTTGTGCGAGCGCCAGCCGCCCAGGCCGCCGTCGAGCTCCAGCCGTGCACCGCTGGCCAGCCGCTGTCGCCACTGCGCGCCGAGGCGGGTGCGGGTGAATCGGCCCTCGCCTGCGGCTTCGGCCCCGTCGTAGTCCGGCAGCGCCGGGGGCGGCGGCAGCGACTGCGTCAGCGTGAAGTCGCTGCGCGTGCGGTTGTCGCTGTGAAAGACGCTGGGCATCAGCATGAACTGGTCGCCGGCCTCCGAGAGCCGCCATTGCAGGCGGCCGCTGAGGTTGAGGCCGCTGCGCGTGGCCAGCGTCTGGCTGGTGGCGTTTTCCAGCCCCACGAGTTCGCCGCTGGGCAGGTCTTCTTCGGTGGTTTCGCTGCTGCCGCTGGACAGGTTCTGGTTGCGGAAGGCCCCCGCAGTGAGGTTGTAGGTGAGCGGTCCGCGGCTGTCGTTGTGGGTCCAGCTCAGGCCGGGCGAGAACTCGCCGTTCTCGAACGCGACGCTCAGGCGCAGGTCGTTGATGCGGCGCGTGAAGCCTTCGCGCGTGACGATGTTGATGGTGCCGGCAATCGCGCGCGCCCCGGTTTCTGCGGTGGGCGCTCGCAGGATCTCGATGCGTTCGACCTGTTCCGAGGTCAGCGACTCCAGGCTGAAGCCGCGCGGAATGCGCTGGCCGTCGATGAGCAGCTGCGTGAAGCCGCCGCCCAGTCCGCGCAGGCGTGGCGGCCCGCCGCGGCCGGGCGCGCCGGGGGTGGTGACGCCGGGCAGCCGGCGCAGCACCTCGCCCACGGTGGCGTCGCCGAATTTGTCGATCTCGTCGCGGCCGATCACGATCTTGGCCGCGGTGGACTGGCGGCGCAGGTCGGTGTCGGTCTCGCGGCCCCCGGTGATTTCCACCTGCTGGCCGGTGCTGGGCTCGGGTGCCGGCGGCGGCGTGCCGGCAGGCGACACGGGGGAAACCGCGGGGGCCGACGCCGCGGCAGCCGGCGCCGAGGCGGCGGCGCCCGATGCCGCGGGGGGCGCGGAAGCAAGCCCGGCGGCCCCTTGGGCCTGCGCCGCCGCGGCAGCCCACGCCAGAATCAGGCCGATTGGACTGCGCGTGGCGGCGGCGGATGGCATCCCATCATTGTCGTTGCGGCCTGGCGCCGCCGCTGCGCCAGCGCGCGGCCGCGCCACGGTTCGCTGCTCGCGCCCGCGCTTTGGCCCAGGGTCAGCCGCGGGGGCGCAGGGGCAGGTTCAGCTGCCCCGGCGCATGCTGCCGCTGCAGCACGGCTGGCGCGGCCGGTGGCGCGGTCGGTGGCGTGGCGGGCCGCACGGGTGCCACCAGGCGGCCGGACCCGGCCAGAACGGGAGCATGAAGCTGGAAACCCATCACGGGCTTATCGGCCGGCTGGCGGCCCAACTTGAGCCGGCGTCGCGCGTGATTGCCAAACCAGGGGCTCGCAGGCATGAACGCTGGCCGCGGCGCGAAGGCTTGCCTATAGTGGCCGGCGACAGCCAGAACCCGGAGACACTCCCATGAGCCAACGTCCCCACGTCTGCTTCGACCGCATCCTGCCGCGCGAACTGATGCGCCCGCAGGCCACCGTCACGCGCGGCGGCCGCTTGCGTGGCGTATCACCGCTGGGCAAGACCTGGATGAACGGCAGCACGCTGCGCGTGCGCTTCATGGGCGGCACCGCGGCACAGCGCGCCAGGACGAAGGAACAGGCCGGCTGGTGGGAGGCCGTGGCCAACCTGAAGTTCGACTTCAATGACGCGCCCGATGCCGAGATCCGCATCAGCTTCGACGCCAACGACGGGGCTTGGTCGTATATCGGCACCGACTGCCGCAGCATCCCGCGCAACGAGGCCACCATGAACCTGGGCTTCCTGGACGGTGGCACCGCGGCGCATGAATTCGGTCACGCCATCGGGCTGGCGCACGAGCACCAGAATCCGGCCGGCGGCTTGCAGTGGAACGAGGCGGTGGTCATCCGCGAGATGGCCGGATCGCCCAATTTCTGGGACGAACAGACCACACGCCACAACATCCTGGCCCGTTACCGCGCCGACCAGGTGAACAGCACGAAATTCGACCCGAAGTCGATCATGCTGTACTTCTTTCCTGCTGAATGGACGAGCAACGGCATCGGCACCGAGGCCAACGAGGTGCTGTCGGCGATGGACAAGCAGTTCATCGCCGGCGCGAAGATGTACCCGGGCAAGGGCCCCACCGTCGCCACCGCCACGCCACTGGTGGTGGGCGCGCGCCGGCGCACTGCCGCGGCCATCGGCAAGGCCGGCGAGGAAGACCTGTTCTGCTTCACCGTCAAGACCGCCGGCAAGCACGTCGTCGACACGCGCGGCCCCAGCGACGTGGTGATGAAGCTCTTCGGCCCCGACAGCCCCACTGCGCTGATCGCCGAGGACGACGATTCCGGCCTGGGCAGCAACGCCCGCATTGCGCTCGACCTGCTCCCGGGCGAGTATTGGGTGCAGGTGCGCCACTACAACCAGGCCAGCGGCATGGGCGACTACAGCGTGAAGGTGCGGCGGGTCTAGGCGAAGCGGTCCGCGCCGGGCGCCGCGGGTCAGGGCCGCCGCCGCAACCCCAGCCACACCACCGTGGCCACGACGAGCAGGCCGCCGGCCACCTGCAGCGGCGCGATGGCCTGGCCGAGCAGCGCCCAGGCCAGCACGAGCGCGAAGATCGGCTCCACGTTCATGATGGCCGAGTTGCCCACCACGCCCAGCCGCGGCAGCACAGTGAACATGATGGTGAAGGCGGTGCCGTACAGAAAGGTCAGCGCCGCCAGTCCCCACCAGCCGGGTGCGGCCCGCGGCAGCTGCCAACCGCCCTGCAGCGCGATCACGACGGCGGCGAATGCCGCCACCAGCGCCATCGTGACGGCGGTGCGCAGGCGACCGTCCAGGCGCCCGGCCTCGTGCTGGGTGAGCACCAGCGCCAGCCCGAAGATCGCCGCCGCCGCCATCGCGAAGGCCACGCCCGCCCCGATGCGCCCCCAATGGGCGCTGGCACCCAGCCCCGATGCCGCGCCCAGCACGTCCAGCGCCAGCGCCAGCCCGAACAGCAGCAGCGGCATGGCCAGCAGCACGCGGCGTTCGGGCCGGTGCCGGTACAGCAGGCGCGCCCACAGCGCGGTCCACAGCGGATAGGTGTTGAAAGCCAGCAGCGCCAGCGCCACCGGCAGCCGCGCCACCGCCGAGTACAGGCACAGGCTTTGCACCGCCACCAGGGTGCCGATGAGCGGCAGCGCGCGGCGTTCGCGCGCGTCGAGCCGCCACGAGGCCTTGCGCTGCCACAGCAGGAGGGCGACGACGACAGCCGTGACGCCGCTGCGAAAGGCCACCGCGGTGGCGACGTCGACACCGTGGTCGAACGCCAGGCGGGCCGCGACGTGGTTGCCGCCCATCATGAGCGCGATCAGCAGCAGCGTGGCGAAGGCCGTTCGCGACAACGTCGTGGGTAAGGCAACAGAGGGACGCACGGGTCGATTGTGTGCGCCCGGCCGGCCGCTGCCCCCCGCTTTGCGGCGCCGCCTCGCGGCCTAGAATCCGTCGCCCGGAACGGTACGGGCGCCACTCAACCCCTGGAGTACATCTGCCCATGTCCCGCTTGCTTGCCACCCTTGCCGCACTGTGCCTGGCGCCCACGTTGGCCTTCTCCCAGATGGCCAGCGCCCCCTTCGAAGGGCGGCTGAAGAAGATCCAGGAGACCAAGACCATCGCCGTGGCCTACCGCACCGATGCGCTGCCCTTCTCCTTCGAGGACGCCGAGAAGAAGCCCGCCGGCTACATGGTGGACCTGTGCCGCAGCGTCATCGGCGTCATCGAGCGCCAGGTCGGCGTGACACCGCTGCAGGTGAAGTGGGTGCCGGTGACGACGCAGACGCGATTCAGCGCCATCGGCAGCGGCCAGGCCGACATGGAATGCGGCGCCACCTCAGTGACGCTGTCGCGCATGAAGGAAGTGGCCTTCTCGTCGCTGACCTTCGTCGACGGCACCGGCTTGCTGGTGCGCAAGGCCACCGCGGGCAATTCGCTGATGGACCTGGCGAACAAGAAGATCGGCGTCATTGCCGGTACCAGCAACGAGCGCGCGCTGGCCGAGGCCATGAAGTCCAAGATGGTCACCGCCACCGTGGTGCCGGTAACTTCACGCGAGGACGGGCTGGCGCAACTGGAAGCCGGCGCCATCGACGCCTTCGCCAACGACCGCGTGCTGCTCGTCGGCCTGGCCAGCAAGGCCAAGGACCCGAAGGCGCTGGCGCTGCTGGGCGATCCGCTGTCGTACGAACCCTATGCCATCGTGCTGCCGCGCGGTGACTGGGCACTGCAGCAGGCCGTGGATTCGGCACTGGCGCAGATCTACCGCAGCAGCGCGCTGCCCGACATCTACAACCGCTGGTTCGGCGCCCTCGGCCGCCCGAGCCCGGTGCTGGAAGTGATGTTTGCGCTGGGGCGGCTGCCGGAGTGAAGCAGGCCGGGGCGAGACCACGCTCTAACCTCTTCGCAGACTTTCTTGGACAACGTGTGAGTCAAGCGTCATCAGCGGCGCAAGTCGTTGTCGTGCAGATTGCGCATCGTGATGAGGTCTGAAATGGAAAATTTGGTCCTCGTGAACGAGGTGGAAGATAAGCAGAATTCGGGTCTCTGTTCCTGCGCTGCAAGCGACGCCGTTTCGGGCGCACGAGCGGGTGTCGCGGAATGCTTCACAGGCTCTCAGGGTCGGCGCAAGTTCAGCCTGGCCACAACAGCGACCACGATCGGTCAGCAGCGCATTTACCGCGCGACCACGGCGCGCGCATTGCCAGCAAGCTTGCCGCAAACGGTCGTTGGCCGCCCAGCCGCAAGAACTGTGCAATCACCCGCTGCGCGAAGTGCATCCGCGGCATCGACAGGCGCGACGTGCCAGAGCAGTTGCATCGTCTCGACCTGCGACCCGACCACCCTGGCGCTACGGTGGCGGCTGTAAGGTGCCGCCGAAGAACGGAGTGTCCCGAACGGGCAGCGCCGGCGGCGGCGCCGGAATTGGCAGACTGGCGTTGGGCTTCGGGGGATTGACGAGTACCCGCACCCATTGGGGTGCCGTGGCGCTGGTGCCGACGAGCGTCACCGTCGAGTTTCCACGGGTACCGGAACCGCGCACGCCACGAGACACCGGGCTGGCGTCGCTGGGCATGTTGACGTCCGGCCCGAGACGAATCTCGTCTCGGGAGGGTCCGGCAGAACTGTAGGGTGCATGGACCCGCACTGCATGCGCCGAACTCTTGTCGGCGTAAGGTCGATTGACATACCCGGCGACGACATGCAACCCGCTCGCCTGAACGTTCCAGGCCAGCGTTCCGAGTCGTTGCACCGCTGACGCGGGTGGATGGGCATCATCAGGCGCCTTCCTGAGGTGTCGATTGCCCTGGTCATAGGCCGCGCCGGCGACAAAGTGCGACGGCCGGCCACGACGAGGCTGGCCGAAATCCGCGTCGTTGCGCGCGAGATAGGCGTGCACTTCGCGCCCGGCCGCCTTGGCGACCGATGCACCGTGAAGTCGCAATTCGATCGCCCAGCGGCCCGCTGGTGCGCGCACGTCCGGGCTGCGCGGCAGGGTGGGTGCGACCGAGATCAGCGCGCAAGTGCCGTTCTGCCCGAGCGAAGTGGTGACGGGAAACTGGATGGACGCGATCAGACGTTGCTGCGCATCGACCGACGACGCGATCTGACCTCCCCGCGCCTGGATGGGCGGCATACCCGTGGCTCGAGGCGGCACGAGACGCACTTCGACATCCCTGGGGTCGACACCGTCTGGGATCCAGAGCTCGGTGAAGGTCGTGACCTCGCTGCCCGCCGCGACCTGCCAGTGCAGCAAAGTCTGGCCTTCGGCCGGCAGCGGCAAGACGGCATGCGACCGCGTGTCGAAGGCGTTGCCGGCTGCGAGCACGATGTCCAGCCGGTGCGCAGCAGGGTTCGCATTGAACTGCAGCAACAGGTCGACCATGGCGCGTTCAAGGATGCCCGTACCGTCGTGCGGGCCGACACGCGATCCGTAGCTGATATTGACGACGACGCGCTGGCCAGGCGCGGCGGCGGCGACGATGTGGTGCAGCGCGTCGAGCATGTGCACCGCCAGCCAGCGGCCCGACGAGTCCTGCACCGCGGCGCGTGGCAACTGCACCAGCGCGAGACCCACGTCCGGCGCGACTTCCGGCACAGGCACAGGCACAGGTGTGCCGAGACGCCCGAAATGCAGCCGGTGCGAAGGCCGCAACGGGCCCGCCGCGAGGCTGGTGACGTGGGTGCCATGCATTGAACGCCGCCGTAGCTCAGCATAGCCGGCAGCCTCGTAGCAAGCCGACTCTGTCTTGCTTGAGAGCAGCGCGTCGATTTCGGCGCCCGTCACCTCCATGCCGAAGCCGAAAGCCGACGGGGGCTTGGCGTGTGGCAACCCACCCAATGCCGGGTGCTCCGCGTCCTGATCCCACAGCGTGACGACGCGGCTCGTTCGCGAATCGCCGGGCAACGCCTTGCGGGTGAAGTCCGGGCTCGCAAAGGCGAACCCATGATCGATCACTCCGATGAGCGGCAGATCGGGGCGCAAAGCCGTATAAGTTCTGGGCGTGCCGAACGCCGATCGGACACCGACCACCGGCATGCCCAGTTCGATGCGCGTGACGAGGTTCCTGATTGGTTGGGACTCATACCAGGTTTCCAGAAAGCGCTGCGACACCTGCGCGGTGACGTAGCGCTGCTTGTCGTAGACCGGTGGCATCTGCACGTCGGCGCGGGACAGACCAGATCCTGCCTTATCCAGGGCTTCGATCAGCTGGTGGCCCTTGGCGCCGTTCACGAGCTCCATGGCGACCGAAACCGTCGCCGGCGCGCTTGCACCGAATTCGGCCCAGCGCGACATCGCTGCCCATAGCTGCCACGGGTCGAACGGGATCGACCACAGCAACCTGGGCAAATCGAACGTGCAGCCCAGGGGAATGTCGGACGACTTCACGGCAATGCCCCTCAGGCGTTGACCGGAGGAACGCGGCCGGCCCATTCGTTTTCAGCGTCGGTCCACATGGACTGCAGCAGTGGGGGCGCATCGAGCCCGAACGGCCCGCCCGGCAAGGAGGTGTAGTAGAGGGAGCCACCGTCCAGAGGCGCGTCCGAGTCGAATTCGACGCCGTCCAACGGCGAGGCGCAGGACAGCCATCGACGCGGTACCTGTGAACCAGCCACGCATCTGGCTACGAAGTACTCACCCAGCGTGGTGCCCAGCAGCCGGCCGGCCACACTGTCGATCGGGAAGTGCACCCCTGCCACCACCCGGTTTGTCGCGATCCGCGCTGCCTGGCGCTGCAGCTGGACACGCGCGGGGTCGTTCGTTGGAAGCTTCAGCAATGCACCCAACACATGTGCCACCACATAAGCCTGCGTGGCGTGACCGCTCGGAAAGCTGCCGTGTCCGGGCGTCGTGATCATCGGTTGCACCTGCGCAGACAACTCGACCGGTCGCAAGCAGGCCAGCGCATGCTTGAAGCGCATCTCGACATAGACCGCGAGCTGCAGCGCGAGGTTGATCAGCTCGACGGTGTGCCGGTGGCGGTCGGCGCGCAGCCCGACGACCGATGCCCAGAAGGAAAATTGCGGATCGATCTGCGCCAGGATCTCCGTCAGGCGTTCCTCCCGCAGTTCGGCCCAGGCCAGGACCAGGTCGACCTGCTTCTCGAAGACGGTCGGTGCCGGACGATCGATGGCCACGAGGCTTTGCCAGGTGGTCACCGGCGGGGTCGTGGCGGTTGAACGTACCGTCGTTCCGCACCAGAGTGTCATGCCGCCGGTGGCGGGCGGCGCGGGCGTTCGTGGCTCGAAGTGCAGCGGGCTCAGCAGCTGGTGCAGTGCCACGTAGGCGCGGACCCATGCCTCCCAACGCACGCGCTGCCCGGAGTCGTCGATGGTCGGCTGTGCGAGGTGACGGCGCGACAGGTCGTCGACATCGAAGGTCCCGTCCCGCGAGCGCAGCAGCGCATCCATCATCACCGGGTAGGCAAAGCCATCGGCCAGGGAGCCGCCCCCTGCACCTCCCGCCCCCCCTGCACCACCGGCACCCCCGGCGCCACCCGCGCCGCCCGCGCCACCTGCACCACCGGCACCACCGGCACCACCGGCGCCCCCGAGATTTGCCATCATCTTCTCCTCAATGAAGAGCTACCGATCCGTGCCCGAACTCATGCCCAACCCGGGCTTCAGGCCGGCAGGCCCGCCTCGCGCAGCGCCTCGCTCCACGACCGTCCGACTTCGTTGTCGCCACCGGGAAATCCTTCGCGATACAGGCGTGTCGTGAGTGTCGGCTGCAGACGCAACAGCGTTTGAATCGATCGCGCCGCCTCGTCACGCATTCCAAGGCGGATTTGCGCGATCGCCATCACCCTGACTGTGGATGCATGAACCCGATTCAGGCGATAGGCCCGGCCGGCAAGGTCGAGCGCGCGATCAAACTCGCCGGCGGACAAGGCCGCCGTGGCGGACAGCGAGAGATAGTAGTGCTGCAGCGGGTCGGTCGGGCTGCGTGACATGGCCTGTGCGGCATCGTGCATCGCGTCGCGGCCACGGCCCACGAAAGCATGGAGCGCCGAGCTGAAGAGCCAGGCCAGCGGTTCGTTCACGCAGGATTCAATTGCAGTGTCCACCCGCTCGCGCGCCTGTGCCAGGTCTCGGTGCATGTGGCAGTACACAAAGCCCTCGACCGCCAAGGCCATGGCGTCGAGGGGAGTCCTTTGAATGACGACCCGCGTCAGCGCGAGAGCACGTCGCGCCTCCTCCGCCCGGTCTGGCGCCAGACCACGGGTGACTCGCAGCACGTGCCACTTCGCCAGCCAGGTTCTAGCCCCCACCATGCGCGGATGTCGATCGATCAGTTTGTTGAGCAACATGCCGCCGCGCTGGAACGACTCAACCGATGCGCAATGCATCAGCAAGATCGCACCCCGTTGCAGGGTGTAGGCATCCAGGTTCTCGGGCGGGAGCAGCATCGCATCGTGCACGAGCCTGGCGCTCGCGGCCGAAAGCACGGCAACGGCAATCTCGTCGATCGGCGGCGACGGCACGACGAACAAGGCAGCCTGCGGAACCTGCAAGGTGTCTGCCGCCAAGACGGCCCCTTCAGGCAGCCGTGACATCTCCCAGGCAATCGTGCACTGACTTCCGTCACTCCGGCAACGCACCGCGACGACCATGTTGGCGCGCAACGCTTGGCCGACCGCCAGGCGGTCATGTCCATGTCGGGTCGCCTCGGCCGACGACAGGCTCGAGATCACACATAGCTGCCCGCTGCGTGCCAGTCGCGCCGTCAGGGCCTCGGCGATCCAGGCCGAAAGCGAGTTCTCGGGCCCGGCTTGCCCACCCAAGGCAACGACGACCAATGTCGGCAGAGTGGGCTGTTCCACTGTCCGCCTGCCCTGTGGCGCCCCAACACCAACGGAAAATAGTCGAACAGGGTCGGCGATGTGCTTGAGGTGGCACTCGCCAAGGTCCTCCAAATCGGCAAACGGCGTCACGCCCAAGCGGTCGCGTACGGCCTCGGTGATCACCGTTTGCCCAGGTTCGGCCAGCATCATGGCGCGCGCCGCGACGTTGACGTCGTGGCCGTACAGGTCCACGCCATCGTCGACGACATCGGCCAAGTGCACCGCGATGCGCAGTCGCAGCGCTTCCGGTCGCCCACCGGGGCCACTGCTTGTAGCCGCGAGCGCGTGCAAGCGTTGGGCCAAATGCACTGCGGCGAGCGGATCGCTGCACTGCGCCATGAAGCCATCGCCGGTCGACTTGACGAGCCGAGCTCCCGCGTCGGGAAGCAGGCGGCCCCGCACTTCCAGTAGCCATCGAGCCCACTGAACGACGGCTGCCTCGCCATATGTTTCGATCTGAGCAACAGACTCGACGCGGTCCACGAAGAGCACGATGCAACGAACCTGGGCCAGTGAACCCAACTCCCAGATCTGCTCGTTCGAGGAGTCCGCGAGTGCAACACCGACGGTCGGCATGTCAGCCATGCTTTGGATTCTGCGCGCCACCGTGGGCAAGAGCAATTGCAGACGGCGACGGTCGTGATTCGAGACCACAAGCAACCGATGGCAGCTTGGGCCGTCGTGTGGGGTGGCCTAGCTCCTTGCTCCAGTCTTTGGGCGAAAGGCCCGCCCTTGAGTGGGCGTTGCTGAGACTTTCACGCCTGCGCACGGGTCAGTCCCGAACATTGGGTGGTGCGATCGTTCGTTGCCCAAGCGCGGTCGATTGGCAGGCGCCAAAGCCCTGCGAGAGGGTATTCAGTGACGCGTTGGGGACCGATGGCCGGTACGGCGCAATCTGACTTTGCCTGGCTTCCCGCCACTCTGAAACGGTCGTGTCAGGCAATGGGACCCGCCGCCCGATATCCGCGCGGAATCGCCGCCAGCAGCCGCTTCGTATAGTCCTCGCGCGGCGCGGCCAGGATCTGCGCCGCGCTGGCCTGCTCGACCACCACGCCGTCCTTCATCACCAGCACCTCGTCGCTGATGAAGCGCACCACCGCGAGGTCGTGGCTGATGAAGACGTAGGCCAGGCCGAATTCGTCCTGCAGGTCCTTCAACAGGTTCAGCACCTGGGCCTGCACGCTGACGTCCAGCGCGCTCACGGCTTCGTCGAGCACCAGCACCTCGGGATTCAGCGTCAGGCAGCGTGCGATGGCCACGCGCTGGCGCTGGCCGCCGCTGAATTCGTGCGGGTATTTGCCGAAGGCGCGGCCGTCCAGGCCCACCTTCTCGAGCAGCGTGCGGGCGCGTTGTTCGCGTTCGGCGGTGTCCTTGCCGACGCCGTGGATGACCATCGGCTCCAGCAGCGTCTGGCCGATGGTGAAGCGCGGGTTCAGGCTGGCATAGGGGTTCTGGAACACGATCTGGATGCGCCGGCGCATCAGCTGGCGTTCGCGGTCGCCTAAGCGCAGCAGGTTCTGGCCGTCGAAGATGACCTCGCCGCCGGTGGGTTCGTGCAGGCGCAGCAGCGTCAGGCCCATCGTCGTCTTGCCCGAGCCCGACTCGCCCACCACGCCCAGCGTGTGGCCCTTGCGCAGCTGGAAATTGACGTTCTGCACGGCCTTGAATTCGCGTTTGCCGAACAGGCCCTGCTTGAGCCAGAAGCTCTTGGCCAGCGAACGCACTTCCAGCACCACTGGCGCGGCCGGGTCCTTGGCCTGCGCGTCGCGCGCCTCGGCCTCGGCTTGTCCCGCGGCGCGGCGGCCGGCGGCGGCGATATGGTCGTCGATGACCATCAGCCGCGCCGGGTTGCCTTCCAGGCTGGGGCGGCAGGCCAGCAGCGCCTTGGTGTAGTCGTCCTGGGGGGCTTCGAAGATGCGGGCCACGGGGCCTTGCTCACGGATGATGCCGTTGCGCATGACCACCACCTGGTCGGCGATCTCGCCCACCAGGCCGAGGTCGTGGCTGATGAAGAGCACGCTCATGCGGTGCTCTGTTTTGAGCTTGGCCAGCAGTTCCAGGATCTGGCGCTGGATGGTGACGTCCAGCGCGGTGGTCGGTTCGTCGGCGATCAAGAGCCGCGGTCCGCAGGACAGCGCCATGGCGATCATCACGCGCTGCTGCTGGCCGCCGCTCATTTCGTGCGGGTAGCTGGCCAGGCGGCGCTTGGGCTCCGGAATTCCGACCTCGCCCAGCAATTCCTCGGCACGCGCCAGCGCCTGGCGGCGGCTCAGCCCCAGGTGCTTCATCAGCGGCTCGGTCAGTTGCTGGCCGACGTCGAACACAGGATTCAGCGAACTCATCGGGTCCTGGAAGACGCAGGCGATCTCCTTGCCGCGCAGGGCCTGCAACTCGGGCAGCGCCGCCTGCAGCAATTCGCGCCCTTGCCAGAGAATGCGACCGCTGCGCTCGGCGTTGTCGGGCAGCAGGTTCAGCACCGACATCGCGGTGACGCTCTTGCCCGAGCCCGACTCGCCCACCAGTGCCACGGTGGTGTTTTCGGGGATGTCGAAACTGACGCCCTTGACGGCCTCGGCGCGCACGCCCTTGCCCATGCGGAAGGCGACGCGCAGGTCCTGGATGCTCAGCAGCATGTTGCTTGGCTCGGCCGAAGAAGTCGTTCAACGCAGAGGCGCAGAGAACGCAGAGAACGCAGAGAACGCAGAGAAACAGCCAGGAACCGCAGATGAATTTCCTCTGCGCCCTCTGCGTCCTCTGCGCCTCTGCGTTGCAAGGGTTTCATTCCAGCCCCCGCAGCTTCGGGTCCAGCGCGTCGCGCCAGGCGTCGGCCATCAAGGAGAACGCGGTCACGAAGACGGCCATGAACAGCGTGGCCGCCACCAGTTGCCACCAGTGGCCCAGGATCAGTTCGCTCTGCGCCTCGGCCAGCATGGTGCCCCAGCTCACCTGGTCCACGCGCACGCCCAGGCCCAGGTAGGACAGGATGACCTCGGCCTTGATGAAGCCCACCGTGAGCAGGCTCATGCGCACCAGGATGACGTGGCTGACGTTGGGCAGGATGTGGCGGAACATGCGGCTGCCCACACTGGCGCCGATGGCTTCTGCGCTGCGCACATATTCGCGGCTGCGGTGCTTGATGAATTCGGCGCGCACCTGGCGGTACATGCCGGTCCAGCCGGTCAGCGCCAGGATGACGACCACGCTTTCCACGCCGCGGCCCACCACCGCTGCGAAGGCGAAGATGAGCAGGATATTGGGGATGCTCTCGAAGACGTTGTAGACCCACTCCAGGAAGTCGCTCACCTTGCCGCCGAAGAAGCCGCCGAAGGCGCCCAGGCCGGTGCCGATGAGGGTGGCGCACAAGGCCGCCGCCACGCCCACGAAGACCGAGATCTCGGTGCCCTTCACGGCCTTGGCCAGCACGTCGCGGCCCAGGCGGTCGCCGCCGAAGGGCAGCGTCTCGGCCTTCACGGTTTCGGTGGTGGCGAATTCCTTGGCGCGTTCGTCCCACTCCTTGTAGCGCGGCGCCAGCGGGTCCACGTCCGACAGATCCACGTTGGGGCCCTTGGGCACCTCGATGGCGGCCGTGGATTCCGGCTTGGCCGGCCCCATGAAGGTGGGCGGCGCATTGGCCACGCCGACTTCGTTCTGCCACTGGCTGGCCACCAGGCCCAGCGCCGAAAGAACGATGAGGCCCAGGAAGCCGAGCACGATGACCAGCGACACCAGCCCCACGCGGTCGGCCTTGAAGCGGCGCCAGGCGGCGTGCCAGACGCCTTCGCTCTTCTGCAGCGCGTCGGCTGGCGCGCCGTCGGCCGAAAGGACCGCGCTCATTTGAGCACCACCCTGGGGTCCGCGACCTTGTACGCCAGGTCGGTGAGCAGGTTGATGAACATCGTCAGCACCGCCAGGTAGATGGTCACGGCCTGGATGACCGGGAAGTCGCTGCGGTTCACCGCCAGCAGCACTTCACGGCCCAGGCCGGGAATGGAGAAGAAGACCTCGATCAGGAAGCTGCCCACGAAGATGCCCGGCAGCTGCAGCCCGATATTGGTCAGGATGGGAATCATGGCGTTGCGCAGCACGTGGCGGAACAGCACCACGCCTTCGGTCATGCCCTTGGCGCGAGCGGTGCGCACATAGTCCTGGCCCAGTTCGTCCAGCAGAAAGCTGCGGTACAGCCGCGTCTGCGGCGCCAGCCCCACCATCACCGCCAGCAGCACCGGCAGCGGGGCGTAGGTGAGCAGGTTCTTCCAGACGCTGTCGCTCCAGCCCTGCACCGGAAACCAGCCGAGCTGGAAGCCGAAGACATACTGCCCGACGATGACATAGACCAGGAAGCTGATCGACAGCGCCACCGTCGTCACCACCATGATGCTGCGGTCGGTGAGGCTGCCGCGGCGGTAGGCCACCCACATGGCGATGGGCAGCGCCAGCAGCACGTCGAGCACCAGAATGGGCACCATCACCGTCAGCGTGGCCGGCAGCCGGGTGGCGAAGAGGTTGCTCACCGCTTCGTTGGTGGCCCAGCTCTTGCCCCAGTCGAAGGTGACGATCTGCTTGACGAAGACCCAAAGCTGAACCAGCACGGGTTCGTCCAGGCCGAGTTGTTGGCGGATGGCGGCGATCTGTTCGGTGCTGGCATTCAGCCCGCCCAGCACCTCGGCCGGGTCGCCGCCGAAATATTTGAACAGGAAGAACACCAGCAGCACCACGCCGGCCAGCGTAGGAACCATCTGCCAGAGTCGACGTATCAGGTAAGCAGCCATCGCAACACCATAGCTCATGCGCCCACCGCTCATGACGGCTGCGCCGGGTTCAAGGTGGCGCGAGTGTAGGGGGGCGGCGCAGGTCTGCGGAGAAACCCGCCGCTGCCTCGGGCCGCGGAATGATCCGGTACGGGCCAACGTAAGCCCGCTGTGAACGCTCCATCGGCCTTCCGGCTGGGTCTGCTCGACTCGATTCCGCGGCTGCGGCGATATGCTCGATCGCTGGGCCTGAACGCCGCCCGCGCAGACGACCTGACGCAGCAGGTGCTGGAACGTGCCTTGTTGCGCTGGCAGCAGTTCGATGCGCAGCGTGACCTGGGTGTCTGGCTGCTGTCGATTGCCCACAATGCCCACCTGGATGCGCTGCGCCGCGACGCTCGGCTGACCGTCATCGACCCGGCCGAAATCCAGCGCGTGCAGGACGCCGGCGGCGGCACCGGCACCGACGTCGGTCTGCGCATCGACCTGCAACGGGCCTTGGCGCGCCTTTCGCCCGAGCAGCGCGAACCCTTGCTGCTCGTATGCGTGGAGCAACTCAGTTATGCCGAGGTGGCCGGCGTGATGGGCATCCCGGTGGGCACCGTCATGTCGCGCGTGTGCCGCGCGCGCGCCACGCTGCGGCGCTTCCTGGAAGGCGAAGAGACCGCGGCGGCACCCACGCTGCGGCGGGTGGTATGAACATGATGGAAGAACAGCACGTCAACGCAGAACAAATCAGCGCCTGGGTCGACGGCGAACTGGGCGCAGCTGAAGCAGCCCGCGTGCAAGCCTGGCTGGACGCCCATCCGCACGATGCAGCGCTGGCCCGCCGCTGGGCGGCCGACCGCGACGCCTTGCGCACGGCGTTCGGCCCGGCACTGCACGAGTCCGTGCCCGCCAGGCTGCGAGATGCGGTCTCGCGCCGTGCCGCTCCGCCGCGCTGGGCGCTGGCGGCCGCCGCGGCGGGCCTGCTCGTGGCCGGTGCGCTGGCCGGCGGCGCAGCGGTCTGGCAATGGCGGCTGCCGGGCGGCGGCACCCAGGCCGGGGCCGACCCCGCGCCGCAGCCGTGGGTGCAGCGCGCGGCCTTTGCGCACAGCGTCTACGTGCCCGAACCCAGGCATGCCGTGGAGGTGAAGGCACAGGAAGAGCACCTGGCGCGCTGGCTGACGCGCCGCATCGACGTGCCGGTGAAGCTGTTCGACCTGCGCGAGCACGGCTTCGACCTGGTGGGCGGCCGCCTGTTGCCCGACGGTGCCGGCAAGAGCGCCCAGCTCATGTACCAGGACGCGCAGGGGCTGCGCGTCACCGTCTACCTGCGCAAGCCAGAGCCCGGCACCGATGCCGCCTTCCGCTTCGAGCAGCAGGGCGAAATCGGCCTCTTCTACTGGGTCGAGGCGGGCGCCGGATATGCACTCGCCGGAGCGCTGCCGCGAAGCACACTGCTGGCCTTGGCCGAGTCGATCTACAGACAGCACCCGCAAGCCCTGCCGCCCGTGCCGCCGCAGCAGGGCGCTGCCGGTGGGCGTTGAGAGCACCCCCAGACCTGCCGCCGTGCCGACATCATTGGCACGCTGGCCCCGGAAGCGCCAACACCAACGCCGCCTTCTTCATAGGCAGCGGCGGCGCCGCGCCTGAGCCCGCGGCTCAGTGGCTGGCAAAGCAGTAGAGGCGGCCCGATCCGCCTGTGCGGACCAGCGCCTCCTGGCTGCAGCCGGCCGACTGGTGCGAGAAGTTCCAGGACTTCGCCCAGTTCTCGGGCAGCGGACCCGTGCGGTCGTGGTGGCCGACGATGGCCGAACCCTCGCTGCTGCTCGTCCAGGCCTTGCAGGTGGTGTCGGTCTGCGGTGCGAATGCCGTGCCGTCGGCGCGCGAACCGGTCAGGATGTCGTGCTCGTTCGGCGTGTCGCCGCGGCCCCTGACCGGGTTGCCCTTCTCGTCGAGCGCCGTCTCCTTGCTGATGAGGTTGCCGTTATGCAAGTGCGCGATGTCGGTCGCGATCAGCTGACCCTTGGCGTTGTACCAGGGGCCCTGGCCGATGCGGTCGCGTGCATTCACCGCAGCAACGCCGGGCGCGTTCGCCGAGGGGAAAGCGCCCGGCACGCTGAGATAGGCGCGCCAGGTCTTGCCGCCGGCCCCGGCCGCTGCCGCCAGCTTCTGGCAATGGGCGTCGGCGCCGGCAAGGCCACCGAAGTCGGCACCCTTGCCGCTGCCGGCACTGGTGATGAAAAAGCTCATGGGGCCGGTTTGAGGCTGCGTGGCACAGGCGGCCAGCAGCAGGGTGGCGGTAGCGGCCAGCGACAAGGCACGTGCACGGCGCATGGGTCAGACTCCTCAGGCTGTTGAAGGGTTTTCGATTACGCCGCAAACACCGGTTTCAATCCTCGGGGTTTTCCGGGGGGCCCTCCCCTGGCGGCGTTGTGCACTGCGCCATGCTGACCGGCAGGCGCCAAGTCGACTTCGATGCGGGTGCCGGTGGGGCCAGCCGATCGCTCCGCTCCAACCCGTGCTGCTGCGGCGGCAGGTATTCCGCCTCTGCGTCCAAGGTCATCGCGGGCCCTCTGCGCGCCGACGCTGGCCTAGACTCGCCAATTTTCGGCATTCTTACCCTGCCTGCTGCCTTCGATGCCCCTGCGCGCAGTCCTCGCCGCCCTGGCCCCGGCCCTGTTCGCCGCCCTGACCTGGCTGTTGCCCGCCGCCGCGGCGGACACGTCCACCGCGCCGGCGGCCGCCCCGCCGCCCGGCGCCCGCGTCTTCAAGCTGGCGCTGGCCGGCAGCGAAAACGGCTTCGACCCGGCGCAGGTGAGCGACGTCACCTCGGCCGCGCTGGTCGGCAGCCTGTTCGACGCACCGCTCACCTACGACTTGCTGGCGCGGCCCATGAAGCTGAAACCGCGCACCGCCGCCGCGCTGCCCGAGGTCAACGCCGACCACACGCATTTCGTCATCCGCCTGCGGCGCGGCATCCGCTTTCCCGACGACCCGGCGTTCAAGGGCCAGCCGCGCGAGCTGACGGCGGCCGACGATGTGTATTCGATCAAGCGCTACTGCGACCCGGCCACGCGCAGCCCCACCTTGTTCCAGTACCAGAATGCCGGCCTGCTGGGGCTTTCGGAGCTGCGCACCCGGGTCATCGAGACCCGCACGCCCTTTCCCTACGACCAGGAGGTCGAAGGCCTGCGCGTCGTCGACCGCTACACCTTCGAGATCCGCACCGCGCGCCCGGCGCCGCGCCTGCCCTACGTGCTGGCCACGCCGGCGCTGGCCGGGGCGGTGGCGCGCGAGGTCGTCGAAGGCAACCCGGCGCGCGCCATGGAGCACCCGGTGGGCACCGGCCCGTTCCGGCTGGCCGACTGGAAGCGCCGCTCGCGCATCGTGCTCGAACGCAACCCGGTTCACGACGCCGTCTACGACGAACAACCCGCCGCCGGTGACGCCCAGGGCGCGGCCATCGCCGAACGGTTTCGCGGCCGCAAGCTGCCGATGCTCGACCGCGTGGAGGTCTCGATCATCGAGGAGTCGCAGCCGCGCTGGCTGGCCTTCCTGAACGCCGAGATCGACCTCGTCGCCGTGCCGGCCGACTTCAACGCGCAGGTGGCCCCGGGCGGCCGCATTGCCCCCAACCTGGCCAGGCAGGGCATCGTGCTGCACCGCGCCCTGCAGCCACTGACGTACGACACCGATTTCGGCATGGAGGACCCTGTGCTCGGCGGCTGCCAGCCGCACAGGGTGGCGCTGCGCCGCGCGCTGAACGAGGTCTGGCAGGCAGTTTCAAGGACATCGGCGTGCGCGTGAGTTTCCGCAGCGCCACCTGGCAGGAGAACATCAAGGCCAGCCGCGCCGGCAAGCTGCAGATGTGGGGCACGGGCTGGAGCGGCGCGCTGCCCGACGGCGGCTATTTTCTCGTCGTGCTGTACGGCCCGAACAAGGGCCAGTCCAACCATGCCCGCTTCGACCTGCCGGCCTTCAATGCGCTGTACGAGCAGCAGCGCCGGCTGCCCGACGGCCCCGAGCGCGACGCGCTCATCCAGCAGGCACTGAAGCTGTCGGTGGCCTACATGCCGATCAAGGCCACGGGCCCCATCATCGGGCTGTGGGTGTCGCAGCCGCGCGTGCACGGCTTCGTGCCGCATCCCTTCATCCGCGAATACTGGCGCTACCTGGATGTCGATCCGGCGGCGCCGGCACATTGAGCAAGCGGCCGGCAGACGCGGCCCGGGAGATGACCATGCGGTTCCTAGCGCGTACGCTGCTGCCCCTGATGCTTGGCGCCGCTCTTGCGCTGCCGAGCGCAGCGGCGGCGGCCGAGCCGGCGAAGGTCCTCAGGTATGCCTTCCCCATCGCCGAGACCAATTTCGACCCGGCGCAGATCAGTGACCTGTACTCGCGCACCGTGGCCGTGGGGTTTTTCGAAGCGCCGCTGGAATTCGAATTCCTGGCGCGGCCGGTGCGCATGCGGCCGGCCACCGCAGCCGCCATGCCCGAAGTCAGCGCCGATTTCACGACCTTCACCTTCCGCATCAAGCCGGGCATCTACTTCGCCGACGACCCGGCGTTCAAGGGCAGCAAGCGCGAGCTCACGGCCGAGGACTATGTCTACTCGCTCAAGCGCCACTACGACCCGCGTTGGAAGAGCGCCAACCTCTACATCCTGGAAAGCGCGAAGATCCTGGGCCTGTCGGAACTGCGCACGAAGCTGATCGAAGCAAAGAAGCCCTTCGACTACGACACCCCGGTGGAAGGCCTGCGCACGCTGGACCGCTATAGCTTCCAGATCCGCCTCGCGGAACCCTCGCCGCGCTTCCTGTACAACTTCACCGACGGCTCCTTCACCGGCGCGCTGGCGCGCGAGGTGGTGGACTTCTATGGCGACCGCGTCGGCGAGCACCCGGTGGGCACCGGTCCCTTCGTGCTGAAGGACTGGAAGCGCAGTTCGCGCATCGTGCTGGCGAAGAACCCCCGGTATCGCGACGTGGCCTACGACGAAACGGCGCCGGCCGGCGACGCGCGCCTGCAGTCGGTGACGCAGCAGTTCAAGGGCCGCAAGCTGCCGCTCGTGGACGAGGTGCACATCTCGGTGATCGAGGAACCGCAGCCGCGCTGGCTGTCGTTCCTGAACCAGGAGCAGGACCTCAGCGAGAACGTGCCTGCCGATTTCGCCACCGTGGCGTTTCCGAACAACAAGCTGGCGCCCAACCTGGCCAAGCAGGGCATACAGATGGTGCGTTACCCGCGCGCCGACGTGGCGGTGTCGTATTTCGCCATGGAGCACCCGGTGGTCGGCGGCTACGAGCCGCACAAGGTGGCGCTGCGGCGCGCCATCTCGCTGGCGGTGGACATCGACCGCGAGATCCGCCTCGCGCGCCGCAGCCAGGCCATTCCCGCGCAAGGTCCGATCTCGCCCGAGGTCTGGGGTTACGACCCGGCGCTGAAGACCGAGATGAGCGACTTCGACCGCGCGCGCGCCAAGGCCTTGCTCGACATGCACGGCTACACGGACCGCAACGGCGACGGCTGGCGCGAACAGCCCGACGGCCAGCCGCTGCGGCTGGAATACGCCACCAGCCCCGACCAGCAGAGCCGCCAGCTCACCGAGTTGTGGAAGAAGAATATGGACGCCATCGGCGTGCGCATGGAATTCAAGACCGCCAAGTGGCCCGAAAACCTGAAGGCCAGCCGCGCCGGCAAGCTGATGATGTGGGGCGTGGGCTGGAGCGCCAGCAGCCCTGACGGCGACACCTTCCTCGCCCTGGGCTACGGCCCCAACCGCGGCCAGGCCAACCATTCGCGCTTCGACCTGCAGGTGTTCAACGAGCTCTACGAAAGGCAGCGCGGCCTGCCCGACGGCCCCGAGCGCCAGGCGCTGATGACGCAGGCGTCCAAGCTGATGGTGGCCTACATGCCCTACAAGGTGCACGTGCACCGCGTCTGGACCGACCTCGCCCAGCCCTGGGTGCTGGGCTACCACCGCAATATCTACGTGCGCGAATTCTGGAAGTACGTCGACATCGACCCCGCGGCGCTGGAACGGCGCGGCGCGGCTTCGCACTGAGGCGGCGGCTGATGCGGCGGCGGCAGGCCTTGGCCCTCGGCGCCGGTTTGAGCGCCGCTCTCGCCGCCAGCGTGGCGCTGCCGGGTGGCGCGCGCGCGGCAGGCAACGGGCAGCGCGTGCTGCGCTACGCCTTCCCGGTGGCCGAGAGCGGCTTCGACCCGGCACAGATCAGCGACACCTATTCGCGTACCGTCACCGCGCACATCTTCGAGGCGCTCTACGGCTACGACCACCTGGCACGGCCGGCGAAGGTGGTGCCGCTCACCGCCGACGGCCTGCCCGAGGTGAGCGACGACTACCGTCGCTGGACCTTCAAGGTGCGTCCCGGCATCTTCTTCGCCGACGACCCGGCGTTCAAGGGCCAGCGGCGCGAGCTGACCGCGGCCGATTTCGTCTTCGCCATCAAGCGCTACGCCGACCCGGCGGTGAAGAGCCCGCTGTGGGCCAGCGTCGAGGACTGGCGCATGCCCGGCCTGGCGGCGCTGCGCCAGCAGTCGCTGGAGCGCAAGACGCCGTTCGACTACGACGCGCCAGTGGAAGGCATGCGGGTGCTCGACCGCTACCGCTTCGAGCTGCGCTTCGAGGTGCCGCGGCCGCGCTTCATCGAAAGCATGGCGGTGAGCGACCTCTTCGGCGGCGTGGCGCGCGAAGTGGTGCAGGCCTATGGCGACAAGATCGCCGAGCATCCGGTGGGCACCGGGCCGTTCCGACTGGCGCAGTGGCGGCGCAGTTCACTGATCGTGCTGGAGCGCAACCCGGCCTATCGCGAACGCCCGTGGGAAAGCACCCCGGCGGCCGATGACGCCGAGGGTCAGGCCATTGCGGCGCGGCTGCGCGGCCGCCGGCTGCCGCTGCTGGACCGGGTGGAGATCTCCATCATCGAAGAGGCGCAGCCGCGCTGGCTGTCGTTCCTGAACGGCCAGCATGACTATATCGACCGCCTGCCGCCCGAATTCATCCAGGTGGCGATGCCCGGCGGCAAGGTCGCACTGCACCTGGCCAGGCAAGGCGTGCAAGGCGTGATCACGCTGGTCTCGGACGTGACCTTCACCTACTTCAACATGGACGACCCGGTGGTCGGCGGCCTGGAACCACACCGGGTGGCGCTGCGCCGCGCCATCAGCCTGGGCACCGACGTCGAACGCGAGATCCGCCTCGTGCGCCGCGGCATGGCCATTCCTGCGCAAAGCCCGGTGATGCCGCACCTGACCGGCTACGACCCGGCCTTCAAGAGCGAGATGAGCGAATACAACCCGGCGCGCGCGAAGGCGCTGCTGGAATTGCACGGCTATCTCGACCGCGACGGCGACGGATGGCGCGAGTTGCCCGACGGCCAGCCGCTGCTGCTGCAGATCGCGACCCAGCCCGACCAGCAGAGCCGCCAGCTCAACGAATTGCGCAAGAAGGACCTGGACGCGATCGGCATCCGCGCCGAATTCAAGACCGCGAAGTGGCCCGAAAACCTGAAGGCCGGCCGCAGCGGCAAGCTGCAGATCTGGGCCCTGGCCTCGGGCGCCAGCGGCGGCGACGGCCAGGGCATGATCACGCGCTACTTCGGCCCGCAGGCGGGCAATCAGAATATTGCGCGCTTTCGGCTGCCGGCGCTGGACGCCCTCCACGAGCGCATGACCGTGCTGCCCGACGGGCCCGAGCGGCTGCAGCTGTTCGAGCAGGCCAAGAAGATCGCCGTGGCCTACATGCCCTACAAGCTGCACACGCACCGCCTGGTGGCCGACATGATGCAGCCGGGCCTGGCGGGCTGGCGGCGGCCGCTGTTCTGGAACGAATGGTGGCACTTCGTCGAGGTCGATCCCGGGCCGGGCCCGGCATGAGCCCGGCTTGAACGCGATGGACGAGTGCAGGCGGGGTTCAGCGCCCGAAGATGCCGCGCAGCACGTCCTTCACATTCGGCACCTGCGTCTCGTCGGCGGGCCTTTCGGCCGCCGCAGGCGCGGCCGAAGGCATCGCCATGCCCAGCATGGCCATCGTCACGGACTTCACGCGCACCTTGACGGTCCACACCGGTTCCCAGGGCAGGCGCGGGTCGGTGGGCCGAGGCGGATGCGCCAGGTTCAGCTCGTTGCCGTAGGCCACCATGCGCAGCATCGCACCTTCCGCTGGAAAGACGCCGGCGGGCACGGCGCAGCGCGTGGTCTGCGGCGCCAGCAGCACCTTCTCCTTCAGCCAGCGGTCCACCGCCGGGTTGGTCTGGTAGTCGAGCAGACCGAAGCCGATATCGGGCTGTTCGCTGCTGGTCCAGATCACCATCTCGTCGTTCTCGCGCGCGCCCATGCCGGCGATGAAAACGGCGCGCGCCTGCGGCAGCGCCTGCCACTCGAGCAAGGTGGCGCCCGCCGCCGGCGACTGCTTCAGCGCGATGGGCGGCATCAGGTCCTGCGCCGCACCGATCTGGAAGCGGAAACCTTCGGGCACGCCGGCGCCGCTGAAGGCATGTTCGCCCACCAGCGAGGCCTGCGCCGACACCAGGCGCGCGTCGGCCGGGCTCGGCCACACCGGCCGGCCGACGGCGGAGTGCGTGCCGCGTTGCGTGGCCCGGCGCGACTGGAAGAAGCGACCCAGTTCGGTGGGTGTGGCGGTGGCGAAATCCACCACGCGCGGCTGGCCCTCGCGGACTTTCTCGCCGCAGCCCCAGTACAGCAGCATCCTGCCCTTCGGCCGTTCCTGGGTGGGCTCCTCGGTGACGCCTTCGTCACCCGGGTCGGGCGCGGTGCCTCGGGTCTCCTTCGGGCTCTGCAGCTTCAGCGGCGGACTCAGGAATCCCGCCGGCACGGTCTGCTGGGCTTCGGCCAGTTGCGGGTTGTTGCGCGTGTACAGCGTCACGTCGACCCAGCGACCGGGCGACATCGACTGGGTCTGGCCGAAGTGATTGCCTCCCGTACCGCCGCTGCCGCCGAACAGGCTGCCCAACGCGGCCATCGGGTTGCCTCCGCCGGCACCCGGCAGGCCCATCGGCATGCCCATGCCGCCGAAGGTGGCAACATCGATCCAGGCCTGTGCCACCGGCGGCTTCACCACCTGCGGCGGCTTCTGCGCCAGGGCCCCGGCCGACAAGGCGGCGCAGGTGGCGGCGGCGACGTGTGCAGTCAGGTGACGGATGGTCATGGCGGGCTCCGTGCCAGATGTCTCGAGCTTAGACCTGCGCCACGCCCAGCGCACGGGCGCGTGGCGGCGGCGTGTGACGCATGTCGGCCGCGCGCATTTTTCGGCTCCTGAGCGGGTGCAACGTGCAGCGTCGATCCCTGATCACCGCCGCCGCGACCTGGCCCTGGCTGGCCGAGGCGACTGCCGCTTCGCCACCGGCACCGGCACCGAAAACCCTGCGCGTGGCCTTCAACTTCGCCGAAACCGGGTTCGACCCGCCGCGCGTGGGCGACCAGTCGTCGATCCGCGTCATCGCGCACATCTTCGAGCCACCGCTGGCCTACGACCCGCTGGCCCGGCCGGCGGTTCTGGTGCCGCTCACCGCGGCCGTCCTGCCCGAGGTGTCGGCGGACTTCCGGCGCTTCGTGGTCACGCTGCAGCGTGGCATCCTGTTCGCCGACGACCCGGTTTTCCAGGGCCGGCCGCGCGAGTTGGTGGCGGCCGACTATGTCTACACGATCAAGCGCTTCTACGACCCGGCGATCCGCACCGAACATCTCTACCAGTTCGAGAACGCGAAGATCCTGGGCTTGTCGGAACTGCGTCAGCGTGCGATCCGGGGCAAGACGCCGTTCCCCTACGACACCGAGGTGCCGGGACTGCGCGCGCTGGACCGCACCCGCTTCGAGATCGTTCTTGCCGACCCCGCGCCGCGCTTCGTGCACCTGCTGACGGCGTGGATCTGCGGCGCCGTGGCGCGCGAGGTGGTGGAAGCTTATGCCGACGATCCGATGGCGCACCCGGTGGGCACCGGCCCGTTCCGGCTGGCGCAGTGGCGGCGCGCCTCGCGCATCGTGCTCGAGCGCAATCCGCGCTTTCGCGCGCAGCGTTTTGCCACCGTCGGCGCCGGCGACGAACCGCACCTGCAGGCCGCTGCGCGGCATCTGTCCGGCGCCAGCGCGCCGCTGCTGGACCGGGTGGAGGTCGACATCATCGAAGAGTCGCAGCCGCGCTGGCTGGCCTTCCTGCGCGGGGAGCACGATGTGCTCACGTTGCCGCCGGACTTCGGCGAACTGGCCATGCCAGGGGGCCGGCTGGCCCCCTTCCTGGTGCGCCAGGGCGTGCAGGCGCGGCGGGCCCTTTCGCCCGCCACCACCCAAACCTTCTTCAATTTCGACGACCCGCTGGTCGGCGGCTACACACCCGAGAAGGTGGCGCTGCGCCGCGCCATCGCGCTGGCCTTCGACAGCGCCGAGGAGGTGCGCCTGGTGCTGCGCGGGCAGGCGGCGCCGGCGCAGGGCATGATCTCGCCGCACTGCTACGGCCACGATCCGGCGCTGAAAAGCGAGATGGGTACGCCCAGCGTGGCGCGCGCCAAGGCGCTGCTCGACATGCACGGCTACACCGACCGCAACGGTGACGGCTGGCGCGAGCAACCCGACGGCCGGCCGCTGCTGCTGCGTCGGGCCTTCCCGCCCGACCAGCGTTCCCGCGCGGCCAGCGAACTGTGGCTGAAGCGGCTGAAGGCCGTGGGCCTGCGGGTGCAGTTCGAATTCGCGCCTTTCGGCGAACTCATCCGGCGCTCGCTGGCGGGGCAGCTGATGATGTGGGGCTTCATCTGGTCCAACGGTTCGCCCGACGGCGACTTTTTCCTCGGGCTGGCCTATGGTCCCAATGCCGACCAGAGCAACGATGCGCGTTTCCGGCTGCCCGCTTTCGACCGCCTCTACGAAAGCCAGCGCGTGCTGCCCGACGGCCCCGAGCGGCTGGCGCTGATGCAGCGGGCGCACCGGCTGATGCTGGCGTACGTGCCGTATATCGCGCACAACCACCCCATCACCACCGATTTGCTGCACGCCCATGTGCTGGGGCCGTTGCGCCACCCGTTCAACGGCGACTGGTGGCGGTGGGTGGAGGTGGGGATGGGCTGACCTTCACCTTGCCGGGCCGGGACCCGGCAGGGTGAAGGTCAGCCCGAGCCGCCGGCCCGCAACCAGGCGAAGATCGCCAAAGCGGCGCGTGAAGCGCCGCACGGCCCACAGCCGCTGCGTCAGAAACGCTGGCTCCAGCGCGCACTGGCCAGGAAGTTGCGCCCGGCCGCTGGCTCGAAGAAGCGCTGGTTGGCCTCGTTGACGATCACGCTGCCGGCCACGCGGCGGTCGGCCAGGTTGTCGATGCGGCCCAGCAATTCCAGCTGGCCGGGGCCCAGGTCCAGACGCCACAGCGCGCGCAGCCCGAGCAGCCCGTAGCCGGCGGCGAAGTCGCTGTTGGTGTCGTTCACCGCCTGGCGTCCCTGGCCGCGGGCTTCGAGGCCGAATTCGAACGCGCCTGGCGTCCACGCCAGCTCGGCATAGGCACTGCGGTCCACCGTGCCGGCAATGCGGTTGCCGGCCGGCACCGGCACGTCGGGCGTGAGGCAGGGCACGGCGCGGCAGACGAAGAAGCCGTTGACGTAAGTCGCCGACAGCCAGGTGGCGGCCAGTTGCGCGCGCCACGCCGGGGCGATGCGCCAGCGCAAGTCGATCTCGGCCCCCTGGCGCTTCGTGTCGTCGACATTGGTGAAGGTGGCGCGGCCGCCGCGGTTGGTGGCGACGCCGATCTCGTCCTGCGTCCGCGCTTCGAAGATCGCGGCATCGAGGCTCAGGCCCAGCGCGGCGGCGCGCCACTTGGCGCCCAGTTCGAGCTGGGTGCTGCTCTGGCCCTTGAGTTCGGTATTGAAGCCGGCGCTGCCGTCGGGCCGGTAGGCCAGTTCGTTGAAGGTGGGCGACTCGTAGCCGCGGCCGGCACTGACGTAGAGATTCAAGGCCTCGCTGGCGCGCCACTGCAGCGCAGCCACCGGGTTGGTGAAGCGGTAGGACTGCGAGCCTGAATCGTCGAGGTTGCTACCTTTGATGTAGTGGTCGTCGGAGCGGAACTCGACGCGGCCGCTGCGCACGCCCAGCGTGGCCACCCAGCGCGGATGGAATTCGATCTCGCCCTGGGCATAGACGCTGCCGGCCTGGATGCGATTGGTCTCGTCGCGGCGCAGGTCGCCGGTCACGCCCAGCACCTGGTCGGCGCCGCTGCCCGTGAAATTCTCGAAGCCGCGCCGGTTCTCGCGGCTTTCGTCGAAGGTGCCCCCGGCCACCAGCTGCGCGGCACGATCGCCGGCCAGCGCCCAGCGCCAGACCCCGCGTGCGTCCACGCCCGCATAGTCGCGGTCGAAGTCGATCACGCCGCCGGGCTGACGTTCGCTGATGGCCGGATTGACGGGGTTGACCTGGGTCGCCACGGGAATGGACTGCCACTGCGTCACCGAGCGCTGGCCGTAGTAGGCGGTGAGCTGGCTCTCGCGCAGCGCGCCGCCGCCGCTGAAGCGGTGCCGCCACTGCACGCCGCCCTGCGCCTGGCTGGCCTCCTTGCGGGTGTCGAATTGCATGGCCTGGGGCGTGGTCTGGTCAGGGTCGGCCTCGAACTGCGCGCGCGTCAGTCCCAGCGGGTCCTGCGCCGGCTGGTCCAGCGCATTCAGCACCACCACGACACGGTCGGCCTTGCCCTCGTAGCCCAGGCGCACATTGCCCAGCCTGCGCTGCGCGGCGCTGTGCGGGCGGAAACCGTCGATCTCGAAGCCGCTGACCGAGGCGCGCACGCTGAAGCCGCCCTCCAGCGGCGCATCGATGCCCAGGCGCACCTGGGCCAGGCCGGCGCTGCCGGCATCCACGCTCACCGAAACGGCACGCTCCACGGGCGCCGCGCTGAGCAGCGAGATCACGCCGCCCGAGCCGTTGCCGTACAGCGCGGAGAACGGGCCGCGCAGCACTTCCACGCGCTCGGCGCCGGCCAGGTCGAAATGCGACACCTGACCCTGGCCGTCGGGCCCGGCGGCGGGAATGCCGTCGGTATACAGCCGCATGCCGCGCACGCCGAAGCTGGCGCGCGCGCCGAAGCCGCGCGAACTGATCTGCAGGTCCTGCGCATAGTTGTTGCGCAGGTTCACCACCAGACCCGGCACGCGGGCCAGGGCTTCGGACAGGTTGACCATCGGGCCGGCGCTGCGCAGCTCGGCGGCGTCCACCACGCCCACGGCGTAGGGCGTGTCGAAGAGTCGCTGCTCGGTGCCGCTGCCGATGATGACGACGGTCTCTTCGAGCACAGGGGCGGGCTGGGGCTTGGCGGTGGCCGGCAGCGCCAGGGCGGCCAGCCCCAGCCAGCGCAGTCCCAACGAGCCGACGATCCTGGGTTTCAGCATGTGCCTTCTTGATACGGAGCCCGCCCTCAGGACGGTGCGGCTTGTTACGCTCGCCCCGTTGCCTTGGAACGACCGTCCTCCGCCCGTCACAGAGAGTGTCCATGACCCCGCCCGCCCCGCTGCCCCGCATTGCCGAATACCAGCACTGGCTGCAGGCTTCCCACGGTCTGCGCTTCGAAACCTACGAAGAGCTGTGGCGCTGGTCGGTCACCGACCTGCGCGCCTTCTGGCAGTCGATCTGGGACTGGTTCGACATCGAATCCCCCACGCCGCACCACGCCGTGCTCGAGGCCGAAGTGATGCCAGGCGCGAAGTGGTTTCCCGGCGCGCAACTCAACTACGCGCGCCAGGTGCTGCGCCATGCCGATGCGGCGCACGCCGCCGGGCATCCGGCCATCGTGTTCCAGAACGAGCGGCTGACCGCTCCCGTGGAGATGTCGTGGCCCGAGCTGCGGCGTCAGGTCGGCTGCTTCGCGGCGCGGCTGCGTGCTGCCGGCGTGGTGCCGGGCGACCGTGTCTGCGCGTACCTGCCCAACTCGCCACCCACCGTGGTCGCCTTCCTGGCGACAGTCAGCCTGGGCGCGGTGTGGTCGGTGTGCTCGCCCGACATGGGTCCGGTGGCGGTGCTCGACCGCTTCCGTCAGATTGCGCCCAAGGTGCTGGTGGCGGTGGACGGCCAGGTCTGGGGCGGCGTGGCGCACGACCGCCGGCCGGTGCTGCGCGACGTGCTGGCGGGCCTGCCTTCGGTGCAGCACCTGGTGCTGCTGGCCGACGTGGACGCCACGGCGCGCGGCGCCGACTTCGCCGCCCCAGGCCGGCAAGCGCACGACTTTGCCGACTGGGTGGCGGGCGATCCCGGGGTCTACCTGCAAGACTGGCAACCCGCCTGGCTGCCCTTCGACCACCCGCTGTGGGTGGTGTACTCCAGCGGCACCACCGGCCTGCCCAAGCCCATCGTGCACGGCCATGGCGGCATCGTGCTGGAAATGCTCAAGGGCGGCGCGCTGCACAACGACCTGCGCCCCTCGCTGGCCGGCGGCGAGCGCTTCCACTGGTTCAGCACCACCGGCTGGATCATGTGGAATGCGCAGGTCGGCGCGCTGCTGGGCGGCACCACCATCTGCCTTTACGACGGCAACCCCGCCGGCCCGGCCCATGCGCACGACTGGGGCACGCTGTGGCGCTTTCGCCGGTGCCGCCGGCGTGACCTGGTTCGGTGCCGGCGCGGCGTATTTCGCCAGTTGCATGAAGGCTCACGTGGAGCCGATGCAGCTGGCCGACCTGTCGCGTCTGCGCGCCATCGGCAGCACCGGCAGCCCGCTGGCCGACGAGGCCTACCAGTGGATCTGGGACCACTGCCCGAAGGTCGACGGCCGCGACATCTGGCTCAACCCCATCAGCGGCGGCACCGACTTCGCCGGTGCCTTCGTCGCCGGCAACCGGGCGCTGCCGATGGTCAAGGGCGAGATGCAATGCCGCTGCCTGGGCGCGGCCGTGGAAGCCTGGAGCGAAGACGGCCGGCCGCTCATGGACGAGGTCGGTGAACTGGTGTGCACGAAGCCGATGCCTTCGATGCCCTTGTATTTCTGGGGCGACGAGGGCAACCGCCGCTATCTCGAGAGCTACTTCGACATGTTTCCCGGTGGCGGTGGAAAGCCTGCGGCCTGGCGCCACGGCGACTGGATCCGCCTGGTGCCGCACCCCGAAATCGGCGCCACCGGTGCCGTGATCTACGGCCGCAGCGACGCCACCATCAACCGCCACGGCGTGCGCATGGGCACGGCCGAGCTGTACCGCGCGGTGGAGGCACAGCCCGAGGTGCTGGACAGCCTGGTGGTGGACCTCGAATACCTGGGCCGCGAAAGCTGGATGCCGCTGTTCGTGGTGTTGCGCGAGGGCCTGACGCTGGACGACGCGTTGACGCAAAGGCTCAAGCAGGCCGTGCGACAGGCGCTGTCGGCGCGCCACGTGCCCAACGATATCGTCCAGGTGGCGGCGATCCCGCGCACGCTGTCGGGCAAGAAGATGGAGCTGCCGGTGAAGAAGCTGCTCATGGGCGCCGCCCCCGAGGCCGTCTTCCACCGCGACGCCATGGCCAATGCCGGCTGCATCGACTGGTTCGTGAACTTCGCACGCCGGCGCGCGGACCAAGCCGCCAGCGCCTGAAAGGCGCTCAGCTGCTGGCCAGGGCGACGATGGCGCTGGCCGGCACCGCGCCGGACTGGCGCCGCGTCTCGCGCCCGGCGTCAAGCCGCAGCAGCGTGGGAATGCTGCGGATGCCGTAGCGCTGCGAGAGCGCCGGGTTGTCGTCGCTGTTCACCTTCACCAGCAGGGCGCGGCCGGCCAGTTGCCGACCGGCCTGATCGAAGGCCGGCGCCATCATGCGACAGGGGCCGCACCAGGGCGCCCAGAAGTCCACCAACACGGGCAGCTTCGTCGCCGCAACGACGGCGTCGAAGCTGCCGTCGGTCAGCTCCAGCGGCTGACCTTGCAGCAAGGCCTGGCCGCAGCGGCCGCACTGTGGGGCTTCGTCGATGCGTTCGGCGGGCAGGCGGTTGGTGGCGCCGCAATGCGGGCAGGCCACGTGCAAGGTGTCGGCGTCCATAGGACTTACATAGGGGCCGCAGGCCGAGGCACAAGGGCCGGCCCGGCCGCGGGCTGGTTCACCAGCCGTGCCGCCACCGCGTCGCCCACGAACTGCATGAAGGCGCGCACACGCGCCGTCTGCCGCAGGTCGGGGTGGGTGAGCATCCACACCGGCACCGACAGCTCGGGAATGGGCTCCGACACCGCCACCAGTTCCGGGTGCTGCGGCTCCATGAAGGTGGGCAGCACGCCGATGCCGATGCCGGTGCGCAGCATGGCCGCCACGGCATTGAAGATGTCGGCGCGCACGCGCACCTGGGCGCGGTCGAGGTGGGTGCGCATCCAGCGGTCGTAGACGCGGTGGGTGGCGTCGCGCTCGAAAGCCACCCAGGGCGCGTCGCGCAGCAGCACCGGCATCGGCGTCACCGCCTGCGGCAGTCCGGCGGTGCCGCGCAGCGCATAGACGCGGCAGTGCGTCATGCCGAGTTGCCGGCCCACCAGATGCTCGGCCACGTTGGCCGACAGCCGCAGCGCCACGTCGGCTTCCTTGCGCGTCCAGTCGGCCGAGCCGTCGGTGTGGCGGCGCGACAAGTCCACCAGGATGGCGTTCTCCACCACCTCGACCTCGATGCCCGGGTAGGCGCGCGCAAAAGCGGCCAGCGGCTGCGGCAGCAGGTGCTCCATGACCACGAAGGCGGTGGCCACGCGCAGCGGCCCGGTCAGTTCGCGGTCGCGGCCGAGCACGCGGCGTTCGATCTCGTCGGCCTGGTCGGCCATGCGCCGTGCCTGCTCCAGCACCAGCGTGCCCGCCTCTGTGGGTTGGTAACCACTTCGCGAGCGATCGAACAAACGCGCACCCAGGCGCTTTTCCAGCGACTCCAGCCGGCGCTGCACCGTGGTGGCATTGACGCCCACCTGCCGCGCTGCGCCAGCCAACGTGCCGCTGCGCCCGATGGCCAGCGCATATCGCAGGTCGCTCCAGTCCAGTTCAGGCACGTTCAAGCTCCTCGGTAGAACCCTGAATCTGCATTTTTGCAGTTCAGGAATGCGCTGCAAGCTCTTTTCTGCAGGATCGCGAACAAATACAGTATCTTCATTCGCGTTTACCCGCACTTCAAGGAGCCCGATATGGCTGCCACCTGGTTCTCACCGATGACGACGCACGCTCCCGCCCGCAGCCCGGTGCCGGTTCGCCGGCACACGGTGGCGCGGCCCCGCGTTGTGCCGGTGCAGGCGCCGGTGCGCGCTGGCTGGCTGGAGCGCCTGGCCTTGTGGGCCGAGGCGCGGCCGGCGCACCGCCGGCTGGGCAGCTGGACGATGGACTGCTGACACCCGGCTGCGCGCGGCCGGGGGAGCCACCGGCCGCCAGGCTCTGGCGCTGAACTGGCCGCGGGCGCCCCGGCGCCCGGACCCTGCAGCGCCTGGCGCCTGCCTAGAATCGGCTCGATGCCCTTACGTACCCGCCTGGCGGCATTGCACCGCCTGTTCGTCGTCACGCTGCTGGGTTTCGCTTCCGGGCTGCCGCTGGCGCTCACCGGCCAGGCCATGCAGGCCTGGCTCACGGTGGAAGGCATCGACCTGGCGACGATCGGCTTTCTCAGCCTGGTCGGCCTGCCCTACACCTTCAAATTCCTGTGGGCGCCGCTGATGGACCGCTTCGAGCTGCCCATCCTGGGCCGCCGACGCGGCTGGCTGGTGCTCACGCAATTGGCGCTGGCCGGCGTGCTGCTGGCGCTGGCGGCGACCTCGCCCAAGGACGCGATCCGCCTCTTCGCCCTGCTGGCGGTGGCGGTGGCCTTCGTCTCGGCGTCGCAGGACGTCGTCATCGACGCCTACCGCACCGACCTGCTGCCCGCCGCCGAGCGCGGCATGGGGGCTTCGCTGGGCGTCATGGGCTACCGGCTGGCGATGATCCTTTCCGGCGGCATTGCGCTGATCTGGACCGACGCCACGCAGGGCGCGGGCTGGTCCTGGCCCGAGGTCTACCGCTTCATGGCCGCGCTGATGGCTGGCGCGGCCGTGCTCTCGGCGCTGGTGCTGCCGCGGCTGCCGGCGCTTGCCGTGAAGCCGCCGCCGGCGCGCAACGACCTCTGGGGCTTTGCCGCCGTGCTGGCCGCGGTGGCGGCGGGCGTGTGGCTGAGCGACCGCTTCGGGCCGGGCATCGCGCAGGCGCTGGTGGCGCCGCTGCTCGAAGGCGGTGCGCTGCCGGCGCCGCTGCAGAAGCGCTGGGTGGATCTGGCGGCGCTGCTGCTGGGCATCGCATTCACGCTGCCGCTGGCGGCCTGGGCGGCAAGGCGGGCGCGTTTCCACACCCTGCTCGGCGGTCTGAGCAGCTATTTCAGCCAGCGCGGCGCGGCGGCCTTCCTGCTCTTCATCGTGCTCTACAAGCTGGGTGATGCTTTCGCCGGCTCGCTGATGACGGCCTTCCTGCTCAAGAGCATGGCCTACACCTCGGCCGAGGTGGGCGTGGTCAACAAGGTGATCGGGCTGTGGCTCACGATCGGCGGCGCGCTGGTGGGCGGCGCGATCATGCTGCGCATCGGCCTGTGGCGCGCGCTCATGTTCTACGGCGTGCTGCAGATGGTCAGCAATTTGGGCTTCTGGTGGCTGGCGGTGTCGGGCAAGGGCGTCATTCCGGGCACCGTGCTGCCGGCCTTCGACTGGGGTTTCGTGGCGCTGGCCGCGCCCACGTCGGTGGACGGCGGGCTGCTGCTGGTGGTGGCGTTCGAGAATCTCTCCGGCGGCATGGGCACCGCGGCCTTCGTGGCCTTCCTCATGAGCCTGTGCAACCAGCGCTTCACGGCCACGCAATATGCGTTGCTGTCGGCCTTCGCTTCGGTGGGCCGGGTCTGGGTGGGACCGCTGGCGGGCGTGCTGGCCGAAAGCATCGGCTGGCCCACCTTCTTTATCGTCAGCACGGTGCTGGCAGTGCCGGCGCTGGTGATGCTGTGGTGGCTGCGCCAGAGCGTGCGGGCACTGGAAGTCACACCCGGCACAGCGGCCATCGACGACTGACCGGCCCGGCGCAGACGTCCCGGGCCGCCGGGGCCAACGAGGCCACTTTCTAGAATGCGGAGGAACCTCTGCGGCACAGCGGCGGTCCCATTGCTTCATGTCCACTCTTCCCGTTCCAGGTTCTTCCCGTCCCGGGGGGGGGGGTCTGGTGGGCTTTTTTTTTTTTTTTTTTTTTTTTTTTTTTTTTTTTTTTTTTTTTTTTTTTTGTGGTTTGTGTTTTTTTTTTTTTTTTTTTGTTTTTTGTTTTGTGTTTTTGGGGGGTGTGGTTCTTTGGTTTGGGTGGGTTTTTCTCGGGCGTGGTTTGTTTGCTAAGTTTACTTGTTCCTTTTCATTCCGGCCTTTAGACCTTCCTTTTCCCTACACGATCTGGCCGCAAGGCCATCTGGACCTGTTCTGGTCGGACGACACCTGGAAGCCTGACCGACCTGCCGCCACCCGAGTCTGCACAGGAGATCTCGACCACCTGGAGCGGCCTGGCCCTTCAGGGACGTGGCCGCCAACCTGCCGCGCACGGCGGCAGGCGGCACCGGCGGCACTCGAAGCAGCCGGCCCTCGGCGCCACGCCCGTCCGCGCCGAGGGACCGCTGCCTAGAATGTCGCGGAACCCTCGTGGCGCTGCCGCGGTCCCACCGCGTTATGCCTGTCACCGCCGTCCCCGCCGTCGCCCCCGACCCCGTGATCGACACCGCCATCACCCACCCCGCCCGCTGCCTGTGCGCGCTGCACTCGCGGCGCTTGTTCACCGGCCTGCTGGCGGCCGGCGGTGCCGCGGCGCTGGCCGCGCCGGCCTGGGCGCAGCAGGGCCTGCAGGGCGAGGTGGGCAATACCTCCAGCTTCACGAAGCTGGTGTCGGCCGAACAGATCGAGGCCGCCGCGGCGCAGCAGTACCGGCAGATGCTGCGCGAAGCCGCAGCGCAGCGTGAGCTGGCGCCCAAGGACCACCCGCAGGTGGTGCGGCTGCGCGCCATCGCCGACCGAATCATTCCGCACGCGCTGCCCTGGAACGGTCGTGCGAAGCAATGGCAGTGGGAGGTCAACCTCATCGGCAGAGCGCAGGTCAACGCCTTCTGCATGCCCGGCGGCAAGATCGCCTTCTTCTGGGGCATCCTGCAGAAGCTGCAGCTGAACGACGACGAGGTGGCCACCATCATGGGCCACGAGGCGGCGCATGCGCTGCGCGAGCATGCGCGCGAACGCATGGGCAAGACGGCGGCCACGCGCATCGGCGCCGGGCTGGTGTCCAGCTTGCTGGGCCTGGGCGGTCTGGGTGACGTTGTGCTGGGCAAGGGCGCGCAGCTGCTCACGCTGCAATTCAGCCGCAGCGACGAGACCGAGGCCGACCTGGTGGGCATGGACCTGGCCGCCCGCGCCGGCTACGACCCGGCCGCCGGCGTCACGCTGTGGCAGAAGATGATGGCCGCCAGCAAGGGCGCTCCGCCGCAGTTCCTTTCCACCCACCCGGCGGGCGAGACGCGCATCAAGGACATCCAGGACAAGCTGCCCAAGGTGCTGCCGCTGTATGCGCAGGCGGCACGGCCGCCGCGGCGCTTTGCGCCGCCGTCGGTGAAGTAGCGGCTACGCGCCGGTCGCCACGACGCTGCCACCAGCCGGCAGGACCAGCGGCAGTCCAGCGTGGTCGGCGACCACCGCGGCGCCATCCAGGTCCTGCCAGCGCAGCGGCGGCAACGGCAGGCGCGCCAGCGGCAGCGTCACTTCGACGGCCGGGCCCCGGTTGACCGCCACCACGGTGGCGCTGTCCGCGGTGTAGCGGGCAAAGGCCAACCAGTCGCTGCCCGCGCCCAGCACCAGCGTGGCGCCATGCCGCCACTCGGCGCGTGTGCGGCGCGCCAGGGCCAGGCGCCGGTAATGTGTCCACAGGTCCATGCGCCAGTGGCTGCGGTCCCAGTCGAAGCAGCCACGGTTGTCGGGGTCGGCGCCACCGGTCAGGCCGATCTCGTCGCCGTAGTAGATGCACGGCACGCCGGGCCAGGTGAAGAGCAGCGTCACGGCCAGCTTCATGCGTTGAAGGTCGCCGCCGAGTTCGGTCAGCAGGCGCGGCGTATCGTGGCTGTCGAGCAGGTTCAGCTGCGCCAGCTGGTTGGCGTAGGGGATGGTGGCCATGGCAGCGTTGAGCCAGTCCGCGAAGTCGGCCGTGGCGATGGGTGTGCGGTGGCCGGCCAGGTCCAGCCCCACGAGCCAGGCCTTCAGCGGCTGCGCGAAGCCGTGGTAATTCATGGCGCCGTCTTCCTGGTCGCCCTGCAGCCAGCGTGTGGCCTCGGCGAAGTGTTCGCCCAGCACGTAGCCTTGCGGATTGCCCTCGCGCACGGCGCGTCGGATGGCGCGCACATGGTGGGCGTTGCGGCGCGCCCCCGAACCTTCGCCGAGCATGTGGATCACGTCCAGCCGCCAGCCGTCGATGGCATAGGGCGGCCGCAGCCAGCGCCGCAGCACGGCGTCCGGCGCGCCGTAGATCGCCTGCTGCACGGCGGGGCAGGCGTAGTCCAGCACCGGCAGCGAGGCATGACCCTTCCAGCCGACAGGCTGGCCGTCGGGCTGCCAGGCGTAATGGCCGTGCCAGGGTGATGTCGCTGCCTGCGCCGCGCCCGGCGGACCGCCGGACGCGGCGTGGCGGCCCCAGCGGTCGAACCACGGGTGGTCGGCACCGGTGTGGTTGACCACCGCGTCCAGCACCAGCCGCATGCCGCGCCGCTGTGTGGCCGCGCGCAGGTCGGCCAGCGCGGCGTTGCCGCCCAGGTGCGGGTCGACCTGCGTGTAGTCGCTGGTGTCGTAGCGGTGGTTGCTGGCGGCGCTGAAGATCGGGTTGAGGTAGATCGCGCTGGCGCCGAGCTCTCCGTGCAGGTAGGGCAGCCGCTCGGCGACGCCGACGAGGTCGCCGCCGAAAAAGGTGTTCTGGGTGTGGCGACGCTCGATGCGCGCCCCCCACTCGGCCTGCACCACCGGCCGCATGCGGTCGGTGTAAAGCCATTCGCCGCTGCGGTCGGTCGGGCGGCCGCCGCTCAGGCCGCGGGCAAAGCGGTCGGGGAAGATCTGGTAGAAAACCTGCTCGCGGACCCAGGCCGGCGGCTGTTCGCTGGCGTGGACGCGGAAGTGCCGTGCCTCGGGCGGCACGTGCGCATGGCGGCCGTCCGCTGCCAGCCAGCAGGGCCCTTGCGGCGTGTCGACGACGAAGCAATACAGCGTCAGCGCATGGCTGCCGTTCCAGCGCACACGCACGCGCCAACGGTGCAGCCCGCCCTGGCGGCCATCGGCGTGCATCGGGGTGAGCTCTTCCTCGTTGTCGGGCAGCGTGCGCACGAAGACGCTGCCGGGCGCCAGCGGCTCGCTGGCGAGCAGCAGCAGTTGCAGGCCCGATGCATCGGCCACGGCCCAGGGGGCGATCGGGGGGTGCAGCAGGAACAAGGGCGACCTCCAGTCAGGGCGTCGACATTGTGCCCAGGCCCGTGTGGGCCGGTCGCTATGATGCGCCGCGTGTCGGCCCTTCCCATCCCGATGATCCGCGCCGAGCAGGTTGCCGGCGACCCGGCTTTCGTGCGCCTGCACACGCTGCACGACATCCGCGTGGACTTGCGCTACGTGGGCAGCGACAACTTCGCCGGCCGCAGCCTTTATGGCACGCTGGACTGCGCCTGGCTGCGCCGCGAGGCCGCCGCCGGCCTGCAGGCTGCCGCGCAATGGCTGCATGCGCGCCGCCCGGGCTGGACGATCCTGGTGCTGGACGCGCTGCGCCCGCAGCGCGTGCAGGAAGCGATCTGGAAGGACGTGGAAGGCACGCCCATGCAGCACTATTTCGCCCACCCCGGGCGCGGCTCGATCCACAGCTTCGGCATGGCCGTGGACGCCACGCTGCTCGGCCCCGATGGCCGCGAGGCCGACATGGGCAGCGGCTTCGACGAGATGACGCCGCGCTCGCACCCGGCGCTGCACGAGCAACACCTGGCCAGCGGCGTGCTCACCCCGGCCCAGGTGCAGATGCGGCGCTGGCTGGCCGACGCCATGGCGCACGGCGGCTTCCACGGCCTGCCCAACGAGTGGTGGCACTTCGACCACGGCGACCGCGACCGCGTGCGGCACGAACTGCCGCGGGTCTACTGACACCAGGCCACGGGCTGCATCAGGTCGATTTCGAACAGCCTTCAACGCAGAGGCGCAGAGGCGCAGAGGACGCAGAGAGAGGACGCAGAGGAAAGACAGAAGACTTGCGTCTTTCTTTGTCTTCCTCTGCGCCTCCGCGTTGAAAGTATCGACCCGTGCCCGCGGAGACTTCAGGCTGCCGCTTCGCTGGCGTGATGCCGCCAGCGCACGAGCGTGGCGAGCAGCTTCTCGGCGTCGATGGGCTTGGTCAGGAAGTCGTTCATGCCGGCGGCCAGCGCCTCGTCGCGCTCGGTCACCAGCGCGGCGGCGGTGAGCGCAATGATCGGCAACTGGCGCCCGGCCACGCTGGCGCGCAGCAAGCGCGTGGCCTCGTGGCCGCCCATCACCGGCATCTGCACGTCCATCAGCACGGCGTCGAAGGGGTGACCGGCGGCGGCGGCCACGTGCACCTCGGTCACCGCCTCGTGACCGTCGTGGGCCTGCGCCACGTTCACGCCCCAGCGTTCGAGCATGGCCACCGCGATCATCATGTTGACCGGGTTGTCCTCGACCATGAGCACCCGCGCGCCTTCCAGCGCCCGCGCATCGGCCGGCAACGCGGGCGGCGGCAGGGCGGCCGCGCGCGGCAGCGGCAGTTCGGCCCAGAACGTGCTGCCTTGGCCGGGGCGACTTTCCACGCCCACCTCGCCGCCCATCAGCGTGGCCAGTTCACGGCAGATGGAAAGCCCCAGCCCGGTGCCGCCGTAGCGGCGCGTGGTCGACTGGTCGGCCTGCGTGAAGGGCATGAACAAGCGTTCGCGCGTGGCCTCGTCGATGCCCGGGCCGGTGTCGGCGACCTCGAAGCGCACGCGCGCAGCCTCGGGCCCGCCCGGGCGGCGTACCGCCAGGTGCACGTGGCCCCGACCGGTGAACTTGATCGCGTTGCTGAGGAAATTGCTGACGATCTGGCGCACGCGCATGGCGTCGCCGAGGACGGCATCTTCCGCGCCGTCCGGCAACTCGAAGCGCAGTTCCAGCCCGCAGGCCGCGGCCAAGGTGGCATAACTGCGCTGCAGCGCGCGCAGCAACTCGCCCAGGTCGAAGACCGTGGTCTCGATCTGCAGCTTGCCGGCCTCGATCTTCGAAAGGTCCAGGATGTCGGAAATGATGCCGGCCAGCGACTGCGCGCTCTCGGCGATCTGGTCCAGGTACTGCAGCCGCTGCGGCTCGGGCGTGTCGGGCGAACGCGCCAGGTGCGCCAGCCCGATCATGCCGTTCAGCGGCGTGCGCAGTTCGTGGCTGGTATTGGCCAGGAAGGCGCTCTTGGCGCGGCTGGCGGCCTCGGCATCGTCGCGCGCGCGGGCCAGCGCCAGTTCGAACTGGCGCCGTTCGGTCACGTCCTCGACGATCCACACCGTACCGCCTTCGGCCGGGCGATCGGGGTCGACGGCGCGGCCGCGCACGCGTGCCAGGAAGGTGCTGCCGTCCTTGCGCCGGCCGCGCCGCTCCAGTTCCACCGCCTCGCCGCGGCCGAGCGACGGGCCCACCAGCTGGCGCACGTCGGCATAGTCGTCGTCGCTCAGCCAGACCGTCTGCCCGGGCTGGCCGATCATGCCGCCGGGCTCCCAGCCGTAGATCTGCTCGAAGTGGCGGTTCGCCAGCACGAAGCGGCGCTCGCGCGTGACGGCGATGCCGATCGAGGCATTGGCCAGGATCGCCGCGCGCTCCAGTCGGTCGCGTTCGTTGTCGCTGACGTCGCGCGCATTGATCACCATGTAGTCGCGCCGATCCATCACGAAGCGCGCTGCCGAGACCAGCATCGAGATGGTGGCGCCGCCCTTGGTGACGAAGCGCGTGGGCAGGTCGGCCACCTTGCCCTGCTCGCGCATCGTGGCGATGAAGCGCTCGCGGTCCTCGTTGCTGGCCCACACGCCCAGCTCCGCGCTGGTGCGGCCCACCGCCTCGGCCGCCGTCCAGCCGATGACGCGCTCGAAGGTGTGGTTGACCATGGCGAAGCGGCCGCTGGCCAGGTCGGTGAGCGTGATCAGGTCGGGACTGGTGGCCACCAGGTGCGACAGCATGGCCTCCGAGCGGCGCACGGCCTGTTCGGCGGCCAGCCGCTCGGATTCGTCGACGAAGATGGCCAGCAGCGCCGGGCCGCCCTCGGCGTCGACACGCACGCCGGTGGCGCGCACGGCGATGCGGCGCCCGCGCACCTGCAGCCGGTAGTCGGTCACGGGCAGCGCCGTGCCCAGCGGCTGCTCCTGCAGTTGCTCGACGCGGCGGCGCGCGCGCTCGCGCGAGTCGCCGCTTTCGTAGCTGGCGAAGAGATCGGTGCCGACCATCGAGGCCAGGTCGGGGTGGCCGAACATGGCCACCGCCGCGGGGTTGGCGTCGATGATGCGCCCCTCGCGGTGCAGCACCAGCGGCGTGGGAATGCGCGTGAACAGTTCCTGGTAGCGCGTCTCGGTGGCGGCCAGCGCGGCGCGCGCAGCGTCGACCTCGGTGATGTCGCGCGCCACGCCCCAATAGCCCTGGAAGACGCCGCGGTCGCTGTAACGCGGCTCGCCGCTCACGAGGTAGCTGCGCGCGCTGCCGTCGTCCTGCACCCAGCGCACCGGCAGGTCGCGGAAGGGTTCGCGCGAACCCAGGTCGGCCTGCAACTGGTCCAGCGTCTCGGCGTCGCAGACGAAATTCCGCAGCTCCCAGGGCACGGCGCCCAGGCCGGTGGCCGGGGTGAGCACGTTAGCCTCGCCGTTGTGTCCGGTGGCGGCCACCAGCCGGTGCTCGGGGTCGATCTCCCAGTAGGCGTCGGCCGCCAGCGCCAGCAGGCGGCGGAAGCGCTGCTCGCGGTCCTGCGCGGCGCGCATGTAGCGCGCGACCACCTGCGAGATCAGCACGCCCGCAGCCAGGCCCGAAACGATGCCGATCAGGTGCACGATGAGCTGGAATGCAAGCGTGGGCAGGTGGGCCAGCGTGGTCTGCGGCGGCGCGGTCCAGGCGATGCCCAGCACCGACAGCGCCGACACCAGCGCCAACCCGGTGCCGGCGCGCCAGCCCGCCGCCGTGCACAGCACGCAGACCATCAGCCCCAGCACCGCCAGGCCCGGCGCCGCCAGGCCCCACTGGAATTTCATCGTGGTGCCGGCAATGGCCAGCGTGATCAGCAGCAACGACGCGGTCAGCGCGCGCGGCAGCCAGACGTCGGGCAAGCGCGAGGCCAGCGCCGAGCCCATGGCGATGAGCGCATAGAGGGCGCCCAGCGGCTGGTTCACGCCGGCCACCCAGATGCCGCTGAAAAAGAGCGCGCTCGTCGCGGTGCAGGCCAGTGCGGCCACGAGCAGGATCGACCGCGTCATCTGGCGCAGCAGCGCCGGGCGCCGTTCGGTGGCAGACCGCGCGGGCGTGGCACCGGTGTCCAGCGTGCTGAGCGGCCCGGTCTTCATCGAGGCCTTCAGTGCGCGGGCCGCGCCCGCTGCAGTTCGTCGCGCGTGGCCAGCGCCACGCGGCGCGCCGCGGCGGCGAAGTCCTCGCCGGCGCCGGCATACAGCACGGCGCGCGACGAACTCACGATGATGGGCGCGCCCGGCCGCCAGCCGGCGCGCACGGTGGCCGCGGCATCGCCACCCTGGGCACCGATGCCGGGAATGAGCAGCGGCAGCGTGGGCGCGAGTTCGCGCACACGCGCCACCTCGGCGGGAAAGGTGGCGCCGACCACCAGGCCGAGCTGGCCGCCGCGGTTCCACTCGCCGGCGGCCAGGCGGGCGATGCGTTCGTAGAGCAACTCGCTGCCGCCCACTTCGCCGGCGGCGAGCGGCTGCGCCTGCAGGTCGCTGCCGCCGGGGTTGCTGGTGCGGCAGAGCAGGATCAGGCCCTTGCCTTCATGGTGCATGTAGGGCTCGATCGAATCGAAACCCATGAACGGCGACAGCGTCACCGCGTCGGCCTGGTAGCGATCGAAGACTTCGCGTGCGTACTGTTCGGCGGTGGCGCCAATGTCGCCGCGCTTGGCGTCCAGGATCACCGGCACGCCGGGCGCGTGGAGATGGATGTGCGCGATCAGTCGCTCGAGCTGGTCTTCGGCGCGCTGCGCGGCGAAATAGGCGATCTGCGGCTTGAAGGCGCACACCAGGTCGTGCGTGGCTTCGACGATGGCGGCGCAGAAGTCGAAGATGCGCGCCGGGTCGCCACGCCAGGGCGGCGGGAATTTGCCCGGCTCGGGGTCCAGGCCCACGCACAGCATGGAGGCGTTGCGTGCCTGCGCCGCCACCAGTTGCTCGCGAAAGTTCAAGACCACCTCCGCGCCAGCGCTTCGGCCAGTCCGGTGTAGTTGGCGGGGGTCAGGGCCAGCAGGCGTTGCTTGTCGGCGTCGGGCAGCGGCAGCGCGGCAATGAAGCCCTGCATCAGTTCGCGCGTGATGGGCCGGCCTCGCGTGAAGTCCTTGAGCTGCTGATAGGGGTCGGGCAGGCCGTGGCGGCGCATCACCGTCTGCACGGGTTCGGCCAGCACCTCCCAGGCGGCGTCCAGGTCGGCGGCGAGCGCGGCTTCGTTGACCTCCAGCTTGTCCAGCCCGCGGCTCAGGCTGTCGCAGGCCAGAAGCGCATAACCCAGCGCCACGCCCATGTTGCGCAGCACGGTGCTGTCGGTGAGGTCGCGCTGCCAGCGACTGATGGGGAGCTTCTGGCTCAGGTGCGAAAGCAGCGCATTGGCCAGGCCGAAATTGCCTTCGGCATTCTCGAAGTCGATCGGGTTGACCTTGTGCGGCATGGTGCTGGAGCCGACCTCGCCGGGCTTCACGCGCTGCTTGAAATAGCCCAGCGAGACATAACCCCAGACGTCGCGCGCCCAGTCGATGAGCACCGTGTTGGCGCGCGCCTGGGCGTCGAACAGCTCAGCCATGTAGTCGTGCGGCTCGATCTGGATCGTGTACGGGTTGAAGCTCAAGCCGAGCTGCCGTTCGACGACGCGGCGGCTGAAGGCTTCCCAGTCGAAACCGGGGTAGGCGGCCAGATGGGCGTTGTAGTTGCCCACGGCGCCATTCATCTTGGCCAGCAGCGGCACCGCGGCGATGCGCGCGCGTGCGCTGGCCAGTCGCGCCGCCACGTTGGCCACCTCCTTGCCCACCGTGGTGGGGCTGGCGGTCTGGCCATGGGTGCGGCTGAGCATGGGCACGGCGGCCAGCGCATGCGCCATCTGCGTCAGCTTCTGCAACAGCCGGTCCAGCGCCGGCAGCAGGACGGTGTCGCGCGCCGCCTGCAGCATCAACGCGTGGCTGGTGTTGTTGATGTCCTCGCTGGTGCAGGCGAAATGCACGAATTCGCCGGCCGCCTGCAGCTCGGGCTGGCCCTCGAAGCGCGACTTCAGCCAGTATTCGACCGCCTTCACGTCGTGGTTGGTGGTCTTCTCGATGTCCTTGATGGCTTGGGCGTCGGCCTCGGAGAAGCTCGCCACCAGGCCGCGCAGCCGCTCGCGTGCGGCTTCGGACAGCGGCTTGAATTCGGCGAAGCCCGCATCGGACAAGGCGATGAACCACTCCACCTCGACCTGCACGCGGCGGTGCATGAGGCCGTATTCCGACAGCAGCGGCCGCAACGCCGCCACCTTGGCGGCATAACGACCGTCCAGCGGCGACAAGGCGGTGAGTGCGGTGTGGGTCATGGCGCGGCTCTGGGCGGCGCGGTGGGCCAGCCCCTGGGGAAGTCGGGCGTGCAGGCGCGGATTCTAGGCGCGCACCACCTCGGGCACCACCTCGGGTACCACCGGGGGCACCCTGCCAGCCAGTCCGCTGCGGATGGCGTCTGTCGGGCCTGGCGAGGGCCCCGTGTTCGACCGCGACGCCGCGTCTACCCGTGGCGCCAGTCGATCTCGAAGCGGCACTCCGGGTCGCCGCAGGCCTCGCAGGCCACCTCGCGCACCTGCGAACGCGCCTGCACCAGCACGCGGAACAGGCGTTCGAAGGTGGCGGCGTAATAGTCGCAGGCCGGCGTGGTGGTGGCCAGACCCCTGCACAGCGGGTTGCCGCGGATCGTCAGCACCACCGGCGGGCCCTGCCGCCAGGCGCAGCGGGCGCTGAACTGCCCGCTGCCGGCAAAGGTCCAGGCGTGGCGGCCGATGGCCGCCAGCAGCACGCGTGCCGCCAGCGGTGCCGGCAGCACCTTCAGCAGCCGCTGCACGGGGCGCGGAATGCGGTGCGCCAGCAGGTAGTCGGCCGTGCGTGTGCCGGCGGCCTGCGCCACGGCGCGGGCCTCGGTGTCACCCAGGGTCTCGCGCAGCACGCCGTGCAGGCGGCGCACCTCGGTCTCGTCGACCATGGCCTGCGGCGGCTCGCGCAGGTAGCGCGCCAGGCCGGCACGTTCGAAGACCTGCGCCGTGACGGTGCGGCCCACGCGCACCGGCAGCACCTCGGCCACGCGGGTGATGGCGTTGGGCCCGATGCGGCCCGGCGCCGGCAGGGTGGCCGCGGAGGCTTCCACGCTCAAGCTCGCGATCAGACCCGCGCCTCGGCCTCGGCGCTGAGCTGCTCACGGCCGCCACCGCAGGCCATGGCGACGGCGGGTTGCGCATCGAGCTGTTCGTCGCCACCGCCGCAAGCCAGCGCGGCATTCAGTTCGCCCTGGCGCCGCTTGTGTTCGATCTTCGGCCCGTGCATGGTGATCCAGCCGGCGTCGGCCTCGGCCAGCGCCTCGGCGCTGGGCCGCTCGTAGGTGCGGCTGGCGTCGAAGCCGAAGTCCACGTTCTTCTTGCTCTGCGGGCCCTTGTAGCCCACGCGGCCCAGGTCGTAGAAGGTGCGCTGGAAGCCGCTCTTGGCAAACGCCTTCAGGCAGCCCAGCAGGTAGCTGCGGCGGCCCTTGTCGCGCGTCCAGGGGTACTGGAAGAAGGCCTTGTTGAAGAAGAAGCGCCGGTAGTTGTGCATCACCCTGTCGAGCAGCTCGGCGCGGTCCATCGCGTCGGGCTTCATGATCGGGGTGACGAAGTTGTATTTCTCGAAGTCGAAGACCTCGACCTTGTCGCCGAGCTCCTGGAACAGGTCGCTGAAAGGCCAGGGCGTGTACATCGCCCAGTTGGCCATGTCGGGGTTCCAGTCGCGCGCCATGCGGTAGGTTTCTTCCAGCGTCTCGCGCGTCTCGTTTTCCAGGCCCACGATGAACTGCGCTTCCGACACGATGCCCGCCTCGCGCAGCAGCCGGATGGCCTTCTTGTTCTGCTCGATGGTGGTTTCCTTGTTGAAGCGGTCCAGCTTCAGCTGCGCCGCTGCCTCGGTGCCCAGGCTCACGTGCACCAGCCCGGCCTGGCGGAACATGGGCAGCAGCTTTTCGTCGCGCAGGATGTCGGTCACCCGCGTGTTGATGCCCCACAGCACGTCGAGCTTGCGTTCGATGAGTTCCTCGCAGAAGGCGATGAACTTCTTGCGGTGGATGGTGGGTTCCTCGTCGGCCAGGATGAAGAAGCCCACGCCGTGGTTCTTGACCAGGTCCTCGATCTCGTCGACCACCTTCTTCGGGTCGCGGATGCGGTAGTCGCGCCAGAATTTCCACTGGCTGCAGAAGGTGCAGGTGAAAGGGCAGCCGCGCGCGAAATTGGGGATCGCCACGCGCCGGTTCATCGGGATGTAGACGTATTTGTCCCACTCCAGGATGCTCCAGTCGGGCGTGATGCGGTCCAGGTCCTTGATCGACGGCTCGGCCGCCGTGGCCACCACCTTGCCGCCTTCGGTGCTGCGGTCCAGGTAGGCGATGCCGCGCACGCAGCCGCGGTCGCGGCCGAAGCTGCCGTCGTCGATGGCGCTGATCAGGTTCAGGAACACCTGCTCGCCTTCGCCGCGCACCACGGCGTCGATCCAGGGCGCTTCCTTCAGCACCTGCGGGTACATGAAGGTGCCGTGGATGCCGCCGAGCACGGTGACGATGGCCGGATTCACCTGCTTGGCGATCTGCAGCAGCCCTTCGGCCTTGTAGATGGCGGGCGTGATGGCGGTGCAGCCCACCACGTCGGGCTTGAGCTCTTCGATGCGCGCGCGCACCTGCTCGTCGCTCAGGTGGTGCGTCATGGCGTCGACGAAGTGCACGTCGGTATAGCCGGCGGCCTTCAGGTAGCCGGTGAGGTAGGCCACCCAGGCCGGCGGCCAGTTGCCGGCGATCTCGGCACCGCCGGAGTGGTAGTTGGGGTGCAACAGCAGAATGCGCATGAAGGAACTCCTGATCCGGCCGGCGGGTGTGCGGCAGAAGCCCACCGTAGCGGCGAGGATGCGACCGGTCCTTGCTTTCTGTCAAGTTTTTATGACATATATTACTGTCGTGTTTGCTTGACAGTCCGGGTCGACCCCGGGCCGTGCTCAGCCCAGCAGCGCGACGACCGCCACCCCGCTCAACGCCAGCCCCAGCGTCAGGCCGTACAGCGCGCTCACCAGGGCGGCCCTCAGCAGTCGTGGCCCCCAGCGGCCGCCGTAGACGCGGCGCATGGCCAGCAGCGTGTACAAGGGCACCGCAAAGGCGGCCAGCGAACTCAGCCAGGGCAGGTCGGTCATGACCAGCGCCAGCATCACGAACCAGAAGGCGTGCACGTGCAGCGCGAACACCAGATGCTCGGTGTAGCGCAGCCGCCGGTTGCGGTAGGCCAGTTGCAGCCACAGCGCAAACGCCGGCAAGAGCAGGAACATGGCCCCGCCGGCATGGGCCACGAAGCGCAGGCCGAACTGTTCCACCTCGCGTGCAAAGAGCTTCGGTTCCACGTCGATGCGGCGCTGGATGCGCCGGCACAGCCAGCCGGGCAGGTCGGTGCAGAAGAAGACGCCATCCTGCAACCCGGCGCGCCCGGCGCCCAGGTCCAGCTGCAGATTCGCCGGCTCGGCACCCTGCAATTCGATGGCGCCGGGGGCCTCGATGGTCACCGTGGCCACGACGCGCAGCAGCAACAGCACCGCCAGGCTGATCGTCAGGTACAGCCGCAGCGGCAACACATAGTGCTTGCGCCGGCAGGCCAGGTACTGGCGCGTCAGCTCGCCCGGCTTGAACAGCAGCAGCTTGACCGTGCGCCACAGCGCGCCCTCGGTGGCGAAATAGGCGCCGCCGAACTGTTGCAGGAACTCGCCCAGGCGCGGCGGCCTCAGGTTCGTTTCCTGGCCGCAGGCGGGGCAGAAGCGCGGTCGCGGCACGCCCAGGGGCTCGCCGCAGTTCAGGCAGCCGGTGCCGGCGCTGGCAGCGGTCGCGGCGGGTTCGTCAGGAGACATGGGCACTCACGGTAGCGCAGAAGCTCGTGACACCTGACTGCCGCGGCGCACGGGTCATTCATGACGGAATGCCCACCCGGGCCCGACCTTGGTGCGCCAGGCGACATGGCGCGATGTCGCGCAGCACCTGTCGGGCAGCGTGAACGTGGCCACGAACACACACCGTGCCGCAGCGCCGCCGTCGAGACCGACGCCGTCGGCGCAGGGCTTCATTCCGGGGGGACCGCGGGTCGACCCGATGCGCGCGTTCGACACCCGGCGGCCCGGCCAGCCCCGACCGCCCCGTGGGCGATGCGAACGGCCCTTGAGCGCGGCCGCGGGCGGCCGATAACAAGGCCATGAGCACGCCATCCGAGGAGGCCAACGCCGCCGCCTGCGGCAAGGCAGCGGCGTTGCCGCTTTCCGGCCCCTGGTGCCGCTTTGCGCAGCGGCACCTGCACGACTACAACGCCACCGCCACCGCACGATGGTTGACGCTGGCGGTGGCCGGTGCGCTCGCGGCGGCGTGGGCGCTGGTGCAACTGGCGGCGGTGCCTGGGCCGGATCTGTGGCGCGTGGCGCTGGGCGTGGTCTTCGTGGCCGTGGTGGCGCTGTTCCCGGTGCACATTCCGCGCACCAAATATTCGATCGGCTTCGCCGACATCTTCGTCTTCGCCCTGCTGGCCCTGCACGGTGCGCCGGCGGCGGCATTGGCGGTGGGCGCCGAGGGCCTGGTCGGCACCTTGCGCACTTCCAAGCGCTTGACCAGCCGCGTCGGCACGCCGGCCGCTGCCACCGCCACCATGGTGCTGTGCGGCCTGGGCTACGAGGCATTGCATGTCGCCTTCGAAGGCGCCGGCCTGTCCGCCGCCATGGCCACGCTGGCGGCGCTGTGCCTGGTGTCGCTGCCCTATTTCGCTGGCATCACGCTGCCGCTGCTGGCCGTGATGGCGGCCAAGAACGGGCAGCGTCTGTCGCTCACCGACTGGGCGCAGAACTACAGCTGGCTGGCCGCCATCTGCCTGCTTTCGGCCGCCATGGCCGGCGTGCTGGCGATCAATGCGCGCCAGTTCGGACCGGCGGTGATCGTGCTTGCCGCGGTCGTGGCCAGCGCGGCGCTGGCGCTGGTGCACTATTCGCTGAACCGCCAGGAGGCGGACCACCAGGCGCAGGAGGCCCGCATCGCCGAGGCGCAGCGCGCCGCGGCGCTGAACCAGCAGCGCTTCACCGCAGCCTTCACGCATGCCGCCATCGGCATGGCCATCGTGCGCCCCGACGGCCGCATCCACCAGGTCAACCAGGCCTTGTGCGCGCTGCTGGGCCATGCCGAGCCGGCGCTGCTGAACCGCCGCTTCGACGAACTGCTGCATGAGGGCGAGGAGCAGCTCTTCAGCCGCCGCGTCCAGGCCATGGCCGAAGGCCGCGGCCAACCCTTCTCGATGGAACTGCGCTGCCGCGGCGCGGGCGAGCGCCAGCTCTGGGTCTCGCTGCACTGCGGCCGCTTCGTCGACCCGGACAGCGAACGCAACGGCCTCATCTACCAGTTGCACGACATCACTTCGCGCCGACTGGCCGAAGGTGAGTTGCACCACATTGCCTACCACGACAGCCTCACCGACCTGGCCAACCGCAAGTGCTTCAATGAACGGCTGGAAGTGGCGGTGGAACGTACGCGGCTGGACGCCTCGCAGCGCTTCGCGGTGTTCTTCCTCGACCTCGACCGCTTCAAGGTCGTCAACGACAGCCTGGGCCACATCGCCGGCAACCTGCTGCTGCGCGAAGTGGCGCGCCGCCTGTCGCGCAGCGTGCGCCCGGGCGACCTGGTGGCGCGGCTGGGCGGCGACGAATTTGCCGTGCTGCTGGAACGGCTGCACGAGGCCGAAGACGCCGCGGCGCTGGCCGAGCGCCTGCTGGAAGCGGTGTTGGCTCCGATCATGATCAACGGCACCGAGGTGCTGCCGGCTGCCAGCATCGGCATCACGCTCAGCGACCTGGGCTACCGCATCGCCGACGAAGTGCTGCGCGACGCCGACCTGGCCATGTATGCGGCCAAGGGCGACAGCCGCCGGCGCGTGATGCTGTTCGACCAGAGCATGCACGAGCGCATCGCCGAGAAGCTGAAGCTGGAAGGCGACCTGCGCCGCGCCATCGGCGCCGGCCAGCTCTCGCTGGTCTTCCAGCCGCTCTACGACCTGGCGCCGCACCGCCTCAGCGGCTTCGAGGCGCTGGCGCGCTGGGTCCACCCCGAGCGCGGGCCGATCGGGGCCGATGTCTTCATCGCGCTGGCCGAGGAGAGCGGCCACATCGAGGCGCTCACCGCCTGGGTCGTGGAACGCGCCGTGGAGCAGCTGGCCACTTGGCGCACGCTCGAAGGGCATGCCGGTGACCTGGACATGCACGTGAACATCTCGGGCCGCGACCTCGGCAACGCCAACCTGGTGCCGCTGGTGCGCAGCGTGCTGCAGCGCCATGCCGTGCCGGCGCACTGCCTCACGCTGGAGATCACCGAAACCACGCTGATGGGCAACCTGGAGACTGCGTTGCGCGCGCTGCAGGCGCTGCGCGAGGTGGGCTGCCGCTTCAGCATCGACGACTTCGGCACCGGCTATTCGTCGCTGGCCTACCTGAGCACGCTGCCGATCGACAGCCTGAAGATCGACCGATCGTTCGTGATGGGCCTGGACAAGCAGGTGCAGAACGTGGAGATCGTGCGCGCGGTGGTCAACCTGGGGCGCTCGCTGGGCAAGAAGATCATTGCCGAAGGCATCGAGACCGTGGAACAGCTGGCCACGCTGAAGGAGCTGGGCGTGCACGTGGGCCAGGGCTACCTGCTGTCGCGGCCGCTGCGGCCGGAAGCTGTGGCGGCACTGTTCGCGACCATGGTGGCCGAGGTGGCCTGAAGCAGGCTCATGGGCAGACCGGCGATCCCGGCGCCGCCGCCGTGGCGGTCACGACCACCGGGCCGAGCAGCACGCGACCGCCGCCGTCGCGCAAGGTCAGCCGCATGCCGGTGCCGCCAACGCCAGGGCCGCAGCCGGCCAGGACGGCGGCCAGCAGCGCGGCGAGCCATCCCGGGGCAGCCCGCGGCCGCTGCGGCAGCCGTTCGATGGTGGGCATTCAGTTCTCCCGCTCGCTGTAGAAATAGACGCCGAAGCGCGCACGGTGCCGGCGCTGCCCTGGGGTGGCCTGCGCCTGGTCGGCGCCGAAACGCTGCTGGGCTTCGTGCATCACGGTCCTGAATGCCGCCCTCCAGGCCTGCACCGACACTTCGTGCAGACGCTCGGCCGAGGCCGCAGTCAGTTCATCCACGAACACCGCCTGTTCCAGGAAATTGCTTTCGGCCTGCAGGTTGGCCACCGCGGCGGCGGCGTGGTCGCGCAGGTTCTGCGCGAACAGCCACGACATCTCCTCGAACCCCTGGCGTGGCGCGAAGCCGCTGCCTTCGAGCTCGAGGCCGGCTTCGGTGTCGCGCACCACGCCCAGACGCTGCAGTTCGTCGAGCACGGCCTTGGGCCGCACGTCGCGGCTGACGCCGGCGACCAGGGCATCGAAGGAACCGGGGCCACCGGACTTGGGCAGCGGGCGGCTGGCCCCGCGGGCGTCGAGGAACTCGGGCTCGTTCATCCAGCGCGCCACCACCTGGGCGGCCAGGCCCAGCGGCGCCGGCGGTGCCGCCGCCGCCGCTGCACCGCGCGTGAGGCCGCGCACGTCGCGCCGGTGCACGCCGGACAAGAGCGACAGCGCGCTGTCGGTCTGCGCCATGCCGCGGCCGGCCAGTTCCTGCCGCGCCGCGTCGAGGAACACGCGCTTGAGCGCGGCCGTGAAGACCGTGTAGGTGACACCGTTGCGCAGCAGCAGTCGCACCAGCGGCAGCAGCACGCGCAGCACGCGGTCCAGCGCCAGCGTGGGCTGGTTGTTCATGGCCATGGCAGGAGGCGGCGTCGCGCTGTCATGCTAGTGTTTGATCGCAAGACAAGGTGTGGAATATTCTCCCACGCACTGATCCCACGCACCTGTCCCACGCACGATCAAGAATTTCGACGGCCTGCAGAAGGAAACCGCCATGAAATCGATCTTCCATCCGGCCTGGCGACTGGGCACTGCCGTCGGGCTGTGCCTGGGCCTGGCGGCCTGCGGCGGCAGCGACACCGAACCCGCCGCGGCGCCTGCGCAGGGTGGCGGAGCACTGGCCGCGTCGCGGCCCGGCGAACTGACGAGCTATGTGCAGGCCCGCCTGCGCACGCTGGCATCGCAGGGCCGGCTGGCGCCGGGCGGCTTGATGGACGGCGCACTCGCCACGGCCGTGACGGCGCTGCCGGCGGCCGGCGTGCCCGCGGAGCCTCGCTCCGGCACGCTGGTGCAGGAAGAGGGTGTCGACGAACCCGACCTGATCCAGACCGACGGTCGCTTCATCTACACCCTGCAGCCGCAGGAAGGCGCGGGCCCGTTGGTGGCGGTGTACGAACGCGGCGCCGACGGTCGCGCGCTGGCCCGGGGCCAGGTGGCGCTGGCGGCCGATGGCGGCTTTGGCACCGAGACGCTGGGCATGGTCCTCGCCACCGACCCGCGCACCCTGGCGGTGGTCGGCCAGCATTGGACCGGCACGCCGGCCGACGAGATCTGCCGCGAGGTCTGCATCGCCATCGCCCCGCGCTGGATGCGCAGCAGCGTCGACGTGCAGCGCGTGGACCTGAGCGAACCCGACGCGCCCCGCGCCGGTGAACGCATCGCCATCGACGGTCACCTGGTGGACAGCCGGCGCATCGGCGATGCGCTCTATGTGGTCACCAGCCACCGGCCCGTGCTCGCGGCCGAGCAACTGCCCGCCACGGCCTCGGCCGCCGAGCGTGACGCGGCCATCGCCCGCCTGACCGCGGCCGACCTGCTGCCGCGCATGAGCCGCAATGGCGGCCCGGCGCAGCCGTTGCTGGCCGAGACCGACTGCTACCTGCAGCCGGCCAATGCCTCGCTGGCGGTGGAGTTCACCACCATCACGGTGTTCGACCTGCGCTCGCCCACGCTGGCACCGCGCAGCCGCTGCTTCGTGGGTGGCAGCGAGGCGCTGTACATGGGCACCGAAAACCTGTACCTGGCCACCACGCGCTGGGCCACCCTGGCCGACACGGGTGGCCTGGTCTACCCGCAGACGATCCAGACCGACATCCACAAGTTCAGCCTGTCCGAGGGCGTGGCCTACCGCGCCAGCGGCCAGGTCGAAGGCCACCTGGGCTGGGACCGCGAGCGCAAGTCCTACCGTCTGGGCGAATACCAGGGCGACCTGCGCGTGCTCAGCTACACCGGCGAGTCCGGCTGGGGCGCCGTGCCCGAGGCCGGCCGCGCCCCTTCACCGGCGCGGCTGACCGTGCTGCGTGAACGTGCCGGCCAGGCGCTGCTGCAGACCGTGGCCACGCTGCCCAGCGCGGCGCGGCCGGCGCCGCTGGGCAAGCCGGGCGAACAGGTCTTTGCGGTGCGCTTCGTGGGCGACCGTGGCTACGTCGTCACCTTCCGCCGCACCGACCCGCTGTATGTGCTGGACCTGTCCGATCCGGCCGACCCCAGGGCGACCGGTGAGCTCGAGGTGGCGGGCTTCTCGGAGATGCTCTATCCGCTGGCCAACGGCCTGCTGCTCGGCGTGGGCCGCGAAGCCGACACCCTGGGCCGCGCCACGGGCCTGAAGGTGGCGCTGTTCGACGTGACCGACCCCGCGCAACCGCGCCAGCGCGCCAGCCTCGCGCTGGGGGCTGCCGGCAGCATGAGCGCGCTGGACGGCTCGCGCCACGGGCTGAACCTGATGGCGGTGGGCGACGTGGTGCGCATCGCGCTGCCCGCGAATCTGAGTACCAGCGACTACCAGGACTGGCGCCACGGGCTGCAGCGCCTGGAGGTGGACACTGCGTCGCGCACGCTGCGCGACCTGGGCCTGCTCGGCGCGACCATTGGCGAGGGCTACGTGCCGATGTGGCTGGAGCGCAGCGTGCAGATCGGCGACTGGGTCTACCACCTGCGCGACGGCACACTGGCCAGCCACGTATGGTGACTGCCCGTCCGCCCATGAACCGGCTCAGCCGTCCACGCGCGTCAGCAGCAGCGGGTCTGTCGGCGGGGGATGGTCGCCCACGGGCAGGGCGGCTGTCACCGCTCGCAGCGCGTCTTCGGCATCGGCAGCGCGGGCCGCATGCACCCACGCCAGGGCATCGCCGGCCTGCACTGCAGCCCCCGGAGCCAGCACCGCCGCCAGGCCGACACGGGGGTCCACCGTGTCGCCGGGCCGGCGGCGGCCACCCCCCAGCGCCACCACCGCCAGGCCCAGGGCGCGCACGTCGATGGCCCCCACGAAGCCGGCACGAGGCGCCGGCACCGCGCGCTGCACCGGCGCCCGCGGCAGGCCGGGGTTGCGCAAGACGTCGCGTGGCCCGCCCAGGCCGGCCACCATGCGCGCGAATCGTTCCGCGGCGGCGCCGCTGGTCAGCGCCTGGGTGGCCGCCGCGTGGGCCGTGGTGGTGTCGGCATGCAGCCCACCCAGGTGCAGCAACTCGGCCGCCAGCGCCAGGGTCAGCTCGCGCAGGCGGGTGAGTTCCGCGTCTGCAACCGCGTCGGCATCGCCACGCAGCAGCGCCAGCGCCTCCTGCACTTCCAGCGCATTGCCGGCCGTGCGGCCGAGCACACGGTTCATGTCGGTGATCAGCGCCACCGTCGGCAGCCCGGCGCCGCGGGCCGTGCGCACCAGGCTCGCCGCCAGCTCGCGCGCCTGCGCCAGCGTGGGCAGGAAGGCGCCGCGGCCGACCTTGACGTCCATCACCAGCGCCTGCAAGCCGGCGGCGCGCTTCTTGGACAGGATGCTGGCGGTGATCAGCGGCACGCTCTCCACGGTGGCGGTGGTGTCGCGGATGGCGTAGAGCCGCCGGTCGGCCGGCGCCAGGTCGGCCGAGGCGCCGACGATGGCGCAGCCTGCCGTGTGCAGCGTGGCCAGCAGCGTGGCATGCGCGGGCTCCACGGTGTAGCCCGGCAACGCCTCCAGCTTGTCCAGCGTGCCGCCGGTGTGGCCCAGCCCACGGCCGCTGATCATGGGCACCACGCCGCCGCAGGCGGCCACCACCGGCGCCAGCACGAGGCTCACCTTGTCGCCCACGCCGCCGGTGGAGTGCTTGTCGAGCACCGGGCCGGGCAGGGCGGCGCCGCGCCAGTCGAGCACGGTCCCGGACCGCGTCATGGCTTCGGTCAGCGCCACCGTCTCGGCGGTGTTCATGCCACGCAGCACGATGGCCATGGCCATGGCCGCCACCTGGCCTTCGCTCCAGGTGCCCTGCGTCAAGCCCTGCACGAAGGCACCGATCTGCGCCGACGTCAGCTCGCCGCCGTCGCGCTTGATGCGGATCAGCTCCTGGGCCAGGGGCATCGCGGCTTCCTTCAGTGCAACCGCACGATGCGGTCCAGCGCGCCCGGTGCCAGCGCGGGGTGCGCCTGCACGAAGCCCTCCAGCGCGTCCACGTCGCGTGGGCCGGTGACGCGCTGCGTGCCTTGGCGCAGCACCGGGAAGCGGTCGCCGCCATCGGCCAGATAGCTGTTGACGGTGACGCGGTAGGCCGCCGCCGGGTCCAGCGGCCGGCCGTCCAGGCGGGCACTGCCCGGCACCACGCGCCGACCCGGCGGGCGCGCGGCGTCCCAGACGTAGCCGAATCCTTGCGAGACCTGCAGCACGCGGCCGCCGTCGTTGCGGTCGGCCCACTGCTGCTCCAGCAGTTGCAGCACCTGCGCGCCGCTCAGCGTCATCGTCACCAGCGCATTGGCAAAGGGTTGCACCGCGAACAGGTCTTCGTAGCGCAGCAGGCCGTCGGCGGGCCGGGCCAGGGCGCCGCGCACGCCGCCCGGGTTCATGAAGGCCATCTGCGCACCGGCGGCGCGCGTGGCGGCCAGCTGCGCGTCGGCGATGACCTGGCCCAGCGCGCTGGCGCCGGCCGCGTCCGGTTCGCGCGGCAGGGTGACTTCCAGGCGGCCGACGACGCGCTGCGCCAACGGCGCCGCCAACCGCTCGTAGGCCTCGATCAGCGCCGTCAGCCGCGGGTCGCGGGCGAAGTTCGGCCGCACGACGACATTGCTGGCCACGGTGCTCACCACGTCGCCGGTGGCCGGGTCGAGCAGCAGGTCGATGGCGCTGACCACCGTGCCGTAGGCGTCGGCGCTGGTGAGCAGGCGGCCGTCGAGGCGGCAGTTGTAGGCGCGGTGGGTGTGGCCGCTGATGACCACGTCCACGGCCGCGTCCAGCCGTTTCACGATGTCGACGATGGGGCCGCTGAGGGCCGGGCATTCGTCGTGGCCGCCGGCCGGGTAGCCGCCTTCGTGAATGAGCAGGACGATGGCCTCGATGCCCTGACGCCGCAGCTCGGGCACGAGTTCATTCACGGTCTCGGCCTCGTCGCGGAACGCCAGTCCGGCCACGCCCGAGGGCATCACGATGTCCGGCGTGCCCTTCAGCGTGAGGCCGATGAAGGCCACCGGCACACCCTGGACGTGCTTCACGTGCACGGCCGGCAGCAGCGTGCGGCCGGTGGCGGCGACCACGGTGCTGGCGGCCAGATAGCGGAAGCGAGCGCCCGGGAACGGCGCCGGGCCGCGGCAGCCATCGGCGGGGTGGCAGCCGCCGTTCTGCAGTCGCAGCAGTTCGGCGGCGCCCTTGTCGAACTCGTGGTTGCCCACCGCCGCCACCTCCAGGCCCATGAGGTTCAGCGCGTCGATCGCGGGCTCGTCGTGGAACAGTGCCGACAGCAGCGGCGTGGCACCGACCAGGTCGCCGGCGGCCACGAAGACGTGGTTCGGACTGCCGGCGCGCAGTTCGGCCACCGCGGTGGCCAGGTGCTCGGCGCCGCCGGCCGGCAGGATGACGGTCTGACCGGGGCGGGTGGGGTCGGTCGTGCGCAGGCCCTGGGCCGGCGGACGCAGGTGGCCGTGGAAGTCGTTGATGGCCAGGATGCGCAGCGGCACCGGCGCCGTGGCCGGCGGCGTGGCACAGCCGGCCAGCAGCGCGGCGGCCAGCGCGGCGGCCAGCGCGACGGCAAAGAAAGCCCGCATCGAGGCCATGGCCCTGTGCCGTCTCCCCTGTGCCGTCTCAATAGCCGACGTTCGCGGCCGTGCCGACGCGGCCCGCGAGCACGGCCTCGATATCGTCGAGCAGTGCACTGGCGCCGATGCGAAAACGCGCCGGCCGCACGGCGCCCGGGCCCAGGATCTCACTGACCAGGGCGATGTAGCCTGCGGCGTCGGCCACCGTGCGGATGCCGCCGGCCGGCTTGAAACCGACGCGTTGACGGGCCCGCGCATCGGCGGCAATGGCCTGCAGCAGGCACCGCGCCGCGGCCGGCGTGGCGCTGACGGGCGTCTTGCCGGTGCTGGTCTTCAGGAAGTCGGCGCCGGCGTCCAGCGCCATGCGGCAGGCGATGCGGATCGACGCCTCGTCTTTCAGCTCGCCGGTTTCCAGGATCACCTTCAGCGTCAACCCGGCGCAGGCGCTCCGCACAGCGGCCAGCAGTGCCGGTGCGGCGGCCAGGTCGCGGTAGGGCAGCACCAAGTCCACGTCCTGCGCACCGGCATCGACGATCTGGCGCGTGTCGCGCACGGCGCGTTCGATATCGCCGCTGCCGTCGGGAAAGTTGGCCACCGCGGCCACGGCCACCGCCGGCGGCAGCAGCGAACGCGCCAGCGCCGCGCGGCGCGGCCAGACGCACACCGCGGCGGCTGCGCCGAACGGCCCCGTGGCGCGCCGGCACAGCCGTTCGATCTCGGCCGGCGTCTCGCTGTCGTTCAGGCTCGTCAGGTCCAGGCAGGCCAGCGCGGTGCGCGCGGTGGCCTGCAGCTGCGGGGGGCTCGTCATCGCTTCAGACCTCCAAGGCCTGCAACACCGCCACCAGCAGCCGCACCGCGCGTTCGCTGCCCGCAGCGGCAGCGGCCAGCGTGTGAGCATGGCTCAGCACCTGCGCGTCCATGCCGGCGGCCATGTTGGTCAGCATCGACAGCGCCAGCACGCGCAGGCCGACGTGTCGCGCCAGGATGGTCTCCGGCACCGTGCTCATGCCCACCGCCCGGGCGCCGAAGGCCTGCAGCATGCGGATCTCGGCCGGCGTTTCGAACTGCGGGCCCATGACCCAGGCGTAGACGCCTTCGTGCAGCACGATGCCAGCGCGGGCCGCGGCGGCGCGGGCCTGCTCGCGCAGGGCCGGGTCGTAGGCGGCGCACAGGTCGACGAAGCGGCCGTCGCCGGATTCGCCGACCAGGGGCGAGCGCTGCGGCACGTTGATATGGTCGCTGACCAGCATCACCTCGCCGGGGCGCAGCGTGGCGTCCAGGCTGCCTGCGGCATTGGTCTGCACCAGCACGCGTATGCCGATGGCGGCGAGGGTGCGGATGGCACCCTTCATGCCGTCGGCGCGGCCGGTCTCGTAGGCATGCTGGCGGCCGGCGAGCACCAGCACCGGCACGCCGCCCAGGCGCCCGGCGCGCAGCAGCCCGGCGTGGCCGCCCACGGCCAGCGCCGGAAAGGCCGGCAGCTCGGCATAGGGCAGGTCCGCCGCATCCTCCACTTCGGCGGCCAGCGGCGACCAGCCGCTGCCCAGCAGCACGGCGATGCGGGGCGCAAGTGAGCCCAATCGCTGCCTGAGCAGCGCGGCCGTCCATGCCACCGCATCGGCGTCGTTCATGCCGGCAGATGATGCGGCCCGAAGCCATGCGGCAGCAACGCGCCCAGCTTGTGCGTGGCGCGCAGGCCGCCCGGACCCGCCAGCCACACGGGGCAGTCGTCGGCGGCAAATTCGCGCAGTTTCTGGCGGCAGCCGCCGCAAGGGGCCACCGGGTCCTGGGCCACCGCCCACACCGCCACCGCCAGCACGCGCCGGCCCCCGGCGGCCACGAGTGCGGCCAGCGCCGAAGTCTCGGCGCACCAGCCTTGGGGATAGGCGGCGTTCTCGACGTTGGCGCCGGCATGGATGCGGCCGTGTTCGTCGAGCACCGCGGCGCCCACGGTGAAGCGCGAATAGGGTGCGTAGGCGTTGTCGCGCACCGCGCAGGCGGCGGCGATCAACGCTTCACGGTTTTGCTCCACCTGGCCTGCCATGCGGTCTCCCGGTCGAACCGGTTGCGACTGTAAGGCCGAGAAGTGCAGGCGCGAGGTCGTATCGTGCGGCGCGTGATTCCGCCCGGGGTCAGACGTAGCCCTTCACCGGCACCGGCGTATGCCGCATGTGCAGCGACAGGCCCAGCGCCGCCATGTGGTTGGAGTTGCGGCCCAGGATGGTCTGCGACAGCGGCAGGAATTCCTTCTCCTCGAAGGCGGCGTGGGCCCGGTATTGCGACACCAGCTGCTGCACCGAGGCCCCGTCCAGGTCGGTGGCCTGGCCCTTGGCCGCCTTCTTCAGGCCGGACTCCAGGCGTTTCCACAGGCTTTCGAGCTCGCGGTGCTCGTGCGTCAGCCGCTTCACCATCAGCTGCACCAGGTCGTATTCGTCCCCCGCCTTGGCGCTGGCCAGCACCGCCGGAAAGAGCTCGCGCTCCTCGTCGGTGTGGTGTTCGAAGATGGCGTCCTTGAAGAATTCGACTGCGCTGCCGGCGACTTCGCGGGCCCGGGCCGCGGGCTCCAGCAGCGCCGGCAGTTCACCGAGCATGTCGAGCTTTCTCAGGATGCCCTCGTGGCAATGCGAGAAGTCCTGGATCGGCTCGTTGACAGGCTCTGACGTGGAAGTGTGGCTCATGTGATTCACCTTGGTCGTGGGTTTGGAGGGTCGCCGGTCAGCCGCCGGCCGTGAACGCGGGCAGCCAGGTGGACAGCGCGGGCACCGCGGCAATCAGCACCAGGGACAGCAGCACCATGGCCAGGAAGGGAATGGTGGCACGGAACAGGGGGCCCATGCGGATGTCGGCCTGCACCATCGCAATGTACAGGCCCGGCCCCACCGGTGGCGTGACCAGCCCGATGACCGTGGCCACCGTGCACACCACGCCGAAGTGGATGGGGTCGATGCCCAGCGTGGCCACCACCGGCATCAGCAGCGGCACCACGACGATGAGCACGCTGATGCTCTCCAGGAACATGCCCAGCACCAGCAGCATGACGATCACGAGCAGCAGGAAGACGAAGGGCGAGTCGGTCAGGCCCTTCATGACTTCCACCACCGCGTCGGGTACGCCCTGGAAGGCCAGCACCCAGCTCAGCACCGATGCGGCGGCGATCAGCCCGGTGATGGTGGCGGTGTTGGTGGCCACGTCCAGCAGGATGCGGCCCAGGTCGCGCAGCTTGATCTCGCGGTAGATGAAGCCCAGCGCCAGCGCGATGATCGACGCCACCGCGCCCGACTCGGTGGGCGTCATCACGCCGAGCATGATGCCGGTGATGACGACCACCGGAATGATCGCCGGCACCAGGCCGCCGATCAGCACCTTGGCCGAGGCCGAGCGCCCGCTGCGCGTTCCGGCGGGCAGGCCGGGGCCGAGGGCGCCGTAGAGAAAGATCACCAGTGCCAGCCCGGCGACGATGACCAACCCAGGCACGATGCCGGCGATGAACAGCGGCGCGATCGGTTGCACCGCCACCACGCCATAGATGATCATCAGCATCGAAGGCGGGATGATGGGGCCCAGCAGGCCGGCCGTCACCGTGACCGCGCCCGAGAAAGCGCGGTTGTAGCCGGCACGTTCCATGGCCGGGATCATGACCTTGCTCATGACACCGATCTGCGCCACCGCCGAGCCCAGGATCGACGCCGCCATGGCGTTGGTGAACAGGTTGGCGTAGGCCAGCCCGCCCTTCAGTCCACCGACCAGCACCTGCGCCACCGCGATCAGCCGCTGCGTCAGGCCGCCCTTGTTCATGATCTCGCCGACCAGCAGGAAGAGCGGAATGGCCAGCAGGCTGTTGATTTCCAGCGCCCCGTAGAACTGGATGGGAATGGAGTCGTACAGCACCCCGAGGTCGCTGGTGAACATGAACGCGATGGCCGACACGAGGATGGTGCCCGCGATCGGCAGGCCCGCGAAGAGCAGGCCGAAGAAGACGATGAGCGTGGTCATGCCGGCGCTCCCTTCAGGGCGCGCAGGTCGCGCAGGTCGCGAACGATAGCGGCGAACTGGTGCCAGGCCATGAGGGCGAAGGCCAGCGGCAGCGCCGAAAAGTTGTACCAGCGCGGCAGCTGCGTCGTGGCGCCGAGTTCCATGCGCACATCGGGCCGGTTCACCCAGTCCCAGCCCAGCCAGGCCACGAACATGAGCAAGGCCAGCATCACCCCGCCCAGCACCACCCTCAGGACCAGGCGCGCCCGCTCAGGCAGCGCCCGCGGCAGGAAGTCGATGCTCACCAGCTGGCCCTGCTGCACCAGCAGCGACAGGCCGAACAGCGTGGCGAAGACCAGCAGCTGGACCGAGATCTCCTCGGCCCAGAAGAGGGGCGCGCTGAAGAAATAGCGCATCACCACCTGCACCATCATGATGCCGGCAATGGCCGCTGTCAGCGCAACGACCAGGCCGCGCTCGGCCGTGGCCAGGCCGCGGTCGACGCGTTGTATCCATTGGAAGATCATCCGGGTCTCCGTGGCGGTCTGGCGGGCGTGGTGTGCTCGGAACCAGGATCAGAGGTCCTTGGCCTGCTTGTAGAAGTCGGCGATCAGCGGGTTCTTGGCCGTGTACTGGTCGCGGATCTTCGCGCCCACGGCCTGGAACGACTTGATGTCGGGGTTGGCCACCACCTTGGCGCCGTCGGCCTTGGCCTTGGCCAGGTTGTTGACGTCGGCGTCGATGGCGGTCTGCCAGCCCCACTTCTCGGCGCCGGCCACCACCTTGGTGATCATGTCGCGCTCGGCGGGCGAGCGCGTGCCCCACCACTTCTTGGACACCACGATCACGGCCGGGAAGGCCATGTGATTGGTGAGCGTGAGGTTGGGCGCCTGCTGGTGGAATTTCAGGCCGACCAGGGCGTCCAGGTCCACGTCGACCGCGTCGAGCAGCTTGGTCGTCAGCGACGGCGCCACTTCCGACAGCGGCATGGCCGTGGGCGCGGCGCCGTTGGCAATCCACCAGTCGTTGTAGATGGGGCTCGGGAAGGAGCGGATCTTCTTGTTGGCCAGGTCCTTGGCCGACGTCACGGGCTGCAGCGACAGCACGTGGCGCATGCCGGCGAAGGCATAGCCCAGGCCGACGAGTCCATGCGCGTCCAGCCGCTTGAGCATCTCCTGCGCGGCTGGCGTGCCGGCCGCGCGCGAGGCGTGCGCCACGTCCTTGAAGACATAGGGCAGCGACCAGCCCAGGAACGACTCCTCGCGGTTGGCCAGGCCGCCCACGGTGAAGATGCCGAACTGCTGCGCACCGGCCTGCATGAGGTTGATCATCTGCGCTTCGTTGCCCAGCTTCTGCAACGGGCTCACGGCGACTTTCATCTTGCCGCCCGAGGCGGTGCCCAGGTCGGTGGCGATCTTCTCCGACACCTGGTGCCACACGTGCGTGGGCGGCGTGATGTGGCCCAGCTTCAGGGCCTGGGCGTGCGCGCCCACGGTGGCGGCGCCGAGAGCGGCAGCCACGGCGAGCCGGGGCAGGGATTGGGCGAGGTTCATGTCGGTCTTCGAAAGAGGTGGGGAATGGCGTGGCCAGGGCCCGGCATGCAGCCGGGGCCGTTGGGGTCTTCGTGAAGGGTGCGGTGGGGGTCTACTCGGCGGGGCCGATGTCCAGCGTGACCTCGCCCACGCCTGCGACGTG
>JAXHKY010000018.1:0-77348 GCA_034522875.1 Rubrivivax sp. | reverse complement strand
TCACCACCTTCGGCAAGTACAGCCACACCAAGGACGCCGGCTTCCAGTGGCGTTTGCCGTACCCGGTGCAGGCGCACGAGGTGGTGGCGGTGACGCAGTTGCAGTCGGCGGAGGTGGGGCGCAATGCCGTGGTGCAGGCCACCGGGCTGCGGGCTATCCTCGATGCTGATGCAGGATGAGTAGATCTCGTCGACATTCGCTTCGTCGTGCAGTATCGGCGCGCCGACGCACGCGCCTACCTGTTCGAGAATTTTCGTCCCGACGAGGCCGTGGTCGAGGCCGCCGAATCGGCGGTGCGCGCAATCGCTCGGTCGCAGCAGGGTCGACCAGGCGCTGGACGAGCAGCGCGACGCCATCGCCGCCGACCTGCGCAAGTCGATCCAGGCCCAGCTCGACCGCCTGAAGGCCGGCATCGTGGTTTCCAACGTCAATGTGCAGAACGTATTCGTGCCCGACCAGGTGCAGGCCGCCTTCAACGACGCGCTGAAGGCCGGTGCCGACCGTGACCGCTTCAAGAACGAAGGCCAGGCCTACGCCAGCGACGTGATTCCGAAGGCGCGCGGCACGGCGGCGCGCCTGCTCGAAGAGGCGGAAGGCTACAAGGCGCGCGTCACCGCCCAGGCCGAGGGCGATGCGCAGCGCTTCCGCTCGGGTACTCACCGAGTACCAGCGTGCGCCGGCCGTGACACGAGACCGCCTCTATCTCGAGACGATGCAGCAGGTGTACTCGAACGTCACCAAGATCATGGTCGACAGTCGGGCCGGCTCCAACCTGCTGTATCTGCCGCTGGACAAGCTGCTGCAGCAAGGAGCCACACCGGCGGCTGGCAGCGCAGCGGCGGCCAACGTGCCGTCGCCGAGCTCGATCGACCCCACCGGCACCCAGAGTGTGGATATCCGCTCCCGCGACGGCGCGCGCACGCGCGATCGCGAGGGACGTTGATCGGCAGGACCCATGACCATGAACCGCATCGGACTTTTTGTCGCTGGCACCCTGGTGGTGCTGATGATCGCCGCCAGCACCTTGTTCGTCGTCGACCAGCGCCAGGTCGGCGTCGTCTACGCCCTGGGTGAGATCAAGGAAGTTATCAACGAACCGGGGCTGAAGTTCAAGTTGCCGCCTCCGTTTCAGAACGTGGTCTTCCTGGACAAGCGCGTGCAGACGCGTGGACAGCCCCGAGACCCGGCCTATCTTCACCGCCGAGAAGAAGAGCCTGGTCATCGACTGGCTGGGTGAAGTGGCGCCTGTCGGAGCCGCGCCAGTTCATCCGCAACAACGGTGCCGACTTCCGCAACCTGGAAAACCGCCTCGCTCCGGTGGTGCAGGCGGCTTTCAACGAGGAGATCACCAAGCGCAACGTCGCCAGCGTGCTGGCCACCGAACGCGAGAAGGTCATGAATGACGTGAAGACCCGGCTGATCGAGGAAGCGAAGGACTTCGGCATCGAGATCGTCGACGTGCGCATCAAGCGGGTGGACTTCGTCGCCGACATCACCGACTCGGTCTACCGGCGCATGGAGTCCGAACGCAAAGCAGGTGGCCAACGAACTGCGCTCCCAGGGCGCGGCCGACGGCGAGAAGATCCGCGCCGACGCCGACCGCCAGCGCGAGGTGATCATCGCCGAGGCCTACCGCGACGCGCAAAAGGTCAAGGGCGAGGGTGACGCCAAGTCCTCGGCTCTTTACGCCGAAGCCTTCGGCCGCGACCCGCAGTTCGCGCAGTTCTACCGCAGCCTGGAGGCCTACCGGGCAAGCTTCCGTGAACGCAGCGACATGATGGTGCTCGACCCGAGCAGCGAGTTCTTCCGCGCCATGCGCGGCGGCATGCCACAGGGCAAGTAGGCGGCAGCACGGCGCGTCTTGCATCGACAGCCCGTACCGGTCCGGCCATGGGCGACCTGCTGCTAGGCGCGCTGGCCCTGATGCTGGTCGTCGAGGGTCTGCTGCCCTTCTTCAGCCCCGACCGCTGGCGCTCGATATTCGAGCGCGCCACACGACTGTCCGACGGTCAGATCCGCTTCCTGGGCCTGAGCAGTATGGTGGCGGGCTTGGTGTTGCTGGCCGTCTGGCGTTGATCCGCCGCGACGGCGGGGCGCCTTGATGCGCCTCGTACAATGCCGCTTTCAACACGGGTCCGGTTCATGCTCTCTGCCTGGCTGCTGCCCGAGCACATTGCCGACGTCCTGCCGACCCAGGCGCGACGCATCGAAGATCTGCGCCGCGGCCTGCTCGACCGGGCGCGCGGCTATGGCTTCGAACTCGTGATGCCGCCGCTGCTGGAGCATCTGGAGTCGCTGCTCTCGGGCACCGGTCGTGAACTCGACCTGCAGACCTTCAAGCTCGTCGACCAGCTCAGCGGCCGCACGCTGGGGCTGCGCGCCGACACCACGGCGCAGGCCGCGCGCATCGACGCCCACCTGCTCAACCGCGAAGGCATCACCCGCCTGTGCTACTGCGGGCCGGTGCTGCATACGCGACCGGCCGGGCTGGCGGCAACGCGCGAACCGCTGCAGTTCGGCGCCGAGATCTTCGGCCACGCCGGCCTGGAAGCCGACCTCGAAGCGGCCGAGCTGGCGCTGGACTGCCTGCAGTTGGCCGGCGTGACACAGCCTGTCATCGACCTGGCCGACGCGCGCGTGCTGCGCGGCGTGCTGGCGGGGGTGCCGTTGGAAGCGGCGCAGTTGCAGGACGTGGCGCACGCGCTGTCGGAGAAGGATGGCCCGGCCGTGGCCGCCCTCACACGCGGCGCGCCCGAGGAGGCGCGTGCCGCGCTGCAGTCCCTGCTGCGGCTGTACGGAGGCGACGAGATGCTGGGCGCGGCGCGGCGCGAGCTGCCGGCGCGCACGCTGGTGCGCCGGGCGCTGGACGACCTGCAGTGGCTGGCCACGCACCTGCGCCAGGCCTACCCCGACCTGCGCATCGGCTTCGATCTTTCCGACATGAGCGGCTATGCCTACTACAGCGGCCCGCGCTTCGCCGTCTATGGCGCCGGCTGCAGCGACGCGCTGGCGCGCGGCGGGCGCTACGACGAGGTCGGCGCCATCTTCGGCCGCAACCGGCCGGCCGTGGGCTTCAGCCTCGACCTCAAGACCCTGGCCGAAGTGGCGGCCGCGACGCCGGTACCCACCGCGATCCGCGCCCCCTGGGGCGAGGACTTAGAGTTGCGTGCGGCGGTACGGCGTCTGCGTGCCGCCGGCGAGACCGTGCTCACCGTTCTGCCCGGGCACGAACCCGAGGCGGCGGCTTTCGACTGCGACCGGGAGCTGGTTCCCGTCGGCGGCCGCTGGACGCTGCGCAGCGTCGACGCCGCGGCAGCGCCGACCCCCTGATTCATCCGAGGACCCCAGACCCATGCAAGCAGTCATTCCGCCCCGCGCCGGCCGCAACGTCGTTGTCGTGGGCACCCAGTGGGGGCGACGAGGGCAAGGGCAAGATCGTCGACTGGCTCACCGACCACGCCCAGGGCGTGGTGCGTTTCCAGGGCGGCCACAACGCCGGGCACACGCTGGTCATCAATGGGCGCAAGACGGCGCTGCAGCTGATCCCTTCGGGCGTGATGCGCGAGGGCGTGGCCTGCTACATCGGCAACGGCGTGGTCGTCGACCCGCAGCATCTGCTGGTCGAGATCGAGCGCATCGAACAGCTCGGCGTGGACGTGCGTTCGCGGCTGTTCCTCAGCGAATCCTGCCCGCTGATCCTGCCCTTTCATGTCGAGATCGACCGTGCGCGCGAGGCGCGGCGCGAAAGCAGCGGCGGCGGCAAGATCGGTACCACCGGCAAGGGCATCGGTCCGGCCTACGAGGACAAGGTCGCGCGCCGTGCGCTGCGCGTGCAGGACCTCAAGCACCCGGCGCGGCTCGAGGCCAGGCTGGCCGAACTGCTGGAGCTGCACAACGCCGAACTCGCCGGCGCGCTGGGCAGCAAACCCATGCCGTTGCAACCGATGCTGGACGACGCGCTGCGTGCCGCCGAGCAGATCAAGCCGCTGATGGCCGATGTCGGCTACCGGCTGTTCCAGGCCCACCTGCGCGGGGAGAACTTGCTGTTCGAGGGCGCTCAAGGCACGCTGCTCGACATCGACCATGGCACCTACCCTTATGTGACGTCGAGCAACTGCGTGGCTGGCAACGCGGCCGCCGGATCGGGGCTGGGCCCCGGGCAACTGCACTACATTCTGGGCATCACCAAGGCCTACACCACGCGCGTCGGCGGCGGCCCGTTCCCGACCGAGCTGGACATCGACCTGCCCGGCACGGTGGGCCACCACCTGAGCACGGTCGGCCAAGAGCGCGGCGTCGTCACCGGCCGCGCGCGGCGCTGCGGCTGGCTGGACGCCGCGGCACTGAAGCGCAGCATGATCATCAACGGTGTCTCCGGGCTGTGCATCACCAAGCTCGACGTGCTCGACGGCCTGCCCGAGATCCAGATCTGCACCGGCTATGAACTCGACGGCCGCGTGGTCGACATCCTGCCGCTGGACGCCGACGAGATCGTCGCCTGCCGGCCGGTGTACGAAACGCTGCCGGGCTGGAGCGACACCACGGCGGGGCTGACGAACTGGGAGCAGCTGCCGTTGAATGCGCGACGTTACCTGGAGCGCATGCAGGCGCTGATCGGCGCACCCATCGACATGGTGTCCACTGGCCCCGACCGCGTGCACACCATCCTGCTGCGGCACCCGTTCTCGGGCCTGAAGACCACAGCACGACGAGGAGACCGCGAGCATGCTCACCGACGATGGCAAGCACCTGTACGTGTCCTGGGACGAATACCACCTGCTCACCGAGCGGCTGGCGCTGAAGGTGCACCACTCGGGCTGGGAGTTCGACCAGATCCTGTGCCTGGCGCGCGGCGGCATGCGGCCGGGCGACGTGCTGTCGCGCGTCTTCGACAAGCCGCTGGCCATCATGTCCACCAGTTCCTACCGCGCCGAGGCCGGCACCATCCAGGGCCGGCTGGACCTGGCCAAATACATCACCATGCCCCGCGGCGAGGTGGCCGGCCGCGTGCTGCTGGTCGACGACTTGGCCGATACCGGCCACACGCTGCGCGCGGTGGTCGAACGCCTGCGCGGCATGCCGTCGATCCGGGAGCTGCGCGCCGCGGTGATCTGGGTCAAGGGCGTGTCGACCTACCTCCCCGACTACTACGTGGAAAAGTTGCCGACCAGCCCCTGGATCCACCAACCGTTCGAGGAATACGACGGCCTGCGCCCGGACGGGCTGGCGAAGAAATTTGTCGTCTGAAAATGAAAATGGCCGACATCGCTGTCGGCCATTTCACTCGATTTCACTGACTGTGTCTGGTGCCCAGGAAGGGACTCGAACCCCCACGCCGTTAAGCGCTAGTACCTGAAACTAGTGCGTCTACCAATTCCGCCACCTGGGCTTTTTTCAGAACAAAGGATCATATCATCAAAGAAATCACTGCACCAAGCGCCGCCGCCGCCGGCCCCGCCCTGGCGGGCGAAATCGACGGCCGCGTCGAGGGCCACCGCGACGGCCACGGCTTCGTCGTCCCCGACAACGGCGACCCCGCCATCTATCTGTCGCCGCAGGAAATGCGCAGCGTGCTGCATCGCGACCGCGTGCGCGTGCGCGTGCTGCGTCTCGACCGCAAGGGCCGTCCCGAAGGTCGCGTCGTCGACATCCTCGAGCGCCGCAAGACGCCGATCATCGGCCGCCTTTTGCACGAAGGCGGGCAGTGGCTGGTGGCGCCCGAGGACAGCCGCTACGGCCAGGACATCCTGATCCCCAAGAACGCCACCGCCAGCGCCGCAGTGGGGCAGGTGGTGTCGGTGGAGCTGACCGAGCCGCCCTCGCTGCATTCGCAGCCGGTGGGCCGCGTCGCCGAGGTGCTGGGCGAGATCGACGACGCCGGCATGGAGATCGAGATCGCCGTGCGCAAGTACGAGGTACCGCACCAGTTCTCGACCGAAACGCTGGCCGCCGCGGCCGCGCTGCCCGACCGCATCCGCGCCGTCGACCGCAAGCACCGCGTCGACCTCACCGACGTGCCGCTGGTCACCATCGACGGCGAGGACGCACGCGACTTCGACGATGCCGTGTATTGCGAACCGTTCAAGCGCGGCCGCGGCAAGACGGCGCTGGAAGGCTGGCGGCTGCTGGTGGCCATTGCCGACGTCAGCCACTACGTGAAGCCGGGTGAGGCGATCGACGACGACGCCTACGAGCGCGCCACCTCGGTGTACTTCCCGCGCCGCGTGATTCCCATGCTGCCCGAGAAGCTGTCCAACGGCCTGTGTTCGCTGAACCCCGGGCAGGACCGCCTGGCGATGGTCTGCGACATGGTCGTGGACGGCGACGGCCGCATCGACGCCTACCAGTTCTACCCCGCGGTGATCCACTCGCATGCGCGGCTGACGTATACCGAGGTGGCGGCCATGCTGGCCAATACCCGTGGCCCCGAGGCGCACCGGCGGCCGGAGATCGTGCCGCACCTGCTGCACCTGCACGAGGCCTACCGCGCCCTGCTCAAGCAGCGCGCGCAGCGCGGCGCGGTGGACTTCGAGACCACCGAGACGCAGATCGTCTGCGACGAGAGCGGTCGCATCGAGAAGATCGTGCCGCGCACGCGCACCGAGGCGCACAAGCTGATCGAGGAATCCATGCTGGCGGCCAATGTCTGCGCCGCCGAATTCATCACTGCCGGCGAGCACCCGAGCCTGTTCCGCGTGCACGAAGGCCCCACGCCCGAAAAGCGGCTGATCCTGCAGGGCTACCTGAAGGCCCTGGGCATCGGCCTGCACCTGAGCGACGACCCGGCGCCGGGCGAGTACCAGGCCATCGCGCAGGCCACGCAGGACCGGCCCGACGCGACGCAGATCCACACCATGCTGCTGCGGTCGATGCAGCAGGCCATCTACACGGCATCCAACGCCGGCCACTTCGGCCTGGCCTACGGCGCCTACACGCACTTCACGAGTCCGATCCGGCGTTACCCCGACCTGCTGGTGCACCGTGTCATCAAGGCGCTGCTCGGATCGCGCCGCTTCCACCTGGCGCCGAGCGAACATACGCGTGTGCCCGAAGTGCGCCGCGGCGGCAAGGTGGCGCAACGCCCGGCCAAGCCGTTGTCGCAGGAGATGGCATTGTGGGAATCGGTGGGGGTGCCCACTGCAGCGCCAACGAACGCCGTGCCGACGAGGCCAGCCGCGATGTCGAGGCCTGGCTCAAATGCCGCTACATGCGCGAGCACCTGGGCGAGGAATTCTCCGGCACCGTGAGCACCGTGACGAGCTTCGGCCTGTTCGTGACGCTGGACGCGCTCTATGTCGAGGGCCTGGTGCACATCACCGAGCTCGGCGGCGAGTACTACCGCTTCGACGAAGCACGCCAGGAACTGCGCGGTGAACGCACCGGCATCCGCTACGCCGTGGGCGCGCGCGTGCGGGTGCAGGTCAGCCGCGTCGACCTGGACGGGCGCAAGATCGACTTCCGCGTGGTGCGCGAAGGCGAGGGCGAACGGCCGTCGGTGCGCGGCGACAAGGTCCGTGCGCCCGGCTCTGCGGTGGCGGAGCTGGCCAGCGTGCGCGCCACCGACCGTGCCGTGAAGACGGCGTCGCGCAGCGCCCGGAGCCAGGGTGCCGCGGAAGGCGGCACGCGGTCGCGCAAGCCCGGTGCGCAACGGCCCTCGCCCAAGCCGCGCACGCGGCGCTGAGCCGCGCTGAGCCGCGCTGAGGGCCGGACGGGGGGGCGACGAACAGCGACGCAGGCTGGGCCCGAGTGCCGAAGCGCGATTCAGGCGCAAACTCGGCTCGGCTCGGCTCGGCTCGGCTCGGCTCGGCTCGGCTCGGCTCGGCTCGGCTCGGCTCGGCTCGGTGCGGGGCCGGTCTGCCTCGGCCGGCGCCGATCAGGTCGAAGGTAGCCGGGCCAGCGCCTCCACCAGATCGGCGGCGCGCAGCGGACCCCGGTGGCCCGCCTGCACAAAAAGGTCGGCGGCGCGGCCATGCTGCCAGGCGGCGGCCACGGCCACGTCGGCGGCCGCCGCCTCGGGCTGCTGCGCCCATAGCCCGGCGGCCCAGCCGGCGAGCACGTCACCCGTGCCGGCCGTGGCCAGTGCGGGGTTGCCGGTCGGGTTGATGTGCGGCGACCGGCCGGCCGCCGCGATCACGCTGCCCGACCCCTTGAGCAGCACGGCCGCACCGGTATCGGCGGCCAGTTGCCGGGCCGCCGCCAGGCGATCCCGCTGCACCTCGGCGCGGCCCGTCTGCAGCAGTCGCGCGGCCTCCAGCGGATGCGGCGTGAGCAGCGTGGCCAGCCCGCGCGCCGCGCGTGCGCGCAACAGCGGCTGCAGCGCCGGGTCGGCGGCCAGGGCGTTCAGCGCATCGGCGTCGAGCACCAGCCGACCCGCATGCGACAGCAGCGGGGGCAGCGCGGCACGCACCGCCCCGCCGCCCCCGCAGCCGCAGACCACCGTGCCCTGGGCCAGCAGTGCCGGCGGCGAGTGCCACCAGGCCGGGCGCGCCATCAACTCCGGCCGGGCGGGGTCGGCCGTGGCCGCTTGCGGGTCGAGCAGGCTGCAGTAGACGCGGCCGGCGCCGGCGGTCAGGGCGGCGCGCGCCGCCAGCCACGCGGCACCCACCATGCCAGGCGCGCCGCCGACCACGGCCACGTCGCCGAAACTGCCCTTGTGCGCGGCATGCCGGCGCGGCGGCCGAAGCGGCGGCCCGCTCAGCCAGGCCGTCGGGGCCGGCGCCATCACGCCCAGCGTGTCGAGCCAGAGTTCACCGGCCTGGTCGCGGCCTTGGCCCGTGCAGCAACCGGGCTTGAGCGTCAGCAGCGCCAGCGTGGCGCCGGCGCGCACTGCGGCCGGGCCGAGCAGGGCGCCGGTGTCGGGGTGCAGGCCGGAGGGCAGGTCGACGGCCAGCACCGGCACCCGCTGTGCGTTGACGGCCGCGATGGCGGCTGCGATCAGGCCTTGCGGTGCACGCGATGCACCGATGCCGAGCAAGGCGTCGATGCACAAGTCGGCCTCGCCATCGCCGAGGCGGCCGACGTCGATGGCCACGCCGGCCTGCTGCGCGTCGTTCAGCGCTTGCGCGGCATCGACCGGCAGGTGTTGCGGATCGGCCAGCAGGCTGACGCGGACCGCCACGCCGGCCGCGTGCAGGTGGCGCGCCGCGACCAGGCCGTCGCCGCCGTTGTTGCCCGGGCCGGCCAGCACCTGCACCCGCCGTGCCTGCGGCGCCCAGGCCATGGCCAGCCGGGCGACGGCCAAGCCGGCACGCGCCATCAGCACATGCGGGGCGTGCAGCGCCAAGGCCGCGTGTTCCGCGGCGCGTGAGGCGTCGGCGTCGTGCAGCGGCCACGGTCCACCCGCGGCCGAGATGTGGACGATGCCGTCATGAAGGCTCATGCGGCGATTGTCGCGCCGCGTGGCCCGGTTCGACACCGCGGCTTCGCGCCTGACCGGGCCGATCAACGCAGCCGTTCGGCGGTCAGTCCGGAAATGTCCAGCGGAGCCTCGTGCCCTGCAACCGTCTCCGCGAGCACACGCGCCGATCCGCAGGCCAGCGTCCAGCCGCTGGCACCGTGGCCCAGATTGAGCCAGACGCCGGGTGCGGCGCTGGGCCCCAGCACCGGCGGACCGTCGGGCAGCGTCGGTTGCGCACCCTTCCAGTGCTGCGCCTGGCGCGTGAGCGCCGCGCCGGGGAACCAGTCGTCGAGCACGCGGTACAGGGTGCGCAGCGCTGCCGGGTCGATGCGGTCGAGCCGGCCGCCGATCTCGGCCACGCCGGCGACCCGGATGCGCTGACCCAGCCGCGTGATGGCGACCTTGTGGGTCTCGTCCATCAAGGCCGCGCGGGGCCCCAGCGGCGGGTGGCCATCGACATGCCGCACTGGCGCCGTCACCGAATGGCCGTGGATCGGCAACAGCGGCAGCTTCAGGCCGATCGAGGCCAGCAGCGCACTGGCCTGCACCCCGGCGCACAGCACCACGGCGTCGAATTCGTGCGGCTGCCCGTCAGCGGTGGCCAGCGTCGGCCGGGCGCCGGGCGCCAGGCTGCGCACGTCGTTGTCGAAGCAGAAACGTGCACCCAGCCGCTGTGCTTCGGCCTTCAGCAGGTGCGCGAAGTGGCGGCAGTTGCCCACGCCGTCGTGCGGCAGGTGGATCGCGGCGGCCAGCGCGGTCTCGGGGTTGAGGCCCGGCTCGAGCTGCCGGCAGCGCGCCGCGTCCACCACGTCGTGGGCGACGCCGGCTGCGCGCAGCAGCGACAGCCCGGACTGCGCCCGCGCCAGATCGCGCCCGGTGCGCAGCAGCACCAGGAAGCCGGGCATCTGCTGGAAGTCCAGGCGCAGCAGCCGGGTCAGTTCCAGCAGCCGTTCGCGGCTGAACTGGGCCAGGCGCAGCAGCGCCGCCCGGTGGGCCGCATGCACCTGCGGCCGGCAGGCGCGCCACCATCGCCACATCCAGGGCAGATGCGACCACGCATTCCAGCCGCCGAATCGCACGGCGGCAGGGCGGTGCAGCAGCTGCTGCAGCACCTGACGCCGCATGCCCTGTGCGGCCCAGGGTGCCACGTGGCTGGCGGACAGCACGCCGGCATCGGCGAAGCTCGCCTCGGCGGCCACGCTGTTGCGGCGTTCGAAGACGGTGACCTCCAGGCCCAGGGCGGCCAGCTCGTAGGCCGTGGCCACGCCCACGATGCCGGCGCCGACCACGGCGACGCGCATCGTCATGCGCCGGCCCGGCGCGGGCCGCGTGCTGAACATCTGCAGGTTTGCCTCGATCGAGGTTGGAGTTCTGGAAGGTGCGACGCCATCGGCTCGCGCCGTCCATGGCCCCGAATTCGTGTTCTTCTGAGGCAGGCAAATCGCGAACCCGACCGAACCGACAGGTGTCGCTGTGTGGCGTGGCGTTCCTCCCCCGGAACGGCGCCTGGCCCAGCGATTCAGCGGCGGGATTCTAGACTCAACCTTCGGAGCTTCCATGACTGTATCCATGCGTGAAATGCTGGAGGCGGGCGTCCATTTCGGACACCAGACCCGCTTCTGGAACCCCAAGATGGCCCCGTACATCTACGGCCATCGCAACAAGATCCACATCATCAACCTCGAGAAGACGCAGCCGCTCTTCGAGGAGGCGATGAAATTCGTGCGCAAGCTCTCCAGCAAGCGCGGCACCATCCTGATGATCGGCACCAAGCGCCAGGCGCGCGAGGTCATCGCGATGGAAGCGCAGCGCTGCGGCATGCCGTTCGTCGACCAGCGCTGGCTCGGTGGCATGCTCACCAACTTCAAGACCGTGAAGGGCTCGCTGAAGAAGCTCAAGGACATGCAGGTGACCAAGGAAGCGGGCACCGAGGCCATGATCAAGAAGGAAGCGCTCATGTTCGACCGCGAGCTGGCCAAGCTCGAGAAGGACATCGGCGGCATCCAGGACATGGGCGCGCTGCCCGACGCCATGTTCGTCATCGACGTCGGCTTCCACAAGATCGCGGTGGCCGAGGCCAGGAAGCTGGGCATCCCGTTGATCGGCGTCGTCGACACCAACCACTCGCCGATCGGCATCGACTACGTGATCCCCGGCAACGACGACTCGGCCAAGGCCGTGGCGCTGTACGCCCGTGCCGTGGCCGACGCCGTGCTGGAAGGCAAGGCCAACGCCACCAGCGAGGTGGTGCAGGCCGTCGCCGGCGGCGACGAGTTCGTGGAAGTCAACGAAGAAGCCTGACTGCTGCGCCCCTGCGTCCGCGGCGTCCGCGGCGCCTTTGGCGCCCGTGGCGCCGCGCTGCCTTCACCGCCGCCGGGCCGCGACGTCCTCGCCCCGAGGCCCGCTGGTCGACCGTATTTCACTGGAGAGAACGATGCCCGCAATCACTGCAAGCATGGTGGCCGAACTGCGCGCCAAGACCGATGCGCCGATGATGGAGTGCAAGAAGGCGCTCATCGAGGCCGAAGGCGACGCCGCGCGTGCCGAAGAAATCCTGCGCGTCAAGCTCGGCAGCAAGGCCAGCAAGGCCGCGTCCCGCATCACGGCCGAAGGCGTGATCGCCGCCGTGGTGCACGGCCGCACCGGCGCGCTGATCGAGGTCAACTGCGAAACCGATTTCGTGTCCAAGAACGACTCCTTCCTGGCCTTCACCCGGTCGTGCGCTGCGCTCGTCGCCGAACATGCCCCGGCCGACGTGGGCGCACTGTCGGCGCTGCCGCTGGCGCAGGACGGCTTCGGCCCCACGGTGGAAGACGTGCGCAAGGGCCTGATCGGCAAGATCGGCGAGAACCTGTCGGTGCGCCGCTTCAGGCGTTATGCCGGCGGCGGCGCGCTGGCCAGTTACCTGCACGGCACGCGCATCGGCGTCATCGTCGAGTACACGGGCGACGAGGTCGCGGCCAAGGACGTGGCCATGCACGTGGCAGCGATGAAGCCCAAGGCGCTGGCCACCGCGGACGTGCCGGCCGAACTGATCGAGGTCGAGCGCCGGGTGGCCGCCGAGAAGGCCGCCGAAGACTCGGCCAAGGCCGTGGCCGAAGGCAAGCCGGCGCAGTCGGCCGAGATCGTGTCGCGGCGCGTGGAAGGCTCGGTGCAGAAGTTCCTGAAGGAGGTTTCGCTGCTCAACCAGCCCTTCGTCAAGAACGACAAGCAGACCGTGGAGCAGATGCTCAAGGAAAAGGCCACCCAGGTGGCCGGTTTCACGCTCTACGTGGTGGGCGAGGGCATCGAGAAGAAGGTCGACGATTTCGCCGCCGAAGTGGCGGCCCAGGTGGCGGCGGCCAAGGCGCAGTAGGGCGGCCGGAGGTGCAAGGGGGCGCGCGATGCGCCGCCTTACACTGCAGGTTTTGCATGGAGTGGAATCGATGCCGGCGTACAAGCGCATCCTGCTGAAGCTTTCGGGCGAGGCCTTGATGGGCGACGACGCCTACGGCATCAACCGCGCCACCATCGTGCGCATGGTGCGCGAGGTGCAGGGCATCACGGCGCTGGGCTGCGAGGTCGCGGTGGTGATCGGCGGCGGCAACATCTTCCGCGGCGTGGCCGGCGGCTCGGTGGGCATGGACCGCGCCACCGCCGACTACATGGGCATGCTGGCCACGGTGATGAACGCGCTGGCGCTGGCCGACACCATGCGCCAGGAGGGCATGACGGCGCGAGTGATGTCGGCCATCAGCATCGAGCAGGTTGTCGAACCCTATGTGCGCCCGAAGGCCCTGCAGTACCTGGAAGAAGGCAAGGTCGTGATCTTCGCCGCCGGCACCGGCAACCCCTTTTTCACCACCGACACCGCTGCGGCGCTGCGCGGCGCCGAAATCGGCGCCGAGATCGTGCTCAAGGCGACCAAGGTCGACGGCGTGTACAGCGCCGACCCGCACAAGGACCCGCACGCCACGCGCTATGCGCGCATCGGCTTCGACGAAGCCATTTCCCGGAACCTGCAGGTGATGGACGCCACGGCCTTCGCGTTGTGCCGCGACCAGAAGCTGCCCATCAAGGTGTTCAGCATCAACAAGCCCGGCGCCCTGCAGCGCGTGGTGATGGGCGAGGACGAAGGCACCCTGGTGCACGTTTGAGGAGCCGCATCAGCCATGACCATCGAAGACATCAAGAAGACCGCCGAGCAGAAGATGGGCAAGACCATCGAGGCGTTCAAGAACGAGTTGCACAAGATCCGCACCGGCCGCGCCCACCCCGGGCTGCTGGACCAGGTGCACGTCGACTACTACGGTTCGTCGGTGCCGATCAGCCAGGTCGCCAATGTGACGCTGCTCGACGCCCGCACGATCACCGTGCAGCCCTGGGAGAAGGGCATGGGGCCGAAGATCGAGAAGGCCATCCGCGAGTCCGACCTGGGGCTCAACCCGTCGTCGCAGGGCGACCTGCTGCGCGTGCCGATGCCGGCGTTGACCGAGGAGCGGCGCAAGGAGCTGACCAAGGTCGTGCGCCATACCGGAGAGGAGGCGCGCATCGCCGTGCGAAGCGTTCGCCGCGAGGCCAACGAACACCTCAAGCGCCTGCTCAAGGACAAGCACGTGGCCGAGGACGACGAGCGCCGGGCCCAGGACGAGGTGCAGCGTCTGACCGACCGCGTCATTGCCGAGATCGACCGCCTCGTGCATGGCAAGGAAGCGGAAGTGATGGCGGTCTGAGGCGGCTGCCATCCATGCCCACCGTGCCGATGCCCGAATTGCCGCTGGTCGAGACCGCGGCGCACGCATCCGCCCCGGTCGCCAAGGCCGCGGGTCATCCGCTGCCCAACGCCGATGCGCCGGCCGTGCCGCGCCATGTGGCCGTGGTCATGGACGGCAACGGCCGCTGGGCGCGGCAGCGCTACATGCCGCGCTTCTTCGGTCACAAGCAGGGAGTGGATGCGCTGGTTCGAGCCGTGAATGCCTTCGCCGACCGCGGCGTGCGCTACCTCACCGTCTTCGCCTTCTCGTCCGAGAACTGGAAACGCCCCACCGAGGAAGTCTCGGGCCTGATGAGCCTGGTCCTGGTGGCGGTATCCAAATACCTCACCAAGCTGGCCGGCGACGGCGTGCGCATCCGCATCGTAGGCGACCGTTCCGCCGTCTCCGACAAACTGCGCCGTGCCTGGGAGCACGCCGAATTGCTGACGCAGCACAACGACCGCATCACGCTGGCGGTGGCATTCAATTACGGCGGCCGCTGGGACGTGGTGCAGGCCTGCCGCCGCGCGCTGGCCGAAGGCGTGGACCCGGAAACGGTCGACGAGGAGTGGCTGTCGCGGCACATGGCACTGTCCTTCGCTCCCGACCCCGACCTGTTCATCCGCACCGGCGGCGAAATGCGCATGAGCAACTTCCTGCTCTGGCAGGCCGCCTATTCGGAGCTGTTCTTCACCGAATGCCTGTGGCCCGATTTCGGCGAGGTCGAGATCGACGCCGCGTTGACGGCCTTCGCCCAGCGCGACCGGCGCTTCGGCGGCATCCGGCCGCAGCCCGTCGTGCGCGAAGACCGCTAGGATGCTGCGCCAGCGCATCGTCACGGCACTCGTGCTCGTTGGCCTGATCCTGGCCTCGCTCATGGCGAGCAGCCTGTGGCCGTTCGCACTGCTCACGCTGGCGCTGGTCGCCGCCGCCGGCTGGGAGTGGGGGCGTCTGAACCAGGCCGGCAACGGCCTGGCCCTGGGCATGGGTGCCGCGGTGGCGCTGGCCGGCGGTGCCGCCTTCAGCCAGGGCTGGAGCGATCGCGCGCCCGCGCCCTTGTGGTGGAGCGTGGCCACGCTGTGGGTCGTGTGCGGCGCACTCGCGCTGCGCACCGGGCCCGCCGCCTGGCCGCAATTGGCGCGCCCCTTGCGCTGGGGGCTGGGCCTGATCGCGCTGTGGGCCGCCTGGCTGGCGCTCACCGACGCCCGCGTCATCGGCATCAATTTCATGCTGTCGATGCTGGGCCTGGTGTGGATGGCCGACATCGCTGCCTATTTCGGCGGCCGCACTCTAGGCCGGCGCAAGCTGGCGCTGTCCATCAGCCCGGGCAAAAGCTGGGAAGGCGTGTGGTCGGGCATGGCGGGGGTGATGTTGCTGGCGTTGTTCTGGAACTGGCTGGACACCCGGTTCGACCTCGGCAGCCCGAGCCTGTATTCGAGCCTGGTGCAGAGCATGGGCTGGGTCGGCACTGCCCTCGCGCTGCTGGCGCTGGCGGGCCTGAGCGTGGTCGGCGACCTGGTCGAATCCCTCGTCAAGCGGGCCGCCGGCGCCAAGGACAGCAGCCGCTTGCTGCCCGGCCACGGCGGCGTGCTCGACCGCGTCGACGCGCTGCTGCCGGTGCTGCCGGCGGCCATGGCTCTGGTGTCGATCCGCTCCGTTTGACCAACTGCCGCATGAAAGCGCGTCTGAACCTGGTCATCCTCGGTTCCACCGGTTCGGTGGGAACGAGCACGCTCGACGTGGTGGCGCGCCACCCGGAGCGTTTCCAGGTGGTCGGCCTCTCGGCGCAACAACGCGTCGACGTGCTGTTCGAACAGTGCCGGCGCTTTCGACCGCGCGTGGCCGTGCTGCCGACCGAACCGCGGGCCGCGGAATTGCGTCGCCTGCTGGCCGCCGAGGGCCTGGCGACCGAAGTCCGGGTCGGCCCCGAGGCCTTGTGCGAATTGGCGGCGGCCGGCGAGGTCGACGCCGTGATGGCCGCCATCGTCGGTGCGGCCGGTTTGCGGCCTTGCATGGCCGCGGCGCGCGCCGGCAAGCGGCTGCTGCTGGCCAACAAGGAGGCACTGGTCGTCGGCGGCGGACTGTTCATGCAGGCCGTGGCCGCGGGCGGCGCCACGCTGCTGCCCATCGACAGCGAGCACTCGGCCATCTTCCAGTGCCTGCCCGAGGACCGCTCGGCCTGGGCGCGGCGCATCGACCACATCGTGCTGACCGCCAGTGGCGGCCCTTTCCGAAAGCGCGACCCGGCGACGCTGCACGAAGTGACGCCGGCCATGGCCGTGGCACACCCGAACTGGGTCATGGGGCAGAAGATCTCGGTCGACTCCGCGACCATGATGAACAAGGCGCTCGAAGTCATCGAAGCCCGCTGGCTGTTCGACCTGGCGCCCGAGCGCATCAAGGTCGTCATCCACCCGCAGAGCATCATCCATTCGATGGTCGTGTGCCGCGACGGTTCGGTGCTGGCGCAACTGGGCACGCCCGACATGAAGGTGCCCATTGCCTACGGACTGTCGTTCCCCGAACGCATCGAATCCGGCGCGCCGCGGCTGGATTTCGAGCAGCTGCAGTCGCTGAGCTTCGAGCCGCCCGACCCGCGCCGCTTTCCGGGCCTGCAGCTGGCCTGGGACGCACTGCGCGCGCCGGCCGGCACCACGGCGGTGCTGAATGCCGCCAACGAAGAAGCCGTGGCGGCCTTCCTGGCCGGAACCATCGGCTTCGGCGCCATTCACAGTGTCAATGCCCGCACCCTGGACCGCCTGCTGCCCCGGCTGGGACCCAGCCACACGCTGGACGACCTGCTCGAACTCGATGGCCGCGCGCGTGACATCGCCCGCCAGGTCATGAGGGAGCTCGCCGCGTGATCACGCTGCTGGCCTTCCTGTTCACGTTGGGCGTGCTCATCGTGATCCATGAATACGGCCACTACCGCGTGGCGGTGGCCTGCGGGGTGAAGGTGTTGCGCTTCTCGGTGGGCTTCGGTCGCGTCGTCTGGCGCCGCCAGGCCACGCCGGATGCCACCGAATTCGTGCTCTGCGCGCTGCCGCTGGGGGGCTATGTACGCATGCTCGACGAGCGCGAAGGCAACGTGCCGGCAGAGCAGATCGCACGGGCCTTCAATCGCCAGCCGCTGCTGCAGCGCGCCGCCATCGTGGCGGCCGGACCGCTGGCCAACCTGGGGCTGGCGATCCTGCTCTACGCCGGTGCACACTGGATCGGCATCGACGAACAAAAGGCCGTGCTCGGCCCGCCCGCGGCGGCCAGCGCGGCCGAACGCGCCGGCCTGCGTGCCGGCGACTGGGTGCGCGCGCTCTCGCACGACGGCAGCGACTGGCAGGACATCGCCTCCATGACCGACCTGCGCTGGCAGGTCACGCAGGCGGCGATGCGGCGCGAAGCCGTGCAGTTGCGCCTGAGCGACCGCGACGGCCGCGGTTCGCGCACCGTCGTGCTCGACCTGTCCGTCGTCGAGCCGGGCGAGGTCGACGCTGGCCTCATGAAGACGGTGGGGCTGGGGGCGCCCTACAGCGAACCGGTGCTGGGCGAGGTCAAGGCCGGCGGCCCGGCGGCCGCGGCCGGGCTGCGCCAGGGTGACCGCGTGCTGGCCGTCGACGGCGCGGCGGTGAGCGACGCGCAGACCCTGCGCGAGCGCATCCGCGCCGGCGTGCGCGACGGCCGACCCGTCGAGCAACGCTGGTCGATCGAACGCGAGGGCCGCCTGTTCGAGATCGCGGTCACGCCGCGGCTCGTCAGCGACGGCGGCCAGAACGTGGGCCGCATAGACGCCTTCGTCGGCCAGCCGCCCGAGATGGTGACGGTGCGCCACGGCCCGGTCGAAGGCCTGGTGCAGGGCGCCTCGCGCACCTGGGAGGTCTCGGCGCTCACGGTGAAGATGCTGGGCCGCATGCTGGTCGGCGAGGCCTCGCTGAAGAACCTGAGCGGGCCCATCACGATTGCCGACTACGCCGGCCAGTCGGTGCAGCAGGGCCTGGCGTACTACCTCGGCTTCCTGGCGCTGGTGAGCGTGAGCCTGGGCGTGCTGAACCTGCTGCCATTGCCCATGCTCGATGGCGGCCACCTGATGTATTACATTTTCGAGGCCGTGACCGGCCGCCCGGTCTCCGACCTCTGGCTGGCGCGTTTGCAGCGCGGCGGCATTGCCGTGCTGCTGGCGATGATGTCGATCGCCCTTTTCAACGACGTGGCCCGCCTGCTGGGCCTGCATTGACCTCCATGTTCCCTGTCTCTCCGTTCGTGCCGCTGCGCCCGGTCGCGGCGCTCGTCGTCGTGGCCGCGCTGGCGGCAGCCGCCCCGGCCGCACGCGCCGTGACGCCCTTCGTGATCGAGGACATTCGGGTCGAAGGCCTGCAGCGCACCGACCCGGGCACGGTCTTCGCGGCGCTGCCGTTCCGCATCGGCGACACCTACACCGACGACAAGGGTTCGGCTGCGCTGCGTTCGCTGTTCGGCACCGGCCTGTTCAAGGACGTGCGGCTGGAGATCCAGGGCCGGGTCGCGGTGGTCATCGTCGACGAGCGCTCGATCATCGCCAACGTCAGCTTCGTCGGCCTCAAGGAATTCGACCAGGAGCCGCTGTCGAAGTCGCTGCGCGATGCCGGCATCGGCGAGGGCCTGCCCTTCGACCGTGCACTGGTCGACCGCGCCGAGCAGGAGATCAAGCGCCAGTACCTCAGCCGCAGCCTGTACGGCGCCGAAGTCGTGACCACGGTGACGCCGCTGGAGCGCAACCGCGTCAATGTCACCTTCACCATGACGGAAGGCGACGCTGCGCGCATTGCCGACATCCGCATCGTCGGCGCCACGGTCTTCTCCGAATCGGAATTGCTGGCGCTGTTCGAACTCACGAGGAGCGGCTGGCTCACCTGGTACAGCAAGACCGACCGCTACTCGCGCAGCAAGCTCAATGCCGACCTGGAGAAGCTGCGCGCGCACTACGTCAACCGCGGTTATCTCGAATTCGCCGTCGAGTCGACGCAGGTCACGATCTCGCCCGACAAGCAGACCATCACGATCGCCATTTCGGTGCGCGAAGGTCAGCCCTACACGGTGACGGCAGTGCGCCTGGAGGGCAACTACCTCGGCAAGGAAGACGAGTTCCGTTCGTTGGTGCTGCAACGGCCCGGCCAGCCCTACCAGGGCGACGCCGTGGCCGCCACCGCGCGCCGCTTCCAGGACCTGTTCGGCCTGTACGGCTATGCCTTCGCGCGCATCGAGCCGCGGCCCGAGATCGACCGCGCCAACGGCCAGGTGGAGCTGGTCTTTGCCGCCACGCCGCAGCGCCGTGTCTATGTGCGCCGCATCGAGGTGGCCGGCAACACGCGCACGCGCGACGAAGTCGTGCGGCGCGAATTCCGCCAGCTCGAGTCGGCCTGGTACGACGGCGGGCTGATCAAGCTGTCGAAGGAGCGGCTCACGCGGCTGGACTATTTCAGCGAGGTCGACATCGAAACCGTGGAGGTGCCGGGCTCTCCCGACCAGGTCGATCTGGTCGTCAACCTCGTCGAGAAGCCCACCGGCAACCTGCTCGTCGGCGCCGGCTACTCCAACGCGGAGAAGTTCACCTTCAACGCTTCGATCAAGCAGGAAAACGCCTTCGGTTCCGGCAAGTACCTGGGTATCGAGCTCAATACCAGCGACTTCAACCGCATCCTGGTGGTCAGCACGGTCGACCCGTACTGGACGGTGGACGGCATCTCGCGCGCCATCGATGTCTTCTACCGCGCCAGCCGGCCCTACAACAGCCTGGGCGAGAGCTACGACCTGGTCACGCCGGGTGCCACCTTGCGTTTCGGCATCCCGTTCTCGGAATATGACCGCGTCTTCCTGGGCCTGGGTTTCGAGAGAACGGAAATCGGCAGCTCCATCGGCATTCCCCTCAGCTACCTCAACTACCGTGTGCTTTACGGCGAGACCAGCAACGCCTTCCCGCTCACCCTGGGCTGGTCGCGCGACGCCCGCGACAGCCTCATCGCCCCCGGGTCCGGCCGCTTCACCCGCATCAACCTGGAGTGGAGCCTGTTCGGCGACGTGCGCTACACGCGCACCAATCTGCAGTACCAGGAGTACTGGCCCCTGCCGTACCAGCTGACGCTGGGGCTGAATGCCGAACTCGGCTACGGCAAGGGCCTGGGCGGCAAACCCTATCCGGTGTTCAAGAACTTCTACGGCGGCGGTCTGGGTTCGGTGCGCACCTTCGAGCAAGGTTCGCTCGGCGTGGTCGACCCCACCGGCGCCTATATCGGCGGCGCCCGGCGCTTCAATTTCAATACCGAGCTCTACTTCCCGGTGCCGGGGACCGGCAACGACCGCAGCCTGCGCGTCTTTGCCTTCGCCGACACCGGCAACGTCTGGCGCGAGGACGAGAAGGTGACGCTCGACTCACTGCGTGCCTCGGCCGGTCTGGGCGTGTCCTGGATCTCGCCCGTGGGCCCCTTGAAGATGAGCTACGGCAAGCCCTTTCGCGTGCAGCGCAACGATAGAATCCAGGAATTCCAATTCCAGATCGGGACCGCGTTCTGATGAAGACCCAAGCCATCCGGCTGCTCGCCACGGCAGCACTGTGCCTGGCCGCGGTCGCCCCGGCGGCAGCGCAGGAACTCAAGATCGGCTATGTCAACAGCGAGCGCGTGCTGCGCGAGGCCGCTCCTGCCAAGGCAGCACAGGGCAAGCTGGAAGCCGAGTTCAGCCGCCGTGAACGCGACCTCAACGAGCAGACCGCGCGCCTGAAGGCCGCCGCCGACAAGCTGCAGAAGGAAGAGCCGACCCTGGCGGAATCGGAAAAGATCCGCCGCCAGCGCGAACTCGTCGAGCAGGACCGAGACCTGCAGCGCAAGCGCCGCGAATTCCAGGAAGACCTCACGCAGCGCCGCAACGAGGAACTGGCGGCGGTGGTGGAGCGCGCCAACCGCGCCATCAAGCAGATCTTCGACGCCGAAAAGTACGACCTCATCCTGCAGGAAGTGGTCTTCGCGGGTCCGCGCGTGGACATCACCGAGAAGGTGATCCGCGCGCTCAACGGGCCGGCCCCCGCGGGCAAGTGAGCGCCCGGCGTGGCCCATTTCTCGGGCGGGCCGGCAGTGCGTGCGCGCATCGGTGAACTGGCCGCCCTGCTGGGCGGCGAACTGATCGGCGACGCCGCGCTGGAGGTCGGTCGCATTGGCGGGCTGGAAGACGCCGACGCGCAGACCATCAGTTTCCTCGCGCGTCCGCGCTATGCGGCGCAACTGAACACCACTCGCGCCGGCTGCGTCATCGTCGGTCCGGCCCTGCGCGACGCCGCGGCGGCGCGCGGCGCGGCCATCGTCTGCGCCGACCCCTACCTGGCCTTTGCGCGCCTTACGCAATGGTGGGCCACCCGGGTGCGGCGCACGCCGACCGCGGGTGTGCACGCCTCGGCAGTGGTCGAGCCCGGTGCCCGCATCGACGCCACGGCTTCCATCGGCCCCCTGGCCTTCGTGGCCGGCGGTGCGCGCATCGGTGCCGCCGCCGTGGTCGGGGCACAGTGCCACGTCGGGCAGGGCGCCGAGGTCGGCGCGGCCACCGTGCTCAAGCCGCGCGTGGTGCTCGCCGACGGCTGTTGCATCGGGCAGCGCGGCATCGTGCACAGCGGCGCGGTGATCGGGGCCGACGGCTTTGGCTTTGCGCCCAGCGAGGGCCGTTGGGAGAAGATCGAGCAGCTCGGCGGTGTGGCCATCGGCGACGACGTCGAGATCGGCGCCAACACCTGTATCGACCGTGGTGCGCTGGAAGACACCGTGCTCGACGACGGTGTCAAGCTCGACAATCTGGTGCAGATCGCGCACAACGTGCACGTCGGTGCACACAGCGCCTTGGCCGGGTGCGTGGGCGTGGCCGGCAGCGCGCGCATTGGCCGCCATTGCACGGTGGGCGGCGCAGCCATGATCCTGGGCCACCTGGAGATCGTCGATCACGTGCACATCACGGCGGGCACGCTGATCTCGCGCTCGATCCGCAAGCCGGGCCAATACAGTGGCTCCTTTCCCTTCGATGACAATGCCTCCTGGGAGAAGAATGCCGCCACGCTGAGGCACTTGTACTCGCTGCGCGAGCGGTTGCGCGCACTGGAGAGAAAGAGTTGAACTCGATGGACATCCAGCACATCCTGCGCAAGCTGCCTCACCGCTATCCGTTCCTGCTTGTCGACCGCGTGCTCGAATTCGAGAAGGGCGTGCGCATCAAGGCGCTGAAGAACGTGACCATGAACGAGCCGTTCTTCGCCGGCCACTTTCCGGCGCGGCCGGTGATGCCCGGCGTGTTGATGCTCGAGGCCATGGCGCAGGCGGCGGCGCTGCTGTCGTTCGAATCGATGAACACCGAGCCGGGCGACGACACCGTGGTCTATTTCGTCGGCATCGACGGCGCGCGCTTCAAGCGCCCCGTGGGTCCGGGCGACCAGCTGATCCTGGAAGCGTCCATCGACCGCGTCAAGTCCGGCATCTACCGCTACAAGGCGCGTGCCAGTGTCGACGACCAGACCGCGGCGGAGGCCGAACTCATGTGCACCATGCGCAAGGTTGCCTGACCCCCATGGCCAGTGTCCACGCCACGGCCATCGTCGACGCAACGGCCGAACTGGCCGCTGGCGTCAGCGTGGGCCCTTACGCCGTGATCGGCGCCGGCGTCACGGTGGGCGAGGGCACGAGCATCGGGGCGCACTGCGTGATCGAAGGGCCCACGGTCATCGGCCGCGACAACCGCATCTTCTCGCACGCAGCACTGGGCGGTGCGCCGCAGGACATGAAATACCGCGGCGAGCCCACGCAGCTGGTCATCGGCGACCGCAATACGATCCGCGAGTTCTGCACCCTGAACCGCGGCACGGCGCAGGACACCGGCGTCACGCGCGTGGGCGACGACAACTGGATCATGGCCTACGTGCATATCGCGCACGACGTCCAGCTGGGCCACCGCACGATCCTGGCCAACAACGCCACGCTGGCCGGGCACGTGCATGTCGGCGACTGGGTCATCGTCGGTGGTTTGAGCGGCGTGCACCAGTTCTGCAAGATCGGCGCCCATGCAATGACGGGTTTCCAGAGCCATGTCTCGCAGGACGTGCCGCCGTTCATGATGGTTTCGGGCCACCCGCTGGCCGAGCACGGCTTCAACATCGAGGGCTTGCGCCGGCGCGGTTTTTCGCGCGAACGCATCGCGCTGGTCAAGCAGATGCATCGCCTGCTGTACCGCAGCGGGCTCACGCTGGAGCAGGCGCGCGGGGCCATCGCAGCCCTCGTCGGCAGCGTGGAAGGTGGCGACGGCGACGTTCGCCTGCTGCTCGACTTCCTGGCCGCAGCCAAGCGCGGCATCGTGCGCTGAGCGCGGCTGGCGGCGGCATGCCGATGCGCCTGGCCCTGGTTGCAGGCGAAGCCTCGGGTGACCTGCTCGGCGGCCTGCTGCTGGCGGCGCTGCGCCAGCGCTGGCCCGAGCTGCGTGCCGTGGGCATCGGTGGCCCCCGGCTGGCCGAACAGGGCTTCGAAGCCTGGTGGCCGCACGAGCGACTGGCGGTACGCGGCTATGCGGAGGTCCTGCGTCATTACCGCGAGATCTCGGGCATCCGCGCTGCGCTGGCCGAGCGATTGCTGCAGGAGCGGCCGGCGGCCTTCATCGGCGTCGACGCGCCCGACTTCAACCTGGGTCTGGAGGCACGGCTGAAGGCGGCCGGCGTGAAGACGATCCACTTCGTCTGCCCGTCGATCTGGGCCTGGCGCGGCGGCCGCGTGAAGAAGATGGCCGCCAGTTGCGACCATGTGCTGTGCCTGTTTCCCTTCGAGCCGGAACTGCTGCGCGCGCACGGCGTGGCGGCCACCTATGTCGGCCACCCCCTGGCCGACGTCATCCCGCTGCAGCCGCCACGCGCCGCCAGCCGCGCCGCGCTGGGGTTGGGCCAGAGCGACGTGGTGGTGGCGGTGTTGCCGGGCAGCCGGCGCTCCGAGATCCAGTACATCGCGCCGGCCTTCCTGGAGACGGCCGCGCTGCTGCATCGCGAGCGGCCGGCGCTTCGTTTCGTGCTGCCCATGGCCCCCGGGCTGCGCGGCATGGTCGAGCCGCTGGTGGCCCGGCATGCCGCTGGCGTGCCGCTGCGACTGCTCGAAGGCCAGTCGCACACGGCGCTGGCGGCCTGCGACCTGACGCTCATCGCCAGCGGCACCGCCACGCTGGAGGCGGCGCTGTTCAAGCGGCCCATGGTCATCGGCTACCGCATGCACCCCTTGAGCTGGCAGCTCATGAAGCGCATGGGTTACCAGCCCTGGGTCGGCCTGCCCAACATCCTGTGCCGCGACTTCGTGGTGCCCGAACGGCTGCAGGGCGACTGCCGTCCCGACGCATTGGCCGCCGCAGTGCGCAGCGGGCTCGACGACGCCGCCGGCGCGGCGCACGTCGCGCAGCGCTTCACCGAACTGCACCAACTGCTCAAGCGCGACACCGCGCGCTGCGCCACCGATGCCATCGCGCAAGTCCTCCAGGCCTGAGCAACTGGGCCTGGACTGGCCCGAGCCGCCGCGCACGCGCGGCGCGCCGCCACGGCGCCGCGTGCGTGCGCTGCCGGCGCTGGTGGCCGGTGTCGACGAAGCCGGCCGCGGCCCGCTGGCCGGGCCGGTGGTGGCAGCGGCGGTGATCCTTGACGAATTGCAGCCCGTGCATGGCCTGGCCGATTCGAAGGCACTGACGGCAGCGCGGCGCGAACGCCTGTACCACGAGATCTGCGCCAAGGCGCTGTGCGTGTGCATCGCCGAAGCCAGCGCCGAGGAGATCGACCGCCTGAATATCCTGCAGGCCACGCTGCTGGCCATGCAGCGCGCGGTGCAGGGCCTGCGCCTGGCGCCCAAGCAGGTGCTGGTCGACGGCAACCGGGTGCCGGAGCTGACCATGCCCGTGCAGGCCATCGTCGGGGGCGACGCCACCGTGGCGGCCATCTCGGCCGCGTCGATCCTGGCCAAGGTGCACCGCGACCGCCTGTGCCTGGAACTGCATGCGCGGTTTCCGGGCTATGGTTTCGATGGCCACAAGGGTTATCCGACGCCGGAGCACCTGGCCGCCCTGCAGCGCCACGGCCCGTGCGCGGCGCACCGCCGCAGCTTTGCGCCCGTGCGCGTGGCCATCGAAGGGGCCTCGGAGGACGAAGCTTGATCGAGCCGCTGCGCATCACTTCGCGCGACAACCCGCTGCTGCAGCGCCTGCGCCGCTTGTCGCAAGACGGCGCGGCCTGTCGTCGCCTGGGTCAGGTGTGGCTGGAAGGCGACCACTTGTGCCGCGCCTGGCGCGAACGCGGCGGCACGGCGGCGCAGGCCGTGCTCAGCGAAGCCGCCTGGCAGGACGCCCGCCTGCGCGAACTCGCGATCGGCGCCGCAAGGGTGGTGATCGTGCCCGCGTCGCTGTTTGCCGGGTTCAGTGCGCTGGAGTCGCCGGCCGCCATCGGGTTGGTGATCGATCTGCCGCCGCCGGTACCGGTGCTGCCGCACGCCCCCACCGTGGTGCTGGACCGCCTGCAGGACCCCGGCAACGTGGGCAGTGTGCTGCGCAGCGCGTCGGCCTTCGGTGTGGCCCAGGTGCTGGCGCTGAAGGGGACGGTGGCGCTGTGGTCGCCCAAGGTGCTGCGCGCCGGCATGGGGGCGCACTTCGGGTTGCGGCTGGCCGAGGGCCTGGACGAGCAGGCGCTCGTGGCACTTGCGGTGCCGCTGGTGGCCACCAGTTCCCACGCCGGCGACGCGCTGCCCGGGGCTGCCTTGCCCTGGCCCTGCGCCTGGGTGCTGGGCCACGAAGGGCAGGGCGTGGCGGCTGCGCTGCTGGCGCGCTGCGCATTGCAGCTGCGCATTCCGCAGCCCGGCGGCGAGGAGTCTCTCAACGTGGCCGCCGCCGCGGCGGTGTGCCTGTACGAATCGGCGCGGCGCCGGCTCGCGGTTGTTCAGTAGATCAGCCGGTCGGGCCGCAGGTCGCGCAGGATGGTGGTGGCGATCTCCTCGATCGACTTGTGCGTGCTCGACAGCCAGGCGATGCCCTCGCGGCGCATCATGGCCTCGGCCTCGTTCACCTCGAAGCGGCAGTTCTCCAGCGACGCATAGCGGCTGCCCGGCCGCCGCTCGTTGCGAATCTGGGCCAGCCGGTCGGCGTCGATGGTCAGGCCGAAGCACTTGCGTTTGTAAGGCGCCAGCACCGAGGGCAGGCGGCCGCGCTCGAAGTCGTCCGGGATCAGCGGGTAGTTGGCGGCCTTGATGCCATGCTGCATGGCCAGGTACAACGAAGTCGGCGTCTTGCCGCTGCGGCTGACGCCGACCAGGATGACGTCGGCGATGTCCAGGTTGACCGCGGACTGCCCGTCGTCGTGCTGCAGCGAAAAATTGATGGCCTCGATGCGGTCGTGGTACTCCTGGCTCTGGCTGGTTTCCGAAAAGCGGCCGACGCGGTGGCTGCTCTTGACGCCGAACTCCACTTCAAGCGGCTCGACGAAGGTGCGGAACAGGTCCAGCACCAGGCCCTTGCATCGTTCGCTTCTGACGATGTCGCGCACGGCGTCGTCGATCAGGGTGATGAAAACGATGGGCCGCTTGCCCTCGCGATCGTGCGACTCGTTGATCTCGGCGAGCACGCGCACGGCCTTTTCCACGCTGTCGATGAAGGGCCGCCGCACATGCCGCGGCTTGGCTGGAAACTGGTTGAGGATGGAATTGCCGAACGTCTCGGCGGTGATGCCGGTGCCGTCCGAGACAAAGAAGACGGTGCGCTCGGGCATGGGGCTTGAAGCTGCGGTGCGGGTCGGGAATGACCCCATCATCATAAGGAAGAACTCTTAGAATCGAAGCCATATTCCGCCGCACGGCCCCGACGTGAACCCGAGCCCCCGATCAGCAGAAGAACACAGCGCCGGCAGGTGCCGCGGCTGCGGTTCGGTCGCGCATGCGGAAGCACCGGTTTACCCACATCACGGAGCTTTCCCATGTCACTGGCCCCCCTGGCGACCGCCCTGGTCGCACCGTTCGAAGCCCTGAGGATGACCGATGTCGAGGTGGTGGGCGGCAAGAACGCCTCCCTCGGCGAAATGATCAGCCAGCTGGCCGCCACCGGCGTGCGCGTGCCCGGTGGCTTTGCCACCACGGCGCACGCCTTCCGGGAGTTCCTGCGCCATGGCGGGCTGGGCCAGCGCATCCAGGACAAATTGGTCACGCTGGACGTCGACGACGTGCGCGCGCTGGCCGCGGCCGGCGGGCAGATCCGGCAGTGGATCGTCGACACCCCGCTGCCGCCGGCGCTGGAGGCCGGCATTCGCGAACATTTCGAGCGCCTGGTGGCGGGCAGTCCCGAAGCCAGTTTCGCCGTGCGTTCCTCGGCCACGGCCGAGGACCTGCCCGACGCCTCGTTTGCCGGCCAGCAGGAAACCTTCCTGAACGTCACCGGCATCGACGACGTGCTGCACCGCATCAAGGAAGTCTTTGCGTCGCTGTACAACGACCGCGCCATCAGTTACCGCGTGCACAAGGGCTTTGCGCATGCCGAGGTGGCGCTGTCGGCGGGCGTGCAGCGCATGGTGCGCTCCGACCTGGGCTCGGCCGGCGTCATCTTCACCATCGACACCGAGTCCGGCTTCAAGGACGTGGTTTTCATCACCTCGAGTTACGGCCTGGGCGAAACCGTCGTCCAGGGCTCCGTGAATCCCGACGAGTTCTATGTCCACAAGCCGCTGCTGGCGGCGGGCCGTTTTCCGGTCATCCGCCGCGTGCTCGGCTCCAAACTGCAGCGCATGGGCTTTGCCAGCGCCGAGGACCGCGCCGCCAGCGGCCGGCTGGTGCAGATCACCGACACGCCGCCCGAGCAGCGCAACCGCTATTCGCTGACCGACACCGACGTGATCGAACTGGCGCGTTACGCGATCATCATCGAGACGCACTATGGCCGGCCGATGGACATCGAGTGGGGCAAGGACGGCGTCGACGGCCGGATCTACATCCTGCAGGCGCGGCCGGAGACGGTGAAGAGCCAGGTCGGCGACAAGGTCGAGCACCGCTACAAGCTCAAGGGCGACCGCAGCAAGAACATCGTGCTGGCCGAGGGGCGCGCCATCGGCCAGAAGGTGGGCACGGGGCCGGTGCGGCTGGTGCGCAGCCCGGCCGAGATGGAACGTGTGCAGCCCGGCGATGTGCTGGTGACCGACATGACCGACCCCAACTGGGAACCGGTGATGAAGCGTGCCTCGGCAATCGTCACCAACCGCGGCGGCCGCACCTGCCACGCGGCCATCATCGCGCGTGAACTCGGCATCCCCGCCGTGGTGGGCTGCGGCAATGCCACCGAGCGTGTACACGAAGGGAACCTGGTCACCGTGTCCTGCGCCGAAGGCGACACCGGCTACATCTACGACGGCCTGCTGGAAACCGAGATCAGCGACGTGCAGCGTGGTGACATGCCCTATTGCCCGATCAAGATCATGATGAACGTGGGTAACCCGCAACTGGCTTTCGACTTCGCACAGATGCCGAATTCGGGCGTCGGCCTGGCGCGACTGGAATTCATCATCAACAACAACATCGGCGTGCACCCGAAGGCGATCCTCGATTACCCGAATATCGACCCCGACCTGAAGAAGGCCGTGGAGTCGGTGGCGCGCGGCCACGCCTCGCCGCGGGCGTTCTACGTCGACAAGCTCACCGAGGGCATCGCCACCATCGCTGCGGCCTTCTGGCCCAAGCCGGTGATCGTGCGGCTGTCGGACTTCAAGAGCAACGAATACAAGAAGCTCATCGGGGGCACGCGCTACGAGCCCGACGAAGAGAACCCGATGCTGGGCTTCCGCGGCGCCAGCCGCTATATCAGTGGCGAGTTCAAGGACGCCTTCGCGATGGAGTGCGAGGCGCTCAAGCGGGCGCGCAGCGAGATGGGGCTGACCAATATCGAGATCATGGTGCCCTTCGTGCGCACGGTGAAACAGGCCCAGCGGGTGGTGGCCATGCTCGCCGAACGCGGCCTGAAGCGCGCTGCCTGTGGCGGTGGCGACGGCCTGAAGCTGATCATGATGTGCGAGGTGCCCAGCAACGCCATCCTGGCCGACCAGTTCCTGGAGCACTTCGACGGCATGTCGATCGGCTCCAACGACCTCACGCAGCTCACGCTGGGGCTGGACCGCGACTCCGGCCTGGAGCAGCTGGCCAGCGATTTCGACGAGCGCGACCCCGCGGTCAAGGCGCTGATCTCGCGCGCCATCGCCGCTTGCCGCGCCACCGGCAAATATGTCGGCATCTGTGGCCAGGGGCCGAGCGACCACCCCGACTTCGCCGACTGGCTGGCGGCCGAGGGCATCGTCTCGATCTCGCTCAACCCCGACTCGGTGGTCGAGACCTGGACGCGGCTGGCCTCGCTCTAGCCGGCGCGGCGCCGCGCCAGTGCGGGTTTCCCGGGGCGGCGATGGCTGCGCCGCTGCGGGCGCCGGCGCAGATAATGCGCCGATGTCGACGGCTTGCGGACATCGGTTCTGGCTGCGGACCCGGCGCCTGACGGGAGGCCTGCTCGCCGTGTGGCTGGCCGTGAACCTGCTGGTGCCGTGGTTTGCGCGCGACCTGAACCAGTGGCAGGCGTTCGGTTTTCCGCTGGGCTTCTGGCTGGCCGCCGAGGGGGCCCTGCTCGTGTACCTGGCGATCATTGCGGCCTATGTGGTGGCGATGGACCGGATGGAGGCCGCTTACCTGGCTGACCCGGCTGCAACCACTGCGGGTCCTGAAGACCCCGGCCCGGAGTCGGCGTGACGGCACCGGCCGGCGCAGTGCAGGGCGCCGACCGCGACTTTTCCCGCATGCTGGCGCGGCGTTATGCGCTGTTCCTGCTGGCCTTCTTCGCCTTCATTGCGGTGATGGCCGTGGCCGAGCGTCTGGGCCTGCCGCGGGGCTGGATCGGCGCCGCTTTCCTGGTCGTCACGGTGGCCGTGTACGCCGGCATCGGGTTTCGCTGCCGCACCTCCACGCCGGTGGAATATTTCGTGGCCGGCCGCCGGGTGCCGGCGGTGTTCAACGGTCTGGCCACTGCCGCCGACTGGATGTCGGCGGCTTCCTTCATCGGCACCGCCGGCGTGCTGTACCTGCAGGGTTACGGCGGCCTGGCCTACATCCTGGGCTGGACCGGCGGCTACTGCCTGCTTGCACTGCTGCTCGCGCCCTACCTGCGGCGTTTCGGCGAATACACCGTACCCGACTTCCTGGGCGCGCGTTACGGCGGCCTGTTGCCGCGGCTGATCGGTGCCGCGGCGGCCATCGGCGTGTCCTTCGTCTACGTGGTGGTGCAGATCTACGGCGTGGGGCTCATCACGTCGCACCTCACCGGTTTCGGCTTCGAGCTGGGTGTCTTTGTCGGCCTGGGCGGCGTGCTGGTGTGTTCCTTCCTCGGCGGCATGCGGGCCGTGACCTGGACCCAGGTGGCGCAGTACCTGGTGCTGATGGTGGCCTTCCTGGTGCCGTTGACCTGGCTGTCGGTCAACCAGACCGGCAGCTGGTTGCCGATGCTGAGCTACGGCAGCCAGCTCGAACGCGTGGCCGAGATCGAGCGCGCGCTGGCTGCCGACCCGACCGAGCGCGAGGTCATGGCCCTCATGGCGCAGCGCGCCGCCGACGCCGAACGCAAGCTGCTGGACGTGCGCGCGGCAATGCTGGAAGACGAGCGGCCGCAGCGTGAACTCATCGTCGCCTTGCGTGCCGAAAATGCGCCGCTGGTGCGCATCCAGCGCGCCGAGCGCGAATGGGCGCAGCGGCCGCGCACCGAGATCCAGGCGCGCCGCCTCTACGAACGCGAGCGCGACAGCGCGCGGGCCCGTGCCGCCAGCCTGGCCGGCATGCCGCCGCAGACGCTGCCGTTTGCCGTCACCAAGCCGGACGGCGTGACGGCGGCCGCTGGCGGCAACGACACGGCACCCCCGCGCTTCGACGTGGCGCGCATCAATTTCATCGCCCTCGTGCTGTGCCTGATGATGGGCACCGCCGCCATGCCGCACGTGCTGACGCGCTACTACACCACGCCTTCGGTGTCGCAGGCGCGGCGCTCGGTGGGCTGGTCGCTGTTCTTCATCACCTTGCTCTACGTGGCCGCGCCCGCGCTGGCGGTGCTGGTCAAGTTCGAGGTGCTGCAACATGTGGTCGGGCTGCCCTTCGACGAACTGCCGGCCTGGGTGAACCGCTGGTCTCGGCTCGACCCCAGCCTGGTCTCGGTGCGCGACGTCAACGGCGACGGCTTGCTGCAGTTCGGCGAGTTGATGATGGCCGGCGACGTGATCGTGCTCGCCGCGCCCGACATCGGCGGCCTGCCGTACTGGGTGACCTGCCTGGTGGCGGTGGGCGGCATGGCCGCCGCCCTGTCCACCGCCGACGGCCTGCTGCTGACGGTGGCCAATGCCGCCTCGCACGATGTCTACTTCCGCGTCATCAGGCCCCGCGCTTCGGCGGCGGCGCGCGTCATCGCCTCCAAGGTGCTGGTCATGGTGATCGCCTTCGTGGCCGCGCTGATCGCGGCGCTGAAGATCACCGACATCCTGCAATTCGTCTCGGCGGCCTTCTCGCTGGCCGCGGCGGCCTTCTTCCCGGCGCTGGTGCTGGGCATCTTCTGGCGCCGTGCCAACCGTGCCGGGGCCAGCGCCGGCATGCTGGCGGGCCTGGGCGTGTGCGGTTGGTACATGGTGACCAACCTGCCGCTGCTGCGTTCCTGGTTCGGCATCACGCGGCCGCTGGCCGACTGCCAATGGTGGGGCGTGGAGCCCATCGCGGCCGGCGTCTTCGGCGTGCCGGTGGGGTTTGTGGTGATGGTCGTGGTCAGCCTGGCCACGGCGCCGCCCGACGCCGAGACGCAAACCTTCATCGACCGCATCCGGCTGCCGCAGCCCGGCGAGCGCTGAAGGGCGCGCCAAGGCGCCCGTGTTGGCCCGTTATCGCCCGTGATCGCCCGTGATCGCCCCGGCCTGCCGGGCTATAATCTTCGGCTTTCCTTGCCGCACCCGCCATGTCGACGCATCGGGGCGGCTTCCCCACCCGAACTGGCGCAGGCCCTGGTCTGCCGCGGTCGGAATCCACAAGGAGTGTTCATGCGTCACTATGAGATCGTGCTGCTGATCCACCCGGATCAAAGCGAACAGGTTCCGGCCATGCTGGAACGTTACAAGGGTCTGGTCACCGCCGCTGGCGGCAAGGTGCACCGCGTCGAGGACTGGGGCCGGCGCCAGCTGGCCTACATGATCCAGAAGCTGGCCAAGGCGCATTACTTGTGCCTGAACATCGAGTGCGGCCACGAGACGCTGACCGAACTCGAGACGGGTTTCCGCTTCAACGACGCCGTGCTGCGCCACCTGACCGTGTCGCGCGACAAGGCCGAGACCACGCCTTCGATCATGATGAAGGCGGTCGAGCGGGAAGAGGCCCGCAAGGAGCGCCACGAGGCCGCTGCCTGAGCCGGCGTCCGTCCGTGCCGCCGACGTTGCCGCGATGAACCGGCTGGTTCTTTCGGCCACGCTGGTGGAGCGCTCGGCGCTGCGTCATACCCCGGCCGGCCTGCCGGCCCTGGACTTGAGCCTGAAGCACGAGTCCGAGCTCAGCGAGGACGGCCAGCCGCGCAAGGTCTCGATGGAGATGCGCGCGGTGGCCATCGGGGCCGTGACGCAGCCGCTGCTGGCTCTGGAGCTCGGTGCGGCAGGCCTGTATGCAGGCTTCCTCGCCGGTTCGCGCAACGGACGCGGTCTGCGTTTGCACATCACCTCGGTCGAGCCTGCCGGCTGACCCGGGCCCACCCGGTTTGACACATTTTTTCAGGAGTTCACGATGCCCCCGCCACGTGGTAAAGGTCGTTTTTCCAAGGACAAGCGCCCCAAGCGCAACACCCAGTCGCTGCTGTTCCGCCGCAAGCGCTTCTGCCGCTTCACGGTGGCCAAGGTCGAGTCGATCGACTACAAGGAGATCGATATCCTGCGCGACTTCATCGGCGACAACGGCAAGATCACGCCCGCCCGCCTGACAGGCACGCGCGCCTTCTACCAGCGCCAGCTCACCACCGCCATCAAGCGTGCCCGCTTCCTGGCGCTGCTGCCGTATTCCGACCAGCACAAGGTCTGAGGAACCCGCCATGCAAGTCATTCTTCTCGAGAAGGTCGGCAAGCTCGGTGACCTGGGCGACGTCGTCAAGGTCAAGCAGGGTTATGCCCGCAACTACCTGATTCCGACCAAGCTGGCGCGCCGCGCCACCGAAGCCGCGATCAAGGAATTCGAAGGCCGCCGTGCCGAGCTGGAAAAGGCCGCCGCCGCCAAGCTGGCCGCCGCCCAGGCGCTGGGCGAGCAGCTCGCCGGCAAGACCGTGCGTGTGGCGCAGAAGGCCGGCGTCGACGGCCGCCTGTTCGGTTCGGTCACCAATGCCGACATCGCCGAGGCGCTCACCAAGATGGGCCTGGCCGTGGCCAAGTCGCAGGTGCGCATGCCCCATGGCCCGATCAAGACGGTGGGCGACCATACGGTTTCCGTGGCCGCGCACACCGATGTCGTGGTTGACGTTTCGGTTCAGGTGCTTGCACAGGCCGACTGATCCGGCGTAAGCTGACCGCACGCGCCCCGAAGGCCGGCTCAAGCCGGCCTTCGTCGTTTCCGGGCGGCTGACTTATCCCGTGAACACCACCGCCCGTCCACAGGTTTGCCCACAGTTCAATCACCACGTCACCGCGATGACAGCGATCTACGACCCCCGCGAATCCAGCGCCCCGGCGCGCGACGACGAGGTCTCGCGCCTGCGCGTGCCGCCGCATTCGGTGGAAGCCGAACAAAGCGTGCTCGGCGGCCTGCTGCTGGACAACCTGGCCTGGGACCGCGCCGGTGACCTGCTCACCGACAGCGACTTCTACCGCCACGAACACCGGCTGATCTACGCCGCCATCGGCGCACTGGTGTCGCAGAGCAAGCCGGCCGACGTGATCACTGTCTTCGAGCAGCTGCAAAGCCTGGGCAAGGCGCAGGACTGTGGCGGCCTGGCCTACCTGAATGCGCTGGCGCAGAGCGTGCCCAGCGCGGCCAACATGCGGCGCTATGCCGAGATCGTGCGCGAGCGCTCGATCCTGCGCAAGCTCATCGCCGCCAGCGACGATATCGCCACCAGCGCCTTCAACCCGCAGGGCCGCGCGGTGTCGACGGTGCTCGACGACGCCGAGCGGCAGATCTTCCAGATCGGCGAAGAAGGCTCTCGACAGAGGCAGGGCTTCCAGGGCATCGACAAGCTGGTCGTGAGCCTCATCGACCGCGTGCAGGAGCTGCACGACAACGGCGCCGAGGAAGTGACTGGCGTGCGCACCGGTTTCTACGATCTGGACCGCATGACCGCCGGCCTGCAGAAGGGCGACCTGGTGGTGCTGGCGGCGCGTCCTTCGATGGGCAAGACCGCCTTCGCGCTGAATATCGCCGAACATGTGGCGGTGCAGGAAGGCCTGCCGGTGCTGGTGTTCTCGATGGAAATGGGTGCTTCGCAACTGGCGCTGCGGCTGGTGGGCTCGCTGGGCCGCATCGACCAGCAGCACCTGCGCACCGGGCGCCTGGACAGCGGCGAGTGGGAGCGGCTGACTGGCGCCGTGGAGCAGCTGAGCAAGGTGCAGCTGCTCATCGACGAAACCGCCGGCCTCACCAGTTCGGAGCTGCGCGCGCGCGCCCGCCGCATGGCGCGCCAGTTCGGCACGCTGGGGCTGATCGTCATCGACTACCTGCAGCTGATGAGCGGCTCGAGCAACAGCGACGAGAACCGCGCCACCGAACTGGGCGAGATCTCGCGCGGCCTGAAGAGCCTGGCCAAGGAACTGCAATGTCCCGTGCTGGCGCTGTCGCAGCTGAACCGCAGCGTGGAAAGCCGCAACGACAAGCGGCCGATGATGAGCGACCTGCGCGAGTCCGGCGCCATCGAGCAGGACGCCGACATCATCATGTTCATCTACCGCGATGAGTACTACAACAAGGACAGCAAGGAACCCGGCGTGTCCGAAATCGTCATCGCCAAGCAGCGCAACGGCCCGGTGGGCACGGTGAAGCTGACCTTCCTGAGGCCGCTGACGCGCTTCGACAACCTGGCGCCTGGAAGCAGCTCCGGCGACTACTGACCCGGCTTGCAGACTTCTGGAGGACTGTATATATTGACAGTCTTCCGGGAGCCGCCATGACCACTGCATCTTCGGCAAGAACCGCCGCCATCACGGCCACCCAGCCACCTGCCGCCACGCTGATGTTGGCGCCATTGAAGGGGCGCGGCACGGTCTGGGCCATCGAGCATCGCTTCAGCGCTCAGCAACGAGCCGACTTCGACGACGGCTGGGGTTCCTTGCACGAGGCTGCGCTGGAAGAGCGCCAGGCACCCGGCACACAGGTCATCGAGGAACTGGCGCGCGGCATCCTGGCCGGCAACGATTCGCCTGACATCGGCTTCGACCTGTCGATCAATCCGTATCGCGGCTGCGAGCACGGCTGCGTGTACTGCTACGCACGGCCGACGCACAGCTACCTGAACCTGTCGCCGGGCCTGGACTTCGAGACCCGCATCATCGCCAAGGTCAATGCCGCCGAACGGCTGCGCGAGGCGCTGTCGGCGCGAGGCTACACGCCCATGCAGCTGAATATCGGCTCGGTGACCGACGCCTACCAGCCGGCCGAACGCCGGCTGCGCATCACGCGTTCGGTGATCGAGGTGCTGGCCGAAGCGCGGCACCCGTTCTCCATCATCACCAAGGGCAGCCTGGTGGAGCGCGACATCGACCTCATCGCGCCCATGGCGCAGGCTGGCATGGCCGCGGTCTATGTCTCTATCACCACGCTCGACCCGGCGCTGGCCCGAAAGCTGGAGCCCCGTGCCGCTGCGCCGCACCGCCGCATGCGTACCATCGAAGCCCTGGCGCGGGCCGGCATTCCGGTGGGTGTGAGCGTCTCTCCGGTGATCCCATTCCTGAACGAACCCGAACTCGAACGCATCCTGGAGGCCGCGCATGATGCGGGTGCCAGCCGCGCCTTCAGCATCGTGTTGCGCCTGCCGTGGGAAGTGAACCCGCTGTTCCAGCAATGGCTGCAGCAGCACGTGCCCGAGCGCGCTGAGCGCATCATGGCCCGCGTGCGCGAGATGCGCGGTGGCCAGGACAACGACAGCCGCTTCGGCACCCGCATGACCGGGCAGGGTGTATGGGCGCAGTTGCTGCGCCAGCGCTTCGACAAGGCCTGCACGCGGCTGGGCTACCGGCGGGAGCGGGTCGAGCTCGACCTCAGCCAGTTCCGGCCACCGGCGCGGCAGGTGGGGCAGGGCCAGCTCTTCTGAAGCAGGCTTGAAACATGCCGTTCGCGACCGACCCTTACTTGAAGAGATCCTTCACCCGGTCGGTCCAGCTCTTCGCATTGGGCGAGTGCCGGTCGCCCGACTTGCGGAACGACTCCTCCAGTTCCTTCAGCAGCTTGCGCTGGTGCTCGGTGAGCTTGACCGGCGTCTCCACGCTGACGTGGCAGTACAGGTCGCCGGGGTAGCTGGAACGTAGGCCCTTGATGCCCTTGCCGCGCAGGCGGAAGGTCTTGCCGTGCTGCGTGCCCTCGGGCAGTTCGATCTCGGCCTTGTTGCCCAGCGTCGGTACTTCGATGGTGCCGCCCAGGGCGGCCGTGGTCAGGCCCACCGGCACGCTGCAGTGCAGGTCGTCGCCGTCGCGTTCGAAGATCTCGTGCTGCTTGACGCGGATCTCTATGTACAGGTCGCCCGGCGGCCCGCCGTTGGTGCCGGGTTCACCGTTGCCGGCCGAGCGGATGCGCATGCCTTCGTTGATGCCGGCGGGGATCTTCACCTCCAGCGTCTTCTGCTTCTTGATCTTGCCCTGGCCGCTGCAGGTGGTGCAGGGCTCGGGGATGATCTTGCCGCTGCCGTGGCAATGCGGGCAGGCCTGCTGGATGCTGAAGAAACCCTGGCGCAGGTGCACCGTGCCGGCACCGTTGCAGGTGGGGCAGGTCTTGGCGCTGGTGCCCGGTTTGGCGCCACTGCCCTTGCAGGTTTCGCACGACTCCCAACTGGGTACGCGGATCTGCGTCTCCTTGCCGGCGGCGGCTTCCTCGAGCGCGATCTCCATCGCATAGCTGAGGTCGCTGCCGCGATAGACCTGCTGCCCACCGCCGCGCCGGCCGCCGGCGCCGCCCTGGCCGCCGAAGATATCGCCGAAGATGTCGCCGAAGGCTTCGGCAAAGCCGCCGAAACCTTCGGGACCCGCACCGCCGCGGCCGCCCATGCTGGGGTCGACACCGGCGTGCCCGTGCTGATCGTAGGCAGCGCGTTTCTGCGCGTCGGAGAGCATCTCGTAGGCCTCCTTGGCCTCCTTGAATTTCTCCTCCGACTTCTTCGCCTCGTCACCCTGGTTGCGGTCAGGGTGGTGTTTCATGGCCAGCTTGCGGTAGGCCTTCTTGATGTCGTCCTCGGACGCGTTCTTGGGCACGCCGAGGATGTCGTAGTAGTCGCGCTTTGCCATGAGGGTCTCGGAGTCTATGAAGCGAAACCGCCGCGTTGAGGATCAGGCATCGGCCCTGCACCTCGAACGCGGCGAGATATCACGGCAGGCACCAAGCCTGGCCGCAATACCGGCAGATCACTTCTTCACTTCCTTGAACTCGGCGTCGACCACGTTGTCGTCGGCCGGCCCGGCCTTGGGCGCTTCACCACCGCCTGCATGCGCGCCGGCAGCCGCCGCCGCAGCCTGCGCCGCCTGCGCGTCGGCATAGGTCTTTTCACCCAGCTTCTGGCTCGCCGTCATCAGCGCTTCGGTCTTGGCCTCGATGACCGCCTTGTCGTCGCCCTTGATCGCCTCCTCGGCTTCCTTCATCGCGGACTCGATGGCTTCCTTCTCGGCGGCGTCGAGCTTGTCGCCATGCTCGCCGAGGCTCTTCTTCACCGAATGCACCATGGCGTCGGCCTGGTTGCGCGCCTGCACGAGTTCCACCTTCTTGTGGTCTTCCGCGGCGTTGGCCTCGGCGTCCTTGACCATCTTCTCGATCTCGGCCTCGCTCAGGCCCGAGTTCGCCTTGATGGTGATCTTGTTCTCCTTGCCCGTGCCCTTGTCCTTGGCGCTGACGTGCAGGATGCCGTTGGCGTCGATGTCGAAGGTGACCTCGATCTGCGGCAGCCCGCGCGGTGCCGGCGGGATGCCTTCCAGGTTGAACTCACCCAGGCTCTTGTTGCCCACGGCCAGCTCGCGCTCGCCCTGGAAGACCTTGATCGTCACCGCCGGCTGGTTGTCGTCGGCGGTGCTGAAGGTCTGCGCGAATTTGGTCGGGATGGTGGTGTTCTTCTTGATCATCTTCGTCATCACGCCGCCCAGGGTCTCGATGCCCAGGCTGAGCGGGGTGACGTCGAGCAGCAGCACGTCCTTGCGTTCGCCGCCGAGCACCTGGCCCTGGATCGCGGCGCCCACGGCCACGGCCTCGTCGGGGTTGACGTCCTTGCGCGGTTCCTTGCCGAAGAACTCCTTCACCTTCTCCTGCACCTTGGGCATGCGCGTCATGCCGCCGACCAGGATCACGTCGTCGATCTCGCCGAGCTTGACGCCCGCGTCCTTGACCGCGATCTTGCAGGGCTCGATGGTGCGTGCAATCAGCTCATCCACCAAGCTCTCCAGCTTGGCGCGGGTGAGCTTGATATTCAGGTGCTTCGGACCCGACGCGTCGGCCGTGATGTAGGGCAGGTTGACGTCGGTCTGCGTGCTGTTGGAAAGCTCGATCTTGGCCTTCTCGGCCGCTTCCTTCAGGCGCTGCAGCGCCAGCACGTCCTTGGTCAGGTCGACACCTTGTTCCTTCTTGAACTCGGTGACGATGTAATCGATGATGCGCTGGTCGAAGTCCTCGCCGCCGAGGAAGGTGTCGCCATTCGTCGACAGCACCTCGAACTGCTTCTCGCCGTCGACATCGGCGATCTCGATGATGCTGATGTCGAAGGTGCCGCCACCGAGGTCGAAGACGGCGATCTTGCGGTCGCCCTTGCCGTGTTTGTCCAGGCCGAAGGCCAGCGCCGCGGCGGTGGGCTCGTTGATGATGCGCTTCACATCCAGCCCGGCGATGCGGCCGGCGTCCTTGGTCGCCTGACGCTGACTGTCGTTGAAATAGGCCGGCACCGTGATCACGGCCTCGGTGACCTCTTCACCGAGGTAGTCCTCGGCGGTCTTCTTCATCTTGCGCAGGATCTCGGCCGACACCTGCGGCGGCGCCAGCTTCTTGCCGCGCACTTCGACCCAGGCGTCGCCGTTGTCGGCGGCGGCGATCTTGTAGGGCATCAGGTCGATATCCTTTTGCACCTCCTTCTCGCTGAACTTGCGGCCGATCAGGCGCTTCACCGCGTAGACGGTGTTCCTCGGGTTGGTCACCGACTGACGCTTGGCGGAAGCGCCGACGAGGACTTCGCCGTCCTCCTGGTAGGCGATGACCGAAGGCGTGGTGCGTGCGCCCTCGCTGTTCTCGATCACCTTGGTGGTGTTGCCTTCCATGATGGCCACGCACGAATTGGTGGTGCCGAGGTCGATGCCGATGATCTTGCCCATGTTCTGATGCTCCTGTGGAGTGGATTGCAGTTGTCTGGAGTTGCGGTTTGGGGGGCCGGCTTTCAAGGGCGCCGGCCCGGGCTACGGCGCTACCTGGGCGCGGAAACGGTCACCAGGGCAGGGCGCAGCACGCGGTCGGCGATGAGGTAGCCCTTCTGCAGCACGGCCACCACGGTGTTGGCTTCCTGGTCGGCCGGCACGACGCTGATGGCCTGGTGCTGGTGCGGGTCGAATCGGGTGCCCACGGGTGGCGCGATCTGCAAGACCTTGTTTCGCTCGAGCGCCTGCGTCAGCTGGCGCAGCGTGGCGTGCACGCCTTCCAGCATCTGCTCGGGCGTGGCGTCGGGCATGGCGATGGCAGCCTCCAGGCTGTCCTTCACCGGCAGCAGGCTTTCAGCGAAGGCCTCGACGGCGAACTTGCGCGCCTTGCCCATCTCTTCCTCGGCGCGGCGGCGCGTGTTCTCGGCGTCAGCCTTGGCACGCAGAAAAGCGTCGGACACCTCGGCGTGCCTGGCTTGAAGCTCGGCGAACTGCGTTTCAAGCGTCGGCTGCGCGTCGGCTCCGGGTTGCAGCGCGGTGTCGGCCGGGGCGCCCGCGGCGGCGGTGGGGATGGGTTCGAGTGAGGGATTCATGGTGTCGCTGACAAAAACGCTGCTATGGATCTGGGGCCCGAGCCCGCGTTTTCAAGAGGGGAATTCAGCACCCGCGGGGCCAAACGGTCAGCCTGCGTCCTCGATGTCGTCGGCGCTGGCGCTCCAGCGCTGCCAGTCGGCGAGCTGGCGGCGGTTGCGCTTGGTCGGCCGGCCCTGTTCGATGGCATCGGCCGGCTCGGTGCCCAGGCGGCGAGCCTCGGCTGCCTGCAGCCGTGCGGCCACGCTTTCCGGCGTTTCGGCATATAGCGCCTGCGCCACCGTTGCCGGGCCGCGCATGCTGCTCAAGCCCAGCAGGTCCACCGAGCGCTGCACCGGGCCCTGGCGCAGCACGATGCGGTCACCGACCTTGAGCTCGCGCGAGGCCTTGGCCAGCTGGCCGTTCACGATGACGCGGCCGCGGCCGATCTCCTCGGCCGCCTGCGACCGCGTCTTGTAGAAGCGGGCGGCCCACAGCCACTTGTCGAGGCGGACGCGGGTGTCCTGGCTCATGGCGAGTGGCGGCACGCGGCAGCGGCGGGCGCGGCGCCGCTGTCAGATCGGCGCGCCCATGGCCAGGGCGCGATCGCGCTGGTGCCCGAGTTCGGTGTCCTCGGGCAGGTTCTTCGTGTCCCAGCCCTGCAGTTCGCGCTCGACGATGCCGGCCAGCGCGGCGATCCACGCCGGGTCGTCGTTCAGGCAGGGGATATAGCGGAAGTCTTCACCGCCGGCATGCATGAAGGCCTCGCTGGCCTCTTGCGCGATCTCCTCCAGCGTCTCCAGGCAGTCGGCCACGAAGCCCGGGCACATGATGTCGACGCGTTTGACGCCCTGGGACGCCAGTGCCACCAGCGTCGGCTCGGTGTAAGGCTCCAGCCACCTGGCCTTGCCGAAGCGGCTCTGGAAGGTGACGACCAACTGTTCGCGTGCCAGCCCCAGCCGTTCACCGAGCAGTCGCGCCGTCTTGTGGCACTGGCAGTGGTAGGGGTCGCCCAGCAGCAGCGAGCGGTGCGGGACGCCGTGGAAGCTGAGCACCAGCCTTTCGGCGCGGCCGCTGGCCTGCCAGTGGTGTTCGACCCGTTGCGCCAGGGCCTCGATATAACCGGGGTCGTCGTGGTATTGCGCCACGAAGCGCAGCGCCGGCATGCGGCGGGCGCCGCAGGCCCACTGCAGCAACTTGTCGCCCACGCTGGCCGTGGTCGCCGCCGCGTATTGGGGGTACATCGGCAGCACCAGCACCTGCGTCACGCCCTCCTCGCGCAGCCGGTCCATCACCGCCGGGATGCCGGGCTTGCCGTAGCGCATGGCGTGGCGCACCGTCAGGTGATGGCCGCGCGCAGACAGTTGCGTGGCCAGCCCGTCGGTCTGCCGAGCCGTCCACACCGCCAGCGGCGAACCCTCGGGCATCCACACCGTGGCGTATTTGGCGGCCGACTTGGCGGGCCGCGTCGTCAGGATGATGCCGTGCAGGATCGGCCACCACACGGCGCGCGGAATCTCCACCACGCGCGGGTCGCTCAGGAATTCGGCCAGGTAGCGGCGCAGCGCGCGCGGCGTCGGCTCGTCGGGCGTGCCCAGATTCACCAGCAACACGGCCGTGCGCGGCGGCTGGCCGTGGCGGAATTCGGGTTCGGGGCGGAAGCTCATGCCGACGCGGGCCGGCAGCGCGCCAGCACGGCCATCACTTCGGGCAGGTGCACGGGCTTGGGCCAGCAACCGTCGAAACCTGCGGCGCGCGCCGGTTGTTCGACCAGCGGGGCCTCGTCGGCGGTGCACAGGTAGGCCGGCGGCCGCCCGGCCAGGCGGCTGCGCAGGGCCGGCAGCAGTTCGTAGCCGTTGCCGTCGGGCAGGTGCAGGTCGATCACCAGCAGGTCGGGTGCCCAGGTCTGCACCAGTTCCAGCGCCTCGCCCGCAGTGGCCACGGTCTCGACTTCCGCGCCGCCGGCCGCGCGGCAGGTCTCCACGAAGAGCAGGCTGTTGATGCGGTCGTCGTCGACGTAGAGCACGCGCACCATCTAGCGCAGCTCCAGCGGCACCTGCGGCTGCGTATCGGCGAAGCGCAGCACGTCGAAGCTGACGCAGGCCGAGCCGGGGTCGCTGGGCGAGCCGCCCAGGCCGATGGTGCCGCTGCCGTGCAGCGTGCAACTGCCACGGCGCAGGCTGACGATCTCGCCGTCGTTGAAGCGCACGTAGGTGCCGTTGTAGCTGAGGTCGGTGAGCTGGAAGCTGCCGCCGTGCCAGTCGACGCGGGCGTGCGAACGTGAAACGCGGGTGTCGTCGACGCAGAAAGTGGCCTGCGGGCTGCGCCCCAGCACCACCGGCATCTGCTGGCTGGCGAAGACGCGTTGCAGCCCGCCCCACATGAGGCGCAGGCCGTCGGGTTCGTGCACCATGGCGACGTCACCGAACTGCGTGGCAGCCAGATCGATGCCACCGCGCCGACCGCCCATCACGTGTACCTCGACCGGCTCCACGCGGCCGCGCAGCACCAACCGGTCCAGGCTGCGGAAGCGCGAACGTAGGTCAGCCGGGAGGCCACCCAGCACCTCGACGGTGAGCAGGGTCTCGTTGTCGCCGGCGTGGTCGAGCAGCCTTGCCGCCACGTTGACGGCGTCGCCATAACAGTCGCCGGCCATTTCCACGACCTCACCGCGGGCCAGCGCCACCTGCAGCTTCAGCCCGCGCAGGCCCGACGATGCACCGCGCTCCTTGCCGCGCGAGACCATGCCGTCGAGCAGGTCGTGCATCTCCATGGCCGCCGGCACGGCCACGGCGGGTGTCTCGAACACCGCCATCAGCCCGTCACCCAGTGTCTTGACGACACTGCCCTGGTGGGCAAGGACCGGCGCACCGAGCGCGTTGACGCAATGCGTCACCACCGACGTGGCCTCGGCGTTGCCCAGCGTCTCGAACAGTGCCGTGCTGCCGCGCAGGTCGGCGAAGAGGACAGTGCGGTCGGAGATCCGTGTCATGCCGCCCGAAAGTGTAACTGCCGCGTTCGCCGACGCTGCGGCGGCGGGGACATCACAGCTTGCCCAGATCGGTCCTGAGCTCGTGCCTGCGGCGCAGGCAGCCCAGCGCCCGCTGCGCGGTCGCTGACCATTTCGTGGTCACGTCCGTGGCCCATCTCCTCGCTTCGCTCAGAGATTGTCCAGGTACGTGCGCAGCTTGTCGGAACGACTCGGGTGCTTGAGCTTGCGGATCGCCTTGGCCTCGATCTGGCGGATGCGCTCGCGCGTGACGTCGAACTGCTTGCCCACTTCTTCCAGCGTGTGGTCGGTGCTCATCTCGATGCCGAAGCGCATACGCAGCACCTTGGCCTCGCGCGGGGTCAGGCTGTCGAGGATGTCTTTGACCACGTCGCGCAGGCCGGCCTGCATGGCGGCGTCGACCGGGGCCACGTTATTGGTGTCCTCGATGAAGTCGCCCAGGTGCGAGTCGTCGTCGTCTCCGATCGGCGTTTCCATGGAGATCGGCTCCTTGGCGATCTTCATGATCTTGCGGATCTTGTCCTCGGGGATCTCCATCTTTTCGGCCAGCGTGGGCGCGTCGGGCTCGTAGCCGAACTCCTGCAGGTGCTGGCGCGAGATGCGGTTCATCTTGTTGATGGTCTCGATCATGTGCACCGGGATGCGGATGGTGCGCGCCTGGTCGGCGATCGAGCGCGTGATGGCCTGGCGGATCCACCACGTGGCATAGGTGCTGAACTTGTAGCCGCGGCGGTATTCGAACTTGTCCACCGCCTTCATCAGGCCGATATTGCCTTCCTGGATCAGGTCCAGGAACTGCAGGCCGCGGTTGGTGTACTTCTTCGCGATGGAAATCACCAGCCGCAGGTTGGCCTCGATCATTTCCTTCTTGGCGTCGCGGCTGGCCTTCTCGCCCTCGTTCATGCGCTTGTTGATGAGTTTCAGGTCCTCCAGCGGCACCACGGCCCGGCTTTGCAGGTCGCTGAGCTTGGTCTGCAGTTCCTGCACCGCCGGCAGGTTGCGCGCCAGCACGTGGCTGTGGGGCTTGCCCAGCGCGATTTCCTTCTCGGCCCACTTCAGGTTCATCACGTTGGGCGGAAAGGTGCGGATGAAGTGGTCCTGCGGCATGCCGCACTTGTCGACCACGATCTTGCGGATCTCGCGCTCGTAGCGGCGCACGTCGTCGACCTGGCTGCGCAGGATGTGGCACAGCTTCTCGATCGTCTTCACCGTGAAGCGGATCGTCATCAGGTCTTCGCTGATGGCGTGCTGGGCGCGGTTGTAGGCCTGCGACTTGTAGCCTTCCTTCTCGTAGGCCTTGCGCATCTTGTCGAAGTGAACGCGCAGCGTGGTGAATTTCTCCAGCGCCTGCTTCTTCAGCTCTTCCAGCTTCTTCGTCAGGGCGCGGCTGCCGCCGTTGCCGTCGTCGTCGTCTTCTTCGTCGAATTCGTCGAAATCTTCCTCGGCCACGTAGTCGTCGGCCTCGTCCTCGGCCACGAAGCCGTCGACGGCCTCGCTGATCTGCATCTCGCCGGCGGCGATGCGGTCGGCCATGGCCAGGATCTCGGCGATGGTCGTCGGGCTGGCGCTGATGGCCCGCATCATGGCCTGCAGCCCGCCTTCGATGCGCTTGGCGATCTCGATCTCGCCTTCGCGCGTGAGCAGCTCCACCGTGCCCATCTCACGCATGTACATGCGCACCGGGTCGGTGGTGCGGCCGAATTCGGAGTCGACCGTGGACAGCGCCGCCTCTGCGGCCTCCTCGGCCTCTTCTTCGGTGGCGGTGGAGGTGCCGCCGCCGGCGACCAGCAAGGTGGCCGCGTCGGGCGCCTGCTCGTAGACCGCGATGCCCATGTCGTTGAGCATGGAGATGATGGCCTCGAGGATTTCCTCGTTGACCAGCTTCTCGGGCAGGTGATCGTTGATTTCCTGGTGCGTGAGGAAGCCACGCGTCTTGCCCATCTTGATGAGCGTCTTCAGTTCCAGCCGGCGCTTGGCGACCTCTTCCTCGGTGAGCGTGGTCTCTTCCAGGCCGAATTCGCGCATCAGCGCGCGCTCCTTGGCGCGGCTGACCTTCATGCGCAACGGCTTGGCCTTGGCGGCCTTCTCGGCATCTTCGGCGGCTCCGACGTCGACCTCGGGTTCGGCGTCGACCTCGACGTCGCCCTCCAGTTCGGCGTCGATGTCGGCCAGATCCACGTCGTCGGTGACAGGCGCCTTGCCGGACTTGCCCGGCTTCACGTCGGCGCCGACCGGGGCCTTCGGGGCCGCCTTGCCGGTTGCCTTGGCGGCGGACTTGGGCTCCGACGCAGGCGCGGGCTTGGTGCCTGCCTTGGCCAGCGGCTTCGCCGGCGCCTTGGCTGCGGGCCTGGCTTCTGCCACGGCCGGTTTCACCCGCTTCGGTTCTGCTTCGGTCTTGCCGCCCTTGGCCGCCGGTTTGGCCTTGACCGCGGTGGGTGCCTTGGCGGCAGCCTTGGGCGCGGTCTTCGTGACTTTGCCGTGCTTGGCGGTGGGTGCGGCAACGGTGGCGGCGGGCTTCTTGGCAGTCATGCGGTTCCTTGGGAAAGCGGTGGCGATGGGCGGCCCGGGCGCACGCGCGTCTCGTGAGTCCACGTTGCCACGGCAGCGCGGCGACAACGGATCTCGCGTCTCGTCGGCCGGGCAAGCTCGCTTGGCCAGTTCTGAAGTACAGCCCTTGCGGGTGAGGGGATGTCCGAGAGCGCTCGTTTCCAGCGTGTTCGGGCCCCCGGTTCGCCGAGGTTCCTGGTGCTGCCACTCTGGCCGCTGTGGCAAACCGCGGATTATACCCGCCGACACCAGTTCTCCGGGGTCGGCGTCAGCCTCCGGGGGGCGCCAGCAGGGCCTTGAGCCGGCCGATCTGCTCGTGCAGCGCGCGCAGTCGCAGCAGCTGCTCGCCACCCTCGTCGCCTGCTGCAGCGAGTTGCTGCGCTTCGCCGCCCAGGCGGGCGATCCACAGACGGTGCATGACGCGCTGCAGGTCGTCGAAATCCTGTTCCTCGCCGGGGTCGGCGGCGTCCACCCAGGCGCGGGCCTGGGCGTGCCAGGGCTCGCCGGCCATGGCCTGCGCCAGTGCCGACCACGTGAGCGGCCCGTGCTCCATCAACTGCTGTTCGAGCCAGTTCACGGCCTCGCCGTGGCTGCCGCCCAGTTCGTGCAGCAATATGTGGTCGTCGGCAGAGAGCTGTTGCCACCAGTCGCTGTGGCGCAGCAGCAGCCGCAGCGCGAGGTCGGCGCTGGCCGCGGGCGCTCGGCGCGCGGGGCTGCGCAAGGGCACGCGGCCAGCCCAGGGGCCGGCGGCCGCGGGTGGCCGCGCCGCTGCACCGCGCGCCGCCGCCGCACCGCCCCACAGCGCGCCCAGATCGGCCAGTTCCAGCTGGGCGCGCCGTGCCAGTTCGGGCAGCAACTGGCGCTTGAGCGCGCCGTCGGGCAGGGCCGCCCACAGCGGCCGCGCCTGGGCCAGCATGCGCGAGCGTCCTTCGGCGGTGGCCAGGTCGGCACCCTCGGCGGCCTGTTCGACGAGCTGGCGCGACAGCGGCACGGCGGCCACCAGCTGGGCCTCGAAGGCTTCGGCGCCGAGTTCGCGCACGTAGCTGTCGGGGTCGTGCTCGGGCGGCAGGAAAAGAAAGCGCACGGTGCGCAGGTCGCTGGCGTGGGGCAGGGCAGCTTCGAGCGCGCGCGCTGCGGCACGGCGGCCGGCGGCGTCGCCATCGAAGCTGAACACCACCACGTCGGTAAAGCGGAAGAGCTTGTGCACATGTTCGGCCGTGCACGCCGTGCCCAGCGTGGCCACCGCATTGGTGAAGCCGGCCTGGGCCAGCGCGACCACGTCCATGTAGCCTTCGACGACCAGCGCACAGCCCTTGTCGCGCAGCGCCTGACGCGCCTCGAACAGGCCATAGAGTTCGCGTCCCTTGCTGAAGACCGGCGTCTCCGGCGAGTTCATATATTTCGGCTTGCTGTCGTCGAGCACGCGGCCGCCGAAGCCGATGACCTCGCCGGCCACACCGCGGATGGGAAACATGATGCGGTCGCGGAACCAGTCGTAGCGGCCGCCGTCGGCGTGGCTGCCTTCAGCGCCGTCGCCTTCGGCCTCGCGCTGCCGCACCAGGCCGGCTTCCTCCAGCACCGGATCGTCGTAGTCGGGGAAGACGCCGGCCAGCGTGCGCCAGCCCGGCGGCGCATAACCGAGTCCGAACCGCGCGGCCACCTGGCCGGTGAGGCCGCGCTGCTTGAGGTAGTCGATGGCGCGCGGGTGGGCGCGCAGCTGGCCGCGATAGAAATCCGCGGCGCGCGTCAGCACCGCGGTGGCCGAGAGCCGGCGCTGGCGCAGCGTGTCGCGCCGCTGGCGCTCCTCTGGGCTGGCCTCGTCTTCCGGCACTGTGAGGCCGGCGCCCTGGGCCAGGTCACGCACCGCTTCCACGAAACTCAGGCCCAGGTGCTCGGTGAGGAAGCGGATGGCGTCGCCGCTGGCCCCGCAGCCGAAGCAGTGATAGAACTGCTTGACCGGGCTGACCGAGAAGCTCGGCGACTTCTCGGCATGAAAGGGGCACAGCCCCATCAGGTTGGCGCCGCTGCGCTTGAGTTCGACGTGGCGGCCGACGACGTCGGCGATGTCGACGCGTGAAAGCAGTTCCTGTACGAAGCCCGGCGGGATCACCGGTGCAAGTCTAGCCCCCCGGTCCCTTCGCCATGAGCGGGGCCGCAGCCACCTCGGCCGGTGCCAGCGTGAACATGCCCTTGTAGTCGCGCACCCAGTCGGCCACCTGGGCCGATGGCATGGGCGCGGCGATGCCGGTGCCCTGGCCGATGTCGCAACCCAGCTCCAGCAGCGTGCGCGCCTGGGCCGGCGACTCCACGCCCTCGGCCACCACCACGCAGCCGAAGGTGCGCGCCAGGCCGATCACGCCTTCCACGATGGCCCGGTCCTGCGCGTCGTCGAGCATGTGGTGCACGAACGAGCGGTCGATCTTGAGCACGTCCACCGGCAACCGCTTGAGGTAGCTCAGCGTGGAATAGCCGGTGCCGAAGTCGTCGAGCGCGAAGCGCACACCCATGCCGCGGCAGCGTGCCAGCAGTGCCGAGGTGGCGTCGATGTCGGCATGCGCCGCGGTTTCCAGCGTCTCCAGTTCCAGGTACGGCGCCAGCGGGTCGGCGTGGCGTGCCAGCAGCTCGCCCAGGCGCAGCGCGAAGTCGGGCTCCTGCAGGTGGCGCGCCGAGACATTCACGCTGACCGAGATGTCCAGCCCGCTGCGGCGCCACAAGGCCAGGTGCTCGAGCGCCTGCGAGATGACCCAGTCGCCGATGCGCGACGACAGGCCGGTACTTTCGATCAGCGGCAGGAACTGCATCGGCGCGATCAGGCCCTGGCTTGGGTGCTCCCAGCGCAGCAAGGCCTCGAAACCCAGCACGCGGCCGCTCTTCATGTCGACCTTGGGCTGGTAGTAGAGCAGGAACTCCTGCTGGTCGAGCGCCTCCTGCACGCGGCCGATGGCCATCACGCGCGCCTCGGCCTGGCGCCGGTGCTCGGGGTCGAAGAAGAGGTAGCCGTTGCGGCCCGACTGCTTGGCCTCGTACATGGCGTGGTCGGCATGGCGCAGCAGCGTGTCGGCGTCGCTGTGGTCGATGGGGTAGACGGTGGCGCCCATGCTGGCCGTCACCTGCACCGGGTCTTGCGCGGGGTCGATGACGTAAGGCAGCGCCACCACGCGCAGCACGCGTTCCACTGCCAGCCGTGCCTCTTCCAGCGTGCCGGCGCGCAGCAGCAGCACGAATTCGTCGCCGCCCAGGCGCGCTGCGGCGTCGGCCCAGCTCTCGCGGCTGCGCAGCGCGCTGCGCAGGCGGCCGGCCAGCTCGGCCAGCAACCGGTCGCCGGCGGCGTGGCCGAAGCGGTCGTTGACGGGCTTGAAGCGGTCCAGATCCAGATAACACACCACGAGCAGGTAACCGTCACGGTCGGCCGCACGCATGCCGTCGTCGAGCAGCTGCGTCAGGCGCGAGCGGTTGGGCAGCCGTGTCAGCTCGTCGAAGTGGGCCTGGCGCTCGAGTTGCTCACGCTGCTGTCGTTGCTCGGTGATGTCGGAGATGACGAGCACGTGGTAACGCAGGTCCTGCGCCGGCCCGCGCACGGTGGAGATGGTGGTCTGCAGCGTGCACGGCTCGCCGTTGCGTCGCCGCTCCAGCAGTTCGCCGCGCCAGCTGCCGGTGTCGCGCAGGCTGGCCCACATGGTGGCGCGCTGCTGGCGCGCCACCGGGTCGGCCGGGGACGGCCGCAGCAGCAGCGGCACGGTGCCCAGCAGTTCGTCGCGCGGCACGCCCAGGATCTGCGTATAGGCCGGGTTGGCATCGAGCGCACGCAGTTCGGCATCGGTGATCAGCAGGCCCTCGTGAAGATGCTGGAACAGGTTCACCGACATGCGCTGGCCCTCCAGGGCCTCTCGGCGCTCCTGCACGTCGGCCAGCGTGGCCAGCAGGCGCACGGGCTCGCCGCCGCCGCTGCGTTCGATGACCATCAGCGTGGCCTCCATCCAGCGCCAGCCGTCGCCCTGCGGCAGGCGCAGCTCGAGATGACGCCGGCCGGCCTCGCCCGTGCCCAGCGATGCGATGGCGGTGGCCAGTGCGGGGCGGTCCTCGGCGTGCACGCTGGCCAGCCAGTCGGCCGGACTCCAGTCGCGCGCGGTGTGGCCGCTGAGCTGGCGCCAGGCCGTCGAGGCAAAACGTTCGTCGCGCTGCAGGTGCCAGTCGGCCACGCCCAGGCGCGAGCCGTCGAGCGCCCATTCCCAGCGCTGCGAGCGGCCGCGCCAGTCCACCGTGGCGGCGTGTGCCATCAGCATCAGCGCCAGTGCCGAGGCCGTCCAGGCCGCCAGCAGTGCCGGCCCATGGCTGCCCGCGCCCCAGGGCGCCAGAGCGGCACTGCCGCCCCGGCCCACCAGCAGTGCGGCCAGCAGCAAGGTGCTCGCCGCCATGGCAAGGTGACGGCGCAGCACCAGGGCGGTGACCAGCACGGGTGGCACGAACAGCGCCAGCGTGCCCAGCACCGATCGCGCCGCCGGCGCCACGAAGAGCAGACCCAGCGCCAGCACCGCCAGCGCTGCGCCGGCGGCGCTGCCACGCCATGCCGCACCCGGCTGCAGCGCATGCAGCACGCTGCGGTCGAAGGCCAGCGCAGCGACGGCCGTGCAGAGCATGCCCAGGCCGAGCGTGATCCACCCGGCAGCGAGCGCTGCCAGCGGCGGTTCACCGGTGCTGGCCGTGACCCACACCGACACCGCCAATGCGGCTGGAAGCGCGGCGGCCAGCAGGACGGCCGCTGCCAGGGCGGCCACGTCGGCAGCGCGTTCCAGCCGCGCGTCGAAACCGGTCCATCTCAGGGCTGCCTGCGCTGCCAGTGTGGCCAGCACCAGCACCAGCGGCGCCAGCGCGGTGGCCGTCCAGGGCAGTCCCAGGCCGAGCAGGGCAACGAAGACGCCGGCAGCCACACCTGCCAGGACCGGCCGGCCCCAGCGCCAGACGGCCGCGATGGCCAGGCCACCAGGCAGTGCCAGGGCATTCCAGGGGCCGAACGGCAGGCTGAAGCTGCCCGCATAGGCCAGAACCATGCTGGCCAGACCCACCACGGCCGCACGCAGGCCGGCGTTGCCTGCATCGTGCCAGATCGCCAGCCGATGGCGCCAGGGCGTGGCCGCAGGCTCGGTCATCGCCGCCGCGCCCGCTTCATGCCGTCTCGACCCGCTGCTGCGCCGGTCCGGGGCCGGTTGGTTTGGGCTTCAGACGGCGAAGTCGGCGAGCGGGCGCCCCGAGGCAATTGCCGCCTTCAGCCAGTTCGGCTGCAGTCCGCGCCCGGACCAGGTTTCCCCTGTTTCGGCATTGCGGTATTTGGCCGCCACCTTGCTGCCGGCCTTGCGTGCGGGAGCGGCTGCGGCGCGGCTGCCGATATCGGCCAGCGTCAGGCCATATTCGGACATCAGCGACCTCACCTGGGCGATGGCGGCACTGCGCTGCTCGCGCTGGGCATCGGCGATTTGTTTTTCGAGCGCGGCACGCTGGGCCAGGAGATCGCTGAGGGATATTTGCGACATGCTCATGCTCCGTTGAGTACTCAGTGGCCGCAATATATCGCACATCGTGCGCCGGACTCGATCGGGAAAATACCCAGACCTGAATTTCACCCGCCGGGTGGCACATAGCCCATCGGCTGCTCCGCCCCTTGACCGAAGAAAAACTGTTCCATCTGCCGCGCCAGATATTGGCGGGCGCGTGCGTCGGCCAGATTGAGACGATTTTCGTTGACGAGCATGGTCTGGTGTTTCTTCCAGAGCTCGAAAGCTTCCTTGCTGACGTTGTCGTAGATGCGTTTGCCGAGCTCACCGGGGTACGGCGGAAAACTCAGCCCTTCGGCTTCCTTCTTGAGATGAATACAGTGCACCACGCGTGTCATGGGGATTCTCCGATGAGATGCCGCTCGGGAAAGACCGGAAAAAAGCGGCAGTGAAAGGTCAGACGACTTTCTTGACCAGCACCTGCGAGCGCCGGTCCCAATTGTATTTTCGCTTGCGCGCTTCGGGCAGCCAATCCGGGTCGACCGAGACAAAGCCACGCTTGATGAACCAGTGCATGGTGCGCGTGGTCAGCACGAAGATGCTGTCCAGTCCGCTCTGGCGCGCACGCTGCTCGACGCGCTTGAGCAGGCGTTCGCCGTCGCCCTGGCTTTGCGACAGCGGAGACACAGTGAGTGCGGCCATCTCGCCGGTGCGCTCTTCGGGGTAGGGGTAGAGCGCGACACAGCCGAAGATGATGCCGTCGTGCTCGATCACGGTGTAGTTGGCGATATCGCGCTCGATCTCGGTGCGTTCGCGCCGCACCAGGGTGCCGTCGCGCTCGAAGGGTTCGATCAGTTGCAGGATGCCACCCACGTCGTCGGCACTGGCCTCGCGCAGGCTTTCCAGCTTCTCGTCGACGACCATGGTGCCCACGCCGTCGTGGGTGAAGACTTCCAGCAGCAGCGCGCCGTCGGTGGCGTAGGGCAGGATGTGCGAGCGCTCGACCCCACCTGCGCAGGCCTTCACGCAATGCTGCAGGTAGAAGGCCGGTTCCGAGGGTTGGGTCGGTGCCGGCATCGCCGCCAGCAAGCGCCGGGCGTCGGCCAGCGCGAGTTCGGTGTCGATGCTGCTCTCGGGGTCGGCGGCGTTCTCGTGGATGCCGGGAATTTCGGTCAGGAACAGCAGCTTGTCGGCCTGCAGCGCCACGGCCGTGGCGGTGGCCACGTCTTCCATCGTCAGGTTGAAGGCCTCGCCGGTGGGCGAGAAGCCGAAAGGGCTGAGCAGCACGATGGCGCCGATGTCGATGGCGCGGCGGATCGCCAGCTGGTCGACACGCCGCACCAGCCCGCTGCGCAGGAAGTCGATGCCGTCGACGATGCCCACCGGGCGCGCGGTGAGGAAATTGCCTGACACCACGCGCACGGTGGAATTGGCCATGGGCGTATTCGGCAGGCCCTGCGAGAAGGCGGCCTCGATCTGGAAACGCAGCTGGCCGGCGGCTTCCTGGGCGGCGTCCAGTGCCACGTCGTCGGTGATGCGGATGCCGCGTGCAAAACGCGAGACATGGCCCTTGGCGGCCAGCTGCTCCGTCACCTGCGGCCGAAAGCCGTGCACCAGCACGAGCTTGATGCCGATGGCGTGCAGGATCGCCAGGTCCTGCACGAAAGCTTCCAGCTTGCCTGCGGCGATGGCCTCGCCCGTCAGCCCGACAACAAAGGTCTTGCCGCGGTAGGCGTGGATATACGGCGCCACGGCGCGAAACCAGGGCACGAAGGTGTGCGGGAAGACGAGGCTCATGCGGGGCTCGACAAGACGCGGCATTGTGCCGCAGCATGTGGGCTTCTCACCCCGGGCGGGCCACAGTGCAGGAGACGACCATGGACGTTTACAAGACCCACGGCGCATTCAGCTGGAGCGAGCTGATGACCACCGACCCCGAGGCCGCCAGCCGCTTCTACGGGGGCCTGTTCGGCTGGACCGTCAAGAACATGGACATGGGGACGGGCCCGTACCACGTGGCCAGCGTCGGCGAGACTGCCGTGGGCGGAATCATGGGCATGCCGCCCGGCACCGGGCCCATGCCGCCGGCCTGGGGCTGCTACATCACCGTGGACAATGTCGACGAGACCATCGCCAGGTGCACGGCGTTGGGCGGCAAGACGCTGGTGGCACCGATGGACGTGCCCACGGTCGGCCGCATGGCCGTGCTGCAGGACCCGCAGGGAGCGGTGTTCAGCGTCATGACCTACGCCGGCTGATGGCGGCAGGGCGCGCGGAGATAATCCGCGTCCCGTGACAGCCCCTCGGGGCCCGGCCGCCGCGGCCGCGGCCCGCCCCGTTCCGCCGATTACCTACCCCGAATCGCTGCCGGTCTCCGCCCGGCGCGACGAGATCGCGCACGCCATTCGTCAGAACCCGGTGGTCATCGTCTGCGGCGAGACCGGTTCGGGCAAGACCACGCAGTTGCCGAAGATCATGCTCGAGCTCGGCCGCGGCCGGGGTGCCGGCGGCCACGGCCTCATCGGCCATACGCAGCCGCGGCGCATCGCTGCCAGCAGCGTGGCCAAGCGCATCGCCGAGGAGCTGAAATCGCCGCTGGGCGACGTGGTCGGCTACAAGGTGCGCTTCCAGGACCGGCTGCAGCCCGGCGCGTCGGTCAAGCTGATGACCGACGGCATCCTGCTGGCCGAGACGCAGCGCGACCCGCTGCTGCGCGCCTACGACACGCTGATCATCGACGAGGCGCATGAGCGCAGTCTGAATATCGACTTCCTGCTCGGTTACCTGCGCCAGATCCTGCCGCGGCGGCCCGACCTGAAGATCGTCGTCACCTCGGCCACCATCGACGCCGAGCGCTTTGCGAACCACTTTGCTTCGAGGCACGGCCCGGCGCCGGTGATCCAGGTCTCGGGGCGGCTGTTTCCGGTGGAGCAGCGCTGGCGGCCGTACGAAGAGCGCAAGGACTTCGACCTCGACGACGCCATCGCCGACGCGGTGGACGAACTGTGGCGTGGTGGCGAGCGTGGCGACATCCTCGTCTTCCTGCCCGGCGAGCGCGAGATCCGCGAGACGGCCGACCACCTGCGCAGGCACCTGGCCGGCACGCAGCGAGGCGGGCCGCCGGCCGAGATCCTGCCCTTGTTCGCCCGCCTGTCGCAGCAGGAGCAGGACCGCGTCTTCGAACCCGGCAACGGCCGCCGCATCGTGCTGGCCACCAACGTCGCCGAGACCTCACTGACGGTACCGGGCATCCGCTACGTGGTCGACAGCGGCCAGGCGCGCGTCAAGCGCTACAGCTACCGCAGCAAAGTCGAGCAGTTGCAGGTGGAGGCCATCAGCCAGGCGGCGGCGAACCAGCGCGCCGGGCGCTGCGGGCGCGTGGCCAACGGCATCTGCATCCGCCTGTATGGCGAGGACGACTTCGCGGGCCGTCCGCGCTTCACCGACCCCGAGATCCTGCGCTCGTCGCTGGCTGCGGTGATCCTGCGCATGAAGTCGCTGCATTTCGGGCAGATCGAGGACTTCCCGTTCCTGGAGGCACCGCCGAAGAAGGCCATTGCCGACGGCTATGCGCTGCTGGGCGAGCTGGGTGCCGTCGACGAGTCCAACGAGTTGACACCGGTCGGCGCCGAACTCGCCAAGCTGCCGCTGGACCCTCGCATCGGCCGCATGATCCTGGCCGCGCGCGAGCGCCAGGCGCTGACCGAGGTGCTGATCATCGCCGCCGCGCTCAGCGGCCAGGACGTGCGCGACCGGCCGCTGGAAGCCGCGCAGGCGGCCGACGAGAAGCACAAGAAGTTCGACGACGACAAGTCGGAATTCATGGGCCTGCTCAAGCTGTGGCGCTGGATCGAGGAAGGCCGCGGCCAGCACGGCCACCCGGCGCTGGCCGGCCAGCGCATCGACAGCCACAAGCTCACCAACCGCCAGCAGGAACAGCGCCTGCGCGACAGCTTCGTGAGCCCGCGTCGCGTGCGCGAATGGCGCGACATCCACTCGCAACTGCATACCGTGGTGGCCGAACAGGGCTGGCGGCTGAATACGCTGCCGGCCACCTACGAGCAACTGCACCAGGCCATGCTGGCCGGGCTGCTGGGCAATATCGGCTGCAAGGCGGACGACGACGAGTGGTACCTGGGCGCGCGCGGCATCAAGTTCTGGCGCCACCCGGGCGCGCACCTGGGCAAGAAGCCGGGGCGCTGGCTGGTGGCGGCCGAACTGGTGGAAACCACGCGGCTCTTCGGCCGCGGCCTGGCCGCGATCGAGCCGCAGTGGATCCCGCCGCTGGCCGGCCACCTGCTGAAGACGCAACTGCTGGAGCCGCACTGGGAGAAGAAGGCGGCGGAGGTCATCGCGCTGGAGCGCGCCACGCTGTACGGCATCGTCCTCTACAACAACAAGCGCGTCAATTTCGGCCGTGTCGACCCGGTGGCGGCGCGCGAGATCTTCATCCGCGAGGCGCTGGTGGGCGACGAGTGGGAAACCCGGCTGCCTTTCCTGGCGCACAACCGCAAGCTGCTGGCGCAGGTGGCGGAGCTGGAGCACAAGTCACGCCGGCAGGACGTGCTGGTCGACGACGAACTCATCTTCGCCTTCTACGACCAGCAACTGCCGCCCGATGTGTGCTCAGGTGCCACCCTGGAGCGCTGGGTTCGCGAGGAGGTGAAGAAGCAGCCCAAGCTCTTGCAGCTCACGCGCGAGGAACTGATGCGCCACGAGGCGGCTGGCATCACCACCGCGGCCTTTCCCAAGACCGTGCGGCTGGGCGGCATCGACTGCACGGCGAGCTATCTGCACGAGCCGGGCGATGTCAGGGACGGCCTCACGGTGACGGTGCCCATCTATGCGCTGAACCAGGTCAGCGAGGAGCGCTGCGAGTGGCTGGTGCCCGGCATGCTGCCGAACAAGGTGCTGACGCTGGTGAAGAGCCTGCACCAGCGGCCGCGCTCGCGGCTGGTGCCCTTGCCCGACTATGCGACGGAATTCTGCGCCGGCGTGCCGTTCGCGCAGGGCGGGCTGCTCGACGCGCTGCTGAAGGCGGTGCGCGAGCGCACGCAGATCGCGGTGCAGCGCAACGATTTCAAGCTGGAGCAGTTGCAGCCGCACCTGTTCATGAATTTCCGCATCATCGACGAACACGGCCGGCAACTCGGCATGGGGCGCGACCTCGCCGGGCTGAAGGCCGAATTCGGTGCGCAGGCGCGCAACGCGTTCCAGGCGCTGGCGGCGTTGAAGCGGGGTGTGGTGCCAGCCGTGGCCAATGCGCCCTCACCTCGGCCCTCTCCCGCAAGCGGGAGAGGGGGCGAGGCGGGGCCTGCAGGCTCGTCGTCGGACTTCGGAACAACGGGTGGCGTCGGCGGACACGCATTGCTCCCTTTCCCGCTTGCGGGACAGGGGCGGGGTGAGGGTGCAACGAGCCCCGCCACCCCCGCTCTCCACACCAGCTGGAGCTTCGGCGAACTGCCCGAACTGATGGAACTGCGCCGGGGCTCCCAGGTGCTGATCGGCTTTCCGGCGCTCATCGACCGCGGCCATGCGGTCGAGGTCGAGGTCTTCGACGAACCCGAGCTGGCCGCCGCGAAACACCGCGCCGGCCTGCGCCGGCTGGTGGCGCTGCAGATCCGCGAGCCACTGAAATACCTCGAGAAGAATATTCCCGAACTCACGACCATGGCCGCGGCCTATATGAGCCTGGGCACGTTGGAGGAATTGCGCGAGCAGATCATCGACCTGGCGCTGGACCGCGCTTTCCTGGCCGACCCGCTGCCCACCGACGAGCGCGGTTTCAAGACGCGGGTGGAGGAAGGCCGCTCGCGCTTGAACCTCATCGCGCAGGAAGTGGCACGGCTGGCCGCTGTCGTGCTGCTGGAGCATGCCGCTGCGCAGCGCAAGCTCAAGGACAGCAAACCACCCCGCGAAGTGGCCGAAGATATCCAGGCCCAGTTGCAACGCCTGGTGGGCAAGCGCTTCCTGGCGCAAACGCCCTGGCACGCGTTGCAGCAAATGCCGCGCTACCTGAAAGGCGTGGTGCTGCGGCTGGACAAGCTGCGCGCCGACCCCGGGCGCGACGCGGCCCGGCTGGCTGAAATGCGCCCGCTGGAGCAGCGCTGGCAACGCCGCGTGGCCGACCTGCGTGGCGCCGGACATGCGCGGCTGGACGAATTCCGCTGGCTGCTGGAAGAGCTTCGCATCAGCCTCTTCGCCCAGGAATTGCGCACGCCGCAGCCGGTGAGCGTGAAGCGGCTTGAAAAGGCCTGGGTGCAGTTGAGCGGCTGAATCCAAAGGCTGGCGGAATTTCTTGACCAAGATCAATTGGACGCAAATGACAATGATTCGTAATTGCGCTATGCTTCGTCGCATTCATCCACGACACCCTTCCACCGACGGCCACACCATCATGAAGACCCTTCTGCGCCGCCTTGGCGCCCTCTCGTTGCTGGCCGCGGCCAGCCTCGGCACTCCACTGGCCCAGGCCCAGGACAAGGTGCTGAATCTCTACTCGGCGCGCCACTACCAGACCGACGAGGCGCTCTACGCCAACTTCACCCAGGCCACCGGCGTGCGCATCAACCGCATCGAGGCCGACGACGCCGGCATCCTGGCGCGGCTGAAGGCCGAAGGCAGCGGCAGCCCGGCCGACGTGATCTTGCTCGTCGACGCCGCAAGGCTGTGGCGGGGTGAACAGGACGGCTTGTTCCAGCCCGTCAAGTCGGCCGTGCTCGAGCAGCGCATTCCGGCGCAGTTCCGCGGCGGTGTCACGCCGCAGGGCGCGCAGTGGTTCGGCATGTCGACGCGGGCGCGTGTCGTCGTCTTCGACAAGGCGCGCTTCAAGCCCGAGCAAGTCGACACCTACGAAAAGCTCGCCGCGCCGGCCTTGAAAGGCGCCTTCTGCGTGCGCAGCGGCTCCCACCCCTACAACCTGAGCCTGTTCGGTTCCATGCTCGAACACCTGGGGCCGCAGGCCACCGAAGCATGGCTGAAGGGCCTGGTGGCCAACATGGCGCGCCCACCCAAGGGCGGCGACACCGACCAGATCCGCGGCGTGGCCTCGGGCGAGTGCGGCGTGGCGCTGAGCAACAGCTACTACGTGGCGCGGCTGATGCGCTCCGGCAAGCCGGAAGACAAGGCGGTGATCGAGCGCGTCGGCGTTGTCTTCCCCAACCAGGCGAGCTGGGGCACGCACATCAATATCGCCGGCGCCGCACTGGCGCGCCACGCACCGAACCGCGAAGCGGCGGTGCAGTTCCTGGAATATCTTTCCAGCGACAGCGCGCAGCGCTACTTCGCCGACGGCAACAACGAATACCCGGTGGTGGTCTCGGCCGCCACCGAGAACCCGGCGCTGGTGAGCCTGGGCCGCTTCAAGGCCGAGACGGTGCCGATCGGCAAGGTCGGCGAGAACACCGCCGCGGTGCAGCAGATGCTGGACCGCGTGGGGTTCAAGTAAGCGCTCGCGGCCCCGGCAAACAGTCGGGGCCGTCGAGCCGCGTCAGGCCGGCACCGAAGGCAGGCCCGACAGCGCCATCGCCAGCTCGGCCTCGTCGTAGGGCTGGTCGACCAGCTTGCCGGCGTGGTAGTCGCTGTAGGCGCTCATGTCGAAGTGGCCATGGCCGCACAGGTTGAACAGGATCACCTCGCTGCGGCCCTCGGCCTTGCAGCGCAGGGCCTCGACGATGGCGCCTTTCACCGCATGGTTGGCTTCCGGCGCCGGCACGATGCCTTCGGCGCGGGCGAACATCACGCCGGCCTCGAAGCAGTCGTTCTGGTGGTAGGCCGTGGCCTCGATGAGCTTCAGCGCTGCCAGGTGCGACACCAGCGGCGCCATGCCGTGGTAGCGCAGCCCGCCGGCGTGGAAGCCCGGCGGCGTGAAGGTGCTGCCCAGGGTGTGCATCTTGGTCAGCGGCGTCAGGTGCGCGGTATCGCCGAAGTCGTAGGCGAACTTGCCGCGCGTGAGTGACGGGCAGGCGGCCGGCTCCACCGCCACGATGCGCCGCTGCTTGCTCTTGCCGCCGCCGCGCAGCTGCTGGCCGATGAAGGGAAAGGCGATGCCGGCGAAATTGCTGCCGCCGCCGGTGCAGCCGACGATGACGTCGGGGTCGTCACCGGCCATTTCCAGCTGCAGCATGGCTTCCTGGCCGATGATGGTCTGGTGCATCAGCACGTGGTTGAGCACCGAGCCGAGCGCATATTTGGTGTCGTCGTGGGTGGCCGCCACCTCCACCGCCTCGCTGATGGCGATGCCCAGCGAGCCGGGGTGGTCGGGGTGCTGCGCCAGGATGGCGCGGCCGCAGTTCGTCAGGTTCGACGGGCTGGCGTGGCAGGTGGCGCCATAGGTTTCCATCAGCGCGCGCCGGTAGGGCTTCTGGTCATAGGACACGCGCACCTGGAACACGGTGACGGCGATGTCGAAAAGTGCCCCGGCGAAGGCCAGCGACGAACCCCATTGCCCGGCACCGGTTTCGGTGGCGATCTTCTTCACTCCGGCCTGGGCGTTGTACCAGGCCTGCGGCACGGCGGTGTTGGGCTTGTGGCTGCCCGCAGGCGAGACGCCTTCGTACTTGTAGTAGATCTTCGCCGGCGTGCCCAAGGCTTTTTCAAGGCGGTGCGCGCGCACCAGCGGGCTCGGGCGCCAGAGGCGGAAGACTTCGCGCACCGGTTCGGGAATCTGGATCTCGCGTTCGGTGCTCACCTCCTGCAGGATGAGCTCCATGGGAAACAGCGGGGCCAGATCGTCGGGGCCTACCGGCTGCATCGTGCCCGGGTGCAGCGGCGGCGCCGGCGGTGTGGGCAGGTCGGCCATGATGTTGTACCAATGGCGGGGCATGCGGCTCTCGTCGAGCATGAATTTGGTTTGTGACATGGCGATTTTTCGAGGTGGGGAGACGAAGACTGGGGTCGATATCGTAGAAGCAGCGGCCCGCCGCGGGTAGGCGTGGTTTGCCCGGAGCCGGGCTGGCGGCAGGTCAGACCTGAAGCAGTTCCAGCGCCCGGTCCATGCCGCCGCTGGTGATGGACAGCATGGCCTGTTCCAGCACCGCCGGCTTGGGGTGGTAGGCGATGGAGAGGCCCGCGGCCTTCATCATCGGCAGGTCGTTGGCACCGTCGCCCACCGCGATCGCCTGCTCGGTGGAGATGCCCATCAGTTCGCACACCTCCAGCAGCACGCGCCGCTTTTCGATGCCGTCGACGATATCGCCCCAGGGTCGGTCGAACAGCGTGCCGGTGAGCTTGCCGTGGGCCACGCCCAGCGTATTGGCGCGCGCGAAGTCCAGCTGCAGGCGGTGGCGTATGCGCTCGCTGAAGAAGGTGAAACCGCCCGAGACCAGCAGTGTTCGCAGCCCCGCTGCGCGGCAGGCAGCGACGAAGGTCTCCACACCCGGGTTCAGCTGCAGCCGTTCTTCATAGACCTTCTGCAGCGCCGTTTCGGGCACGCCGGCCAGCAGCGCCACGCGGCGGCGCAGGCTGTCCTTGTAGTCGGCGATCTCGCCGCACATGGCCGCTTCGGTGATCTCGGCCACCTCGGCCCTGCGCCCCGCCACGTCGGCGATCTCGTCCACGCATTCGATGCTGATCAGCGTGGAGTCCATGTCGAAGGCGATCAGTTTGTAGTCGGCCAGGTGGATCGGCGGCGTGAAGCCGCGGATGAAAAGGCCGGGGGCGTATTCCGTGGCGCTCATGGCTGCGTCATCCCACGTTCACCGGCCCTTGAATAGGCTTGGATTGGGTAGATTTGTGTCGGGGTCGGGGTGGGGGTCTGGGGTGGTGGGGGTGACTAAGGCGTTGAGATGGCTTGATGTGGTTTTGAAGGAGCTGTAGGGTTGATGTTCCATTCTATCGGGAGAGATCCCGAATTCCCCCCCGAATCCATCGGATCGCCGCTAGATCTCCAGAAGATCGCCCGGCCCGGGGGGATCGGCCTGTATCCCCCTCTATGTAAGGCCAGGGGGTAATATACTCCCCCCTCTGCCGCGCCCTGTTTTCCCAGTTTGTTGGCCCAGCCGCGCAGCTGCCGGCCGCGCGGGTCGAACCGTTCTTCCTGGCGTTTGGTCTCGGCGCGCGGCTCGTCGACGTGCTCCAGCGTCTGGAAGAGCAGCACGGCGGTGCACACGTCGCTCGTCTTGCCGTTACACACCAGCTCGACCTCGCGCTTGTCCTCGAACAGGATGAAGCGGTACTTCTCGGGCAGCGGCTTGCCTTGCTGGATCAGCGCGATCAGGTCGCGCTTTTCGGCGTCGCTGAGGTCGTAAGCCGGACCGGCTTTCTTTTCCAATTCAGGGCTCCAGGTGCCAGTCGATGACCTGCAGGCCATCGATGATCTCGAAGTGGCGCACGTTTCGAGTCACGACCGGGCAGCCGAGCACCAGCGCCGTGGCGGCAATGAAGGGGTCCATGGCGCCGATGGTGCGGCCCTGTCGGTCCAGCGTCGCCGCAATCACCGCAGTGCGTTCGCTGATCTCGGCCGTCACATTCACCCAGGTGGGGATCGGAAGGATGATCGCCTGGATGCGTGCCCAAAGATGATCCCGCCGCGGGTGCTTCAGGGCGCCGTAGCGCAGTTCGTAGCGGGTGACTTCCGAGGCGAACAGGCTGCCGGCCGGTGCATCCAGAATCACCTGCGACACCGAGGCGTTCGGTGTGGGCTTGACCAGCTCGCTCAGCACGTTGGTGTCCAGCACCACCTTCATGTCTTGTCGTCGAACAGGTGTTCGACATCAGGCGCCTTGGCCTCGGCGCGAATGCGTTCGAGCGTGTCGAAGAAGCCGGCATCGTCGATGCCGAGCACGTTGACGAACGACCCGTCGGGCTGCTTGATCAGCGCCGCGCGCAGCGCTTCACGGCCATCGGGCGGCGAGTCCGCGCTGGCCGAGTGATCGGCAACGCCGGCCTCGAATTCCTCCATGCTGATCATCCTCCCGCTTCGCAGCATCACGGGCGGCGGTAACGGGCGACGGGGCGCAGTCGGGTCGGACTCGCTGCCCAGGCAGGTGCTGAGCAGGTGAATCACCTCTCCAGTCATCGAGCGGTGATTGCGCTCGGCGCGTTCCTTCAGGCGTTCGTGCAAGTCTTCCGGAAAGTTCTTGACGACGATGGTGCTCATGTGTACCCCCCCTGGCTAAGACAGCGACATCTCTAAATGCTAGCAAAAGGCTAGCGAAATGGCTATCAGTCCCAGCGGCCAGAGCGGATTCTTTCGAGGTTCTTGAAGAACTCGTGGACGTCGTCGAGGCCGTTCGGATGTATGTAGCTGCCATCGGGTTGCAGCTGCAGGTGTGCTTCGCTTCCAGGAAGGCGGCGAATCGAGTTCCAGCCCAGCGGCGTTGACCTCGCCGACGATGCGGTTGAAGACCTGTCAGCGCCAACAGCCAGGCTGCGTCGAACCTATCAAGGTGCAGCGCCATGCTCAGACCTTGGTCTCGGCCATCGGCTGCCCCAGCGCGCGCAGCAGGTCGCGCAGGTAATGCGCCCGGTCGGCCGGCGTGGCGATCTCGCGTTCGATACGCAGCTTGTCGTTGCCGGCCAGCTTGACAGCGCGGTTCCTTTGCACCAGTTCGATGATGCGCTGCGGGTCGATCGGTGCTTTGGCCCGGAAGGTCACGTTCATGAGCTTGGGACCGGCGTCGATCTTGGCCACGCCGTAGGGCTTGGCCAGCACACGCAGGCGATGCGTGTCAAACAGCGTCTGGCCTTGCGTGGGCAGCTTGCCGAAGCGGTCGGTGATCTCCTCGAGCAGCGCGTCGATGGCCTCGGCCTTGTCGACCGTGGCCAGCCGCTTGTACAGCGACAGCCTTGCGTGCACGTCGCCGCAGTAGGCGTCGGGCAGCAGCGCGGGGGCGTGCAGGTTGATCTCGGTGGTGGCCGCCAGAGGAGACAGCAGGTCGGGTTCACGCCCGGCCCGCAGCGAACGAACGGCCTCGGCCAGCATGTCGTTGTAGAGCTGGAAGCCCACTTCCATCATGTTGCCGCTCTGGTTTTCGCCCAGCACCTCGCCGGCACCGCGGATCTCCAGGTCGTGCATCGCCAGGTAGAAGCCGCTGCCCAGGTCTTCCATCTGCTGGATGGCCTCCAGCCGCTGCGCTGCGGCCTTGGTCAGGCCCTGCACGTCGGGCACCAGCAGGTAGGCATAGGCCTGGTGGTGGCTGCGGCCGACGCGCCCGCGCAGCTGGTGCAGCTGTGCCAGGCCGAACTTGTCGGCACGGCTCATGACGATGGTGTTGGCCGTGGGCACGTCGATGCCGGTCTCGATGATGGTGGAACACAGCAGCAAGTTGTGGCGCTGCGCCACGAAGTCGCGCATCACGTGTTCCAGCTCGCGCTCGGGCATCTGGCCGTGGGCCACCGCGATGCGCGCCTCGGGCAGCAGCTCTTCCAGCTTCTGGCGCCGGTTCTGGATGGTCTCGACCTCGTTGTGCAGGAAATAGACCTGGCCGCCACGCTTGAGTTCGCGCAGCACGGCCTCGCGGATGACGCCGCTGCCTTCGTTGCGCACGAAGGTCTTGATCGACAGCCGGCGCTGCGGCGCGGTGGCGATGACGGAAAGATCGCGCAGCCCCTCCAGCGCCATGCCCAGCGTGCGCGGGATCGGCGTGGCGGTGAGCGTGAGCACGTCCACCTCGGCGCGCAGCGCCTTCATGGCTTCCTTGTGGCGCACGCCGAAGCGGTGCTCCTCGTCGATGACGAGCAGGCCCAGGCGCGCAAATTTCACGTCGCTGGACAGCAGCTTGTGCGTGCCCACGACGATGTCCACCGTGCCGTCGGCAATGCCTTCCAGCGCGATCTTCACTTCCTTGGAAGTGCGAAATCGCGACAGCTCGGCCACCTTCACCGGCCATTTGCCGAAGCGGTCGACCAGGGTCTGGTAATGCTGCTCGGCCAGCAGCGTGGTCGGCGCCAGGATGGCCACCTGCTTGCCGCCGTGCACGGCCACGAAGGCGGCACGCAGCGCGACCTCGGTCTTGCCGAAGCCGACGTCGCCGCACACCAGGCGGTCCATCGGCCGCGGGCTGATCATGTCCTGGATGACGGCGTGGATGGCGGCGCGCTGATCGGCCGTTTCCTCGAAGCCGAAGCTGGTGGCGAAAGCCTCGTAGTCGTGCGGGCTGAAGCGGTGCGCGAAGCCTTCGCGCGCGGCGCGGCGGGCGTACAGGTTCAGCAGCTCGGCGGCGGTGTCGCGCACCTGCTCGGCGGCCTTGCGGCGGGCCTTTTCCCACTGGCCGCTGCCCAGCCGGTGCAACGGTGCTTCTTCGGCGCTGACGCCGGTGTAGCGGCCGATCAGGTGCAGCTGCGCCACCGGCACGTAGAGCAGGGCCTTGTCGGCGTATTCCAGGTGCAGGAATTCGCTCGCCCCTTCACCCAGGTCGATATGGACCAGGCCCTGGTAGCGCCCGATGCCGTGGTTGAGGTGCACCACCGGGTCGCCGATCTTCAGCTCCGACAGGTCCTTGATCAGCGCCTCGACGCTGCTGACCTGCTCCTGCTTGCGGCGGCGCCGTGCCTGCGGCGTGGTGGCGAAGAGTTCGGTCTCGGTGATGAACTGCACCGAGACGCCAACCCCCGGCTCGTGCCACTGGAAGCCTTCGGCCAGTGGCGCCGAGGCGATGGCCACCTTCTCGTCGCCGGCCAGGAACTCGGCCAGCGAATCGGCGCTGGGCACGTCGATCTTGTGGTCGCGCAGCAGTTCCAGCAGGCTTTCACGCCGGCCGTCGCTTTCGGCCAGCAGCAGAACGCGTTGCGGGGTCTGCCGGATATGGCGCTCCAGCAGGCCCAGCGGCTCGGTGGCGCCACGATCGATGCTCACGTCGGGCAGCGGCCGGGCCCATTCCTGCGCCTCGGTTCCGCGCAGCGACAGCACCGCGTGCGGCTGTGTCCGCGCATAGAACTCCTCGGCCGGCATGAAGATCTCGGCCGGCGGCAGGATCGGCCGCTCGGGGTCGTGCTGCAGGAAGCGGTGGCGCTCGCGCGTGTCGGTCCAGAAGTGCTCGAAGGCCGCGTCCAGCGCGCCGTGCAGCACCAGCGCCGCAGCGCCACCGAGGTAGTCGAAGACGGTGCCGGTCTGCTCGAAGAACAGCGGCAGGTAGTACTCGATGCCGCCGCTGGCGATGCCGGCCCCCATGTCCTTGTACAGCCGCGCCTTGGTCGGGTCGCCTTCCAGCTTCTCGCGCCAGCGGGCGCGGAAGGCCGTGCGCGCCGCGTCGTCGAGCGGGAATTCGCGGCCGGGCAGCAAGCGCACCTCGGGCACCGGGTACAGGCTGCGCTGGCTATCGGGGTCGAAGGTGCGGATCGAGTCCACCTCGTTGCCGAACAGGTCCACGCGGTAGGGCACCAGCGAGCCCATCGGGAACAGGTCGATGAGGCCACCGCGCACGGCATATTCGCCCGGCGAGACGACCTGGCTCACGTGCTGGTAGCCGGCGAGCGTGAGCTGCGCCTTCAGGCCGGCTTCGTCCAGCCGCGACTTCTGCTTGAAGTGGAAGGTGGTGCCGGCCATGAACGAAGGCGGCGCCAGCCTTGTGAGCGCGGTGGTGGCCGGCATCAGCACCACGTCGACTTCGCCGGACCGCACCCGCCATAGCGTGGCCAGGCGCTCGGAGATCAGGTCCTGGTGCGGGCTGAAGGTGTCGTAGGGCAGCGTCTCCCAGTCGGGAAACACGGCCACGCGCAGGCCCGGCTCGAAGAAGGGCAGTTCGTCGGCCAGCCGCGTGGTGTCGGAAGGCTCGGCGGTGAAAACGGCCAGCAGCCGCTTGGCGCATGCATGTTCGCGCGCCAAGCGTGCCAGCAACAGGGCGTCGGCCGAGCCGACAGGCCGCGGCAGCGTGAAGCGCTTGCCTGGCGCAATGGTGGGAAGTTGCATCTGGAGCCAAAATGGAAAACCGCCCCGACGCGGGCACGGCGGGGCGTAGAGCACACGATTCTAGAATCCGTGGCCATGGACGATGTGCCGCGCTGTTATGCCCTGGTGCCCTGCGCCGGCATCGGGGCCCGGGCCGGCGCAGGCGCGCCCAAGCAATACACGCTGCTGGCCGAACGCGCCGTGGTGGCGCACACGCTGGTGGCGCTGGACGCCGTGCCGCGGCTGGCCGCCACGCTGGTGGTGCTGGCGCGCGAGGACACGGCGTTCGAGATCTTCGTGCCGGGCTTCGCGGGCCTGCGCGCCTGGGTGGCGCGCTGCGGCGGTGCCACGCGCGCGGCCTCGGTCGGCAACGGCCTGGCGGTGCTGCGGGAGCGCGGTGCGCGAGACGACGACTGGGTGCTGGTGCACGACGCCGCGCGCTGCCTGCTGCGGCCGCCTTGGGTGGAAAGATTGATCGACGCCTGCGTGATGGATGAGGTCGGTGGCCTGCTGGCGCTGCCGCTGGCCGATACGCTGAAGGCGGCGCAGGGCGACCGCGTGACGGCCACTCTGGACCGTGGCGGCAAGTGGCTGGCGCAGACGCCGCAGATGTTCCGCCTGGGTCTGCTTCAGCGGGCGCTCGTGCAGGCCGGCCCCGAAGTGACCGACGAATCCAGCGCCGTGGAGGCATTGGGACTGCGGCCCCGACTGGTGCCGGGTGAGATCGAGAACCTCAAACTCACCTGGCCGGCCGACTTCGCGCTGGCGGCCCGGCTGCTGGAGACGAGATGACTTCACCGACACGGCCCTCGCTGCGCATTGGTGAAGGGTGGGACACGCACCCACTCGTGGTCGGCCGGCCCCTCGTGCTGGGCGGTGTGACCGTTCCGCACAGCCACGGCCTGCTCGGTCATTCGGATGCCGACGCGCTGCTGCACGCCATCACCGACGCGCTGCTTGGCGCCGCCGGCCTGGGCGATATCGGTCGTCATTTTCCGGATACCGATCCGGCCTACAAGGGCGCCGACTCGGTGGTGCTGCTGCAGGCTGCCGCCCAGCGCGTGCATGCAGCCGGGTGGGTGATCGTCAATATCGACAGCACGATCACGGCCCAGGCGCCGAAACTGGCACCTCATATCCCGGCCATGCGCGAGCGCATCGCGCAGGCTCTGAATCTGGCGGCCGACGCCGTCAACGTGAAGGCGAAGACGGCCGAGAAGATGGGCCCGGTCGGCGAAGGGCGCGCCATCGAGGCGCGCGCCATATGTCTGCTGCAACAGGCCTGAAGCCGCTACAGCAGGCCGGGCGCGTTCGCGTCTGCGGTGCGACCACCCGCCCGCTGGTGCTCAGTGCACCTGCACGCTGATCTTGCGCGGCTGGGCGTGCGCGGCCTTGGGGATGCGCACGCGCAGCACGCCGTGGCTGAGTTCGGCACTCACCTTTTCGGGGTCGAGCTCCTTGCTCAGCGTGAAGGCGCGGCGGTATCGCGCCCGGCTCACCTCGGCGTGACTGGGCGTCATGCCCTGCGGCACCGGCAGCGCGAGTTCAGCGTCGATGTTCAACTGGTCGCCCTCGACGCGCAGGTCGAGCTTGTCGCGCGGCACGCCCGGCAGGTCGGCATACAGCGTGATGCCGGTGGCGTCCTCGACCACATCCACCGGCGGCAGCAGTGCGGCTTCCTGGCGTGACGAGGCGCTTTCCTCGCGCGTGGCACTGTCTTGGGAGTTCTGGGTATTGGGGGTCACGGCATTCATGGTCATCCTCCTTGGGTGTTCACTGCACTTCGATGCGGCGCGGCTGGGCCGATTCGCGGCGCTTCACGCTCACGTGCAGCACGCCGTCGCGATAGTCGGCGCTGACCGCATTCGGGTCGATGTCATCGGGCAGGCTGACGACGCGGCGGAAGCGGCCCTCGAAACGTTCGTTCAGGTGCAGCGCGGTCTTCTCGTCGCCGGCCGGCAGCGTGGGCTTGCGCTCGCCGTCGATGGTGAGCACGCCGCGGTCGAGGTTGATCTCCACCGCCGCCGGGTCGATGCCGGGGGCGAAGGCATAGATCTCCACCGAGGTCGGTGTGCTGCCGACATTCAGCGCCGGATAGCCGCCGCGGCCGAAACCGCGGATGCTGGGTGAATAGTCGAGTGTGCTGCTCATGTCGCGCTGCAGGCGGTCGAGTTCGGCAAAGATGTCACGCGGAAACAGGCTTCTGTACATGGTGTGGCCTCCTATGTCTGGTGCGATTCAACGGGCGGGCGGTCTACGCCCACAAGCGATTAATTAGTGCCAGGGTTGATCGGTTTCAAGGTGCCGGCTTGAACTGCGCGCAAACTCACCTCACCTGCAAGCAAGACGAGGACAGCAGACCGTGCAGTTCAAGGACTATTACCAGGTGCTGGGGGTGGCGCGCGACGCCACCGCCGATGCCATCAAGAAGGCCTACCGGCAGCTCGCCCGGAAATACCACCCGGACGTGAGCAAGGAGCCCGACGCCTCCGCGCGCATGAGCGAGATCAACGAGGCCAATGCGGTGCTCTCCGACCCCGAGAAGCGCGCCGCCTACGACGCCGTGGGCCAGGGCCGGCGCCAGGGCGAGGCCTTCACGCCGCCGCCCGACTGGGATGCGGGCTTTGAATTCTCCGGCCGCGGCTTCGAAGGCATGGACGCAGGCCAGTACAGCGATTTCTTCGCTGAACTGTTTGGCCGCGCTGGCGGCGGCCCGCAGCGGCGTGCCGCCGGCGGGCGCTTCGAAGCGCGCGGCCCCGACCACCACGCCAAGATCGTGCTCGAGCTGGAAGACGCCTGGCGCGGTGCCACGCGCCAGGTCACGCTGCGCAGCCCCGAGGTCGACGCGCAGGGCCGGGTCTCGCTGCAGTCGCGCACGCTGGACGTGAAGATCCCGCTCGGCGTGAGGCCGGGGCAACTGATCCGCCTGGCCGGCCAGGGCGGGCCGGGGCAGGGCGGTGCGCCGGCCGGCGACCTGTTCCTGGAGGTGCATTTCAAGCCGCATCCGCGCTTTCGCATCGACGGTGCGCATCTCGTGGCCGACCTGCCGGTGGCACCGTGGGAAGCCGCGTTGGGTGCCGTGGTGCCGGTCGAACTGCCCGACGGCAGTTCGCTGAAAGTGCGCGTGCCGGCGGGTGCCCAGAGTGGGCGCGAATTGAGCGTGCGCGGCAAGGGCCTGCCCGGTGCCACGCCGGGCAACCTGGAACTGGTGGTGCGCGTCGTGCTGCCCAGCGCCTTCGACCCGCGGGCACGCAAGCTCTATGAACAGATGGCGGCGGAACTGAGCGATTTCGACGCCCGCAAGGTGGCGGCGGCCGAAGCCGCGCGCGGGGAGTGAAGCGATGGCCATGAAACAGGACATGCTGGCCGTGCTGGCCGACGAGGCCTTGCTGACACTGGACGAGTTGTGTCACGCCGTCGAGGTCGGCCCGGACTGGGTGACCGAGCGGGTGCAGGCCGGCTTGCTGGCGGCGCACCGCGTCGATGCCGTCGCCTGGCACTTCGACAACGCGGCGCTGCAACGCGTGCGCTGCATGGTGCGGCTGGAGCGTGACTTCGACGCCGTGCCCGAACTGGCCGCACTGGTGGCCGACCTGCAGGACGAGATCGAACGGCTGCGCGCCCGACTGCGCCGCGCCGGCCTGGGCTGACGCGGCAGGCTTCGCGATGAAGACCGATCCCAGGACGCGGTGGAATGTCGGTGACAGGCTCTGGCGCTGATCTCGCTGGCGTGGCTGCAAAGCCTGTGGCAGACCCAGCGCCAGGTCGCGCCGTTGCCCTGCAGCGTGTTCGAGCCGGCCCTGGCCAACGATCTGATCAAGGTGACCGCCATCGCACGCGAGAGGGTCCCGCGCCTTGGCTTGGTCGAGCAGCTCGGGTTCGTGACCTGCGAGGTGACGTCGCCGCGTTCGCCGCTGCCGGCGCCGCCGGGGTCAACCCGCGCGCTTGAGCCGCAGGTGTGCCACCAGCCCGCCTTCGGGCGCGTTGGCCAGTTCCAGCGTGCCGCCGATGCGCTGCATGGCCTTGTCCACGATGGCCAGCCCGAGGCCGGCGCCGGTGGCGGCCGTGCGCGCGGCGTCGCCGCGGAAGAACGGGGTCGTCAGGTGGGGCAGCTTCTCGGGGGCCACGCCCGGGCCCTGGTCGCGCACGCTCACGATGGCCCAAGGTCCCGTCGTCACCGTCGACACCGTGACCTCGGCCAGGCCGGTGTCGGTGCCGCGTCCGTAACGGCGCGCGTTCTCGAACAGGTTCAGGAAGACGCGGCCGAGTTCGGTCTCGTCGCCCAGCACCTCCAGGTCTGCCGGCACGCGGGACTGGATGCGGATCTGCGCCGGGTCGCGCAGCGATGCAGCCTCGCGGTCGACGAGCTGCGCCACGTTCACCGGCATCAGCCGCGTCTCGCCCGGGCGCGCGTAGTCCATGAACTTGTCGATGATGGCGTCGAGCTGGTCGATGTCCAGCGCCATGTTGCGCTGGGCTTCCTCGTCCTGCACGCTCATCTCGGTTTCCAGGCGCAAGCGCGCCAGCGGCGTGCGCAGGTCGTGGCTGATGCCGGCCAGCATCACCGCGCGGTCTTCCTCCACGCGCGCCAGTTCGCGCGCCATGCGGTTGAAGCCGCGGTTGACCTCGCGGATCTCGCTGGTGAGCGTGTTCTCGTCGAGCCGCGAGTCGAGGTCGCCGTCGCGGATGCGGCTGGCCGCGAACGAGAGCTGCTGCAGCGGCCGGTTGATGAGGCGCGCGATGGCCACCGAGCCCAGCACCGTGGCCGCCAGCGCAATGCCGAACCAGATCGCCCAGGTGCTGCCGCCCAGTGGCCCGGTCTGCGCCGGCGCGGCCTGCAGCCAGTAGCGGTCGCGCTCGATCGGGAAACCCACCCACAGCCCCGTCTCGTCGTTGACGCTGCGAGCCACCACGGCATCGGCCCCCAGCGCCCCGATCAACTCTTCGCTCACGCGGCGCGTGAAGCGGTCCACCGCAAAGGGTTCCCAGCGGTCGCCGGGCTCGCGCGGCCGCACGCGCACGGCCTGCGTCGCGCCCAGGCTCTTGACCAGCGCCACGCGGTTGATGCCGTCGGCCTGCTCCAGCGCGGCGCGCGTCAGGTTGACCAGGCTCGCCGTCTGCTGCGCCGCCAGCACCGCGCGCGGCTCGAACTCCATGGCCCGCAGCGTCTGCACCCAGGCAAACACGCCGCCGGCCAGCAAGATGGCCAGCAGGACGAAGGTGCGCCAGAAGAGGCTCAGGCCCAGGGGGCGTTGCGGCACGTCGAAGCGTCAGCTGGCGCCGTCGGGCACGAAGACATAACCCACGCCCCACACGGTCTGGATATAGCGTGGCTGCGCCGGGTCGGGCTCGAGCATCTTGCGCAGGCGCGAGATCTGCACGTCCAGGCTGCGGTCGAAGGGCTCGAACTCGCGGCCGCGCGCCAGCTGCGCCAGCTTGTCGCGCGACAGGGGCTGCCGCGGGTGGCGCACCAGCGCCTTCAGCATGCTGAATTCGCCCGTGGTGAGCGCGATCTGTTCGCCGTTCTTGGACAGCCGGCGCAGCGAGAGGTCGAATTCGAACGGCCCGAAGCTGACCACCTGGGCTTCCTTGGACGGCGCGCCGGGCGCCTCGGGCGCGGGGCGGCGGCGCAGCACGGCGTGGATGCGGGCCAGCAATTCGCGCGGGTTGAAGGGCTTGGAGAGATAGTCGTCGGCACCGACCTCCAGGCCCACGATGCGGTCCACGTCTTCCACCTTGGCGGTGAGCATGATGATGGGTGTGCTGTCGTTGGCCGCGCGCAGGCGGCGGCAGATGCTCAGTCCGTCCTCGCCCGGCAGCATGAGGTCGAGCACGATGAGGTCCACCGTCTCGCGCGTGAGCACGCGGTTCAGCGCCTTGGCGTCCTCGGCCAGCAGCACGTCGAAGCCCTCCTGCGACAGGTAGCGGCGCAGCAGGTCGCGGATGCGGGCATCGTCGTCGACGACCACGATGCGGTCGGCACGGGGGGTGACGGGGGTACTCATGACCGGCTCCGAATTTGTAACAGCCGCATTGTGCGGGGCGACTTCGCCGGAATCGGGGGGCACTGACCATCTGTTACAAGTCTGGGGCCGCCGCGGCAGGGCCGGGGGGTCAACCCGTGACGCATGCCACGGGTTGAAGGGCGGCATCGCCGACGCGCGATGATCACCGGTTCAATCTCAGCAAGGAACTCCATGCTCAAGCTTTCACGAAACGCCCTCCGAAACTGCGCTGCCGCCGCCTGCCTGGCCGGTAGCCTGCCGGCCCTGGCGCAGACGCTGCCGCCGCCGGAAAACGTGGTCACGCTCAGTGCCAGCGCGGCCGTGGACGTGGCGCAGGACTGGCTGACCGTCGTTTTTTCCACCAGCCGCGAAGGCCTGGACGCGGCAGCAGTGCAGACGCAGCTGAAGCAGGCGCTCGACATCGCGCTGTCCGAGGCGCGCAAGGCCGCAAGACCCGGCCAGCTGGAAGTGCGTACCGGCGCCTTTTCGCTCTACCCGCGTTATGCGCCCGCCAGCGCCAGGGCGGCGGGGCAGGGGGGCATCGTCGGCTGGCAGGGCAGCACCGAGCTGGTGGTGGAAGGCCGCGACGTGCAGGCCATCGCGCAGCTCACGGGCCGCATTCAGACGCTGACCATTGCGCGCACGGGTTTCTCGTTGTCGCGCGAGGCGCGCGAAAAGGTCGAAGGCGAGGTGGCGGCGATGGCCATCGCGCGCTTCCGCTCGCGAGCCGAATCGGTGTCGCAGCAGTTCGGCTTCGGCGGCTACACGGTGCGCGAGGTGAATGTGTCGAGCGACGAGATGCGTGGCATGCCGGTGCCGATGATGCGCGCCCAGGCTTCGCGCGCGCCGATGGAAGACGCACCCTTGCCGGTGGAAGCCGGCAAGGCCGCCGTGTCTGCCGTCGTGACCGGCAGCGTGCAGATGCGGAAGTAGCGGCGGAGGAAGTAGCGGCGGAGGAAGTAGCGGCGGAGGAAGCAGCGGCGCCGTGCCGCGCAGGCACGAAGGCGATGCGGTGGCCGGGACCCTATTGGGCGGTCCAGCCGCCGTCCATGGCCCAGGCCTGGCCCATGACGTTCTTCGCCGCGTCGGTGCACAGGAAGACGCACAGTTCGGCCAGTTGCTCGGGCGTGGTGAACTGCAGTGAAGGCTGCTTTTCCTGCAGCAGCCGCCGCTTGGCCTCGGCGTCGTCGACGCCGTCGGCCGCGGCGCGTGCGTCCACCTGCTTCTGCACCAGCGGCGTCAGCACCCAGCCCGGGCAGATGGCGTTCACCGTGACGCCCGTGGTGGCGTTTTCCAGCGCTGCCGCCTTGGTCAGGCCCACGATGCCGTGCTTGGCCGCCACGTAGGCGCTCTTCTGCGCCGAGGCCACCAGGCCGTGCGCCGAGGCGACATTGATGACGCGGCCCCAGCCGCGCCGCTTCATGCCCGGCAGCGCCGCCCGCATGGTGTGGAAGGCCGAGCTCAGGTTGACGGCGATGATGGCGTCCCAGCGCTCGATCGGAAAGTCCTCCACCCGCGCCACGTGCTGGATGCCGGCGTTGTTGACCAGGATGTCGCAGGCGCCGAATTCGGCTTCGCAGGCCTGCACCATGTCGGCAATCTGCGCCGGCTGGCTCATGTCGGCGCCGTGGTAGACGACCCGGGCGCCAGCCTGGCGCAGTTCGGCCAGCGGGGCCTCGAAGTCGCCGAAGCCATTGAGCATGACCTGCGCCCCCTGGGCAGCGAGCGTGCGGGCGATGCCCAGGCCGATGCCGCTGGTGGACCCGGTCACGAGGGCGGTCTTGCCTTTGAGCATGGTGGACTCCTTGTGGGGCGTTGTTACGATGCCGTCATTATCCAGCGCCGGCGACACCCACGATGACCCCACCGAGCACCGAACCCCGCCTGCGCACGGTGCAATGTCTGGGCCGCACAGGGCTGCACCGCATGGCCTACTGGGAATGGGGCGACCCCGCCAACCCGCGCGTGCTGGTGTGCGTGCACGGCCTGTCGCGCCAGGGCCGCGACTTCGACACCCTGGCGCGCGACCTGCTTGCCGACTATCGAGTGATCTGCCCCGACGTCGTCGGCCGTGGCCGTTCCGACCGCCTGGCCGACCCGATGGGCTATGCCATCCCGAACTACGTGGCCGACATGGTGACGCTGCTGGCCCGACTGGACGTGGCGCAGGTCGACTGGGTGGGCACCTCGATGGGCGGCCTCATCGGCCTGGGGCTGGCCAGCCTGCCTGGGTCGGCCGTGCGGCGGCTGGTGCTCAACGACGTGGGGCCGACGATCCAGCCCGCGGCGCTGCAGCGCATCGGCGGCTATCTGGGCCAGCCGGCGCACTGGCGCACGCTGGACGAAGCGGCCGACGCGCTGTGGGCCATCTCGCAGGGCTTCGGGCCGCACACGCCGCAGCAGTGGCGGCAGCTGACGCGGCCGCAGCTGGTGCCCGATGGCGAAGGCTTCAAACCTCATTACGACCCGGCTATTGCGGTGCCCTTCCGGGCCATCACGCCCGAACTGGCCGCGCAGGGCGAGGCGATGCTGTGGCACAGCTACGACCGCCTGGCTTGCCCGACGCTGCTGCTGCGCGGCGCCGAGTCCGACCTGCTGTCGCACGCCACCGCGCTGGCCATGACGCAACGCGGCCCGCGCGCCCGGCTGCATGAATTCGCCGGTGTCGGCCACGCGCCCATGCTGGTGCAGCCCGAGCAACGGGCCGTCGTGCGCGAGTTCCTGCTCGCGCCATGAAACGCGGCGCGGCAGGCGCCGGCATCGGCGCGACCGGCGCGATGGGATCGGAAGGCGCCGCGGCCATCGTGCACCTGGCCGGCGACCGAGCCGAGCGCGCGGCGATCGAAGGCGTGGACCCGGCGGCACGCGCCCGCGCCTTCGCCGAACCGCTGCTCGGCGGCCAGCCACTCGACACCGGCGAGGACGCGCTCGGCCATGCCGACGGCGTGGCGGCGCTGCTGGCCAGCATCGGCGGTGCGCCTTCGCTGTGTGCGGCGGCCTACCTGGTCTATGCCGGCGACTACCTGCAGCGCCCGAGGAGGTGGTGAAGAAGGCCTTCGGCGAGAGTTATGCCAGCCTGGTGACGCTGACACGCAAGCTGGTGCAGATCCAGCGCGCTGCGCGCGAAGCGCAGCAGGGGCATGGCGCCGCCGACGGCCAGGGCAGCTTGCAGACCGAGCGCGTGCGCAAGATGCTGCTGGCGTTTTCGCGCGACCTGCGCGTGGTGCTGCTGCGCCTGGCGTCGCGGCTGCAGACGCTGCGCTGGTTCGCGGCGCACAAGCTCATCTGCCCGCAGGCCATCGCCCAGGAGTCGCTGCAGGTCTTTGCGCCGCTGGCCAACCGGCTGGGCATCTGGCAGATCAAGTGGGAGCTGGAGGACCTGTCGTTCCGCTTCCTGCAGCCGGCGGAATACCAGCGCATGGCGCGCCAGGTGGACGAGACGCGCGCCGAGCGCGAACGCAGCGTCGACGCCGCGCGCCGGCAACTGGCCGGGCTGCTGGCGGCCGCCGGTCTGGCCGCCGACGTGCAGGGCCGGCCCAAGCACCTGTACAGCATCTGGAAGAAGATGCACGGCAAGGGGCTGGACTTCACGCGCATCTTCGACGCCCGTGCGCTGCGCGTCATCGTGCCCGACGTGGCTGCCTGCTACGCCGCGCTGGCGCGCGTGCACGAAGCCTGGCGTCCGGTGGAAGGCGAGTTCGACGACTACATCGCGCGCCCCAAGCCCAACGGCTACCAGAGCCTGCACACCGTGGTGCTGGGCAGCGACGGGCGGCCGCTGGAGGTGCAGATCCGCACCCGCGCCATGCACGAGCACGCCGAGCACGGCGTGGCCGCGCACTGGATGTACAAGGAAGCCGGCGCGCGCGGCTACGCGGGGGTGAGCGGCTTGCGGGGGGGGGGGGGGGGCGGTAGCGGCGGCGCTCCCGCCGGCGGCGAGTTCGAGGAACGCATTGCCGAGGCGCGCAAGGCCGTGCTGCGCGAACTGCTGGCCTGGGAGCGCGATGCCTCCCGCCAGGGGGGCGGCGAGTCCGGCGCCGCGGCCTTCGACGACCGCATCTATGTCTTCACGCCGCAGGCCACCATCATCGACCTGCCGGCCGGCGCCACCGCGGTGGACTTCGCCTATGCGCTGCACACCGACCTGGGCCACCGCTGCCGCGGCGCGCGCGTCGACGGCGCCATGGTGCCGCTGAACAAGCCGCTGGCTTCGGGGCAGACGGTGGAGATCGTGGCCGCCAAGGAGGGCGGGCCTTCACTGGACTGGTTGAACCCGGAACTGGGCTATATCGCCAGCCCGCGTTCGCGCGCCAAGGTGCGCGCCTGGTTCAACGCCCAGGCGCAGAGCGAGACCATCGCGCGCGGCCGCGAGGCGGTGGAAAGGCTGCTGCAGCGCGAAGGCCGCACGGCGGTCAAGCTCGACGCACTGGCCGAGCAGCTGGGCTTCAGGAACGCCGAGGCGCTGTTCGAGGTGGTGGGCAAGGACGAGTTCTCGCTGCGCAGCATCGAGACCGTGCTGCGCCCGGCCGAGCCGGCACCCAGCGAGGACCGCGTGCTGCTGCACCGGCCGCGTGCCGAGGCCGGCGGCGGCCGCGGCGGCGTGCTGGTGGTGGGCATCGATTCGCTGCTCACCACGCTGGCGCGCTGCTGCCGCCCGGCGCCGCCCGACGCCATCGCCGGCTTCGTGACGCGCGGCCGCGGTGTGGCCGTGCACCGCGCCGACTGCAGCAACCTGCGCCACATGGCGCAGACGGCGCCGGGACGTGTCATCGAGGTCGCCTGGGGCCGGGGCGGTGGCGACAAGCCGGCGGTCTACCCGTTGGACGTGCTGGTGGAAGCCGCCGACCGGCCGGGCCTGCTGCGCGACATCTCCGAGGTCTTTGCCAAGGACAGGATGAACGTCACCGGCGTGCACACCCAATCGGCCAAGGACCGCAGCGCGGCCTGGATGACGTTCACCGTGGAGTTGACCGACGCCTCGCGGCTGGCGCCGGTGCTGGCACAGATCGGCCGCGTGCCGGGCGTACGTCACGCCCGGCGCAAGTGACGCCGCCCGGGCCGGCCCGGGCGCGCCGTATATACTCCGAGGCTGACCCAGGCGCGTAGCTCAGCTGGTTAGAGCACCACCTTGACATGGTGGGGGTCGTTGGTTCGAGTCCAATCGCGCCTACCA
>JAXHKY010000017.1:0-75070 GCA_034522875.1 Rubrivivax sp. | reverse complement strand
AAGAAATCAACGGGTCAGCTCTCGAAAGGGGCTGGCCCGTTTTGATTCCCGGGCCGCCGGCAAACCGCCGGCAATCGAAGTGCCGCGCATGGATGGGCGTTGCGCTTGCCCTCTTGCTGCACCAAAGAAAACGGGCCGGATGACCCGGCCCGTCGTCGGCAAGAATGATCCGCGCCGCGTTTACTGCAGCGCCACCTCGACGCGCCTGGCCTGCGCCGGGTCGCCGCTGCCGGTGAGCTGCTCCGGCTTCTTCAGTTCGATCTTGTCCTCGGCCACGCCCGCGGCCTTCAGCGCGTCGCGCACGACAAAGGCGCGCTGCTTGGCCAGTTCTTCGTTCAAGGCCGGATCTCCGCTGGCGTCGGTATAGCCGCTGACGACGGCCTTCCTGCCCTCGGACACACCCTTGGCCACGTCGACCAGCGCCGCAGCGGCGCCGCTGGCGACGTCGGTCTTGCCGACGACGAAGAAGAATTTCACGACGCCACCTTCGACGCTGACCGACGCGCCGTCGGCCGCTGCCGTCGTCATGGGTGCTGCCGCTGCGGCGGGTGTCGCGGCATGGGCCGCCGGCTTGGCCGTGCCGGCCGGGATCGGCAGCAGCGGCACGATGAGCAGCGCCACGATGTTGATGATTTTGATCAGCGGGTTCACGGCCGGGCCGGCGGTGTCCTTGTAGGGGTCGCCCACGGTGTCGCCAGTGACGGCGGCCTTGTGAGCTTCCGAGCCCTTGCCGCCGTGGTGGCCGTCCTCGATGTATTTCTTGGCGTTGTCCCAGGCGCCGCCGCCGGTGCACATGCTGATGGCGACGAAGAGGCCGGTGACGATGGTGCCCATCAGCAGGCCGCCTAAAGCGGCCGGGCCGAGCAGCAGGCCCACGATCACCGGCACGATCACCGGCAGCAGCGACGGGATCATCATTTCCTTGATCGCCGCCTTGGTCAGCATGTCCACCGCCGTGCCGTATTCGGGCTTGGCGGTGCCTTCCATGATGCCCTTGATCTCCTTGAACTGGCGCCGCACTTCAACGACAACCGCGCCAGCGGCGCGGCCCACCGCTTCCATCGCCATGGCGCCGAAGAGGTAGGGGATGAGGCCGCCGATGAAGAGACCCACGATGACCTTGGGATCGCTCAGGTCGAAGGACACGCTCATGCCGCGACCTTCGAGCGAATGCGTGTAGTCGGCGAACAGCACGAGCGCCGCCAGCCCGGCGGAGCCGATGGCGTAGCCCTTGGTCACCGCTTTGGTGGTGTTGCCGACGGCGTCCAGCGGGTCGGTGACATCGCGCACGCTCTTGGGCAGTTCGGCCATCTCGGCAATGCCGCCGGCGTTATCGGTGATGGGGCCGTAGGCGTCCAGCGCGACCACGATGCCGGCCATGCTGAGCATGGCCGTGGCGGCCACGGCGATGCCGTACAGCCCGGCCAGGTTGTAGGTCACCAGGATGGCGACGCAGACGAAGAGCACCGGCCATGCGGTGGAGCGCATGGAAACGCCCAGGCCGGCGATGATGTTGGTGCCGTGGCCAGTGGTCGAAGCCTCGGCGATATGCTGCACCGGCTTGAATTGCGTGCCGGTGTAGTACTCGGTGATCCACACCATGGCGGCGGTGAGCACCAGGCCCACGGCCGAGGCCAGCCACAGGTTCATCGCCGACACTGTGCCGCCGGCCACCAAGGTCATCGGCTCGGGAAACATCATCACCGTGACGCCGTAGAAGGCCACCAGCGAAAGTCCGCCGGCCACGGCCAGGCCCTTGTACAGCGCCGGCATCACGTTCTTCATGCCCGGGCTGGCCTTGACGAAAAAGCAGCCGATGATCGAGGCGATGATCGACACGCCACCCAGCAGCAGCGGGTAAACCACGGCGTTGACGGTGGCGCCGCTGACCATCAGCCCGCCCAGCGCCATGGTGGCGATCAGCGTGACGGCGTAGGTCTCGAACAGGTCGGCGGCCATGCCGGCGCAGTCGCCGACGTTGTCGCCCACGTTGTCAGCGATCACCGCCGGGTTGCGCGGGTCGTCCTCCGGGATGCCGGCCTCGACCTTGCCCACCAGGTCGGCACCGACGTCGGCGCCTTTGGTGAAGATGCCGCCGCCCAGCCGCGCGAAGATGGAGATCAGCGAAGAGCCGAAGGCAAAGCCCAGCAGCGGCTTGAGCGTGGCGCTGTCGACCTGCGTGCCACCGGTCAGCACCAGGAAGAAGATGCCCACGCCCAGCAGGCCCAGGCCCACCACCAGCATGCCGGTGATGGCGCCGCCCTTGAAGGCCACGTCCAGTGCCGGGCCGATACCCTTGGTGGCGGCCTGCGCGGTGCGCACGTTGGCGCGCACCGAGACGTTCATGCCGATGAAGCCGCAGGCCCCCGAGAGCACGGCACCGAGCACGAAGCCGATGGCGGTGAGCTGGTCGAGGAAGATGAAGATCAGGATCGCCAGCACCACGCCGACGATGGCGATGGTCTTGTACTGGCGTGCCAGGTAGGCTGCCGCGCCTTGCTGGATGGCGCCGGCGATCTCTTGCATGCGGGCGTTGCCGGCGTCCTGCGACAGGATCCAGCTGCGCTGCACGAAGCCGTAGACGACAGCGGCCAGGCCGCAGGCCAGCGCGATGTAAAGCGCTGTGGTGGTAGACATGGAAGGGGCTCCTCTTGGATCGGGTCTTTTGAACGGGGACGCATCGACCGGGCCGTGTATCCCGGGCCAAGCGCTTCTCAAACCGCCGCGGATGCTACAGGACGCGCGCCACTGCCCGGCCGGTTCTGCCACCGCGCAGCGGCGTTGCGTCAGGGCAGGGCAAGCTGAATGCCTAGAATCCGCCTTTACACTGACACAGCGCTTTCCACGAGGCCGCCTCCATGAGCTTGCACAACGTGACGCCGGGCGCCAAGGCGCCCGACGAGTTCAACGTCATCATCGAGATTCCGATGAATGCCGACCCGATCAAGTACGAGGTCGACCATGACTCCGGCGCCATGTTCGTGGACCGTTTCATGTCCACCGCCATGCACTACCCGTGCAACTACGGCTACATCCCCAATACGCTGGCCGACGACGGCGACCCGGTGGACGTGCTGGTGGTCACGCCGGTGCCGCTGATCCCCGGCGTCGTGGTCACCTGCCGGCCGCTGGGCCTGTTGAGGATGGACGACGAGGCCGGCGGCGACAACAAGCTGCTGGCGGTGCCGATCGACAAGATCCTGTCGATCTACACGCAGTGGAGGAAGCCGGAAGACCTGAACCCGCTGCGGTTGAAGACCATCCAGCACTTCTTCGAGCACTACAAGGACCTGGAAGTGGGCAAGTGGGTCAAGATCCTGGGCTGGGAAGGCCCGGACAGCGCGCGCGATGAAGTGCGCACCGGCATGGCCAACTGGGCCGCGCTGCACAAGTCGTGACCGGGCGCTGATAAGGTGCTGATCAGCTGCTCTTGAACGGATTGCGTTCGCGCAGTTCGTCCACGTAGTCGCCGATGCCCGCACCTTCGGCAGCCAGAAAATCCGCCACCGCCGAGGCAAAGCGCGGGTCGCGCAGCCAGTGCGCCGAATGGGTGGCCACCGGCAGCAGACCGCGCGCCATCTTGTGTTCGCCCTGGGCGCCGCCTTCGAAGCGCCCATAGCCGTTGGCCAGGCACCAGGCCAGCGGCTGGTAGTAGCAGGCCTCGAAGTGCAGGCAGGGCACGTGTTCGGTGCAGCCCCAGTAGCGGCCCCAGGCGGTGCCGCGCTGCGGGTCGACGGCAATCAGCGCCGCGGCGATGGGTGATTCGCCGCGGCGGGCCACGAACATCAGCCAGTTCTGCGCCATCGTGCGCGCCATGCGGGTGAAGAAGTCGCGCGTCAGGTAGGGCGTGCTGTGGTGCGCGGCGTAGGTCAGCGTGTAGCAGTGGTGGAAGAAGTCCCACAGCGGCTCGGTGATGGCGGCGCCCTCGTGCACGGTGAAGCTCACGCCCTGTTCGGCGACGCGGCGGCGCTCCTGCTGGATCTTCTTGCGCTTGTCGCGCTGCAGACGCTGCAGCAGGCCGGCGAAGTCGGCCACCGGTTGCGCCTCGTCCTGCGTCCAGTGAAACTGCACGCCCTGGCGCAGCAGCCAGCCGGCACGCTGGAAGGCCGCGCGGTCGGCATCGTCGATGAACAGCACGTGCGCTGAAGACAGCCGGCCGTCCCGGGCCAGCCGGTGCAGCGCTGCCACCAGCTTGTCACGGCCGGCATCGCTGCGCGCCAGCAGCCGCGTGCCAGGCACCGGCGTGAAGGGCACCGCGCCCAGCAGCTTGGGGTAGTAGTTCAGGCCGTGACGCCGGTAGGCGTCGGCCCACGCCCAGTCGAAGACGTACTCGCCGTAGGAGTGGCTTTTCAGATACAGCGCGCAGGCGGCTTGCAGCTCGCCGCCGCGGTGCAGGGTCAGGAACTGCGGCGCCCAGCCGGTTTCGGGCACGGCGCTGCCCGAGGCGTGCAGCGCGGCCAGATATTCGTGGCGCATGAAGGGCGTGGGCGCCGCCTGCGCGTCCAGCAGGGCGTTCCAGGCCCCGGCATCGAGCGTGGCGGGGTCTTCGTGCACGCGGATAACATCCTCCGCTTCTTCGACTCCAGCCTGCGTCATGCGGGCTCATGCATCGTGAAAGTGGCCATCGCGCAGATCAACGCCACGGTGGGCGACCTGGTCGGCAATGCACGCCTGCTGGCGCAGGCCGCGCGGCAGGCGCATGCGCAGGGCGCCCGCGTGGTGCTGGCGCCCGAACTCGCACTCACCGGCTACCCGCCCGAAGACCTGCTGCTGCGGCCGGCCTTCATACAAGCGGGCGCCGAATCCCTGGCGGCATTGGCAGCGGAACTGTCTGATGTGGCGGGCTTGCATCTGGTGGTGGGTCATCCGCATCAATTCGACGCGGCAGCTCATGTTAGGTCCAAGTCGATTGCCTTGCAGAGCCGGTTCAATGCCGCCTCGGTGCTGGCCGGCGGGCAGGTGATCGGCACTTACTGCAAGCGCGAATTGCCCAACTACCAGGTCTTTGACGAACGGCGCTATTTTCTTTCCGGGCGCGACGCCGGCCTGCCGCCGCTGGTGTTCGAAGCCGACGGCCTGCGTTTCGGCGTGCTGATCTGCGAAGACGCCTGGTTCGACGAGCCCGCGCGCAGCGCGGTCGAGGCCGGTGCCCAGGTGCTGTGCGTGCTCAACGCCTCGCCGTTTCACCTGGACAAGTCCGGTGAGCGCGAGGCGCGCATGAGCGAGCGCGCGCGCGCTACTGGCCGGCCGCTGCTGTACTCGCACCTGGTGGGCGGGCAGGACGAGGTGGTCTTCGACGGCGCCTCGTTCGCGGTGGACGCACGGGGCCGCGTCACGGCGCGGGCGCCGGCCTTCGAGGCCGCCACGCTGATGCTCGAACTGGCGGCCGACGGCACGCCGCGGGGCGCCTTGGCGCCGGTGCCGGAACTGGAGGCCCAGGCCTGGGCGGCGCTCGTCACCGGCGTGCGCGACTATCTGGGCAAGAACGGTTTCCCGGGCGCCATCATCGGGCTGTCGGGAGGCATCGATTCGGCGCTGGTGCTGGCGATTGCCGTCGACGCGCTGGGCGCCGAGCGCGTGCGCACGGTGATGATGCCTTCGCCCTACACGGCCGACATCTCCTGGCTCGACGCCCGTGAGATGGCACGCCGGCTGGGCGTGCGCCACGACGAGATTGCCATCGCACCCATCTTCGACGCCTTCCGCGCCGGCCTGGCGCCGCAGTTCGCCGGCCTGGCCGAGGACACGACCGAGGAAAACCTGCAGGCACGCATCCGCGGCACACTGCTGATGGCGCTGAGCAACAAGACGGGCGACATCGTGTTGACCACCGGCAACAAGAGCGAGATGGCCACCGGCTACTGCACCCTGTACGGCGACATGGCTGGCGGCTTTGCCGTCATCAAGGACGTGGCCAAGACGCTGGTCTACCGGTTGGCCGAGTGGAAGAACCGCCAGCCGACGCGGCGCGCCGATGGCATGGACGGTGAAACAGGCCCGGTGATCCCCGAGCGCATCATCACGCGGCCGCCTTCGGCCGAATTGCGTCCCGACCAGACCGACCAGGACAGCCTGCCGCCTTACGAGGTGCTCGACGCCATCCTGGCCCTGTACATGGAGGAAGACCGCGGCGTCGAGGAGATCGTGGCCGCCGGTTTCGAGCGGGCCACCGTCGAGCGCGTGGCGCGCCTGATCCGTGTCAACGAGTACAAGCGGCGCCAGGCGCCGGTGGGCATCCGCATCACCCACCGGGGCTTCGGGCGCGACTGGCGCTATCCCATCACGTCCAGGTTCCGTGCTTAAATCCGGCTGAACTGTCCCGCCAATCTGGAGCCCGCCATGAAACAGATCACCGCCATCATCAAGCCCTTCAAGCTCGAGGAGGTGCGCGAAGCGCTGGGCGAAGTGGGCGTTTCCGGCCTCACCGTCACCGAGGTCAAGGGCTTCGGCCGGCAGAAGGGCCACACCGAGCTCTACCGCGGTGCCGAATACGTGGTCGACTTCCTGCCCAAGGTGAAGGTGGAGGTGGTGGTCAAGGACGAAGACGTGGAGCGCTGCATCGAATGCATCGTCAACGCCGCCAAGACCGGCAAGATCGGCGACGGCAAGATTTTCGTCACCCCTGTGGAGCAGGTGGTGCGCATCCGCACCGGCGAGGTCGACGAAGCGGCGGTGTGACCTGCGGCGGGTCCGGGGCTCAGACCCGAGAATAGTCGTCGGGCGCGCCGCTGCCGCGCGCCAGCGCCGCCAGCGCCAGCAGCAGGGGCTCCGCGTCAGTGTCCACCTGCAGTACGCCATGCTGCACCGGCGAAAGAAATCCCTGGTCGACGGTGTGCGCCATGAAGCGCAGCAGTTCGTCGTAGTAGCCCTCGACGTTGAGCAGGCCGATCGGCTGGTCGTGGTAGCCGAGCTGGCGCCAGGTCCACACCTCGTACAACTCCTCCAGCGTGCCGATGCCGCCGGGCAAGGCCAGGAAGGCATCGGCGCGCTCGGCCATCATCTGCTTGCGCAGGTGCATGGTGGGCACCACGTGCAATTCATGCAGGCCGCCGTGGCCCACTTCCAGCCGCTTCAGGCTTTCGGGAATGACGCCCACCACGCGGCCGCCGGCGGCCAGCGTGGCATCGGCCACCTCGCCCATGAGCCCGACCCGGCCGCCGCCGTACACGAGTTGCCAGCCACGCGCGCCGATGGCCTGGCCGAGCGCGCGCGCCGCCGCCGTATAGGCTGGCCGCACGCCGTGGCGCGAACCGCAATAGACGCACAGGCTGAAGGGTGGAGTGCTCATCGGGCGGAGGCGTGGCTCGGCGGCGGCTTCCAAGCCACGAGCCGGGTGCCGCAGACCGCATCGTGCCAGTACTGGCGGTCGGGGTGCAGCCGGGTCAGCGCGGCGTAGGCCAGAACGCCGGCCGCGACGGCCACGAAAGTCGGCAGCGCGCCCTGCAGGCCTGCCAGCTTGAGCGCCGCCAGCGCCGGCACGAACCACAACCAGGCCAGCAGGTAGCGGCACGACGCGCGCCATCGCGTCACCGGCTGGCCGCTGCGGGTGACGAGCCGGATGTGCCAGGTCTGCATGGCCAGCGTCTGCCCGCCGCGCGACCAGAACCACACGAAATAGGCGCCGAGCACGACGAACAGGAAGACACGCAGACCGAGGGCGCCGACCAGCGCATGGCGCTGCTGCGTGACCACGCCGTAGATCAACCCGGCGATCATGACCACGCCGAACAACAGCACGCCTTCGTAGACGAAGCAGGCCAGGCGTCGCCACATTCCGGGCGTGAGCAGCGCACTCGGCGTGCCTGGAACCAAGGTCTCGGTGCTCATCGGCGGCCGGCCGCGGCGCTGGCCGGGGCGCTCACGGCGGCGCCCTGCGGCCCGCGCTGCGGCAGCAGCGTGGCAGGGTTGACGAAACCCGGCGTGGCGGCGATCTTGGGCAGACCCGGCTGATGGTGCAGCGGCGGCGCCGCCGGCGTGGTGACGGTGGTGGTGGTGGCGCCGGGCCGTGCCGTCACTACCGCGGGGGCCACGGAGCGCGCGGGCGGTGCCGGCCGCAGTTCGACGAGATTGTTCTTGGCCGTTCCACTGCCGGCGGCGGCGCGGCGTGTGCCGTTGTCGGTGCGCGAGCCGCCCTTGGCGGGCTTTTCGGCGCGTAGCGCCAGCGCCTCGCGCTGTGTCTCGCTCAACGCCTGATAAGCCTCCCAGCGGGCACGCTTCTCGTCGGCCGGGAGTTGCCTGGTTTCCTGGAACTGCAGCCGCGCGCGCTCACGCTCCGCCGGCGTCAGCCGCGTCCATTGCGTCATGCGCTCCTGCAGCCGCCGCTGTTCTTCGGCGGACATGCGCGGAAAGCGCGTAGCCACCTCGAGCCACTTCGACCGGCGACTCGCGTCGAGCGAAGACCAATCGCGTTGCATCGGCGCCAGTGCCTGCCGCTGCGCTGGGGTCAACGATTCCCAGGCCGTGGGTTCGGCAGCGGCCGGTCCGCCGGTGCCTAGCAGTACGAACAGCAGACCGAGCAACCCGCTCCGGCAACGGCATGGCAGGGTGGGCAGCAGCGGGCGAATCACGGTTGCGGCGGGGATCGCAGGAACTCGGCGAAGCCCGGGTCGCCGTAGGCGCTGGGTGGCAAGGTGTCGGCGAGCAGCAAGGTGTCGACGTCCGCGGCCGCCAGCACGCGTTCGCGCGATGACCACTGCTGGATGAGGAGCAGGCCGCCGATCAGCAGCAGCAGCGGCAGCACGGAAGCGACACGCTGCAGCCACGGCACGAAGGAGCCGAGCAGCAGCGCCCCTGCATTCGAGACGCCGACGGCCCCGGCGGCGGCGGCGCCGCGGGCCTCGCAGGCACGCGCCAGCGCCTGCTGGCGCGCGAATCGCAGGCGTTCCTGAACATCGGGGGGCAGGCCATCGGCCCGGGTGTTGAGGTGAGACACGAGGCGCAGCGCCCAACGGGTTTCCAGGGCGCGGGGATCGGCGGGGCTGCGGCTGGTGTCTTGACTGGCATTCATGGCGTGATTCCCTTGGCGCGCAACGACTTTGCCAGCGCATGCACCGCCCGCGAACAATGGGTCTTCACGCTGCCTTGTGAACAACCCATCACCGCCGCCGTTTCGGCCACGTCGAATTCCTCCCAGTAACGCAGCAGGAAGGCCTCGCGTTGACGCGCCGGCAATTCGGCCACCTCGGATTCGATGATCTGCAGGATCTGTGCCCGCGACAGGGCGTCGGCGGCACTCTCGGTGCCCAATGAACCTTCGGCGACGTGCAACAACTCGAGCACGTCGAAGTCGCCGCCGGATTCGGCCGGCTCGAAGTCCGACAGGTTGCTGAACACGGCGCCGCGTGTCTTCTCGCGCCGGAACCAGTCCATGGTGGCGTTGGACAGGATGCGCTGGAAGATCAGCGGCAACTCGGCGGCCGGCCGGTCGGCATACTTCTCGGCCAGCTTGATCATCGCGTCCTGCACGACGTCGAGCGCCGAATCATCGCTGCGCAGCGCATAGACCACCCGCTTGAAGGCACGCTTCTCGACGCTTCTGAGGAAGTCGGACAGTTCTTGTTCGGTGGCCAACGGGGTTGGAGCGGGGGGTGGGAGGCGTTCCGGGCCGGATCGCTCGCCTGTTTGCGCGGTGCGCGATTATCTCATCGCACCCCAGCACAGCGACAGGCGGCGCTCGGCAGCCGGCGGCACAGGCATAATGCTGCTTCGCACAACGCTCTTTTGGGTCCTGAACCCGGTCGTCCGACCCGGACGGCGGTTGTATGACCCCCCAGGCACCACATCCGTCTCACGAGGACGCGAAGAGGTGCACCGATGGATTTTCGTCAGAGAAATTCGCAAAGGTTCGAAATGGAAATGTCTGCCGCGGAAGTCAAGCGTGCTGCCCAGGCACAGCCGTCTGGTTCTTCTCCCTCCTCCTCCGATCACGAGCCCAACGGCTCGGAAATCCTCGTCCGCTGCCTGCAGGCCGAAGGGGTCAAATACCTCTGGGGCTACCCCGGCGGGGCCGTGTTGTACATCTACGACGCGCTGTACAAGCAGGACACCATCGAGCACGTGCTGGTGCGCCACGAGCAGGCCGCCGTGCATGCCGCCGACGGTTACGCGCGCGCCACCGGCGAGGTCGGCGTCGCGCTGGTCACTTCGGGTCCCGGGGTCACGAATGCCGTCACGGGCATCGCCACGGCCTACATGGACTCGATCCCGATGGTCATCATCACGGGCCAGGTGCCAACGCCGGCGATCGGCCTGGACGCCTTCCAGGAATGCGATACCGTGGGCATCACGCGGCCCATCGTCAAGCACAACTTCCTGGTCAAGGACGTGCGCGACCTGGCGCTGACGTTGAAGAAGGCTTTCCACATCGCGCGCACGGGGCGCCCGGGCCCGGTGGTGGTCGACATCCCGAAGGACGTGTCGCTGAAGACCGCGCCTTTCGACTATCCGGCCACGGTGGCCATGCGTTCGTACAACCCGGTGAAGAAGGGCCACGGCGGGCAGATCCGCAAGGCCGTGCAACTGCTGCTGCAGGCCAAGCGCCCCTACATCTACACCGGCGGTGGCGTCATCCTGGGCAATGCGTCCGAGGAACTGCGCCAGTTGGTCGACCTGCTCGGCTATCCGTGCACCAACACGCTGATGGGCCTGGGCGCCATCCCCGCCAGCGACCCGCGCTTCCTGGGCATGCTGGGCATGCACGGCACCTACGAAGCGAACATGACGATGCAGAACTGCGACGTGCTGCTCGCCATCGGCGCACGTTTCGACGACCGCGTGATCGGCAACCCCAAGCACTTCGCGTCGGTGGAGCGCAAGATCATCCATGTCGACATCGACCCGTCGTCGATCTCCAAGCGAGTGCGCGTCGACATCCCCATCGTCGGCGACGTGAAGGAGGTGCTGCTGGAGCTGATGGCACAGATTCGCGAGGCGCAGGCTCGCCCCGATGCCGCGGCGCTCTCGGCCTGGTGGAGCCAGGTCAACCAGTGGCGCAAGCGCGAGTGCCTGGCCTACAAGGACAGCCGCGACGTCATCAAGCCGCAGATGGTGGTGGAAAAGCTCTGGCAGCTGACGCGCGACCGCGACACCTACATCACCAGCGACGTCGGCCAGCACCAGATGTGGGCGGCGCAGTTCTACCGCTTCGAGGAACCGCGGCGCTGGATCAATTCCGGCGGCCTGGGCACGATGGGCGTGGGCTTGCCCTACGCCATGGGCATCAAGCTGGCCAAGCCCGAGTCGGACGTGTTCTGCATCACCGGCGAGGGCTCGATCCAGATGTGCCTGCAGGAGCTTTCCACCTGCGCGCAGTACAAGACGCCGGTGAAGATCGTCAGCCTGAACAACCGCTACCTGGGCATGGTGCGGCAGTGGCAGGAACTGGACTACCAGGGCCGCTATTCGCACAGCTACATGGACGCGCTGCCCGACTTCGTGAAGCTGGCCGAGGCCTACGGGCATGTCGGCATCCTGGTCGAGAAACCGTCAGACGTGGAGCCGGCGCTGAAGGAAGCCATCCGGCTGAAGGACCGCACGGTCTTCCTGGACGTTCGCACCGACCCTACCGAGAACGTCTGGCCGATGGTGCAGGCCGGCAAGGGCATTTCGGAGATGTTGTTGGGTTCCGAGGACCTGTGACGCGTTGAACCTGCAGGCAGGCGCCGGCGTTACCGCGTCGGCGCCGGGCGGGCAGGAACAGCGTGGCGCAGCCGCGGGCTTTCTTTCAATTTTTCATCGAACCGCGTGGCCAAGGGCCGCGGCGTTACCGCGCCGCAGCCTGAAGAGCACGTCAGGACGACACCGACATGAAACACATCATTGCCGTGCTGCTCGAGAACGAGCCCGGCGCCCTCTCGCGCGTGGTGGCCCTTTTCTCGGCCCGCGGCTACAACATCGAAAGCCTCACCGTCGCGCCGACGGAAGATCCGTCTCTCTCGCGCATGACCATCGTCACCACCGGCAGCGACGAGGTGATCGAGCAGATCACCAAGCACCTGAATAGGCTCATCGAGGTGGTGAAGGTGGTGGACCTGACCGAAGGCGCCTTCACCGAACGCGAGCTGATGCTCATCAAGGTGCGCGCGGTGGGCAAGGAGCGCGAGGAGATGGTGCGCATGACCGACATCTTCCGCGGTCGCATCATCGACGTCACCGAGAAGAGCTACACCATCGAACTGACCGGCGATTCGCACAAGCTCGATGCCTTCTTGGTCGCGATCGACCGTGCGGCGATCCTGGAAACCGTGCGCACCGGTGCCAGCGGCATCGGCCGCGGCGAGCGCATCCTGCGCGTGTGAACGACTGAAATTTCAACGGAGAGAACCATGAAGGTCTACTACGACAAGGACGCCGACCTGAGCCTGATCAAGGGCAAGAATGTCGCCATCATCGGCTACGGTTCGCAGGGCCACGCGCATGCACAAAACCTGAACGACAGCGGCGTGAAGGTCACCGTGGGCCTGCGTCGCGGCGGTGCGTCCTGGGCCAAGGTCGAGAAGGCCGGGCTCCGGGTCGCCGAAGTGGCGGCAGCCGTGAAGGGCGCCGACGTGGTGATGATCCTGCTGCCCGACGAGCAGATCGCCGCCGTGTACAAGAACGATGTCGAGCCGAATATCCGCGAGGGCGCCTCGCTGGCCTTCGCGCACGGCTTCAACGTGCATTACGGGCAGGTGGTGCCGCGCGACGACCTCGACGTCTGGATGGTGGCGCCCAAGGCCCCCGGCCACACCGTGCGCAACACCTACACCCAGGGCGGTGGCGTGCCGCACCTGATCGCCGTGCATGCCGACAAGAGCGGCCGGGCACGCGACATGGCGTTGAGCTACGCCGCGGCCAATGGCGGCGGCAAGGCCGGCATCATCGAGACCAATTTCCGCGAGGAAACCGAGACCGATCTGTTTGGTGAGCAGGCCGTGCTGTGCGGCGGCACGGTGGAACTCATCAAGGCCGGCTACGAGACGCTGGTGGAAGCCGGCTATGCGCCCGAAATGGCCTACTTCGAATGCCTGCACGAACTGAAGCTGATCGTCGACCTCATCTACGAGGGCGGCATCGCCAACATGAACTATTCGATCTCCAACAACGCCGAGTACGGCGAATACGTGACGGGACCGAAGATCGTCACCGAAGAGACGAAGCAGGCCATGAGGCAGGCGCTGAAGGACATCCAGACCGGCGAATATGCCAAGAGCTTCATCCTGGAAAACCGCGCCGGTGCGCCGACGCTGATGAGCCGCCGGCGCCTGACCTCCGAGCATTCGATCGAGGTCGTGGGCGAGAAGCTGCGTGCGATGATGCCGTGGATCAAGGCCAACAAGCTGGTGGATCGTTCGCGCAACTGAGCACTGAGCCGCACCATGGAGGGCCACCGACGAGGCGGCCCTTTGCACTGGAACCCTGCGTTATCCTCGCCGCATGACTGATGATTCGCGGCATTCGATCACCGATGACGGCGAGCCGGCGGAGCTTTCTCGGCCGCGCCGCAAGGGCATCTACGTGCTGCCCAACGCCATCACGCTGGCCGCCTTGTTCGCGGGCTTCTATGCCATCGTGATGGCGATGAAGGGCCGTTTCGAGCTGGCCGCCATCGGCATCTTCGTGGCCGCGGTGCTCGACAGTCTGGACGGCCGCGTGGCGCGCATGACCAATTCGCAGAGCGCCTTCGGCGAGCAGATGGACAGCCTGTGCGACATGGTCAGCTTCGGCGCCGCGCCGGCGCTGATCATGTATGAATGGGCGTTGAAGGACCTCGGCAAGCCGGGCTGGATTCCGGCCTTCGTCTATATCGCCGGGGCGGCGCTGCGGCTGGCGCGCTTCAACGTCAATATCGGCGTCGTCGACAAGCGCTTCTTCCAGGGCCTGCCCAGCCCCGCCGCCGCAGCGATCGTGATGGGCCTGATCTGGGTCATGGACGATGCCGGCTTCCAGGCTGTGCACCGGATCGGCTGGCTGGCCTGGACGGCCTTCGGCGTGACGCTGTTCGCCGGCCTGTCGATGGTGACCAACGCACCCTTTTACAGCTTCAAGGTGGTAGGCGGCCGCCGCACGGTGCCTTTCGTGGTCATCGTGGCCATCGCGCTGGGCATCGCGCTGATCGCGCTGGATCCGCCGCGTGCATTGTTCGCGCTCTTTTGCATCTACGGACTCTCCGGCTACGCCGTCTATGCCTGGCGCAAGACCAAGGGCAAGCCGGCGAGCGTGATCGCCATCTCGACCGACGAGCCCGACGAGAAGGGCCTGCATCCGTGACGGCCGCGTGCTATATTGTTCTTATGAAATTGTTGAGCCGGTCGATCGCGCTAGTCCTTCTAGGAGCCCCGCGGGTGCGCTGATCGATTTCGCCTGTTCCCTTCCGATCAACGGCCCGCCAGCGCAACGCAGCGGGCCGTTGTCATTTGTTCAAGCTGCGTCGCGAATTCCTACTCCTTCGTCCAGGGCCACACACCATGACCGACAAGCTCATCATCTTCGACACCACCTTGCGCGACGGCGAGCAGTCGCCCGGCGCTTCGATGACGCGCGAGGAGAAGCTGCGCATCGCGCGCCAACTCGAGCGCCTGCGCGTGGACGTCATCGAAGCCGGCTTCGCCGCGTCGAGCAACGGCGACTTCGAGGCCGTGAAGGCCATCGCCGACGCCATCCGCGAGGTCACCGTATGTTCGCTGGCGCGCGCCAACGACCGCGACATCGCGCGTGCCGCCGAGGCGCTGAAGGGGGCGGCGCGGGCGCGCATCCACACTTTCATCGCCACCAGCGCGCTGCATATGGAGAAGAAGCTGCGCATGACACCCGACCAGGTGCACGAGCAGGCGCGGCTGGCGGTGCGCTTCGCGCGCAAGCTGTGCGACGACGTCGAGTTCTCGCCCGAGGACGGCTACCGCTCCGAACCCGACTTCCTGTGCCGCGTGCTGGAAGCCGTGATCGCCGAGGGTGCGACCACCATCAATATCCCCGACACCGTGGGCTATGCGGTGCCCGAGTTGTTCGGCGAATTCATCCGCAACTTGCGCGAGCGCGTGCCCAACAGCGACAAGGCGGTGTGGAGCGTGCACTGCCACAACGACTTGGGGCTCGCGGTGGCCAATTCGCTGGCCGGCGTGATGATCGGCGGCGCGCGCCAGGTGGAATGCACCATCAACGGCCTGGGCGAGCGCGCCGGCAACTGCAGCCTGGAGGAAGTAGTGATGGCGGTGCGCACGCGGCGCGACTATTTCACGCTGGAACTCGGCATCGACACGACGCAGATCGTGCCCGCTTCGCGCATGGTCAGCCAGACCACCGGCTTCGTGGTGCAGCCGAACAAGGCCGTGGTCGGCGCCAACGCCTTCGCACACGCCAGCGGCATCCATCAGGACGGCGTGCTGAAGGCGCGGGACACCTACGAGATCATGCGCGCCGAGGACGTGGGCTGGGCCGCCAACAAGATCGTGCTGGGCAAGCTCTCGGGTCGCAACGCCTTCAAGCAGCGACTGCAGGACCTGGGCATCGAGCTCGACTCCGAGACCGAGGTCAATGCCGCCTTCGCGCGCTTCAAGGACCTGGCCGACCGCAAGAGCGAGATCTTCGATGAGGACATCATCGCGCTGGTCAGCGACGAGAGCGTGACGCCCGAGAACGAGCACTACCGCCTGCTGGCGCTGTCGCAGCGCTCCGAGACCGGCGAGCGGCCGCAAGCGAAAGTGGCATTTTCCGCCGGCGGCGTGGAACACCATGCCGAGAGCGACGGCAACGGGCCGGTGGACGCCAGCCTCAAGGCCATCGAGTCGTGCGTCAGGAGTGGGGCCGAACTGATGCTCTATTCGGTGAATGCCATCACCTCGGGCAGCACAGAATCGCAGGGCGAGGTGACGGTGCGGCTGCAGCACGGCGGGCGGGTGGTCAACGGCGTGGGCGCCGACCCCGATATCGTGGTGGCGTCGGCCAAGGCCTATTTGTCGGCGCTGAACAAGCTGCACAGCACCACCGAGCGGGTGGCTGCGCAGGGGTGATCCGGGCGTCAGCCACCGACCGCAGAGAGAACTTTAGGAAAAACACGCAAGATATTGATCTTGCGTGCTTTTTTTGAGTGGCCTACACTTTGCCACTGTCGGCGTTCTGGAGGTCAATGGTGGCAAAGACGATTCACGCTGCGTTGAAGGCGCTGATGGCGGCAGGCTTGGCGCTGTCGCTGTGGGCCGTGCCCGCTGCCACCAGTCTTGCGGCCGGTGCCTCGGCCCCGAAGACCCCCGCAAAGTCGGCCAGGGTCACCAAGTCCGCCAAGCCTGTGAAGTCGGCCAAGTCGGCCAAGTCGGCCAAGTCGAAGACGACGGTGCGCATGGCCAAGCGGCCGACGCGCAAGATGGTCGTCCGGGCCCCGCAACGTTCACCATCGGTCGGTCATCTCACTGGCCTGCAGACCACCCAGGACGCGCTCGACCTCAAGTCCAGCGTCGCCCTCGTCATCGACCAGGACACCGACGAGGTGCTTTTCAGCAAGAACGCCTCTGCCGTGCTGCCCATTGCCTCGATCACCAAGCTGATGACGGCGCTGGTCGTCACCGAAGCCAAGCTGCCGCTGGACCAGGTGCTGACCGTGACGAGTGAAGATGCCGCAGTGCGCGCCGGCAGCAGCCGCCAGTTGCGCGCCGGTGCCCGGCTGACGCGCGGCGAGATGCTGCACCTGGCCTTGATGGCGTCGGAAAACCGTGCCGCCTACCTCCTCGGGCGCACGTATCCGGGGGGCCTGTCCAGCTTCGTCGACGCCATGAACGCCAAGGCGCAATTGCTGGGCATGCACGACACGCGTTATGTCGAACCCACCGGCCTGTCCAGCGACAATCGCTCCAGCGCCGAGGATCTGGCCCGCCTGGTGAACGCCGCCTCGAAGCATCCGCTGCTGCGCGAGCTTTCCACCTCGCCCGAAGCGGTGGTCCCCGTGGGCAGCCAGCAGGTCCAATTCCGCAACACGAACGGACTGGTGCACAACCCCGAGTGGGATATCGGCTTGCAGAAGACCGGCTATATCGCCGCCGCCGGGCGCTGCGTGGTGATGCAGACGCAGATGGCCGGCCGCAACCTGATCATGGTGCTGCTCGATTCTGCCGGCAAGTATTCACGCCTCGGCGATGCCGAGCGCCTGCGCAAGTGGCTGGTCACCGAGAGCCTGGTTCCGTTGATGCCTGCGCTGGACAGCACCGGTGTGCGTCAGCCGCTGTAGCCGAGTGCGGCCGAGATCTGGGCAGCCGTGCCCTTGAGGCGCTCCAGCCACGATTCCTCCAGCCGGTCGGCCGGTGCCGACACCGACAAGCCGGCCAGCAGCTTGCCCTGGTCGTCGAAGACGCCGGCGGCCATGCAGCCCACGCCCAGTTCGAGTTCCTCGTCGTCACGCGCCACGCCGCTGGCGCGCACGCTGGCCAGTTCCCGCTCCAGCCGCGCCAGGTCGGTGATGCTGTTGCGCGTGTGGCCGGTGAGTCCGGTGCGCACGGCGTAGGCGCGCACGCGGGCCGGGTCGTCGTGGGCGAGGAAGAGTTTTCCCACCGAGGTCAGGTGCAGCGGCGCGCGACCGCCCACGGCGCGCACCACCTGCATGCCCGAACGTTCGCTGTAGGTCCGTTCCACATAGATGATCTCGTCGCCCTGGCGCATGGACAGGTTCACCGGCTGGCGCGTCACCTTGTGCAGCTCGCGCATGGGGCCCAGCGCCGCGTCGCGCACGTCCAGCCGCGCCTTGACCAGATTGCCCAGTTCCAGCAGCCGCATGCCCAGGCGGTAGCTGCCGGCCTGCGGGCGGTCGACGAAGCGGCCGATGGTCAGGTCGTTGAGGATGCGGTGGGCGGTGGAAGGGTGCAGGCCGGTGCTTTCGCTGATCTCCTTCAGCGACACCGGGTCGGGGTGGCTGGCCAGCAGGTCCAGCAGGGCGAAGCAGCGCTCCAGGACCTGGATCGTGGGCTTGGGTGCGTCCTTGAGGCTCATGGCGGTGACGACGGGACTGCGCGTTGGTGGCTATTTTGCATCGTGCAACGGTGGACTGCATACCGGGAACGCTTGGCTTGCGGTGCGGGGCAGGTTGCCGCCGCTTTGCTGGCCGTTCTGCTCTTCGGTCTGGCCGCGGTGGCGCACGCGGCCGACCCGGCGCCCGCACCGACGGCCTGGACGGCGGTGCCCAGCATCACGGGCCGGCTGCATGCGGCCGACATCGGACTGGTCATCAATACCGCCGACCCCTATTCGGTGGCCGTGGGTGAACACTACATCGCCGCGCGTGGCCTGGCGCCGCAGCAGGTGCTGCGCCTGGAATTGCCGCTGCGCGACCGCTTGGGGCGCGACGAGTTCGAGCGCCTGCGCGCCGCCGTGGCCGCGCACTTCGGCGCCACCACGCAGGCCCTGGCGCTGGCCTGGACGGCACCTTTCGCCGTGGAGTGCAATTCGATCACCGGCGCGCTGGCGCTGGGTTTCGACGCCGAGCTGTGCTTGCAGACCTGCGCGCCTTCGCGCCCGTCGAACTATTTCAATTCGCCCTCGCACCGCCCGCTGCAACGGCACGGCTGGCGGCCGTCGATGCTTCTGGCCGCGCCCGGCATCGACGAGGCCAAGGCCTTGATCGACCGCGGTGTGGCCGCCGACGGCAGTCTGAGCCTGCGCGGCCGGCCGCCCGTGACCGCCATGATGCTCGCCACCGACGACCCGGCGCGCCGCGTGCGCATGGCGCTGTACCCGCCGCCGGGTCTGTTGCGCGCGCCCGGCGTCGACGTGCGCCACGCCGCCGCGGCCGAACTGGCGGCGGCACGGCACGTGGTGCTGGCCGTCACCGGCAGCGTGCGGCTGGCGCTGGACCCGGCGCCGGACTGGGTACCCGGCGCACTGGCCGACCACCTCACCTCGGTGGGTGGCGTGCTGAGCGGCCAGAACAGCCAGAGTACGGTGCTGGAGTGGATCGCCTCCGGGGCCACGGCCAGCCACGGTGCGGTCAGCGAACCCTGCAGCCACCTGCAGAAATTTCCGCACCCGCAAGTGCTGCTGCTGCACTACATGCAGGGCAGTACCGCCATCGAGGCCTACTGGAAGAGCGTGGCCTGGCCGCAGCAGAGCCTGTTCGTGGGCGAACCGCTGGCGGCGCCGTTTGCACGGGGTTCGAGGCTCAGGCCATGAGGAGCGCGACCGCCGCCTCGCCGGAGCGCACCGCGCCTTCCAGGGTGGCCGGGTAAGGCCCGGCAATGTAGTCGCCTGCAGCCGCGAGCCGCGGCGCCACGCCGACCGGCGGACGCAGCAGGTCGGGCGTGCAGCGGAAGGTGGCGCGCTTCTCGGCCAGCACGCGCAGCAGCAGCGGCGGCGTGGGCCAGGTGCCGGTGGTAAAGGCGCTGCCTGCCTGTTGCAGCACAGCCGCACCGGTGGCGTCGAGCCCGCCGTCCACCCAGCGCTGCGCACCGCTGATCACGAAGGCAAACAGCCCCGGCGTGGCGCCCAGCGCGCCATGGTCGAAGGCGAACTGTGCGGGTGCCGTGTCGCCTTCCACCAGCGCCGTCATCGGCGCCGGCAGGCGCGCGCCGGGGCAGCGCAGGTAGACGGTGACGATGGGCTCGTAGTGCAGCCCGGACGCCTGCCGCGCCCAGGCCGGGGCTGCATCGGCGGCCAGCCGCGCGGCTTCGGCGGCGCTGCAGGCCAGCACCACGGCGTCGAAGCGCTCGCCGTCGAGTCGCCAGCCGCCCGTGGCGGGTTCGAGCCGCTGCACGCGCAAGCCCAGCCGAAGGTCGGCGCCTGCTGCGTGCAGCCAGTGCGCGGCGGGGCCGGGCAGCAGGGCCCCCAGCGAACATCGCGGCAGCAGCAGGTCGGCCGAGTTGCGGCCGCCGAACAGGGCGTCGCGCAGCACGCGCAGGAAGACGGTGGCGCTGGCGTCGCGGGCCGGCGTGTTGAGCGCGGCCACGCACAAGGGGTCGACGAGCAGTTCGTGCACGGCACGCGGCAGGCGCCGGCAGAGCTGCGCCACGGTGAGTTGCGGCGCACAGTGAAAGCCGGCCAGCGCCCAGCCTGTCGCCGTGGCGATGAGCGCGAGCCGCTCGCGCGCCGTCCAACCCCGGCAGCCGGCCACGGCGCGGGCGAATCCCAGCCAGGCCGGGCCCGGCGGCACCTGCAGGCCGCGGCCGTCGGGGTAGCGCAATTCGAGCGGGCGCCGCAGCAGCAGCGCGTCGGCGTCAGCGCCTACGGTGTGCATGAGCGCCAGCGTGCGCCGGTAGGCGCCGATCAGGATGTGCTGGCCGTTGTCCAGCGCCAGACCGCCGACGGCCACCTCGCGCGCGCGACCGCCCCATTGCGCCGCCATCTCGAACAGCGTCACGGCGTGGCCGGCCTCGGTGGCGCGCACCGCAGCCGCCAGCCCGGCCCAGCCACCGCCCACGACAGCCAGCTTCACGGCGTGCCCGCGACGCGGTTCACTGGCCCCGCAGATGGGTGCGGGTGGCGATCCACAGCTTGCGCAGCGGCGTGAGCGAGGTGCGCTGGTGCAGGACCTGGAAGCCCTGCGACTCGATCTCGCGCAGCAGCGTGCGGTAGATGTTGGCCATCATCAGCCCGGGCCGCTGCGCTGCGCGGTCGGCAGGCGGCAGTAGCGCCAGCGCGGCGTCGTAGGCGGCGTGGGCGCGTTCGGCCTGGAACTGCATCAGCGCGGTGAAGCGTTCGCTGTAACCCCACGGGGCTTCGCGTCGCAGCAGTTCGTTGGCCTTGACGCCGAAGCGCTGCAGTTCCGACATCGGCAGGTAGATGCGGCCGCGGCGCGCGTCGTCGCCGATGTCGCGGATGATGTTGGTCAGCTGCATGGCCAGGCCGAGCCGGTGCGCGTACTGCACCGTGGCGGCCTCGGTGCGACCGAAAATGTTGGCCGCCACCTCGCCCACCACGCCGGCCACCAGGTGGCAATAGCGCTGCAGCGCCGGGTAGTCCAGGAATCGCGTCTGGTCCAGGTCGATCCGGCAGCCGTCGATCACCGCTTGCAGATGCCCGGCCTCGATGCCGTGGTCGGCCGCCAGCGGCATCAGCGCGTGCATCACGGGGTGGCTGGGCGTCCCGGCGAAGGCCTGCGCCACCTCGGTGCGCCACCATTGCAGCTTGGTGGCGGCCACGCCGGGGTCGGTGATCTCGTCGACCACGTCGTCGACCTCGCGGCAAAAGGCGTAGAACGCCGTGATGGCGGCGCGCCGCGGCGGCGGCAGGAAAAGGAAGGCGTAATAAAACGACGAGCCGCTTCGTGCGGCCTTGTCCTGCACGTACTGCTGCGGCGTCACGCTGCGCTCCCGGCCGCAGGGCAAGGCCGCACCCGGCTGACACCTGCGGCCTTGTCCTGCACGTACTGCTGCGGCGTCACGCTGCGCTCCCGGCCGCAGGGCAAGGCCGCACCCGGCTGAGACCTGCGGCCTTGTCCTGCACGTACTGCTGCGGCGTCATGCGCGAGGGCCGCCCATGCGCAGCGCACGCCACAGCAGCAGCGGTGCGTCCCTCGCCGTCAGCTTCGGGCGCTGCGTCAGTGCGGCATGGTCCATAAGTTCGATTTTCTCAAGAATGCGCAGCCCGCCCTGGACGACCAGGCGCAATTCCCAGCCGGCGCGGCCCGGTACGCGCAGTGCCAGCGGAGCGCCTTCGGTCATGAGGGTCAGCGACCAGCGGCACAGCGACTGCACCAGCCGGCGGGTCTGCGGGCTGTCGACGCACTGCCGCAGGTCGTCGATGCCGATGCCATGCGCCAGCCGGTCGGCCTCGGGCACGTAGTGGCGGCCGCGCGGGCCGTCCACGCCGAGGTCCTGCCAGAAGTTGATGAGCTGCAGCGCGCTGCATACGGCGTCGGACTGGCGCAGCGCGGCGCTGTCGGTGATGCCATACAAATGCAGCAGCAGCCGGCCCACCGGGTTGGCGGAGCGGCGGCAGTAGTCCAGCAATCCGGTGCGGTCGGCATAGACCGGGTTGCGCACGTCCTGCTCGAAGGCGTCCAGCAGGTCGTGCAGCAAGGTCGGCGGCAAGGCAAATTCGCGCAGGCAACGCGCCAGCGGCTCGAAGATGCCGCGCCAGCGTTCAACCGCCGCGCGGCCGGCGCAGGCGGCGCTCAACTCCTGGCGGAACAGCGCCAGGTCGGCCAGCCGCTGGCTCACGCTGGCCTGGCCTTCGTCGGCCAGATCATCGGCCGTGCGCGCGAAGTGATAGATGGCCCGGATGGCCGGCCGCAGGGCCGGCGGGCACAGCATCGAGGCGACGGGGAAGTTTTCGTAATGATCGATGCTCACGGGTAGGGATTCTGGCCCTGTCGCGTGCGGGGGGGGGCGGTGGCGGGCGGGTTGTTGACAGCGCCGGCAGCCACTTCTATATTACTGACCAGTCAGTCATTAAAAGACCAAGTCAATCCCCGGCATCCCTCCAAGCTGCATCCATGCACGATTCCGTCCGTCTGTTCCTGGCCTGCAGCCTGGCCGTGCCGCTTGCGGCCTGCGCGCCCCCGGATCCTGCTCCGGAGCCGGTCCGCGCCGTGCGCACGGTCACGGTGGCGGTGGAAAGCGCCGGCGGCCGCCGGGAGTTCGCGGCCGAGGTGCGGGCGCGCACCGAATCGCGACTGGGGTTTCGCGTCGGCGGCAAGATGGTCAGCCGCAGTGCCGAGGTGGGGCAGAGGGTGAGTGCAGGCCAGGCGCTGGCGCGGCTGGACGCGGCCGACCTGCAACTGGGCCAGCAGGCCGCGCAAGCGGCGGTGCGTGCGGCGGAGTCAGCGTACGAACTGGCCGCTGCCGAACTGAAACGTTACCGCGAATTGCGCGATCAGGGCTTCATCAGCGGGCTGGAGCTGGAACGCCGCGAGGCCACGCTGCAGGCCCAGCGTTCGCAATTGGAGCAGGCGCGCGCGCAGGCCGGGGTGCAGGTCAACCAGACGACCTACGCCGTGCTGCTGGCGCCGGCCGCGGGCGTCGTCACCGCCGTGGAGGCCGAGCCCGGCGCCGTGCTGGCCGCAGGCACGCCCGTGCTGCGGCTGGCGCACGACGGCGCGCGCGACGTGGTCTTCGCCGTGCCCGAGGACGGCCTGGCCGGCATGCAACGCCTGCTCGGCCAGCCCGGCGCGCTGCAGGTGCGGCCCTGGGGCCGCAGCGATACCTTGGCGGCGACGGTGCGCGAGGTGGCCGCCGCCGCCGACCCGGCCACGCGCACGTTCCAGGTCAAGGCCGACATCGGCCAGGCACCGTTGCCGCTGGGGCAGACGGTGACGGTGCTGATGGAGCTGCCGCGCCAGGAGAGCGCGATCAAGTTGCCGCTGACCGCGGTGATGCAGCAGCAGGGCCAGAGCGCCGTCTGGCTGCTCGACCGGCAGTCGATGACGGTGCAGGTGCAGCCTGTCGTCGTGGCCGGCGCCGAGGGCAACGTGGTGGTGGTGGCCGCTGGCCTGAAGCCGGGGCAGACGGTGGTGACGGCCGGCGTGCACACGCTGACCCCGGGGCAGAAGGTCACGCTGTTCAACGCGCCGCCCGCGCCCGCGTCGGCGGCCAGCCGCTGAGCGCCGGGGTCCGGACATGGACAGCTTCGGCCCCCCGGCGGCACCGCCGCGCCTGAGCCCCGACGAGGCCGGTCGCACACGCTTCAACATCTCGCGCTGGGCGCTGGAGCACCCGGCGCTGACGCGCTACCTGATGATCGTGCTGCTGGCGCTGGGCGTGGCGGCCTATTTCCAGCTCGGGCAGGACGAGGATCCGCCGTTCACCTTCCGTGTCATGGTGGTGCAGGCGTACTGGCCCGGCGCCAGCGCGCAGCAGATGGCCGAGCAGGTCACCGACAAGATCGAAAAGACGCTGCAGGAGGTGCCCTACGCCGACAAGATCCGCTCCTACAGCAAGCCCGGCGAGTCGGTGACGTTGCTGCAGTTGGCCGACTCGTCGCCGGCCAGCGCCGTGCCCAACAGCTGGTACCAGGCGCGCAAGCGCGTGGGCGACATGCGCCACACGCTGCCGGCCGGCGTGGTGGGGCCGGTGTTCAACGACGATTTCGGCGACGTCTACGGCTCCATCTTCGCCTTGTCGGCCGACGGCTTTTCGCCCGAGGAACTGCGAGTCTTTGCCGACCGCGTGCGCCAGCAGTTGCTGAAGGTGCCCGACGTGGCCAAGGTCGAGACCTTCGGCGCCCAGGCCGAAAAAGTCTTCATCGAGATCTCGCAGAAGCGCCTGGCCCAGCTCGGGCTGGACATGAACCAGGTCATCGCGCAGCTCGGCGCGCAGAACGCCGTGGAAGGCGCCGGTGTGCTGAATGCCGGCAGCGAGAACCTGCAGGTGCGCGTGGCCGGGCCATTCGATTCGGTCGAAGAACTGCGGCGTTTTCCCATCCGCGCCGTCAACCCGGCCACCGGCATGGCGAGCAGCCTGCGCCTGGGCGACCTGGGCAAGGTGACGCGCGACTATGTCGACCCGCCGTCGGTGATGGTTCGCCACCAGGGCAAGCCCGTCATCGCGCTCGGCGTTTCGATGGCGCAGGGCGGCGACATCATCCGCCTGGGCAAGGCGCTGCAGGCCACCGTGGCGCGCATCCAGGCCGAGTTGCCGCTGGGCATCGCCATCGAGCAGATCCAGGACCAGCCGCGCGCGGTGAGCCGTTCGGTGGGCGAGTTCGTCAAGGTGCTGGTGGAGGCCGTGCTCATCGTGCTGGCGGTGAGCTTCATCAGCCTGGGCCTGCACACCAAGCCTGGACGTTTCAAGTTCGGCATCGACATCTGGCCCGGCCTGGTGGTGGGCATCACCATCCCGCTGGTGCTGGCGATCACCTTCGTGACCATGTACTACTGGGGCGTGGGGCTGCACAAGATCAGCCTGGGCAGCCTCATCATCGCCCTGGGCCTGCTGGTGGACGACGCCATCATCGCGGTGGAGATGATGGTGCGCAAGCTGGAGGAGGGCTACGACCGCGCGCGCGCTGCCACCTTCACCTACGAGCTGGTGGCCATGCCCATGCTCACCGGCACGCTGATCACGGCCGCGGGTTTCCTGCCCATCGGCCTGGCGCGCAGCGTGACCGGGGAATACACCTTCGCCATCTTCGCCGTCACGTCGGCGGCGCTGGTCATCTCGTGGTTCGTGTCGGTGTACTTCGTCCCCTACCTGGGCTGGTGGCTGCTGCACACGCGCAAGCAGGTCGACGGCGAGGCGCACGAGGATGAACTCTTCGGCGGGCCTTTCTACGCGCGTTTTCGCCGCACGGTGGACTGGTGTGTGCGGCACCGCTGGATCACCATCGGCCTGACGGTGCTGAGCTTTGCCCTGGGCATCGTGGGCATGGGCCGCGTGCAGCAGCAGTTCTTTCCGGACTCGAGCCGGCCCGAGATCCTGGTCGACCTGTGGCTGCCCGAGGGCTCGACCATCCAGCAAAGCGACGAGGTCGCGCGCCGCTTCGAGGCCCGCCTGATGCAGGAACCCGGGGTGCAGACGGTGACCACCTGGATCGGCGCCGGCGTGCCGCGCTTCTACCTGCCGCTGGACCAGATCTTTCCGCAGAGCAACGTCAGCCAGGCCATCGTGCTGCCCAAGGGGCTGAAGGAACGCGAGGCACTGCGCGTGCGCCTGCCGCAGCTGTTGGCGAGTGAATTTCCCGAGGTGCGCGGCCGCGTCAAGCTGCTGCCCAACGGGCCGCCGGTGCCCTACCCGGTGCAGTTCCGCGTGGTGGGCGAAGACGCCGCGCAGGTGCGCGCCTGGGCCGACCGCGCCAAGGAAGTGCTGCGCGCCAACCCCGGCATGCGCGGCGTCAACGACAACTGGAACGAATCCATCAAGGTGTTGCGCCTGGACATCGACCAGGACAAGGCGCGTGCCTTGGGCGTCACCAGCCAGGCCGTCGCGCAGGCCTCGCGCACCAATCTCAGCGGCAGCGTCATCGGCCAGTACCGCGAGGGCGACAAGCTGGTCGACATCGTGCTGCGCCAGCCGCTGGAGGAGCGCAGCCGCATCACCGACCTGGCCAACGGCTACCTGCCCACGGCCGGCGGCCGTTCGGTGCCGCTGCTGCAGGTGGCCAAGGTGGACTTCGGATGGGAACCCGGCGTGATGTGGCGCGAGGGCCGCAACTACGCCGTCACCGTGCAGGGCGACGTCGCCGAAGGCGTGCAAGGGCCCACCGTCACGGCGCAGGTGTGGCCGGCGCTGCAGGCCCTGGCGGCACAGATGCCACCGGGCTACCGCATCGAGGTGGCCGGCGCGGTGGAGGAAAGCAGCAAGGGCCAGGGTTCCATCGCCGCCGGTGTGCCACTGATGCTGTTCATCATCTTCACGCTGCTGATGTTGCAGCTGCAGAGTTTCAGCCGCTCGCTGCTGGTCTTCCTGACCGGTCCGCTGGGCATGGCCGGTGTGGCCGGCGCGCTGCTGCTGCTCAACGAGCCCTTCGGCTTCGTGGCGCTGCTGGGCGTGATCGCGCTGATGGGCATGATCATGCGCAATTCGGTGATCCTCATCGACCAGATCGAGCACGACCGCAGAAGGGGCGTGCCGGCCTGGGACGCCATCGTCGAGGCCGCGGTGCGGCGCTTCCGCCCGATCGTGCTGACGGCGGCGGCGGCGGTGCTGGCCATGATCCCGCTGTCGCGCAGCGTGTTCTGGGGGCCAATGGCGGTGGCCATCATGGGTGGGCTCATCGTGGCCACGGCACTGACGCTGCTGGCGCTGCCGGCCATGTATGCGGCATGGTTCCGCGTGAAGCGCGAGCCGGCGGCTGGCTGAAGCTAAAATCCGATGTTTGCCGCTTGCGGCTCAACCGCCCGCGCGGGTGGCGAAATTGGTAGACGCACCAGGTTTAGGTCCTGACGCCTTCACGGGCGTGCCGGTTCGAGTCCGGCCCCGCGCACCAGATCCCGTCCCTCCCGGTACAGACCGGGTACAAACCGCCCACCAAGAGACATCATGGCCGTCCAAGTCGAAACCCTGGAAAAGCTCGAACGCCGCATCACGCTGACGCTGGCGGCTGAAACCATCAACGGCGAGGTCAGCAACCGTCTGAAGAAACTCTCGCGCACCGTGAAGGCCGATGGCTTCCGCCCCGGCAAGGTGCCGATGAGCGTGGTCGCCCAGCGCTACGGCTATTCGGTGCAGTACGAGGTGGTCAACGACCGCGTCGGCCAGGCCTTCAACGAAGCCGCCACCGAGGCACGGTTGCGCGTGGCCGGCGCGCCGCGCATCACGCAGAAGGAGCAGTCGCCCGAGGGCACGCTGTCGTTCGACGCCACCTTCGAGGTCTATCCCGAGGTGAAGATCGGCGACCTCAGCCAGGCCGAGATCGAGCGCGCCTCCACCGAGGTGACCGAGGCCGCGATCGACCGCACGATCGAGATCCTGCGCAAGCAGCGCCGTACCTTCGGCCTGCGCGCCAAGGACGAGGCGGCCGAGGAAGGCGACCGTATCACCATCGAATTCGAAGGCAAGATCGACGGCGAACCCTTTGCCGGTGGCAAGGCCGACGACTTCCCCTTCGTCATCGGTGAAGGCCAGATGCTCGAACAGTTCGACTCCGCCGTGCGCGGCATGAAGGTCGGCGAGAGCAAGACCTTTCCGTTGCAGTTTCCGGCCGACTACCACGGCGCCGACGTGGCCGGCAAGGAAGCCGACTTCATGGTCACCGTGAAGAAGATCGAGGCGCAGAACCTTCCGGCCGTGGACGATGCGCTGGCCAAGGCCCTGGGCATCAAGGAAGGCACCGTCGAAGGCCTGCGCGCCGACGTGAAGAAGAACCTGGAGCGCGAGGTCAAGTTTCGCGTGCTGTCGCGCAACAAGGCCGCGGTGATGGAGGCGCTGGCCCAGGCCGCCGAACTGGACCTGCCCAACGCGCTGGTCGCCAGCGAGACCGACCGCCTGATCGAGAACGCCCGCGCCGACCTCAAGCAGCGCGGCGTGAAGGACGCCGAAACCGCAAATATCCCGGCCGAGATCTTCAGGCCGCAGGCGGAGCGCCGCGTGCGCCTGGGGCTGGTGGTGGCCGAGCTGGTGCGCGCCAACAACCTGCGCGCCAAGCCCGAGCAGCTGCAGGCTCACATCGAGGAAATGAGCCAGAGCTACGAGAAGCCCGCCGAGGTGATGCGCTGGTACCTGAGCGACCGCAAGCGCATGTCGGAAGTGGAGGCCGTCGTCATCGAGAACAACGTGGCCGAATTCGTGCTGTCGCAAGCCAAGGTCAGCGACAAGGTGCTACCGTTCGATGAATTGATGACCGCTGCCTGAACGAGAAGGAATGCGTATGAGCGTGCAAGAGACCGTCGGCCTGGGCATGGTGCCCATCGTCATCGAACAGTCGGGTCGCGGCGAGCGCGCCTACGACATCTACAGCCGCCTGCTGCGCGAGCGCATCATCTTCCTGGTCGGCCCGGTGAACGACGGCACGGCCAACCTGGTGGTGGCGCAGATGCTGTTCCTGGAGAGCGAGAACCCCGACAAGGACATCTTCCTGTACATCAACTCGCCGGGCGGCAGCGTCAGCGCCGGACTGTCGATCTACGACACCATGCAGTTCATCAAGCCCGACGTGTCCACCCTTTGCATGGGCATGGCCGCCAGCATGGGCAGCTTTCTGCTCATGGCCGGTGCCAAGGGCAAGCGCAGCGCGCTGCCCAATTCTCGCGTCATGCTGCACCAACCCAGCGGCGGCGCCCAGGGCCAGGCCAGCGACATCGAGATCCAGGCGCGCGAGATCATCAAGACCCGCGAGCAGCTCAACCGCATCTACGCCGACCGCACCGGCAAGCCCTACGAGCGCATCGTGGCCGACATGGAGCGCGACTTCTGGATGTCGCCCACCGAGGCGCGCGACTATGGTCTCATCGACCAGGTGCTGGACAAGCGAGCCTGATTGCCGGGCCGGTCGGGCGCCGAACGCACCCTGTTTTGGGTCTTTTTCGAGCCGGAGTCAGCCGCCAGTCTTGGTCTATGATGGAGTGGCAATCCGCGCTCATCCCTGCTGAATCCACGTACCCATGGCCGAAAAGAAGGGCGCCTCCGGCGAGAAGGTCCTCTATTGCAGCTTCTGCGGCAAGAGCCAGCACGAGGTGAAGAAGCTCATTGCGGGCCCGTCGGTGTTCATCTGCGACGAGTGCATCGAGCTGTGCAACGACATCATCCGCGACGAGGTGCCGGCCGAGGGGTCGGCCGCCAAGGGCGGCAAGTCCGACCTGCCGACGCCGGCCGAGATCAAGTCCAGCCTGGACCAGTACGTCATCGGGCAGGAGCCGGCCAAGCGCACGCTGAGCGTGGCCGTCTACAACCACTACAAGCGCCTCAAGCACGTGGGTGCGGGCCATGGCAAGGACGAAGTCGAGCTGACCAAGAGCAACATCCTGCTCATCGGCCCCACGGGCAGCGGCAAGACCCTGCTGGCGCAAACGCTGGCGCGGCTGCTCAACGTGCCCTTCGTGATTGCCGATGCCACCACGCTCACCGAGGCCGGTTACGTGGGCGAGGACGTCGAGAACATCATCCAGAAGCTGCTGCAGAACTGCAACTACGACGTCGAGCGCGCGCAGCGCGGCATCGTCTACATCGACGAGATCGACAAGATCAGCCGCAAGGCCGACAACCCCAGCATCACGCGCGACGTTTCGGGCGAGGGCGTGCAGCAGGCGCTGCTCAAGCTGGTGGAAGGCACCATGGCCAGCGTGCCACCGCAGGGCGGGCGCAAGCACCCGAACCAGGACTTCCTGCAGATCGACACCACGAATATCCTGTTCATCTGCGGCGGCGCCTTCGACGGGCTGGAAAAGGTGATCCAGAATCGCACCGAGCGCTCGGGCATCGGCTTCGCCGCCACCGTGCACAGCAAGACCGAGAAGAAAGCCGCCGAGGTGTTTCGTTCGGTGGAGCCCGAAGACCTGATCAAGTTCGGCCTCATTCCCGAACTGGTGGGCCGCCTGCCCGTGGTGGCGACCTTGGGCGAACTGACCATCGACGCCATGGTGCAGATCCTCACCGAGCCGCGCAACGCGCTGGTCAAGCAGTACCAGAAGCTGTTCTCGATGGACGGCGTCGAACTCGAGGTGAGACCTTCGGCGCTGACTGCCATCGCGCGCAAGGCATTGGCGCGCAAGACCGGCGCCCGCGGCCTGCGCTCGATCATGGAACAGGCCCTGATCGACACCATGTTCGACCTGCCCACCTTCGACGGCGTGGCCAAGGTCGTGATCGACGAGCACATCATCGAAGACGGCGCCAAGCCGCTGCTCGTCTACCGCGAGAAAAAGGCCTCGGCCTGATCGGACCACTGCGCGGCCCACGGCCCGGCCCACCGCCCGGCGCGCCGCTTGCATTTTCCCGCTCGGTCCCCATGTGGGCCTGAGAAAGAGAGGTCATCAATGTCCGGACATCCCATCCTTCCCTCGGAACCGATCACGCTGCCGCTGCTGCCGCTGCGCGACGTGGTGGTCTTCCCGCACATGGTCATCCCGCTGTTCGTGGGGCGGCCGAAATCGATCAAGGCGCTGGAGACGGCCATGGAGTCGGGCCGCCAGATCATGCTGGTGGCGCAAAAGGCCGCCGGCAAGGACGAGCCGCGCGCCGACGACATGTTCGAGGTGGGCTGCGTCTCCAGCATCCTGCAGATGCTCAAGCTGCCCGACGGCACCGTGAAGGTGCTGGTCGAAGGCGTGCAGCGCGCCAGCACACGCAACATCACCGAAGCCGGTGAGCATTTCGTCGGCGAGGTCGTGCCCGTGCCGGTGGGTGCCGAGGCCACGCCCGAGATCGAAGCCCTGCGCCGCGCGGTGACGCAGCAGTTCGACCAGTACGTCAAGCTGAACAAGAAGATCCCGCCCGAGATCCTGACGTCCATTTCGGGCATCGATGATCCGGGCCGCCTGGCCGACACCATCGCGGCGCACCTGCCGCTGAAGCTGGAGGCCAAGCAGTCGGTGCTCGACCTGTTCTCGGTGCCCAAGCGGCTGGAAAAGCTGCTCGAGCTGCTGGAGCACGAGGTCGACATCCTGCAGGTGGAAAAACGCATCCGCGGCCGCGTCAAGCGGCAGATGGAAAAGAGCCAGCGCGAGTACTACCTGAACGAACAGGTCAAGGCCATCCAGAAGGAACTCGGCGACGGCGAAGAAGGTGCCGACCTGGAAGAGGTTGAAAAGAAGATCAAGGCTGCGCGCATGAGCACGGAAGGGCGCAAGAAGGCCGAGTCCGAGCTGAAGAAGCTGAAGCTGATGTCGCCGATGTCGGCCGAAGCCACCGTGGTGCGCAACTACATCGACACCCTGATCAACCTGCCCTGGGCGAAGAAGACCAAGGTCAAGAACGATCTGGTGTTCGCCGAGAACGTGCTCAACGAAGACCATTTCGGCCTGGAGAAGGTCAAGGACCGCATCCTCGAATACCTGGCTGTGCAGCAGCGCGTGGACAAGGTCAAGGCCCCCATCCTCTGCCTGGTCGGCCCCCCGGGCGTGGGCAAGACCAGCCTGGGCCAGAGCGTGGCGCGCGCCACCGGCCGCAAGTTCGTGCGCATGGCGCTAGGCGGCATGCGCGACGAGGCCGAGATCCGCGGCCACCGCCGCACCTACATCGGCAGCATGCCGGGCAAGGTGCTGCAAAGCCTTTCCAAGGTCGGCACGCGCAACCCGCTGTTCCTGCTCGATGAGATCGACAAGCTGGGCATGGACTTCCGCGGCGACCCGTCATCGGCGTTGCTGGAGGTGTTGGACCCCGAGCAGAACCACACCTTCAGCGACCATTACGTGGAGGTCGACTTCGACCTGAGCGACGTCATGTTCGTGGCCACCAGCAACAGCATGAACATCCCGCCGGCGCTGCTGGACCGCATGGAGGTCATCCGCCTGGCCGGCTACACCGAGGACGAGAAGCTCAACATCGCCCAGCGCTACCTGCTGCCCAAACAGCAGAAGAACAACGGCGTCAAGGACCACGAGATGAACCTCACCGAGGAGGCCATCCGCGGCATCATCCGCTACTACACGCGCGAAGCCGGTGTGCGCAGCCTGGAGCGCGAGATCTCCAAGATCTGCCGCAAGGTTGTCAAGGGCCATCAACTCAAGAAGTACGAGGGCCAGGTGGTCGTGACAGCTGAAAACCTGAACGACTTCTTGGGCGTTCGCAAGTACGACTTCGGCCGCACGGAGAAGAAGAACCAGGTCGGGCAGGTGGTGGGGCTGGCCTGGACGGAAGTGGGTGGCGACCTGCTCACGATCGAGGCCGCGGTGATGCCGGGCAAGGGCAACATCATCCGCACGGGGCTGCTGGGCGACGTGATGAAGGAATCGGTGGAAGCCGCGCGCTCGGTGGTGCGCAGCCGCTCGCGCCGCCTGGGCATCAAGGACGAGATGTTCGAGAAGCGCGACATCCACATCCACGTGCCCGACGGCGCCACGCCGAAGGACGGTCCCAGCGCCGGAGCGGCCATGACCACGGCCTTCGTCTCTGCGCTGACCGGCATTCCGGTGCGCGCCGACGTGGCAATGACGGGCGAGATCACGCTGCGCGGCGAGGTCACCGCCATCGGCGGCCTGAAGGAAAAGCTGCTGGCGGCGCACCGCGGCGGCGTGAAGACCGTGCTGATCCCCGAGGAGAACGTCAAGGACCTGCAGGAGATTCCGGAGAACGCCAAGAACAATCTGGAGATCGTGCCGGTGCGCTGGATCGACCAGGTGCTGGAGGTCGCGCTGGAGCGTTTGCCCGAGTCGCTGGCCGAGGACGAGCCGCCGGCCGCCGTGGCTGCCGCTGCGGCCACGGGTGAGGTCAAGCCTGCGGTGGTGGCTGCCGACGGCTTGCCGCACTGAGCCGGAACTCCGCCGCACGCCCGGTGCGCTATTTGTGTACCGGCGGCGGTCGGACGGTTTGCAGCCAGCGAAGAAGTCGTCATATACTTCAAGGCTCCGGTAGGCTGAAGGGCCCCGCCGGAGCGACGCGGGAATAGCTCAGTTGGTAGAGCGCAACCTTGCCAAGGTTGAGGTCGCGAGTTCGAGTCTCGTTTCCCGCTCCAGGTCATCAAGAACAAGGGAAGCCGCGGCTTCCCTTTGTTTTGTTAGGATGGTTTGCACGGCGCGATAGCAAAGCGGTTATGCAACGGATTGCAAATCCGTCCAGTCCGGTTCGACTCCGGATCGCGCCTCCAGCATCCGCACCACAGCGTCCTTGCCCGGGATCCCGGCGTGCAGCCCTTGACCCCCATGCGCCGCGCCGATAATGCGCCCGCGCCCGGATGGCGAAATCGGCAGACGCAGCGGACTTAAAATCCGCGGCCCGTCACAGGGCATACGGGTTCGACCCCCGTTCCGGGCACCACCCGCCAAAGCCAATGCCGGCCGCCCCGGCCCACCCCGCGAGGATGCCCGCATGACGAAGATCGCTCCCGACGCGCTCAACCCGGGCGTTCAGAAGCGCGAGGTGTTCGGCTGGGCGATGTACGACTTTGCCAACTCGGGCTACACCACGGTCGTCATCACGGCGGTGTTCAACGCCTATTTCGTGGGCGTGGTGGCTGGCGGCGCGGCCTGGGGCACGCTGGCGTGGACGCTGGCGCTGGGCCTGTCCAACCTGGTCGTGATGTTCACCATGCCTGCGCTGGGCGCCTATGCCGACCTGCGTGCGGCCAAGAAGCGTTTGCTGCTGTTCACCACCGCCGGCTGCGTGGTGGCCACCGCCTGGCTGGCCGGCGTGGGGCCCGGCGACCTGGCGCTGGCGGTGGCGGCCATCGTGCTGTCCAACATCTGCTACGCCTATGGCGAGTCTCTGATCGCTGCCTTCCTGCCCGAACTGGCGCGGCGTGAAGCCATCGGCCGCGTCTCGGGCTGGGGCTGGAGCTTCGGCTACTTCGGCGGCATGCTCACGCTCGGCCTGAGCCTGGGGTACGTGATCTGGGCGCAGGGACAGGGCATGACGGCGCAGCAGTTCGTGCCGGTGACGATGCTCATCACTGCCGCCGTCTACGGCCTGGCCGCGCTGGCCACCTTCGTGCTGCTGAAGGAGCGCGCTGTGCCGCAGGCCGGCGTGGCGCGCGCCGGCGTGACCGAATCGCTGCTGCGCCTGGCACGCACCTGGCACGAGGCGCGCCGCTACCAGGACTTCAGCTGGCTGCTGCTGTGCGCGGTGTTCTACCAGGCCGGCATCGCGGTGGTCATCGCGCTGGCGGCGGTGTATGCCGAGCAGGTGCTGGGTTTCAAGCAGACCCAGACCATGATGCTGATCTTCCTGGTCAATATCGCCGCGGCGCTGGGGGCGTTTGCCTTCGGCTACCTGGAAGACCGCGTCGGCCACCGCACGGCGCTCACGGCCACGCTGTGGGGCTGGGTCGTGATGACGCTGCTGGCGGTGGTGGCCACCACGCCGGCCGTGTTCTGGGTGGCGGCCGTGCTGGCCGGCCTGTGCATGGGCAGCAGCCAGTCGGCCGGCCGCGCGATGGCCGGTCTGTTCGCTCCGGCGCACCGCCTGGCCGAGTTCTACGGGCTGTGGACCTTCGCGGTGCGCCTGTCGGCCATCGTCGGCCCCATCACCTACGGGCTGGTGACGCTGCTCACCGGCGGCAACCACCGCATCGCCATCCTGTCCACCGGCGTGTTCTTCCTGGCTGGCATCGTGGTGCTGCGGCGCGTCGACGTGGCACGCGGCAGCGCCGCGGCCCTGGCCGCTGATTGAAAAATAGTACGATCGTTCTATTTTCTGCTCGTCCAAGGCAATTCGAGGGGGTTCGACGCCTAGAATGCGTTGCAGTCAACGATCGTCATCTCAAGCCCAGGAGTGTCATTCATGAAGGTGCTGGTTCCCGTCAAGCGGGTGGTCGACTACAACGTCAAGGTGCGCGTCAAGAGCGACGGCAGTGGTGTGGACATCGCCAACGTCAAGATGAGCATGAATCCCTTCGACGAGATCGCTGTCGAAGAAGCGGTGCGGCTGAAGGAGAAGGGCGTGGCCACCGAGATCGTGGCCGTCTCCTGCGGCGTCGCGCAGTGCCAGGAAACACTGCGCACGGCCATGGCCATCGGCGCCGACCGCGCCATCCTCGTCGAATGCGCCGAGGAGTTGCAGCCGCTGGCGGTGGCCAAGCTGCTTCACGCCCTGGTGAAGAAGGAACAGCCCGGCCTGGTGATCGTGGGCAAGCAGGCCATCGACGACGATTGCAACCAGACCGGCCAGATGCTGGCCGCGCTGGGCGGCATGGCGCAGGGCACGTTCGTATCGAAGATCGAGATCGCCGACGGGCAGGCCGCCGTCACGCGCGAGGTCGACGGCGGTGTCGAGTCGGTCAGGCTCAAGCTGCCGGCCGTGGTGACCACCGATCTGCGGTTGAACGAGCCGCGCTACGTGACGCTGCCCAACATCATGAAGGCCAAGAAGAAGCCGCTGGAAGTGGTCAAGCCAGCCGACTTGGGCGTGGACGTGGCGCCGCGCATCAAGACGCTGAAGGTCGCCGAGCCGCCCAAGCGCGGCGCCGGCGTCAAGGTGCCCGACGTGGCCGCGCTGGTGGCCAAGCTCAAGAACGAAGCGAAGGTGATCTGACCATGGCCGCACTCGTCATTGCCGAACACGATCACGGCACCCTCAAGGGCGCCACCCTCAACACCATCACCGCAGCCCTGCAGTGCTGTGGCGAAGTCCACGTGCTCGTCGCCGGCGCCAATGCCGCCGGTGCCGCCCAAGCCGCCGCGCAGGTGGCCGGTGTGGCCAAGGTGCTACTGGCCGACGCGCCCGACCTGGCCGAGCAGCTGGGCGAGAACGTGGCCGCCCAGGTGTTGGCCGTCGCCCGCAATTACAGTCACCTGCTGTTCCCGGCCACCGCGCATGGCAAGAACGTGGCCCCGCGCGTGGCGGCCCTGCTCGACGTGGCCCAGATCAGCGACGCCATGAAGGTCGTCAGTCCCGACACCTTCGAGCGTCCCATCTACGCCGGCAATGCCATTGCCACCGTGCAGAGCCTTGACGCCATCAAGGTGATCACGGTGCGTACCACCGGCTTCGACGCCGCGGCCACCTCGGGCGGCAGTGCCACGGTGGAAAACCTCGCGACGGTTGCCGACAGCGGCCTGTCGGTCTTCCTCGGCAGCGAAATCGCCAAGCTCGACCGGCCCGAACTCACGGCGGCCAAGGTCATCGTCAGCGGCGGCCGCGCTTTGGGCTCCAACGACAAGTTCAATGAAGTGCTGATGCCGCTGGCCGACAAGCTGGGCGCCGCCCTGGGTGCCAGCCGCGCCGCGGTGGACGCCGGTTACGCGCCCAACGACTGGCAGGTGGGCCAGACCGGCAAGATCGTCGCGCCGCAGCTGTATTTCGCAGTCGGCATCAGCGGTGCCATCCAGCATCTGGCCGGCATGAAGGACAGCAAGGTCATCGTGGCCGTCAACAAGGACCCCGAGGCACCGATCTTCAGCGTCGCCGACTACGGCCTGGAGGCCGACCTGTTCACGGCGGTACCCGAACTCACCGCCAGCCTCTGATGCCGGCTTGACCCACAAGGGCGCCATCGCGGCGCCCTTGTCACATGAGGAGACAAGACATGAGCTACACCGCCCCCGTCAAGGACATGCTGTTCGTGATGAAGGAACTGGCCGGCATCGACGCCGTCGCGCAGTTGCCGGGTTACGAGGATGCCGGCCTCGACACGGCGGCCGCGGTGCTGGAGGAATGCGCCAAGTTCAACGAAGGCGTGGTGGCGCCGCTGAACTGGGAAAGCGACAAGAACCCTTCGTCGTTCCAGAACGGCCAGGTGCGCACGGCAGCCGGCTTCAAGGAGGCCTTTCGCCAGTTTGCCGAAGGTGGCTGGCAGGGCCTGCAGCACCCGGCCGACTTTGGCGGCCAGGGGCTGCCCAAGTTGATCCATGCCGCCTGCAGCGAGATGGTCAACAGCGCCAGCCTCAGTTTTGCACTCTGCCCGCTGCTCACCGATGGCGCCATCGAGGCACTGCTCACCGCCGGGACGCCCGAGCAGCAGGCCGCCTACATACCGAAGATGATCGACGGCTCGTGGACCGGCTCGATGAACCTCACCGAACCGCAAGCGGGTAGCGACCTGTCGGTGGTGCGCACGCGTGCCGAGCCGCAGCCCGACGGCAGCTACAAGCTCTTCGGCACCAAGATCTACATCACCTACGGTGAGCACGACCTGGCCGAGAACATCGTCCACCTCGTGCTCGCCCGCGTGACGGGCGCGCCCGAGGGCGTGAAGGGCATCTCGCTCTTCATCTGCCCGAAATTCCTGGTCAACGCCGACGGCAGCCTGGGTGCGCGCAACGACGTGCACTGCGTGAGCATCGAGCACAAACTGGGCATCAAGGCCAGCCCCACCGCCGTGCTGCAGTATGGCGACCACGGCGGCGCCGTGGCCTCTCTCGTCGGCCAGGAAAACCGCGGTCTGGAGTACATGTTCATCATGATGAACGCGGCGCGCTTCGGCGTCGGCGTGCAGGGCATCGCGCTGGCCGAGCGCGCCTACCAGAAGGCGGTGGCCTACGCGCGCGACCGCGTGCAGGGCCGGCCGGTCGACGGCTCCTTGAAGGCGCCCGGCGCCATCATCCACCACCCCGACGTGCGGCGCATGCTGATGACCATGCGCGCCCACACCGAGGGCTGCCGCGCCATGACGCTGGTGGCCGCGGCGGCGTACGACGCCGCCCATGCCCACCCTGAAACCGAAGTGCGCCAGCAGAACGAGGCCTTCTACGAATTCATGGTGCCGCTGATCAAGGGCTTGTCGACCGAGATGGCGCTGGACGTGGCCAGCCTGGGCGTGCAGGTGCACGGCGGCATGGGCTACATCGAGGAGACCGGCGCCGCGCAGTACCTTCGCGACGCCAAGATCCTGACCATCTACGAAGGCACCACCGCCATCCAGGCCAACGACCTGGTGGGCCGCAAGACGGCGCGCGACGGCGGTGCGGTGGCGCGGGCCATCGCCGGCCAGATCGAGGCCACCGAAGGCGAACTGCGGGCCCGCGACAGCGCCGCCGGCCGCGCCGTGGCGGCCCGACTGGCCGCCGCGCGACGCGCTTTCCTGGACGCGGTGGACTTCGTCGCCGGGCAGACCAGGGCCAGCCCCAACGCCGTCTTCGCAGGCAGCGTGCCCTACCTCATGCTGGCCGGCACGCTGGTCTGCGGCTGGCAGATGGCGCGCGCGCTCATGGCCGCCGAAGACCGCCTGGCCGAAGGCACCGACACCGCCTTCATGCAAGCCAAGATCACGACCGCGCGTTTCTACGCCGACCACATCCTGAACAAGGCGAGCGGACTGCGCGAGAGCATCGTCGAAGGCGCGGATTCCGTCACCGCCATGCCCCTGGAGTCCTTCTGATGGCCATGCCACCCGCGCTCAGACGTGTGCCGCTGCCGATCATCGGCGCGCCGCTCTTCATCATCAGCCACCCGAAACTCGTCATCGCGCAATGCCAGGCGGGCATCGTGGGTTCGATGCCGGCGCTCAATGCACGCCCGGCGTCGCAGCTCGACGAATGGCTGGCCGAGATCACCGAGACGCTGGCGGCCTGGGACCGCGACCACCCGGAGCAGCCTGCAGCACCGTTTGCCGTGAACCAGATCGTGCACAAGAGCAACGACCGGCTCGACCACGACATGGCCGCGTGCGCCAAGTACAAGGTGCCGATCGTCATCACCTCGCTGGGTGCGCGCAGCGACGTCTTCCAGGCCGTGCAGGGCTGGGGCGGCGTGGTGCTGCACGACATCATCAACAACGGCTTCGCGCACAAGGCCATCGACAAAGGCGCCGACGGCCTGATCGCGGTGGCGGCGGGTGCCGGCGGCCATGCCGGCGTGAAAAGCCCGTTTGCGCTGGTGCAGGAAATCCGCGAATGGTTCAGCGGGCCGCTGGCGCTCTCTGGGGCCATCGCCACCGGCGACGGCGTGCTCGCGGCGCTGGCTGCGGGGGCCGACTTTGCCTACATCGGCTCGGCCTTCATCGCCACCGTCGAGGCGCGTGCGTCGGACGCCTACAAGCAGTGCATCGTCGACAGCAACAGTGACGACATCGTCTACTCCAGCCTGTTCACTGGCGTGCACGGCAACTATCTCAAGCCGTCCATCCGCAATGCCGGCCTGGACCCCGACCACCTGCCCGAGAGCGACCCGAGCAAGATGGACTTCGGCGGTGGCGAAAGCGCCAAGAAGGCCTGGAAGGATATCTGGGGTTGCGGCCAGGGCATCGGTGCGGTCAAGGCCGTGGTGCCGGTGGCCGAGCGCGTGGCGCAATGGCGCGCCGAGCTGGGCGCGGCCTACCGGCGCCTGGCCGCCCTCGAGTCCCTGAGGCGTCTCGACAGCCTGGGTTGAAGCTGCGCAGCCCCCGCGGGGTGACCGGTCGATGACGTTGCGTCGCCAGGTCCTCGTCAATGCGCGCCTGTTCGACAGCGCCAGCGGCGCCCTGCGGCCGCACACCACCCTCGTCGTCGAGGGCGGGCGCATCGCTGCCGTGACGCAGCAGGCGCTGCAGCCAGACGACGCGGAGGTCATCGACGTGGCCGGCCGCGTCGTGCTGCCCGGCCTCATCGACGCCCATGTGCACGTGATGGCGGCCTCGGCCGACCTGGTGGGGCTGGCGCTGCAGCCGCCTTCCCTGGTGGGGGCGCAGGCCAGCCACATCCTGCGCGGCATGCTGCACCGCGGCTTCACCACCGTGCGCGACGCCGCGGGCGCCGATTTCGGACTGCAGGAAGCGGTGGAGCGCGGCCTGTACGAAGGGCCGCGGCTGTTCATCTCGGGTTTCCCCATTTCGCAGACCGGCGGCCACGCCGACATGCGGCCCAAAGGCGTGGGCCGCGGGCCCGGCGGCAGCGCCATGTTCTGCAGTTGCGCCGGCCTCGGCCTCATGGGCGCCATTGCCGACGGCGTGGGCGAGGTGCGGCGCGCCGTGCGCGAGCAGGTGCGCCACGGCGCCAACCAGATCAAGATCATGGCCGGTGGCGGCATCAGCAGCCCCACCGACCCCATCGACGGCACGCAGTTCTCGCTGGAGGAATTGCGCGCGGCGGTCGAGGAAGCCGAGGCCGCCAATCTCTATGCGCTGGCGCATGCCTATTCGCCGCGCGCCGTCACACGCGCCGTGCAGGCCGGGGTGCGCAGCATCGAGCACGGCAACCTCATCGACGAAGCCACCGCGCGCGTGATGAAGACGCACGGCGCCTACCTGGTGCCCACCTTGTCGACCTATGCCGCACTGGTCGACGAAGGTCAGCGCCTGGGCTGGAGTACGGCCATGATGGACAAGCTGGCCGTGGTCCAGGCCCGGGGCATCGAGGCGGTGAAGATCGCCCGCGCCGAAGGCGTGCCCGTGGTCTTCGGCACCGACCTGCTGGGCCACATGCATGCGCGGCAGTCGGGCGAATTTGCGCTGCGCACCGCGGCCATGTCGCCCGTGGAGGTATTGCAGAGCGCCACGATCACCGCCGCGCGCCTGCTGGGCCAGGAGGCGTACATTGGCCAGCTCGTGCCGGGTGCCCGGGCTGACCTGCTGGTGGTGGACGGCGACCCGACGACGAGCCTGCAGATGCTGGCCGACCCGGAGCAGGGCATCCGCCTGCTCATGCAGGGCGGCCGCGTGGTTCGAAGCACGCTCAGCGCATGAAAGCGGGGCCCGCAGGCCCCGGGGCAGTGCTCCAGGCGCCGATCAGCGGATCGACGTGAACCGCGCCTCAGGTCGGTCGTCGGAACGGTGCACCGTGGTCACGCCCGCCTTCATGGCCCAGGGCCGCATCTGGTGGTGGATCGGAATCAGCAGCAACTCGTCCTTGATGCGCACCAGCGCCTCGCGGATCATGGCGTTGCGCTTGGCGACGTCGACCTCACTCTTCATCGCGTCGGTCAGGCGGTCGACCACCGGGTCGCTGACCCTGGAGAAATTGAAGTTGCCGTCGGCGCCGCTGGTGCGCGTGCGCGCCAGCGACTGGATCATGTACTGTGCGTCGTAGGTGGCCACACCCCAGCCCAGCATGTAGAGCGAAGAATCGAAATTCTGGAACTTCTGGCTGAAGGTGGCCATGTTCTCGGCCACCAGCGAGGCCTTGACGCCGATGCGGGCCCACATGGCGGTCACCGCCTGGCAGATCTTCTCGTCGTTGACATAACGATTGTTGGGGCAGTTCAGCCGCACCTCGAAGCCGCTCGGATAACCGGCCTCGGCCAGCAGGGCCTTGGCGCGGGCCGGGTCGGCCTTGGCCGGGGTGTCGAGTTGCTTGTCGTGGCCGTTGACGCCGGGCGCCACCATCAGTGCCGCGGGGATGGACATGCCGCTCATGGTGCTGCGGCGGATGGCTTCACGGTCGATGGCCAGGCTCAGCGCCTGGCGCACGCGCTTGTCGGCGAAGGGGTTCTTGCCCTTGACGTTGCTGTACTTCAGCTCGGGGCTGCCGACGTCGGGCGCGAAGAAGATCGTGCGCACCTCGGGCCCGTCGACGATCTTGAGCTTGCTGTCGGTGCGCAACCGGGCGATGTCCTGCGTGGGGATATCGGTGAGCATGTCCACGTCGCCCGACAGCAGCGCGGCGACGCGGGTGCCTTCGGCCTTGATCGGCGTGTAGACGACCTGCGCCACGTTGCCCCTGTGCTTGTCCCACCAGGCGTCGTTGCGGGCCATCATGACGCGCTGCTCGGGCTGCCAGCTCAGGATGCGGTAAGGTCCCGTGCCCATGACGTTGCGGGTGGCGAAGTTCTCCTCCTTGGCCTTGTAGTCCTGCACCTTGGTGGCGTTGTTCTTCTCCGCCCAGGCCTTGCTCATGATGCGGAAGTCGACGATGTTGCGCAGCAGGATGGGATTGGGCGCTGCCAGCACCAGGTCCACGGTGTGCTCGTCGACCTTCTTCACCTCGTTCACGCCGGTGACGTAGATCTGCATCGTGCCTTGCGGCTGCTTGATGCGGCCGAAGGAGAACACCACGTCGTCGGCGCCGAAGGGCGTGCCGTCGTGAAACTTGATGCCCTTGCGCAATTCGAAGCGCACCTGCGTCGGGCTGACGAAGGTCCACTTCGTGGCCAGCGCAGGTTCGACCTCGTACTTGTCGTTGTAGCGGGTGAGCCCCTCGTAGGCATGCATCAGGATGGCATTCGTCGTCGCATGGTTCTGCGAATGCGGGTCCATCGTCAGGATGTCGTTCTGCGCCGCCCAGCGCAGGGTCTGCGCCTGGGCGGGCAGCGCCGCCAGCGCCGCCACTGCCGTCAGTGCCGCCGCGGCCAGGAGTGACTTGATCTTCATGGAGCCGTCCTCTCGGGGTTGGATCACTCTGCATCGTAGTGCCCGCGCGCCAGGGTGGAAGCCGGGAAAGTCCGGGGCCAACCCGGAACCCGCTGGCCGCCGCTGTCAGGAAAACGCAGGGATTGCCGTTGTCCAATCGCGGAGCGGAAAAACGCAGGCGCAGTGCTAAAGTTCAAAGCTTATAAAGCAACGGTCCTTCCCGTCCCCTTGCCGCCGTAAGACAGGCAGCAAGGCGGGTCGCTAGTCCGCTGGCCCGGTGCAGCCGGGGTCGCGGAAGGTTGATCAACCCATCGAAGCCGGCGGAAACCGCGGGCGAAAGGTGAGCGAACGATGATGCAGCAGTACAGGTCCAACTCGTACCTGTTCGGGGGCAACGCCCCCTACGTGGAGGAGTTGTACGAGGCCTACCTCGACAACCCCGGCAGCGTGCCCGACAACTGGCGCAGCTACTTCGACAATCTCCAGCACGTGCCGGCCACCGACGGCTCGGGGGCGCGCGACGTGGCTCACGCGCCGGTCGTGGAGAGTTTTGCGCAGCGCGCCAAGGCCAATGCCTTCGCGCTGAAGGCCAGCGAGGCCGACCTGGCCGTGGCGCGCAAGCAGGTCCACGTGCAGAGCCTGATCGCGGCCTACCGCTTCCTGGGCAGCCGCTGGGCCGACCTGGACCCGCTCAAGCGCACCGAGCGCCCGAAGATTCCCGAACTCGAACCCGCCTTCTACGACCTGAGCGAGTCCGACCTGGACATCAGCTTTTCGGCCGCGAACACGTATTTCAGCAAGGCCGAGAACATGAGCCTGCGCGAGATCGTGCAGGCTTTGCGCGAAACCTACTGCGGCACCATCGGCGCCGAATTCATGCACTGCACCGACCCGGCGGAAAAGCGCTGGTGGCAGGAGCGGCTGGAGTCGATCCGCAGCAAGCCCAGCTTCACGGTGGCGGAAAAGACGCACATCCTGGAGCGCTTGACGGCTTCCGAGGGTCTGGAACGCTACCTGCACACCAAGTACGTGGGCCAGAAGCGCTTTTCGCTCGAAGGCGGCGAGAGCTTCATCGCCAGCATGGACGAACTGGTGCAACGCGCCGGCGGCAAGGGCGTGCAGGAGATCGTCATCGGCATGGCCCACCGCGGGCGGCTGAACGTGCTCGTGAACACGCTGGGCAAGATGCCCAAGGATCTTTTTGCCGAGTTCGACCATACCGCGCCAGAGGCCTTGCCCTCCGGCGACGTGAAATACCACCAGGGTTTTTCCAGCGACCTCACCACTCCCGGTGGCCCGGTGCACCTGAGCCTGGCCTTCAACCCCAGCCACCTGGAGATCGTCAACCCGGTGGTCGAGGGCTCGGTCAAGGCGCGCATGGACCGCCGCGGCGACAAGACCGGGGCGCAGGTGCTTCCGGTGCTGGTGCACGGCGACGCGGCCTTCGCCGGCCAGGGCGTGGTCATGGAGACGCTGGCGCTGGCGCAGACGCGCGGCTATTTCACCGGCGGCACGGTGCACCTGGTCATCAACAACCAGATCGGCTTCACCACCAGCGACCCGCGCGACACCCGCTCCACGCTGTACTGCACCGACGTCGTGAAGATGGTCGAGGCGCCGGTGCTGCACGTCAACGGCGACGACCCGGAAGCCGTGGTGCTGTGCACCCAGCTGGCCATGGACTACCGCCAAAAGTTCCGCAAGGACGTGGTGGTCGACATCGTGTGCTTCCGCAAGCTCGGCCACAACGAGCAGGACACGCCCAGCCTGACCCAGCCGCTGATGTACAAGAAGATCGCCCAGCACCCGGGCACGCGGCGGCTCTATGGTGACAAGCTGGTGACGCAGGGCGTGCTGCCCGAGACCGGACCCGACGACATGGCCAGGTCCTTCCGCGCCGCCATGGACGAAGGCCGCCATACGGCCGACCCGGTATTGACCAATTTCAAGAGCAAGTACGCGGTCGACTGGGTGCCCTTCCTCGGCAAGAAGTGGACCGACGCTGCCGATACCGCGCTGCCTCTGGCAGAGATCCGCCGCCTGTCCGAGCGCGTGACGACCGTGCCCGAAAACTTCAAGGTGCATCCGCTGGTCGAGAAGGTGTTGGCCGATCGCGCTGCCATGGGGCGCGGCGAGATCAACGTGGACTGGGGCATGGCCGAGACGCTGGCCTATGCGTCGCTGGTGTCCAGCGGCTATGCGGTGCGCCTGAGCGGCGAAGACTGCGGCCGCGGCACCTTCACCCACCGCCATGCGGTGCTGCACGACCAGAACCGCGAGAAGTGGGACACCGGCACCTATGTGCCGCTGGAGCACGTGGCCGAGAACCAGGCGCCGTTCACCGTCATCGACTCGCTGTTGTCGGAAGAGGCGGTGCTCGGCTTCGAATACGGCTATGCCTCGGCCGAGCCGAATACGCTCACCATCTGGGAAGCCCAGTTCGGCGACTTCGTCAACGGTGCGCAGGTCGTCATCGATCAGTTCATCGCCTCGGGCGAGGTGAAGTGGGGCCGTGTCAACGGTCTCACGCTGCTGCTGCCACACGGGTACGAAGGGCAGGGCCCGGAGCACAGCTCGGCGCGGCTGGAGCGTTTCATGCAGCTGGCGGCCGACAACAACATGCAGATCTGCCAGCCCAGCAGCGCGAGCCAGATCTTCCACCTGTTGCGCCGCCAGATGGTGCGCCAGTTCCGCAAACCGCTGATCGTGCTCACGCCGAAGTCGCTGTTGCGCGCCAAGGACGCGAGTTCGCCACTGAGCGAATTCACCAAGGGCGAGTTCCGCACCGTGGTGCCCGAGGCCGACAGTGAGATCGTCGCCGGCAAGGTCAGGCGCGTGATCTGCTGCTCGGGCAAGGTGTACTACGACCTGGCGCGCAAGCGGGTCGAGAGGGGCGCCGACGACGTGGCCATCCTGCGCGTGGCGCAGCTGTACCCGTTCCCGCACAAGGCCTTCGCGCTGGAGATGAAGCGTTACCCCAATGCCACCGAGGTCGTCTGGTGCCAGGACGAGCCGCAGAACCAGGGCGCCTGGTTCTACGTCCAGCACTATGTGCACGAGAACATGCTCGACGGGCAAAAGTTGGCCTATGCCGGCCGGCCGGCATCGGCCTCGCCGGCCGTGGGTTATGCGCACCTGCACCAGGAGCAGCAGAAGGCGCTGCTCGACCAGGCCTTCGGCAAGCTCAAGGGCTTCGTGCTCTCGAAGTGAACGGCGCGGCGCCGGTTGCCTGCAGCGCGGTGGGCCGCGCTCGGGCACGCCGGCGGTGAAGAACGATCCAGTCAAAACACAAGAGATAGATCATGGCGATAGTCGATGTGAAGGTTCCGCAGTTGTCGGAATCGGTGGCCGAGGCCACCTTGTTGCAATGGAAGAAGAAGCCCGGCGAGGCCGTGGCCATGGACGAGATCCTGGTCGAGATCGAGACCGACAAGGTCGTGCTCGAGGTGCCGGCGCCCGCGGCGGGCGTGATGGCGGAGATCGTCAAGGCCGACGGCGAGAACTGCGTGGCCGACGAGGTGATCGCGCGCATCGACACCGCCGGCAACGCGTCGACCAGCCCGCTGGCGGTGAAGGCCGTGGCGCCCGCTGCGGCCGCGGCCCCCGCGGCCGGCGGCGGCAAGGCGGGCGTGGCCATGCCCGCGGCAGCCAAGCTGATGGCCGACCACGCGCTGCCCGCGGGGTCGGTACCCGGCACGGGCAAGGACGGGCGAATCACCAAGGGTGACGTGCTCGGCGCGCTGGCGGCGCCGAAGCCAGTGTCTGCGGCGCCCGCCGCGCCGGTGACTGCCCCGGCCGCCCCGGCCGTGGCGCGGCCGCTACCGGCCGTGGCCGCGCCGGCGATGGCGCATCTTGGTGACCGCCCCGAGCAGCGTGTGCCCATGAGCCGGCTGCGCGCCCGCGTTGCCGAACGGCTGCTGCAGTCGCAGGCCACGAATGCCATCCTGACCACCTTCAACGAGGTCAACATGGCCCCGGTGATGGAGATGCGCAAGCGCTTCCAGGACAAGTTCGAGAAGGAGCACGGCGTCAAGATCGGCTTCATGAGCTTTTTCGTGAAGGCCGCGGTGGCGGCGCTGAAGAAGTACCCGGTGCTCAACGCCAGCGTCGACGGCACCGACATCGTCTACCACGGCTATTTCGACATCGGCATCGCGGTGGGTTCGCCGCGCGGCCTGGTGGTGCCGATCCTGCGCAATGCCGACCAGATGAGCTTTGCCGATATCGAGAAGAAGATCGCCGACTACGGCAACAAGGCGCGCGACGGCAAGCTGTCGATGGATGAACTCTCGGGCGGCACCTTCTCCATCAGCAACGGCGGCGTCTTCGGCAGCATGCTCAGCACGCCCATCATCAACCCGCCGCAGAGCGCCATCCTGGGCGTGCACGCCACCAAGGACCGCGCGGTGGTGGAGAACGGCCAGGTCGTGGTGCGGCCGATGAACTACCTGGCGATGAGTTACGACCACCGCATCATCGACGGCCGCGAAGCCGTGCTTGGGCTGGTGGCGATGAAGGAAGCGCTGGAAGATCCGGCGCGGCTGCTGTTCGACATCTGAGCCGCGACGTTGGCTGACTGCGTAGGCCAGCATGGGACTTGTCGACGAACTGACTCGCCTGGAAGAGCTGAAGGGGCGCGGTGCGCTGACCGAAGAGGAATTCCAGCGGGCCAAGGCACGGCTGCTCGACGGCCCGCCGACACCGCCCGACATCCCCGCCGTGGCCGCCATCAGCCACTGGCGGCGCAGCCGCAGCGACCGCTGGATCGGCGGTGTCTGCGGCGGCCTGGCCGTCATCACAGGCGTCGAATCCTGGATCTGGCGCCTGATCCTGTTCACGCTGGCGCTCTTCGGCGGCACCGGCGTGTTGCTTTACATCCTGCTGTGGATCTTCGTTCCGAACGAATGACACGGCTTCACTGAACACACCATGTCCAAGCATTTCGACGTCATCGTCATCGGCGGCGGCCCCGGCGGCTACATCGGCGCCATTCGCGCGGCACAACTCGGTTTTTCCACCGCCTGCATCGACGATTGGAAGAACGCCGCGGGCGGCCCCGCCCCGGGCGGCACCTGTACCAACGTCGGCTGCATCCCGAGCAAGGCGCTGCTGCAGAGTAGCGAACACTACGAGCAGGCGGCGCACCACTTCGCCGATCACGGCATCGGCCTGAAGGACCTGAACATCGACGTGAAGAAGATGCTGGGGCGCAAGGACACCGTGGTGAAGCAGAACAACGACGGCATCCTGTACTTGTTCAAGAAGAACAAGGTCGCCTTCTTCCACGGCCGCGGCTCGTTCGTGAAGGCGGTGGAGGGCGGCTGGGAGATCGCCGTCGGCGACGAGGTGCTGACCGCCGGGCAGGTGATCGTGGCCACCGGCTCCAGCGCACGTGCGCTGCCGCAGGCACCGTTCGACGAGGAATTCGTGCTCAGCAACGACGGCGCACTGCGCATCGGCGCCGTGCCAAAGAAGCTGGCGCTCATCGGCTCCGGCGTCATCGGCCTGGAGATGGGCTCGGTATGGCGTCGCCTGGGCGCGGAAGTCACCGTGCTCGAAGCGCTGCCCACCTTCCTGGGTGCGGTGGACGAGCAGATCGCCAAGGAAGCGCACAAGGCCTTCACCAAGCAGGGCCTGAAGATCGAGCTCGGCGTGCAGGTGGGTGACGTGAAGGTGGGCAAGAAGGGCGTCAGCATCGCCTACACCGACAGCAAGGGCGCGGCGCACAAGCTCGACGCCGACCGGCTCATCGTCTCCATCGGCCGCGTGCCCCACACCACCGGACTGAACGCCGAAGCCGTGGGCCTGAAGCTCGACGAGCGCGGGGCCGTGGTCGTCGACGACGAGTGCCGCACCAACCTGCCCGGCGTGTGGGCGGTGGGCGACGTGGTGCGCGGCCCCATGCTCGCGCACAAGGCCGAGGAAGAGGGCGTGGCGGTGGCCGAGCGCATCGCCGGCCAGCACGGGCATGTCAACTTCAACACCATTCCCTGGGTCATCTACACCAGCCCCGAGATCGCCTGGGTCGGCCAGACCGAGCAGCAGCTCAAGAGCTCGGGCCGCGCCTACCGGGCCGGCACCTTTCCGTTCATGGCCAACGGCCGCGCGCGGGCCCTGGGCGACACCACCGGCATGGTGAAATTCCTCGCCGACGCGGTCAGCGACGAGATCCTGGGTGTGCACATCGTCGGCCCCATGGCCAGCGAACTCATCGCCGAGGCCGTGGTGGCGATGGAATTCCGCGCCAGCAGCGAGGACATCGCGCGCATCTGCCACGCCCACCCGTCCTTGAGCGAAGCGACCAAGGAAGCCGCACTGGCCGTCGACAAGCGCACGCTGAACTTCTGAAGCGCTGATCGCGCGAGCGCGTGGGAGTCCGCCAGCTCTACCAGGCCACGCTCGCCGAGCGCGGCTACCGCAGCGACCCGGCACAGCTGCAGGCCATCGCCGCGCTGGAGCGCTGCGAAAACGAGTGGGTGGCCTACAAGTCGCGGCGCCGCAATGCCGTCACCAAGCTGCTGGTGCGCCCGCCCATTCCGCGCGGCGTGTACATGGTCGGCGGCGTGGGGCGGGGCAAGAGCTTTCTCATGGACTGCTTCTTCCAGAGCGTGCCGCTGACGCGCAAGACGCGACTGCACTTCCACGAATTCATGCGCGAGGTGCACCGCGAACTGCAGGACCTGAAGGGCACGCCCAACCCGCTGCAGGAACTGGGCCGCCGCATCGCGCGCCGCTTCCGGCTCATCTGCTTCGACGAATTCCATGTCGCCGACGTCACCGACGCGATGATCCTGCACCGGCTGCTGGAATCGATGTTCGGCCACCGCGTGAGCATCGTCACCACCTCCAATTTCCACCCCGACGACTTGTACCCCAACGGCCTGCACCGCGACCGCATCCTGCCGGCGATCGAACTGCTGAAGTCGAAGCTGGAACTGGTCAATGTCGACGCCGGCACCGACTACCGTCAGCACACGCTGCTCGGCATCACCATGTGGCACAGCCCGCTGGGTGCGGCCGCCGAGGCCGCGCTGGAGCAGGCCTTCGAACGGCTGGCCGAGGCGCGCGACGAAGAACCGGTGATGCAGATCGAGCACCGTGCGCTGCGCGCCGTGCGGCGTGCCGGCGGCGTGGTGTGGTTCGACTTCCGCACCCTGTGCGGCGGCCCGCGCTCGCAGAACGACTATCTGGAGGTCGCATCGCGCTTCCACACCGTGCTGCTGAGCAACGTGCCGCAGATGTCGCCGCGCATGGCCAGCGAGGCGCGCCGCTTCACCTGGCTGGTGGACGTGCTGTACGACCGCCGCGTGAAGCTGATCCTGTCGGCCGCCGTGCCACCCGAAGCCCTGTATACCGAGGGCCCGATGGTGCACGAGTTCCCGCGCACGGTGTCCAGGTTGCGCGAGATGCAGTCTGCCGAGTTCCTGGCGCTGGCGCGACGCGAGGTCGACACCTCGCTGACCTGATAGCTAGTGCGATTCATACCTTCACGAGCGCCGAGCGGACCGATGCGCTGGCTGTCGCTGCTCCTGGCCTTGCTGTTCTGGCAGCAGGCGGCGCGGCCGGCCGACGACGCCGAGCGCACTCGACTGGCGGCCGAGCGGCAGGCGTTGCTCGACCGCTTTGCCCAGGAGGAACTGGCCTGCCAGCAGCGCTTCTTCGTCAATGCCTGCGTCGAAGACGTGAGCCGTCGGCGCCGCGAGGCACTGGCGCCGCTGCGCGCGCGCGAGCTGGAACTCGACGACGCCGAACGCCTGCAGCGCGCGGCCGAGCGGCGTGCCGCCATCGATGCCAAACAACGGGAGCAGGCGACCCGGCCGGCGCCGGCTGTGGCGCCCGCACTGCCGCCCCGTCCGCCCGCCGAGCCCGCTTCGGTCTTGCCGGCTTCGCCCGCCTCGGTGTCGCAGCAGTCCAGCGCCGAGGCGCAGGCGCGCGCCGCCCAGGCCGCCGAACGCGCACGGGCTTCACAACGCCGTCGCGAGGAAACCGAGGCCGCGCTCGAACGCGTGCGAAGACGTTTGGCCGAGCGCGAGGCCGCCGGCAAATCCGCCGCGCCGCTGCCCGTACCGAAGGCCGCCAGCGCGCCGGGGCGCTGAATCGTTCCCGGCCGGGTGCCTTCGGTCGCGGGCGCCCCCGGGCCAGGGCTTCAGCGCGGCGCGTCGACGCGTGCCAGCGCCAGCGACAGGTTGTCGCCGCCGCCGCGGGCGCGCTGGCGCGCCTTGCTGATCAGCATCTCGCTGGCCTCCCGTGGCGGCAAGGCGTGCAGGATGGCGCCCATTTCCTTGGGCGTGAAGTAGTGCCACAGGCCGTCGCTGCAGGCCAGCAGGGTGTCACCGAAGTCCAGGCGGTCGATGTGCCACAACGCCACCGGCGGGTCGGCATGGGTGCCCAGGCAACCCGTGAGCAGGTTGGACTGCGGGTGCGTATTGGCCGCTTCCTCGGTGATCTTGCCTTCGTCGATGAGTCGCTGCACGAAGGAATGGTCCACCGTGCGCTTCATCATCTCGGCGCCGCGGAAATGGTAGACGCGCGAGTCGCCGGCATGCACGACGTCGCACTCCAGGCTGGGGCCGATGAAAAAAGCGGCGACCGTGCTGTGCGGTTCTTCCTCGGCCGTGATGGCCGTCAGCTTGATCATCAGGTGCGACTCCAGCACCAACTGGCGCAGCATCTCGGCGGCGTCGTCCTCGCCCGGCGAGAAGCGCTCGAAGATCTGGCGTCCGGTGAGCAGCACCTGGTCGGCGGCCTTGCGCCCGCCGCTCTTGCCGCCCATGCCGTCGGCCACCATGGCCAGCACGGCGCCGCTGGTGCGCGGGTGGGCGATGATTTCCACTTGGTCCTGCTGGTAGGCGCGGTCGCCGCGGTGCAGACCGGTGGCGGCACTGAAGCGGAAGGACTGTGCTTCGCTGATCATCGCGCCGAATATAAACTGGAGGCCCAGTCCGCAACCGTGCAGCAATGGACGAGAACCTGAATTCGCCGCAGCGCCGGCTCATCGAATTGCGCATGGAACATGCCGATCTCGACGACCTGATCGACCGCAACCTGCTCGCCAGCCCAGCCGACGAACTGACGCTGCGACGGCTGAAGAAGCGCCGCCTGCTGTTGCGTGACCAGATCTCGAGCCTGGAAACGCAGCTCGACCCGCCCGAGCCGGCGTGAGCGCGCAGGCGTCGCCGGGCGTTCGCTGGCACCGGGCGAGGCCGGCCGTAGCTCGCAAGGTGCAACCTTGAGCGGTGCCCTGGCTGCGGCGGTGGCGCGCGCCTTTGCCGCCGATGGCGCGCTGGCTCGCAGCGACTCCCGCTTTCTGCCGCGCGAGGCGCAGGATACGCTGGCCGCGCGCATTGCGCAGGCGGTGTCCGGCCGCGAGACGCTGGTGGCCGAGGCAGGCACCGGCGTCGGCAAGACCTTCGCCTACCTGGTGCCGCTGCTGCTGTCGGGCCGCCGGGCACTGATCAGCACCGCGACCAAGAGCCTGCAGGACCAGCTTTTCCTGCGCGACCTGCCGCGCCTGCGTGATGCACTGCGCGTGCCCGTGCGCATGGCCTTGCTCAAGGGCCGCGCCAGCTATTTGTGCCGGCACCGGCTGATCCAGGCCCAGGTGGGGGCGCAGTTGCCAGACCGCTTCGCGGTGCGCGCGCTGCACCGCGTGGCGCAGTGGGCGCAGGCCACGCAAAGCGGCGACCTGGCCGAGATCGAGGGCCTGGACGACCGCTCGCCGGTGATCCCCATGGTGACGTCCACGCGCGACAACTGCCTGGGCAGCGAATGCCCCGAGTTCCGCGCCTGCCATGTGATGCAGGCGCGGCGCGAGGCCATGGCGGCCGACCTGGTGGTCGTCAACCACCACCTCTTCTTCGCCGACATGGCCTTGCGCGACAGCGGTGTGGCCGAACTGCTGCCCACGGTGGACGTGGCCGTCTTCGACGAGGCGCACCAGCTGGTGGAAGCCGGCGTGCAGTTCCTGGGTACCACGCTGGCCACTGGCCAGGCCATCGACCTGGGACGCGACCTGCTCGCTGCCGGGCTGGCGCACGCGCGCGGCCTGCAGCCGTGGAACGACCTGCAGGCCGGCGTGGAGCGCGCGGCGCGTGAATTGCGGCTGGCCTGCGCCGGCGAGCAGCGCGAAGTGCGCGGCATGTTCAAGCGCCGCTGGGAGGAGCGGGGTGAGGCGTCCGGGCCGGCGCTGCGAGCCCTGGCCGAAGCCGCACTCGCCGCCGCCCAGGCGCTGGCCGGCGTGGCTGAAGCGGCGCCCGACATTCCCAAGCTGGAGCAACGTGCGCGAACGCTCGCGCACCTGGCCGGACACTTCGGCGGCGAAACGGCCGCCGACCATGTGCGCTGGATCGATCTCACGCCGCAACAGGCGCGGTTGGTCGAATCGCCGCTGGACATCCGGCAGATGCTGACCGAACAGCGCGCGCTCGCGCCGCGGGCCTGGATCTTCACCTCGGCCACGCTGGGCGACGACGAGGACTTGAGCTGGTTCACCGCCAGCACCGGCCTGGAGGACGCCGAGAAGCTGCGCGTCGGCAGCCCGTTCGACTACCCGTCCCACGCTCGGGTGTGGGTTCCGGCGCGCTTTCCGCTGCCCAACGCCCCCGGTCACGCCGCCGCCGTGGGCGCGCTGGCCGCACGTTGTGCCGGTACGCTGGGTGGGCGCACCTTCGTGCTCACGACGACGCTGCGCGCGCTGCCCGTGGTGGCCGACGCCCTGGCGGCGCAGCCCGAAGCCGCCGGCCTGACCGTGCTGGTGCAAGGTACCGAGCCGCGGCGTGCGCTGCTGCAGCGCTATGGCGACGGCCGCGGCTGCGTGCTGGTCGGATCGGCCAGCTTCTGGGAAGGCATCGACATGCCGGGTGAAGCGCTGCAGTGCGTGCTCATCGACAAGCTGCCGTTTCCGCCGCCGGGCGACCCGCTGGTGGAAGCGCGCGTGCGACAGCTGCGCGCGCAGGGCCGCAACCCCTTCGACGACTATTTCGTCGCCGAGGCGGCGGTGTCGCTGAAGCAGGGTGCGGGGCGGCTCATCCGCACCGAGACCGACCGCGGCCTGCTCGTGCTGTGCGACCCGCGGCTGCGCCAGATGGCCTACGGCCAGCGCCTGCTGGCGGCCTTGCCGCCGATGGGGCGGCTGGGCGAAGAGAACCAAGCGCTGGACTGGTTGGCCGAGCTGGCGGCCGGGCACTGAAAAGCAGCGCCGGCAGCGCCGGGCTCAGAACTGGTACCAGGGCGTCTTGCGCGCGAGCAAGCCCTTGGTCAGGTAGTCGCTTTCGGGGAAGTTCTGGCGCAGCACACGCTCGGCGGCGTCGCGCAGGGCCGGCATCTCCAGCTTGTCGTAGCTGGCGATCAGGATGTACAGCGCCTCCTCGACGCTGGGTGTCTGCGAGAACTGCGAAATCGCCTGCTGCGCGCGGTTGGCCGCTGCCACGTAGGCGCCGCGGCGGAAGTAGTAGCGCGCCACGTGCACCTCGTACTCGGCCAGCGAATTGACGATGTAGTCCATGCGCAGCCGCGCATCGGGCGTGTAGCGCGATTCCGGAAACCGGTCGACGAGCTGCTTGAACGCTTCCCAGGCGTCGCGCGAGGCACGCTGGTCGCGCTCTGAGAGTTCCTGGCCGGCCAGGCTGCCCATCAGCCCCAGGTTGTCGTTGAAATTGACGAGGCCGCGCAGGTACAAGGCATAGTCCAGCGCCGGGCTGGAAGGATTGAGCTTGATGAATCTCTCGACTGCGCTCAGGGCCTGCGCGCGTTCGCCGAGGCGCCAGTTCAGGTAGGCCATGTCCAGCAGCGCCTGCTGCGCCAGCAGCGAACCTGCGGCCAGGCCCTCCACACGCTCCAGCGTCTTGATGGCCGCGGCGAAGTTGCCCGAGTCGATTTCTTCGCGCGCCTCTTTGTACAATGCTTCTGCAGTGCTTAGTGGCGTCTGATCCGAAGGCGTGGAACTGCATCCCGACAGTTGCAGCGCCATGGCCAGCAGGGCCACGAAAACGGCGCGCCAAAGCAGGGAAACGGTCATCGGGTGGGGTGGCAGGCGGTGCAAGGACTGCAGATTATAGGGAGCCTGACCTGAACCGCCCTGGCGCCGAAGACCTGCAAGACGCCGAAGCCGACGAGGTGGCGGCGGCTTTCGAGACCCGCAGCGCCGCGGTCGCGGCCGCACTGCACGGACGGCGGCTGGACCAGGCCCTGGTGGCCCTGGCGCCCGAGTTTTCGCGCAGCCATCTGCAGCACCTCATCGATGATGGCCATGTGCGGCTGGACGGTGTGCCGGCTGACACCGCATCGCGCCGCGTGCGCGCCGGGCAGCAACTGTCGCTGCAGCTGGTCCCCACGGCGGAAAGCCGCGCCTACACGCCGCAGGCCATGCCGCTGGCCGTGCTTTATGAAGACGAGCACCTGCTCGTGCTGGACAAGCCCGCCGGGCTGGTGGTGCATCCGGCGCCCGGCAACTGGTCGGGCACGCTGCTCAACGGCCTGCTGGCGCGCCACGCAACGGCGGCTTCACTGCCGCGGGCCGGCATCGTGCACCGGCTGGACAAGGACACCTCGGGCGTCATGATGGTCGGCAAGACGCTGCCGGCGGTGACGGCGCTGGTGCGCGATATCGCCGCCCGCGCCGTGCACCGGCGCTACCTGGCGCTGGCCCACGGCGCCATGGGCCAGGCCTCGTTCACGATCGAAGCCCCCATCGGCCGCGACCCCCGCGTGCGCGTGCGCATGGCCGTGGTGCCGGTGGCCGCCGGGGGGCGCGCGGCGCGCACCGACGTCGCTTGCCTGGCGGTGCGGGAGGGCCCGGACCGCCGCGGCGCCATCAGCGCACTGCGCTGCACCTTGCACACGGGGCGCACGCACCAGATCCGTGTGCACCTGGCGTCGTGCGGTCACCCGCTGGTGGCCGACGCCTTGTACGGCGGCCACCCGGCGCTGGGACTGCTGCGGCAGGCGCTGCATGCCAGCGTGCTGCAGCTCGCGCACCCGGTGACACGCGCTGCGCTGGTCTTCGACTGCCCGCCGCCGCCCGACTTCGCTGCGGCCTGGGCGCAGGTGCTGGACGGATGCGCCTGAAGTTGAGTAGCAGCCGCAAGCAGCCAGTCCGCGCTACAATCCAACTTCTTCACAGCGCTGCAGGCACTCCGTGTGCCGCGCCTGTTTGACCCGCTGCTCCGTCCCGGCCCCGCCGGGCCATGCGAAACACCCCGCACCCGCGGCGAATTGCCGGGCGGGGCCGGACCCCCCGAATGATCGATCTGGCTACCGCCATGCCGGTGGTCACGCCCACAGCACAGTCCATGAATACGACAGAGGCCAAACGTGTCCTCGAAACCGCGCTCATCTGCGCCACGTCACCGCTGCCGCTGGCCGACCTGTTGGCCTTGTTCGACGACGAGGTCGGCGCCGATACCTTGCGCCGCCTGCTCGAAGAACTGGCCGAAGACTGGCAGGGCCGCGGCGTGGAATTGGTGACGCTGGCCAGCGGCTGGCGCTTCCAGAGCCGGCCCGAGATGCGCGCCTACCTCGATCGACTGCACCCCGAGAAACCGCCGAAATATTCGCGCGCCGCGATGGAGACGCTGGCCATCGTGGCCTATCGCCAGCCGGTGACGCGCGGCGATATCGAGGACATCCGCGGCGTCACCGTCAGCAGCCAGATCGTCAAGCAGCTCGAGGAACGTGGCTGGATCGACGTCATCGGCTACCGCGAAGCCCCCGGCCGCCCGGCCCTGTACGCCACCACGCGGCAGTTCCTGGACGACCTGGGCCTGTCCAGCCTGGACCAGCTGCCGCCGCTGGGAGGCGCGCTGGACGGCGCCCGTGGTGCACTCGCGCTGGCGGCATTGGAAGTGCCGCCTCTGCTGGGCGACGCGCAGGTCGACCTGCCGCTGGATGCCGCGGGTGAAACCGAATCCAACCCCGAGCCGGCGCCTGCGCGTGCCGGCCTGAATACCCCTCCTCTCGCCACCGACGCGCCAGCATGAACGCTCACGAAGCCGACCCTCTGCCTCCCGAGGCCGCCGCGGCCGACGCCACTGCGCCCGAAGGCGCCGTGGTCGAAAAGCCCAGGCGCAAGCGCGCACCGCGCAAGCTGGCCGCCGGCGCGCAGGCGCCTGCAGAGGTCGCCCCGGAAGTCGACGCCGCGGGCGAGCCCGTGGCCGACGTGGGCGTGGATCTGCCGCCTTCGGCATCGCGAGTCGATCGCACCGTGCCGGCTATGCCTGAGGCCACACCGGGCGCCGCTGCCGCATCTGCCAAGGAAGTGCCCAGTCAGGTCAATGACGCTGGAACCACAGCCGATGGCCAGCCCGGCGCTGAAGCCGGGGTCGAGGCCGATACCGATGCCGATGCCGATGCCGATGCCGATGCCGATGCCGGTGTCGGTGTCGATGCTGACGCGGGCGCCGGCAACCGGCGCGGCCGCAACCGCCGACGGGGCCGGCGCGGCGCCGAGCGTGGCGAAGGCGCCGAGGCCGCTGTGGGCGCATCGGCCGAGGGCGGCGAAGCCGCAGCGGCTGAACGGCTCGATACGCCGGCCACACCCCGGCTGCCGGCACCCGAGGCCGCGGAAGTCTTTGCCCAGGTGCTTTCCGGCGCCTATGACGAAGAACCGGCGTCCGCCGAAGCCACCGAGCCCGCGCTGCCGTCCAAGCGCGTGCTGGCTGCCGAGCCCGATGCCCCCAAGCTGCACAAGGTGCTGGCCCAGGCCGGGGTCGGCTCGCGGCGCGACCTCGAGCAGATGATCACCGAAGGCCGCGTCACCGTGAACGGCGCGCTCGCGCACACCGGCCAGCGCATCTCCTTCGGCGACCGCCTCGCCGTCGACGGCAAGCCGGTGCGCGTGCGCATCGCACCGCCGCCGCCGCGCGTGCTGGCCTACCACAAGCCGGCCGGCGAGGTGGTCACGCACGACGACCCGCAGCAGCGTCCCACCGTCTTCCGCCGCCTGCCGCGGCTGCAGCATGGCAAATGGCAATCGGTGGGCCGGCTCGACATCAATACCGAAGGCCTGCTGCTGTTCACCAATTCGGGCGAACTCGCCAACCAGCTGATGCACCCGCGCTTCGGGGTCGAACGTGAATACGCGGTGCGGTCCCTGGGACTGCTGGAGCCCGAGGCCAAGGCCCGGCTGCTGGAAGGCGTCGACATCGACGGCCAACGCGCCGCCTTCAAGAGCCTCGAGGACGGCGGCGGCGAAGGGGTCAACCACTGGTATCGTGTGGTCATCACCGAGGGCCGCAACCGCGAGGTGCGCAAACTCTTCGAGGCCGTGGGCCACGCGGTAAGCCGGCTGATCCGCATCCGCTATGGCTCGGTGGTGCTGCCGCACGGGCTGAAGCGCGGCGTCTGGGTGGATCTGGACGAAGATGACTTGCGCAACCTGCGCCGACTGGCCAGCGGGCCGCGGCCGGAGCGTGAAGACGATCGCGAAGGCGGCACACGCCGAGGCCGCAACCGCCGCAGCGGCCGCCGCGGCCAGGGTGGCGACCGCGGGCCGCGGGCCGAAGGCGCCGATCCGGCGTTGCGGCCGGCCGCCGCCGAGCCGGGGCCGCGTCCCGAGCGTGCCGAGCGTGCCGAGCGTGCCGAGCGTGGCCCCAGGCCGGAGCGCGGTGCGCGGCCCGATCGCGGGCCGCGGGGCCCGCGTGCGCCAGGCTTCGAGCCAGGCGAGGGTGGTGCCATTCCGAATCCGCTGCAACAGACCTTCGACAAGCGGGCCATGCAGCAGGAGCGCCAGTTGCGGCGCGAGATCCCGGAAGACGGCCCCATTCCCAACCCGCTGCAGCAGACCTACGACAAGCGCGCGTTGCAGAAGGACCGGGCGCCGCGACGTGACATCCCCGAGGACGGACCGATCCCGAATCCGCTGCAGCAGACCTACGACAAGCGCTTTGCGCAGGGCGCGCGCGGCCAGGGCGGCTTCGGCCCGGGCGGCAGCAGCAGCGAGGCACGCGCGGGCGGCGGCAAGCGCGGCGGGCCGGCCAAGGGTGGCCAGGCCAAGGGTGGCCAGCCCGACCCGCTGCGCACTTCGGTGGGCTATATCGGCGCCGACGCCTTCCGCCGCAAGAGCGGCGGCCCGGGCGGCGGTCGCGGCAACCGGGGTGGCGGACGCAGCGGACCCGCCGGGCGGGGCCGCTGAGGGTTGTCACGCTAGAATCGAAAGCTTTGCCAAGTCATTGATTCAGGAGAATTTTTCATGGCCATTGAACGTACGCTCTCGATCATCAAGCCCGACGCCGTGGCCAAGAACGTGATCGGCCAGATCTACGCCCGCTTCGAAGGCGCGGGCCTGAAGATCGTGGCCGCGCGCATGGCGCACCTGTCGCGCGGCGAGGCCGAGGCCTTCTACGCCGTGCACAAGGCACGCCCGTTCTTCAACGACCTGGTCAAGTTCATGATCTCGGGTCCGGTCATGATCCAGGTGCTGGAAGGCGAGGGCGCCATTGCAAAGAATCGCGAACTGATGGGCGCCACCGACCCGAAGAAGGCCGACAAGGGCACCATCCGTGCCGACTTTGCCGACAGCATCGACGCCAACGCCGTGCATGGCTCCGACGCGGCGGAAACCGCTGCGGTGGAGATGGCCTTCTTCTTTGCCGGCATGAACGTCTATACGCGCTGAGAGCCTGTGAAGCATTCCGCCACGCCCGCTCGTGCGCCCCAAATGGCGCCGCTCGTCGTTGCAAATGCTCGCCGTAGCCCGAGCTACGGCTGCGCTTTGCGCCTAGATCGACACCATTTCGGACGCCCGCTCGGGCGCGCCGGAATACTTCACAGGCTCTGAGCCGGTGATGGCCGTCAATCTTCTCGACTTCGACCTCGAGGGGCTGGCGGCCTGGTGCGGCGCCCTTGGCGAGAAGCGTTTTCGGGCCGTGCAGCTCTACCGCTGGATCCACCAGAAGGGCGAATCCGACTTCTGCCGCATGTCCGACCTGGCCAAGTCGCTGCGCGACAAGCTGCGCGGTGTGGCCGAGGTGAGCGGCCCATCGCTGCTTTCGGAGCATGTCTCGGCCGACGGCACGGTGAAGTGGCTGTTCGACGTGGGCGGCGGCAATGCCGTGGAGTCGGTCTTCATTCCGGAGGCCGACCGCGGCACCTTGTGCGTTTCGTCGCAGGCCGGCTGCGCGGTGGGTTGCCGCTTCTGCAGTACCGGCCACCAGGGATTCAGCCGCAACCTCAGGCCCGGTGAGATCGTGGCCCAGCTCTGGTTTGCCGAGCACCGGCTGCGCCAGCGGCTGGCGCTGCCGGCCGGTGTGCGCGCCATCGACAACGTGGTGATGATGGGCATGGGCGAGCCGCTGCAGAACTACTCGGCACTGGTGCCTGCGCTGCGCACCATGCTCAGCGATCACGCCTACGGCTTGTCGCGGCGCCGCGTCACGGTCTCGACCTCGGGCGTGGTGCCCATGATCGATCGCCTGCGCGACGACTGCCCGGTGGCGCTGGCGGTGTCGCTGCATGCCCCGAACGATGCGTTGCGTGAATCGCTGGTGCCGCTGAACCGCAAATACCCGCTGCACGAACTGCTGGCAGCCTGCCTGCGCTACCTGGATGCGGCGCCGCGCGACTTCATCACCTTCGAGTACTGCATGCTCGACGGCGTGAACGACACACCCGAGCTGGCGCACGAACTCGTGCGCCTGGTGCAGGGGCAGGCCGCGGCCAGCCGCGACCTGGGGCGCATTCCCTGCAAGCTCAACCTGATCCCGTTCAACCCCTTCCCGGCCTCGGGTCTGCAGCGTTCGCCGCGCGAGCGCGTGCTGGCCTTCGCGCAGGTGCTGCAGGACGCCGGCATCGTGACCACCGTCCGCAAGACGCGTGGTGACGATATCGACGCCGCCTGCGGCCAGCTGGCCGGCGAGGTGCAGGACCGCACCGGGGCACGCGATCGGCTCGCGGCGCGGCGCGGGGTGATTCCGATCGCCACCGCCGGGAGCGTGTCTTGATGCCGAGGGGATGGCGCCGGGCGCTGCCGCTGGCGGCGCTGGCCATGCTGGCGGCCTGCACCTCCACGACCACCGTCACCACCAGCACCGCTGGCAGCGACGGCCTGCCGCCGCGTGCCGGCACCGAGCCCGCCGACGCCCAGCGCCGCGCGCAGGTGCGGCTGGAGCTGGCCGGCCTGTACCTGGCGCGCGGACAGGCGAACACGGCGCTGGACGAAGTCAACGTGGCGATTGCCGCCAAGCCCGACCTGCCCGAGGCCTACACCCTGCGCGGTCTGGTCTACGCCGCGCTGGGTGACCCGCAGCTCGCCGACGCCGACTTTCAACGGGGCCTCAAGCTCAACCCGCGTGACGGCAACGCGATGCACAACTATGGCTGGTTCCTCTGCCAACAGCAGCGCTTCGTAGACGCCGAAGCGCAGTTCGAACGCGCCTTGCAGCAGCCGCAGTACCGCGAGGTCACGCGCACCCTGCTGGCGCAGGGGGTGTGCCAGGCGCGTGCCGGCCAGTGGGCGCAGGCCGAGCGCACGCTGTCGCGCTGCTACGAACTCGACCCCGCCAACCCGGTCACGGCGTACAACCTGAGCGAGGTGCTGCTGCGCCGCGGCGAGCTGGAGCGCGCGCGCTTCTACGTGCAGCGCATCAATGCCCAGCCCGACCAGTCCAGCGCGCAGAGCCTGTGGCTGGCGGCGCGCATCGAGCGCCGGCTGGGCAACCTGGATGCCGTGCAGTCCTACGGGCGGCAGCTGCAGGAGCGTTTTCCGCAATCCACCGAAACCCTGCAATTCGAACGGGGTCGCTTCGATGACTGAGTCTGCCCCCAAAGGGACCGGCGCCGGCGCGCTGCTCAAGGCGGCTCGCGAAAGACAGGGCTTGCACATCGCCGCCCTGGCCGCGGCGATCAAGGTCTCGCCGCGCAAGCTCGACGCGCTGGAAAACGACCGCTGGGACGAGTTGCCCGACGCCACCTTCACCCGGGCCCTGGCGCAGACGGTCTGTCGCACGCTGAAGATCGACGCTCGTCCGGTGCTGGACCTGCTGCCGCAGCCGAGCGCCATGTCGCTGGCGGCTGGCAGCGGGGGCTTGAACGAGCCTTTCCTCGGCCGCCCCGGGCAGGGCGATCCGGGCCGTTCCGGCGCGGCCGTGCGGCCGCTGATGCTGGCCGCGGTGGCGCTCATGGTGGCGGCGCTGGTCATCTATTTTCTGCCGCCCGGCTTGTGGACGCCGGATGAACCTGCGCCCGCGGCTGCGCTGCCGGCAGCCGGGCCCGCGGCTGCGATCGCATCGGCGGCCCTGGCGGGACCGGATCCGGCAGCGTCGAACGCCGATCCTGCCGCGGCGGCGCCGCCCGCGGGCGAGACGGTTTTTGCGGTGCCCACGTCGGAAGCGGCTGCATCCGAAGCGGCTGCCGCCGAGGCGAAGACCGCGGCGCCTGCAGGCCTGGTGCAGCTGCGCACCACCGATGCCTCGTGGATCGACGTGCGCGATGCCGGCGGCCAGGTGCTGTTGTCGCGTACCGTGATGCCCGGTGAGAGCGTGGGTCTGGACGGGGCGCTGCCGCTGCGCCTGGTGGTCGGCAATGCCGCCGCCACGGAACTGGGGTTTCGCGGCCAGCCGGTCGACCTGGCACCGCACACCCGCGACAATGTGGCACGCTTGGAACTGCCCTGAGCAGGGGTCCCGGCCAACGAGGTTCTGCCATGAATGCACCCGATCGCGTGGACATCATCGAAGCGGCCACGCCAGCCGCCAGGCGTTCGCGCCAGGCGCGCGTGGCCTGGGGCGACCATGTGGTGACGGTGGGGGGCGACGCGCCGGTGCGTGTGCAATCCATGACCAATACCGATACGGTGGACGTCATCGGCACCGCGATCCAGGTCAAGGAACTGGCGGTGGCCGGCAGCGAGCTGGTGCGCATCACCGTCAATACGCCCGAAGCCGCCGAGGCCGTGCCGCACATCCGCGACCAACTCGACCGCATGGGCATCAACGTGCCGCTGGTGGGCGACTTCCATTTCAACGGCCACCGCCTGCTGACCGACTTTCCGGCCATGGCGCGGGCCTTGTCCAAGTACCGCATCAACCCCGGCAACGTGGGCAAGGGCGACAAGCGCGACCGCCAGTTCGGCCAGATGATCGAAGCCGCCGTCAAGCACGACAAGGTGGTGCGCATCGGCGTCAACTGGGGCAGCCTCGACCAGGAACTGCTGGCGCAGCTGATGGACGAGAACGCGCACCGCGCGCGGCCGCTGGATGCCAGGCAGGTGATGTACCAGGCGCTGGTGCAGTCGGCGCTGAGCTCGGCCGAGGTGGCGCGCGAGATGGGCCTGAACCCCGACCACATCATCATCAGCTGCAAGGTCAGTGGCGTGCAGGACCTGATCTCGGTCTACCGCGCGCTGGCGCGGCGTTGCGACTACGCGCTGCACCTGGGCCTGACCGAGGCCGGCATGGGCACCAAGGGCACGGTGGCCAGTGCCACGGCGCTGGCGGTGCTGCTGCAGGAAGGCATCGGCGACACCATCCGCGTCAGCCTGACGCCGCAGCCCGGCGAGGCGCGCACGCAGGAAGTGGTGGTGGCGCTGGAGATCCTGCAGAGCCTGGGCCTGCGCGCCTTCAACCCCAGCGTCACCGCCTGCCCCGGCTGCGGCCGCACCACCAGCATCACCTTCCAGGAACTGGCCAAGCAGATCGACGACTTCCTGCGCGCCCAGATGCCGGTGTGGAAGGCGAAATACCCGGGGGTCGAGAACCTCAAGGTGGCGGTGATGGGCTGCATCGTCAACGGGCCCGGCGAGAGCAAGCACGCCGACATCGGCATCAGCCTGCCGGGCACCGGCGAGGCCCCGGCGGCGCCGGTCTTCATCGACGGCGAGAAGGCCCTCACGCTGCGCGGCGAGGGTATCGCGACCGAATTCCACAAGATCGTCCAGAGCTACATCGAGCGTCGCTTCGGCTCCGCCGCGGTGCGGGCGTGATGCTTCGATAGACGCGACGCCCAGGGCTCGCCCCGGCGCTGACGCACCTTCCCTGCCAGCCATGCCAGAAAAGATCCAGGCCGTCAAAGGCATGAACGACATCCTGCCGCCTGATTCGGCGCGCTGGGAATGGTTCGAAGACACCGTGCGTGCGCTGATGCGGCGCTACGGCTATCTGAATATCCGGGTGCCCATCGTCGAGCCCACGCCGCTGTTCGTGCGCAGCCTGGGCGAGGTCACCGACATCGTCGAGAAGGAGATGTACTCCTGGACCGATGCCATGAACGGCGACGAACTCAGCTTGCGCCCGGAAGGCACGGCCGGCGTGGTGCGCGCCGCCGCGGAGCATTCGATGCTCTACGACGGCGGCAAGCGCCTGTACTACATGGGCCCGATGTTCCGCCACGAGCGGCCGCAGCGCGGGCGCTACCGGCAGTTCCACCAGGTCGGCGTCGAGGCGCTGGGCCACGCCGGCCCCGATGTCGATGCCGAGGTCATCCTGATGTGCCGCAGCCTGTGGCGCGACCTCGGCCTGTCCGACGTGCGGCTGGAACTCAACTGCCTGGGCCAGCCCGCCGAGCGCCGCGCCCACCGCGACGCGCTGGTGGCGCATTTCGAGGCGCACAAGGACCTGCTCGACGCCGAGGCGCAGCGCCGGCTGCACAGCAATCCGTTGCGCATCCTGGACACCAAGAACCCGGCCATGCAGTCGCTGGTGGAAGCCGCGCCGCGCCTGATGGACTACCTGGGCGAGGCCTCGCTGCGGCATTTCCATGCCCTGTGCGGCGCGCTCGACGCAGCCGGCCAGACCTATCGCGTCAACCACCGGTTGGTGCGCGGCATGGACTACTACTCGCTCACGGTGTTCGAATGGACCACCGACCGCCTGGGCGCCCAGGGCACGGTGTGCGGGGGCGGGCGCTACGACGGCCTGATGGAACTCGTCGGCGGCAAGCCGGCGCCCGGCATCGGCTGGGGTCTGGGCATCGAGCGCGTGCTCGACCTGGTGCAGCAGTCGGGCCGGGCGCCGCTGCCGCCGGTGCCCGACGTCTACGCCGTGGTGCCCGATGCCGCCGCGCTGCCCTTGGCCGTGCAGGTGAGCGAAGCCCTGCGTGCCGCCGGCGTGGCGGTGCTCATGCACGCCGGCGCGGGGAGCATGAAGGCGCAATTCAAGCGCGCCGACGCCAGCGGCGCGCGCTGGGCACTGGTGTTCGGCGGCAGCGAGCTGGCGCAAGGGGTGGTGGCCGTCAAGCCGCTGCGCGACGACGCCGCGCCGCAGGTCACGCGGCCGCTGGCGAACCCCGCGGCCTGGGCTGCCGAACTGCTCCATAGATAATCCCATCCTTTTGTCCGGACCGCCTCAAGCCCCATGGCCACACAACTCGACCTGCAGGAACAGGAACAACTCGACGCGCTCAAGGCGTTCTGGAACAAGCAGGGCAACCTCATCACCTGGACCCTGGTGCTGGTGCTGGGCGCCTTCGCGGCCTGGAACGGCTGGCAGTGGTACCAGCGCGACCAGGCGGTGAAGGCCGGTGCCTTGTTCGACGAACTCGACCGCGCGGCGCGGGCCGGCGACGCCGAACGGGCCGGTCGCGTCTTCACCGACCTGAGCACGCGCTACCCGGGCACCGCCTATGCGCAGCAGGGCGGCCTGCTGGCGGCGCGCACCCAGTTCGACAAGGGGCAGGCCGACGCCGCCAAGGCCTCGCTGGCCTGGGTGGCCGGCCATGCCGTCGAGGAGGAGATGCGCACCGTCGCCCGCCTGCGCCTGGCCGCCCTGCAGGCCGAAGCGAAGCAGTACGACGAGGCGCTGCAGACCTTGTCTGCGGCCACGACCCCCGACTTCGAGGGCCTGGTGCAGGATCGTCGTGGCGACATCCTGCTCGCGCAGGGCAAGACCGATGACGCGCGCACCGCGTACCAGGCAGCCTACCAGGCCATCGGCGAACGGGTCGACTACCGCCGCCTCGTCGAGGCCAAGCTCACCGCGCTGGGCGCCGCGCCCGGTGCTTCCGCGGCTGGAGCCGGGCGGTGAATCTGCGGTCGGCCACCCGTTGGCTGGCCCTGGCCGGAGTCGCAGCGCTGGCGGGCTGCGCTTCGTCGGACAAGCCGCCGCCCACCCCGCTGGAGACGGTCGAAGCCAGGATCGCCGGTCGTCAGGTCTGGGCCTCCAGCGTCAGCCGCGTCGGCTTTGCACTCGTTCCGGCCGCTCATGGCGGGGTGTTCTACGTGGCCTCAGGCGACGGCGACGTGCTGGCCCTGCAAGCCGACAACGGAACCGTGCTCTGGCGCGCCAATGCCGGTGGCGCATTGTCCGCCGGCGTCGGCAGCGACGGCCGTTTCACCAGCGTGGTGACGCGCGGCAATGAAGTCGTCACCTTCGATGAGGGTCGCGAGCTGTGGCGCAAGCGCCTGCCTTCGAGCGTGGTGACGCCGCCGCTGGTGGCCGGAGAACGCGTTTTCGTGATGGGCGTGGACCGCGCGGTGCACGCCTTCGACGCCCTCGACGGCCGTCGGCTGTGGCTGCTGCAACGCCCGGGCGACGCGCTGACGCTGGCGCAGGCCGGCGTGATTGCGGGCTTCCGCAATACGCTGCTGGTGGGGCAGGGCGCGCGGCTGGCGGGTGTCGACCCCTTGCGCGGCAGCGTGCTGTGGGAAGTGCCGATGGCCTCGCCCCGCGGCACCAACGAGGTCGAGCGACTGGCTGACCTGGTGGGCCCCGCAGTGCGCATCGGTGACCTGGTCTGCGCACGCGCGTTCCAGTCGGCCGTGGCCTGCGCCGACGCCAGCCGGGGTGCGCTGATGTGGTCACGCAATGTCGGCGGCATCCAGGCCGTGGGCGGCGACGCAAAAACCCTGGTCGGCGCCGACGCCAGCGACCGGCTCACGGCCTGGCGCACCGCCACCGGCGACGTGGCCTGGACCAGCGAGAGGCTGCTCTTCCGCGGACTCAGTGGTGCGACCGCCGTGGGTCCGGTGGTGGCTTTCGGCGACGTCGAAGGCCAGGTGCACTTCCTGTCCATCGAATCGGGCGAGACGCAATTGCGGCTGCCCACCGACGGCTCCCCGGTGGTGGGCACGCCGGTGCTTTCGGGCACCACGCTGCTCGTCGTGACCCAGAAGGGCGGGCTGTTCGCCTTCCGGCCCAACTGATGAAACCCGTCATCGCCATCGTGGGCCGTGCCAACGTGGGCAAGTCGACGCTGTTCAACCGCATCACCAAGAGCCGCGATGCCATCGTGGCCGACTTCGCCGGTCTCACGCGCGACCGTCACTATGGCAACGCGCGGCTGGGCGGGCGCGAGTTCATCGTCGTCGACACCGGCGGCTTCGAGCCCGACAAGCCCAGCGGCGTGGTCGCCGAGATGGCCAAGCAGACGCGGCAGGCGGTGGCCGAGGCCGACGCGGTGATCTTCGTCGTCGACGTGCGCGGGGGCCTGTCGGCGCAGGACCACGATATCGCGCGCTACTTGCGAACACAGCAAAAGCGCGTGCTGCTGGCGGCGAACAAGGCCGAGGGCATGGTCGAGTCGCCCTTGCTGGGCGAGTTCTTCGAACTCGGTATCGGTGCACCGCATCCGATCTCTTCAGCGCACGGGCAGGGCATCCGCAGCCTGCTCGAAGCGGCCCTGCAGGACTTCGCCGAGGACGACGATGCGCCCGAACCCGTCGACGCGCCGGTGCGGCTGGCGGTGGCGGGGCGACCCAACGTGGGCAAGAGCACGCTCATCAATGCCTGGCTGGGCGAGGAACGCCTGGTGGCCTTCGACCAGCCGGGCACGACGCGCGACGCCATCCATGTGCCTTTCGAACGCGACGGGCGCCAGTTCGAGCTCATAGACACCGCTGGCCTGCGTCGCAAAGGCAAGGTTTTCGAGGCGATCGAGAAGTTCTCGGTCGTCAAGACGCTGCAAGCCGTGGCCAGTGCCAGCGTCGTCGTGCTGCTCATCGACGCCACGTTGGGCGTGAGCGACCAGGACGCCCACATCGCCGGCTATGTGCTGGAGTCCGGCCGCGCCGTGGTGCTGGCCGTGAACAAGTGGGACGCCACCGACGACTACCAGCGCCAGACGCTGCAGCGTTCGATCGAAAGCCGGCTCGCGTTCCTGAAATACGCGCCGGTGCTGCACATTTCGGCCATCCGCCGCACGGGGCTCACGGCGCTGTGGAAAGCCATCCTGCAGGCCCATGCCTCGGCCACCATCAAGATGCCCACGCCGGTGCTCACGCGGTTGGTGCACGAGGCCGCCGAGCACCAGGCGCCGCGCCGCGACGGTCGCTTCCGGCCCAAGATGCGTTATGCCCACCAGGGCGGCATGAACCCGCCGCTGGTGGTCATCCACGGCACCTCGCTGGACCATGTTCCCGACAGCTACAAACGCTTCCTGGAGGGCCGCTTGCGCGAGCATTTCAAGCTCGTGGGCACACCCGTGCGCATCGAGATGCGGACCGGTGCCAACCCCTTCGACGAAAAGGGTACTTGACCCTATGCCACTGGCGCGGCGCCGCCGTGCTGCCCTGTGATAAGGTGCCCAGCTTCTCCCACTCATCACGGAGCATATCGTGAGCAACAAAGGCCAACTTTTGCAGGACCCCTTTTTGAACCTGCTGCGCAAGGAACATGTGCCGGTGTCGATCTACCTCGTCAACGGCATCAAGCTCCAGGGCCACATCGAGTCGTTCGACCAGTACGTGGTGCTGCTGCGCAATACCGTCACGCAGATGGTCTACAAACACGCCATTTCCACCGTCGTGCCCAGCCGCGCCGTCAATTTCCACCCCACCGAGAGCAGCGAACCCGCTTGATGCCGGCCGTCAACTGCCAGCGACCTTGAGTTCCGCCACTGCCCCCGCTGCGCCACGCGGTGCCGAGCCCACGCGTGCGGTGCTCGTCGGTGTCGACATCGGCTCAGACCCCGCGTTCGACGCCTCGCTCGACGAACTGGCCTTGCTCGCCACCTCCGCCGGCGACCTGCCGGTGGCGCGCGTGACGGCGCGGCGTCGCGCACCCGATCCGGCGCTCTTCGTCGGCTCGGGCAAGGCCGACGAGATCAAGGCCCTGGTCGCCGCCACCTCGGCGCACGGCGTGATCTTCGACCAGGCGCTTTCCCCGGCGCAGCAGCGCAACCTGGAGCGCCACCTGGGTGTGCCGGTGGCCGACCGCACCTCGCTCATCCTGGACATCTTCGCCGACCGGGCGCAAAGCCACGAGGGCAAGCTGCAGGTTGAACTGGCGCGGCTGCATTACATGGCCACCCGCCTGGTGCGGCGCTGGTCCCACCTGGAGCGCCAGCAAGGCGGCATCGGCACCCGCGGCGGCCCCGGCGAGGCGCAGATCGAACTCGACCGGCGCATGATCGGCGACCGCATCAAGACGGTGAAAGAGCGGCTGGAAAAGGTGAAGCGGCAGCGCGGCACGCAGCGCAAGGCACGCGAGCGGCGCGGCACCTTCCGCATCTCGCTGGTGGGCTACACCAACGCGGGCAAGTCGACGCTGTTCAACGCCCTCGTCAAGGCTCGCGCCTACGCTGCCGATCAGCTGTTCGCTACGTTGGACACCACCACGCGTGCGCTTTGGCTGGGCGAGGCGCAGGCCTCGGTGTCGCTGTCCGACACGGTGGGCTTCATCCGTGACCTGCCGCACAAGCTGGTGGACGCCTTTGCCGCCACGCTGCAGGAAGCCGCCGACGCCGACCTGCTGTTGCACGTCATCGACGCCGCCAGCCCGCATCTGGCCGAGCAGCAGGCCGACGTCGACCGCGTGCTCGAAGAGATCGGCGCCGCCGACGTGCCGCAATTGCTGGTCTACAACAAGTGCGACCTGCTGGTGGATTCGCTTCAACCGCGTGAACCCGCCGATTTCATAGAGGTCCGCTCGGGTGTTCGACGCCAGCGTGTCTTCGTCAGCGCGCGCAGCGGGCAGGGCGTGCCGCGGCTGCGGCAGGCGATTGCCGAAGTGGCGTTGGGGCACTTGAACGCCGTCACCTCCCCCCCATCTGGCAGACTTGTTTCTGCTTCTTCGTCGCAGGCCGCTGATGCGGCTTCGGCTCCACAACCGCACCAGCATGCGTGACCCTGAACCTCCCCGCTTCATTACACGGCTCGCTGCTGTCGCGGCGGCCGCGCGCGCCTTGCTCAAGGGCGCCCTGCGCCGACGACCGGCGCAGCCGTCCGGCCCGGGCGTGCTGATCTTCAACAACCGCAACGACGGCCCGCCCGACCTCGACGAGTTGTGGCGTGACTTCAACCGCAAGTTGAGCGGCCTGTTCGGCGGCAAGGGTGGCGGCGGCCGGTCCAGTGGCGGTGGCGACAACGGCGGCGGTCCGTCGTTCCAGCCCGACATGAAGAGCGCCGGCATCGGGGTCGGCCTGATCAGTGTCGTGGCAGTGCTGATCTGGCTCGGCAGCGGCTTCTTCATCGTGCAGGAAGGCTACCAGGCGGTGGTCACCACCTTCGGCAAGTACAGCCACACCAAGGACGCCGGCTTCCAGTGGCGTTTGCCGTACCCGGTGCAGGCGCACGAGGTGGTGGCGGTGACGCAGTTGCAGTCGGTGGAGGTGGGGCGCAATGCCGTGGTGCAGGCCACCGGGCTGCGCGATTCCTCGATGCTGACGCAGGATGAGAATATCGTCGACATTCGCTTCGTCGTGCAGTATCGGCGCGCCGACGCACGCGCCTACCTGTTCGAGAATTTCCGTCCCGACGAGGCCGTGGTCATGGCTGCCGAATCGGCGGTGCGCGAGATCGTCGGTCGCAGCAGGGTCGACCAGGTGCTGTACGAGCAGCGCGACGCCATCGCCGCCGACCTGGTGAAGTCGATCCAGGCCCAGCTCGACCGCCTGAAGGCCGGCATCGTGGTTTCCAACGTCAATGTGCAGAACGTCTTCGTGCCCGACCAGGTGCAGGCCGCCTTCAACGACGCGCTGAAGGCCGGCGCCGACCGTGACCGCTTCAAGAACGAAGGCCAGGCCTACGCCAGCGACGTGATTCCGAAGGCGCGCGGCACGGCGGCGCGCCTGCTCGAAGAGGCGGAAGGCTACAAGGCGCGCGTCACCGCCCAGGCCGAGGGCGATGCGCAACGCTTCCGCTCGGTACTCACCGAGTACCAGCGTGCGCCTGCCGTGACACGAGACCGCCTCTATCTCGAGACGATGCAGCAGGTGTACTCGAACGTCACCAAGATCATGGTCGACAGTCGGGCCGGCTCCAACCTGCTGTATCTGCCGCTGGACAAGCTGCTGCAGCAAGGAGCCACACCGGCGGCTGGCAGCGCAGCGGCGGCCAACGTGCCGTCGCCGAGCTCGATCGACCCCACCGGCACCCAGAGTGTGGACATCCGCTCCCGCGACGGCGCGCGCACGCGCGATCGCGAGGGACGTTGATCGGCAGGACCCATGACCATGAACCGCATCGGACTTTTTGTCGCTGGCACCCTGGTGGTGCTGATGATCGCCGCCAGCACCTTGTTCGTCGTCGACCAGCGCCAGGTCGGCGTCGTCTACGCCCTGGGTGAGATCAAGGAAGTCATCAACGAACCGGGGCTGAAGTTCAAGTTGCCGCCTCCGTTCCAGAACGTGGTCTTCCTGGACAAGCGCGTGCAGACGCTGGACAGCCCCGAGACCCGGCCTATCTTCACCGCCGAGAAGAAGAGCCTGGTCATCGACTGGCTGGTGAAGTGGCGCCTGTCGGAGCCGCGCCAGTTCATCCGCAACAACGGTGCCGACTTCCGCAACCTGGAAAACCGCCTCGCTCCGGTGGTGCAGGCGGCTTTCAACGAGGAGATCACCAAGCGCAACGTCGCCAGCGTGCTGGCCACCGAACGCGAGAAGGTCATGAATGACGTGAAGACCCGGCTGATCGAGGAAGCGAAGGACTTCGGCATCGAGATCGTCGACGTGCGCATCAAGCGGGTGGACTTCGTCGCCGACATCACCGACTCGGTCTACCGGCGCATGGAGTCCGAACGCAAGCAGGTGGCCAACGAACTGCGCTCCCAGGGCGCGGCCGACGGCGAGAAGATCCGCGCTGACGCCGACCGCCAGCGCGAGGTGATCATCGCCGAGGCCTACCGCGACGCGCAAAAGGTCAAGGGCGAGGGTGACGCCAAGTCCTCGGCTCTTTACGCCGAAGCCTTCGGCCGCGACCCGCAGTTCGCGCAGTTCTACCGCAGCCTGGAGGCCTACCGGGCAAGCTTCCGTGAACGCAGCGACATGATGGTGCTCGACCCGAGCAGCGAGTTCTTCCGCGCCATGCGCGGCGGCATGCCACAGGGCAAGTAGGCGGCAGCACGGCGCGTCTTGCATCGACAGCCCGTACCGGTCCGGCCATGGGCGACCTGCTGCTAGGCGCGCTGGCCCTGATGCTGGTCGTCGAGGGTCTGCTGCCCTTCTTCAGCCCCGACCGCTGGCGCTCGATATTCGAGCGCGCCACACGACTGTCCGACGGTCAGATCCGCTTCCTGGGCCTGAGCAGCATGGTGGCGGGCTTGGTGTTGCTGGCCGTCTGGCGTTGATCCGCCGCGACGGCGGGGCGCCTTGATGCGCCTCGTACAATGCTGCTTTCAACACGGGTCCGGTTCATGCTCTCTGCCTGGCTGCTGCCCGAGCACATTGCCGACGTCCTGCCGACCCAGGCGCGACGCATCGAAGATCTGCGCCGCGGCCTGCTCGACCGGGCGCGCGGCTATGGCTTCGAACTCGTGATGCCGCCGCTGCTGGAGCATCTGGAGTCGCTGCTCTCGGGCACCGGTCGTGAACTCGACCTGCAGACCTTCAAGCTCGTCGACCAGCTCAGCGGCCGCACCCTGGGGGTGCGCGCCGACACCACGGCGCAGGCCGCGCGCATCGACGCCCACCTGCTCAACCGCGAAGGCATCACCCGCCTGTGCTACTGCGGGCCGGTGCTGCATACGCGACCGGCCGGGCTGGCGGCAACGCGCGAACCGCTGCAGTTCGGCGCCGAGATCTTCGGCCACGCCGGCCTGGAAGCCGACCTCGAAGCGGCCGAGCTGGCGCTGGACTGCCTGCAGCTGGCCGGCGTGACACAGCCTGTCATCGACCTGGCCGACGCGCGCGTGCTGCGCGGCGTGCTGGCGGGGGTGCCGTTGGAAGCGGCGCAGCTGCAGGACGTGGCGCACGCGCTGTCGGAGAAGGATGGCCCGGCCGTGGCCGCCCTCACACGCGGCGCGCCCGAGGAGGCGCGTGCCGCGCTGCAGTCCCTGCTGCGGCTGTACGGAGGCGACGAGATGCTGGGCGCGGCGCGGCGCGAGCTGCCGGCGCGCACGCTGGTGCGCCGGGCGCTGGACGACCTGCAGTGGCTGGCCACGCACCTGCGCCAGGCCTACCCCGACCTGCGCATCGGCTTCGATCTTTCCGACATGAGCGGCTATGCCTACTACAGCGGCCCGCGCTTCGCCGTCTATGGCGCCGGCTGCAGCGACGCGCTGGCGCGCGGCGGGCGCTACGACGAGGTCGGCGCCATCTTCGGCCGCAACCGGCCGGCCGTGGGCTTCAGCCTCGACCTCAAGACCCTGGCCGAAGTGGCGGCCGCGACGCCGGTACCCACCGCGATCCGCGCCCCCTGGGGCGAGGACTTAGAGTTGCGTGCGGCGGTACGGCGTCTGCGTGCCGCCGGCGAGACCGTGCTCACCGTTCTGCCCGGGCACGAACCCGAGGCGGCGGCTTTCGACTGCGACCGGGAGCTGGTTCCCGTCGGCGGCCGCTGGACGCTGCGCAGCGTCGACGCCGCGGCAGCGCCGACCCCCTGATTCATCCGAGGACCCCAGACCCATGCAAGCAGTCATTCCGCCCCGCGCCGGCCGCAACGTCGTTGTCGTGGGCACCCAGTGGGGGGACGAGGGCAAGGGCAAGATCGTCGACTGGCTCACCGACCACGCCCAGGGCGTGGTGCGTTTCCAGGGCGGCCACAACGCCGGGCACACGCTGGTCATCAATGGGCGCAAGACGGCGCTGCAGCTGATCCCTTCGGGCGTGATGCGCGAGGGCGTGGCCTGCTACATCGGCAACGGCGTGGTCGTCGACCCGCAGCATCTGCTGGTCGAGATCGAGCGCATCGAACAGCTCGGCGTGGACGTGCGTTCGCGGCTGTTCCTCAGCGAATCCTGCCCGCTGATCCTGCCCTTTCATGTCGAGATCGACCGTGCGCGCGAGGCGCGGCGCGAAAGCAGCGGCGGCGGCAAGATCGGTACCACCGGCAAGGGCATCGGTCCGGCCTACGAGGACAAGGTCGCGCGCCGTGCGCTGCGCGTGCAGGACCTCAAGCACCCGGCGCGGCTCGAGGCCAGGCTGGCCGAACTGCTGGAGCTGCACAACGCCGAACTCGCCGGCGCGCTGGGCAGCAAGCCCATGCCGTTGCAACCGATGCTGGACGACGCGCTGCGTGCCGCCGAGCAGATCAAGCCGCTGATGGCCGATGTCGGCTACCGGCTGTTCCAGGCCCACCTGCGCGGGGAGAACTTGCTGTTCGAGGGCGCTCAAGGCACGCTGCTCGACATCGACCATGGCACCTACCCTTATGTGACGTCGAGCAACTGCGTGGCTGGCAACGCGGCCGCCGGATCGGGGCTGGGCCCCGGGCAACTGCACTACATTCTGGGCATCACCAAGGCCTACACCACGCGCGTCGGCGGCGGCCCGTTCCCGACCGAGCTGGACATCGACCTGCCCGGCACGGTGGGCCACCACCTGAGCACGGTCGGCCAAGAGCGCGGCGTCGTCACCGGCCGCGCGCGGCGCTGCGGCTGGCTGGACGCCGCGGCACTGAAGCGCAGCATGATCATCAACGGTGTCTCCGGGCTGTGCATCACCAAGCTCGACGTGCTCGACGGCCTGCCCGAGATTAAGGTCTGCACCGGCTATGAACTCGACGGCCGGGTGGTCGACATCCTGCCGCTGGACGCCGACGAGATCGCCGCCTGCCGGCCGGTGTTCAAAACGCTGCCGGGCTGAAGCGACACCACGGCGGGGCTGACGAACTGGGAGCAGTTGCCGCTGAATGCGCGCCGTTACCTGGAACGCATGCAGGCGCTCACCGGCGTGCCGATCGACATGGTTTCCACCGGCCCCGACCGCGTGCACACCATCCTGCTGCGGCACCCGTTCCGCGCCTGATTATCAAGCACGACGAGGAGACCGCGAGCATGCACACCGACGATGGCGAGCACCTGTACGTGTCCTGGGACGAATACCACCTGCTGACCGAGCGGCTGGCGTTGAAGGTGCGCCACTCGGGCTGGGAGTTCGACCAGATCCTGTGCCTGGCGCGCGGCGGCGTGCGGGCGGGCGAAGTGCTGTCGCGCGTGTTCGACAAGCCGCTGGCCATCATGTCAACGAGTTCCTACCGCGCCGAGGCCGGCACCATCCAGGGCCGGCTGGACCTGGCGAAATACGTCACCATGCCCAAGGGCGAGGTGGCTAGCCGCGTACTTCTGGTCGACGATCTGGCCGATTGCGGCGACACGCTGCGCGCGGTGGTCGAACGCCTGCGCAGCATGCCGTTGATCCGGAAGCTTCGCGCCGCGGTGATCTGGGTCAAGGGCGTGTCGACCTACATCCCCGACTACTACGTAGAAAACCTTCCTACCAGCCCCTGGATTCATCAGCCGTTCGAGGAATACGACGGCCTGCGCCCGGAAGGCCTGGCGAAGAAATTTGCCGTTTGAAAACGCAGATGGCCGACGTCGCTGTCGGCCATCCCACTTGATTTCACTGACTGTGTCTGGTGCCCAGGAAGGGACTTCAACCCCCACGCCGTTAAGCGCTAGTACCTGAAACTAGTGCGTCTAGCAATTCCGCCACCTGGGCTTTTTTCAGAACAAAGGATCATATCATCTTTGAAATAGCTGCACCAAGCGCCGCCGCCGGCCCCGCGCCTGGCGGGCGAAATGAACGGCGGCCGCGTCGAGGGCCACCGCGACGGCCACGGCTTCGTCGTCCCCGACAACGGCGACCCCGAATCTTCTGTCGCCGAGCGCAGGAAATGCGCAGCGTGCTGCATCGCGACCGCGTGCGCGTGCGCGTG
>JAXHKY010000016.1:0-66831 GCA_034522875.1 Rubrivivax sp. | reverse complement strand
CTTCATCTGGCGCATGATGGAACGGCGCAAGCGCGCCCTGGGGGCCCTGTGAGCGCGGCCCGCACCCCGACAAGCGCCGACGCGCTGCGTCTGCTCGCCGCCGACGCGGTGGAGCAGGCCAAGAGCGGCCACCCGGGTGCCCCCATGGGCATGGCCGAGATGGCCACCGTGTTGTGGACCAGGCACCTGCGCCACAACCCGGCCGACCCGCACTGGGCCGACCGCGACCGCTTCGTGCTGAGCAACGGCCACGCCTCGATGCTGCTGTATGCATTGCTGCACCTGAGCGGCTACGACTTGCCCATCGCAGAGCTGAAGAATTTCCGTCAGTTGCACAGCAAGACGCCGGGCCACCCCGAGGTCGGCATCACGCCCGGCGTGGAAACCACCACCGGCCCGCTGGGCCAGGGGCTGGCCAATGCCGTGGGCATGGCGCTGGCCGAGAAGCTGCTGGCCGCTGAATTCAACCGCCCCGGTCACACCGTGGTCGACCACCGCACCTACACCTTCCTGGGCGACGGCTGCCTGATGGAAGGCATCAGCCACGAGGTCTGTTCGCTGGCCGGCACGCTGCGCCTGAGCAAACTGGTGGCGCTGTACGACGACAACGGCATCTCGATCGACGGCCACGTGACAGGCTGGTTCACCGACGACACCCCGGCGCGTTTCCGCGCTTACGGCTGGAACGTCATCGGCCCCATCGACGGCCACGACAGCGCGGCGGTGGATGCCGCACTGGCCGCGGCGCGTGCCCAGGACGCCGCCGCCGACGGCAAGCCGACGCTGATCGTCTGCCGCACCGTCATCGGCCAGGGCGCGCCCACCAAGGCCGGCGGCCACGACGTGCATGGCGCGCCGCTGGGTGCCACCGAGCTCGCCGGCCTGCGCACGGCGCTGGGCTGGACCTGGGCGCCGTTCGAGGTGCCGGATCACCTGCGTGCAGCCTGGGACGGCCGCGAACGCGGCGCCACGCTGCAGTCCGGCTGGGCCGAGCGCTTCGCCGCCTACCGCGCCGAGCATCCGGCGCTGGCGGCTGAATTCGAGCGCCGCATGGCCGGCGACCTGCCGGCGGGCTTCGATGCAAAGGTGGCGCAGGTGCTGGCCGCGCTGGCTGAGAAGGCCACCGCCGTGGCCACGCGCAAGGCCTCGCAGCTGGCACTGGACGCATTGGCGCCGGCGCTGCCCGAACTTTTCGGCGGCTCGGCCGACCTGACCGGCAGCAACCTGACCAATTTCAAGGGCTGCACGGTGGCCGGTCGCGACAAGCCCGGCAACCACATGAGCTGGGGCGTGCGCGAATTCGGCATGGCCGCAGCGCTCAACGGCATGGCGCTGCACGGTGGCTTCATCCCCTACGGCGGCACCTTCCTCACCTTCAGCGACTACAGCCGCAATGCCATCCGCATGGCGGCGCTGATGAAGCAGCGCGTGATCCACGTCTTCACGCACGACAGCATCGGCCTGGGCGAGGACGGGCCGACGCACCAGAGCGTGGAGCACGTGCCGTCGCTGCGGCTCATCCCCCACCTGGATGTCTGGCGCCCGGCCGATACGCTGGAGACGGCCGTGGCCTGGGCCGAGTCGCTGCGCCGGCGCGACGGCCCCAGCGCGCTGGCGCTGTCGCGCCAGGCGGTGCCTGTGGTCGCGGCGCACGCCGACATGGCATCGGTCATTGCCCGTGGCGGCTACGTGCTGGCCGACGCGCCCGGCGCACGCGCCGTCGTCATCGGCACCGGCACCGAGCTGCACCTGGCGTTGCAGGCGCAGGCAGCACTGGCGGCCGAAGGGCTGCCGGTGCGCGTGGTCTCGATGCCCAGTACCACCGTCTTCGACCGCCAGGGCGCGGCCTATATCGACGCCGTGCTGCCGCCCGACCTGCCGGCCGTGGCCGTGGAGGCGGCGCACCCCGACTTCTGGCGCAAATATGTCGGCCGCCGTGGTGCGGTGGTCGGCATCGCCAGCTTCGGCGAATCGGCACCGGCGCCGGCGCTGTACCAGCACTTCGGCATCACCGCCGAGCGCGTGGCCGACGCGGTGCGCGCGTTGCTGGCCAAGGCATGACGCTGCAGGCCGTGACCCAGGAGGTACCGGCCTGAGCAAAAACAGCCCGCACAGTGGTGGCCGTGCGGGCTGTTTTCAAGCGGCGCCAGGCCCCGGAAGGCCCGGAGCGCGGCAACGCTCAGAACGTGAAGATCATGCCGATCGCGAAGCCGTCACCCTTGATGCTGGTGGCGGTGGTCTCGTCGACGCTGCCGTACTCGGCATAGAAGTAGGTGTTCTTGAACACTTCCTTGTTGACGAACAGTTCGTAGCCCGTGGCGTCGGTGTCGCTGTTCTGGGCGTACATGGCGCCAATGTTGAAGCCGGCGACCGGCGCGACGATGCCCAGGCTGTAGCCACCGACGTCCGTGCCGCCGTCGGAGTAGCCGCCCATGATCTTCAGGAACTTGAAGTCATAGCTGCCGGCGACCGAGAAGAAGTCGTCGGTCGTCTCGAAACGGGCGGATTCGCCGGCGAGCGACACCGAGAGACCGCCGGCCGCGTAGGTCACGCCGGCGGCGAAGGTGTCCTCGGCGCCGACCTCGTTGCCCTTCGGAACGAAGCCGGCCTGCACCTTGAAGCCGCCCATGTTCGGCGAGATGTAGTTCAGCAGACGCGACTGGCGACCCGGCAGCCAGACGGCGCTGGAGGTATATCCGCCCGAAGAGATGCCGTTGGACACACCGTTGAAGTCATAGCCGCTCATCGTCTGGTAGACCACCGAGTCCTGGCGGCCCAGGCGCACTTCGCCCCAGCCACCCGACAGGCCGGCCCACATCTGCCGGTTGAAGAAGTTGCCGCCGCCGTTCACGCCACCGTCACTGTCGATGCCGCCGGTCTCGAGGTTGAAACTGGCCTTGATGCCCGAGGCCACTTCCATGCTGCCCTTCAGGCCGATGCGGGTGGTGGAGTTGCCTTCGCTGGAGCCGTTGTCGCCACCGGAGTGGAAGTCGGGGTCTTCACCGATGTAGTCGCTGAAGATGCTCTGGCCGTAGCTCAGGTCGATCAGGCCGTAGATGCTCAGTTGGGCTTGCGCCGCGCCGGCGGCCAGGGTCAGCGCGGCAGCGGCGATCAGGGTCTTCTTCATGGAGGGTCCTTACGTTGAATTGACGAAGCTTGCAGGCAATGTTCGCCGTGCACGGATGCAGTCTAAGCGTCGATTACGTGAAAACCCGTAAGGGAGAGCCCCCAAAACAGGGTTTGCATGCCGCGCTGCAGCATTTAAGCAACACTGCGCTGGCGAGCTCAGCGCCCGCGCAGGTGGGCTGGAGCTTCGAGTCGCTTGGCCAGCAGCGACAAGGTCAGCGTGAGCACCAAATAGATCACCGAGATGGCCAGGTAGGGCTCCCAGTAGCGCGAATAGGCACCGGCCACGGTGCGCGCGGCCAGGGCCAGCTCGGCCAGGCCGATGGCCGAGACCAGTGACGAGTCCTTGATGAGCGTCACGCCTTCGTTCACCAGCGCCGGCACCATGCGCCGGAAAGCCTGCGGCAGCACCACGAAGCGCATGGCCTGCGCGTGCGTGAGACCCACGCTGTAGGCGGCCTGGGTCTGGCCGCGGTGGATGCTCTGGATGCCGGCGCGGAAGATTTCGCTGATATACGCCCCGGCATTGAGCGAAAGCGCCAGGCAGCCCGAGAAGAAGGCGCCGTACTCCTGGCGAAAGCTGCGCGCCGCGTCGCCGGCCAGCAGCAGGCCGTGGTCGGGGTGGATCAGCGTGGGCATCAGCGCAAAGTGCACGAGCAGGATCTGCACGAACAGCGGTGTGCCGCGGAAGAAGGTCACATAGGCCACCGTGACGCCGCGTGCTGCCAGCAGCAAGGCCCGCATGGGTGCCGTGGCCGGCGCTGGCGCGTCGCTGGACGTGCTGATGAGCCCGAAGACGATGCCCAGCACGAGCCCGGCGCCGACGGCCACCAGCGTGAGCTGGATCGTCATCCAGACGCCACTCACGAACAGTGGCGTGTAGCCGGCGAGGATCTCCCAGCGAAGATCCATCGTGCGGCCTCCTGGTGATGCCTATTCGAGAGGGTTACTTTGAAGCGGCTGGGGCTGGCGCGTCGGCCGCCTTGGCTGGCGCAGCGCCAAAGTACTTGGTGAAGACCTGGTCGTAGGTGCCGTCGGCCTTGATGGCGGCCAGACCCTGGTTGACCTTGTCCAGCAGTTCGGTGTTGCCCTTCTTCAGTGCGATGCCGTACTGCTCGGGCACGAACTCGGCGTCGGCCACGGTCTTGAACTTGCCGCCGGGGTTGTTGGCCACGTAGTGGATGACGACACCGTTGTCGGCGACCACGGCGTCCACGCCGCCCGATTCGAGTTCCTTCAGCGCCAGCGGCGTCGACTCGAAGCGCTTGATATTGGTGCTGGTCTTGCCCTGCAGCTTGCTCACCGCCTCGTCGCCGGTGGTGCCGGTCTGCACGCCCACCTTCAGCTTCTTCAGGTCGGCGAATTTGGCGACCTTGCTGTTGTCCTTGACGGCAATCAGTTGCTGCGCGTCGAAGTACGGGTTGCTGAAGTCCATCGTCTGCTTGCGCTCCTCGGTGATCGTCACCGCCGAGACGACCATGTCGCGATCGCCCTGGCCCAGCGCGTTGAAGATGCCCTCCCAGGGAGTGTTGACGAACTTGACCTCGAAGCCCGCCTTGGCCGCGATGGCCTGCACGATCTCGATGTCGAAGCCGACGATCTCGCCCTTCTCGTTCTGGCTTTCGAACGGTGCATAGGCGGCATCGGTGCCGACGACGACGACCCTGGCCGGTGCCGGGGCGCTGGCCACGGGCGCCGGCGCGGGGGCGGCTGCCTCTTCCTTCTTGCCGCAGGCGGCGAGCAAGAGGCCGGCGACCGTCAGGCCGGTGATCTGGAGAAAACGGCGTGTATTGAGAAGGGTCATGGTTCGTGGCAGGATGAAACAGTCGCGGCAGTGTAATGCCGCCGGCGCGGCAGCGGCCGCAGGTTCCAGGGCCGTGCGGGACGAACGAGGTCCCGCCGCTCAGCCGCCACCGAGCGCGGCGATTTCGGCGGCGCTGAATCCGGCGTCGCGCCGCGCCGGCAGGTTGAAGGGCGGCCGCAGCCTTGGCGCGCCGTACTGGGCGGCCAGCCAGGCGTAGTGCGCCAACGGGTCGAGTCGTTCGCGTTCGCACAACCAGCGGTACCAGCGGTTGCCCACGGCGACATGGCCGATTTCGTCGCGCAGGATGATGCCCAGGATCTCGACCGCACGCGCATCGCCGGCCTTGGCCAGCCGCGTCTGCATCGGCGGCGTCGCGTCCAGGCCGCGCGCTTCCAGCGTGCGCGGCACCAGCGCCATGCGTGCCGTGGCATCGCCGGCCGTGCGTTCGACCATCGCCCACAGGCCGTCGTGGGCGTCGAAGTCGCCATACTCGTGGTTCGAGGCCTGCAGATGCTCGCGCAGCAACGTGAAGTGCAGCGCCTCCTCGGCCGCCACGCGCAGCCAGTCGCGGTAGTAGGCCTCGGGCAGGCCGGGGAAGCGCCAGGCGGCATCCAGTGCCAGGTTGATGGCGTTGAACTCGATGTGTGCCACGGCGTGCAGCAGTGCGGCACGGCCTTCAGCCGTGAAAGGCGTGCGCCGTGGCAGCCTGGAGGCCGGCACCAGCCGCGGCAGCGGCGGCCGGCCGGGCAGGGGAGCCGCCTGTTGCAACACCGCCTGGCTGTCGACGGCCAGCCCGGCCTGCGCCTGCAGCGCCCGCACCGCCGCCACCTTGGCGGCCGGGTCGGCCAGTTGCAAGGCCTTGAGCGCACCGGATCGAAGCTCCATCCCTAGAATTATCGGCTTTGCCATCTTCGGGAGCGGCCATGGCGATCTATCAACTGGGGGACGACGCTCCCCGCATCGCCGCCACCGCCTGGGTGGCCGACAACGCGCAGGTCATCGGCCGCGTCGAGCTTGCCGACGACGCCAGCATCTGGTACGGCGCCGTGCTGCGCGGCGACAACGACCGCATCGCCATCGGCGCGCGAAGCAACGTGCAGGACGGCAGCGTGCTGCATGCCGACGCGGGCTTTCCGCTCACCCTGGGTGCGGACGTGACGGTGGGACACCAGGCCATGCTGCACGGCTGCACGGTGGGCGACGGTTCGCTGATCGGCATCCAGGCGGTGGTGCTCAATGGCGCAAGGATCGGCCGCCATAGCCTGGTCGGCGCCGGAGCCGTGGTCACCGAGGGCAAGGAATTCCCGGACGGCTCGCTGATCCTGGGTGCCCCGGCCAAGGCGGTGCGCAGCGTCACGCCCGAGCAGGTCGAGCGCCTGCGCTTCGCGGCGCTGCACTATGTCGAGAACGCCGAACGTCACCGTCGCCAGCTCAAGCGCATCGCGTGATGTCCGAACTGACCCCCTTCCTCTTCGACGGACTGCCGGTGCGCGGCATGCTGGTGCGCCTGACCGATGCCTGGCAAGAGGTGCTGCAACGCCGCCAGGAGCTGGGCCCGTTCCCGCCCGAGGTGCGCGTGCTGCTGGGCGAGATGACGGCCGCCGCGGTGCTGATGCAGGCCCATATCAAGTTCAATGGTGCGCTGGTGATCCAGGTCTTCGGCGACGGCCCGGTCAAGCTGGCGGTGGCCGAGGTGCAGCCCGACCTGGCCTTTCGCGCCACGGCCAAGGTCGTGGGCGCGGTGCCGCCCGGCGCACAGCTGGAGGCGCTGCTGAACGTGCACGGCCAGGGCCGCTGCGCGATCACGCTGGATCCGCTGGACAAGCGGCCCGGCCAGCAGCCCTACCAGGGCGTGGTGCCGCTGCACGGCGACCAGCGCGAGCCACTGCAACAGGTGTCGCAGGTGCTGGATCACTACATGCTGCAGTCCGAGCAGCTGGATACGCGGCTGGTGCTGGCGGCCAACGACCGGGTCGCCGCCGGGCTGCTGATCCAGCGCCTGCCGATGCAGGGCAGCGGCAACCTCGCCGGCTCACCATGGAGGTCGGGCAACGAAGACGACATCGGCCTGTGCGAGGACTACCGGCGCATTGCCTTGCTGGCAGCCACGCTCAGCCGCGACGAACTGCTCACGCTGCCGGCCGATCAGGTCCTGCACCGCCTGTTCTGGCAGGAGCCGCACACGCGCCATGCGCCGCGTGCACCGCGCTTTGCCTGCCGCTGCTCCCGCGAGCGCGTGCGCGGCATGCTGCACACGCTGGGCCGCGAGGAAAGCGACAGCCTGATCGCCGAGCGCGGCCTCGTCGAGGTGGGCTGCGACTTCTGCGGCCGGCAGTACCGCTTCGACGCCGTCGACGTGGGCGAGATGTTCACGCCGCAGGCGAACCAGCCACCGGCCAGCGCGGCGGTGCAGTGATGGTCTACGCGCTGCTCAAGGCCTTGCATGTGCTGGCCGTGGTGCTGTGGGTGGGCGGCATGGCCTTCGCGCATTTCTTCCTGCGCCCGGCGCTGGCCACGCTGGAGCCGCCGCCGCAGCGGCTGCGGTTGATGCACGCGGTGCTGGGCCGCTTCTTCGCTGCCGTGCTGTGGGCCGTGGGGCTGCTGCTGGCCAGCGGGCTGTGGATGATCGGTCGCGTCGCGCGGCAGGTGGTGCAGGGCGGCGGCTCGTTTGCCTGGCCGCTGGACTGGGTGCTGATGACGGCGCTGGGCCTGTTGATGATGGCCATCTTCGGCCACATCCGTTTCGTGCTCTACAAGCGCTTCTCGACCGCCGTGAACGGTCAGGACTGGCCGGCGGGCGCGGCGGCGCTGGCGCAGATCCGGCGCTGGGTGGCCGTGAACCTGGCGCTGGGCGTGGTCGTGATCTTGGTGGCGCTGCTGGTCTGAGTGTCAAGGGCGGCGCCACGCGTCTGCCGGTGGCAACAGTGGCGCCACGGCATTCAACGCGCGCTCCAGGCGTTCGGGCCCTTGGCCGCCGATCACGGCCCAGGGCAGGCGGTGCGCCAGCAGCAGTTCGCGCAGCAGCGCATCCACTGGCGCGCGCACATGCTCGCCGTCGCGCTGGTGGCCGTCGGCCACCCACGGTAGGTCCAGCGCCGTGAGCAGGGTCAGCGCCATGCGGGAATGCAGCGCTATGGCGCGTTCGTCGAGCGAGCGGTCATTGAAGACCATCCGGCTGTAGACGGCCGTCATCAACGCCGTGGTGTCGCACACCACCACATCGTGCATGGCCGCCGCGGCCTCGATGCGTTCGTGCTGCGCCTGCAGGAGGGCCGCCTGCTCGTGGGCCAAAGGCGTGCGGCCGGCGCGGTCGCACCACTCGCGCAGCAGTTCGGGCACCCAGGCCACGCGCAGGCCGGTGTCCTGCACCAGGCGTGACGCCAGATCCGTGGCCAGCGTCGTCTTGCCGGTGCTCTCGGCGCCGACGATGCCGATGCGAACCGGCTCAGGCATGGGCCAGCCGGCGCCAGGCGCGCCAGCCCACGAAGGACAGCAGCGTGAACAGCGCATACAGCAACACCGTCAGCCACAGTCCCTTGCTGGCAAAAAGCGCCACGCTGACGATGTTCACGCCCGCCCACACCGGCCAGTTCTCGACGAATTTGCGGCCGAGCAGCATCTGCCCGGTGACGCTGGCCACCGTGGGCAGGGCGTCGAAATAGGGCACATCGCTGTCGGTGCCATAGCGCAGCAAGGCGCCGAGCAGCGGCCAGGCCGCCAGCGTGGCGGCAGCGGTCAGACCGCGCTGGCGCGCCGTCATGTGGCGCACGATCAAGGGCCTGCTGCCATCGATCGTGCCGCGCAGCCATTGCCACCAGCCCCAGCCGGCGATGGTCACGAAGAAGAGCTGCAGCGAGGCCTCGCCATACAGCCGGCTGTCGGCGAACAGCAGCGCGTAGAGCAGCGAACTGGCAATGGCCAGCGGCCAGGCCACCGGATTGACGCGCATGTTGGCCGCCACCATGGCCAGCGCCAGCCCGAAGGCCACGATTTCCAGCCACGTGACCGGGCTGCCCCAGGCCGTGAAGGCCGGCGCCAGCAGCGGGCGGGCGGCTTGCAGCGCTGCGTCGAGCACCGCGTCAGGCCGCGGTCATCGGCGCGCGCTGACCTGGACGAGGATCTCGTCGGGCCGCACCATGCCGAGCTCCGCGCGCGCCTTTTCCTCGACCATCTCCAGGCCTTCCCTGAGGTCGCTCACTTCGGCGGCCACGCTCGCGTTGCGTTCGCGTGCCACGTCGTTGACTGCCCGCTGTTCCACCAGTTGCTTGCGCAGGCTCATCACGTAGGGCATGTTGCCCTTGCCGAACCAGAGGTCGGCATGCACCGCCGCCAGCAGCGCGGCGATGATCACCGTGGGCCAGCGCCGCATCAGGCCTCCCGCCGGGCCGCCCCAAGGCAGGCCTGCGCCCTCGCGAGGGGCTGCGCGCGAAGCGAGCTTGGGGGCTCCATGCCTACTTCAGGTTGTAGAACGCCGAGCGGCCCGGGTAGCTGGCCACGTCGCCCAGGTCTTCCTCGATGCGCAGCAGCTGGTTGTACTTGGCGATGCGGTCGCTGCGGCTCAAGCTGCCGGTCTTGATCTGCCCGGCATTGCTGCCCACGGCGATATCGGCGATGGTGCTGTCCTCGGTCTCGCCGCTGCGGTGGCTGATGACATTCGTCCAGCCGGCACGCTTGGCCATCTCGATGGCGGCGAAGGTCTCGCTCAGCGTGCCGATCTGGTTGATCTTGATGAGGATCGAATTGGCCACGCCCTCGCGGATGCCGCGCTCCAGGATCTTGGTGTTGGTGACGAAGAGGTCGTCGCCGACCAGTTGCACCTTTTTACCCAGGCGCTCGTACAGGATCTTCCAGCCGTCCCAGTCGCCTTCGTGCATGCCGTCCTCGATGCTCACGATGGGGTACTTGTCGGCCCAGGTGGCAAGGATGTCGGTCCACTCGGCGGCCGTGAGCTGCAGGCCTTCGCCTTCCAGGTGGTACTTGCCGTCCTTGTAGAACTCGCTGGCCGCGCAGTCCAGGCCGATGGCGACCTGCTCGCCGGGCTTGTAGCCGGCCTTCTCGATGGCTTCCAGGATCATCTGGATAGCCGCTTCATGGCTGGCCACGCTGGGCGCGAAGCCGCCTTCGTCGCCCACCGCCGTGCTCATGCCCTTGTCGTGGATGATCTTCTTCAACGCATGGAAGGTCTCGGCGCCATAACGCACCGCTTCGCGGAAGGTCGGCGCCCCCACCGGAATGATCATGAATTCCTGCAGGTCCAGCGTATTGTTGGCATGCGCGCCGCCGTTGATGACATTCATCATCGGTACCGGTAACTGCATGCGCCCCATGCCGCCGAAATAGCGGTACAGCGGCAGGCCGCTCTCTTCCGCCGCGGCACGCGCCACGGCCATGCTCACCGCCAGCATGGCGTTCGCGCCCAGCCGGCTCTTGTTCTCGGTGCCGTCCAGGTCGATCAGCGTCTTGTCCAGAAAGGCCTGCTCGGAGGCGTCCAGCCCGAGCACCGATTCGCTGATCTCGGTGTTGATGTGTTCCACCGCGCGCAGCACGCCCTTGCCGCCGTAGCGGGCCTTGTCGCCGTCGCGCAGTTCGATCGCCTCTCGGCTGCCGGTGGACGCGCCGCTGGGCACGGCGGCGCGGCCCATGGTGCCGCTTTCCAGCAGCACGTCGCATTCGACGGTGGGGTTGCCGCGGCTGTCGAGGATCTCGCGGCCGACGATGTCGACGATGGCGCTCATGATGTTCCTTGAAGTTGAGAAGACGGGTTCAGACCGGGGCAGGTACGCCCTCGACCAGTACCATGTTGAAATACTCCGTGGCGCCGGCGCGCTTGCGGCGCACCTGGCGGTAGGTCTCGCCGTCGTAGAAGGCCTTGGCCTGCTCGTAGCTCGGGAAACGCAGCATGGCCACGCGGTGTGGCTGCCAGTCGCCTTCCAGCGTTTCGTGGCGACCGCCGCGCACCACGTATTCACCGCCGGCGGCCTTCACCGCGGCGGGTGCCGCGGCCATGTACTGCTTGTACTGCTCGGCGTCGGTGATGTTCATCTCGACGATCAGGTAGGCGGCGGGCATGGCGGCTCCGGAGTTCAGCAGGCGAAGTCGGTTCGAGCGAAGGAACGTGAAATCAGCATATCGGTCGAAGCGGCTTCAAACACCGAAGTCGCTTTCGAGCAGCGGCTGCGCCTTGATCACGCGGTCCAGTGCCAGCAGCTGTTCCAGCAGCGCCTTCATGTGCTTCAGCGGCACCGCATTCGGGCCGTCGCTCATGGCGTGGGTGGGGTCCGGATGGGTTTCCATGAAGACCCCGGCCACGCCCACGGCGATGGCCGCGCGCGCCAGCACCGGCACGAATTCGCGCTGGCCGCCGGAACTGGTGCCCTGGCCGCCGGGCAGCTGCACGCTGTGCGTGGCGTCGAAGACCACCGGCGCGCCGGTCTCGCGCATGATGGCCAGGCTGCGCATGTCGGAGACGAGGTTGTTGTAGCCGAAGCTCACGCCGCGTTCGCAGGCCATGAACACGTCCTCGGGCAGGCCCTTCTCGCGCGCTGCGGCGCGCGCCTTGTCGATGACGTTCTTCATGTCGTGGGGGCTGAGGAACTGGCCCTTCTTGACATTCACCGGCCTGCCGCTCTGAGCCACGGCGCGGATGAAATCGGTCTGCCGGCACAGGAACGCCGGTGTCTGCAGCACGTCGACCACCGCCGCCACGGCCGGCACCTCGGCTTCGCTGTGCACGTCGGTGAGGATGGGCACATTCAGTTCGCGCCGCACCTTGGCCAGGATCTCCAGCCCGCGCTCCATGCCGGGGCCGCGGAAGGTGCTGCCGCTGCTGCGGTTGGCCTTGTCGTAGCTGCTCTTGAAGATGAAGGGAATACCCAGCGCCGAGGTGATTTCCTTCAGGCGCCCGGCCACGTCCATCTGCAGCTGTTCGCTCTCGACGACGCAGGGGCCGGCGATCAGGAAGAAGGGTCGGTCCAGGCCGACTTCGAATCCACACAGCTGCATCGTCAGCCTTTCAGAGTGCGCCGAGCAAGGCGCCCACGGCCTCGGTGCCGTCCAGGCGCTGGCGCCGGTGTTCGAGCGCGGCCTTGACATAGCTCGAAAACAACGGGTGCCCGCCCCAGGGCGTGCTCTTGAATTCGGGGTGGAACTGCACGCCCATGAACCAGGGGTGCGTCGCCGTGGGCAGCTCGACGATCTCGGTGAGCTGCTCGCGCTGCGTCAGCGCGCTGATCGCCAGCCCCGCCTGCTGCAGCCGTTCGAGGTAATTCACGTTCGCCTCGTAGCGGTGGCGGTGGCGTTCGGTGACCACCGGTCCGTAGATGTGGTGGGCCAGCGTGCCGGGCTTGACGTCGGAGCTCTGCGCGCCCAGACGCATGGTGCCGCCCATGTCGGAGCTGGCGCTGCGCTTCTGGATGCTGCCGTCGCTGTCCTGCCATTCCTCGATGAGCGCGATCACGGGGTGCGCGCAGTGGGGGTCGAATTCGGTGCTGTTGGCGCCTTCCAACCCGGCCACGTGGCGCGCATATTCGATCGTGGCCACCTGCATGCCCAGGCAGATGCCCAGATACGGGATGCCGTGCTCGCGCGCGTACTGCGCGGCCACGATCTTGCCCTCGATGCCGCGCTTGCCGAAACCGCCCGGGACCAGGATGGCGTCGAACTGCGCCAGCTGCGCGGCGCTGTCCGCGGTCAGCGTCTCGGCGTCGATGTAGTCGATCTCCACACGGGCGTGATTCTGGATGCCGGCGTGGCGCAAGGCCTCGTTGAGCGACTTGTAGCTGTCGGACAGGTCGGTGTACTTGCCGCACATGCCGATCTTCACGGTGCCCTGCGGATGTTCGACCTCGTGCACCAGCTTGTCCCAGCGCTTCAGGTCGGCCGGCCGCGTGAGCAACTGCAGCTTCATGCAGATGAGTTCGTCCAGGCCTTGCTCATGCAGCAGGCGCGGCACCTTGTAGATGGTGTCCACGTCCCACATGCTGATCACGCCGTGCGGCAGCACGTTGGTGAACAGGCTGATCTTGTCGCGCTCGTCGTCGGGCACCGGGCGGTCGGCGCGGCACAGCAGCACGTCGGGCTGGATGCCGATCTCGCGCAGCTTCTGCACCGTGTGCTGCGTCGGCTTGGTCTTCAGCTCGCCGGCGGCGGCGATCCACGGCACGTAGGTCAGGTGCACGAAGGCGGTGTGGGTCGGCCCCAGCCGCAGGCTCATCTGGCGCACCGCTTCCAGGAAGGGCAGGCTTTCGATGTCGCCCACGGTGCCGCCGATCTCGACGATGGCGACGTCGACCTCGGCCGCGCCGCGCTTGACGAATTCCTGGATCTCGTTGGTCACGTGCGGGATCACCTGCACCGTCTTGCCCAGGTAGTCGCCGCGGCGCTCCTTCTCGAGCACGCTCTTGTAGACCTGGCCGGCGGTGAAGTTGTTGCTGCGCTTCATGCGCGTGGTGATGAAGCGCTCGTAGTGGCCGAGGTCGAGGTCGGTCTCGGCGCCGTCGTCGGTGACGAAGACCTCGCCGTGCTGGAACGGGCTCATGGTGCCCGGATCGACATTGAGATACGGGTCCAGCTTGATGAGGGTGACCTTGAGGCCGCGCGATTCGAGGATCGCTGCCAACGAGGCCGCCGCGATGCCCTTGCCGAGGGAGGACACCACACCGCCGGTGACGAAGACGAACTTGGTCATTGCGTGCGGCACCCGTTGCGGGCGAGTGCCGTGGTGGAAATCGCAAGTATATCGGTGGGGGTTCGGCACCCCGGCGCCAAGGCATCGGTTCCAGGGACTTGGGCTTGACGAAAGTCAGCTCGGCGGCGCTTGGCTGCGCTAGCATGGCGCCCGCTTGCACCAGGTGCCTGCCGCTTGTGTCCCAGGCGGCGGGTTGAACGGGAAACCGGTGAGCAGCGTCCCATCCGGGGCGTTGTGATTCCGGTGCTGCCCCCGCAACGGTCAGCGAGGAGCGTGCCGCACGACACGCCACTGGGCCCCGCGCACTGCGCACCGGCCTGGGAAGGCGCGGCGCGCTTCCGGCATGGGGTCATTCCCCAGCGCCGGTACTCGCGAGCCCGGATACCGGCCCGGTGCATGGGAGACCGGTATTGCGGCGGGCAATACCTGGGTGGCTGCGGGCCTCAGGCTCGCCGTGGACCTGGGCCTTGCGCTGACGCAACCGGCAGTGCAACGCTGGGCCGCACGGGGTGTGCGGCCGGAGGTCCACCATGTTCCATTCGTCTTCCTGCCGCGCCCGCTGCGCGGCTGTCTCCCTGTTTCTTGCTGCGGCCTGCGCCGCAGTTTCCGCCGCCGACGAGCCCTTGACGGCCGTCGTCGTGACCGGCACCCGCGAGCCGCTGGCCCCCGAGCGCCTGGCGGCCGACGTGGTGGTCATCGACACCGAGACGATTCGCGCCACCACCGCCGATTCGCTGGCCGACCTGCTGCGCCGCCAGGCCGGCGTGCAGATCTCGCGCAACGGCGGGCCGGGGCAGAGCACGGGGCTGTTCATCCGCGGCGCTGCGTCGGCGCAGTCGGTGGTGCTGGTGGACGGCGTGCGCGTGGGCTCGGCCACGCTGGGTTTCGCGGCGCTGGAGTCGCTGAGCCTGTCGACGGTGGAGCGCATCGAGGTGCTGCGCGGGCCCGGTTCGAGCATCTACGGCGCCGACGCCGTAGGGGGTGTGGTGCAGATCTTTACCGCACGCGGCGCCGGTGAACCCCGATTCCAGGGCCACGCCGCCGTGGGCGGCTATGGCAGCGGCGAACTGTCGGCGGGCGTGAGTGGCGCCGCCGGCATGTTCGACCTGGCTGCCACGCTGGCCAGCGAACGCAGCGACGGCGTCTCGGCGCTGCGCCCGGGCGACGCCTTCGGCAACTACAACCCCGACGACGACGGCACCCGGCTCGACAGCGGCCAGCTCAACCTGGGCCTGAAGCCGGCCGCCGGTCACCGCATCGGGCTGACGCTGTCGGGCTCGCGGCTGGACGCGCAGTACGACGCCAGCGAATTTCTTCCGCCCAGCTATGCACAGGATGCGTCGCCCGACTTCCGCCGTGAACTCGATACCACCGTTGCCGCGATCGACTGGCGCGGCACGTTGGCTGCCGACTGGGTGGGCAGCGCGCGTGCGTCGCGCAGCGTCGACGACGAAACCAGCGGCGGCCAGGCCAAGGACCGCTTCCGCACCGAACGCCAGCAGATCACCGCACAACTGGCCTGGCAGACCGGGGTGGCGGGCCAGCTGGTAGCAGCCGTCGAATACGACGACGACCAGGCCGAGTCGACGGCCTACACCGGCGACGTGTCACGCAGCAACACCGCCGGCGTGCTGGAACTGACAGGCGGCACCGGCCCGTGGTCGTGGCAGGCCGACGTGCGGCTGGACGACAACTCCGACTACGGCAGCGTCACCACTGGCCGCCTGGGTGTCCGCTGGGCCTGGGCGCCGAGCTGGACCTTGCGCGCGCTGGCCGGCAACAGCTTCCGCGCACCGAGCTTCAACGACTTGTACTACCCCGGTTATGGCGTGAGCAGCCTGCAGCCCGAACGCGGCCGCAGCGTCGAGGCCGGCCTGTCCTGGCGCGAAGGCGGCGGCGAGGCCTCGGTCACGGTTTACCGCAACCGGGTCAGTGATCTCATCGCCTACGAGCCCGACCGCAGCCGCTGCCCGGCCGACCCGGCCTACGACTTCGGCTGTGCGGCCAATGTGAACAGCGCCACGCTGCAGGGCGCCACGCTGGGTGCGGCCTACCGCACCGGTGCAGTCGTCTTGAAGGCGCAGTACGACTACCTGGATGCCAGCGACGGCGCCAGCGGCGCACCGCTGGCGCGCCGGGCCGAAAACCAGGGCACGTTGGGAGCGGACTGGACAACCGGCGCCTGGACCTGGGCGGCCAGCGTGCTGTACCTGGGCACGCGCCCCGACGGCGGCAAGCAGCTCGCCGCGGAAACCACGCTGGACCTGGCCGCCACCTGGCGCATCGCCGGCCCCTGGTCGCTGCAGGCCAAGCTGCTGAACGCCACCGACGAAGACCGCGAACCCGTGCGCGACTATCAGGGCCTGGGTCGGCAGGCCTGGCTGGTGCTGCGCTATGCGCCGAACTGAACGCGGGCGGTCGCGGATGAGACTCCTGCGCCGGCCTGTCGTGCGGCTGGGCCTGCTGGCGCTGTTGGGCACGGGCCTGGCCATGGCGAGCGCAGCGCCGGTGCAAGTCACCGACGACCGCGACCGCGTGCTCACGCTCGCGGCGCCGCCGCAGCGCATCGTCTCGCTGCTGCCGTCGCTGACCGAAACGGTGTGCGAACTGCAGGCCTGCGACCGGCTCGTCGGTACCGACCGCTTTTCCAACTGGCCGGCCGCGGTGCGCGCGCTGCCCAAGCTGGGTGGACTGGAAGACTCGCAGATCGAGCGCATCGTCTCGCTCAAACCCGACCTCGTGCTGGCGGCGGTCTCGGCGCGCGCCATCGAACGCCTGGAAGCCCTGGGCCTGCCGGTGCTGGCGCTGGAGCCGCGCAACGGCGTCGAGACGCGGCGCGTCATCGAACGCGTGGCCCTGGCCCTCGGTGAGCCGGCGGCGGGTGCGGCGCTGGTCGCGCGCATCGAGGCCCGCATGGCCGCCGCCGCGGCCCGCGTGCCGCCGGCGCTGCGTGGTCGCACGGTCTACTTCGAGGTCGCCGCCAACCCCTATGCGGCCGGCGAGGCGTCTTTCGTGGGTGAGTTGCTGGCGCTTCTGCAACTGGTCAATATCGTGCCGGCGTCGATGGGGCCGTTTCCTCAGCTGAACCCTGAATTCGTGCTGCGGGCCCAGCCGGCGGTGGTCATGGCCACGGCCGCCGCGGTGGCCGAGATGCCGGGTCGCCCGGGCTGGAAGTCCTTGCTGGCGCTGCGGCGCGGGCAGGTCTGCGGCTTCGACGCCGGCACCTACGACACGCTGGTGCGACCCGGCCCACGGCTGGGCGACGCCGCCGACGCCATCGCCGACTGCCTGGTCCGGCTGGGTACGATGCCGCCATGAATCAGGCGCCATCCGCTCGCACCGTTGCCACTGCGGCGTCCCCGGCGGCGACGCCGCCGGCAAGCCGCGCGACGGGCCGCGTCGGCACGCCGCTCGGCCTGGCCATTGCCTTGGCCGCGGCGGCGCTCCTGCTGCTGGGGTTGGGGCTGGCGGCCGGGTCGCAGGGCTGGTCCTTCGCCTGGGGCGAAGAGGCCGAGCTGATCGCCGCCATCCGCGCCCCGCGCAGTCTGGGCGCCTGGCTCGCCGGGGCGCTGCTGGGGCTGTCGGGCGCCATCGCACAAGGCCTGTTCCGCAACCCGCTGGCCGACCCCTACCTGCTGGGTTCGGCGGCCGGCGCCGGCCTGGGCGTGGTGCTGGTGCTGGCCGCCGGTGGCCTGTTGGGCGCCAGCCTGGGTCTGGCGGCGACCGGTCTGCTGCTGCGCCTGGGCCTGATCGGTGCGGCCTTCATCGGGGCGCTGGTCGGCATGGCGCTGACCCTGGTGCTGGCCCGCGGTGCCGGGCGGCCGATGGTGCTGCTGCTGGCCGGCGTGGTGGTGGGCGTGCTGCTGACGGCCTTGTCGGACCTGGTGATCCTGCTCTCGCCCGAGGCCCTGCGCGGCAAACAGGTCTTCCTGCTCGGCAGCACCAGCTTTTTCGGCTGGCCCAGCGTGGCGGTGCTGGCGGCGGCACTGGTGCTGGTGCTGCCGCTGGCGGTGAAACTGTCGCGCGCGCTCGACGCCCTGGTGCTGGGCGAGGCGAGTGCGGCCAGCCTGGGCCTGCCGCTGCCGCGCCTGCGCCTGGCGCTGGTGGCGCTGATGGCGCTGGCCACCGGCACTGCGGTGGCACAGGCCGGGCTGGTGGCCTTCGTCGGGCTGGTGGCACCGCACCTGGTGCGGCGGCTGGTGGTGACGCGGCATGGTGCGCTGCTGGCCTTGTCGGCCATGGCCGGCGGCGTCTTGTTGCTGGCGGCCGATGTCGCCGCGCGCAGCGTGATCGCGCCGCAGGAACTGCCGGTGGGCGTGCTCACCGCGGTCTTCGGCGGCGGCTACCTGCTGCTGCTGCTGCGGCAGCGGCTGGCGCGTTGAAGGCGTTGCAGTGAAGGCCGATGCGACCCCGCTGCTGCAGGCCGAAGCGCTGACGCTGCGCCTGGGCGGCCGGCGTGTCGTCGACGCGGTCTCGCTGGCCCTGCGCAGCGGCGAATGGGTGGCGCTGGTCGGCCCCAACGGCGCCGGCAAGAGCACGCTGCTGCAACTGCTGGCCGGATTGCGCCATGCCGACGGCGGCAGCGTGCGTCTGGCCGGTCGTGCGCTGCAGGAGTGGCCGGGGCGCGAGCGTGCACAGCGGCTGGCCTGGTTGTCGCAGCAAGGCGAAGCCGACGGCGATATCGCCGCGCGTGACGTCGTGCGCCTGGGGCGGCTGCCGCGGCACGGCCTCTTCGGCGCGCCCGACGCCGGCGACGAAGCTGCCGTCAGCGCGGCCATGGCCGAAACGGCCTGCGCCGAATTTGCCGCACGCCGGCTGAGCGAGCTTTCCGGCGGCGAGCGCCAGCGCGTGCTGCTGGCGCGCGCACTGGCCGTGGGTTCGCCGCTGCTGCTGCTGGACGAACCCACCACCCATCTGGACGCGCCGCACCAGCGCGCGCTGCTGCGCAGCCTGGCAGCGCGCGCGCGCAGCGGTTCGGCCGTGCTCTCGGTGCTGCACGACGTGACGCTGGCGCTGGCCGCCGACCGTGTGCTGGTCATGGACCAGGGCCGGCTGGTGGCCGACGGGGCGCCGGCCGATGGCGCCTTGCGCTCGGCCCTGGTGGCGGTGTTCGGCGCCGCCTTCAGCATCGAGCGCGTGGTCGCGCCGACGGGGCTGCGCTGGGTGGCGCTGCCGACGCTGTAGCCAGGCCGCGTTGGCGCGATACTGCAAGCCGACCGCCAAGGTGACCCGAAAGGAGCCCCCATGACCGCACCGCTGCGCGACGTGCCCCAGGAAGGCATCGAGCTGATCAAGAGCTTCGAAGGCATCCCGGACGGTGACCCGGGCACCGTGAACCTGGACGCCTACCTCGACCCCGTGGGCATCTGGACCATCGGCTGGGGCCACGCCATCACCTACCAGGGCGTGTTGCTGCGCGGGCCGCAGAACAAGGGCATTGCGCGCGCGTTGTATCCGGGCGGCATCACCATCGAGCAGGCCGAGATGCTGTTGCGCGGCGAGCTCGTCAACTTCGCGCGCGACGTGCTGCGCCTGGCCAAGGTGCCGCTGGACGACGGCCAGTTTGCCGCGCTGGTGAGCTTTGCCTTCAACTGCGGCTCGGGCAACATGGGCAGTTCGACGCTGCTGCGCAAGCTGAATCAGGGTGACTATGCGGGAGCGGCCGACCAGTTCCTGCGCTGGAACAAGGCGCGCAGGAACGGCGCGCTGGTCGAACTGCCGGGGCTGACGCGCCGCCGTCGCGCCGAGCGCGCGCTGTTCCTGGGCGAGGACTGGTGCGCTGCGTCGGCTCTGCGCAACCGGAGTGGCTTGCCTGTGGCCCGGACGATGGCACCGGAGCGTCCCGAACCGCCGCCCGACCAGGACGACGGCTCGCCGGTCGCGGCCGAGGCAGCGATGAAGCCGCGCCGCGCGCCGAAGACCGCCACCAAGACGCCGGCCGTGGCGGCCAGGAAACCAGCCAAGAAGGCGGTTGAAAAGGCGCCCGTGGCCGTGAAGTCCGCTAAGCCACGCGCCCGAACCACCACACCGAAAGCGCCGCCGAAAGCACCGCTAGCAAGGCGCCCAGCGCCGCGAACAAAGCGCTGATCTCGGTTTCCTTGCGTTCGACGACCATGCGCGAGCCCAGGCTCTCGTAGACCTTCGTCAGGTCTTCGGCGGTGCCAGCGTAGAAATATTCACCCAGCGTCAGTGCCGAGATGCTCTTCAGCGTGTCGTCGTCGAGCCGCACGCGCATGCTCCAGCCTTCGAAGCCGATGATCTCGCCCGCGGTGGTGCCGATGCCCACGGTATAGACGCGGATGCCGCGCTCGGCGGCCATCTTGGCGGCATCGAGCGGGTCGGGGCCGGTGGTGCGCTGGCCGTCGGTGAGCATGATGACCGCGGCCGAACTGTAGGAACCCGCCGGCACGGGGGTGAAGGCCTTGTCCTCCTTCTTGCCGATCGGCTGGCCGGGAAAGTTGCGCTGGCCGGTGACGTGCTGGATCTCGATGCCGTCGTCGGGGAACAGCGTGGCCAGCGAGAGGATGATGCCGCTGCCGGTGGCCGTGCCGCGCTGCAGCTGGAAGCGGTCGATGGCGGCCAGGATGTCGTCGCGGCTGGTGGTGGGCGCCTGCACCACGGCGGCGGTGCCGGCGAAGGACACCACGCCCACCTTCACCTCGCGGGGCAGCTTCTGGACGAAGGCCTTGGCCGCTTCCTGCGAGGCCACCAGACGGTTCGGCTTCACGTCTTCGGCGCGCATGCTGCCCGAGACATCCATGGCCAGGATGATGGTGCGCTCGGACAGCGGCAGCGTGATCGTGGCGGTGGGCCTTGCGGTGGCCACCAGCAGGGCGGCCACGGCCATCAGCAGTAGCAGCGGCGGCACGTGGCGGCGCCAGCCCGGGCCCTTGCCCAGCGCGAGCTTGGCCACGTTGACGCTGGCCACGCGTACCGTGCTCCTGCGCTTGCGCGCCAGCAGCCAAAGGTAGAGCAGCACCAGCAGCGGCAGCAAGAGCAGCAGCCACAGCATCGAGGGCCAGATGAAACTCATGCGTGGGTCCCGGTCGGTGCGCCGGCCCCCGGTGCCGCGGCCGCAGGGCGAGCACGCTGCATGGTCGCTGGAAACCGGTGCGGCGTCTTCAGCCGGGCGCGGTGGCGGCGCAGGTCGGCAAAGCGCATCAGCGCGTCCAGCAAGTCATCGTCGGTGGCCAGTTCCAGCATGTCGGCGCCGCTGCGCGATAGGCTTTCGATGAGCGCGGCCTCCTGTTCCTGTGCGATGGCTTCATAGCGCTGGCGAAAAACCGGGTCGGCGGCATCGACGAAGACTTGCTCGCCGGTCTCGGCGTCCTCGATCGTGACCAGGCCCACGTCGGGCAGCGCCATTTCCATGGGGTCGAACAGGCGCACCGCCACCACGTCGTGGCGCCGCGCCAGGCGTGCCAGCGCCTGGTCCCACCCGGGCTGGCTGATGAAGTCGCTGACCACGAAGACGAGCGAGCCGCGCTTGATGGTGTTCTCTGCGCTGAGCAGCAAATCGGCCAAGGAGGTACCGACATTCTGGTCTGCACCCTGCGCGGCGCGCGGCCGCGGCCGGCGCATGCGCTGCAGCAGCTCCAGCACGTGCAGGCGCGAAGCGCGCGGCGGCAGCATCGTGTCGACGCGCGTGCCGTAGAGCAGGGCGCCGACGCGGTTGCCGTGGCGCGTCATCACGCGTGCCAGCGCGGCCACGAAGCCGGCCGAGACGGCCAGCTTCGTGACGTCGGCAGAGCCGAAATCCACGCTGCCCGAGAGGTCCAGCAGGAACCAGGCCGTGAGGTCGCGGTCTTCCAGGAACTGCCGCACATACGGCTGCTGCAGGCGCGCGGTGACGTTCCAGTCGATGTGACGCACGTCGTCGTGGTGCTGGTATTCGCGCAGGTCGGCCAGGTCGATGCCGCCGCCGCGCCACAGCGTGCGCCAGTCGCCCTGCAGCAGGCCGTCCAGCCGCCGCAGCACCGTCCATTCCAGACGTTGCAGCAGCTGTTCGCTGGAGGCGGCCGCGGTCTCAGCCATGGGGGGTACCGGCGCCTGGAACGTGCGCCAGGGGCTTGTCTGGAGGCGCAACCTTGGCCAGCACGCGCTGCACCAGGGCGTCGGCGGTGATGTTCTCGGCCAGCGCCTCGTAGCTGAGCACGACGCGGTGGCGCAGGACGTCGGGCACGAGGTCGGTCATGTCCTCGGGCAGCGCGTAGCGGCGACCGCGCAGCATGGCCAGCGCCTTGGCGCCCTCGATCATGCCGATGGTGGCGCGCGGACTGGCGCCGTAGGTGATGTACTTGGCCAGCTCGGGCAGGCCGTGCTTGTCGGGCCGGCGTGTGGCGCCAACCAGCTTCACCGCGTACTGCATCAACGCCGGGTCGCAGAAGACCTCTCGGCATTCACGCTGCAGGGCGGCGAGCTGGAAGGTGTCGGCCACGGCGTTCACGTCCACCGCGGGGCCGGTGACGCGCTCGGCGATGACGAATTCCTCTTCCTCGCTAGGATAGTCGACCAGCACCTTCATCATGAAGCGGTCGACCTGGGCTTCGGGCAGCGGGTAGGTGCCTTCGGTCTCGATCGGGTTCTGCGTGGCCATCACCACGAAGGGGTCGGGCACCTTGTGTGTTTCGCCCGCGATCGTGACCTGGCGTTCCTGCATCACCTCGAGCAGCGCGCTCTGCACCTTGGCCGGCGCGCGATTGATCTCGTCGGCCAGCAGCAGATTGGCGAATACGGGCCCCAGGTTGGTGCCGAATTCGCCCGTCTTCTGGTTGTAGATGCGCGTGCCCACCAGGTCGGAAGGCACCAGGTCGGGCGTGAACTGGATGCGCTTGAAGCTGCCGCGCACGGTGCGCGCCAGCGTCTTCACGGTCAGCGTCTTGGCCAGCCCCGGCACACCCTCCACCAGCAGGTGGCCCTGGGCCAGCAGCGCCACCAGCACCCGCTCCAGGAAGCGGTCCTGGCCGACGACGACACGCTTGGTCTCGTAGAGGATGCGCTCCATGAGGGTGGCGGTGGATTCGGCCTGGTCTTGCATGGGGGCGCTGCCTGTGGGGGGGAAGACGTGGAGCGTGCCGGCCGGCGGCTCAGAACGGGTGCATGCCTGCTGCGGTGGCGGCATTCTCGATCGGCACCGCAAACCCGATGCCGATGAAGGTGCGCTGCTCCGAAGGGTTGAGGATGGCGGTGACGACGCCGACCACGTGGCCGTCCATGGTGACCAGCGGGCCGCCGGAATTGCCGGGGTTGGCCGCAGCGTCGAACTGGATCAGGTTGCTCAGCGTCTTTTCGCCCTCCTCGGAGCGGAATTCGCGGCGCAAGCCCGACACCACGCCGTGGCTGGCCGAGGGGCCGATGCCGAACGGGTGGCCGACGGCCAGCACATGGTCGCCGGTGCGCAGGTCGGCGGTGGAGCGCATGGTGGCCGCCGGCAGGTCGTCGGGCACGCTGAAGGCCTTGAGCACGGCGAGGTCGTTCTCGGGCTGGGCGCCGACCATCGCCGCCTCGCTTTCGAAGCCGTTGGCAAAGCGCACCCGCACCTTGCGCGCGCCCGCCACCACGTGCAGGTTGGTCAGGATGGTGCCGTTGTCGACGATCACCACGCCAGTGCCCAGGCTGCGTTCCATGGCGCGCTGCTCGGCGTTGTCATCGCCCTCGTCCTTCTCGTCCATGAGTCCGACCACGCGCACCACCGAGGGCAGGATGGCTTCATAGGCCTTGGCCGCGGCCGAAGGCAGCGGCTCCTTTTCCAGCGACGTGCGCACGGCGGCGTCGATATCGTCCTGCGTGATCACGCGCTGGCCGGGGCGCAACTGCTGCACACCGAGCAGAACCACGGCCAGGAGAAGCGCCGCCGTCAAGGCCCACAGCGGGGCCGGGCGGCCAAGCCGGCCGAAGAACGCAGATGCGCGGCGGGCCGCAGGCGCTGCCGCGGCAGGAGTCGGCGCCGACGCCCCGACGCCGGCGGCCGGGGCGGCGGGAGTCCGAGGCGGCGCGGTCGGGCGGCGCGGCGAGCGGCTGTGGAGCGGGGCCTTGTTCATGGGTTCGCCATCGGCAGGCAAAGACAGTATCACGTTGCGCGCGCTGCTGCAGCAGCCGGCGGCGGAACCTGCGCCATCATCGGGACATGTGGATCGATACGCACTGCCATCTGGACGCGCCGGAGTTCGCTGCCGACCTGGCCGCGGTGGTGCAGCGCGCGCGCGCCGCCGGCGTGTCGCGCTGGGTGCTGCCTGCCGTGCAGGCCGCGGACTTCGACCGCGTGGGCGAATTGGCGCACGAGCTGGATGCGGCTTATGCGCTGGGCATCCATCCGCTCTTCGTCGACCGTGCCGGCGAGGCCGACCTCGACCGGCTGCAGGCTGCGCTGCAAGCCCGGCGCGACGACCCGCAACTGGTGGCGGTGGGCGAGATCGGGCTGGACCACTTCGTGCCTGGGCTGGATCGCGCGCTGCAGCAACGCTTCTATCTGGCGCAGCTGAAGCTGGCGCGTGACGCGGGGCTGCCGGTGATCCTGCACGTGCGTCGCTCGGCCGACGCGCTGCTGCACGGGCTGCGCCGCATCGCGGTCAGTGGCGGCATCGCGCATGCCTTCAACGGCAGCCTGGTGCAGGCGCGGCAGTTTGTCGAGCGCGGATTCCGCCTCGGCTTTGGCGGTGCCATGACCTTCGAGCGCGCGCTGCAGATTCGCGCGCTGGCCGTCGGCGTGCCCGACACGGCGCCGGTGCTGGAGACCGACGCGCCCGACATGCCGCCGCAGTGGCTGTACCGCACCGCCGCCGAACGTGCCGCCGGCGCCGCCAGCCGCAACGAGCCGGCCGAGCTGCCGCGCATCGCTGCCGTGCTGGCGCAGCTGCGCGGCTGGTCGGTCGAGGACACGGCGCGCATCACCGCCGCCAACGCGCTGGCCGCACTGCCGAAACTGGCGGCCGTGCCCTGGGGCGAGCGCGTGACCGTCGCGCCGCGGGCGGGTGAATGAACGGGCGCCTGCAGGGCCTGCCGCCGGTCATCGGCCGCAACGCACGGCTGCTGATCCTGGGCAGCTTTCCCAGCGTGGCGTCGCTGCGTGCGCAGCAGTACTACGGCCACCCGCGCAACCAGTTCTGGCCGCTGTTGTCGGCGATCTGGGGCGTCGACCTGGTGGCGCTGCCCTACCGCGCCCGCCTGGCGGAGTTGCGCCGGCGCGGGCTGGGCCTTTGGGACGTCTACGCCAGCTGCCGCCGCCAGGGCAGCCTGGACCAGGCCATCGAGGCCGCCGAACTCAACGACCTCGCGAGCCTGCGCCAACGCGCGCCGCGGCTGCAGCTGGTGGCGCACAACGGCGGCGAATCGGCGCGCGCCATGCGCCACATCCGCGCGCTCGGCCTGCCGGTGCGGCGCCTGCCTTCCAGCAGCCCGGCCAACGCCAGCTGGTCGTTCGAGCGCAAGCTGCAGGCCTGGCGCGAATCGTTCCGGGCCGCCGGGCTGTGCCCATGATCCGGCGCGCGGTGGTCTTGCCGCCGGTCACGGTGTCGGAATTCGACGGCGTGCGCTTCCTGCATCTGGGCTCGGTGTGGGTGCAGGGCGCGATGCGCATCCGCAAGCCGCAACACGTGGTGCTGGACTACGTGCAGCGCATGCTGGCCAGCCTGCTGTGGCTGCCCACCGAAAGCCTGGGCCAGGGCCAGGCCGTGCAGCTGGGCCTGGGCGCGGGTGCGATCACGCGCTTCACGGCGCGCCAGCTGGGCATGGCGACCACGGTGGTGGAGATCAACCCCGAGGTGATTGCCGTCAACAGTGCCTGGTTTCATCTGCCGCCGCAAGCCGAGGTGGTGCGCGGCGACGCCGCCGACTGGCTGAGGCAGGCCCAACCGGCCAGCGTGCGGCTGCTGCACGTGGACCTGTACGACGAGCAGGCCGCAGCGCCGGTGCTCGACGACGAGGCTTTCTATGCCGCCTGCCATGCGGTGCTGCAGCCGGGCGGGGTGATGAGCGTCAACCTGTTCGGTCGTGATGCCAGTTTTCGCGACAGCCTCTTGCGCATGGCCTCGGCCTTCGGCGCCGACCAGGTGTGGAGCCTGCGCCCCACGCGCGAAGGCAATACGGTGGTGGTGGCCGGGCGCGGCGTGGTCGTGCCCGGGCGCGAGGTGCTGGCAGCGCGGGCCGCGGTCATCGAGGCGCGCTTCGGGGCGCTGGGACTGCCGGCGGGGAAATGGCTGCGCATGGTGCGGCCTTACGTGGAAAGCGCCGCCTGAGCCTCGGGGGCAGGTCCCTAGAATCGCCCGCAACCGGACGGGAGGCGAACGGGTGAAGATCAAGAGCCGGATCAAGAATCAAAGGGACTTCGGGTCCGGACTCATGTTCGTGGTCGTGGGCGCCGGATTTGCGTGGGGCGCCCTCGACTACAGCTTCGGCAGCGCCGCGCGCCCGGGTCCGGCCTACTTTCCCTTCGGTCTGGGCCTCCTGCTGGCGCTGCTGGGCGCCATCATCGTGTTCAGGGCCCTCGTGGTCGAAGCCGAGGGCGGCGGCCGCATTGGCGCCGTCGCGTGGAAGCCGCTGGCCATCGTCGTCGGCTCGGTGGCGCTGTTTGGCGTGCTGCTGCCCTGGCTGGGGCTGTTCATCGCGCTGCCCTTGCTCGTCTTCATCACCGCACTGGCCGGCGACGAATTCCACTGGGGCGAGGCCCTGGCCAATGCCGCGGTGCTGACCGTCGGCAGCGGGTGCATCTTCATCTGGGGCCTGAACCTGACGATCCCGCTGCTGCCGGCGTTCGTGCGTTGAAACGCCGGCCATGAACGAGCTGCTGAACCACCTGGCACTGGGTTTTTCGGTCGCCTTCTCGTGGCAAAACCTGGCCTATGCCTTCGGCGGCGCGCTGCTGGGCACGCTGATCGGCGTGCTGCCCGGCTTAGGGCCGGTGGCCACCATCGCCATGCTGCTGCCCAGCATCTATGCGCTGGACGCCACACCGGCGCTGATCATGCTGGCCGGCATCTATTACGGCGCGCAATACGGCGGCAGCACCACCGCGATCCTGATCAACGTGCCGGGCGAGGCGAGTTCTGTCGTCACCGCGATCGACGGCTACGCCATGGCGCGCCGCGGCCGCGCCGGCCCGGCGCTGGCCGCCGCCGGCCTGGGCAGTTTCTTTGCCGGCTGCGTGGGCACGCTGATCATCGCCGCCTTCGCGCCACCGCTCACCGAGCTGGCGTTCGAATTCGGCCCGGCAGAATATTTCAGCCTCATGGTGCTGGGACTCATCGGCGCCGTGGTGCTGGCCTCGGGTTCGCTCGTCAAGGCCATCGCCATGATCGTGCTCGGTCTGCTGCTCGGGCAGGTCAATACTGACGTCATCTCGGGCGTGCCGCGCTACAGCTTCGACATCCCCGAACTGACCGACGGCATCGGCTTCGTGGCCATCGCGATGGGCGTCTTCGGCTTCGGCGAGATCATCGCCAACCTCGGCCGACCGGCCGGGCAGCGCGAGGTGTTCACGAAAGAAGTGAAAGGCTTGTGGCCGACGTCGAAGGACTTTCAGGAAGCCTGGCCCGCCGTGTTGCGCGGCACCGCACTGGGTTCCGTGCTGGGCGTGCTGCCCGGCGGCGGCGCGCTGCTGTCGTCGTTCGCCAGCTATACCCTGGAGAAGAAAATCTCCAGGCACCCGAGCGTGCCCTTCGGTCAGGGCGCGATCCAGGGCGTGGCCGGCCCCGAGAGCGCCAACAACGCCGGCGCGCAGACCAGCTTCATCCCCATGCTCACTTTAGGCATCCCGCCCAATGCGGTGATGGCGCTGATGGTGGGGGCGATGACGATCAAGGGCATCCAGCCGGGGCCGCAGGTCATGACCAGCAACCCCGACCTGTTCTGGGGCCTGATCGCCAGCATGTGGATCGGCAACGCCATGCTGGTGGTGCTGAACCTGCCGCTGATCGGCATCTGGATCAAGCTGCTGACGGTGCCCTACCGCTTGCTGTTTCCGGCCATCGTGTGCTTCTGCGGCATCGGCCTGTATACGCTGAACAACAACAATTTCGACATCTTCGTGGCCGCCGGCTTCGGCGTCCTGGGCTACCTCTTCCACAAGCTGGGCTGCGAGCCGGCGCCGCTGCTGCTGGGTTTCATCCTGGGCCCGATGATGGAAGAGAACCTGCGCCGCGCCTTGCTGCTGTCGCGCGGCGACTGGGGCACTTTCGTCACGCGCCCCTTGTCGGCCGCGCTGCTGGTGGCCGCCGCGCTGATGATCCTGGTGGTGTCGCTGCCCGCCATCAGGCGCCAACGCCAGGCGGCTTTCCAGGAGGCGGATTGAACCGCTTGCCGCGCCTGCGTCGCGACGCGTCCGCCATCGGGCGCCGGAGCTGAGGCCGTGCGTCTGCCCGCTGCGCTGACCCCGCTCGAAGGCCCCGTCTTCCGCGGCCTGTGGTTCGCCTGGCTGGCGGCCAACCTCACGATGTGGATGAACGACGTGGCCGCCGCCTGGCTGATGACCACGCTCACCACGAGCCCCGTGATGGTGGCGCTGGTGCAGACCGCCAGCACCTTGCCCGTGTTCCTGCTCGGCCTGCCCAGCGGCGCGCTGGCCGACATCGTGAACCGGCGCCGCTACTACGCGGCCACGCAGTTGTGGGTGTCGGTGAACGCGCTGTTGCTGGCGGGCCTGTCGCTGGCCGGGCAGTTGACGGCCGAGCTGCTGCTGCTGCTGACCTTTTCCAACGGCATCGGCCTGGCCCTGCGCTGGCCGGTATTCGCGGCCATCGTGCCGCAGACGGTGACGCGCGACCTGCTGCCGCAGGCGCTGGCGCTGAACGGCATCGCGATGAACCTGTCACGCGTGGTCGGCCCGGTGCTGGCCGGCGTGCTGATTTCCACCGTGAGCCCGGCCGCGGTCTTCGTGCTCAACGCGTTGCTGGCCGGCGTGGCTTTCACGCTGGTGCTGCGCTGGCGGGGCGAGGCGCCACGCGCCAGCGCGTTGCCCGGCGAGCGTTTCGTGGGCGCCATGCGTGTCGGCCTGAATTTCGCCTGGCAGTCGCCGCGCCTGAAGGCGGTGCTGCTGCGCATCTTCCTGTTCTTCCTGCAGAGCACGGCGCTGGTGTCGCTGCTGCCGCTGGTGGCGCTGCGGCTGCACGGCGGCGGGCCGGCCACCTTCACGGTGATGCTGTCGTGTCTGGGCGCGGGCGCCATCACCGCGGCGCTGTATTTCCCGCGCTGGCGCGCGCGCTACAGCCGCGACCAGTTCGTCACCATCGGTACGCTGGTGCATGCGGTGCTGTCGACGCTGATCGTGGCCGTGCCCCAGATCTGGGTCGCGCTGCCGGCCATGGTGTTCCTGGGCATGGCCTGGATCTCGGTGGCCAATTCGCTGGTCATCGCGGCGCAGACCGCGCTGCCCGACTGGATCCGTGCGCGCGGCATGTCCATCTACCAGATGGCGCTGATGGGTGGCGCCGCGGCCGGTTCGCTGGTGTGGGGGCAGGTGGCGGGGCTTTTCAGCGTGCGCACGGCGGTGATCGCCGCGGCGGTGTTCGGCGTGGTCGTGGTGCTGGCCACGCGACGCATCAGCGTGGAAGGCCGCGGCGAGATCGACTTCTCGCCCGTGCCGCTGGGCCAGCTGCCGCCGGTGGCGATCGACATCGCGCCCGACGACGGGCCGGTGATGGTGACGGTGGAATACCTCATCGACCCCGCCCGCGCCGCCGCCTTCGCCGAAGTCATGCAGCGCACGCGGCGCGCACGGCTGCGCCAGGGCGCGTTGTCCTGGGGCCTGTTCCGCGACACCGCGCAGCCCGGGCGCTACGTGGAATATTTCGTCGACGAGAACTGGCTCGAGCACCAGCGCCGGCTGGAGCGCTTCAGCGCCTTCGATGCCGATCTGCGGGCGCGCCGCCTGTCATTCCAGCTGGGCCCGGAGCCGCCGAAGACAAGGCGCTATGTGGCCGAAGGCCCGCCGCCCGAGGCGCGTGGCTGAGGGCTCGGCGCTGCGGAGGACCAGCAGATCCGCAACGCAGAGGCGCAGAGGGGGACAGCCGAGGACGCAGAGATTTGCAACGCCATCGGGTCACCGCCTGGCTCACCTCTTTCCCTCCTCGTGTCTTTCTCTGCGTCCTCTGCGCCTCTGCGTTGAATCGAGCCTCTGCCCTGGGCGATCGGCCCGCCCATAGGCGCTGCGGCGATACTTGAACGTTGTCATCACCCGTTGCGAGAATTGCCTTGACCCACACCTTCGACTGGACCACTGGCTATGCCAGCCAGCGCTCGCCCCTGTTCGCGCGCAACGTCGTTTCCACCTCGCACCCGCTGGCCGCGCAAGCCGGGCTGCGCATGCTGCAGGCCGGCGGCAATGCCGTCGACGCCATCATCGCCACGGCGGCCGTGCTGACCATCGTCGAGCCCTGCAGCAACGGCCTGGGATCGGACGCCTTCTGCATCCTGTGGGACGGCACGCAACTGCACGGGCTGAATGCCTCCGGTCCGGCGCCGGCGGCCTGGACGCCGGCCTACTTTCGCGCCAAATACGGTGCCGACGCGAAGCGGCCACCCAAGCGCGGCTGGGACTCGGTCACCGTGCCCGGCGCCGTGGCGGCCTGGACGGCGCTGCACCAGCGCTTCGGCAAGCTGCCCTTCGGCGACGTGCTGGCGCCGGCCATCGAGGTGGCCGAGCGCGGCTATGCGGTGCCGGTGGTCATCCAGCAGAAGTGGCGCAATGCCGCTTCGCTGCCGGAATTGACCGCGCAGCCCGGTTTTGCCGAGGCTTTCATGCAGGGGCCGGGCTGGTCCGGGCGCGAGCCGCAGGTCGGTGAACGCTTTACCTTTGCCGCCGCCGCGCGCTCGCTGCGCCTGATTGCCCAGACCCGGGGCGAGGCCTTCTACCGCGGCGAGATCGCCGCCGCCGCGGCAAGCCACGCACGCGCCCACGGCGGCGCCATGACCGCCGCCGACTTCGCTGCCTACCAGCCGGAGTGGGTGGACCCCATCGGCCGCGACTACCGCGGCTGGCGCCTGCACGAGATCCCGCCCAACGGCCAGGGCATCGCCGCGCTCATCGCCCTGGGCATCCTGGAGCAATTCGACCTCGCGGCGCTGCCGGTGGACGGCGTGGCTTCGCAGCACCTGCAGATCGAGGCCATGAAGCTGGCCTTTGCCGATGTCTACAAATACGTCGCCGAGCCGCGCGCCATGCGGCTGACGCCCGCGCAGATGCTCGACGACGACTACCTGGCCCGCCGTGCACGTTTGATCGACCCCCGCCGCGCGCAGGACTTCGGCCCCGGCCACGGCCCGCAGGGCGGCACCGTGTACCTGACCGCGGCCGACGAGCGAGGCATGATGGTCAGCTTCATCCAGAGCAACTACATGGGCTTCGGCTCGGGCATCGTGGTGCCGGGCTACGGCCTGAGCCTGCAGAACCGCGGCCACGGCTTCACGCTCGACGAGACCAGCGACAACCTCGTCGGCCCGGGCAAGCGGCCGTTCCAGACCATCATCCCGGCCTTCCTGACCCGCAGCGGCAAGCCGGTGATGAGCTACGGCGTGATGGGCGGCGACATGCAGCCGCAAGGCCACATGCAGACGCTGGTGCGCATGCTCGACTACCACCAGCAGCCGCAGGCCGCCTGCGACGCACCGCGCTGGCGCTGGTATGGCGGCACCCTCAACGCCGAGCCCGGTTTCGACCCCGCCACCGCGCAAGGCCTGCGCGACCTGGGCCACCGCGTCGAGCCCTTTGCCGACAGCTACCAGGACTACGGCGCCGGGCAGTTCATCTGGCGCCTGGACGAAGGGCAGGGCGACGTGGCCGTGACCGGCTACGCCGCGGCCAGCGACCCGCGGCGCGACGGGCAGGCCGTCGGCTTTTGAGCGCGGCGCCCGCGCGCCTGGGCCCCGGCCTGGCACTTGCCGCCGCCGGCTCGGTGGCCTTTTCGGCCAAGGCCATCATCGTCAAGCTGGCCTATCGGCACGACGTGGATGCGGTGACGCTGATCATGTACCGCATGCTGTTCGCGCTGCCCTTGTTCGTGGCCCTGGCCTGGTGGGCCGGACGCGGCAAGCCGCCTTTGGCGCGGCGCGACCTGGTTGCGGTGGCAGGCCTGGGCTTCTGCGGCTACTACCTGGCGAGTTTTCTCGACTTCGCCGGCCTGCAGTACATCACGGCCAGCCTGGAGCGGCTGATCCTGTACCTGAACCCGACCCTGGTGCTGGCACTGGGCTGGCTGCTGTTCCGCCAGCGCGTGAGCGGACGCCAGCTGCTGGCGCTGGCGGTCAGCTATGCCGGTGTGCTGCTGGTCTTCGGCCACGAGGTGCGGCTGGCCGGTGCCGACAGCGCCTTGGGCGCGGCGCTGGTGTTCGGCAGCGCAGTGAGCTATGCCGTCTACCTGGCCTACAGCGGCAGGGAGGTCAGGCGCCTGGGCGCGCTGCGGCTCACCGGATGGGCCACATCCGTGGCCTCGCTGCTGTGCATCGCGCAATTCTTGTTGCTGCGGCCGCTGGCGGCCGCATGGGTGGCGCCCGAGGTGATCTGGCTCTCGCTGCTCAACGCCACCCTGTGCACCTTCGCACCGGTGCTGATGGTGATGATGGCCATCGAACGCATCGGCGCCACGCTCACCGCGCAAACGGGCATGATCGGGCCGCTGTCGACCCTCATGATGGGGGTGCTGATCCTGGGCGAACCCATGAATGCATGGATCGCCGCCGGCACGGTGCTCGTGCTGCTGGGCGTGTGGCTGCTGGCGCACGCACGTTGAACGTTCAAGGAGAAGAAAGACATGGATCTCGGCATTCAGGGCAAGTGGGCGCTGGTCTGCGCGGCCAGCAAGGGACTGGGCAAGGGCTGCGCGAAGGCGCTGGCGGGCGAAGGTGCAAACTTGGTCATCACGGCGCGCGGTGTCGAAGCGCTGGAGGCCACGGCGGCCGAGTTGCGCGCGCTGAATCCGGCGGTGCAAGTGCTGGCGGTGGCCGGCGACATCACCACGCCCGACGGCCGCGCCGCGGCGCTGGCGGCCTGCCCGCAGGTCGACATCCTGGTCAACAACGCCGGCGGCCCGCCGCCGGGTGACTTCCGCGACTGGGACCGCGAGGCCTGGATCAAGGCGCTGGACGCCAACATGCTGACGCCCATCGAACTGATCAAGTCCACCATCGACGCCATGGCCGGGCGCGGCTGGGGGCGCATCGTGAATATCACCTCAGGCGCTGTGAAGGCGCCGATCGACATCCTGGGCCTTTCCAACGGCGCGCGCAGCGGGCTCACCGGTTTCATCGCCGGGCTGGCGCGGCAGAGCCGGCTGGCTTCGGCCAACGTCACCGTGAACAACCTGCTGCCGGGTGTGTTCGACACCGACCGCGTGCGCACCACGTCCATGGGAGCGGCGGCCAAGAGCGGCAAGACGCTGGAAGAGGTGCTGGCGGCACGCCGCGCCACGGTGCCGGCGCGGCGTTTCGGCAATGCCGACGAATTCGGCGCCGCCTGTGCTTTCCTGTGCAGCGCGCACGCCGGCTACATCACTGGCCAGAACCTGCTCATCGACGGCGGCGCCTACCCAGGTACCTTCTGACCGGGGCGTGCGCGCGAAGCCGATATGGCGATGCCGGCCACGATGAGCACGAAGGCCAGCCCGTGGTACGGCTGCGGCGCGTCGCCCAGCACCAGCGCCGAAAGCAGGGCCGCGAACAGTGGCGTGAGGTTGTTGAAGAAGGCGGCCAGCGCCGGCCCGCCTTCGGCCACGCCCAGCCCCCAGCAGCGGTAGGCCAGCACCGACGCGCCCAGCGAGACGTAGAGCAGTGCGCCCAGCACGCCCAGGCTCCACTGGATGGGCGCCGCGCCGGCCAGTTGTTCGCCGGCACTGAACAGGCCCGCCGCGGCCAGCCCGAACAGCGTCTGCACGAGCAGAAAGCCGGCCCAGTCCCAGCCTTGTTCTGCCGTCGGCCGCTCGGCGCCGCGCATGTGCGCCGGCGGCTGCACGAGCAGCCAGCTGTAGAAGGCCCAGCCGACGACGGCGGCCAGCATGAACAGGTCACCGGGCACCAGGCGAACGGTCAGCAGCGTCTGCAGCGAACCACGGCCGATGACCCACAGCACGCCGGCCAGGCCGACGGCGGCGCCTACCAACTGCCGCTTCGTCGGGTGCACGCCGAAGAACAGCGTGCCCACGGCCAGCATCCACACCGGCATGCTGCAGGCCACCAGCGTGGTGTTGATCGGCGTGCTCGTCACCAGCGCCAGGTATTGCAGCGCATTGAACATGCCCACCCCCAGCAACCCGACCAGCGCCAGGTAGCCCCAGCGCCGGGTGATGCGTTGCGGCTGGCGCAGCGCGCGCCAGCCCAGTGGCAGCAGGATCAGCGCCGTCAGCGCCCAGCGCAGCAGGTTCAGCGTCAGCGGTGGCACCTGGCCCACCATGAGTCGGCCGACCACGGCATTGCCCGCCCACAACAGCGGCGCCAGCGTCAGCAGCGCGGCCAGGCGCGGCGTGAGGTGTCCGATCACTGCCGCATCGCTCCGCAGTTCCAGCACTGCTCGAAGGGGCCGTCGACCCGCTCGCCGCAGGCCGCGCACAGCCAGTGCACATGCGGCAGGTGGCGCAGTTCGTGCAGCAGCGCGGTGGCACGCGCATGCTCGCCGTCGTCCAGCACCCAGACCTCGGGCAGGGCCTGGTCGGGCGGAATCTCGCCGGCGATGCTGCCGCTGAAGTAGCGCTGCACGCTGACCGCGAAGCCGGCCTGGCGCAGCATGTCGGCCCACAACGTGGCGATGGCGGCATTGGGGGCTTGCACGAGGCGCTTCATGGCAGGTCCCGATCGTGCCACGGCCTGCGGGATGTCCCGTGCCGGGCATGGCGCAGCCGCATGGCTTAACCTCGCGGCCCTGGCCACGTGCTTGCCCACCGGAGACACCGCATGTCCCAAGCGATACAGATCACCGCCTACGGCGGCCCCGAGCAGATGAAGCTCGTCGACTTGCCCGCGGGCGATCCCGGCCCGGGCGAGATCCGCATCCGCCACCTGGCCTGCGGCCTGAATTTCATCGACGTCTATCAGCGCACGGGGCTCTACGCCAACCCGCTGCCGCTGACCCTGGGCATGGAAGGCGCCGGCATCGTGGAAGCCGTGGGCGAGGGGGTCACGCACCTGCAGGCGGGCGACCGTGCCGCCTATGCCAGCAACCCGCCGGGCAGCTACAGCCAGGTGCGTGTGATGCCGGCCAAGACCGTATGCCGGCTGCCCGACGCCATCGACTTCGACACCGCCGCCGGCATGATGCTCAAGGGGCTCACGGCGCAATACCTGCTGAAGAAAACGCTGCCGGTGCAGGGCCTGCAGCCCGGCGACCCCGTGCTGTTCCATGCCGCCGCCGGCGGCGTGGGCTTGATCGCCTGCCAGTGGGCCAAGGCGCTGGGCCTGCAGCTCATCGGCACCGCCGGCGGCGCGGCCAAGTGCGCGCTGGCGCTGGAGCACGGCGCCGCGCATGTCATCGACTACACGAAGGAGGACTTCGTGGCGCGGGTGAAGGAAATCACTGGCGGCCAGGGCGTGAAGGTGGTCTACGACTCGATCGGCAAGGACACCTTCGAAGGCAGCCTGAACTGCCTGCGCCCGTTCGGACTGATGGCCAGCTTCGGCAATGCCTCGGGGCCGGTGCCGCCGTTCGCCATCGGCAACCTCGGGCCCAAGGGATCTCTGTACCTGACGCGGGCCACGCTGTTCACCCACATCGCCACGCGCGAGTCCACGCAGGCCATGGCCAACGAGCTGTTCGCGGTGGTGGGCAGCGGCCAGGTCAGGATCCGCATCGACCAGCGTTATCCGTTGGCCGAAGCCGCGCAGGCGCACCGCGATCTGGAAGCGCGCAAGACCACGGGGTCGACCGTGCTGCTGCCGTAACGGGCACCGAAATGGAGCGGTAGAGACGGACCCGCCGCTGCAGGCAGCGGCGGCGGCGGCTGACTGCCAGGTGCACTGCTTCAGGGCTGGCTGAACTTGTAGTCGGTCTTGGCCTTGGAGCGCAACTCTTCCTGGAATTTCTGCATCTTGGCTTGTTCCATGCGCTGCTTGAGTTGCGGCTTCACCTCCTCGAAGGGCGGGAACGGCGCGTCACGCGTATCTTCCAGGCGGATGATGTGCCAGCCGAACTGGCTCTTCACGGGTGCTTCTGTCATCTGGCCCTTCTGCAGCTTGGCCAGGGCGCCGCCGAATTCGGGCACGTAGGAATCGGCCTTGGCGAAGTCGAGGTCGCCGCCATTCTGGCCCGAGCCCGCGTCCTTGGAATGCTTCTTGGCCAGTTCCTCGAAGCTGGCGCCGCCCTTGATCTGGGCCGTCAGGCTCTTGGCCTCGTCCTCGCTGTCGACCAGGATGTGGCGGGCGCGGTATTCGGTGCCGCTGGCCTGGGCCTTGAACTTGTCGTATTCGGCCTGGGCTTCGGCGTCGGTGACGGGGTTCTTCTTGCGGTAGTCGTCGAACAGCTCGCGGATCAGCACGCTCTGGCGCGCCAGTTCCATGCGCGCCTTGTAGTCGGGCGAGGCGGCAATGCCACGCTTCTCGGCCTCCTGCACGAAGATCTCGCGCAACACCACCTGGTCGCGGGCCTGGGCCTCCATCTCGGGCGCGACCGGCTGGCCGGCGCGGGCGGCTTCCTGCAGCAGCAGGTCCACGCGTGCCTTGGGCACGGCCTTGCCGTTGACGATGGCGATATTCTGGGCCGCGGCGGACAGCGGCAGCGCCAGGGTGGACACGACAAGGATCAGTGCCGCGCGCGCGGCGGGAGTCATCGGCTTCATCGGTGAGCTGCTTTCAGGAGTGGGGCCACGGACGCGTGGCGGCGTGAAGACCTGCGCCGGATGGAGCGGGCGCGGGTGGCCTGGGGTCGGTCGCCTGTGTTCAGTCGGCTGGTGGTACCTCGGCCACGATGGCCAGCGCGTGCACGCCTTGCGCGCCCAACGGGCCCAAAGAATCATACACAAGACGATGCCTCGCCACGCGCGACAGGCCGGCGAAGCGCGTGCTGGCGATGAGCACCGTGAAGTGCCGTCCCTCGCGTGCACCGGCGTGCCCGGCGTGCAGGTGGCTGTCGTCCTGCACCTGCAGCCGCTGCGGTGACAGTGCGGCGCGCAGCCGGGTTTCGATCTCGTCGGCGGTCATTTCGGCTCCGGCTGGAAGGCGATGGACGCCGAATTGATGCAGAAGCGCTCGCCGGTGGGCTCGGGGCCGTCCTCGAACACATGCCCGAGGTGACTGCCGCATCGGTTGCAGCGCACCTCCACGCGCACCATGCCGTGGCTGGCGTCGACGACGCGCTCGACCACCTCGCTGTTGATCGGCTGCCAGTAGCTGGGCCAGCCGCAGCCGGCATCGAATTTGGTGCCGCTCTCGAAGAGGGGCGTGCCGCAGCCCACGCACAGGTAGCGGCCATCGTCGAAGTGGTCCCAGTACTGGCCGGTGAAGGCGCGCTCGGTGGCGGCATGGCGCGCCACCTCGTACTGCATGGGGTCGAGCTCGGTGCGCCACTCGGCGTCGGTCTTGCGCACCGGGTAGCGGGGGTCGTCGTGGTCGTGGGGCATGGGCGGCTTCATGAAGGATGGACAGTCCGGGGAGAGTCGTGCCCGTTGCGCTTCAGCCGCGGGTCGGCCTTTCGGACCGCCGCTCGGCCGGGACCGGTGATTGTCCGCTGGACCGCCCCGGCCGGCCGGCCCTGGGGTCATGGTCTTGTCACCCCGGGGACAAGGCTTCGGGGTAGTCCCTGACGGCCAGGGGCATCCACTTCCGTTACCTTATCCAGGTTTTGCAGATCGCAATTCCGCCATTCACGTCCCCAGGAGACAAGACATGAGATTCACGCGTCGTCTGTTCGGTGTTTCGGTGGCGGCAGCCGCTGCGCTTTCGTCCGGCCTCGTTTTCGCGCAGGCCAAGCCCTTGCAGGGGCAGGTGGTCAAGCTGGTGCGCATCGACCCGCTTTCCGGCCTGTTGGGCCCGGTCGGCGTGAGTCAGAGCAAGGGCTACCAGTTCTTTGCCGAGAAGTTCAGCGCGTCGAATCCGGCCGGCGTCAAGTTCGAGATCAGCTTCATCGACAACAAGCTCAGCCCGACCGAAAGCCTGAATGCCTTGAAGTCGGCCATCGACCAGGGGGTACGCTACATCATTCAGGGCAACGGCTCGTCGGTGGCGCTGGCGTTGATCGATGCCGTCAACAAGCACAACGAGCGCAATCCGGGCAAGGAGGTGATCTACCTCAACGACTCGGCCGTCGACCCCGATCTCACCAATAGCAAGTGCAGCTACTGGCATTTCCGCTACGACGCCGACACGTCGATGAAGATGGAAGCCATGAGCAGCTTCATCAAGGAGCAGCTGGACATCAAGAAGATCTACCTGCTGAACCAGAACTACTCGCACGGCCACCAGGTGGCGAAGTTCGCGAAGGAAAACCTCGCGCGCAAGCGCCCTGACATCCAGATTGTCGGCGAGGACCTGCACCCGCTGGCGCAGGTGCGCGACTTTGCGCCCTACATCGCCAAGATCAAGGCTTCTGGCGCCGACACGGTGATCACCGGCAACTGGGGTTCCGACCTGTCGCTGCTGGTGAAGGCGGCGAACGAGGGCGGCTACAACGGCAAGTTCTTCACCTACTACACCGGCGTGACCGGAACGCCCACGGCGCTGGGCACCAATGGCGCGGGCCGCGTGTTCCAGGTCTCCTACAACCACTACAACATGGGTGGGCAGATGGGCGCCTGGCAGCAGGAATTCCAGCAGAAGTACAACGATGACTTCTACACCGGGTCGACGATCCGCATCTTCGAAAGCCTGGGGGCGGCGATGGCCAAGGCCAAGTCGACCGATCCGGTGAAGGTCGCCGCGGCGATGGAAGGTCTCAGCTGGAAGAGCGCCCTGGCTGGCGAGGTGGAAATCCGCAAGGCCGACCACCAGTTGCAGCAGCCCTTGTTCATTACCGCCTGGCAGAAGGCCGACGCCAAGTTTTCCTACAGCCCTGAGAAGACCGGCATGACGCTGGCGCTGGTCAAGGAATACCCGAACTATGTGTCGAGCACACCCACGAGCTGCCAGATGAAGCGTCCGTAGCCTCGCCCGGATCCATGCGTTCGCCGGGGCCCGTCCGCAAACGGTCGGAGGGCCCCGTTTCTTTGCCTTGGCGCTTGCCTATGTCCGCCTGATGGAGTTCTTCACCATTTCGATGCTCAACGGCCTGAGCTACGGGCTGTTGTTGTTCATGCTGAGCTCGGGGTTGACGCTGATCTTCAGCATGATGGGCGTGCTGAATTTTGCCCATGCCAGCTTCTACATGGTGGGTGCCTACGCAGCGTACACCGTGGCGCAGCTGGTGGGCTTCTGGCCGGGGCTGGTGGTCGGCCCGCTGGCTGCCGGCGTGCTGGGGGCGCTGTTCGAGCGCTTCTGCCTGCGCCGCGTGCACAAGTTCGGCCACGTGCCGGAACTGCTGGTGACCTTCGGCCTGTCTTACGTGCTGCTCGACCTGGTGCAGCTCATCTGGGGCCGCACGGCGGTGGACTTCAAGCCGCCCGAGGTGCTGCGCGGTCCCGCCTTCACGATCGTCAATTCGTCGCAGAGTGGCATGGACCTGGTCTTCGGCACCGCGCCCGACGCCCTGTGCCGCGCCGCCGACGCCGCCGTGCGCGTGGTCTGCTCGCCGTTTCCGGCCACGCGCGGCTTCATGATGCTGGTGGCGCTGGTGATGCTGGTGGCGCTGTGGCTGTTGCTCACGCGCACGCGCATCGGCCTGGTGATCCAGAGTGCGCTCACGCACCCCGAAATGGTGGAGGCGCTGGGCCACAACGTGCCGCGCGTGCTGATGATGGTCTTCGGCGCCGGCGCGGCGCTGGCCGGGCTGGCCGGGGTGATCGGCGGCAGCACTTTCGTCACCGAGCCGTCCATGGCGGCCGCCGTGGGCGCGGTGATCTTCGTGGTGGTGGTGGTGGGCGGCATGGGCTCGCTGGGCGGAGCTTTCCTGGCCTCGCTGCTCATCGGCATCCTGCAGACCTTCGCGGTGGCGCTGGACATTTCGCTGGGAAGCGTCCTGGCGGGCATGGGCATCGAGCCGGGCGCGGCGTTGGCGGGCAGCACGCTGATGAAGCTCACGCTGTCGCAGGTAGCGCCGATCCTGCCCTACCTGCTGCTGGTGCTGATCCTGATCTTCCGGCCCAAGGGTCTGCTCGGCACGCGTGAGGGCTAGCGATGGGACGCACCCACGAAAGCCGCCCGCGCTACCACTTCAAGCCCTGGAACGTGGGGCGGTGGGTGCTTTGGGGACTGTTCGCGCTGGTGCTCCTGGCCGCGCCCAAGGTCTTCAGCGGCAATTTCCAGGTCAGCCTGCTGTCGCAGATGGGTATCGCCATCGTGGCCTGTCTTTCGTACAACGTGCTGCTGGGCCAGGGCGGCATGCTCAGCTTCGGCCACGCCGTTTACACCGGCCTGGGGGCCTTCGTGGCCATCCACGCCCTGGTGGCCATAGGAGACGGCAGCCTGCCGGTGCCGGTGAGCCTGATCCCGCTGGTGGGCGGCCTGGCCGGCGCCGGGTTCGCCGTGGTGCTGGGTTTCGTGACCACCAAGAAGGCGGGCACGCCCTTCGCGATGATCACGCTGGGCATCGGCGAACTCGTGTTCGCCATGTCGCTCATGGTGCCGGAATTCTTCGGTGGCGAAGGCGGCGTGTCGGCCAACCGCGTGACCGGCGAGCCTTTCCTGGGCATCACCTACGGGCCCCAGATCCAGGTCTATTACCTGCTGGCCATCTACACCTTCGTCTGCACGGCGGCCATGTTCGCGTTCACGCGCACACCACTGGGGCGTGTGCTCAATGCCGTGCGCGACAACCCCGAGCGTGTGGAATTCATCGGCTACAGCACCCAGCGCGTGCGCTATATCGCCTTCATCGTTTCCGGCTTCTTTGCCGGCATCGCCGGCGGCATGTACGCGCTCAATTTCGAGATCACCACCGCCGAGGTGGTGGGCGCGGCAAATTCGGGGGCCTACCTGCTGTTCACCTTTCTGGGGGGAGCCATCTTCTTCTTCGGGCCCATCATCGGCGCCGTGCTGCTGGTGCTGGCCGGTGCCCTGCTGTCGGAATTCACCAAGGCCTGGCTGCTCTACCTGGGCCTGGTCTTCCTTTTCATGGTGATGTATGCCCCGGGCGGCATCGCCAGCCTGATCATGATGAACCTGCGCGTGGCGGCCTTCGGCAAGTTGCGGCCGCTGCTGGCTTCGTACCTGGCGCTGTTCGGCACCGGCGTGGCCGTGCTCGTAGGCGCTGCGGCGCTGGTCGAACTGGTGTACCACCTGCAACTGGGCGACACCATCGGCACGCAGTTCAATTTCCTGGGCGCCACGCTCGACGTCCAGCGACTGGACAGCTGGTTCGGCGCCTGCTTCGTGCTGGCCGTGGGCATGGCGTTGTTCGAACTGACCCGGCGCCAGTTTGCGCTGCAGTGGGGCCAGACGCAGGAAGAGATCGAACGCGAGATCAAGCGGCGCGAGGCGGCGATATGAGGTCGGCAGGATGAAGGCCGCAACTTCGGGCAACGCCAAGTACGCCGTGGAACTGCGCGACGTGCGCAAGAGCTTCGGCAAGACCGAGATCATCCGCGGCGCCAATCTGGCCGTGCACCCCGGCGAGCGCGTGGCCATCATCGGGCCCAACGGCGCGGGAAAGAGCACGCTGTTCAACCTGATCAGCGGCCGCTTCGGCAGCACGTCGGGCGACATCCTGCTGCATGGGCAGAAGATCGACGGCCTGAAGCCCTACGAGATCACGCGGCTGGGGCTGGCGCGCAGCTTCCAGGTCAGCAATCTGTTCACGCGGCTGTCGGTGTTCGAGAACCTGCGCTGCGCCGTGTTGTGGAGCCTGGGCTACAGGTACGCCTTCTGGAAATTCCTGGCCGACCTGCACGACGCCAATGACCGCGCCGAAGAAGTGATGGAGATGCTCAAACTGGCGAAGCGGCGCGACGTGCTGGCCATGAACCTGACCTACGCCGAGCAGCGCGCGCTGGAGATCGGCATCACCATCGCCGGCGGCGCCGGCGTGATCCTGCTCGACGAGCCCACGGCCGGCATGAGCCGCAGCGAGACGGCACGCTTTGTCAACCTCATCCGCGAGGTCACCGCCGGCAAGACGCTGCTCACCGTGGAGCACGACATGGGCGTGGTCTTTGGCCTGGCCGACAAGATCGCGGTGCTGGTCTATGGCGAGGTCATCGCCTTCGACACGCCCGAGCGCGTGCGCGCCGACGCGCGTGTGCAGGAGGCCTATCTAGGGTCGGCGCTGGCCGACCAGCAGGCCGAAGCCGGCCAGGCCGCGCAGGGCCGCGCCGCAGGGCATTGACCATGCTGAAGCTGAACAACGTCCACGCCTTCTACGGCAAGAGCCATGTGCTGCACGGCGTGAATTTCGACGTGCGGCCGGGCGAGATCGTGGCCTTGCTCGGGCGCAACGGCTCGGGCCGCTCCACCACGGTGAAGACCATCATGGGCCTGGTCGACGGCACGGGTTCGGTGCGCTGGAAGGACGCTGAAATCCTGGGCAGCAAGGCCTTCGAGATCGCCCACACCGGCATCGGCTACGTGCCCGAGAACCGCGACATCTTTCCCACGCTCACGGTGCACCAGAACCTGATGCTGGGCCAGAAGCGCGGCGCCAAGGCGGGCCGTTGGTCGTTCGACGACATGTACGGCATGTTCCCGCGCCTGAAGGAGCGCCAGCACACGGAAGCCGGCGTGCTCTCGGGCGGCGAACAGCAGATGCTCACCTTGTGCCGCACGCTGATGGGTGACCCCGAACTGATCATGATCGACGAGCCCACCGAAGGCCTGGCGCCCAAGATCGTGGAACTGGTGGCCGAGTACCTGCGCGAACTGAAGCGGCGCGGCATCTCGGTGCTGCTGGTGGAGCAGAAGCTCACCATCGCGCTGGAAGTGGCCGACCGCTGCCTGGTCATGGGCCACGGCCAGATCGTCTTCGAGGGCACGCCGGTGGACCTGCGGGCCAATGCCTATATCCGCAAGGAGTGGCTGGAGGTCTAGCCACCTGGGCGAGCCGCCGCTGCCGCAGCCTTGTCGCACCAGCGACAGGCGCTCCGGGCACCGAAGCCTAGAATCGAACGACCGTTCTTTTTCCCTTTCGAGGAGTCCCCATGGGTGCCAGTTATGCAGTGCGCGGCGATGTCGCCGTCATCACCCTCGACAACCCGCCAGTCAACGGCCTGGGCTACGACACCCGGCGCGAATTCAGCGCCGGCGTCGAGCGGGCGCTTGCCGACGCGGCGGTGGCCGCGATCGTGGTCACCGGCGCCGGCAAGGCCTTTTCGGGCGGCGCCGACATCAAGGAATTCGGCAGCCCGAAAGCGGTGGCCGAACCCAACCTGCTGTCGCTGATCCGCCAGCTGGAGATGGCCACGAAACCAGTGATCGCGGCCGTGCACAGCGTGTGCATGGGCGGCGGGCTGGAACTCGCCCTGGGTTGCCATTACCGCGTCGCCGCGCCGGGCACCAACGTGGCGCTGCCCGAAGTCAAGATCGGCCTCATCCCCGGCGCCGGTGGCACGCAGCGGCTGCCGCGCGTGCTGGGCGTCGAAACGGCGCTGAACATGATCGTCAGCGGCGAGGCGGTGAAGAGCGAGATGCTGGCGGCGGTGCCCGGCCAGAAGCTGTTCGACCGCATCTTGGGTGACGACCTGCTCGCCGGTGCATGTGCCTTCGCGTCCGAGATGGCTGCGGCCCACGCGGCCGGCCAGCCGCTGCCGCGGGTGCGCGACATGAAGTGCACGCATCCCAACGCCGACGCCTACTTCCAGTTCGCGCGCAACATGGTCAAGGGCATGGCGAAGAATTTCCCGGCGCCGGCCAGGTGCGTGGACGCCGTGGAAGCGGCCGTCAAGCGCCGCTTCGACGACGGCATGGCCTTTGAGCGCGAGATCTTCACCGCGCTGATGTTCACGCCCGAATGCAAGGCGTTGCGCCACGCCTTCTTCGGCGAACGCGCCGCGAGCAAGATCCCCGACGTGCCCGAGGACACGCCGCAGCGCAAGATCGAGAAGGTGGCCGTCATCGGCGCCGGCACCATGGGTGGCGGCATCAGCATGAATTTCCTCAACGCCGGCATCCCGGTGGTGATGCTGGAAATGAAGCAGGACGCGCTGGACCGCGGCGTGGCCACGATCCGCAAGAACTACGACAACCAGGTGAAGAAGGGCAAGCTCAAGCAAGACAAGCTCGATGCGCGCATGGCGCTCTTGAGCACGACGCTGAACTACGCCGATATCGCCAGCGCCGACATGGTGATCGAGGCCGTGTTCGAGGAAATGGGCGTCAAGGAAAAGGTCTTCAAGACGCTGGACGAGGTGATGAAGCCCGGCGCCATCCTGGCCACCAATACCAGCACACTGGACGTGAACCAGATCGCTTCGTTCACGAAGCGGCCGCAGGACGTCGTCGGCACGCACTTCTTCAGCCCCGCCAACGTGATGAAGCTGCTGGAAGTGGTGCGCGGAAAGGCCACCGCCAAGGACGTGCTGGCCACCGTGATGGCACTGGCCAAGAAGATCCGCAAGACGGCGGTGGTCTCGGGCGTGTGCGACGGCTTCATCGGCAACCGCATGATCGAGCAGTACGGCCGCCAGGGCGGCTTCCTGCTGGAAGAGGGCTGCACGCCGGCGCAGGTGGACAAGGCGGCGGAAAAGTTCGGCTTTGCGATGGGCCCGTTCCGCATGGGCGACCTGGCCGGCAACGACATCGGCTGGGCGATCCGCAAGCGCCGCTATGTCGAGAAGCCCGGCATGCGCTACAGCCGAACAGCTGATCTGCTGTGCGAGATGGGCCGCTTCGGCCAGAAGACAGGTGCCGGCTGGTACGACTATGTGCCTGGCAAGCGCGATGCCATTCCGTCTCCGTTGGTCGTGGAGATGATCGTGAAACACCGCACCGAACTCGGCATCACGCCGCGCAAGATCAGCGACGAGGAGATCGTGCACCGGCTCGTCTATGCGCTCGTCAACGAAGGCGCCAAGATCCTGGAAGAGGGCATCGCCAGCAAGGCCAGCGACATCGACATGGTCTACCTCACCGGCTACGGCTTCCCGCTGCACCGCGGCGGGCCGATGTGCTACGCCGACCAGCAGGGCCTCTTCAATGTCGTGCAGACCATGAAGCAGTTTGCCGCCAACCCGCTGGATGACGCCTCGTTCTGGCAGCCCGCGCCACTGCTGGCGAAGCTGGCCGCCGAAGGCAAGTCTTTCACCTGAGCTGAGCCAAAGGGAACATCACCATGACCCGTGCCGTCATCGTCTCCACCGCACGCACGCCGCTGGCCAAGAGCTGGAAGGGCGCCTTCAACATGACCCACGGCGCCACGCTCGGCAGCTTTGCCGTGAAGGCTGCCGTCGAACGCGCCGGCATCGACCCCGGCGCCGTCGAAGACGTGTTGATGGGCTGCGCCAACCCCGAGGGCGCCACCGGCATGAATATCGCGCGTCAGATCGCTCTGCGCGCCGGCCTGCCCATCACCGTGAGCGGCGCCACCATCAACCGCTTCTGCTCCAGCGGCCTGCAAACCATTGCCCTGGCGGCGCAGCGCATCATCGCCGGCGAGGCGGATGTGTTCGTGGCCGGCGGCGTGGAAAGCATCTCCTGCGTGCAGCAGGAAATGAACCAGCACATGCTGCTGGACCCGGCGCTGCAGAAGATGAAGCCCGAGATCTACTGGAGCATGCTGCAGACGGCCGAGAACGTGGCCAAGCGCTACGGCATCGCCAAGGAGCGCATGGACCACTACGGCGCCGGCAGCCAGCAGAAGGCCTGCGCGGCGCAGGAAGCGGGCCTGTTCAAGGACGAGATCGTGCCCGTCACCGTGACCGCCGGTGTGGCCGATGCCGTGCTCGGCCTGCGCAGCAAGGAAGTGAGCCTGAGCGCCGACGAAGGCCTGCGCCCGGGCACCACCTTCGAGGGCATCCAGGGCATCCGTTCGGCCATGCCGGGCGGCGTGGTCACCGCCGGCAATGCCAGCCAGTTCAGCGACGGCGCCGGCGCCTGCGTGGTGGTCAGCGAGACCTACGCCGAGCAGAAGGGCCTGAAGCCGCTGGGTCGCTTCCTGGGCTTCGCGGTGGCCGGCTGCGAGCCCGACGAGATGGGCATCGGACCCGTCTTCGCCGTGCCCAAGGTGCTGCAGCGTCTGGGCCTGAAGGTCGAGGACATCGATCTGTGGGAACTCAACGAGGCCTTCGCCGTGCAGGTGCTGTACTGCGCTGACCGGCTCGGCATTCCGATGGACCGGCTCAACGTCAACGGCGGCGCCATCGCCGTGGGCCACCCCTACGGCGTGAGCGGCCAGCGGCTCACCGGCCATGCACTCATCGAAGGCCGGCGTCGCGGCGCCAAGCGCGTGTGCGTCACCATGTGCATCGGCGGCGGCATGGGGGCGGCCGGCGTCTTCGAGGTGCTCTGACGCCCACGGCGCCGGCTGCCGCATGCAGGCCGATCTCGAGTCGCTGCGCGCCTTCTTCCGAAGTTCGCCCTTCATGGTCGACCTCGGCGTGGAGCCCACCGCCGTGAGCGCGGGCCGCATCACCACGCAGTTGCCGCTGGCCAGGCGCCATATGCAGCACACCGGCCAGGCGCATGCCGGCGTCATGGCCACGCTGGCCGACCACAGCATGGGCGCGGCCGCGCAGACGCTGGCGCCCGCGGGGCATTGGGCGCTGACCGCCGAGCTCAAGACCAGCGCCCTGCGACCCGGCCGTGGCGAGCGCCTCGTGTGCGAGGCCACGGTGCTGAAGGCCGGCCGGCGCCTGAGCTTCACCGAAGCCGAGGTGTATGCCGAACAAGGCGGTGTGCGCACGCTGGTGATGAAGGCGTCCGCCACCATGGCCATCGTGGCCGCCGCAGACTGAGAAGCGCGATGCGCCGCACCCTCGACTTCCTGCTGCACGACTGGCTGGGCGTGGCTTCGCTGCTGTCGCGGCCACGCTTTGCCGACCATTCGACGGAGACCTTCGCCTCGGTGCTCGACACCTGCGAGCGCATCGCGCGCGAGAAGTTCGCGCCATTCAACCGCCTCGCCGATACCCAGGAACCCCACTTCGACGGCGAGCGCGTGCACCTGCCCGAGGCCACGCATGGCGCGTTGGCAGCCTATGTCGAGTCCGGCATGCTGGCCGCGGCGCAGGACTTTGAGTTTGGCGGCATGCAACTGCCCTGCGTCATCGAGATGGCGGCCAATGCCTTCTTCAGCCAGGCCAGCGTGGCGATGAGCGGCTACGCCATGCTCACCAGCGGCAACGCCGGCCTGGTGATGGCGCACGGCACGCCGCTGCAGCGCGAGGTCTTCGCAAGGAATCAATTTTCCGGCCGCTGGTTCGGCACCATGTGCCTGAGCGAGCCGCAGGCCGGTTCGTCGCTGAGCGATGTGGCCACGCGCGCCGTGCCTGACGGTGAAGGGTACGAGGCCGACCCGCTGGGCCCGCGCTATCGCTTGCGCGGCAGCAAGATGTGGATCAGCGGGGGCGAACACGAGATCACCGAGAATATCGTGCACCTGGTGCTGGCCAAGATTCCCGGCCCCGACGGCAGGCCGGTGGCCGGCACGCGCGGCATCTCGCTGTTCATCGTGCCGAAGAAGCTGGTGGACGAACGCGGGGAACTCACTGGCGAGCGCAACGACGTCGCGCTGGCCGGCCTGAACCACAAGCTCGGCTACCGCGGCACGACGAATACGCTGCTCAATTTCGGCGAGGGCAAATACGCCGTGCGTGGCGCGCCCGGGGCCATCGGCTACCGCGTCGGCCAACCCGGCCAGGGCCTGCGCTGCATGTTCCACATGATGAACGAGGCGCGCATCGGCGTCGGTCTCGGCGCCGTGATGCTGGGCTACGCCGGTTACGAGGCGAGCCTGGACTATGCGAAGCAGCGCGCCCAGGGCCGGCCGATCACCGGCGCGGGTAAGGACGCCTCGCAACCGCCGGTGCCCATCCTGCATCATGCCGATGTGCGCCGCATGCTGCTGGCGCAGAAGAGTTATGTCGAAGGTGGCCTGGCACTCGAGCTGTATTGCGCGCGCCTGGTGGATGAACTGAAGACCGGCGAGCCGCAGGCCGCGCGCGACGCCGGACTGCTGCTGGAATTGCTGACGCCGATTGCCAAGAGCTGGCCCAGCGAATGGTGCCTGGAGGCCAATTCGCTTGCCATCCAGGTGCTGGGCGGCTACGGCTATACACGCGACTTCATGGTGGAACAGTACTGGCGCGACAACCGCCTGAACATGATCCACGAAGGCACGCACGGCATCCAGGCGCTGGACCTGCTGGGCCGCAAGGTGGTGATGGACGGCGGCGCCGGCTTGAAGCTGCTGGCCGCGCGCATCGGCGAAACCATCCAGCGCGCCGGCCCGGTGGACGGCCTGGCGGTGCCGGCCAACGAACTGGCCGCGGCGCTGCAGAAACTGGGCGCCGCCACGAAGGCCGCCTGGGCCACCGGCGTGCCTGAAGAAGCGCTGGCCAACGCCACGCCCTATTTGCAGGCCTTCGGCCATGTGGTGCTGGCCTGGCTGTGGCTGGACGTGGCGCTGGCCGTGCAACGCCGCGGCCCGACCGTGGAGGTTTTCGGCCAAGGCAAACTGTCGGCCATGCGCTATTTCTTCGCCTACGAACTGCCCAGGATCGACGCCTGGCTGGGTGTCGTGTCGCGCCGCGAAGCGCTGGTGCGCGAGATGCCCGACGACGCCTTCTGACGATGAGCAACAAGGCGCTGGAACGGCTGGTCTGGATCCTCATCTACAGCGGCCTGCTGCTGGCCGGCCTGGGCGTCTTCCTGATGCACAGCGACACCTTGCTCGGCTGGATCTTCGTCATCGCCGGCCTGGTCGACGCCGCCGCCGGCGCCGTGCTGGTCTGGGTGCGTTCGCGCCGCAAGGGCTGACGCGCCGCTTCGGTCTCCATCCCCTCCACCAAGAAGGAATCGCCATGGGCACACCGGTACAGCAACTCTTCGACCTCAGCGGCCAGGTCGCCCTGGTCACTGGCGGTTCGCGTGGCCTGGGCCTGCAGATGGCCGAGGCGCTGGGCGAAGCCGGCGCCAAGATCATGCTCACCTCGCGCAAGGCGGCCGACCTGGAAGAGGCTGCCGCGCACCTGTCCGAGCGCGGCATCGACGCGCGCTGGATCGCCGCCGACGCCAGCGACCCGCTGCAGATCCAGAAGGTGGTGGACGAGACGATGCAGCGGCTGGGCCGCATCGACGTGCTCGTCAACAATGCCGGCGCCACCTGGGGTGCACCGGCCGAGGACTACCCGCTGGCGGCGTGGGACAAGGTGATGAACCTGAATATCCGCAGCCTGTTCCTGTTTGCGCAGGCGGTCGGCAAGGCCAGCATGATCCCGAACCAGCGCGGCCGCATCATCAACGTGGCCTCGATCGCCGGCCTGGGCGGCAGCATGGACGTGCAGTTCATCGCCTACGGCACGAGCAAGGGCGCGGTGGTCAATTTCACGCGCACGCTGGCGGCCGAGTGGGGCCGCCACGGCATCACCGTCAATGCGCTGGCGCCGGGCTTCTTCCCGAGCAAGATGACGCAGGGCGTGCTGGCGCAGTTCGGCGCCGAGAAGCTGGCCGCCGCGGCGCCGCTGAAGCGCCTGGGCGACGACGACGACCTGAAGGGCGCCGCGCTGCTGTTCGCCAGCGCCGCCGGCAAGCACATCACCGGGCAGATCCTGGCGGTGGACGGCGGCGTCTCTTCGGTGCACGGCGGGTAGCACCGGTGACGGCCGCGCCGCTGCCCTTTCCGCTGCGCATCCCCTTCGTCGAACAACTCGGCTTCGAACTCTGGGGTTTCGGCGGCGGCCAGGCCGAGGTGCGCCTGGATATCGCCGAGACCCACCTCAACAGCTGGGAGGTGGCGCATGGCGGCGTGCTGATGACGCTGCTCGACGTGGCCATGGCCCACGCCGCACGCAGCAGCGGCGTGTCCGCAGCGGCCGCGCGCAGCCTGTTGCAGGAAGGTGCCGCCCTGGGCCCGGGGGTCGTCACCATCGAGATGAAGACCAGTTTCATGCGTCCGGCCGAAGGACAGTTGCGCGCCGCGGGCCAACTGCTGCACCGCACCGCCACGCTGGCCTTCTGCGAAGGCCGCGTCTTCGATGAAGCCGGCGCCCTGTGCGCGCATGCCACCGCCACATTCAAGTATCTGCGCGCGTTGCCCACCGTGGGCCGCCACGCGAACTCGCTGCAACAGGCAGCGCCCACCAACGAAAGGGAATAGCCATGATCAACCGCCGCATCGTGCTGGCCTCGCGCCCGGCCGGCGAGGCCGTGCTGGACAACTTCCGCCTCGAAACCGTCGAACTGCCCCCACTTCAAGACGGCCAGGTGCTGGTGCGCAACCACTGGCTGAGCCTGGACCCCTACATGCGCATGCGCATGAACGAAGGCAAGAGCTACGCCGCGCCGCAGGCGCTGGGCGCACCCATGGTGGGCGGTACGGCGGGCGAGGTGGTCGCCTCGCGGCACGAGCGTTTCAAGCCCGGCGACAAGGTGGTGGGCGGCGGCGGCTGGCAGGAATATTCGGTGTTCGACGCCGCCCCGCCGGGCGTGCTGCGCAAGGTCGACGACGCGGTGATTCCGCTCTCTGCCTACCTGGGCGCGGTGGGCATGCCCGGCGTCACGGCCTGGATGGGGTTGACGCAGATCATCCAGCCCAAGGCCGGCGAGACGGTGGTGGTGAGCGCCGCCAGTGGCGCCGTAGGCAGCGCCGTGGGCCAGCTGGCCCAGGCGCGCGGCTGCCGCGCCGTGGGCATTGCCGGCGGCGCCGACAAGTGCGCCTACGTGGTGGAAGTGCTGGGCTTCGACGCCTGCATCGACTACAAGGCGCACCGCGACTTCGAGTCGCTGGCCGCGGCACTGGACGAAGCTGCACCGCAGGGCGTGGACGGTAATTTCGAGAATGTCGGTGGCATGATCCTGGACGTGGTGATGACGCGTTTGAATGCCTTCGGCCGCATCGCGCTGTGCGGCATGATTTCCGGCTACGACGGCCAGCCGATCCCGATGGCGCGCCCGGCGCTGCTGCTCACGCAGCGGCTCAAGCTGCAGGGCTTCATCGTCAGCGAGCACATGGCGCTGTGGCCCGAGGCCTTGAAGGAATTGGGCGGCCTGGTCGCCGGCGGCAAGCTCAAATACCGCGAGAGCATCGCCGCCGGCCTGGAAAGTGCACCGGAGGCCTTCCTCGGCCTGCTCAAGGGCCACAATTTCGGCAAGCAGCTGGTGAAACTGGTTTGAACTGGACCTGCTCTCGTTTCCACGAACTCGGCGTCGACAACCTCTACGACGCTTTGGCGCTGCGCTGCCGCGTCTTCGTGCTGGAGCAGGGCCCCTATCTCGACCCCGACGGCGTCGACCGCCAGTGCTGGCACCTGCTGGGCCGCGACGACAGCGGCACGCTGCAGGCCTATCTGCGCATCGTCGACCCCGGCGTGAAATATGCCGAGCCCTCGATCGGCCGCGTCATCACCTCGCTCGAGACGCGCCGCACCGGTCTCGGCCGCCGGCTCTTTGCGCAAGGCGTGGCGCGCTGCCTGGCACTGTGGCCGGGGCAGGGCATCCGCATCAGCGCGCAGGCGCACCTGGAACGTTTCTACGGCGAGTGGGACTTCGAGCGCGCTGGCAGCGACTATCTGGAAGACAACATCCCGCACCTGGAAATGCTCAGGAGTCCGTGATGCACGCCACCCACGAAGTCACCAACCAGAGTGCGCCGTACACCGGCGTCAACCTGTTCCATGCCAACCGGCCGCTGCGCGACGCGCTGCGCCTGCACGCGCCCGAACTTCAAATTTCGCGCCTGGAAGAACTGGGCGCCGAGGCCGGTTCCGCCGCCATGCAGGCCCACGCCCGCCGTGCCAACGCGCACGCGCCGGTACTGCACACCCACGACCGCCACGGCCGCCGCATCGACGAGGTCGAATTCCACCCCAGCTACCACGCACTGATGGCCGCCGCGCTGCGCCAGGGCCTGCACGGCACGCCCTGGTCGCGCGGGCCGGGCGGCCATGTCGAACGCGCCGCGGCCTTCATGCTGTTCACCGAGGCCGAACCCTCGGTGCTATGCCCCGTTTCGATGAGCTACGCCGCCGCACCCGCCCTGCGCGCCAATGCGGCCTTGCACGCGGCCTGGGGCCCGAAGCTGGCGAATACCGCCTACGACGAGCGCTTCATCCCCTACGACCAGAAGACCGCCGTCACCATCGGCATGGGCATGACGGAAAAGCAGGGCGGCTCCGACGTGCGCGCCAACACCACGCGCGCCACGCCGCAGGGCAAGGACGCCTGGGGCCAGCGCTACGCCGTCACCGGCCACAAGTGGTTCTTCTCCGCGCCCATGTGCGACGCCTTCCTGGTGCTGGCGCAAACGGCCAGCGGCCTGAGCTGCCTGTTCATGCCGCGTTTCCTGCCCAGCGGCCGCCTGAATGCCATCGCCGTGCAGCGACTGAAGCACAAGCTGGGCAACCACGCCAATGCCAGTGCCGAAGTCGAATTCGACCACGCCACGGCCTGGCTGGTGGGCGATGAAGGCCGCGGCATCCCGCAGATCCTGGCCATGGGCGCGCTGACCCGGCTGGACTGCGCGCTGGGCACGGCCGGGTTGATGCGGCATGCGCTGTCGCTGGCGCTGCACCACACCGCACAGCGCCACGCCTTCGGCAGGCCGCTCATCGCGCAGCCGCTGATGCAGAACGTGCTGGCCGACCTGGCGCTGGAAAGCGAAGCCGCCACCGCGCTGGCGCTGCGCGTGGCGGTGGCGGTGGACCGCACCGACCATGCCCCCGACGAACACGAGGCGGTGATGCGCCGCCTGCTCACGCCGGTGGCCAAATTCTGGATCTGCAAACGCGGCAGCCATTTCGCGCAGGAAGCCATGGAATGCCTGGGCGGCAACGGCTACGTGGAAGCCGCGGGCGAGGGCGTGATGGCGCGCATCTATCGCGAGATGCCGGTCAATTCCATCTGGGAAGGGGCGGGCAACATCATGGCCATCGACCTGTTGCGCGCGCTGCGTGGTGCCGACGTGTTGCCGGCGCTGGAGCGCGAACTGGCGCCGGCCCGCGGTGCGAATGCCGCTTTCGACCGCGCCGCCAGCCTGGTGCTGCACAGCGTGGACCAGGGCGTGCACGAAGCGCAGGCGCGCATCCTGGCGCGAGATCTGGCGCTGGTGCTGCAGGCCGCGCTGCTGCAGCGCCAGGCGCCGGCCTTCGTCTTCGACGCCTTCTGCCAGTCGCGCCTGGCGGCCACGCCCGACGTCTTCGGCCTGCTGCCCGCGGGCACCGACCTGGAAGCGCTGGTCGAACGCGCGCTGCCTCCATCCACACCCCAGGAGACCCCATGACACACCTGCAAGGCGGCATTGCCGTCATCACCGGCGCCGCCTCGGGCTTCGGCCTGGAAGCCAGCCGCATCGCGGCGCGGCTGGGCATGAAGGTCGTGATGGCCGACGTGCAGGCCGACGCGCTGGAGCTGTCCAGCCACGATGTCGCGGCCTTGGGTGCCGAGGTGCTGGCCGTGCGCACCGATGTCTCGCGCGCTGCCGACGTGGACGCCTTGGCCGCAGCGACGATGCAGCGCTTCGGCGCGCCGAACTTCGTCTTCAACAATGCCGGCGTCGGCGCAGGCGGCCTGGTCTGGGAGCACAGCGCGCGCGACTGGGAATGGGTCTTCGGCGTCAACGTCATGGGCGTGGCGCATGGCGTGCGCGCCTTCACGCCGCTGATGCTGGCCGCAGCGCAGGCCGACCCGGCCTGGCGTGGCCACATCGTCAATACCGCCAGCATGGCCGGGCTGCTGAACCCGCCCAACATGGGCTTGTACAACGCCAGCAAGCACGCCGTGGTGGCGCTGAGCGAGTCGCTCTTCCAGGACCTGGCGCTGGTGAGCGACCGGGTGCACGCCCACGTGCTGTGCCCGTATTTCGTGCCCACCGGCATCACCCGCAGCGAACGCAACCGGCCACGCGACCTGCACGATGCGGCAGCCAAGCCCACGCGCAGCCAGCTCATCCAGCAGGCGATGATCGACCAGGCGGTGAGCAAGGGCCGTGTCACCGCGGCGCAGGTCGCGCAATTCGTCTTCGACGGCTGTGCCGAGAACCGCTTCTACATCTACAGCCACCCCAGGTCGCTGGGCCCTGTGCAGACGCGGCTGGAAGACATCATGACGCCGCGCAACCCCAGCGACCCGTTCCAGGACAAGCCCGAGATCGGGGCAGCGGCTGCGCGCCGACTGCGCGGCTGAACCGTGCGCGGCTGAACCTCGCGGCCGATGCGCGCGGCTGGCGCCACCGGCGGCGCGCTCCCTGCGCCTGCCGCCGCGTGCATGCCGGCGGGATGTCCAGCGGCGGTGGCCGTCATCGGTGCCGGCCCGGCCGGGCTGATGGCGGCCGAGGTGCTGGCCGCGGCCGGCCACCGCGTGGACGTCTACGACGCCATGCCGTCGGTAGGGCGCAAGTTCCTGCTTGCCGGCGTGGGTGGGCTGAACCTCACGCACGGCGAGCCTTTCGAGGCTTTTGTTTCGCGTTACGGCACCCGGGCGCCGTTGCTGGCGCCGCTGCTGTGCGAATTCGGCGCCGACGCACTGCGCGCCTGGGCGGCGGCGCTCGGCATCGCCACCTTCGTCGGCAGCTCGGGCCGCGTCTTCCCCACCGACATGAAGGCCGCGCCCTTGCTGCGCGCCTGGCTGCACCGGCTGCGCGGGCAGGGCGTGCGGCTGCACATGCGGCACCGCTGGCAGGGCTGGAACGAGGACGGCGGCCTGCGCTTCGAGACGCCGGCCGGCGACAGGGCGGTTCGGGCGCAGGCCACCGTGCTGGCGCTGGGCGGCGCGAGCTGGCCGCGGCTGGGGTCCGACGGCGCCTGGTGGCCCTGGTTGCAGGCCCGCGGGATCGAACTGGCGCCGCTGCAGCCGTCCAACTGCGGTTTCGACGTCGGCTGGAGCGAGCATTTCGCCACCCGGCACGCGGGCCAGCCGCTGAAGTCGGTGGCCATCGCCTTCGACGGCTGGCGCCAGGTGGGCGAATGCGTCGTCACCGCCGGCGGCGTGGAAGGCAGCCTCGTCTACGCCGCGTCGGCCGCCTTGCGCGACCGCATCGCGCGCGACGGCAGCGCCACCTTCGAACTCGACCTGCTGCCGCACCGCAGCCTGGAGTGGGTGGCGCGCCAACTCGACCACCCGCGTGGGACGCGGACGCTGTCCACGCACCTGAAGACGCGGCTGCACCTGTCCGGCGTGAAGGCCGGGCTGCTGTGGGAACGGGTGCCCAAGGAGGTGCAGGCGCAGCCCGATCGCTTTGCCTCGCTCATCAAGGCGCTGCCCATCCGCGCCACGGCAGCGCGGCCCATCGCGGAGGCCATCAGCACGGCCGGCGGCGTGCGTTTCGAGGCCATGGACGAAGGCCTGATGCTGCGCGCGCTGCCCGGCGTCTTCTGCGCCGGCGAGATGCTGGACTGGGAAGCACCCACCGGCGGTTACCTGCTCACCGCCTGTTTCGCCAGCGGCCGCGCCGCCGGGCTGGGCGCGGCGCGCTGGCTGACCAGGCCTGGCGGGCCGGCGCGCAGGGCCGTGGCACACTCCGCGGCCTTCGTGACCACGGCCCGCGGGGCACCCCGTTTCTTGGACAAGATCGTTCTGCAAATCGCCGCCGAACTGAAGGTTCGGCCGGCCCAGGTGTTGACCGCCGTCGAACTGCTCGACGCCGGGTCCACCGTTCCCTTCATCGCCCGCTACCGCAAGGAAGCCACCGCGGGCCTGGACGATATCCAGCTGCGCGAGCTGGAAGCGCGCCTGGCCTACCTGCGCGAGCTGGAGGACCGCCGCGCGGCGGTGCTCGGCAGCATCGACGGGCAGGGCAGGCTCACGCCCGAACTGCGCGCGGCCATCGAAGCCGCGCCGACCAAGCAGGAGCTGGAAGACCTGTACCTGCCCTACAAGCCGCGCCGCCGCACCAAGGGTCTGATCGCCCGCGAGGCCGGGCTGGAGCCCCTGGCCGACAGGCTCTTCGCGGACGGGTCGCTGGACCCGCTGGCCGAGGCGGCACATCGCCTATCATCGCCGGCGTATCCAGGCGGCGTGGCGGCGCTGACCGAGGCCGGATTCGCCGATGCGCCCGCGGTGCTCGACGGCGTGCGCGACCTGCTCTCTGAGCGCTGGGCCGAAGACGCGGCGCTGGTGGGACAACTGCGCGAATGGTTGTGGGCCGAGGCAAAGCTGCAGAGCCGGCTCATCGACGGCAAGGATGGGGCGCACCCCGACGCCGCCAAGTTCCGCGACTATTTCGACTATGCCGAGCCCATCCGCACCGTGCCCAGCCACCGCGCGCTGGCGGTCTTTCGCGGCCGCACGCAGGAATGGCTCGATGCCAAGCTGGTGCTCGACGAGGACGTGGTACCGGGAAAGCCGGCGGCCTCGAAAGGGACCCCTTCGGTATCCGTGGCCGAAGGCCGCATCGCCCGCCACCTGGGCTGGAGCCACGCCCAGCGAGCCGGAGACGAACTCATCCGCAAGACCGTCGCCTGGACCTGGAAGGTCAAGCTCAGCCTGAGCCTGGAGCGCGACCTCTTCGGCCGCCTGCGCGAAGAGGCCGAAGCGGTGGCGATCAAGGTCTTTGCCGACAACCTGCGCGACCTGCTGCTGGCCGCGCCCGCCGGCAAGCGCGTGGTGATGGGGCTGGACCCCGGCATCCGCACCGGCGTGAAGGTGGCCGTGGTCAGCGACACCGGTCGCGTGCTCGATACCGCCACCGTCTACCCGCACGAACCGCGCTGCGACTGGGAAGGCTCGTTGCACGCGCTGGGCCGCCTGGTGGCCACGCACGGCGTCAACCTCATCGCCATCGGCAACGGCACCGCCAGCCGCGAGACCGACAAGCTGGCGGCCGACCTCATCAAGCGCATCCAGGGGCTGGCTCCGGACGTGAAGCTCGACAAGATCGTCGTCAGCGAAGCCGGCGCCAGCGTCTATAGCGCCAGCGAATTTGCCAGCAAGGAACTGCCGGATCTGGACGTCAGCCTGCGCGGCGCGGTGAGCATCGCGCGCCGGCTGCAGGATCCGTTGGCCGAACTGGTGAAGATCGACCCCAAGAGCATCGGCGTCGGCCAGTACCAGCACGACGTCAACCAGAGCGGGTTGGCGAAGAGCCTGGACGCGGTGGTGGAGGACTGCGTCAATGCGGTGGGCGTGGACCTGAATACGGCATCCGCACCCCTGCTGTCGCGCGTCTCGGGCCTGAGCCCGGCGGTGGCGGCCAGCATCGTGCGCTGGCGCGACGCGCAGGGCGCTTTCCGCAGCCGCAGGCAGCTGCTCGACGTGGCCGGGCTGGGCCCCAAGACCTTCGAGCAGGCGGCCGGTTTCCTGCGCATCCGCGACGGCGACGATCCGCTGGACATGACCGGCGTGCACCCCGAGACCTACCCCGTGGTGCAGAAGCTGCTGGCCGCCACCGGCCGCCCGGTGCAGGAATTGATGGGCCGCGCCGAGGTGCTGCGCACGCTGAAACCGGAGGCCTTTGCCGACGAGCGTTTCGGCGCCATCACCGTCAAGGACATCCTGAGCGAACTGGAAAAGCCCGGCCGCGACCCGCGCCCCGACTTCAAGGTGGCGCGCTTCAACGACAGCGTCACGGATCTCAAGGACCTGCAGCCCGGCATGGTGCTCGAAGGCACGGTCAGCAACGTGGCGCAGTTCGGCGCCTTCGTCGATCTGGGCGTGCACCAGGACGGCCTGGTGCACGTGAGCCAGATGAGCCACAAATTCGTGAGCGATGCGCGCGAGGTGGTGAAGACCGGCGCGGTGGTCAAGGTGCGTGTGCTGGAAGTGGACCTGGCGCGCAAGCGCATCTCGCTGACGATGAAGCTGGACGCGCCCGTGGCGGCGGCGCGCGACGGCGGCGCCGACAACCGCTACCGCCCCGCGGCACGCCAGGAACGCGGCCGGGCGGCCGAGCCCGCGGCGACCGGAGCCAGCGCCATGGCCGCCGCCTTCGCGCGCCTGAAGGGTCGGGGCTGACGCGGGCGAAGCAGGCGGCATGCGCGCACTGCAGATCCTGGCCGGCCCACGCGCGCGGGCGCATTTGCGCGAACGTGGCCTGCGACCCGGCGACGTGCGCGTGATCCCGGCGGCGGCCGGCGGTCCCAAGGGCCTGGGGCTGATCCCGCTGGACCGCTACCTCTTCGGCCACTGGCTGCGCGATGCCAGCCACACCCTGCACCTGGTGGGTGCCTCCATCGGCGCCTGGCGCATGGCCTGCGCCTGCCTGCCCGACGCCGACGCGGCGCTGGCCGAACTGGCCGAGGACTACGTAACGCAGTCCTACCCGCACGAGCCCGGCCGCATGCCCACGCCAGCCGCGGTGAGCGCAGCTTTCGGCGCCAGGCTGCAGCAGCGGCTGGCGCCGCGCGCGGCCGAGATCCTGAGCCACCCGCAGCGCCGGTTGCATGTCTTCACCAGCCGCGGCCGCCGCTTGCTGCACCGGCCGGGGCGGCTGCGCGCCGCGCTGGGCACGCTGGGTGCCTTCGCTGCCAATGCCGCGCACCGCCGCGCCCTGGGCGGCTGGCTGGAACGCGTGGTCTTCAGCGATGCGCGCGACGCGCTGCCGTTCACGCTGCACGACTACCGCTCGCAGCAGACCGCCCTGACGCCGCAGAACCTGGCCAGCGCCGTGCTGGCGAGCTGCTCGATTCCCTTCGTGCTGAATCCGGTGCAGGACCCGCCCGGCGCGCCGCCCGGCACCTACTGGGACGGCGGCCTCACCGACTACCACCTGCACCTGGACTACGCCGCCATGCCTGACGGCCTGGTGCTCTACCCGCACTTCCACAGCCGCGTCGTACCCGGCTGGCTGGACAAGCCGCTGAAACACCGCCACCGCGCCACCGCGAGCCTGGACAACGTGGTCGTGCTGGCGCCGCGCCCCGACTGGCTGCGCACGCTGCCGCTGGGCAAGCTGCCCGACCGCAGCGACTTCAAGACCTATGGCGACGACGAAGCCCGCCGCCAGCGCGACTGGCGCGTGGCGCTGGGCGAAAGCCAGCGCCTGGCCGACGAGTTCGCGCAAGCGGTCGACTCGTCACGACCGATCGACGCGCAGCCGCTCGTCTGAAGGCGGCCGGGCCGACAGCGGCCGAGGCGGTCGCTGAGCTAGAATCAGGTTCAGATCCACCAGCAAGGGCGAGAAAGGCATCCTGGTTATGACACCGCGGACTACGACCTCTTCCGCCGAGGCATCTGCCCCGGCCTGAACCGCTGCGCTGTCGTTCCACCCTTTCCCTGAACAAAGCGCGGCTTCCCCCGCGTTTTTTCGTTTCTGGAGATCCATCCCATGTTCAATGTCACGCTGCCCGACGGCTCGCGGCGCGAATTTCCCGGCCCCGTTTCCGTGGCCGAAGTGGCCGCGTCCATCGGCGCCGGCCTGGCCAAGGCGGCCATTGCCGGCCGGGTCGACGGCCAGGTTGTCGACACCAGCCATGTCATCGAACACGACGCGCAACTGGCCATCGTCACCGACAAGGACGCCGAGGGCCTGGAGATCATCCGCCACAGCACGGCGCACCTGCTGGCTTATGCCGTGAAGGAACTGTTCCCCGACGCTCAGGTGACGATCGGCCCGGTCATCGAGAACGGCTTCTATTACGACTTCGCCTACAAGCGCCCCTTCACGCCCGAGGACCTGGTGGCCATCGAGAAGCGCATGGCCGAACTCGCCGCCAAGGACGAGCCGGTGCTGCGCCGTGTGCTGCCGCGCGACGAGGCGGTGAAGTATTTCAAAGGCCTGGGCGAGCACTACAAGGCCGAGATCATCGCCAGCATCCCGGCCGACCAGGACGTGTCGCTGTACCGCGAAGGCGGCTTCGAGGACCTGTGCCGCGGCCCGCACGTGCCGCGCACGGGCAAGCTGCGCTACTTCAAGCTCATGAAGGTGGCGGGTGCGTATTGGCGCGGCGACCAGGCCAACGAGCAGCTGCAGCGCATCTACGGCACGGCCTGGGCGAGCAAGGACGACCTGCAGAAATACCTGACGATGCTGGAGGAAGCCGAGAAGCGCGACCACCGCAAGCTCGGCCGCGAACTCGACCTGTTCCACCTGGACGAACATTCGCCCGGCACGGTGTTCTGGCACCCCCATGGCTGGACGGTGTGGCAGCAGGTGGAGCAGTACATGCGTGCCGTGTACCGCGACAACGGCTACCAGGAAGTGAAGGGCCCGCAGATCCTGGACCAGGGCCTGTGGGAGAAGACGGGCCACTGGGACAAATACCGCGAGAACATGTTCACGACGGAGTCGGAGAAGCGCCACTACGCGCTGAAGCCGATGAACTGTCCCGGCCACATCCTGATCTTCAAGCAGGGCATCAAGAGCTACCGCGACCTGCCGCTGCGCTTCGGCGAATTCGGCCAGTGCCACCGCAACGAACCCACGGGCGGGCTGCACGGGATCATGCGCGTGCGCGCCTTCACGCAGGACGACGGCCACATCTTCTGCACCGAAGACATGATCCTGGACGAGTGCGTGGCCTATACGGCGCTGCTGCAGAAGGTCTACGCCGACTTCGGCTTCCAGGACATCATCTACAAGATCGCCACGCGACCCGACGCGCGCATCGGCAGCGACGAGAGCTGGGACAAGGCCGAGCACGCGCTGATCGAAAGCCTGAACAGGAGCGGCTGCGAGTATGTCATCTCGCCGGGCGAGGGCGCCTTTTACGGCCCCAAGATCGAATACACGCTGAAGGACGCCATCGGCCGCCAATGGCAGTGCGGCACGATGCAGGTCGACTTCAGCATGGCCGAACGCCTGGACGCTGTCTATGTGGCCGAATCGGGCGAGCGCAAGCACCCGGTGATGCTGCACCGCGCCATCGTCGGCAGCCTGGAGCGCTTCATCGGCATCCTCATCGAACAGCACGCCGGTGCGCTGCCGGCCTGGCTGGCGCCGGTGCAGGTGGTGGTGGCCTCGATCACCGACGCGCAGGCCGAATATGCCGCCAGCGTGGCGAAATCGCTGCAAAAACAAGGAGTTAGAATCTCGCTTGATTTGCGCAACGAGAAAATCAACTATAAAATCCGCGAGCATTCAATGCAGAAGGTCCCGTTCATCCTGGTCGTCGGCGACAAGGAGAAGGCAAACGGGACCGTTGCCGTGCGCGCCCGGGGCAACCTGGACCTCGGTGTGATGCCCCTGGCAGACTTCCAGCAGAAGCTGCTCGGCGATATCGCCCTGAAGACCTGAGTCCACCCCGCCACCGCACCCCCTTCAGAGTTGGCGGCCCGCCTTGCCTTGCGGCCGCATTGAGGAGTTGACACATCGCTACCTTCATGGACCGTCGCACGCCGAACGCGGAGCGCAAGCACAGGTTGAACCGGGAAATCATGGCGCCGCAGGTGCGCCTGAACGGGGTGGAGAACGAGCCGCTGGGCATCGTGTCCACGATGGAGGCCTTGCGCATGGCCGGCGAGCTGGACGTCGATCTGGTGGAGATCGCAGCCACGGCGGACCCGCCGGTGTGCCGGTTGATGGACTACGGCAAGTTCAAGTACCAGGAACAGAAGAAGGCCGCCGAGGCCAAGAGCAAGCAGAAGGTCATCGAGGTCAAGGAAGTCAAGTTCCGCCCGGGTACCGACGAGGGCGACTACGCGATCAAGATGCGCAATCTGCGACGCTTCATCTCGGAAGACGGCGACAAGGGCAAGGTGACACTGCGCTACCGGGGCCGCGAGATCACGCACCAGGACATCGGCATGCGCATGCTGGAGCGCATCCGCGACGAGCTGTCCGACGTGGCCGTGGTCGAGCACATGCCCAAGCTGGAAGGGCGCCAGATGATCATGGTGCTGGCGCCGAAGAGGAAGTAGGGAATCAGGATTTCGCCGCCAGGGTCTGGTCACCGTGGCGGCGAAGAGGTGCCGGCAGCACGAAGGTGCCAAGGCGAAGAAGCTGTTGCAGGCCAACAAGCATGCGGAAGCGGTTTCCGCGTCGCCTGCAAGAGTCACTTAGAAGGAGCAGTCATGCCCAAGATGAAGACCAAGAGCGGCGCCAAGAAGCGCTTCCGCGTCCGTCCGGGGGGTACCGTCAAGCGCGGTCAGGCGTTCAAGCGCCACATCCTCACCAAGAAGAGCACCAGCCGCAAGCGCGACCTGCGCGGCCCGACCAACGTGCACGAGTCCGACCTGGGAGGCATTGCCAAGATGCTGCCCATGGCCGGTCTTTGACCTTCCACTGACGGACAAGGAGAACACACATGCCTCGCGTCAAACGTGGTGTCACCGCACACGCGCGCCACAAGAAGATCCTGGCCCTGGCCAAGGGCTTCCGCGGCCGCCGCAAGAATGTCTTCCGCATCGCCAAGCAGGCGGTGATGAAGGCCGGCCAGTACGCCTACCGTGACCGCCGCACCCGCAAGCGGGTTTTCCGCCAGCTCTGGATCGCGCGCATCAATGCCGCGGCCCGCGCCGGCGGCATCACCTACAGCAAGTTCATGGCCGGGCTGAAGAAGGCCAATATCGAGATCGACCGCAAGGTGCTGTCCGACATGGCCATCCACGACCCGGCGGCGTTTACGAGCATCGTCGACAAGGTGAAGGCTCAACTGGCTTGACGCCGCGCTGCCGTGCCTGCGCGCGGCAGCCGTCAATGCAGACGAAGGCCGTCACCTGGGGACGGCCTTTTCACTTCTTCGCTGCGAATGATCCTTTCCGCCACCATGAGCATGAACGACCTGGAACAACTGGCAGCCGCGGCACGGGCCGACTTCGATGCCGCGCCGACGCCGGCCGAACTGGAAAACGCCAAGGCGCGCTACCTGGGCAAGGCCGGCCGCGTCACCGAACTGCTGAAGGCGCTGGGCACCTTGCCGGTGGAGCAGAAGAAGACCCGCGGTGCCGAGATCAACCAGGCCAAGGCGGGCATCGAAGCCGCCCTGCAGGCACGCCGCGATGCGCTCGCTGCGGCCGAGCTGCAGCGCCAGCTGCAGGCCGAGGCGCTGGACGTCACGCTGCCCGGCCGCCGCCGCGGCACCGGCGGCCTGCACCCGGTGAGCCGCACCATCGAACGCATCGAGGCCATCTTCGGATCGATGGGCTTCGACGTCGCCGAAGGCCCCGAGATCGAGACCGACTGGATGAGCTTCACGGCGCTGAACAACCCCGAGAACCACCCCGCGCGGTCGATGCAGGACACCTTCTACGTCGACATGAAGGACGCCGAAGGCCGCTGGCTCAACCTGCGCCCGCACACCAGCCCGATGCAGGTGCGGTATGCCCGCGCCCATGCGGCGCGCTACGCCGGCGTGGACCCGATGCCCGAGATCCGCGTCATCGCCCCTGGCCGCACCTACCGCGTCGACAGCGACGCCACGCACTCGCCCATGTTCCACCAGTGCGAAGGCCTGTGGATCGGCGACAACGTCAGCTTCAAGGACCTGAAGGTGGTGTTCATCGACTTCGTGCGCCAGTTCTTCGAGACCGACGACTTCGACGTGCGCTTCCGCCCCAGCTTCTTCCCCTTCACCGAGCCCAGCGCCGAGATCGACATCGCCTTCCGCAGCGGCCCGCTGGCCGGCCGCTGGCTGGAAGTGGCCGGCTCGGGCCAGGTGCACCCGAACGTGGTGCGCGCCTACGGCCTGGACCCCGAGCACCACATCGGCTTCGCCTTCGGCATCGGCCCCGACCGGCTGGCCATGCTGCGCTACGGCATCGACGACCTGCGGCTGATGTTCGACGGCGACCTGCGTTTCCTGACGCAGTTCAACTGACCGCCGCGCGGCTGTACCCACCGAAGATCGAGATCCCATGCAATTCCCCGAGTCCTGGTTGCGCGAGTTCTGCAACCCACCGCTGAATACCCGGCAACTGGCCGACCTGCTCACCATGGCGGGCATGGAGGTCGAAGACCTGCGCCCGGTGGCGCCGCCTTTTTCCGGCGTCGTCGTGGCCGAGATCCTGAGCGCCGAGCCGCACCCGCAGGCCGACCGGCTGCGCGTGTGCCAGGTCAGCGTGGGTGCCGGCGAGCCGCTGCAGATCGTCTGCGGCGCGCCCAATGCCCGCGCCGGGCTGAAGGCGCCGCTGGCCGTGGTCGGTGCCGAATTGCCGGCCGGTGATGATGGCAAGCCGTTCAAGATCGGCGTGGGCAAATTGCGCGGCGTGGAAAGCCGCGGCATGCTGTGCAGCGCGCGTGAGCTGAAGATCGCCGACGATCACGGCGGCCTGCTGGAACTGGCTGCCGAATCGCCTGTGGGCACGGATATCCGCGAATGGCTGAAGCTCGACGACACCGTCTTCACGCTCAAGCTGACGCCGAACCTGGCACACGCGCTCAGCGTCTTCGGCATTGCGCGCGAAGTGTCGGCCCTGACCGGTGCGCCACTGGTCACGCCGGCCATAGCTCCGGTGCCCCCCGCCTTCGCCGACAAGTTGCCGGTGGATGTGCAGGCCCCCGACCTGTGCGGCCGCTTCTCGGGCCGCATCGTGCGCAGCGTGGATACGCAGGCCCGCACGCCGGCCTGGATGGTGGAGCGGCTGGCGCGTTGCGGCCAGCGCAGCGTCACCGCGCTGGTCGACATCTCGAACTACGTCATGTTCGAATACGGCCGCCCTTCGCACATCTTCGACCTGGACAAGATCCACGACAAGCTCGTCGTGCGCTGGGCGCGGCCCGGCGAGACGCTCGAGCTGCTCAACGGCAGCACGGTCGAACTCGACGCGAGCGTGGGCGTGATTGCCGACGCCCAGGGCGTGGAGTCGCTGGCCGGCATCATGGGCGGCGACGCCACCGCGGTGTCGAACGAAACAAAGAACGTCTACGTGGAAGCCGCCTTCTGGTGGCCCGAGGCTGTGCAGGGCCGTTCGCGCCGCTACAACTTCAACACCGATGCGGGCCACCGCTTCGAGCGCGGCGTGGACCCGGCGCTGACGGTGGAACACATCGAGCGCATCACCCAGCTCATCGTCGACATCTGCGGCGGCCAGGCCGGCGCCATGGACGACCAGGTGCTGCGCCTGCCCGAAGCGGCGCCCGTGACGGTGCGCGTGGATCGTGCCGCCAAGGTCATCGGCATGCCGCTGACGCAAGCGCAATGCGCCATGGTCTTCCAGCGCCTGGGCCTGCAGTTCACGCAGGAAACCGGCCGGCTGACCGTGCGGCCGCCGAGTTGGCGCTTCGACCTGAAGATCGAGGAAGACCTGATCGAGGAACTGATCCGCGTCATCGGCTACGACAAGCTGCCGCTGACGCCGCCGCTGGCGCCTGTGACCGCGCGTGTGCGGCCCGAGGCGCGGCGCAGCGCGCACGCCGTGCGTCGCGCTCTGGCCGGCCTGGACTACCAGGAGACGATCAACTTCAGCTTCGTCGAGGCACGCTGGGAGCACGAACTCGCCGCCAACCCCGACCCGATCCAGGTGCTCAACCCGATTGCCGCGCCGCTGGCGGTGATGCGCTCCAGCCTTGTCGGCAGCCTGGTGCAGGTGCTGCGCACCAACCTGGCGCGCAAGGCCGGCCGCGTGCGCGTGTTCGAGATCGGCCGCGTCTTCAAGCGCGACGCCGCCGTGGCCGACGGCCCGCTCACGGTGGCGGGCTTGCACCAGCCCATGCGCGTGGCGGGCCTGGCCAGCGGCTCCGCCGACGGCCAGCAGTGGGGCCGCAAGGAGCAGGGCGTGGACTTCTTCGACGTCAAGGGCGATGTCGAGTCACTGCTCGCGCCGCGGCGCCCGGTCTTCGTCGCCGACACCCACCCGGCTCTGCACCCCGGGCGCTGTGCCCGCGTGGAACTCGACGGCCGTGCCATCGGCATCGTGGGCGAACTGCATCCGCAATGGCGCCTGGCCTACGAACTGCCCCAGGCGCCGATGCTGTTCGAACTGGATCTGGACGCGGTGCTCGACGGCCCGGTCCCGGTCTTCACCCCCGTGCCGCGCCAGCAGCCTGCGTACCGCGACGTGGCGCTGGTGCTGCGCGACGAGGTCGGACACGACGCGCTGATGTCCGAGCTGCGCGCCGATCCGGCCGGCCTGATCCGCGGCGCCACGCTGTTCGACATCTACAAGCCGGCCACGCCGGGTCCTGGCCTGAACGCCGGCGAGCGCAGCCTGGCGGTGCGGCTGGAATTGCTCGACGCCGAAGCCACGCTCACCGACGAGCGCATCGACGCCGCGGTGGCTGCTGCGGTGGCGCGTGCCGAACAATCTTTCGGCGCCAGGTTGCGCGCCTGAAAGGAAGGGAACCTTGCCATGACCGAACCCCAGGAAGGCGTGATCCTGCCCACGCTGGAGACGCCCACGCTGACCAAGGCCGAACTGGCCGAACTGCTGTTCGACCGCCTGGGCCTGAACAAGCGTGAATCGAAGGACATGGTCGAGGCGTTCTTCGAGATCGTGCACGGCAGCCTGGTCGAAGGCCACGACGTCAAGCTCTCGGGCTTCGGCAATTTCAATATCCGGCGCAAGGCGCCACGCCCCGGTCGCAACCCGCGCACCGGCGAGGCGATCCCCATCAAGGCGCGCAATGTCGTCACCTTCCACGCCAGTCACAAATTGAAAGCCATCGTGCAAGGTGACACGCCGCCCGCGGAGGAGTTCGAGTAGAGTCTAGATTCGTGCTCCGATCCCATTGATTTCAATGGAGAAAACGCTCCCCGCCATCCCCGCCAAACGCTACTTCACCATCGGTGAAGTGAGCGAGCTGTGCGGCGTCAAGCCTTATGTGCTGCGTTACTGGGAGCAGGAATTCACGCAGCTCAAACCCATGAAGCGCCGCGGCAACCGGCGCTACTACCAGCACCACGAGGTGCTGCTGATCCGGCGCATCCGCGAGCTGCTGTACGACCAGGGCTTCACGATCAGCGGCGCGCGCAACCGCTTGTCGGATGCCGTGGTGGCGGCGCGTGCAGCCGAGGCCGATTTGATCCAGGTCGCGCAGGCCGGCGCCGCCGGCGCGGCGAACACCGAACCACCCGCCGATGTCGGCGCCCTGGCGTCCATCGACGAGGGTGATGCGCCCGCTGCGCCGTGGGCCCTGGAGCCCGGGCCGCTGCGCGCCGAGCTGATGTCGATCCGCGATTTGCTCAGTGCGTGACACCGGCCGCATGTGACGTCGGCCGCACAGCTGGGCAAGGTATACTGCAAAGCTTCGTCGGGGCGTAGCGCAGCCTGGTAGCGCACTTGCATGGGGTGCAAGGGGTCGCGAGTTCGAATCCCGCCGCCCCGACCA
>JAXHKY010000015.1:0-61950 GCA_034522875.1 Rubrivivax sp. | reverse complement strand
AATATCGCGCGGCGCGCCCCGGCGCACCCGGCACGAAGCCCGCCCGTTGGCGGGCTTCGTGCGCTTCGGCCCCGTCATCGGTGCCGGCCGGGTTGCGCCGCTCAAGTCCGGACCCACGGTGACGATGTGATGGACAGCGCCCATGCCTGTTCATCACCGCGTCACGACCGCCGCCCATGCCCGCCCCCGCCGCTCGCTGCCGCGGTGGTCGCGGCGCCTGGCCACGCTGGTGCTGGCATTTGCCGCGGCACTGCCTTCCAGCGCCTGGGATGCCGGCCTGATGCATGCCGCGGCGCAGCGTCTGGGGACGCGCGCGCTGGCCGCCGTGGGACCGCTGAACGAGCTGCTGGCCGCCGCGCGAGCCGCCGACGACGTCGAGCGCCTGGGCCTGATCAACCGCTTCTTCAACCAGCGCATCGCCTTTCGCCCCGACGCCGAGGTCTGGGCCGTGGCCGACCATTGGACGAGCCCGCTGGAGGTGCTGGCCAAGGGGCAGGGCGACTGCGAGGACTACGCGATCGCCAAGTTCGCCAGCCTGCGCGCCGCGGGGGTGGCGCCTGAGCGGCTGCGACTCGTCTACGTGCGGACCCGCCTGCCTGGCCAGCCGGAAGATCAGGCGCACATGGTGCTGGCCTATCACGTCGAGCCCGGGGCCGAGCCGCTGGTGCTGGACAACCTGAGGCCCGAGGTCCTGCCTGCCGGGCAGCGCCCCGACCTGATTCCGGTCTTCAGCTTCAACGACGAAGGGCTCTGGCAGGGCACCGGCAGCACGCGCACGGGCAACCCGCTGGCCCGCCTGTCGCGCTGGCGCGAGGTCTGGGGCCGAACGCTCGACGAGGGCTTCCGATGAACCCGCGTCACGGCCGCCCGCACGGGGAGCCGCAGCGATGACGATGACGCGCCGCATCGAGGGCCTGATCGCCGCGGTGCTGCTGCTGGCGCTGCTGGGCAGCCTGGGCATCCACACCCTGACCGCGCGCCAGGCGCTGCAATGGCAGCTGGAACTGCGCAACCGCGACGCGGCGTCGGCGTTGGCGCTGGCCTTGTCGCAGCAGCACGGCGAAGCGGCGGCGCTGCAGATCGTGGCCGCGGCGCAGTTCGACCTGGGTCACTACCGCAGGCTGCGCCTGCAGGCCGTCGACGGCCATGTGCTCGTCGACCTGAAGGCCGCTGCGAGTGCCGGGCGCGCCCCGGCGTGGTTCGCGCAGGTGTGGCCGATCGCGGCGCCCGCGGGCACGGCCATTGTCAGCGATGGCTGGCGCGAGATTGGCCAACTGCAGATCGAGTCGCATGCCGCCTGGGCGCGCGATGCGCTGTGGGTGGCCGTCAAGCGCACGGCCCTGCTGCTGTCGCTGCTGGCGCTCGCTGCCGGCGGCGCGGCGGCCTGGTTGCTGCGCCTGTGGCGGCGACCTTTGCGCGCCACGGTGGCACAGGCGCAGGCGCTGGAGCAAGGCCGATTTGTCGAGGCCGAGGAGCCGCGGCTGCCCGAATTGCGCCAGCTCACGCGCAGCATGAATGCCACCGTGCGCCGCCTGCGCGCCGTGTTCGACGCCCAGGCCGAGCAGGTGGCGCTGCTGCAGCGGCAGGCGCAGCACGATGCCGTCACCGGTTTGTCACTGCGTTCGCACTTCCTGACCCGGCTGCAGGACCAACTGGGCGCCAACGGCGTCGGTGCGCCGCCGCAGGCCGGTGGCTCGGTCGGCACGGCGCTGGTCCTGGTGCGCGTGCTGGAGCTGCAGGGCGTCAACGAAAGGCTGGGACAAGAAGCCACGGATCGCGTCCTGCGCGCCGTGGCCGACGTGTTGCACACCTATGTCGAACGTGTACCCGGCGCGCTGGCCGGGCGCTTGAACGGCACCGACTTCGGACTGGGCCTGCCGGTGCCCGGCGTTGCGGCTGAAACCGCGGCTTCGATCCACACCGCGCTCGTGGCTGCACCGGCGCTGCGTGCCGGCGGAGTGAACTTCGCGGTGGGGGCGGTCGACGGACTGGTCCACACGGGCGTCGGTGCGGCGCTGGCGCAGGCCGACGCGGTGCTGGCACGCGCGGAGGCCACCGACGGTCTGGCGGTGGACAGCAGCGGCAGCCTGGACGCCGATGCGACAGGCGCTCGCGCCTGGCGCGAGCGGATCGCGGCGGCGCTGGCGGGCGGGAGGACGCGGCTGGGCGAATACCCGGTGCTGGCCAGCGATGGCGCACTGATCCACCTGGAGTGCCCGCTGCGCGTGCAAGTCGAACCCGAAGGCGAATTTCACGTCGCGTCGCGCTGGCTCGCGCTGGCCCGGCGCAGCCGCCTGATGCGGGAAGTCGACCTTGCTGCGCTGGGGCTGGCCCTGCGGGCGACGGCCCAGGACGGCCGCCCGCGCGCCGTGCACATCGCCCTGGCCTCGGTCGCCACGCCCGGCTTCGCCGCCGAGGTGGCCCGGCTGCTGCGAGCCACCCCCGAGGCGGCGGAAAGGCTTTCGTTGGAATGCACCGCGCCGACCCGGCCGGGCGAGTTGCGGGCCTGGGCCGACGCCGGGGCGCTGTGGCGCTGCCGGGGCGTTCGGCTGGGCGTGGAGCATGCCGGTGCCTCGCCGCAGCAGTTGCTGCGCCTGCAGGAGTCCGGTATCCACTATGTGAAGGTCGACGCGCGCCACCTGCGCGGCGTGGCCGGCAACGAGGCCGTGCGCGCCTATGCGCAGAGCCTGGTGGCGCTGGTCCACGGCCTGGGCCTGACGGTGTTGGCCGAAGGTGTGGACGATGCGGCGGACCTGGCCGCGTTGTGGGCCCTGGGCTTCGACGGCGCCACCGGGGCGGCCGTCACGCTGCCGGAGTGAGCGCCGGCGTGTTCAGGCGATATCGCCCGCGTGCACCGGAAAAATGCCGCCGTCGCGCCGGTCGGCGAAGAAGTGCTCCAGCGTCTGCCGCACGGTGCGAAAGGCCAGCTGATCCCAGGGCACCTCGTCCTCGCGGAACAGCCGCGCCTCGATGGTCTCCGGCCCGGGGGCCATGCGGGTGTCGAGCATGCGCGCGCGGTAGTACAGGTGCACCTGGCCCACGCGCACGACATTGAGCACCGTGTACAGGCCCTGCAATTCGACGCGCACGCCGGCTTCCTCGTCGGTCTCGCGCAGGGCGCCTTCGGACGTGCTCTCGCCGAGTTCCAGAAAGCCCGCCGGCAGCGTCCAGAAGCCGTAGCGCGGTTCGATATTGCGCCGGCAGAGCAGCACTTGCTCGCCCCACACCGGCAGCGTGCCGACGACGTTGATGGGGTTTTCGTAATGGATCTCGCCGCAGGCCGTGCAGGTGGCGCGTTCGCGGTTGTCGTCGCGCGGAATGCGGTATTCGGCGGCGGCGCCGCAGACGCGGCAATGCTGGATGCGGCGGGGCAGGAACATGCGCCGCAGTGTAGCGGCGGGCCGGGCGTAGGATGCTGGCCTGCCTACCACGCCGCCGTCCGCCATGAGCCTCGTCATTGCGCCGCCCGCCGCCGTCACCGTGCCGTGCACGGGCGGTGGTGAATTCCCCGTCCATCGCATCTATTGCGTGGGCCGCAACTATCTCGAACACGCGCAGGAGATGGGCCACAGCGGCCGCGAGCCGCCGTTCTTCTTCATGAAGCCGGCCGACGCCCTGGTGCCGGTGGCCGCAGGTGAAGCCGGCGCCGTCGACTACCCCACGCTCACCGGCAACCTGCATCACGAGGTCGAACTCGTGGTGGCCATCGGCCGCGGCGGCAGCGGCATCCGCGCCGCCGATGCGCCGGCGCATATCTGGGGCTACGCCGTGGGCCTGGACATGACGCGGCGCGACCTGCAGAACGAGATGAAAAAGCAGGGCCGGCCGTGGGAAATCGGCAAGGCCTTCGAGCAGAGCGCGCCCATCGGGCCCGTCGTGCCCATCGCGCAGTGCGGCGAGCTGCTGCGCGGCGCCATCACGCTGGCCGTGAACGGTGCGCCGCGGCAGCAGGGCGACCTGGCCGACCTGATCTGGAGCGTCAACGAGACGATCGAACAGCTCAGCGCGGCCTGGACGCTGCAGCCCGGCGACCTGATCTTCACCGGCACCCCGGCCGGCGTGGGCGCGGTGGTGCGCGGCGACCTGATGGAAGGCGCGATCGAGGGTCTGGGCACACTCAAGGTGACGGTGAGGTAACACGCCATGGAGCTGTACAACTATTTCCGCTCGTCGGCTTCGTACCGCGTGCGCATCGCGCTGGCGCTCAAGGGGCTGGACTACGAATACAAGCCGGTGCACCTGGCGAAGAACGAGCAGTTCACCGAGTCGTATGCCGCCGTCTCGGCGGCGCGGCTGGTGCCGATCCTGCGCGACGGCGAGCACAGCCTGACGCAGTCGCTGGCGATCATCGAGTACCTGGAGGAGACGCGGCCCGCGCCGCCGCTGCTGCCCGCCGCGCCGGCCGAGCGCGCGCGCGTGCGCGGCCTGGCCATGGACATCGCCTGCGAGATCCACCCGTTGAACAACCTGCGCGTGCTGCGCTACCTGGTGCGCGACCTGAAGGTCGGCGAAGACGACAAGAACCGCTGGTACCGGCACTGGGTGGAGACCGGGCTGGAGGTCGTCGAACGCCAGCTGGCGGCGCGGCCCGGCACCTACTGCCACGGCGACATGCCCACGCTCGCCGACTGCGTGCTGGTGCCGCAGATCTTCAATGCCAGGCGTTTCGAGTGCCGGCTGGACCACGTGCCGAGCGTGATGCGCGTCTTCGACGCCTGCATGAAGCTGGACGCCTTCGAGAAGACGCGGCCCGAACTGTGTCCCGACGCCGAGTGACGCCACGGTGACGCTGCCGCCGGTTCTGCGGCCCGACTGGCCGGCGCCGCCGGGCGTGATCGCTGGCATGAGCCAGCGCGCCGGCGGCGTCAGCGTGGGGCCCTGGGACAGCCTCAATCTGGGGGGCGCCGTGGGCGACGAGGCGGCGGCGGTGGCCGAGAACCGCGCGCGATTCACGGCCGTGCTGGGCGCGCGGCCGGTGTGGCTGCATCAAGTGCACGGAGCGCGGGTCGTACGCCTGCGCGGCGACGCGGCGGACTTTCCCACGCCCGCGGCCGACGCGGCCTGGACCAGCGACACGGGACTCGCGTGCGCCGTGCTGGTGGCCGACTGCCTGCCGGTGCTGATGGCGTTGCGCGACGGCAGCGCCGTGGCGGCGGCGCACGCCGGCTGGCGCGGCCTGGCGGCGGGGGTGCTGGAAACCACCGTGCAGGCGCTGTGCGCTGGCACCGGTACCAGCGCGGGCGACATCGTGGCCTGGCTGGGGCCGTGCATCGGACCGCGACAGTTCGAGGTCGGGGCCGACGTGTTGCGCGCCTGCGGCGCCGAGGACAGCGCGGCGGCTGCCGCCTGCTTCCGTTTCCGGCCGCGCGCCGACGGCTCGCCGCGGTGGCTGGCCGACCTGCCGCGACTGGCGCGCGCGCGGCTGCAGGGTGTCGGCGTGGCACTCGTCAGCGAGTCCGGCGCCTGCACCGTGGAAGACGCGTCAAGCTTCTTTTCCTTCCGGCGCGACGGCATCACCGGGCGCCATGCCGCTGCCGTCTGGCGTGGCTGAAGGCGCGGCGGCGGCCACGGTCGCCGCCTCGGCCGCACGCCGCGCCCGGCCGCGTGCCGGCGCACCCATGATGTACAGCACCACCGACAGCGGCAGCAGGCCGTAGAGCACGAAGGTGACGACCGCGCCGAGTACGGTGCCCTGGCTGGACAAGGCCTCGGCCAGCGCCATCATCAGCACGACATAAATCCAGGCAATCGCTACGAGGTACATCGCGGTTTCGGGTCAGAATCGTTCGATAGGGAAAACCACGTCATGACAGGGTCAGCGGCCCCGCATACAACTTGTGCGCCACCGGCAGCACCCGGTCGGCGCCGGCGTCGCTGGCCGCACCGAGGAGACACGACGATGAACGAGAAGACTACGCCAGTTCGGCCCCCGGCCGCTGGCTCCACCGATGCATTCGGGGCTGCCCTCGGGGGCATGCTCAAGTCCATGCAGGGGTTGAGCCTGCCGTTGCCGCAGCTGGCGCAGATCCAGTCCGACTACGTCAGACAGGCCACCGAGGTGTGGAACCAGTCGCTGCAGCGGCTGCCGCCGGCCGCGACGCCGGCCGACGCGGCCAAGCCCGCCGCCATCGGCGACCGCCGCTTCGCCGCCAGCGAATGGCTGACCAATCCGGCGGCAGCCTTCACCGCTCAGCTCTACCTGCTGAATGCGCGTGCGCTGATGCAGATGGCCGAGAGCGTGGAAGGCGACGCCAAGACCCGTGCGCGCATCCGCTTCGCGGTGCAACAGTGGATCGACGCGTCCAGCCCCAGCAACTTCCTCGCCCTCAACCCCGAGGCCTTGCAGAAGGCGCTGGCCACCCAGGGCGAAAGCCTCACCACCGGCATGAACCAGCTGCTGGCCGACCTGCGCAAGGGCAGCGTCTCGCAGACCGACGAGAGCGTGTTCGAGGTCGGCCGCAACGTGGCCACCAGCGAGGGCAGCGTGGTGTTCGAGAACGAACTCTTCCAGCTCATCGAATACCGGCCGCTCACCGCCAAGGTGCACGAGCGGCCGATGCTGTTCGTGCCGCCCTGCATCAACAAGTACTACATCCTGGACCTGCAGCCCGAGAACTCGGTCATCCGCTATACCGTGGAGCAGGGCCACCGCACCTTCGTGATGAGCTGGCGCAACCCGGACCAGACCCTGACCGGCAAGACCTGGGACGACTATATCGAGCACGGCCCACTGGCCGCGATCCGCACGGTGCAGGCCATCACCGGCGCCGAGACCATCAATACGCTGGGCTTCTGCGTCGGCGGCACCATCCTGGCGACGGCGCTGGCGGTGCTGGCGGCGCGCGGTGCACGCATCGGCAAGGCCGATGCCGTGGAGTTTCACCCGGCGCACTCGATGACGCTGCTGACCACGCTGCTCGACTTCGCCAGCACCGGCATCCTGGACGTCTTCGTCGACGAAGCCTCGGTGCAGTTGCGCGAGATGACCATCGGCGAGAAGTCGCCGCGTGGCCCGGGCCTGCTCAAGGGCAAGGAGCTGGCCACGGTGTTCAGCTTCCTGCGTCCCAACGATCTGGTGTGGAACTATGTCGTCGGCAACTACCTCAAGGGGGAATCGCCGCCGCCGTTCGACCTGCTGTACTGGAACGGCGACTCGACCAACCTGCCGGGCCCGATGTACTGCTGGTACCTGCGCCACACCTACCTGCAGAACGACCTCAAGGTGCCGGGCCGGCTGACGGTGTGCGGCGAAAAGGTCGATCTCGGCCGCATCAAGGCATCGGTGTTCTTCTACGCCTCGCGCGAAGACCACATCGTGCCCTGGCAAGCCGCCTATGCGTCGACGCCGCTGTTCAAGGGGAAACGCAAATTCGTGCTCGGCGCCAGCGGCCACATTGCCGGCGTCATCAATCCGCCGGCCAAGGGCAAGCGCAGCCACTGGGTGAACGACCCGCTGCCGGCCAGCGCCGAGGATTGGTTTGCCGGTGCCACCGAACGGCCCGGCAGCTGGTGGCCCGAGTGGAGCGGCTGGCTCAAGCCGCTGGCCGGCAAGGCGGTGGCCGCGCCCAAGGCGCCGGGCAACCGGCAGTTCAAGCCCATCGAGCCGGCGCCGGGCCGCTTCGTCAAGGCCAAGGCTTGAGCGCGCTCAGGAGACGGACTTGAAACCAGGGCGCCTGGACGCTAACCCTGATTGACCCGCCCGCGAGTGCAAGCCACGCTCACGGGTTCCAAACCCCCACCAAGGAGAGACACATGGCAAAGAAAGTGGCATACGTGACAGGCGGCATGGGCGGCATCGGCACCGCGATCTGCCAGCGACTTGCCAAGGAAGGCTTCACCGTCATCGCCGGCTGCGGCCCGAGCCGCGACTGGCAGAAGTGGCTCGGCGAGCAAAAGGCCCTGGGCTATGAATTCCACGCCTCGGTGGGCAACGTGGCCGACTGGCAGTCCACCGTGGACGCCTTCACCAAGGCCAGTGCCGAGAACGGCACCATCGACGTGCTGGTCAACAATGCCGGCATCACGCGCGACCGCATGTTCCTGAAGATGACGCCCGAGGACTGGAAGGCCGTCATCGACACCAACCTCAACAGCATGTTCAACGTCACCAAGCAGGTGGTGCCTGGCATGGTGGAAAAGGGCTGGGGCCGCATCATCCAGATCAGTTCGGTGAACGGTGAAAAGGGCCAGTCCGGGCAGACCAACTACTCGGCGGCCAAGGCCGGCATGCACGGGTTCACCATGGCGCTGGCGCAGGAAATGGCGAACAAGGGCGTCACGGTCAATACGGTGAGCCCGGGTTATATCGGCACCGACATGGTCAACGCGATCAAGCCGGCGGTTCTGGAGAAGATCATCGAGACGATTCCCGTCAAGCGCCTGGGTACACCGGCCGAAATCGGCTCCATCGTGGCCTGGCTGGCCGGCGAGGATTCGGGCTTCACCACCGGCGCCGACTTCTCGTGCAACGGCGGTCTGCACATGGGTTGAGCGGCTGCGCCGCTCAACCCTTCGGGTGTACATACGGCTCCCCCGAGCCCACTCCAGGAGGGGGCTCCGGTCAGAAGTGGAAGCGCCGGCCTGGGCCGGCGCGTTCAATTCAGGCGGCCGTCATTCACCGCCGATGAAGAACTTGATCACGGACTTGGCGGCGAAGCCCACCAGGCCGAAGCCCAGCGCCAGGAAGAGTACGAAGGTGCCGAACTTGCCGGCCTTCGATTCACGCGCCAGCTGGAAGATGATGAACACCATGTACAGCATGAACGCGCTGACGCCGAAGGTCAGCCCGAACTGCGCAATCTGCTCTTCGCTGTAGCCAAACATCAGCGCGGGCTTCCGGCCTGTGGCTCGACGAGGTCGCGGTAGGCATGCCAGCTGGCATGGGCCAGCCAGGGCACGGCCACGACCAGGCCGACCAGCGCGGTGGCCATGCCGATCAGGGTGACGACGAGGATCAGCGTCGCCCACAGTGCCATCGGCACCGGGTTCAGCAGCGCCGCGCGCACGCTGGTCAGCACGGCGTCGCGCACGCTCACCGGGCGGTCCAGCAGCAGCGGAAGGGCCACCACACTGGAAGCGAACATGGGCGCGGCCAGCACGCTGCCCATTAGCAGCCAGGCCTCGAACAGCCAGCCGTCGCGGGCCAGCACCACCACTTGCAGGAAGTCGGCCGGGCTGTTCACCGGTGCCGCCGCGAAGCGCGTGATGAGCGAGGCCGAGGTCAGCACCCAGCCGGTGCCGGCCAGCGCCAGCAGCACGCCGAACAGGACCAGCCGGCCGTCACGCGGGCGCCAGGTGGCCAGCGCGCCAGCCAGGCCCACCGGCTGCTGCCGTTCCATGCCGCGGCTCACGGCGTACAGGCCGGTGGCCACCACCGGCGCCACCAGCATGAAGCCGCTGAAGGCGCCGGCCAGCAGCCAGAAGCGGTCGCGCGCCAGGGCCACCAGCAGGGCGCCGAAGACGGCTGTGGCCAGGCCGTGCAGCAGGCCAGGTACCGGTTGGCGCAGCAGGTCGGCCCAGCCGCGGGCCAGCCATGTGAAGGGTTGACCGGGAGCCACCGGTCGCGGAACCGGAGGGGGCGGCGGGGCGGCGTGCGGAGTGACGGGCATGGCGGACAGCGGAGCGGGAGGAAGTGTAGGCAGCCAGGTTGTCGCGGGCTCGACCGCGATCAGCCCGCCTCGACGGCCGCCTGGCCGCCGCGTGCCTGCTGCGCCAGCGCCGCAGCGGCGGCGGTCAGCGTGGCCGCTGCAGCATCGGGCAGTTCGACAGCGCGGGCCGCGGCAAAGCCGGCGAAGTTGCGCTGCATCGAGCGCTGATAGATCGGGTCGTAGTGCTGCGTGAGCAAGGCTTCGACCACGGCGGCCACACGGCCGGCACGGGCCTCGGCCTGCCAGTGTTCGACCACCGCGGCGCCGCGCACCTCGCGCAGGGCGTCCAGGCGGGCGCAGAAGCTTTCGACGTCGTCGACGAAATGCGCATAGTCGTGCAGCAGGAAGTCGACGCGCGCGGCCAGCGGCATCTGCACCTGCACGCAAGGCGCGGCGCGCAGCCGCAGCAGCAGCGGCTCGGGGATGCGCAACCGGCCGATGGTGCGGCTCTCACCTTCGGCCCACACCGCGTGCGCGGGGTCGAAGCCGCGCAGCGCCTGCCACAGGCGCGTCTCGAAGGCCTTTTGCGACGGCTGCGGCTGCCCCGGCAGCGGCCCCAGCACCGAACCACGATGGCAGGCCAGCGCCTCCAGGTCGAGCACCGGCGCGCCGGCCGCCGCCAGCGCCTGCAGCAGCCGGCTCTTGGCGGACCCGGTGCGACCGCAGACCACGCGAAAGGCCAGCCTGGCCGGCAGCGTTTCCAGCTCGGCGATGACGGCGCGGCGGAATTCGCGGTAACCACCCTCCAGCACGTGCACGTTGAAGCCGATCTGGTCCAGCACCAGCGCCAGCGCACCCGATCGCTGGCCGCCGCGCCAGCAATAGACCAGCGGCCGCCAGTTGCGCGGGTGCGCCATCACCTGCGTCTGGACATGGCGCGCGATATTGCGCGCCACCATGGCCGCGCCGCGCTTGCGCGCGTCGAACGGCGAGAGCTGGCTGTATTCGCTGCCGACGAGGCGGCGTTCCTCGTCGTCCAGCACCGGCCAGTTGACGGCGCCGGGCAGCCGGTCTTCGGCAAATTCGCTCTCGCTGCGCGCGTCGACGAGGGCGTCGAACTCGGCCAGCCGCGCGATCGCCTCGGTGGCGGTGATGCGCCTCAGGGCCATGGGTTCATATCTTCCAAGCGCTCAGCCGGCCGGCGCGGCCACCGCGTCCAGGATCTCGGACTCGATGCGCACCTGCGTCTTCATGTGCGGCAAGGCCGGTCCGTCGACGAGGAAGGTGTCCTCGACGCGTTCGCCCAGCGTGCTGACCTTGGCCAGCTGCAGGTTGATGTGGTTGCGGGCGAGCACGCGGGCAATGGCGTAGAGCAAGCCCGTGCGGTCGCTGGCCGAGACGCTGAGCAGCCAGCGCTGGGCACGTTCGTCGGGCGCCAGCGACACGTGCGGCGTGACCGGGAAACTGCGCACGCGGCGCGAGACGCGGCCCCGCCTGGGCTCGGGCAGCGGCCCTTGCGACCCCAGCGCCTGCCTGGCCTGCGTCTCCACCAGCGAGATCAGGTCGCGGTACTGGAATTCGCGTTCATCCGGCGGGCTGTCGGCGCCGAATTGCGTGCTCACCACCTGGAAGGTGTCGAGCGCATAACCGGCGCGCGTGGTGTGGATCTTGGCGTCCTGGATGCTGAAGCCGGCGTTGTCGAAATAGCCGCAGATGCGGGCGAACAGGTCGGGCCGGTCGGGTGTGTAGACCAGCACCTGCAGGCCGTCGCCCACCGAAGAGGCGCGCGCGCGCACGATCGGCACCTGCGTGTGTACGTGGCGCCACAGTGCGCGTGCATGCCAGGCGATGTCGGCGGCGTCGTGGCGCGCGAAGTAGCTCACCTCCAGCGTGTCCCACAGCGGCTGCTCGGTGCCCGGCAACGCCGAATGCAACGCCAGGTTGTGCTGCGCCTCCTGCTTGCGCGCCTCGATCTCGGCGTCCAGGTTGGGGCGCGCGCCGCCCAGGGCGCGCAGCGTCAGTCGGTACAGGTCCTCCAGCAGCTTGCCCTTCCAAGCGTTCCAGACCCGCGGGCCGGTGCCGCGGATGTCGGCCACCGTCAGCAGGTACAGCGAGTTCAGCCGCTCGGGCGTGCCCACCAGGCGCGCGAAATCGGCAATGACGTCGGCGTCGGACAGGTCTTCCTTCTGCGCGATGCGGCTCATGGTGAGGTGGTGCCGGACCAGGAACTCGATCAAGCGCGCGTCTTCCCGTTCGATGCCGTGCTCGCGGCAGAAGCGCCGCGCCTCGCGCGCGCCGAGTTCGGAGTGGTCGCCGCCGCGGCCCTTGGCCACGTCGTGGAAGATCGCCGCCACGTACAGCAGCCAGGTCTGGTCCCATTGCGCTGCGATCTGGCTGCAGAATGGGTATTCGTGGGCGTGCTCGGGGATGAAGAAGCGGCGCACGTTGCGCACCACCATCAGGATGTGCTGGTCCACGGTGTAGACGTGGAACAGGTCGTGCTGCATGCGCCCCACGATGCGGCGGAAGACCCACAGGTAGCGCCCCAGCACCGAGGTCTGGTTCATCAGCCGCAGGGCATGGGTCTGGCCGCTAGGCTGGCGCAGGATGGCCATGAAGGTGGCTCGGTTGGCGGGGTCGCGGCGGAAGGCCGGCCCCATGACCTGACGCGAGTTGTACAGCGCGCGCAAGGTGCGCGCCGAAAGTCCTTGCAGCCCCGGCGTCTGCTGGAAGACGAGAAAGGTCTCCAGGATGGCGTGCGGGTGTTCGAGATAGAGCTCGTCGTGCGCCACCTCGAGCGAGCCGCCACGGTCGAGGAAGCGCTCGTTGATCGGCCGCATCGGCGCCGATTCCGACGCGGTGATGCGCTCCTCGATATTCAGCATCAGGATCTGATTGAGCTGCGTCACCGCCTTGGCTGCCCAGTAGTAGCGGTGCATCAGGACCTCGGACGCCAACTGCGTCCGGGTGGCGTGGCAGCCGAAGCTCTCGGCCACGGCGGTCTGCAGGTCGAAGACGAGCCGGTCCTCGCGCCGGCCGGCCACCATGTGCAGCCGGGTACGCACGGCGCGCAGTGTGCCTTCGTGCTTGACGAGCTGGCTGGCTTCGAAGGGCGTGATCAGCCCCTTGGCGGCCAGTTCACGCCAAGTGCGGCCCAGTCGCGCGGCGCGCGCCACCCAGATCACCACCTGCAGGTCGCGCAGGCCGCCCGGGCTTTCCTTGCAGTTGGGCTCCAGTGCGTAGGGCGTGCCCTCGTACTTCACATGGCGCTGCTTCATCTCCAGCGTCTTGGCGCGCAGGAAGGCACGCGGGTCCAGCGCCGCCTCGCAGGCCTCCTGCAACTGGCGGAACAGGCGCCGCGACCCGCACACGAGCCGCGACTCGAGCAAGGCGGTCTGCACGGTGACGTCGCCCCGCGCCTCGGCCACGCAATCGACCACCGTACGCACCGAACTGCCGGCCTCCACGCCGATGTCCCAGCACGAGGTCACGAAGTGACTGGCCGCGGTGCGCATGGCCTCGTCGTGTGCCTCGGGCAGCAGCACCAGCAGGTCTACGTCGGAACAGGGGAACAGCTCGCCGCGGCCGTAGCCGCCCACGGCGACCAGCGCCGCGTTCGCCGGCAGCGCGGCATGGGCCCACAGCCCGGCCAGCGCGTCGTCGACCTGGCGCGACAAGGCCCGGATCAGGCGTGCCGCGTTGGTGGCCGTGGGGCGCGCCGTGCGGTACTGGGCGATGAGCGCGGCCTTGTCGTCGCGAAAGCCTTCCTGCAGCACCGCCAGGCTGCCGGGCGCGGGGACGCCGGCATCGGCAAGCGGGGGCATGGCTTCAGGACGTGGCCAGCGCGGCCGCGGCGCTCGCCGCCGGCGCGGCCGACGCCCTGCCGTAGCCGGCGCTGGCAAAGTTCGGTGGCGGCGGGCTGCCGGCCGACACCGTGAGTACCTCGTAGCCGGTCTCGGTGACGAGCACCGTGTGTTCCCATTGCGCCGACAGCGAGCGGTCGCGCGTGACGATGGTCCAGCCGTCGTAGGGCCGGTTGCCCTTGCGGTCTTCCTTGATGTCGCGCTTGCCGGCGTTGATCATCGGCTCGACGGTGAAGATCATGCCCGGTACCAGCGTTTCGAGTGTGCCCGGTCGGCCGTAGTGCAGCACCTGCGGCTCCTCGTGGAAACGCGCACCGACGCCGTGGCCGCAGAATTCGCGCACCACCGAGTAGCCGGCGTGTTCGGCAAAGCTCTGGATGGCGTGTCCGATATCGCCCAGGCGCGCGCCGGGCCGCACCTTCACGATGCCCTTCCACATGGCCTCGAAGGTGATCTGGCACAGCCGGCGCGCCGCGATGCTGGTCTCGCCGACGATGAACATGCGGCTGTTGTCGCCGTGCCAGCCGTCCTTGATGACGGTGACGTCGATATTGACGATGTCGCCGTTCTTCAGCGGCCGGTCGTCGGGGATGCCATGGCACACCACGTCGTTGGTCGACGAACACAGCGAAGCCGGGTAGGGCGGGTAGCCCGGCGGTCCGTAGCCCAGCGTGGCTGGAATGCCGCCCTGCACGTGCACCATGTGGTCGTGCGCCAGGCGGTCGAGCTCGCGCGTGGTGACACCGGGCCGCACATGCGGCGCGAGCATGTCCAGCACCTCGGACGCCAGTCGCCCGGCCAGGCGCATGCCCTCGATCTGGGCGGCGGTTTTGATCGGAATCGACATGGCGGCGGATTATCCACCGGCCCCGTAAAATCAGCAGCCAGTCTCCTTACGCCGGGCTCGCACCGGGATTGCATGCCTGCCTCGCCGCTCCATATCCTGCATTTCGAGGGCGGCCGTGCGCTGCCGAGCTTTCGCGCCCAGGCGCTGCTGGCGCGGCTGCAGGCCGCCTGCCCGCGCATCACCCAGGTCTCGGCGCGCTTCGTGCATTGGGCCGCCTTCGACGCACCGCCGGCCGCTGCGGTGGCCCACCGGCTGCAGGCGCTGCTGGACTACGGCGACCCGGCCGAGGCCGATGCCCCGGGTGAACTGGTGCTGGTCATGCCGCGCCTGGGCACCGTCTCGCCCTGGGCCAGCAAGGCCACGGATATCGCGCGCAACTGCCTGGGCGCCACGGGCGGCGCGGGCGGGCACGGCCTGCACCGCATCGAGCGGGTCACCGAATACCGGCTCTGCATCAAGGCGGGCCTGTTCGGTGCCGGCAAGCCCTTGTCGGCGGACGAACGCCCGGCCCTGGCCGCGCTGCTGCACGACCGCATGACCGAGGGCGTGGCCTTCGAGCGCGAAGTCGCGGCCCATCTCTTCGACGCCCGGCCTGCCGCGCCGCTGGAACATGTCGACGTGCTCGGCCGGGGCCGCGAAGCGCTGATGGCGGCCAATGCCGAATTCGGCCTGGCGCTCTCGGCCGACGAGATCGACTACCTGCTGCAAGCCTTCACGCGACTGCGGCGCAACCCCAGCGACGTGGAGCTGATGATGTTTGCGCAGGCCAACAGCGAACATTGCAGGCACAAGATCTTCAACGCCCGCTTCAGCATCGACGGCGTGGACGAACCGCTTTCGATGTTCGGCATGATCCGCCACACCGAGAAGATCTCGCCGCAGCACACCGTGGTGGCCTATGACGACAACGCCGCGGTGATGGAAGGCGGGCCGGTGCAGCGCTGGCAGCCGCAGGGCTTCACCAACGCGCCGGCCTATGCCGCGCGGCACGAGACCGTGCATGTGCTGATGAAGGTGGAGACGCACAACCACCCCACTGCGATCTCGCCCTTCCCCGGTGCGGCGACCGGGGCCGGCGGCGAGATCCGCGACGAAGGCGCCACCGGCCGCGGCGCGCGACCCAAGGCCGGCGTGACGGGGTTCTCGGTGAGCAACCTGCACCTGCCCGCCACCAGCGAGCCCTGGGAGCGCGACCCCGTCGGCAAACCCGAGCATGTCGCCAGCGCGCTGGCCATCATGACCGAGGGTCCGCTGGGCGGTGCTGCCTTCAACAACGAGTTCGGCCGCCCCAACCTGGGCGGCTATTTCCGCGTCTACGAGCAGACGGTGGCCGGTGTGCGCCGCGGCTACCACAAGCCGATCATGATCGCCGGCGGGCTGGGCGTCATCAGCGCCGATCAGGTGAAGAAGTTGCCCTTCGGTCCCGGCACGTGGCTGGTGCAGCTGGGCGGCCCGGGCATGCGCATCGGCATGGGTGGCGGCGCGGCCAGCTCGATGGCCGCCGGCGCCAATACCGCGGCGCTGGACTTCGATTCGGTTCAGCGCGGCAACCCCGAGATCCAGCGCCGGGCGCAGGAAGTCATCAACCATTGCTGGGCCTTGGGGGAGAACAACCCGGTCCTGGCCATCCACGACGTGGGTGCCGGCGGGCTGAGCAACGCCTTGCCCGAACTGGTGGAAGGCGCAGGGCAGGGCGCCACCTTCGACCTGCGACGCGTGCCGCTGGAGGAAACCGGCCTGGCGCCGAAGGAGATCTGGTGCAACGAGAGCCAGGAGAGGTATGTCCTGGCGGTGCATCCGGACCTCATGCCGCTGTTCGAGCAGATGTGCGCGCGCGAGCGCTGCCCTTTTGCCGTCGTCGGCGTGGCCACGGCCGACCGCGAACTGGTGGTGGAAGACGGCCCCGGTGTCGATGGGCAGGGACGGCGTGTCATCGACATGCCGCTGGACGTGCTGCTGGGCAAGCCGCCGCGCATGCATCGCGACGTGCAGCGCGTGGCGCGCGCTGGTACGCCGCTGGACCTGACCGGCGTGGAACTCGCCACGGTGGCGCTGGATGTGCTGCGCCACCCCACCGTGGCCAGCAAGCGTTTCCTGGTCACCATCGGCGACCGCACCGTGGGCGGGCTGACGCACCGCGACCCCATGGTCGGTCCCTGGCAGGTGCCGGTGGCCGACTGCGCCGTGACGCTGGCCGACTTCGCCGGTTTTCGTGGCGAGGCCATGGCCATGGGCGAACGCACGCCGCTGGCCGCGCTGGGCTCGGCCACCGCGCCGGCCTCGGGTCGCATGGCGGTGGGCGAGGCCCTGACCAACCTGCTGGCGGCGCCGATCGAACTGAGCCGCGTCAAACTTAGCGCCAACTGGATGGCGGCTTGCGGCGAGCCGGGCGAGGATGCGGCGCTGTTCGACACCGTGCGCGCCGTCGGCCTGGAGCTGTGCCCGGCCCTGGGCATCGGCATCCCGGTGGGCAAGGATTCACTGTCCATGCGCACGCGCTGGCACGATGACGGCGCCCCCCGGCAGGTGACGGCGCCGGTGTCGCTCATCGTCACTGCCTTCGCCACGCTGGACGACGTGCGCGGCACGCTCACGCCGCAACTGCAGCCGGGCGACACCACGCTGGTGCTCGTCGACCTGGGGCAGGGCCGCCGGCGCATGGCCGGCTCGATGCTGGCGCAGGTGCTGGGCCAGTTCGGCTGCCATCAGGCCGACGGCGTGCCGGACCTGGACGACGCGCCCATGCTGCAGTCGCTGGTGGCGGCGATCAACGTCTTGCGCGCCGAAGGCCAGCTGCTGGCCTACCACGACCGCAGCGACGGCGGCCTGTGGGCGACGGTGTGCGAGATGGCCTTCGCCGGCCACCTGGGCGTGAGCCTGAATGTCGACATTCTGGTCACCGAGGGCGACGGCATCGCCGACAGCCGAGCCGAATACGGCGACTCCAAGAACTGGGCCGCGCAAGTGGGCGAGCGGCGCAAGGAGCTCACGCTGAAGGCGCTGTTCAACGAGGAACTCGGTGTCGTCGTGCAGGTGCCCACGGCCGTGCGCAACGAGGTCATGGCCACCCTTCGCGAGCACGGGCTGTCGCGCCACGCGCACTTCATCGGCAAGACCAACGACCGCGGCGTGGTCGAGGTCTGGCGCGATACGAAATGCCAGTTCAGCGCGCCGCTGCCATCGCTGCACCAGCAATGGGACGAGGTCAGCTGGCGCATCGCGCGCCAGCGCGACAATCCGGCCAACGCCGACGCCGAGCACGCCGCCGCCGGGGCGGCCGCAGACCCGGGTCTGCACCTGCACCTGAGCTTCGATCCGCGCGCAACGCCCGCGGTGCACCTCACGCGGCCGAAGCTGGCCGTCCTGCGTGAGCAAGGCGTGAATTCGCAGGTCGAGATGAGCTACGCCCTGGCGGCGGCCGGCTTCGACACCTTCGACGTGCACATGACCGACCTGCAGGCCGGCCGCACGCGGCTCGACCTGTTCCAGGGCTTCGTCGCCTGCGGCGGCTTCAGTTATGGCGACACGCTGGGCGCCGGCGAAGGCTGGGCGCGCAGCATCCTGTTCAACCCGGCACTGGCCGAGGCCTTCGCCGCTTTCTTCAACCGGCCGGACACCTTTGCCTTGGGGGTGTGCAACGGCTGCCAGATGATGGCCGCACTGAGCCCGTTGATCCCCGGCACGCAGGCCTGGCCGCGCTTCACGCGCAACCGCAGCCAGCAGTTCGAGGCCCGGCTGTCGCTGGTGGAGGTGCTGGAAAGCCCGAGCCTGTTCTTCACCGGCATGGCCGGCAGCCGATTGCCCATCGCGGTGGCGCATGGTGAAGGCTATGCCGACTTCTCGCAGCGCGGTGACGCCGCCGCGGTGCACTGCGCGATGCGCTTCGTCGACCCCCACGGACAAGCCACCGAGACCTATCCCGCCAACCCCAACGGCAGCCCCGCCGGCCTGACCGCGGTGACCACTGCCGACGGCCGCTTCACGGCGCTGATGCCGCACCCCGAACGAGTATTCCGCAACGTGCAGATGAGCTGGCGCGGCGAAGGCGACATCTCCGCGCCCAGCCCCTGGATGCGCATGTTCCACAACGCACGGACCTGGCTCAGGTGACCGCCCTGTTCTCGGCCGCCTGCTCGTGGACCTGCAGACGCCGACCGCGCGCCACTAAAACGGCGGCCACGCCTTCCGCACCGCCGGTCCGGTCAGGATGACCGCGTCGGCGGCGCGACGGCGCCTCAGTGATTCTGCTCGATGCCGGCGATAGCCCAGCTGCGGCTGTCGTCCAGGGGCTTGACCAGGTGCCACACCTCGTTGAAGTCCACCGGCGCGGCACCGGGTTCCTCGACGATCTGACCGCTGAAACGCACGCTGACGATCTGGCGCTCGCCTTCGCTGGCCACGTCCAGCACCTCGGCGTCCACGTGCACGACGTCGGTCTTCTGCTCGGACGGGCCCCGCTCCTGAATGTCGAGACGGGCCGAGGCAAACATCTCCGGCGTGGTGAATCGGCGCAGGTCGTCGAGATCGGCGCTGTCGTTGGCGGCCTGCATGCGGATGAAGATCATCTTGGCGATGCGCGAGAAGCCTTCGCTGTCGAAGGACGCGGGCACGAAGGCCGGGGTCACGGACAGTACCGGTTCGACCGCGGGCGCTTCGGCGGCCATGGGCTGACCGGCCGCGGGTGCATTCGCCACGGTGGCGGGCATGTCCAGACCACGCCGCTCGCTGGCGGCGGGTGTCTGCCAGGGCGACGCCGCCGGTGCACCGGCACCGGCCAGCGCCGGGCCGCGCGCCTGCGTGCCACCGCCCATGCGGCGCAGCACGAAGCGGACCAGGAAGATCGCGGCCACGGCCAGCAGCGCCAGCATCAGGAAGTTGCCGAAGGCTTCGCCCAGGCCCAGGTGGCTCATCAGCGCAGCGATGCCCAGGCCGGCGGCCAGGCCGGCGATCGGGCCCATCCAGGAGCGGCCGGCCGTGGCCGCCGCGGGTGCCGCGCCCGCCGCCGCGGCGTTGGCGGGTGCGGCCTGCTGCGACTGCGCCGGAGTCGCCGGCTTGGGCGGCGGCGCATTGGGCGCGGTCTTGGCCGGCATGTTGCGCTGCATGCCGCTGAAGCCACCGCCGCCGAAGCGCTTGGCCTCGGCCACGTTGGGTACGGAAGTGGCCGCCACCACGGCCACCAGGGCACCGATCAGCCATTGCTTCATGATGTCGTTTCCTCTCGGGTTCAGACAGACGCAAACTTGCGTCAGACGAGCTAGTGTGGCGCAAGCGGGGTCGGCGCTCAAAACACGCCAGCAAAGCCACAGCGGGCCTGGGTGCACCGCCGGCGGCAGGCATCATCGAGGGGCTTGCCTTGAAGGAGGGACGATGACGACGCTGCTGCTGTGGCTGTGCGTGGTGCTGCTGATCGCCGCCGGCCTGGCCGGCACCGTGCTGCCGGCATTGCCGGGCACGGCGCTGGTGCTGGCAGGCATCGTGCTGGGGGCCTGGATCGACGACTTCGCCCATGTCGGCGGCACGGTACTGGCCATCGTCGCCATGCTGGCGGTGCTGTCCTGGGTGCTCGACTACGTGGCCGGCCTGCTGGGTGCGCAGAAGGCCGGCGCCAGTCGCGAGGCGCTGTGGGGCGCGGCGCTGGGCACCGTGGTGGGGCTGTTCATGGGGCTGGTGGGTGTGCTCTTCATGCCGCTGGTGGGCGCTGCGGCAGGCGAATACCTGGCGCGCCGTGCCGACGCCAACGCACACGGGCAGGCTTTGCGGGTCGGCGTGGCGACCTGGCTGGGCATCATGGTCGGCCTGCTGGCCAAGGTCGTGATCGCCTTCATGATGATCGGCATCTTCGTCGCCGCCCTGTGGTTCTGACCCGTGGGCGGCGCAAAATCGTCGCCATGCAGCACCTGTTTCGTCGTTTTCGCGGGGGTGCCGGGGCGCGCTTGGCGGTGCTGCTGGCTGCCGTCGCGGCGGGCCCGGTGGCGGGGCAGACGGGGGACGACCGCGCCTTCGAGCGCGAGCTGTTCAAGACACGTTTCGAACAGGAGGTGAAATTCCGCGCCGCGGGGGTTGAAGTGGCCTGGGCCGCCGAGGCCCTGTGCCACGCCACTGGCGAGATCGAACCCTTCGTGTTGCTGTCCGTGCACGCCTTGCGCAGGCAACTGGCCGAAGGCGACCTGGCATTGTTTCGCCAGGTGACCGGCATGGACGAGAAGTGGCGCGTGGTCTGGCTGGACGAAGCTGCGCCCGAGGCCCTGCACGTGGGTGACGCCGTGGTCGCCGTGAACGGTCGGGCGCTGCCTGGCGGCGACACGCGCTTCGAGCCGGGGGCCTGGTTCAAGGGCGGCTCGGTGTTTTCCAGCGACGACCAGGGCTTCTGGGACGTGGTGCAGCAGGCGCGCCGTGAAGCCGGCGCAGGGCACGGCATGCGCATCACCCTGCAAGACGGCCGCACGCTGAAGGTGGAAACGCAGACCGGCTGCGCCGGTGCCGTGACCGCCAGCGCCTTCGACGCCGACCCCGACGTCTTCTGGCGCCAGGGCAACCGGCGCGTCAAGATCCCCGCCAACGCCATGATCGAGGCCCGCAATGCCGACGAATTCCGCTGGCTGGCGGCTTTCGGTACCTATTTCCAGGCCAGCCAGAATTCGATCGCGGCGGTGCAGAAGGCCGAGGGCGTGAGCGCCGGTTTCACGGTCGGCAAGATCCTGATGCTGGCCGTGCCGGGCGCCGGCATGCTGCTCAGCGCCGCCGAGGCGCAGGCCGAGAAGGCGATCGCGGTGGACGGCATCGTGGGCGGCGCCGACCTCTTCGCCAACGAGGTGGTGGCCGCGCTGGGTGGCGACCCGGCGGCGGGGCTGCGCCTGTCCGAGCGCATGGCGGCCAAGGGCATGCAGGTCGATGCGGTGATGATGGACGCCTTCCGCCGCTCCAACGCCGCCGAGCACGTGCGCCGCCTGAAAACGCTCCAATCGGCGCTGGCCGAGCGCGAGCGCGACCAGGCGCGGGCCGAAGCCGAGGCGCAGCGGCAGGCGCAACGGGCCGCCTGGCAGGAAGCGCTGAGGGCCGCGCGGCGAGAGGCGTCGGGGGCGGTGCGGCCGGGGACGCCGCAGGAGACGCCGCAGGGGACGCAGACCCCAGCGCAGGCCCCAGCGCAGACCCCGGGCGCCGGGCGCTGAGCGCGACGGCCCTGCGGCGGCTGCCGCCGGGCCTTGGCTGCCGCTTCAGGCGCCGACGAGCAGGCCCAGGCTTTCGTGCAGCACCAGCCGCGTTTGCTCGAAGCCCGAGAGGCTGGGCAACCAGTCCAGCAGGGTCAGCGGTGCATCGTCGCCCAGCCCCATGGGTGCCGGCGTCACGCGCATCGCCACGCCGGCCGCGGCCAGGGCGCGGTCGAAATTTCGCTGCGCGCGCCGCATGTGGTAGTCGTGCGTCACCAGCACGATATGGTCCACGCCCTGCGGATGCAGCAAGGCCACGGTACGGATGGCGTTTTCGCGCGTGTCGCGCGATTCGGCCTCGGTCCAGCGCAACGGGCGGCCGAAATCGCGTTCGGCCACACGGGCTGCGATCTCGGCCTCGCCGGGGCCGGGTTCGCTGCCGGGCGTGAGGCCGCCGCTGAAGGCCACCGGCAGCCCGGTCTGGCGCGCCAGCCACAAGCCGTAGCGCAGTCGCTCGATGCCGCGCGGGTGCAGTGTCGCCGTGCCGTATTCGGGCGCGTAGGGCCGTCGCCCGCCACCGAGCACCACGATGGCGGTGCGCGGCGCCCGCTTCAGTCCGGCGATCTGCGCTTCGCCCAGCGCCGGCGGCGGCAACAAGTGCCAGCGCAGCAGGCCGCTCCTGACCGCGCCCGTGCCGCTGAGCCACAGGCCGCCCAGTGCCAGCAGCAACAGCAGCCAGCCCACCGCGCGGCGCCGCGACAGCTGAAGCGCCCCCACCAGGGCCAGCAGCAGCAACGGCACCGGCGGCAGCAGCAGCGCCGCCAGCACCGGCTTCCAGGACTCGACGCCCAGCGCGAGGAAGAGTTCGTTCAAGCCGCGGCGCGCACGGTGTTCAGAAGAAGGCCTGCAGCCCCGTCTGGGCGCGGCCCAGGATGAGCGCGTGCACGTCGTGAGTGCCCTCGTAGGTATTCACCGTTTCCAGGTTGATCATGTGTCGGATGACGTGGTATTCGTCGTGGATGCCGTTGCCGCCATGCATGTCGCGCGCCATGCGCGCGATGTCCAGCGCCTTGCCGCAGCTGTTGCGCTTGATCATGCTGATCATCTCGGGCGCCGCGCGGTCCTCGTCCATCAGCCGGCCCACGCGCAGGCAGGCCTGCAGGCCGAGCGTGATTTCGGTCTGCATGTCGGCCAGCTTCTTCTGGATCAGCTGGTTCTGGGCCAGCGGACGGCCGAACTGCTGGCGGTCCAGCGTGTACTGGCGTGCCGCGTGCCAGCAGAATTCGGCCGCGCCCAGGGCGCCCCAGGCGATGCCGTAGCGCGCCTTGTTCAGGCAGCCGAAGGGACCCTTCAGGCCGTTCACGCCGGGCAGCAGGTTCTCGGCCGGCACGAAGACGTCGTCCATCACGATCTCGCCGGTGATGCTGGCGCGCAGGCTCATCTTGCCTTCGATCTTGGGTGCGCTCAGGCCCTTCATGCCTTTGTCGAGGATGAAGCCGTGGATGCTTTCCTGGCCGCCTGTCCTCCAGGCACCCGGGCCGTCGGGGTCTTCCTTCTTCGCCCAGACCACGAAGACGTCGGCGATGGGGCTGTTGGTGATCCACATCTTGCTGCCCTTGAGCACGAAACCACCGTCCACGGGCCGGGCGCGCGTGACCATGCTGGCCGGGTCGCTGCCGTGGTTGGGCTCGGTCAGGCCGAAGCAGCCGATCCATTCGGCAGTGGCCAGGCGGGGCAGGTATTTCTGGCGCTGCGCCTCGCTGCCGTAGGCGTGGATGGGATGCATCACGAGCGAGCTTTGCACGCTCATGGCGCTGCGGTAGCCCGAGTCCACGCGCTCGACCTCGCGCGCCACCAGGCCGTAGCACACGTGGTTCAGGCCGGCGCAGCCGTAGCCTTCGATGGTGCTGCCGAGCAGGCCCAGTTCACCCATCTCGTTCATGATCTCGCGGTCGAAGGTCTCGTGACGCGCGGCCATGAGCACGCGTGTCTGCAGCCGTTCCTGGCAGTAGGCGGCGGCGGCGTCGCGCACGGCGCGTTCGTCGCCGCTCAGCTGGTCATCGAAGAAGAAGGGGTCATCCCAGGTGAAGCGGCTCGGCATGGTGTCGATCTCCGGATAATCCCGGCAAGTGTAAGGAGTCGCGCGGCGGCGCGGCCTTTCAGCGTTTCTCGATCGGCGTCAAGGAGACGGCAGCTTGAACCCACAGTCCATCACCCTGGCCGGCGGATGCTTCTGGTGCCTGGAAGCGGTGTACGAACTCGTCGACGGCGTCACCGCGGTCGAGAGCGGCTACAGCAACGGCCCGGTGCCGAACCCCAGCTACGAGCAGGTCTGCAGCGGCACCACCGGCCACGCCGAGGTGGTGCGCGTGAGCTTCGACGCCGACCGCATCGCCTTGCACGAGGTGCTGGAGATCTTCTTCAACATCCACGACCCGACAACGCCCAACCGCCAGGGCAACGACATCGGCACGCAATACCGCAGCGGCATCTACTGGCACGACCCGGCGCAGGAGGCCGTGGTGCGCGACGTGGTGGCGCAGGCCAACGCGTCGCTGCAGGGGCGGGTGGTCACCGAAGTGCAGCCGCTGGCGAACTACTGGCGCGCCGAGGACTATCACCAGCACTATTTCGCCAACCACCCCGGCCAGGGTTACTGCGCCTTCGTGGTGGCACCCAAGGTGGAGAAGTTTCGCCGCACCTTCAAGGCGCGTGTGAAGGGCTGACCGCGCGGACGCCCGCGGCCTGTGGCCGGGGTCAGAGCGTCACGAAGCCGCTGGCGTGGCCCAGGTCGGGGAAGATCGAATCGAGGCCACGCCGCAAGTGCTGCCGGCGCTGGCGGTAGCCGGGGTCGGCGCCGCCGATGGCGGCGAAGACGGGCCCGCGCAGTAGCCACAGGTCTACCGGTTCCTCGGCGTGGCGCACCTGGATCTGCAGCCAGCCCGTGTCGGGCACGCCGGCCAGCGCCGTCATGAAGTCGAGCTTCAAGGCGACGAAGGCGCGCCGCGCGGCCAGCCGTGCGCCGCGGTCGCCGGGCATGCCGCAGCCCGGGCTGTACTGGCGGGGTGCGCAGGCCAGCATCACAGCGGCGCGAACTGCGAGCGCGGTGCGCGCGTCGGAAAGTGGCGGTTCATGCGTGCCAGCCGGTCCTCGGCCACGCTCTGGCTGTAACCCAGGCCGATGACGCGATAGGCCTCGGCGCGCAGGTGCCAGAGCTCGCGCAGCGAACCGGCGTCGGCGATGCGCCGGCACAGCGCGCGGGCCGCGTCGGTGTCGATGTCCACCAGCAGCGAGGTGAAGTCGTCGCGCACGGCGTGCAGGCGGCTGGGCGCCGGCGAAGCGTCATGCGGGGCCGGCGCCAGCAGCCAGAACATGGCACGTTGCCAGGTGCTGTCCGGCGCCTGCCGCAGCGAAGGCGGGCAAACCTCGACGCGCAGACTGCTGGGTGCCTCGAGCGTGGAGCAGCGGGCCCGGCGGGACAGGAACGGCAACGATTTCATCATGGTCGTGATATCGGACACACCCTGTTGAACCTGAGCGCTATCGTGGCGTCGTCCGGCCCCGGGCAAGCGCCTGAACAAAGGCCTGTTGCGGCCGCAGTTCAGGGCCGGGTCATGTTCGCGGCCGCGGGAGACCGGTCGCGGCTGCCACGCGTTACGCTTGGCGACCCTGGCAAGGACTGGAGGACGACAACGTGAAGCGATGGTTGAAGACAGCGGCCTGGCTGGTCTTGTTGCTGATGACGGCGATCGTGGCCGTGGCGGCCTGGTACGCGCAGCAGGCCCTGCCGCAAACCGACGGGCCGCTGACGCTGAGCGGCGCGGCGGCTGAACTGCGCATCGAGCGTGACGAACATGGCATTCCCACCGTGCGCGCCGGCAGCCCGCACGACGTCCACTTCGGCCTGGGTGTGGCGCACGCGCAGGACCGGCTCTGGCAGATGGAGACCCACCGTCGCATCGGTGCCGGCCGGTTGGCAGAAGTGTTCGGCGCCAGCGCGCTGGACACCGACCGCTTCCTGCGTGCCCTGGGCGTGCGCCGTGCGGCTGCCGCGCAATGGCAGGCGCTGGACGCCGAGTCCCGCGCCGCGCTGCAGGCCTATGCCGACGGCGTCAACGCCGTGCTGCGCCAGGCCTTGCGCGCGCGGCCGCCGGAATTCGTGATCCTGGGGTTCGATCCCGAGCCCTGGGACCCGGTGGACAGCCTCGCCTGGGCCATCATGATGGCCTGGGACCTGGGCGCGAACTGGAACACAGAGTTGCTTCGCCTGCGGCTGGCGCTGCAGATGCCGGTGGCCCGCATCCATCAGCTGCTGCCGCCTTACCCGGGCCAGGCGTGGCCCGCCACCGCCGACTATGCGGCGCTGTTCCGCAGCCTGAAGCTCGACGCCGGCGCGGTGCAGACCGCCTGGCAGCGGCTGCCGGAGATCGCACCGCCTTCGGGCGTGGAAGGCGTGGGCTCCAACAACTGGGTCGTGGCCGGGACGCACACCACCAGCGGCGCGCCGCTGCTGGCCAACGACCCGCACCTGAAGCTCAGCTCGCCGGCCCTGTGGTACTTCGCGCGCCTGGAAGCGCCGGGCCTGAAGGTGGCCGGCGCCACCTTGCCCGGGCTGCCGGGCGTGGTGATGGGGCAGAACGAACAGATCGCCTGGGGCTTCACCAACACGGCGCCCGATGTGCAGGACTTGTATATCGAACAGATCAAGCCCGACGACCCGGCGCAGTACCGCACGCCCGAAGGCTGGGCGGCGTTCGAGACGGCGGCCGAGGTGATCAAGGTCAAGGGCCAGCCCGACGTGCCTTTCACGCACCGACGCACGCGGCACGGCCCGGTGATCTCCGACGCCGGCAGCACCACCGACGTGCTGGGCCCGCGCGACAGGCCGGCCTATGCGCTGGCGCTGCGCTGGACGGCGCTGGACGCCGATGCGTCGCTGCTGGCGGCCAGCCTGGCCATGCAGCAGGCGGGCTCGGTGCAGGCCTTCTTCGACGCCACGCGTCAGTGGACGGCGCCAATGCAGAACATGGTGGTGGCCGACCGCGCCGGCCGCATCGGCGTGGTCTCGCCCGGCCGCGTCCCGGTGCGCCAGCCGGGCAACGACCTGCACGGCCTGGTGCCCGCGCCGGGCTGGGAGGCACGCTACGACTGGGCCGGCTGGGTGCCCGCCGACGAGACGCCGCGCGAGACCGACCCCGCGCGCGGCTGGATCGCCACCGCCAACCAGCGCATCACGGCGCCGGACTATCCGCACTACATCACCGGCGAATGGGCGTTGCCCTACCGGCAGCAGCGCATCGAGCAGCTGCTGCGCGCCCGGCGCCAGCACTCGATGGACGACCTGGCGGCGATGCAGGCCGACGAACAGTCGCTGGCCGCGCAGACGCTGCTGCCGTGGCTGCAGAAGGCGGCGTCGCCGCACGCGCTGGCGGCGGCGGCGCTGGCGCAGGTGCAGGCCTTCGACGGCACCATGGCCGCCGACCGCGCGGCACCGCTCATCTTCTGGGCCTGGCAGCGCCAGCTCGCGCGCGGCATCTTCCAGGACGACACCGGCGCCGATCTGTGGGAGAAGTCACTGGCCACGCGCACCTTCCAGGACGCGCTGGAAATCGTGCTCGTCCGCGACGACACCGCGTGGTGCGACGACCGCGGCACGCCGGCGACGGAATCCTGCGCCATGCAGATCGATGCCGCGCTCACGCGGGCGCTGGACGAACTGCAGGCCCGTTTCGGCCCGGATGTGGCGAAGTGGCAGTGGGGCCAGGCGCACCAGGCGCGGTCGGAGCACCGGCCGTTCAGCCGCGTCAAGGCGCTGGCGCCGTGGTTCGAGCAGCGGGTGCCGGTGGGCGGCGACACGCACACCGTGAATGCCGCGCGCGTGGGCCTGCGTCCGGACGCCACCACTGGCGAGCTGTACCTGCATGAACATGGCGCCAGCCTGCGCGCCGTCTACGACCTGGGCGACCCGGCGCAGTCGCGCTTCATGCATTCCACCGGACAGAGCGGCATCGCCTTCTCGCCGCTGTTCCGCCGCTTCGTGCAGCACTGGGCCGACGTGCAGTACGTGCCGGTCTGGTCGCATGCTGCGCCGCAACAGGTGCTGGTGGTCAAGCCCGGCCCTTGATGCCGGCGCCGCATGGTGGCGCCACATGGTGTAGCGGCATGGTGGAGCGGCATGGTGGAGCGGCATGGTGGCGCCGCGGCGCGTGCGGCTATACCGCGCCGTAGCGTGCCTTGCGCGCCGCCGTGTAAGCCCACCACGGCCGAGGCTCGGCGCCGCGCATGAAGTCCACCGCGGCCATGAAGGTGTCCAGCACGCAGGGGTCCTGCCGTCTGCCGGTGGCGCGGCACAGCTGCTGGTAGAGCTGGAAGGCGTCGCCTTGCGCCAGTTCGGCCGGATGCTGCACGCCGATGGCGCGCAGGTCGGCGGCAATCGCCGGGCCGATATTGGGCAACTGCTCGAGCCGCTCGCATTCGGCGGCCGTGCGTGCCTTGCGCGGCGGCAGGGCACGCGGGGGGCGCCTCGAGAGGTCGGGCAAGGCCCGCGCGGCGGGTTCGCTTCGCTCGGGCGGCAAGAGGGCGCGCATGGTGGTCTGCGTCACATCAGCATGGTGTTGCGGATGAGCCCGACGGCAATGCCCTCGAGCTCGAAGTCGGTGGCCTCCGGCGGCACCACGAGAGTCTGGAAGTCGGGGTTCTCGGGGATCAGCTCGATGCCGGCCTTGGTGCGCCGGAAGCGCTTCACCGTCACGTCGTCGCCCAGCCGCGCCACCACGATCTGGCCGTTCTTGGCGTCCTTGGCCTTCTGCACGGCGAGCAGGTCACCGTCCATGATGCCGGCGTCGCGCATGCTCATGCCGCGCACCTTGAGCAGGTAGTCGGGCCGGCGCGGGAACATCGACGCTTCCATGAGGTAGGTCTGGTCGATGTGCTCCTGCGCCAGGATCGGGCTGCCCGCCGCCACCCGGCCCACCAGCGGCAGCGTGAGCTGCGCGATGGCCGGCAGCGGCAGCAGGTATTGCTCGCCGTAGCGCGACAGCCGCGCCTCGTTGAGCGCGCGCAATGTGTCAGACTTCAAGCGGATGCCGCGCGAGGTGCCGCCGACCAGTTCGATGACGCCCTTGCGCGCCAGCGCCTGCAGGTGTTCCTCGGCGGCGTTGGCCGACTTGAAACCCAGTTCGGCGGCGATCTCGGCGCGCGTGGGCGGGGCGCCGGTGCGCTCGATGGCGCTTTGCACCAGATCCAGGATCTGCTGCTGGCGGGCGGTGAGCTTGGGGCTGTCTTCCATGGCTTGCATCGGGTTCCCGGCCTGGGTGTTTATCCAGTAGCTGTATTTTCATCCAGAAAGCGCGCAAATGCAAAACAACGCAGGGGTGGTGGTGATCCTCGGCACTGGCGGCACCATCGCCGGCACGGCGGCGCGGGCCGATGATCTGGTGGGCTACACCTCGGGCGCACTCGGTGCCGAAGCCTTGGTGGCCGCCGTGCCGGCCCTGGCCGGGCAGGCGATCGAGACCGAGACGCTGGCGCGGCTGGACAGCTCCGACATGGACCACGCCACCTGGGCCGCGCTGCGCGAGCGCGCCGGCTTCCACCTGGCGCGCGGTGAGGTCGCTGCGGTGGTCGTGACGCACGGCACCGACACCCTGGAGGAAACCGCCTATTTCCTGCACCGCACGCTGGCCGCCCATAAGCCGCTGGTGCTGACGGCGGCCATGCGCCCGGCCTCGGCATTGTCGGCCGACGGCCCGCAGAACCTGCTCGACGCCGTAACGGTGGCGCGCGCACCGGGTGTTCGTGGCGTGCTGGCGGTACTGGCCGGTCGCGTTCATGCGGGCGCCGACCTGCGCAAGCTGCACGGCTGGCGCGTCGACGCCTTCGGCTCGGGCGACGCTGGACCGGTGGCGGTGGTGGAAGACGGCCGCCTGCGCGTCTTCCGCGACTGGCCCGCACCGACGCTGCACGCTGCCGCAGCGGCCCTCGATGACGCGGCGGCCTGGCCGGCGGTCGACATTGTCACCAGCCATGCTGGAGCGCGCGGCGGCACGCTGGAAGCGCTGGTGGCGGCGGGTGCCCGCGGCATCGTCATCGCCGGCACCGGCAATGGCAGCGTGCACTGCGAACTGGAACAGGCCGCGCGCCGCGCCATCGCGGCCGGCGTGCCGGTGCGTCGCGCGTCGCGCTGCCTGCTGGGCGGCGTCGTCGGTGCGCCGGCCGACGCACTGCCTTCGACCGGCGCGCTGACGCCGGCGCAAGCCCGCATCGAGATGATGCTGGACCTGCTGGCCGCAACGGCGGCCTGACGGCGGCGTTCAGCCGCGGCGGCGCGCCAGCCAGCCGCCCACGCCCGGTCCGGTCAGCCGCAGTGCGTGGCGGAATGCTTCCCAGGGTCTCAGGCGCCCGTCGTCTGCACGGCTTCGAGTTCGGCCTGCAGATGCAGCCAGCGCTCCTCGAGCATGGCCGTCTCCGCCTGCACGTGGGCCAAGCGGCGGCCATATTCGGCAAAGTCGTCGGCCTGGGCGCCGGGCTGCGAAAGCAGGGTCTCGACCTCGGTCTTCTCCTGGCCCAGCCGCGCCAGCCGTTCGTCGATGCGCTGCAGTTCGACGCGCAGCGGGCGCGTCGTCTCGGCGAGCCGGGCGCGCGACTGCTTGGCACCCTTGCGCTCCTCGCGCGACGAAGCCGGCGGGGGCTGCGGGCCGGTGTCGCGCCGGTGCCGGGCCTGCGTTGCTGCGCCGTCCACGCGGGCGGGTGCTGGCGCCGGCCGGGGTGGAGCGTCCGGCGCGGCCGCCGCCAAGGCAGGCCGCGGTGGCTCGGGCGGCGGCAAACCGCGGGCGGTGGCGCGCGAGACCTCCAGCAACCACTTCTGGTAGTCGTCCAGATCACCGTCGAAGGGCCGCACGCCGCCACGCGTGACGAGCCAGAACTCGTCGCAGGTCTCGCGCAGCAGCGCACGGTCGTGGCTGACCAGCATCACCGTGCCCTCGAATTCGTTCAGCGCCACCGACAACGCCTCGCGCGTGGTCAGGTCCAGGTGGTTCGTGGGCTCGTCCATCAGCAGCAGGTTGGGGCGCTGCCACACCAGCATGGCCAGCACCAGGCGCGCCTTCTCGCCGCCCGACAGCGACCCCACCGGCTGCTGAGCCATTTCGCCGGTGAAGCGGAAGCGGCCCAGGAAGTCGCGCAGTTCCTGTTCGCGCGCCGGCGGGCCGACGTCGCGCGCCAGCCGCACCATGTGCATCAGCGCTCCGTCGTCCAGGCTCAGCACGTCGAGTTCCTGCTGCGCAAAGTAGCCGATGACCAGGCCCTTGCCCGCGGTCATGCGTCCACCCAGCGGCGGCAGCGCGCCGGCGATGGTCTTCACCAGCGTGCTCTTGCCCTGGCCGTTGGCGCCCAGGATGCCGATGCGCTGGCCGGCCAGCACTGAACGGTTGACGCCGCCGACGATGGGCGTGTGGCCGTAGCCGCACACCAGGCCGTCGAAGCTGAGCATCGGGTTGGGCAGGCTCGCCGGCTCGCGGAATTCGAATTCGAAGTCGCTGGCGGTGAGCACCGGCGCCAGCCTTTCCATGCGCGCCAGCGCCTTGACGCGGCTTTGCGCCTGCTTGGCCTTGGTGGCCTTGGCCTTGAAGCGGTCGATGAATTTCTGCAGGTGCGCGATGCGCTCCTGCTGCTTGGCATACGACGCCGCGGCCTGCGACAGCCGCTCGGCGCGCATCTCCTCGAAGGCGCTGTAGTTGCCACCGTAGCGCGTGAGCTGCGCTTCGTCCAGGTGCACGGTGACGCGCGAGATGGCGTCGAGGAATTCGCGGTCGTGGCTGATCACGATCATCAGCCCGTCGAAGCGCTTGAGCCAGGCTTCCAGCCACACCAGCGCATCCAGGTCCAGGTGGTTGGTGGGTTCGTCCAGCAGCAGCAGTTCGGCCGGGCACATCAACGCGCGCGCCAGTTGCAGCCGCATGCGCCAGCCGCCCGAGAAGCTGTTCACCGGCGCGTTCAGCTCCTGCACGCGAAAGCCCAGGCCGAGCAGCAGCGTCTCGGCGCGCGAACGCGCGTCGAAGGCCCCGGCTTCGTCGAGCAGCAGGTGGGCGTGGGCGATCTCGTGGCCGTCGCCCGAGGCCTCGGCGGCGGCCAGCGCGGCTTGCGCCTGCTGCAGCGGCAGGTCGCCCTGCAGCACGAAGTCGGTGGCAGCGTCTTGCGTTTCGGGCATCTCCTGCGCCACCTCGCCCAGGCGCCAGCGCGGCGGGATCTCCACGTCGCCGGCGTCGGCATGCAGCCGCCCGGCCAGCAACGAGAACAGGCTCGACTTGCCGGCACCGTTGCGGCCGACGAGACCTACCTTTTCACCCGGTTGCAGCACGACATTGGCGCCCTGCAGCACGACCTTGGCGCCGCGGCGCAGCGTGATGTTGCGCAGCGTGATCATGCGAAGGCCTCGCGTTCGATGAGCAGCACCTGGTCGTCGCCGGCACTGCTGGGCAGCCAGACGACGGGCAGGCGCGGGAAGGCGGTCTCGAAGTGGACGCGCTCGTGGCCGATCTCCAGTACCAGCACGGCGTCCGGGCTCATGTGGGCCGGCGCTCCGGCAAGCAGCCGGCGGACGAAGTCCATGCCGTCGCTGCCGCCGTCGACATTGCCGTCCAGCGCCAGCGCCGGCTCGGCGCGGTACTCGGCCGGCAGCGCGGCCATCGAGTCGCGGTTGACATACGGCGGGTTGCAAAGCACCAGGTCGCAGCGACCCCAGGCCGGGTTCACCGCTGCCCAGCCGTCACCCTGCGCCAGCGTGACACGGCGGCCCAGGCCATGCCGGTCGACGTTGATGCGCGCCACTTCCAGGGCGTCGGCGCTGAGGTCGGTGGCCAGGATCGTGGCGTCGGGCCAGGCCAGCGCGGCCAGCACCGCCAGGCTGCCGTTGCCGGTGCAAAGGTCCAGCACGCGGCGCGGACCAGAGGGCAGCCAGGCGTCGAGCGTGCCCTCGGCGATGACTTCGGCGATCAACGAGCGCGGCACGATGACGCGTTCGTCCACGAAGAAGGGCAGGCCCTGCAGCCAGGCCTCGCCGGTGAGGTAGGCGGCCGGGCGGCGACTGGCGATGCGCTCGCCCACCAGCGCCTCGGCTGCCGCCTGTTCGGCGCCCGTCACCGGCCGTTCGGCGACGTCGTCCAGCGCGTCCAGCGCCAGGCCCAGTCGCCACAGCACCAGCCACGCGGCTTCGTCGAAGGCGTTGGTGGTGCCGTGGCCAAACGAAACGCCTGCCGCTTCGAGCCGCGCGCTCGATCGTTCGATCAGCTCCAGCACCGTCATCTGAGGAAATTCTCGATCGTGCGCCGGTAGACGTTCTTCAGCGGTTCGATGGCGGCCACCTCGACCCACTCGTCGATCTTGTGGATGCTCTCGTTGACGACGCCGAACTCCATGACCTGGGGGCACAGGCGGGCGATGAAGCGGCCGTCCGAGGTGCCGCCGGAGGTGGAAAGCTCGGGCCTCAGGCCGCACTCGGCGTCGATGGCGGCCATCAGCGCCTCGCTCAGGCTGCCCGGCGGCGTGAGGAAGGGGTCGCCGCCGTGGGTCCAGGCCACTTCGCAGGGCACGCCGTGGCGGCGCAGCACTTCGTGCAGGCGCGCCTTCAGTGACTCGGGCGTCGATTCGGGGCTGTAGCGGAAATTGAAGTCCAGCACCAGTTCGCCCGGAATCACATTCGTGGCGCCGGTGCCGGCGTGGATGTTGCTCACCTGCCAGCCGGTGGGCGCAAACCATGCATTGCCTTCGTCCCAACGTTTGACCACCAGTTCGGCCAGTGCCGGCGCCAGTGCGTGCGTGGGGTTGCGCGCCAGCTGCGGGTAGGCGATGTGGCCTTGCAGGCCCTGCACGGTGAGCCGGCCCGAGAGCGTGCCGCGGCGGCCGTTCTTCACCATGTCGCCCAGCCGCTGCACCGAGGTCGGCTCGCCCACGATGCAGGCGTCGAAGTGCTCGCCGCGCTGCTGCAGCACGTTTACCACATGCCTCGTGCCGTGCAGCGCCGGGCCTTCCTCGTCGCTGGTGAGCAGCAGTGCCACGGTGCCGACATGGCCGGGATGGGCGGCCACGAATTCCTGCGCCGCCACCGCCATGCAGGCCACGGCGGTCTTCATGTCGGCGGCACCGCGGCCAACCAGGCGGCCTTCGCGGTGGGTCGGCACGAAGGGGTCGCTGGTCCAGCGGTCCAGCGGGCCGGTCGGCACGACGTCGGTGTGGCCGGCCAGCACCAGCGTGGGCCCGGGTCGGCCGCCGCGGTGCCAGGCCCAGAGGTTGCTCACCCGCGCCTCGGGCGGGCCGGCGTCGAGTGGCTCGCACACGAATCCTGCGGCGGCCAGGCCTCGTGCCAGCAGCGCCTGGCAGCCATCGTCGGCGGGCGTGACGGAACGGCAGGCCATCAGCGCCTCGGCCAGGCGCAGGGCGGCCGTCATGACCGCCCCTGCGGCAAGCTCACTTGCGCAACCACGGCGGCGCGGCCTCGGCAGCCACGCGCGGTTCGTCGGCGCGCACGTCCAGCGTGATCTCGGTGAACGTGGCGGCCTCTTGCTCGTCCTTCTTCGGCGCGACGCGCGAAATGGGCGCCTGGTCGTTCTGCAGCCGCCACAGCAGGTTGGTCGGCGAGTCGGCGTGCGCCAGGCCTTCGTCGCGCGAGATCACGCCCTCGCCGATGAGCCGCGCCAGATCGTGCTCGAAGGTTTGCGAGCCTTCGGCCAGCGACTTTTCCACCGCCTCCTTCACGCCCGAAAGGTCGCCGCGCTCGATCAATTCCGACACCAGCTGCGTATTCAGCAGCACCTCCACGGCCGGCACGCGGCCGCCGGCGTTGGAGCGCAACAGCCGCTGCGAGACGATGGCGCGCAGGCCGGCGGCCAGGTCGGACAACAGCGTGGCCCGGGCTTCGGGCGAATAGAAGCTGAGGATGCGGCCCAGCGCGTGATAGCTGTTGTTGGCATGCAGCGTGGCCAGCACCAGGTGGCCCGACAGCGCATACGAGATCGCCGAGGTCATGGTCTCGCGGTCGCGGATCTCGCCGATGAGGATGCAGTCGGGGGCCTGCCGCAGCGCATTCTTCAGCGCTGTCTGCAGGCTTTGCGTATCGCGGCCCACCTCGCGCTGGTTGACGATGCTCTTCTTGTTGCTGAACAGGAACTCGATCGGATCCTCGATAGTGAGGATGTGCCCGGTCATCTGCTGGTTGCGCCATTCGATCATCGAAGCCAGCGTGGTGCTCTTGCCGGTGCCGGTGGCGCCCACCATCAGGATCAGCCCGCGCTTTCCCACGACCAGTTCCGACAGCAGCGGCGGCAAGCCCAGCGATTCCAGCGGCGGGATGTTGAACGGGATGCAGCGCAGGACGGCGGCAACCGAGCCACGCTGCTTGAAGGCCGAGAGCCGGAAGCTGCCGACGCGCGGCAGGCTGATGCCCACGTTGAGCTCACCGGTGTCCTCCAGCTCCTCCATCTGCTGCGGCGCCAGCAATTCGGCCAGCAACTGGCGTGTCTGGTGCGTGGTCAGCAGTTGGTCGGACAACTGCAGGATCTGGCCGTGGATCTTGATCAGGATCGGCGTGTTGGCCGACAGGTAGACGTCGGAGGCATTCTTCTCCGCCATCAGGCGCAGCACGCGTTCCAGGTTGTTGGCCATGCCGGATTCCCGCGGCCGCGTCAGGCGCGCAGCAGTTCGTTGATGGACGTCTTGGCGCGCGTCTGCGCGTCGACCTTCTTCACGATCACGGCGCAGTACAGGCTGTGGCTGCCGTCGGCCGCCGGCAGGCTGCCCGAGACCACCACGCTGCCGGCCGGCACGCGGCCGTAGCTCACGGTGCCGCTGGCGCGGTCGTAGATCTTGGTGCTCTGGCCGATGAAGACCCCCATGCTGATGACGGAGTTCTCTTCCACGATGACGCCTTCCACCACTTCGCTGCGGGCACCGATGAAGCAGTTGTCCTCGATGATCGTCGGGTTGGCCTGCAGCGGCTCGAGCACGCCGCCGATGCCCACGCCGCCGGACAGGTGCACGTTCCTGCCGATCTGCGCGCACGAACCCACGGTGGCCCAGGTGTCGACCATGGTGCTCTCGTCGACATAGGCGCCGATATTCACGTAGCTGGGCATCAGCACCACGTTCTTCGCGATGAAGCTGCCGCGCCGCGCCACCGCCGGCGGCACCACGCGCACGCCGCTGGCGCGCATCTGCTCGTCGCTGAGCTTGGCGAACTTGGTCTGCACCTTGTCGTAGAAGCCCAGGTCGCCGGCATGCATGAGCTTGTTCTCGGTGAGCCTGAAGCTCAGCAGCACGGCCTTCTTCACCCACTGGTTGACGGTCCACTCGCCGACGCCGCGGCGCTCGGCCACGCGCACGCGGCCGGCGTTGAGTTCGTCGATGACGTGTTCGACGGCGTCGCGCACCTCGGGCGAGTTGACGGCCGAGATCTCGGCGCGGGCCTCCCAGGCGAGGTCGATCACGGCTTGCAGTTCGCTCAAGTTCATCGAAGGCTTTCGGTGTAGGAAACGATGCGGCGGGCGGCCTCCAGGCATTCCGCCAGCGGCGCCACCAGCGCCATGCGGATGCGGCCCTGGCCCGGGTTGACGGGGGCAGCGGGGTCGGAGCCGGGCATGTCGCGCGCCAGCAACCGCCCCGGCAGCACGTTGACATTGTATTGAGCGAGCAGGCCACGGGCCCAGGCGATCTCGTCACCGCCCCCTGGAATCCCGGCCCAGAGGTAGAACGCGGCGTCGGGCAGCGCCACGTCCAGCACCTGCGCCAGCAGCGGTGTCACCTGCTCGAATTTGGCGCGGTACAGCGCGCGGTTGGCCAGCACGTGGGCTTCGTCGTTCCAGGCGGCCATGCTGGCGCGCTGCACCACCGGCCCCATGGCGCTGCCGTGGTAGGTGCGGTAGAGCAGGAAGGCCTTCAGCAGCGCGGCGTCTCCGGCCACGAAGCCCGAACGCAGCCCCGGCACGTTGCTGCGCTTCGAAAGGCTGGTGAAGGCGACCAGGTTGCGGAAGTCGTCGCGGCCGAGCAGCCGCGCGGCCTGCAGGCTGCCCAGCGGCGGCTCGCTGCCGAACCAGATCTCGGAATAACACTCGTCGCTGGCGATGACGAAGCCGTGGCGGTCGCTCAGTTCGAACAGTTGCCGCCATTCGGCCAGCGGCATCACCGCGCCGGTGGGGTTGCCGGGCGAGCAGACGTAGAGCAGTTGCGTGCGCGCCCAGGTGGCTTCGGGCACGCCGGCCCAGTCGGCTGCGAATTGGCGTGCCGGATCGCTGGCAACAAAAGCGGTCTGCGCCCCGGCGAGCAGGGCTGCACCTTCGTAGATCTGATAGAAAGGGTTGGGGCAGACCACGGTGGCGCCGGACCGGCTGGGGTCGACCACGGTCTGCGCGAAGGCAAACAGCGCCTCGCGCGAACCGTTCACCGGCAGCACCTGCGTGGTGGGGTCGAGATCGACGCCGTAGCGTCGCTGCACCCAGCCGGCGATGGCCTGGCGCAGCGCGGGTTCGCCCAGCGTGGACGGGTAGGCAGACAGCCCTGGCAGCGCGCGCACCAGCGCCTCTTCGATCAGAGCCGGCGTGGCGTGCTTCGGCTCGCCGATGCCCAGGCTGATGGCGGGGAGGCCGGCGGGCGGCACGATGTCGTGCGTGAGCTCGCGCCAGCGCTCGAAGGGGTAGGGGTGCAGTCGCGCCAGCAGCGGGTTCATGCCGGGATTATCCTGAAGGCCGCGCGCCTTGCCGCGGCCGATGATGACGCCATGAGGGACTGGATCCGCTACCGATTTGCGCTGGCCTGGCTGATGCCGGTCTCGGTGGGCGTGGCGGCCTGGGTCTCGCCCTGGGCGGCCTGGGGCACGATGCTCGGCATCCAGGTGCTGCTGGCGCTGGCCGAGCGGGTGCCGGCGCTGCAGCATTCGCCGCCGGCCGCACCGCAGACGGCCTGGCACCGCTTCTGCCTGCGGCTGCACGCGCCGCTGCAGGCCGCGCTGCTGGCCTGGGGGCTGTGGCTGGTCGCCAGCGGCGAGCTGTCGGCCACCGCAGCGGTGGCGCTGGGACTGGGGGTGGGGGGCGTCACTGGCAGCCAGGGCATCACCTTCGCGCACGAACTCGGCCATGCCCGTTCGCGCCTGGACCGCTTCCTGGCCTGGGCGTTGATGGCCAGCGTGAACTACGCGCACTTCATGGTCGAGCATTACCGCGGCCATCACCCGCGCGCCGCCACCTTCGACGACCCGGCGTCGGCGCGCCGTGGCGAAAGCCTGTGGCGCTTCCTGCCGCGCACGCTGGCCGGCAGCTGGACCAGCGCCTGGCGGCTGGAGGCGCAGCAGGGGCGTCAACTGCGCCGCGGCTGGGGGCGCAGCCCGCTGCTGTGGGCCACTGCGCTGCAGGCGGCATGGCTGGCGATCGTCGCCGCCTGGCTGGGGCCGCTGGCGCTACTGTTCTGGCTGGTGCAGTCGGCCTATGCGGTCTTCCTGCTCGAGGCCATCAATTACATCGAGCACTACGGCCTGCAGCGCCGCACCGAAAATGGCCGGCGCGAACCCTTTGGCGTCCAGCATGCCTGGAATGCCGACAGCCTGCTGACCAATTCGATGATCGCCAACCTGCAGCGTCACAGCGACCACCACATGCACGCCTGGAAGCCGTATGCCGAGCTGGAGCCGCTGCCTGGGCCGCAACTGCCCACGGGTTATGCCGGCTGCCTGTTCCTGGCCTCGGTGCCGCCGCTGTGGTTCAGGGTCATGGAAGCGCGGCTGCAGGGTCTGGCCCAGGCCTGATCGGAACGGCCGCTGGTGGCCGACTCGCTAGCCGAGGCGGCGCGGCTCGGCGCGTGCGGGCGCTGATGGCCGACGCGGCGACCTGAGCGGCTGCGCGTACCCGCCGTCGGTAGGTCGGAATCCGCCACGACTCAACAGCCGACGCCGTGGACATGCGGCGCGCCTGGCGGCAGATTGGGGGACCGATCTCGGCGTCGTCAGGCGCGGCGCTCAACAAAGCCCACAGCGCGGGAAGGCGCTCGGTCTTGAATATCAGGATGGTCTTCATGGCGACAGGCTGGTTGGGCGCTGAGGTGTGGGCATGGTGAGGCCTTCTTCGGGACTTACCTGAGCGTTGAGCGCCCCGGGCTCACGCGCCCGACACGAAAGTGGAATGAGACGGGCCGGCGGCTGGACAAGCTCGCATGCATGGCCTGGCGTGGCCATGTCGCGGCGTTGCAGATGTGTGGCGTCGCCGAGTCCTGTCAGGTTTGAGTCATGTGATACCCAATACGGCAATTTGAGAGTATCCACGGGATCGTTCATGGATCATGAGCATTGACTCTTAGGTTCACAGTGTGTATTCTGATACCCGTAAAAACAGATTGCGGGCATCAAAATGCCAACCTCGACAGCGCCTCCGCTGGAAGTCACGGCGGCAGCACTGCAACTCGGCCAGAACATCCGCGTGGCGCGCATTCGCCGGCGCATGAGCCAGGAAGAACTCGCGCAGGCCTGCGGCATCACCCGCAAGACGCTCTATGCCCTGGAGAAGGGTGGCACCGCCAGCTCCCTGGGCACTGTCTTCACGGTGCTCTGGAAGCTCGGGCTGCTCAGCACGACAGCCACCCTCGCCGACCCTGACACCGACGAGCATGGTCGCATCCTCGAAGCGGCGCGCCGGCCGCAACGTGTGCGGCAGTCCGCGGTCGTCGACAACGACTTCTGATCATGGCCGCCGATGAACAGCTCTGCTACGTGTACGTACAACTTCCAGGCACCGTGGAGACGGTGCCGTGCGCGTCGCTGAAGGTGCGCAGCATCGGCGCCGGTGCCTACGAGGGCACGTTCACCTATGGCCGGCGCTACCTGGAACGGTCCGCCGTCGTGGCACTCGATCCGTACCACCTGCCGCTGTCGACAAGGCCGGTGCAGTTCACGAAGCTGAAAGGTATTCCCGGCGCCGTGCGCGACGCCAGCCCAGACGCCTGGGGGCGCCGCGTCATCCAGGCCAAGCTGCAACGCCAGGAAGCCGACATCCAGGAGATCGAGTACCTATTGAACGGCCCCGACGATGGCGCCGGCAACCTCAGCTTCGGGCGTAGCCCGCGAACGCTGACCCACGGGCCGACACCCGGGCGACCCTTCAACCGCACGCATCAGCTCGCAGCGCTGATCGACGCGGCGCACAGGCTGGACGAAGACGGCCGCCTGCCGCACGAAGTGCTTGAATCGCTCGAACCCGGCACCAGCATGGGCGGCGCCAGGCCCAAGGTCACGGTCGAGGACGAGCAAAGAATCTGGCTCGCGAAACTGCCCGAGCGGGGGGACCGGCACAACGTGCAGCGCATCGAGTACGCCACGCTCGAACTGGCGCGAGCGGCAGGGCTTCGTGTCTGCCACGCCCGCCTGGAACGCGTCGGAACAAGCGACGTGCTCATGCTGCGACGCTTCGATCGGGAGTGGAACCCGCAGGCCAAGACATACGTGCGCCACGGCCTCGTGTCGGGGTTGACGGTGCTCGACGCCGAGGACGGCTACCTCGGGCGTGAGCGCTGGTCCTATCCGCTGTTCGCCGGCGAACTTCGCCGCTGGTCGGTCAAGCCCGCAGAGGACCGCCGCGAGCTTTACCGGCGCATGGTCTTCAATGCGATGGTCACCAACAACGACGACCACCCTCGCAACCACGCGCTGCTGCACACCACCGCCGGCTGGCGCTTGAGCCCGGCCTACGACATCCTGCCGGTGGCGATGGTGTCCGTCGAACGCCGGGACCTGGCGCTGGAGGTCGGCCGCTTCGGCCGTACCGCCGGCCTCTACAACCTGCTGTCGCAGTGCGAGGCCTTTGGGCTGGACGGGCACGAGGCGCGGTCGCTGATCGACGGCATGTTGGCCGTGGTGCGCGGATGGCGAGAGTTCTTCGCCGAGCGCGGTGTCGATGCAAGGGGCATCGAGATGCTGGAGCAGGCGATGCTGCCGGAGTGCTTCTTCCGACAGGAGCCACCTGCGGCTGTGTGAAGGCTGCGGTCGGCACAAGGGCGTGACTGGCCTGGACGCGCCCCAAGCGACGCTGGCGATCGGAGCGAGCTGAAACCTTCGTGGCTGCGACCTGCTGTCGGGCCTGGTTGCAGTGCTGGAAGACCGTCTACCGCAAAACTGGCACCAAACTGGCACCAGCCCAACCCGGAAAGCAAAAAAGTCAGCAGACGCGAACCTGCTGACCCTTGCATTTCTTGGCTCCCCGACCTGGGCTCGAACCAGGGACCTACGGATTAACAGTCTACTTTTACCGTGTTTTCTGGGACATCTTGGGATTTCCTGGGACGGATAAAAACCATTACAGATCAATAGGTTACGCGATATTCTTTGTTCCAGGTGGCCCCGATCGATAGCATCCGAGTTCAGGATTTTTCGGACACCAGTCGGACACGGAACCCGCAGATGCCGCTCTTGACCGTCAGAGCGATCGACGCCCACAAGCCCCGCGCGCAGGCCTACAAGCTCACGCTCGACCGCGGCTTGCAGTTGCGCATCGCGCCGGACGGCGCGCGCACCTTGCTGGTCCGCTACACCGTCAAGGGGACAGAGGCCGAGCGCCAGTACCGGCTTGCGCAGGAGTACGGCGAAGGGCCAGGCCAGATGAAGCTGGCCGCCGCCTGCTCCGAAGCGGCGCGCATCCGAGCCCTTGCGCGCGACGGCGTGGACTGGCCGGCGCAGGAAGAGGCGCGACTGCGGGCGGAAGTGGCTGCGCGCGAGCAGGCGGAGCGGCAGGACGGACTGACGGTGGCGAAGGCGCTTCGTGAGTACGTCGAGAAGAAGCGGCGCGCAAAGGATGGTCTGGCGCTGAAAGCGCGCACGAAGGCCGACTACCGCGCCATGGTGGAGCCCGGCAGGACATCCAAGGCCGGCAAGAAGTTCTTCGATGGCGGGCTGTATCCGATTGCAGATCGGCTGCTTTCCAAGCTCACCGCCGATGACATCCGCGGCGCGCATGCGGCACTGCTGAAGCGAGATGCGCGCGCAGCCGTGTACGCGATGCAGATACTGCGCGCCGTGTTGCGCTGGCACGGCGTCGTGGTGCCTGGCAATCCACTGGGGCGGGACACCGCGGGACGAGATCGGATCGTGCTCGCACCGGCCAAGGGCAACCCGTCACCGATACCGCCTGAAAAGCTGGGCGCCTGGTGGCGAGCGTCGGCTATCGCGCCGTCAAGGGTCGCCGCCGACTACTACCGCTTCCAGCTGCTCACCGGATGTCGCGGCGGCGAGATCCACGGCGACAAGCGCCACGGCTACGAGCCGATCAAGGTGGGCGACGTCGACCTCGCCACGGGCAAGATCGTGCTGCGGGACACGAAGAACCGGAGCGATCACAAGCTCCTGCTGTCGCGGCAGGCGTTGGAGATCGCCTCGAGGCACTGCTCGGGCCGCAAGCCCGACGATCCGCTGTTTCCGATCGTCGACGCCCGCAAGACGCTGGCCTGGATCAACACACAGGCAGGAACGAAGGTGCAGGGGCACGGCCTGCGCGCGACCTTTGCGAGCGTCGCCGAAGAGCTCGTCTCAGGCGGTGCGCTGAAGCGGATGCTGAACCATGCCACCGGGGGAGATGTCACCCTCGGCCACTACGTAGGCAAGAGCGAGACCCAGCTACGCGCCGCCTGGCAGACGGTGGCTGACTTCATCGAAGCGGAGGCGGCCAAGGAAGCTCAGCCGGCATCTGTGCGGCCAGTAAGTTCCAGGCGGCGCCTACAGCGCGGCGCCACTGTCCCGGCTGTTGCGACGCGTCGCCGACCAACGCGCGGATCGCTGGCACCTTCGAGCGAAGGTGTCAGCCCGCAGGCGATATCCGAACGGATATAATTCGTGAGCGATCAGCGTAGACCGTTGTTCTGGGAGGGCTCCTCGAAGAAGGACTTCAAGGCGTTCCCGGTCGCAGTCCAAAAGGACATGGGCGTGGCCCTGTTTATTGCGCAGCTGGGACGGACCGCAGGCTCGGCGAAGCCCTGGAAGGGGCTGGGATCAGGCGTTTATGAGCTGGTGGAGGACCACCGCGGTGACACGTTTCGAGCGGTCTACCTGGTGCAGGTGGCTGATGCGGTGCACGTGCTGCATGCGTTCCAGAAAAAGTCGAAGTCCGGCATTGCGACGCCGCAGCCGGACGTCGAGTTGGTCGAGAAGCGGTTGAAAGCAGTTCTCGCCCGGTACGGGCTTGGTCGGGGATGACATGGATAGCAAGCACAGTCTCAAAGGCACCGACAACGTCCTCGTCGACCTCGGGTTCGAAGACGCGGAAGAGCTGACGGCCAAGGCCTCGCTCGCCGTGAAGCTGAACGACCTGATCCAGAAGCGCGGTCTCAGTCAGACCGAAGTCGCGGCGATCACCGGGATGACCCAACCGAAGGTGTCGCAGGTTCGGCGCTACAAGCTCCAGAACATCTCCCTTGAGCGCCTGATGCAGGCCCTGGTTTCGCTCGATCAACGGGTGGAGATCGTGGTGAGGCCGGCTCGTCGCGCACACGGTGCGGGTATCACCGTGTCCATCTAGCCGACCGCCTCGGCGATCGGCAAACCAGCCGCTTGGCGTTGGTGGGGTTGAGTTCGGCCAATCCTGGCACGGGCTGCATGAACCGAGAGCTGCAGTCGCGGGCCTAGGTCTATCGCTTCGTCTTTGCGATCTCTTCTGCCACCAGGGCGGCGAGCTGGTCCGGCCCGAAGCTGGGCAGGCTGCGGCCGTTGACGAAGAAGGTGGGCGTGCGGTTGACCTGCAGGGCCGTCAGGTCCGCGACGTCCTGTTCCAACAAGGCCTGCACCTCGGGCCGGGCCATGTCTTCGCGCGCGCGCTCCATGTCCAGGCCGGCGGCCTTTGCGATCTCGAAAGTGAGGTCGGGGTTGGGCCTGCCGTGGTCGGCCCAGCTCGGCTGGGCCTGCAGTACAGCCTCCAGCACCGGCTGGTAGCGGCCCTGGCGCTTGGCCGCTTCGAGCAGCTTCACCACCTGGTCGGAGCCTTGATGGAACGGCGCATAGCGGATGACGAGCCGGACGTCGTCGGGGTACTTCGCCATGAGGCTCTTGACGATCGGATAGAACGCTCGACAGGTCTCGCAGGCCGGGTCGAAGAACTCGACGATCGTGACGGGTGCGCTCTGGGGGCCGAGCACCGGCGAATGCATGCGCACCAGCCGGGTCTGTTCGGCACGGACGGTCTGGTCCTGAGCGCTCTGGGTCTGCTTCCGGTAAAGGCTCGTGCCGACGAGGAAGGCAACGACGACGAGGGCCAGGATGCCGGCGACGGCGACCTTCTTGGTGTTCATGAGCGGGTCCTTCGGAGGTAGACGATCAGGAAGGCAACGATGGCGGTGAACGCCAGCAGCGACAGCCACGGGATCTGGATGTCGCCAAAGATGACCAGCTTCTGGTCGCTGCACGATGGGCCGGCACCGCAGGGAATCCACCACTGCGGTACCCAGCCAGCAACGAGCGCGGTGTGATAACCCGCCACCGCAACGCCGCCCAGCGCCAGCGGCAAGGCGTAGATCGCCCCGCGGCGGTCGTTGCCAAAGGCAGCCAAGCCAAGGATCAGGGCCAGCGGGAACATGAGGATGCGCTGGTACCAGCAGAGCTGGCACGGCGTCATGCCCATCACTTCGCCAATGAACAGCGAGGCTGAGGTCGATACCAGCGCAACCGCCCAGGCGGCCGACAGCCAGACCCAGCCGGTGCTGGGCCGGGTGGCTGCCTGCCCGTCACGTTCTCCGCCTGCGCCGATCATGACGCGCCTGGGCTTACTTCAGCGTGAAGCGAGCCGTCGCGGGCTTGCCCGAGACCATCACGACAGCCACCGCCTTGGTACCCGGTCCGACCTTGAAGGTGCCGGTGGCTTCGAGCTTGTCGCCTGCGGGCTTGAGTTCGACTTCCTGCTTCTCGGTGCCGGTCAGCAGCGTGACCTTTGCGCTGGCCTTCGAGACATCGACTTTGTTGCCGTGTCCACGCAGGTGGAGCTGGACCACGTTGGCCTTGGCGACCAGTTCGTAGTCCATGTCCTTGACTTCAGCCACGACGCCGCCGTGTTTGGGGCTGTGGTCATGGGCGCCAGCGGCGTAAGCAGTGCCGGCCAGGGCCAAGGCGATGGAGGAGATGGCGATGTGGAGTTTCAGTTTCATGGGTTTCCTTTCGGGTGGGGGATCAGCGGTGGGGAAGTGACGGGTCAGGGTCAAAGGGCCTCGGCGTCCTTGTCGTTCATCAGTTGATCGGCTGCCTTGCGGCCGAACAACCAGAACATCGCGGGCGTAAGAAAGGTGTCGAGCAGGGTCGAACTGATCAGGCCAGAGAAGATGACCACGGCCACCGGGTGCAACACCTCGGTGCCGGGACGCTCGGCTTCGAACAGCAGCGGCGCCAGCGCGAAGGCGGTGACCAGCGCCGTCATCAGCACCGGGCTCAGGCGCTCGAGCGAGCCGCGCACGATCATCTTGTGGTCGAAGTTCTCGCCTTCGAAGCGCATCAGGTTGATGTAGTGGCTGACCTTCAGGATGCCGTTGCGCACCGAGATGCCCGCCAGGGTGACGAAGCCGACCATCGCGGCCACGCTGAGCGGCTGGCCTGACAGCCACAGCCCGATCACGGCCCCTACCAACGCCAGCGGGATGTTCACCATGATCAGCGCCGACAGCACCGTGCTCTTGTAGCGCGTGTAGAGCACCACGAACATCAGCGTCAGCGACACGATCGACAGCAGGCCGATCAGGCGCGAGGCCTCTTCCTGTGCCTGGAACTGCCCGCCCAGCGTGATGAACATGCCCTCGGGAAGCTTGGTGTCCGCAGCGACCTGGCGGATGTCGGCCACGATCTCCGACAGCGGCCGCCCGGAGGCGTTGGCCGACAGCACGATGCGCCGCTTGCCGTCGTCGCGGCTGATCTGGTTGGGACCGTCGCTGTCCTCGATGCTGGCCACCTTGGACAGCGGGATGCGTCCCGTGGGCGTCTCGATCAGGATCTGGCCCAAGCCTTCAAGCGAACGCGCGGATTCCGGCAGGCGCACCACCAGCGCAAAGCGGCGGTTGCCCTCAACGATCTGCGCCACGCGCTCGCCCTCCACGAGGCCCTGTAGCGTGGCCAGGATCTGCGGTGCCGGCACGCCATACTGCGCGGCGGCGGCATAGTCCACGCGCACCTTGATCTGCGGCGCGAGCACCTGCTTCTCGACGGCCAGGTCGGCGATGCCCGGGATGGTGGCCAGCCGGCGCTGCAGGGCATCAGCCTGGCCGCGCAGCGCGTCCAGGTCTTCGCCGTAAATCTTGATGGCGATCTGCGAACGCACGCCCGACAGCATGTGGTCGATGCGGTGCGAAATCGGCTGGCCGACCTCGATGGACGCCGGGAAGTTGGCCAGGCGCTGGCGGATGTCGGTACGCACCTCGTCCATCGGGCGCGTGAGCTGGTCAGCCGGGACGATGCCAACGTCGAGTTCGCTCACGTGCACGCCTTCGGCATGTTCGTCCAGCTCGGCCCGGCCACTGCGCCGGCCGACGTGCACGACCTCTGGCACTTGCTTTATCAAGACTTCAGCCTGGCGCGCCAGTGCCGAGCTTTCGCTGAGCGTGACGCCGGGGTTCAGACGGATGCCCACCAGCAACGTGCCCTCGTTGAACGGCGGCAGGAAGGTGGTGGGGAAGAAGGGCACAGCGGCCCCGGCGGCCAATACCGCCAGACCAGCCGCAGCCAAGGCGGCCTTCGGTCCATTCAGCACCGACTGCAGGCCGCCGCGGTAGCGGGCTTTCAGCCAGGCCAGCGCCCGCGTGTCGCCATGGTCCAGCGTCTTCAGCTTGGGCAGCAGGTAGTAGCTGAGCACCGGCGTCACCGTCACCGACACCAGCAGCGAAGCCAGCGTCGACGCGATGAAGGCCACGCCCAGCGGCGCAAACAGCCGGCCCTCGATGCCTGGCAGCGCGAACAGCGGCAGGAACACCAGCACGATGATGACGGTGGCGTAGAGGATGCCCGAGCGCACTTCCATCGACGCCTTGGCCACCAGCTGCAGTGGGTGCAGGCGGCTGGTCGGATGCTTGGCGCGGTCTTCCTTCAGCCGGCGCAGGATGTTCTCGACGTCCACCACGGCGTCGTCCACCAGGCCGCCGATGGCAATCGCCAGGCCACCGAGCGTCATCGTGTTGATCGACAGGCCGAAGTAGCGGAAGACCAGCGCGGTGATGAAGATCGACACCGGAATGGCCGTCAGCGCGATCACGGTGGGCCGAATGGTGCCCAGGAAGAAGAACAGGATCACCGCGACGAAGATCGACGCGCCTATCAGTTTGCCCTGCAGCGTGGTGATCGAGGCTTCGATGAAGCTGGCCTGGCGGAAGGTGACGCGCGGCGCTTCCATACCCGCAGGCAATGAGGCCTTGAGACCGCCGAGCGCATCTTCGATGGTGCGCGTGAGCGCGATGGTGTCGGCCGTGGGCTGCTTCTGGATGCCCAGGATGACGGCCGGCTTGCCCTCGAAGCCGGCATCGCCGCGCTTGATGGCAGCGGCAAACGTCACCTCGGCAATCTGTCGCAGCAGGATGGGCTGCCCGCGGTTGCTTCCGGCACTTGCTCCAACCGCGAGGTTGCTCAGATCGTCGAGCCTGGAGGTGCGGCCCGAGGTGGCGGATGAGGTACTCGCGCCCGTTCAGCTCGAGAAAGCCCCCCGAGGTGTTGGACGAGAAGCCGCGCAGCGCCGCCTCCAGCTGATCGTGCGTGATGCCGAGCTCAGCCATGCGCACCGTGTTCGGCTGCACCTGGAACTGCCGCACCTCGCCGCCGATGGGGATGACCTGCGCCACGCCGGGCACGGCCAGCAGCCGGGGCCGCAGCACCCAGTCGGCGTACTCACGCACCGCCATCGGGCTGATCTTGCTTTCGTCGACCGGAATCGCGATCTGCATGATCTCGCCCATGATCGAGCTGATGGGCCCCATGCGCGGCACCAGGCCTTCGGGCAGGCCCTCTTCCATCGCCGACAGCCGCTCGGCCACCAGCTGCCGGGCGCGGTAGATGTCCACGCTCCAGTCGAAGGTGACGTACAGGAACGAGAGCCCGGCCGACGAGATGGAGCGCACGCTCTCCACGCCCGGCAGGCCGTTCATCGTCGTCTCCAGCGGGAAGGTGATGAGCTGCTCCACCTCCTCGGCGGCCATGCCGCCGGCCTCGGTCATGATGGTGACCGTGGGCTTGTTGAGGTCGGGGAACACGTCCACCGGCGTGCGCGTCAGCGTGAACGCGCCGTAGGCCATCAGCACGACGGCCGCGATCAGCACCAGCAGCCGGTTGGCCAGGCTGCTTTCTAGGATCCACTTGAACATGGTGGCTCCCTCAGCGGACCTGGTTGATCAGCGTGGCGCCTTGTGTGGCCACCCGGTCACCCGCTTCCAGACCGGAGGTCACAGCCACCGTTGTGCCGTCCAGCGGTGCCGTGGTCACGACCCGCGGCTCGAAGCGTTCAGGCGCGGTCTTCACCCACACAATCGCCTGGTTGGCCGGGTTGCGCATCAACGCAGCCACCGGCACCGCGATGCCCTGCACCTGGGTCTTGCCTTGCACGAACACGCGCACCGGCTGGCCCACAGCCAGGGCGGAGAGCACCTTGCCCTCAGCGCGGAACACCAGCGGCAACGCCTGCTCGCGCAGGCTGCGTGCCGCGCCTATGAACTGCAGCGGAACCCTTTCGGAACCGACGGCCATGCTGGCGCCACCGATGTCGGCGGCGATGCCAGCATCGAAGGCCAGCGCCTCGACGCGCAGGCGGGCCGGGTCGACGATCTCGAACAGCAGCTCGCGGGCATCGACCACCTGGCCGGCGACCACGTTGGCCGAGGCAATGACGCCAGAGACCGGCGCCAACAGCGCCTCGCGCGGTGCCACGCCCACGCCGAGTGCCCGAATGCGGTCAGCCAGGCTCTGTGCCTCGCTCTCAGCCGCTTCGATGTCCTTGCGGGGTACCGTGTCAGCCAGTTCCTTCAGGCGCGCCACGCGCTTGTCAGCCAGCAACTTGGCAGCACGCAGCTCAGCCAGCTGTGCGGCCTGGTTGGACTGCTCGATGGGCGCTGCGGAGCTGACCACGTAGGCCAGCACCTCGCCCTTGCGCACAGCCTGCCCAGGGTTGGGCAGGCCCCGCGGCCCAGGCTCGATGCGACCGGCATTCAGCGGCTGCACCTTGCCCCCAGCGTTCGGGTCCATCACCACCAGACCGTTCAGTTCGAACGAGCGCGGCAGCGTGGCGGCTTGCGTGGCCAGCGTGCGCACACCCAACTGCCGCTGCGCCGGTTTGGGCAGGAAGACGCTGCCATCGGGCTGGCGTTGCGGGCCGTTGGCTGTGGGGGCTGCGGGTGCGTCGCCGTGGTCATGGCCAGGGCCGGCGTGCACGGCCGGCGCACTGGCCATCGTCAGCAGCAGCACCAGGCTTGATGCGATCAGGGCGCGCTTCATGCGGCACCTCCGGCGCGAACGCTGCGTGCGGCCATCACGCGACGGCTGCCCCACCCCAGCAAGGCCAGCACAGCCAGGCCAGCGGCGGCCCAGCCGGCGTATTCCGTCCAGCCGTGCGTGTGCGCCGCTTCTTCGACAGCCTCTGCCTCGTGGATGTCGAGTTCACCCACCAGCAGATCGACCTCATTGCCCGCCGTGACCGTGGCCGTGACCGGCAAGACGCCCGGCTTCGGCGCTTCAGGCAGCACGACCTCGTATTCGTCTTCGTCGGGCTCGTTGCTCATCTTCGCGGCCTTGAACTTCGCACCGCCAATCTCCAGCTCGATCTGCGCGCCGCGCACCGGGCTGTTGTCGGCAAAGCGATCGAGGTACAGGGTGATCTGCTTGCCGCTGAGCACGCCCACCAGCTCGAAGGTTTCCGATTCGGCGGTGAAGCGCGGCAGCGCCTCGCCCGCCGCTGCAGGTGCAGCATCGCCGTGGTCATGGCCGGGGCCTGCTGCGGCGGGCGCGGCGGCAAGAAGGGCCGCCAGCAGCAGTGCGGCCGAAAAGTGGAGGTGTTTCATGGATGTTCCTAAGGAAGTCGGTGTTCGGTAGTGCGTTCGCATCACGGGCACATTGGCGCGGGCGCGTCTTCAAATCGCGTCACTGCGGCAGCAGGCCGAGGGCCTGGCGCCACGCGGAAATCGCAGCAGCGAGTTCGACGCGCGTGCGTGCCGCCTGCCGGTCGGCCTCGGCGGCCTCGGCTTCGATGCGCAGGCGCGTCGGCAGATCGGTTTCGCCCAGGCGGAAGGACTTGTCGAAGAAGCCGCGCGACTCACGCGCCAGTTGCGCGCGCCGCTCAGAAGCTGCCAGCTGAGCGCGGGAAGACTCGACGCGCACTCGCGCCGCTTCGCGTTCTGCAGTGAGACGTTCACGTTCCAGACCCAGTTGGGCCTGGACTTCGGTCGCCTCGGCACGCGCGTTTGCGCTGCGGGCATCGAAGCGCGGGCCAGCGCCGAAGGGGATGCGGATGGCCACCGTGACGGTCTGCTGGGACGCCTCGCCGCGGGCACCACGGTCGCGCGTGGTGGCCAGCATCAGCTCGGGATTGGCGCGGGACTGGGTGGCGGTCAGCGCGACGGTGCGCTCTGCCACGGTGGCGCGATCCTTGAGTTCCTGCAACGCAGCGTGCGCTTCGAGCTTGGTAGCCGCAGCGCCGGGGTCCGGCTCGGCCAGGGTGTCGGCTGCACCAGACGCTGCGGGCGTGGCGCCGGCCAGCGCACGCAGATGCTGTCGGGCCGCCGCCAGGCCGGCCTCGGCCTGGGCCAGGCCGGCTTCTGCGCTGGCCACGGCGCCGTCAGCCTGGTGCTGGTCGGCGCGGGCCAGATCGCCGGCCTTCGCACGCTTGGTCACGTCGGCAGCGATAAGGCGGGTGTTGTCGAGCTGATCGCGGGCGGTGCCGACTTCGATACGTGCGCGCTGCCATTGCCACCAGGCGTCGCGCACTGCTGCGGCGACGCGCAGTTGCGCAGCGGAGGCCCTGCTTTCGATAGCGGCACCCTCGGCCTCAGCCAGGGCTGCACTGCGGCCACGTTCGCCGGGCAGCCACAGCGGCACGGCGATGCCAACCTCCATTTCGCGCGCACCTTGGTTGTTGGCCAGGCGGTCGGTCTTGTTCGAGAGTTCCAGGGCCGCCGGCTCGGGCGTCCACGCCTTGGCAGCGCCTTGCTGCGCACGGGCGGCATCGCGCCGAGCCTGCAGTGCCAGGGCTTCGGGCTGGCGAGCCCACGCAGCATCGAAAACCTGACGCAGGTTCAGTGGGCTGGCGGCAGCTTCCGTGCTGCTGGCGCCCACAGCCGTGACCGCTTGAGCGGTTGCCGTGCCGGTCTGCGCCTGCACGACCGTTGCGCACAGGGTCGCGGCGGCAACCACGCTGGCGCGCAGCAGCCATGCTTTCGTTCGAGTTCTTGACGTCATCCGATGCTCCAGTGTTGAAAACAACAAACAGGAGATCGGCAAGCGGCGACCAAGAGGTCGCGTCGTGCCCGACGGCGCCGCTGTTTGCGGCGCGCACTCAGGCGCGAACGGGTGTCAGAAAAGGGAGAGACCCGCCTCGCCGATCAGGCGAGGGGCAGCCACTGAGGGCGTTCGGGCCGGGTCGGTGCGTGTGCACCACCAGCTTCGTCGAGCGTGGCGCTGGGAGGCACCGATGAGAGCGTGCCGGGCAGTCCTGGCGGGACGGTCACCATCACGCCGCAGGTGCCGTGGCAGTGCCCGCAATCCAGGTCGACGGCGCCGGGGGCACTGTCGCCCTGGGCATCGGTGTCGGCCACCGCGTCGGCCACGGCATCTATGGCCGGACCGGCATCGCCCGGATGCTGGTGCTCATGTTCGTGATGACCGAAGTGCGCAGCGTCGGCCTGCAGCTCATGCGCGCAATACGAAGCCACCGCTGCCCAGCTGAACTGGATCGGTAGCAAGGCGAGCAGGAAGATGGCGAGAAAACGACGCACGAACAAGAGTTTAGCGGCTACAGGGTTTCGATCGGCACAAGCAAGGCGATCCGGTCGTGGGGTTTCACCACTTCGACGCTCGGACACGCGCCACGTTTCGGTTCATCTGGTGGCGAATGACCCTCTCGTACAGCCAGCGCTTCAGGCCCGACAGGTTGGAGCCGTGGCGCGCGTAGAACGCATCGGGGCTGTCGAAGACGCCGAGGTCGTCGGCGATGCCGTCCTTCTGGATTTAGGTGTCCTCGCCGCGCCACTCCACCCCGGGTGCGCGCAGGTTGGGCGTGGCGGTACCGTAGCCGCAGAACCGGCGCGCCTGCGGAAACCGGCGCTGCAGACTGGCGAGGTAAGGCGCATCAAGGATGAAACCTTCCAGCGCGACCCACCGGCCGTCCAGGCTGACTTCGACCCAGCTGTGGATGATGCGCTGTGGCGCCAGCCAGTAAGCCAGGCCCGTGATCGCACCCTTCTGCAGCGGCTTGTCGATGGTGAAGCCGTGGAACCGGCACGGGATGCCTACGGCGCGCAGCAAGGCCATCAGCAGCGTGCTCTTCGTGTTGCACTGGCCGATGCCGTCGGCCAGCACCTGGGATGCCGGCAACTCGTCGCCCTCGTTGTAGCCGAAGGCGATGTCGTTGCGGACGAAGTCGTAGACGGCACCGATGCGGTCGTAGGGGCGCAGCGCCCGCCAGCCGCTGCGGCCGACCAGGGCTTCGATGTCCGTGTGGTGAAGGTCCAGCAGCGGCGTTGCTGCCAGCATGGAATGGATGGCGTCGGACACGGTGCAGTTCCTGTCAGGCGTGCGCCGGCTCCAGGTGCAACTCGGCCCGGGCCTGCTGGATGACAGAGCGTGCGGCGGTCAGTGCGAGCACCGCCATGACTGCGGCCACAGCGAGGTCGGGCCAGCCGCTGCCGGTGCCGAACACACCCAGCGCCGCCGCCATCACCGCCAGGTTGCCGATCGCGTCGTTGCGGCTGCACAGCCACACCGAGCGCATGTTGGCGTCGCCCTCGCGCCAGGCGTAGAGCATCGCCGCCACCGACACGTTGGCCAGGAGCGCCAGGGCACCGATGGCGCCCATCGTCATGGGCTCGGGCACGGTGCCCGATGCTGCCGACCAGGCAGCCTTCGCCAGCACGAAGATTCCAAAGGCGCCCATGGTCAGGCCCTTGAAGAGCGCAGCCCGTGCGCGCCAGGTCAGCGCCATGCCCAGCACGACCAGCGAGATGCCGTAGTTGGCCGCGTCGCCGAAGAAGTCCACGGCATCGGCGAGCAGCGATACCGAATCCGCCCTCAGGCCGCCGACCAATTCGACGGCGAACATGACGGCGTTGATGACCAGCGCCGCCCACAGCACGCGGCGGTAGCGTGGGCTCTGGCTGGCAGGTGGGGTGGCACAGCCGTGGCTGCAGCAGGAGTCGCTCATGACAGGCTTCGTGGTGTCGATGCCCGCATTGGAAACCCTGTAGCGGCTCCAGAGTCAAGCGGTTAAGCTGAGGCTCGACGAATCCCCTACGCCGAACCACCGGCCCACCACCATGCTCGACTTCTTTCGTGTCTCCGGCCTGTTCGTCGTCACGGCCATCGCCGAGATCATCGGCTGCTACCTGCCCTGGCTGGTGCTGACGCAAGGACGGTCGACGTGGCTGCTGCTGCCGGCCGCTGTGTCGCTCGCGGCATTCGCGTGGCTGCTGACCTTGCATCCCAGCGCAGCGGGCCGCACCTATGCCGCCTACGGGGGCGTCTATGTCGCCGTGGCGCTGGTCTGGCTGTGGCGTGTCGATGGCGTGATGCCGACACGCTGGGACCTGGTGGGTGGCGCGGTCGCCATCGCGGGCATGGCGATCATCGCCTTGCAGCCCAAGACGGTGGCGGGCTGACGAATCGGAGAACGGAGCAAGACCATGAAGATCGGCGAATTGGCGCTGGCGGCACAGACCCAGGTCGAGACGATCCGCTACTACGAGCGCGAAGGCCTGCTGCCGCAGGCACCTCGCAGCGAAGGCAACTACCGCATCTATGGACCTGAGCATGTGGAGCGCCTGGCCTTCGTGCGCCACTGCCGGTCGCTGGACATGACGCTGGACGAGATCCGCGTGCTGCTGCGCTTCAAGGACGCGCCGCAGGCTGAGTGCGGCGAAGTCAACGCATTGCTCGACGAACACATCGGCCATGTGGCCACCCGAATCCGCGAGTTGCGACAGCTGGAGAAGCAGCTCAAGGTGTTGCGCGAGCAGTGCGGAGGCGTTCGCGAGGCGGCGCACTGCGGCATTTTGAATGAACTGGTGCAGGCCTCGTCAGCGCCTGTTGGTACTGCCTCGCTGCGGGTAGACGGCCAACACGTGCACGGCGCACACGCCCGCGGCGGTCGTCGTCCTCGTTGATCGGCCGGCCGAGCCGGAACCTCACATGAAAGGGCTGTGGCATGTGGAGGGTGGGCTTGCCGTGTCGACCCACGCTACCACGTCGTTCTCGCCGTCAAGGTCTGCGCGCTCGCGGGGCGAGCGCTTGCGGCCTGCGGCCGTCTTCGAACCCTGACTGCTGCGCTGCGGCGTGGTGCTCCGGTCTCGGGCAATCCCGCCCGACACAGACCGGAGTTCGCCATGTCGCTCTCTTCCACTTCTTCCGTTGTCGCTGTCGATGCGCTGTTGGTGCGCGATGTCGATGGCCAGTACCGTCCCGCGCGTGCCGAGGAGGTTCTCTCGCAGGCGCGGCGCGTGCTGTCGCACCGGGTACGGCGCGGTGCCACGATGTCGTCGCCGCAGGCGGTGAAGGACTACCTGCTGCTGGAGATCGGTGTGCTGGAGCACGAGGTGTTCTGCGTGCTGTTTCTGGATGCGCAGCACCGGATCATCGAGCTGAAGCAGATGTTCCGCGGCACGGTGACGCAGACCTCGGTGTATCCGCGCGAGGTGGTCAAGGCCGCGCTGGCTTGCAACTCGGCCGCCGTTGTACTGGCGCATAACCACCCCTCGGGTTCGGTCGAGCCGAGCCGTGCCGACGAGTTCTTGACGCAGACGCTGAAGTCGGCGCTGGCGCTGGTGGACGTGCGGGTGCTCGATCATTTCGTCGTGGCCGGTGCCGACGTATGCAGTTTCGCCGAGAGAGGTCTTCTGTAGGCCGCGCTCGGGGCACCAGGCGGTGCCCCTTCATCGCTTCGGCCTCAGGCCAGGCCGATGCGCCGAATGTCGAGAGCGAACGGGCCGACCTGTCGCGCGGCGATCATCAAACCAACTTGGCGGATGCGTGCGGGGGCTAGCGCTGGTGCGCCTGGCACGTCGCGGTCCCGGAAGCTGGCTCGGAACGCCGTGAGCGGCAGGTGGATGGTCTGCCAATCGTGTGTGTCGGGCACAAAGCTCGCCTGGTAGTTCAAGCTGTCGAAGCCGTCGTTGGTGAGCAGGCTTAGCTTGAATTGCTTGCCGTCGCCGCGTACTTCGATCCGGCATGTGGTGACGCCAGCGTGTCCGCGCTCGCCGGGGCTTGATCGCACCGAGGCGAAGCCGCCGTTGTGCGCCAGTGAGACTTCTCCTTCGAACACCGCATGGCCTGCCGGGTCATGCCGCAGGCGGCTGCGCGAGACGCCGCCCATGACGCGATCGTCGATGGCGCGCCAAGCATCGACGGAGCGCGGATCGCTGAAGTCGAAGAGTTCAATCACCGTTGGATGTTGGCCGCGGCAGCTGTGTGGCGGGGGCCTGGGTCGTCGATCGCGCTCGCCATGGCACCAACCGGGTGGCAACGTAGTTGGACGCATGGGTCATGCCGTGGTGGCCTCGATGTAGGGCCGCATGACGTTTGCGACGCGGCCACGCTGGGCGTGGCGCCACAGGTCGTCGAGCGTGAACTTGCGCAGGCGCCAGCCTTCGCGCAGGGCTTCGAGTGCCACGTCGAGGCCGATCTTGTTGCGCCACCGGAAGCAATCGACGACGGTGCGCGCTGCGTTGAAGACGGGCACTGAGACGCCATCAACCTTCAGGCGGTCGATGCCATCGGCCAGGGCTTCGTCCGACATGCGGACGACGCGGAGGGCGGGCTGGTCCAGCCGGGGGCTCACCATGTGCTGGGGGATCGCGATCCAGACCTCGAAGGGTGCCTGTGTGCCGATCTCGTGGACCTCCAGCGCCGACAGGAGGCAGATGACGCCCTTGGGGACGCGCACCGAGACTTCGGCCAGTGAACGGTGTTCGCTGATTGGCGCGTCGGGCAGGCTGTAAAGGCCTCGACCTGCGCGTTCGAGCTTGCCGGCCTGCACCAGGCGTGTCAGCGTGACCGTCGGCAGTCCGTGCTCGGTCAGGTCGCGTGCGCGCAGCAGGGTCCGCTTGCGTGCGAGGCCCAGCACCTGCTGTTCGTGGGTGGGCTTGGTCGCCCTGGAAGTCGCCTGCATGTGCGCATGGTGTTGCGGAACGGCGGTGAGAGTCAACAGTTACAGTGAAAACGCAACGCCTTTGCTCGTACGCGCTGCGTTGCTCGGCGTTCCCTCGGCGCATCCCGAAATGTCTCGCGTTGACATTTCCTGAGACATATCGCGCCGAATGGCGCGCAGCCGAGCGCTCGACCGGTGTCAATGTCGCCGCGGTGCCTGAACACTCGACGCCATGCCCAGCGCCCGTCGCAGCCAGGCCGACATTGGGCGGTCTGCCGCGAGCAACTGCTCGATGGCGGCCTGGGCCTGTGTGCTCTGCTGGGCGTTGCCGGCGGCTTCGATGGCCAGGCGGTGGGCTTCGTGGACATCAAAGCCCGTGAGTTCGTAGCCGTGCCCCATCGACATCCAGTGCAGTGCGGCCAGAGCGCATTGCATCCCGAACACCGGTTGCTTGACCAGGTGGTCGCGCGCGGCGCGGGTGAGGGTCTTGGGGTCGCAGGGCGAGGCCCAGGCCAGCTGGGTCGCTCGGTCGAACTGCTTCAGCGTCTTGGCAGTGGCGAACCATTTGCCGGGCTCGCCGGGTGTCGAGCCGATCAGGTGGTCCAGCAGCTTGTCGGTCGCCAGCTCGGGGTACTTCTTCGTCAGCGCCCGGAAGGTGGAGAGGTTGGAGTTGGTCTGGTTGGCCAGCAGTGCGTACTGGTCGAAGGCTTCGGCGCGGCGGCCGGCCTTGAGCAGTTCCGCTTCCGCGAAACGAGCGATGGTCTCCAGGCTGGTGGTGCTGCCCCCGCGTTCCCGCACGTAGGCGATGGCGTCATCGACCTGGCCGCGCGCGGCCAGCACGCGGGCGCCCCAGACCATGTAGGGCCAGATGGGCTTCGGGTCCAGTGCCAGCAGGTCCAGCAGCTCGTCGTGGCGGCCGGCGCTGAACAGTGCGCTGTAGCAGAGGGTGGTGCCAGAGAAGTAGGCGTAGGTGCCGCGCTTGCGTTCGCGCAGCACGTTGCGCTGGGTCGGCAGCAGCTGGTCGGCCCAGGCCGAGGCGAGCTCGGGTGTCGCGCACAGGTCGCCCCATTGGTCACCCAGGTGCTCGATGTAGGGCGGGTCGTCGTTCTGGATGGCTTCGAAGAGGCGGTCGAGCCACTTCCTGCGCGTGGCGGTGTCCACCGGTGCCTTGCTGATGATGGGCACCAGTTCCTGTACCGCCGCATAGGTGGCGTTCCCCAGCGCGCCGGTGGAGCTGTCGACCTGGTTCAGGGCTGGCGAGAGTTTTTCCAGGAACAGGACGGCGCCTTCGGCGGCGTCTGCCGCGTCGCGCCGAACTGCGACGCGGATCTCGGCCAAGGCTTCGTGGATGCGCTCGATGGCCAGCTTCGATCCGTTCCAGCCGAATGCCCCGCGGCGGAAGCGGGCGCGAAATGCCCAGGGCGTCTTGCTTTCGGCGGCGGCCTTCACCATGGCGCGCGGCTGTGGTGTTGTCGCTCGCGGTGGCGGTCGGTCGATGATGGCGGACGGCTCACGTCAAGCCTCGTCGGTGAGGATGGCGACGATGTCCTGCCGATCACCGAGCAGGCGGACGACATCGAGGTGGTCGCTGGCCTCGAAGTAAAGCCACTGCATGGGGAAACCCTTGACGCGCCATGAGCGCAGCCCCGGGATCTCGCACAGCTGCCCGTGGCGGGGCGAGCCCGTCGCCGGCAGACCTTCGATCGGTTCGAGAGCTGCGACGGCGGCGTCGAACATGCGCTCGGCCAACTCGACGCTGCCTTCGATGGCGTAGTGCCGGGTTGCCTCGATCAGGTCGGCTTCGGCCTGCGGCCGCAGGTGGGCGGGTTTCAACGCTGGTCGCCGAGGGCCTGCTTCTTCAACTGCGCGGCACGCTTGGGCGTGAGCGCCTGGCCGGGCCCGGAGTTCAGGCCTTCCTCGATCAGTTCGCGCAGGCGCTTCCTGGCCTGTTCTTCCTGGTCGCGCCGGATCAGCTCACGCAGGTATTCGCTGGTGTTGCCGTACTGGCCGGAGCGCACGCGCTGGTCGACGTAGCTGCGCATGGCTTCGGGCAGGGCAAAGCTCATGGTGTTGGTGCTCATGGGCAGGACGATCGCGCCGGCTATCAATAGTTGTCAAGATTGTCCAGGACTCTCGGGCTTGTGGGCGCGTGAAGGGCATGCCGCCTGCGCACTGAAGGCAAGCCGGCTTCTTTGCTGCTGGCGAGGCCGACCGTACCAGTCAGGCGAACTGGAGTTCGATCTTGCCGGCGCGGCGGCGCACGGGGCCGATGACGATCTTGACGTCGTGGCCGACCCGGGTGACCAGTTCCAGCAGCTTGGCTTCGCTGACACCACGGAACTGCCCGCGGGTGATGCGTGCGACCTTGGACTGATCGATGCGCAGCAGTGCGGCCGCTTCCAGCTGGGTCAGGCGACGGGCCTTGATGGCCCTGGCGATCTCGGCGGCCAGTTGCGACTTGCGCTGCATTTCTGCAGCGTCAGCGGAGCCCAGGTCGGCGTAGACGTTGGTGCTGCCTTCTTCGATCGTGATCTCGGTGTTGCGGGTCATCGACGTGCTCCTTGTGGGGCTTGCCAAGCTTCGAAGTCCTGTTTTGCCGCCTTCAGCCTGGCGTGGATCAGGTCCATGTTTTCTCGCCGTCAACCACGGGTCTGGAGGCGATGGTTGGCAGTCTGTCTGCGTGCTTGTTGTTGGCAACCGATGCTGTCAGCGCGAGAAAACCTCTTGGTCCAGGTGCGCGCCGAGTTTGCCGAGGGCCTTGCGGCGCTGGGTCTGTGCCATGCGGTGCCAGGCCAGCACGGCCGATTGCAGGACACGTCGCTGGTTGCCCACCTGCTGCTGCAGCGGGATGTCGCCGGCTTCGATGCGGGCCACGATGTACGGACGGGAGACGCCGATCAGGTCAGCCGCTTCCTGGGTGGTGAGAACCAGGTCCGTTGCGGGTTCGGGCTTCGTGGCCGTCGACTTGCGGGTGCCGCAGTTGATGGTCGGATTCTGGAAGAACTGCGCGAACTCGCCCTTGATCAGCCGCGTGGCCTGGGGTGTCAGCGTGACATGGCGCCGCACGATTTCGATCAAGCAGTCGATATCGATGTTCACTGACAGCGCTGAAGGGGCGATGCGCTGCCGGGCTTCGGTGGGCGTGCGGGCGGTCTTCATGTTCTCAAGTTTATCGAGTCCACTCGAAATACTCGAATCTCACGAAACGGCGAAGCGGCTTGACTCTCGATGAGCGAGTTGTGGTGATCGCCGAATTCAGCATAAGCATGCCAGCTTGCAGAGCCGTTGGACGGCGGTGCACTTCGCTGTGCACGGCCTTCGACACCCGCACTCGCTGTTCGCAGGAATGTCAGGATTTGACATTTCTTGATATATTTTGGGTTGAGGAAAACGACCGTCGATGAGGCACTGACATGGGCATGAACGTCAATCTGACTCCCGAGCTGGAGACGCTGGTGCGCCGCAAGGTGGCGTCGGGCCTGTACGGGTCGGCCAGCGAAGTGGTTCGTGAGGCGCTGCGGCTGATGGACGAGCAGGACCAGATGCGGGCCGTGCGGCTGGAGCAGCTGCGCCAGGACGTGCGCAAGGGCCTGGAGAGTGGTCCGAGTGAGGCCTGGGATCCCGACGCCATGAAGCTCAATGCCCGTGATCGGCGGGTTGCTGCCAAGGGTTCGGCGAAGGCTTAGGGCCATGGTGGTGCAGCGCCGGCCGTTGGCCGCGGACGACATCGCCGAGATCTGGGATCACATTACGGACGACAGCTTGCATGCGGCGGATCGCTGGATTGATCAGCTGGATCAGCAGTTCCGGCTGCTGGCGACGCAGCCGCTGATGGGCCGGTCTCGCGATGAACTGTCACCCGGCTTGCGCAGTTTTCCGTTCGGCCGGTATGTGATCTTCTACGAGCCTATTGAGGACGGCATCGATGTCGTGCGTCTGCTGCATTCGGCGCGGGAGGTCGATGCGCAGTTCGGGGAGCCGGGCGCGTAGCCGGGTCGGGGTTTCGCGCCTGGTCGGCGCCTGCACGCGTTGCCTCCAGCCCGCTGCGATCTCGCGGTCGAGATTTGCGCCCAGCCGGCCGCCCTGAGTTGCAGGCGCGTCATGCGCGAGGGCACCAGACGGCGGCTGTCTCGTCGCCTAGCGGGAAGGCCCTGCCTTCCAGATACTTGCAGCCACCCCAGCAGCAGACCAGCGCATCCAAGGCATCTTCGAGTGGCTTCAGTGCCGCAAGCGACTTGACCGCCTCGGCGTGCGGCAGGGGGATGGCGATGTCGTCGATGTGCGTGGCGAGGCCGCGGCGTATGGCACCAAACTCGATCAGCAAGCGGGCGATGCGTTCGTCAAGGGACGTGCCTTTCCAGTAGCGCGATGACTTGCCGACCTTGTACGGCACTCGGCGATCACGCTGGAGGAGAGCGAGCAGGGCAGGGTGTGGGTAGACCTCGACGAGACGGTGCTGGGTGCCTGGCGGCGTGCTCGCTGTAGCGACGGGGTAGCCCGCTTCGGAGAACTGCCGGGAGAGCTCGGCGCCCAACGGACCGGGTCGAACGGGTCCGGGGGAATGCGCCGAGCACCACTGGGCACCGAATGCGCGCGAGACCTCTCGATCGGCCGCGCGCCGCCCGAGGATCGGGGTGGTCGACACAGGCATGTCGATGGTCACGAGGCTCGTCGGTTCTCCGGAGAGCCTTGGGGCGGCATCGAGCAGCTTTTCAGCATCCGGCACCGCGCCGACACCCGTTCGAGTCCAGTCGGGCGTTCGCCCGTCCGCCAGGTCAATGAACGCGGCGTAGCTCGCGGCACTGGCGAGGCAACGCCAGCGCGTTCCGGACTGCTGCACCAGGGCCACGCCGCTCGGCTCTCCCGCGGTCCACGCCGCATCGATGCCGAGGATGGTGGTCATTGGCTCTGGTCCTTGTTGTTGTAGGGGAGACGGGAGAGGTTATGCCAGAGGTGAGAGCTCGGGGTCGCGGTCGGTTTTGAGTGCATGGTCTCCCGAGCCAACGGCGCAATGCGGCCATGTTGTCCAGGTACGGATGCACGGAGAGGGTGAGACGTTTCCCAGGTTCCCTCTGCAGGATCAACATCGGCTGCCGCCGGGTTCAGCTCAGCAGCATGGATCGCGGCATCTGCCAGGTCTCGGCAGGCCTGGGCGTCTCCCCGCTGCGCGGGGCCGGGCTGTCGCGCTGCGCGTCGAGCCACCGGGGTACCGGCGTCTCGCCCCTGACGGGCTTCCATCCCTGACGCGAACACGGTCAGGCCGGCGCTGCCGGCTGAGACACGCGGCGGCCCTTTCCCGTGCCCGGAGATCGCGGGCTCTGATTCCTTCACGCTGCGCGTGAACGAGGCCTGCTTGGCGAACTGACGGGCTTGCAGGTCGCTGCGCTGCGCTCCGCTCGGTGCGGCGCCGGCCAGATCGCCACCCCGGTCACCCGCCAAGCCCGGAGCCGGGCCGCTGAAGACCGAATGCGCTGAAGTGCTCGCAGCGGCTCGACCGCCGCGCCAGTCGCTCCGCTTGGTGGCACGTCTGCCGCAGAGCCGCCGCTGCTCGTGATCGTTCGGCCGGTTGCGCTGCAACCGCTGCGCCAGGCGAGCTGGCACATCGGCCGCGACGCTACGCCGTCCGTGGGGAGGGGGCAGCCCGTGCGCCAGTCGTCCCACCGCGCTCCCCCCACGGCGCCCCCGTCAAGAGTGAGGGGGACTTGTGGGGGGATCTTCAAGCGGTGGGCCGGGAAACTGGCTCACTGCTTCGGCTGCGAGGAACCCCACCCATCCCCAACCCCTTCCCGTGAGGGAAGGGGCCATGCCCACCCCCCGCCCGCCCGTGGGCGGGAGCGAGGAAGTCCGAGCGAGAGGATCAGTTTTCAGGGAAACCCGGACCGGGGCCCGGCTGATCTATCACGCAAGGAGATATGGCCATGGCCAACGTTCAACTGTTCCAACGTCACGCGCATCTGGCGGGCGCCGTCAAGCTCGAATTCGTCAACGGCCGCGAGGGCAAGATTGCCAAGGCCGTGCTGACCGCCATCAGCAACACCCGGCGCGGTTCGGGTGAAGCCCGCGAGGAGGAATCCACCGCGATCCAGTGGACGCTGTGGGGCAAGCAGGCCGAGAACGCCGCCGAGTACCTGGGCAAGGGCTCGCACGTCAACATCGTCGGCCGGCTGCGCAACAACAACTACGAGAAGGACGGCGAGACCG
>JAXHKY010000014.1:0-62135 GCA_034522875.1 Rubrivivax sp. | reverse complement strand
AAGCCCACGATCAGCAGCGAGCTGCCGACCTCGACACCCCGATGACCGTCCTGCGCCGAGCCCGCGCCCACCAGGTGCGCGGGCGTGGGACGATGCACTCAACGCGACGCCGGCGGGCAAGGCGCTGCGGTCGAGTTCGATCACGGCGACGTCGATCTCGCCGGCCGCGTCGCGCCCCTGGCGCCAGCAGCTCTTGCCGTCGGCGAACAGCAGCATCGACAGGCCGGTGGACTTGCCCAGGTCGGCGGCATCGGTGTGCAGTTCGATCTCGATGCGATTGGGGTGGTGCTGGCTGGGCTCGTCGATCAGCACGTGACGGCTGGTCACCAGGAACAGCCTCTCGTCGCGCAGGAAGAAGAAGCCGCTGGCATTGGTCAGCCCACGGTCGTATTCAAAGGTGCCGACGCGGGCGGCGGCAAGCAGCAAGGAGTCGATCACGGCGGCAGCAGGGGTTGGGGTACGGATGTTGGATCCTGGCCCACATTAACACCACCGCTGACAGCGCGGCACTGTGGCATGGGATTGGGGTTGGGATTGGGGATTGGGGTTGGGATTGGGGATTGGGCTCTCGCTGCGGCGTGGTCCAGCGCGGTCTGGGTCAGTGCGTCACGCGCAGATCACGCACCAACATGGCGCGAAGGCGAGTGCAATGCCCTCGCCCTGGGCCGCTGTCGACGAAGCATCCTCTCTGGCGCACGGTGGGGGCGGCGCATGCAACCGGACTCTCGACCCGGATTCGCATGGCACGGAATGTGCAAATCGCTGCCTGCCGTCGAGATCTTGTAGAGGAACCCGCGCCATGAGCCTGACACCGCACCAGGTTGTCCTCGTGCAGTCCACCTTTCGCACCATCCAGCCGATGACAGCGACCGCCGCGGAACTGTTCTACAAACGACTGTTCGAGATCGAACCTGCGACAGCCACTCTCTTCACGAGGCGGACATGAATCAGCAAGGCCGCAGGTTCATGCAGGTCTTGGCCGCTGCCGTTGGCAGCCTGTCCAGCATGTCGACGCTCGTTCCGATCGTCCAGGCGGCTGGGGTTGCGGCACGCCGGCCCCTTGTGGCGTCCGGGCTGAGCACTTTGACTCGGTCCAGCAAGCCTTGCTGTGGACGCTCGCCTTGATCTTGCAGGACGAATACACCGATGAGGTCCGTTCGGCTTGGGCCACCGCGTACGCGATGCTCGCTGGCGTGATGAAGGAGGCCGCGTGGGGCGTGCCATAGACGATGGCTTCACGCCCGTCGTGCGCGAGCCCCTTGGGGATGCCCTGCGACGGCTTGGCTGACAGGCGCAGGCCACCGTCGCAGCACGGGCAGGCGTACTTCACCCTGTGCGCCGACATCGACGGCTTAAGCCTGCACGCAGCCGTGCGGGTCGAGGCACAAGACCGCCAGCGGCTGGAGCAAATGTGCCGCTACGTCTCCCGGCCGGCACGGTCCAACGAGAGGGTGCAGCTGGACGCGGCAGGGCAGGCGGGGCTGAAGCTCAAGACCTCGTAGCGAGATGGTACGACGCACTTGATGACGAGCCCGCTGGAATTCATCGAACCGCTGGTGGCGCTGGTGCCGCAACCGCCACAACCGAGACTGCACTTGATCCGATTGGGTGTCCGCGTCGGCTTTTCGCTTCGCCGAAGTGAGCGGACCCCGCGGCGCGAACATGGGGTGCGGCCACCCAACGCCAATCTGCGGGCGTTGATCCAGAAGATCCTGGACCGTCTCGGGTTGCACCCACAGCCGCCGCCGAAGGGCCGGGCGCGCGAGCGGGGGCCGCGCTGTGCGACCTGAGCGGCTTGCGGCGTCGACGACACCTCGCCACGACTTCGCTGCCACGCTGCAGCCGGGTTGGCGCTGCGCGCCGTGCCGGCACCGAAGCCAGGAACTCCAGGCCGACGCAGGCCAGGCCGGTGCAGGCCACGCCACGCCCCACCGGAATGCGCACGTGGCGGATGTCGCTGGCCAGGCGCGAACGCAGCCCCTGTGCCGAACCAGCCCCCGCAGCGCCAGCCGGGGCGGTCACGCATCCACCGCGAACACATCCACGGGCCGCGCCAGGCCCTTCAGCTGCACGGGCCCCAGCGCATCGGCCGGCACGCGTCCGGCAAGGCCTGCGTGGGTGGCGCCATCGATCAGGATCATGCGCTGCGCCTCCTTGGTGTGGGCCTCCAGCCGCGCCGCCAGGTTCACGGTGTCGCCGATGCAGGTGTAGGTGGCGCGGTGGCGCGTGCCGGTGTAGCCGGCCACCACCTCGCACGTGGCGATGCCCATGCCCACCGTCAACGGCGGCTTGCCCCCGGCCTTCCTCTCGGCATTGAACAGCTCGATCGACTCCGACATCTCGCGCGCCGCTCGCACCGCGGCGCCGCAGGGGTCGTCCAGCGCCAGCGGCGCGCCGAAGATCGCCATCAACCCGTCACCCACCATCTGGTTGACCACACCACCGTGGCTGTTGATGGCGTCGAACATGAGCACGTAATACATGTTCAGCAGCTCGATGGTCTCTTCCGGCGACTGCTGTTCGACCATGCCGGTGAAGCCGCGGATGTCGGAAAACATCACCGACGCCTGCACCCGGCGCCCGCCCATCAGCTCGGCCAGCAGCTTGCTGATGGCCAGGCCCAGCCCCGTGCCGCCGTACTTGCGCGTGGTGCTGCTGTCGGCCTGGCTGAACTTCTGGAACAGGCGTGACAGGCCGGCCTCGGAAAGCCCGATGCCGGTGTCGCGCACGGTGAAGTGCAGCTGGCTGCCTTCACCGTCCTGCTCGTCGCCTTCCACGCGCACGCTCAGCACCACCTCGCCGCGACCGTCGGGGTTGTCGGTAAATTGCTCCGCGTTGCTCAGCAGGTTGAGCAGCACCTGACGCAGGCGTGTCCATCCCGGCAAGACGATCTTCACCTTCGTTGGTGGCTCGCGTCGACCCAAGGTGTCCGACCTTCTCGCCAACGACCCGTACCGTGCAGATCACGACGCGGCGGTGATCGAGCATGCGCGGGCACCAGGCTCAACGCCAGGGGGCCGCGAAAGGCGCCTTGTCGCCTCGACGCAATGGCGCCGACTGTTGACTCGATACGTGTGCTGGCGGGTGGCGGCCGCCGGGAACGCCTCGCGCGCATGGCAATGGTGAAGTGCCCGGGTGTCGAGGTGGCGCGTTTCGCGCCGACCCTGTCGGTCGAGATCTGCCACGGCAGAAAGCGAGCGCTTCCCAGCGAGGCGACCGGCGCGGCAGAACTTTCGTTCCAGGACAGCCGCTTGGAGGCTCCCGTCTCCGGCGGCCTGTTCTTTCAGCCGGACAAGGAGTCCGCCGCTTCCAGGTCCACCATCATCTCGTTGGCCAGTGCTTCGAGCGCCTGGCGCAGCGCCGTGTTCGAGATCTCGGTGGGAACCGCCAGCAAGGCCTTCACCTTGAAGAGCTCGTCGCCGGACATCGCTGCGCTGGCGACCTGGGTCTGCAGCTCATCGATCGAAACCCCCAGCTTGGCCAGAGCGGCCGAGAGGTCGCGCACGATGCCGGGGCGGTCGTGGCCCACGAGTTCGAGCCGGACGCGACGGACCGGGCCGCCGGCGGCTGCGCTGCCGCTCTTGGCAACGAGGATCTGCAAGCCGGCGCTTTCGAGCTGGCGGAAGGCGGCCGCCAGGGCATCCACCTTTGCGGCTGGCACGTCGAAGTGAACCATGCCTGCAAACTGGCCCGCCAGGCTGGCCATCCGGCTCTCCTCCCAATTGGCGCCGAACTGCTGCGCAACGTCGGACAGCCGGTTGACGAGGCCCGGGCGATCGGGGCCGATCACGGTGATGACGAGGGATGTGTTCATGGAATGCTTCCGGACGTGACCTGCAAAATGATAGTCCCGTGGGCCGTGCTGCGGCGGCTGTGGGGCAGGTGGCCGAGATCGTGCTGAACAGACGGCTCGCTCGGGCAGCCAGTCGCTGCCCACAGCGACCGTGGCCGATCTCGCGCAGCAGGCGGCAAGTCCAGGTGCAGGGCATCGCGGCCGGGGGCGTGCAGGGCCACGGCCGAAGGGCATTGGCCGTCCAGGCGCCAGGGGAAAGCCTCACGATAAAGGCCCCGTCAGGCTGAACAGCCTATGTCCCGCGTCCTTCTTTCGGATCGGCACCGCCTCACGCGACGGCGTGGGCGCGTCGATCGCGGTGATCACGCCATAGCCGTTCGGCAGCCGTTGCGCGCAGCGCTTGCGCGGGAGGATGGGTTTTTCATGTCCTCACACCGACCGTCGCCGCTGGCTTGATGGTGGTCGGGTCGCTCCAGCGCTTCACGCTCGGCGGTGGCGCCCGGGTGCGGGCATCATCGGCGCTGGCACCCCACCGGCGAATCCGACCGCACGCCCCATGAACCCAGCCTCATTCGCCGACCCCGCCGGCACCTGGAACCGCCGCTTCGCCGAAGACGGCTTCCTCTTCGGCACCGAACCCAATGCCTGGCTGCGCGACCATGCCGGCGTCTGGCGGCCCGGCCAGCGCGTGCTCAGCGTCGCCGACGGCGAGGGCCGCAACAGTGTCTGGCTGGCCCGGCGTGGTCTCGTGGTCGACGCCTTCGACATCGCCGAGACCGGCGTCGAAAAGGCACGCCGGCTGGCGGCAGAGCAGGGCGTTGCGGTGAACTACACGGTGGCCGACTGCGACGCTTTCGCCTGGCCCGAGGCGGCCTACGACGGCGTGGCGGCCATCTTCGTGCAGTTCGCCGACCCGGCGCTGCGCACGCGGCTGTTCGCCCACATGCGCCGCTGCCTCAAGCCCGGCGGCACGCTGGTGCTGCAGGGCTACACGCCCAGGCAGCTGGAATACCGCACCGGCGGGCCGCCGTTCGAGTCGCACCTGTACACGCCCACGTTGCTGCGCGAGGCCTTTTCCGGCCTGGACATCACCGAGCTGCGCGAATACGAGGCCGAACTCGCCGAAGGCAGCGGCCACTGCGGGCACTCGGCGCTGATCGGCCTGGTGGCGCGGCAGCCCGGCACGTGACGCCGACCCAGCGCTCGCGCGACCGCCTGGGCAGCGCGCTGGTCGCGGCGCAGCTCGGCCTGATGGCGGCTCTGGGGCTGTGGGCCGCGGCAGCGTTCCTGCAAGGCCGGGTGCCGTTGCCGGCCTGGGCCCTGGCGGCGGCCGGCGCGGTGCTGGGCCTGTGGACGCTGGTCCACAACCGGCCGGGCAACTTCAATATCCGGCCTGCGCCGCGGGAAGGCGGGCACCTGGTGGACACCGGGCCCTACCGCTGGATACGGCACCCCATGTACACCGCGGTCATGGCCTGCGCGGCCGCCTGCGCCTGGGCGGCCGCCTCGCCCTGGGCCGGGCTCGCGGCGGTGGTGCTGGTGGCGGTGCTGGCCACCAAGGCGCATTTCGAGGAACGCTGGATGCTGCAGCGGCATCCCGCTTATGCCGGCTACCGCGCGCGCACGCGGCGCTTCCTGCCGTTCATCGTCTGAGAGCCTGCGAAGCATTCCGCCACACCCGCTCGTGCGCCCCAAATGGCGCCGCTCGTCGTTGCAAATGCTCGTCGTAGCCCGAGCTACGGCTGCGCTTTGCGCCTGGATCGACACCAATTCGGACGCCCGCTCGGGCGCGCCGGAATACTTCACAGGCTCTGACCGCGCGGCCGTCAGCCGGCTTCGCCGACCGTGCCCATCTGCAGCGGCAGCTTGATGTAGAAGAGCGGCAGCTTCTCGCCGGCCAGGTGCGCAAGCAGTCGCTGTGCATCGTCTTCGGTGAGCGCGAAGCCGACCTCCACCGGCAGGTCGCCGGCCAGTTCGAAGAAGTGCTCCTCGTGCAGCCGGCCGTGGCGCCCATAGCCGGCGATGGCGCGGAAGGCCGACCCGCCGTGGATGCCCAGCATCTGCGCCTGCTCGAGCAGCCACTCGTAGGCCAGGATGCCGTGGTGCCGGCGCTTTTCCTGCACGTAGAACTTGAGGTAGACACCTTGCATGGTCGGCTCCTGGCGGTCGAGGATTCCGGATTCGGCACGTGGGGTTCAGAGGCGGGCGAAGACGGCGTGGGCGATGAGGATGCCCGCAGCGCACAGCGCCAGCGAACCGAACAGGTGCGCGCTGGCCGCGCCCAGGGCCAGGGCGTATTCCTGGCGTCCGATCAGCGTCGCCAGTTCCAGCGAGAAGGTCGAAAAGGTCGTCAGCCCGCCCAGAAAGCCGGTGATGACCAGCAGCCGCCATTCCGGCGGCAGCGCGGGGAAGTGGGTGAAGAAGGCGCTGGCCGCACCCACCAGCAGGCCGCCCACCAGGTTGGCCGCCAGCGTGCCCAGCGGCAGCGCGGGGAAGACCGGGTTCAGCAGGCCGCCGAGCCACCAGCGCAGCAAGGCGCCGCAGCCGGCACCGCCGAAGACCACCAGGATCGATAAGCCGCTCATCTCGTTCCTCGTTGCTGCGCCGCGCCTTCAGCGCGACTTCAATCCGGCCGCATGCCGCGCCGGCAGCTGAAGGCGCTGCACGGTCCTGCGGTCGTGCTCGAACGGATCGAGCAGGCCCCCGGGCGAAACCTCGCGTGATGGGGCGGCTGGCACCGGCATGCGGGCATTGTGTCAACTCTGCGGCGGCCGGCCCGTGCCGCCTCGTTCAGACAGACGCTGCGCCGCGGTGCGGGGGAACTGCTGGACGGGTCCCGGCTCTGTCTGTAGGGTTGGGCCAGACCCGCCAACCGCCACAGTCGACGAGAGCCTGAAGTGAAGAACGAAACCCTGCCCGCACTGGCCGAGCCGTCGGCCGCCTCTGGCTCGGCCGAGGACCCGCACTGGTACAAGGACGCGGTCATCTACGAACTGCACATCAAGGCCTTCGCCGACTCCACCGGCGACGGCATCGGCGACTTCCGCGGCCTCATCGACAAGCTCGACTACGTGCGCGACCTGGGCGTCAATACGATCTGGCTGCTGCCGTTCTACCCTTCACCGTTCCGCGACGACGGCTACGACGTGGCCGACTTCCTGGCCGTGCACCCGGCCTACGGCCAGACTGACGACGTGGCGCGGCTGGTGCAGGAAGCGCACCGCCGCGGCCTGCGCGTGATCACGGAACTGGTGGTCAACCATACCTCCGACCAGCACCCCTGGTTCCAGGCCGCGCGCCACGCGCCCAGGGGTTCGCCCGAGCGCGACTTCTACGTCTGGAGCGACGACCCCAAGTGCTACGCCGGCACGCGCATCATCTTCACCGACACCGAGAAGTCGAACTGGACCTGGGACGAAGTGGCCGGCCAGTATTTCTGGCACCGCTTCTTCAGCCACCAGCCCGACCTGAATTTCGACAACCCGCGCGTGCGCGAGGCGGTGTTCGCGGTCATGGAGTTCTGGCTCGACAAGGGCGTGGACGGCTTCCGGCTCGACGCCATTCCCTACCTCATCGAACGCGAGGGCACGAGCAACGAGAACCTGCGCGAGACGCACGAGGTCATCAAGGAATTGCGCCGCCGGCTCGACGCCAAATACCCGAACAAGCTGCTGCTGGCCGAGGCCAACATGTGGCCGGAAGACGTGCGCGAATATTTCGGCGAAGACGACGAATGCCATATGGCGTATCACTTCCCGCTCATGCCGCGCATGTACATGGCCATCGCGCAGGAAGACCGCCACCCGGTGGTGGAAATCCTGCAGCAGACGCCCGAGATCTCGCCCAATTGCCAGTGGGCCATCTTCCTGCGCAACCACGACGAACTGACGCTGGAGATGGTCACCAGCAAGGAGCGCGACTACATGTACAGCATGTATGCCGCCGACCCGCGCGCGCGCATCAACCTGGGCATCCGCCGCCGCCTGGCGCCGTTGCTGGAAAACGACCGCGACCGCATCAAGCTCATGAACAGCCTGCTGCTTTCGATGCCGGGCTCGCCGGTGCTGTACTACGGCGACGAGATCGGCATGGGCGACAACATCTTCCTGGGCGACCGCGACGGCGTGCGCACGCCCATGCAGTGGAGCAACGAACGCAACGGCGGCTTCTCGCGCGCCGACCCGCAGCGCCTGTACCTGCCGCCGATCCAGGACCCGGTGTACGGCTACGAGGCCGTGAACGTGGAAGCGCAGTTGCGCGACGCTTCCTCGCTGCTGAATTGGACGCGTCGCATGCTGGCCGTGCGGCGCTCCACGCAGGTTTTCGGCCGCGGCCGCATCACCATGCTGCACCCCGGCAACCGCAAGATCCTGGCCTACCTGCGGGAACTGGGCGACGAAGCGGTGCTGTGCGTGGCCAATATCAGCCGCATGGCGCAGCCAGTGGAGCTCGACCTGGCGCGCTTCAAGGGCCGGGTGCCGGTGGAAATGAGCGGCCACAACGCCTTCCCGCCGGTGGGCGAACTGCCCTACCTGCTGACGCTGCCGTCCTACGGCTTCTACTGGTTCCGCCTGGCCACCGACACCGCGCCGCCCGACTGGTCCACCCAGCGGCTGCCGGTGGAAGACCTGGCCGTGCTGGTGTTGTTCGACGGCTGGAACAGCCTGTTCCGCGACCGTGTCGTGCCCTGGCGCATCGCGATGGCGATCAAGACGCTGGCGCAGTTCGAAGGCGACCTGCTGCCCCGCTTCCTGGCGCGCCAGCGCTGGTTTGCGGGCGCCGAGGCCGGGCGCGCGCCGTTGCCGGCGCTGCCCGCGCAGGTGCATGTGGCTGACCACGCCGTGTTCGCGCACGGCGGGCGTGAGTGGCTGCTGTGCCTGCTGGACGGCAGCCCAGCCGCGCCTGCCGCGCTCGAGGCGCGCTGGTTCGCTCCCTTCGCGCTGGCCTGGGAAGACGGCGAGGAAGAACGCCTGCGCCAGCTGGCCCCGGCCGCGCTGGCCAAGGTGCGCATGCAGGCCCAGGTCGGCGTCATGGCCGACGCCTTTGCCGACGAGGCCTTCTGCCGTGCCGTGGTGCAGGCCGTGGGTGCCGGGAGTTCGTTGCGCACCAGCCAGGGCACGCTGCAATTCCAGCCTACCGGGGCTTTCAAGGCCCTGGCCGGCAGCGACCCCGAAGCGCTGACGCCGCTGCGCCCCTTGCCGCAAAGCCGCGGCACGGTGCTGGCGCTGGACGAGCGGCTGCTGTTCAAGGCGCCGCGCCGCGTGCGGCCGGGACTGAGCGTCGAGCTCGAGATGGGCCGCTTCCTCACAGACGTGGCGCATTTCGAGCACAGCGTGCCCATGGCCGGCAGCGTGGAGCACGTGGCGGCCGACGGCACCCCGAGCCTGCTGCTGCTGCTTCAGGCCTGCGTGCCCAACCAGGGCGACGCCTGGTCGCTGGGCGTGGACCAGCTGGCGCGGCAGCTCGAGCGCGTGGCGCCGCTGGAATCGGGCGGCGTGGAGCTGGCCGACGACGGCGGCCTGCTCGCCCGCGTGCGGCTGCTGGCCCAGCGCACCGCCGAACTGCACGCGGCGCTGGCAAGCGCCACCGGCCAGCCCGCCTTCGACCCCGAACCCGTGCAGGCGGCCGACCTGCAGCTTTGGGCGCAGCGGCTACGCGACCGCGCCGCCGCCACGCTGGCCCTGCTGCAGATCCAGGTCGACGCACTGCCGCGCGGCCAGCAGGCGCTGGCGCAGCGCCTGCTGGCTGCCGGTGCGGCGGGATTCGAGCCCGGCCTGGCCCGGGTGGCGGCGCTGCCGCCGCGCGGCACGAAGACACGCGTGCACGGCGGCTACCGCTTGCAGGAGGTGCTGCTGGTCCACAACGACTTCGTCATCATCGACTTCGAAGGCGACCCGGAACGCCCGCTGCAGGAGCGGCGCGCCAAGCGGTCGCCCCTGTGCGACGTGGCCAGCATGTTGCGCTCGTTCGACCAGGCGCGCCAGGCCGCGCTCGAGCTCGGCTCGCCTTCGCAGACCGAGGCCGCGCGCCGCGAGCCGCTGGCCCAGGCCTGGGGCGAAGCGGTGCGCGGCGCTTTCATCCAGGGCTACGGCCAGGCCGCGGTGGCCGCCGGCCTGTATGCCGACGCCGACGAATTCGCTGCGGCGCGCCCGCTGCTCGAGCTCTTCGAAGCCGACCTGGCGTGGCAGCAGTTGCACGAGGAACTGGCCCGCCTGCCGGTGGGCGGCCTGGCGCTGCCCGGCGCGCTGGCGCTGCTGGCCGGGTGGTTGCCACCGGACGCCTGATGCCGCTGGCCCGGCAGCCCACACTGCCGGGCCCCTGACGATCTGCAAGGAGGAAAAATCATGGACACACTGAACTTCGCCGTCGAACCGCTGCGGGCCTTCCTGGTGCAGGTGGGCAGCTACCTGCCGCGCCTGGGCGTGGCGCTGGCGGTGCTGGTGGCCGGCTGGCTGTTCGCCAAGGCCGTGCGCTTTGCCGTCGTCAAGGCGCTGCGCGCGCTGAATTTCCACGTGCTCACCGAACGCGCCGGGGTCGACGCCTTCCTGCAGCAAGGCGGCACCGAGCGCGACACCGTCGACCTGTTCGGGCTCATCGCCTACTGGCTGGTGATCCTGGCAGCCTTGATCGTGGCCTTCAACGGCCTCGGGCTGACCCAGGTCACCGAACTGCTCGGCCGCGTGCTGTTGTTCGTACCCAAGCTGCTGGTGGGCCTGCTGGTGCTGGTCTTCGGCCTGTATTTCGCGCGTTTCGTGGGCCATTCGGTGCTCACCTACTGCCGCAATGTCGGCATTGGCGACGCCGAGCTGCTGTCGCGCGTGGTGCAGTACGCCATCGTCACCTTCGTGCTGTTGATCGCCGTGGACCATGTCGACATCGGTGGCGGCCTGGTGCAGCAGACTTTCCTGATCCTGCTCACCGGCGTGGTGCTGGCGTTGGCGCTGGCTTTCGGCATCGGCGGCCGCGACCGTGCGGCGGCCTTGCTCGAGCGCTGGTTTCCGCGCGGCGACGGGACGGGCACGCGCTGAAGCCGCGGCGGTCTGGGCGATGATTCGCCACCCCGTTCCCCGCCGCACGCCGGCCGCCCCATGATCACCCACCACAGCTTCGCCTACACCAGCCAGGACGGCCACCTGTTCCAGGCCACGGGCTTGACGCGCGGCCCCTGGCACCCCGAGCACCAGCATGCCGGCCCGCCTTCGGCGCTGGTGTGCCGGGCCATCGAACACGTGGCCGCGGCCCAGGGGCTGACGCACCTGGGCCGCTTCACCGGCAACCTGCTGCGCCCGGTACCCATCGGCGAATGCCGGGTCGAGGTGACGCCGGACTACATCGGGCGCAATGCCGGCCACTATGCGGCGCGGCTGCTGGCCGGCGGAAAGGAGGTGGCGCGCTTCACGGCGCTGATGCAGCGCGAGGACGACCTGCCGGTGCCGCCCGGCACCCCCGGACACCCCTTGCCCAGGGCGCCCAGGCCGGTGTCCGAGTGCCCGCCCTGCCACATTCCCTTTGGCGGCCTGCGGGGCGGCTACGGCGAACTGATCGAGAACCGCCAGGCCGAAGGTCGCATGGCCGAAGGCCCTTGCGCCATCTGGTTCCGGCTTCGCCACGCCCTGGTGGCCGGCGAGACCCCGAGCCCCTACCAGCGCGTGGCCGTGGCCGCCGACTCCGGCAACGGCATCAGCGCCGCACTGGACTTCGCGCGCTACAGCTTCGTCAACTGCGACCTCACGATCAACCTGCTGCGCCGGCCGCTGGGCGAGTGGATCTGCCTGCGCTCACGCAGCCTGCTCGGCGGCAACGGCTGCGGGCTGGCCGAGTCGGCGCTCTTCGACGAGACCGGCCTCATCGGCCGCGCCACGCAGACCCTGGCGGTGCGGCTGCGGCCGGCTGCACCGCCTGTGTAGGCGCGGCGCCGGTGGTGACTGGCGATTCAGCTCTTCGTCGGCAGACCGTGCGTGCGCCACACGCCAATGCCGCCCTGCAGGTTGGCCACCTTGCGCCAGCCGTGGTGCACCAGGTACTGCATGGCCTGGAAGCTGCGGGCGCCGGTGGCGCAGGCCAGGATCAGCTCGCGGTCCAGTGGCAGTTCGCGGTGCCGGCGCTCGAATTCCGACAGCGGCATCTGCACCACGTTGGGTGCGTCGAAGGCGGCGCGCGCGACCTCGGCGTGTTCACGCACGTCGACGAGGGTTGCGCTGCCGTCCTGCAACCGGGACAAGGCTGTCGGGGCATCGAGCAGCATCGGGAATACGGTCATGACAGGCTCCGGAATCGATGCCCAATGGTACGGGTTTGGGTATCCATCGCGACGCGGCCGGCGTTCAGCGGCCCGGCGCGCGCCGCGCGGGCACCCAGGGGTCGCGCAGCGGCGTCTGCAGTGCGGCTTCGGGCATGGGCTCGCCGATGGCGGCTTCTGGCACGCCGGCGCGGTCGGGCCAAGCGGGAAGGGCGGCCGCGGGCTGCAGCGCCGGTGCGTAGCGTGTGACGGCAAAGTCGCGCGCACCGTCCAGCCAGTCGTCCAGGTCCACTGGCGCTTGCGTGCTCAACCCGTGCCAGGCGCCGGCGGCGGCATCACTCGGCAGGTAGCCGGTGCAGGCGATGCCGGGCATTTCGGTGACGGCGCAATGGCTGTGGTCGTCCAGCGCCGGGGACTGCAGGATCAGACCCGCCGGCCAGGTGCCGGCTTCCTGCAGTCGGCGCGCGAGCACCGCGGTGCGCGGGCCGCCGTAGCTTTCGCCGTAAAGGAACAGCGGCGATGCCAGCCGGCCGTGGATCTGCAGCCAGCGGCGGATGGCGTCGCGGAACAAGGCGGCGTCGGCGCCCACGCTCCAGAAGTCGCGGTTGCGGCAGGGCGCGATGGCCTGTGAGCGGCCGCTGCCGACGGCGTTGATGAACACCATGTGCGTCAGCCGTTCGACACCCCCGCTGCCACGTGCCCCGAGGGCACATGCTCAGCGGCATTCTCGATGTGACCGGTCTGGTCGTCGAAGAAGAAGTCGGGCTCGAATTCGCGCAGGAAGGCGCCTTTGGGCAGGCCGCCCAGGAACATGGCCTCGTCGACCTCGATCCGCCAGTCCATCAGCGTGCGGATGGCGCGTTCGTGGGCCGGCGCGCTGCGCGCCGTGACGAGCGCGGTGCGGATGCTCATGCGCCGCCCTGGCTCGCGCTGCAGCCGGTGCAGCGCCTCCAGCAGCGGCTTGAACGGCCCTGGCGCCAGCGGCGTGGCGGCGCGCTCGCGTTCGTGGCTCTGGAAGGCGTCCAGCCCCTGCGCCTGGTAGACGCGCTCGGCCTCGTCGGAGAACAGCACGGCGTCGCCGTCGAAGGCGATGCGCACCTCGTTCGGGTGCGCTGCCGAAGCGTGCGCGCTGGCCGGGTAAACGCGCGCCGCGGGAACACCTTCGGCCAGCGCCGAGCGCACGTCGGCGTCGTTGGTGCTCAGGAAGAGGTTGGCCGCCAGCGGCCGCAGGTAGCGCCACGGCGGCTGACCGCGCGTGAACACGCCGCGCTGCATGGGCAGGCCGTAATGCTGTGCCGAGCGGAAGACGCGCATGCCCGAGACGGGATCGTTGCGCGACAGGATCACCACTTCGACGCGCTGCGTGTCCTCGTTGAAGGCGAGCAGCTTGTGGACCAGCGAGAAGGCCACGCCGGGCCGTGCCGGCTGCTCCACGCGCTGCAGTTGCAGCTGCATGTAGGCGCGGTCGTCGCCATCCTCGAAGACGCGGTTCTCCTCCTCGAAGTCGAACAGCGCGCGCGAGGAGATGGCGACGACGAGCTGGCCTTCCAGGGTGGCGGGCATGGTGGCGGCATGGTAAGCCGGGTTTAGCGCCCAGGCGCTCGTCGACGGCTCAGAGCCTGGTCGGCCTGGTCGGCCTGGTCTACTGGGAGAACGGCTTCCGCAACCTGACCAACAGCAAGCGCCCTATCACCAAGGACCAAGGCCGAGACCAAGGCCGAGACCAAGGCAGAGCAGAAGGTGCTGACGGACGCCGCCACGGTCAGCCGCGACTTCGAGCGCAAGGACACGCGCGCCGAAGCCGCCAAGGCCGTGGCCGACCTCAAGTCCAAGGGCATGCAGGTCAACGAAGTCTCGCCGGCCGAGGTGAGCTGCATGCGCGACAAGCTCACGCGCGTGAACGCCACCATCGCCACCGAGGTGGGCATGGACCTGTGGAACGAGACCCAGGCCGAACTGAAGAAGCTGCGCGGCGGCAAGTGAGGGCTTCAAGGCAGTCGGTGGACAGCACCGGCTGCTGCGCGCGCCGCAGTTGCAGTCCGCATGGAGGCGCGGGCGCCGCCGTTTCCGGGGTGGCACAGCGCTCGCGCTCGAAGTCGGCCCAGCGCAGGCGGCGAGATGGCGCCGCTGCGCTGCGCCTCTCGTTGGCAGACGCGGCAGCGCCGGGCCCGCCGGGTTGCCTGCCGTTACAGGTTTTCATCGTCCTGCCACATCGCGCGGCGACACTTCTCGCCCAACCGGTCGATGGGCTCTTTTCGCTGAAGGCCGGCACGACAAGGACGTGTCCATGCATCTTCGCTCGATCCGCCCCGAAGACCGCAGACGCAGCGGCGGCAGCGGCGCCGGTCCAGGTTTCGGACCCGACTGGGCCGACACGGAGCCCGCCTGCTTCCGCAGCGAGGCCTTCGCCGAGGACCTGCAGCCGGACGAAGGCAGTGGCGTACAGGCGGTCAAGCCGCGCCGTTTCAAGCCGACCCGCCTGCTGCGCCGAGGCCACGGCTGGGTACCGGCATTCGGGCTGGCCCTGGCGGCAGCATTCGGCCTGGGCGCGAGCGGCTGAGCACCGTCCGGTCCGGTCTCGCCACCGGGCGGGTGGCCGGCGATCTCGGCCAAGGCCGGCCGGCAACCGTGGGGCGCGCGGCACAATGTCGACTGCTGTCCCTCGCCCACGCCCGCATGAAGACCCCCCTGCATCGCCGTGCCGTCATCGGCTGCGCCCTGGCGCTGTCTGCCGGTGGGCCGGCGCTGGCCGCCAAGGCCCACCAGCATGGCACGGCGCGGCTCGACATCGCGGTCGACGCCGGCCGCGTGAGCATCGTCTTCGACACGCCGCTGGACAACCTGCTCGGCTTCGAGCGCGCCCCGCGCACCGATGCCGAACGCCAGCAGGCCGAAGCCGCGGTGGCGGTGCTGCGCAACGCTGGGCGGCTGTTTCGCATCGACCCGGCCGCCGGCTGCACGCTGGCCAAGGTGGAGCTGGCGTCGGCGGCACTGAAGCTGGGTGACGGCGGCGGCGCGCCGGCCCAGGACGGCCACGCCGACCTCGAGGGTCGCTTCGACTTCGACTGCAAACAAGGCGGCCGCGCCGCCCAGGTCGAAGTCGGCCTGTTCGACGCCTTCAAGGGTTTGCAGCGGCTGGAACTGCAGGTCGTCACGCCCAAGGGCCAGATGAAGGCCACGCTGGTGCGCCCGGCCTCGCGCGTGGCGCTGGTGCGCTGAAGCCGGGCTCGCCCCGCCTTGCTGGCCATCCGCGACCTGCACTACGCCTGGCCCGGCGCGGGCGGCGAATGCCTGGCCATCGAACGGCTCGACATCGCCACCGGGCGCGCCGTCTTCCTGCACGGCCCCAGCGGCTGCGGCAAGAGCACGCTGCTGGGCCTGATGGCCGGCGTGCTGGTGGCGCGGCGAGGCCGGGTCAGCCTGCTCGGTCAGGACTGGGCGTCGCTCCCGGGCGGCGCACGCGACGCGCGCCGCGCCGAGCACGTGGGCGTGATCTTCCAGCAGTTCAACCTGCTGCCCTACGTGAGCGTGCTCGACAACGTGCTGCTCCCGTGTCGCTTTTCGGCGGCGCGCGCGCGGCGCTGCACGGCGGGCGCCACGGCCGCGGCGCAGGCGCTGCTGGAGCGCGTGGCGTTGCCGCCGGCGCTGTGGCCACGGCGCGCCGACGCGCTCTCGGTCGGACAGCAACAGCGCGTGGCTGCGGCGCGGGCGCTGATCGGCCGGCCCGCTCTGGTCATCGCCGACGAGCCTACCTCGGCGCTGGACGCCGCGCTGCGCGACGACTTCATGGCGCTGCTGCTGGACGAATGCCGTGCCGGCGGCAGCACGCTGGTCTTCGTGAGCCACGACGACCGGCTGGCGGCGCGCTTCGACGAGAGGCTGTCGCTGCCGGCGCTGAACCGCGCGGTGGCCCTGCCATGAAGGCGCTGCGGTGACGGCACTGCTGCAGATCGCCGCGCGCAGCGCCTGGAACCGCCGCGGCACGCTGGCGCTGGTGGTGTTGTCCATCGCGCTGGCCACGGCGCTGCTGCTGGGGCTGGAGCGGCTGCGCAACGATATCCGCGGCAGCTTCACGCAGTCGGTCAGCGGCACCGACCTCATCGTCGGCGCCCGCACCGGCCCGGTGCAGCTGATGCTGTACGCGGTGTTTCGCGTGGGTGGCGCCACGAACAACATCTCGATGGACAGCGTGCGTGCCGTGGCCGCGCACCGCGCCGTGGCCTGGACGGTGCCGATCGCCCTGGGCGACTCGCATCGCGGCCACCCGGTGCTGGGCACCACGCCGGACTACTTCACCCACTTTGCCTACGGCGACCGCCAGCCGCTGGGGCTGGCGCAGGGCCGCGCCTTCAGCGGCACGCTGGACGGTCTGTACGAGGCCGTGCTCGGCGCCGAGGTGGCGCAGCAACTCGGCTACCTACTCGGCCAGCGCATCACGCTCACGCATGGCATGTCCGCCGGCGGGGGCGAGGGCGGCGGCTTGGCGACCGAACATGCCGACAAGCCCTTCACCGTGGTCGGCGTGTTGGCGCGCACCGGCACGCCGGTCGACCGCACGGTGCATGTCAGCCTGCAGGCCATCGAGGCCATCCATCTGGACTGGGCGGGCGGCGCGCCGCTGCCGGGCGTGAGCATCGCACCCGAACAGGCACGCAAGTTCTCGCTGGAACCGAAGCAGGTGACCGCGGTGCTGGTGGGCCTGAAGAACCGCGTCGCGGTCTTCAACGTGCAGCGCTTCGTGGCCGACTACGAGGGCGAGCCGCTGCTGGCCGTGCTGCCGGGCGTGGCGCTCGACGAACTGTGGGCCGCGGTAGGCCTGGGCGAGCGTGCGCTGCTGGCCATGTCGGGCCTGGTGGCGCTGGTCAGCCTGGCTTCGCTGGTGGCGGTGGTGCTGGCCGGCCTGAACGAACGCCGGCGCGAACTGGCGGTGTTGCGCGCGGTGGGCGCCGGGCCGCGCCATGTGCTGGCGCTGCTGGCCACCGAAGGCGCGCTGGTCACGTTGTCCGGGGCGGTGCTGGGCGCGACGGCGGCGGCGGTGGCGGTGCTGGCAGCCGGACCCTGGGTGCAACAGCGCTTCGGCATCACGCTGCAGGCCACCGCGCCGACGGTCGAGCAGTGGGCGCTGTTCGCTGCCGTGCTGCTGGCAGGTATGCTTGCCAGCCTGGTGCCCGGCTGGCGCGCCTACCATCTGTCGCTCGCCGACGGCCTGACCCCGCGAACCTGAAGACCTCCATGATCCGAATGCTCCTCAGCCTCGCAGTCCTGCTGGGCCTGGCCGGCACGGCCACGGCCCAGTCGCCCGGTGGCGTGCCGGCCATGAAGCCGCCGCTGGCCGCACCCGGGACCGCAGGCGCCGCGGCCAAGCCGGGCGCACCGCGCACCATCACCTGGGAAGCCCTGGTGCCTGCCGACTGGGACCCGTTCAAGGGCTTCAAGGGCATCGACTTCCAGATGCTGGACGACGGCGACCCGCGCGCCAACGAATGGCTGAAGAAGATGCGCCAGGCCTGGGACAACGCGCCCGTGAACCCGGAACTGGTGGGCCAGGTGGTGCGCATCCCCGGCTTCGTGGTGCCGCTGGAAGACAGCAAGGAAGGCCTGAAGGAATTCCTGCTGGTGCCGTATTTCGGCGCCTGCATCCACAGCCCGCCGCCGCCGGCCAACCAGATCATCCACGTGCTGCCCAACCCGCCCGTGAAGGGCGTGCGCTCGATGGACACGGTATGGATCAGCGGCAAGCTGACCACCGGCAAGACCGACACCTACATGGGTGCCTCCAGCTACCGCATCGAAGCCACCCAGGTGGCGCCTTATACCGAGCCGGCCCGCTGATGCGCGCCCCTGCAGCCCGCCAGGCGGCCGACCTGGCCCGCGTCACTTTCGGCGTGCTCGTCATCGGCGGGCTGTTGTTCGCCACGTTCTGGATCGTGCGGCCTTTCCTGGGACCGCTCATCTGGGCCATGATGCTGGTGGTGGCGAGCTGGCCGCTGATGCGCCGCGTGCAGCGTCTGCTGTGGGGCAGGCGCTCGCTGGCGGTGCTGGTCATGACGCTGGCCCTGCTGCTGCTCTTCGTGGTGCCGGTGGCGCTGGCCATCGTGACCATCGTCGACAACGTCGACCGCCTGACGATGTGGGCCCAGATGGCCCGGGAGTTCCACCTGCCCGAGGCGCCGCCGGCCTGGCTGATGAAGCTGCCGCTGGCGGGTGACGCCATTGCCGCGGCCTGGGTCCAGGGAACATCGTTGGGCCTGCGCGACCTGCTGCCTCGGCTGATGCCCTATGCCGACGACGCCACGCGCTGGTTCGTGGGCCAGGTGGGCGGCTTCGGCGTACTGCTTTTTCAGTTCATGCTCACGGTGGTGATTGCCGCGGTCATGTTCGCGTCGGGCGAGTTCGCGGCCACGCTGGTGCGCAAGACGGCGCAACGCATCGGCGGTGAGCGCGCCGTCGGTGCGGTGGACCTGGCCGGTGGCGCCATCCGCGGCGTGGCGCTGGGCGTGGGCGTCACGGCGCTGGTGCAGTCGGTGCTGGGCGGCCTGGGCCTGGCGGTGGCGGGCGTGCCCGGGGCCGCGCTGCTGACGGCGGTGATGTTCATGCTGTGCATCGCCCAGATCGGTGCCATTCCGGTGCTGCTGCCGGCGGTGATCTGGGTCTTCTGGAGCGGCGACACCACCTGGGGCATCGTGCTCGCCATCTGGTCGTCATTCGTCGGAACCATGGACAACTTCCTGCGCCCGGTGCTCATCCGCATGGGGGCCGACCTGCCGCTGCTGCTGATCTTCGCCGGCGTCATCGGCGGCCTGCTGTCCTTCGGCCTGGTCGGCATCTTCGTCGGCCCGGTGATCCTGGCCGTGGCCTACACGCTGCTGGTGGCCTGGGTGGACGACGCCGGTCCGGCGGCGCCGGACTGGCGCGACTGAAGCCGCTCAGCCGCTGCGGCTCTTCAGCCGCCGGTGGCGCACCGCGCCGAGGATGCCGCGCAGGATGTCCAGCGGCGGCGGTGGGCAGCCGGGAATGACGGCGTCCACCGGAATCACGTTGGCCACGCGGCCGCAGCTGGCATAGCTCTCGCCGAAGAGGCCGCCGTCGCAGCCGCAGTCGCCCACCGCCACCACCAGCCGCGGCTCGGGGGTGGCCTCAAAGGTGCGGCGCAGCGCCTCCTCCATGTGGCGCGACACCGGCCCGGTGACGAGCAGCATGTCGGCATGGCGCGGGCTGGCGACGAATTTGATGCCCAGCCCTTCCAGGTTGTAGTACGGGTTGTTGACGGCGTGGATTTCCAGTTCGCAGCCGTTGCACGAACCGGCGTCGACCTGGCGGATGGTGAGCGCCTGGCCCAGGATGTCCAGAATCTCGCGCTGGATGCGGTGCACCACCGCGGCATCCTCCGTCGGTGCGGCGGATGCTGTGCCGGGCAGCGGCTCGGTGACGCTGCCGGTGCGCGCGATCTGGCGAAGGATGTGCCACATCTAGAGGTCGTGTCCCGAATAGCTGAGGTTGAAGGACTTGTTGATGAGCGGGAAGTCGGGAACGATATTGCCCATGATGGCGTGTTCCAGCACCGGCCAGTTCTGCCATGACGGGTCGTGCGCATGGCAGCGCCGGATGCGGCCGTCGGCCGTGGTCTCCAGCGCCACCAGCACCTCGCCGCGCCAGCCTTCCACCCAGCCGGCGCCACGCGCGTCGGCGGCCGGCGTGGCGGGCTCGGCGTGCACGGCGCCGGCGGGCAGCGCGGCGCACAGCTCGCGAATCAGCCGCAGCGATTCGAACACCTCGTCGAAGCGCACCGCCACGCGGGCTGCCACGTCGCCCGCCTTGCTGCCGGCCTGGCGCGGCTGCAGTGGCGGGTAGGGCGGCCAGGGGTGGTCGCAGCGCAGGTCGTGGGCCTGCCCGCTGGCGCGGCCGGCCATGCCGGTCAGGCCGAGCCGTGCCGCCAGCTCGGGCGTGACGCGGCCGGTGGTCATGAAGCGGTCCTGCAGCCCGGCGTGTTCGTCGTACACCTGGCGCAGGAGGCGCACCTCGCGCTCGATCAGGTCGCACTGGCGGGCGATGGCGTCACCTTGCCCCGCTGGCAGATCGGTGGCCACGCCGCCGGGCACCACCGCGTCCATCATGAAGCGGTGGCCGAAGGCTTCGCCGGAGCGGCGCTGCCAGTCCTCGCGCAGCCGCGAGAACTGCGCCAGGGCGAAGCCCATGCCGGCGTCATTGCCCAAGGCGCCCAGGTCGCCCAGGTGGTTGGCCACGCGCTCGCGCTCGAGCATCAAGGCCCGCAGCCAGAGTGCACGCTCCGGCACGGCCGCGCGCCAGGCCGATTCCAGCGCCATGGCGTAGGCCCAGGCATAGGCCACCGTGGAATCGCCCGAGATGCGCCCGGCCAGGCGGTGCGCCTGCAGCGGCGGCAGTTCGGTGAAGCGGCGTTCAATGCCCTTGTGCACATAGCCCAGGTGCTGTTCCAGCTTCAGCACCTTCTCGCCCACCACCGAGAAGCGGAAATGCCCCGGCTCGATGATGCCGGCGTGCACGGGCCCGACGGCGATCTCGTGCACGCCTTCACCCTGCACACGCACGAAGGCGTAGTCGGCCGGCAGCGTGCCGGTGGGCGCCGGCGGCTCGCCCGGCTGCAAGGGTGGCCGCCCGGCCCACACGCCGTGGTCCAGCCAGGGGCGATGGTCGGCGCCGCCGTGCGCGCGCAGGCCGGAAAGGTCGGCCATGGCGCGCTGCATGCGGCTGGCGGCGGGAAACAGAGGTGCCAGGTCGGGAAACGTTGCCACGTCGGCATGCAGCGGCAGTTCCAGCCACAGCAGACCTTCGGACAGCGCGAAGGCGGCGCAGGCGATGTGGCCGGCACCGCTGGCGTGGCGGTCCACGCCCCACATCGAGACCAGCCGCGCGCCGCACTCGGCCGCCTTGCGTGCCGCCTGGGCCCAGCCCAGGGCGTCGGTGGTGGCGTGCCACGCCGGCAGCGGGGCGGGCAGCCGCTGCGGATTCAGGCCGGGAATGGAAAGCGCCATGGCGTCATTGCCCCAGCATCGCCGCCGCCTGCCGGTACCAGGTGTCGAGGTAGGGCGGGATATACAGCCCCAGCATCAAACCCAGCGCCAGATGCACGAAGACCGGCAACAGCGCCGGCGGGTGCGCCAGCGGCTTGACATTGGTTTCGCCGAAGACCATGGGCTGCACACGGCTGAACACCGAGGCGAAGGCCACGCCCAGCGCCAGCAGCAGCAAGGGCGTGGCCCAGGGGTGCTCGCGCATGGCCGTGGTGACGATGAGGAATTCGCTGGCGAAGACGCCGAATGGCGGCATGCCCAGGATGGCCAGCGTGCCCAGCATCAGTCCCCAGCCGACGGTGGGGCTGACGCGCATCAGGCCGCGGATGCCTTCCATCAACTGCGTGCCGGCCTTCTGCGTGGCGTGGCCCACGGCGAAGAAGATGGCCGACTTGACGAGCGAGTGCACCGTCATGTGCAGCAGCCCGGCGTAGCTGGCGATCGGCCCGCCCATGCCGAAGGCGAAGGTCATCAGCCCCATGTGCTCGATGGACGAATACGCGAACATGCGCTTGACGTCCCTCTGGCGGATGAGGAAGAACACCGCCGCCACCACCGACAACAGCCCGAAGCCCATCATCAGCCGGCCCGAGAGTTCGCTGTTGCCCAGGGCGCCATCGGTCAGCACCTTGCAGCGCAGCACCGCATATAGCGCCACGTTCAGCAGCAGGCCGGAAAGCACGGCCGATACCGGCGTGGGGCCTTCGGCGTGGGCGTCGGGCAGCCAGTTGTGCACCGGCACCAGGCCGACCTTGGTGCCGTAGCCGATGAACAGGAAGGCGAAGGCCAGCGTGATGATGTTCGGGTCGAGCTGGGTCTTCACCTGGTCGAGGTTCGTCCACAGCAGCGCGCCGCCTTCCGAGCCCAGCACGCGCTCGGCCGCCATGTACAGCAGCACGGTGCCGAACAAGGCCTGCGCGATGCCCACGCCGCAGAGGATGAAATATTTCCAGGCCGCTTCCAGGCTGGCCGCCGTGCGGTACACGCTGACCAGCAGCACGGTGCTCAGCGTGGCCGCCTCCATGGCCACCCACACCAGCCCCAGGTTGTTGGTGGTCAGCGCCAGCAGCATGGTGAAGCTGAACAGCTGGTACATGCTGTGGTACAGCCGCAGCCGCGGCGGCGTCATCTTGCCGTGGTCGCGCTCCACGCGCATGTAGGGGCGCGAGAAGATGGCCGTCGTCAGGCCCACGAAGGCGGTGAGCGTGACCAGGAAGACGTTGAGCGGGTCGATATAGAACTCTTCGGCCCACATCAGCATCGGGCCGCTGGCGACGACCTGCACGGTGAGCACGCAGGCGGCGGCGAAGGTGGCGGCGCTGAAGGCCACGTTGATGTCGCGCGCGCCGTCGCGGTGGCCCAGCAGGCCCAGCACCACACCGCCGAGCAGCGGCGTGCCGAGCAGGAAGGCCAGGGCGTTGATCTCGAAGCCGGCCAACTCAGAGCCTGTGAAGTATTCCGGCGCGCCCGAGCGGGCGTCCGAAATGGTGTCGGTCTAGGCGCAAAGCGCAGCCGTAGCTCGGGCTACGGCGAGCATTTGCAACGACGAGCGGCGCCATTTGGGGCGCACGAGCGGGTGTGGCGGAATGCTTCACAGGCTCTCAGTCTTCCTTCAGGTTTTCGAGGTGACGGATGTCGAGGCTGTCGAACTGCTCGCGGATCTGGAACATGAACACGCCCAGGATCAGCACGCCGATCAGCACGTCCAGCGCAATGCCGAACTCCACCACCATGGGCATGCCGTAGGTGGCCGAGGTGGCGGCGAAGAAGAGGCCGTTCTCCATGGCCAGGAAGCCGATCACCTGCGGCACCGCCTTGGTGCGCGTGATCATCATCAGGAACGACAGCAGCACGCAGGCCAGCGCAATGCCCAGCGTGCCGCTGGCCAGCTTCGACGACAGTGCCGAGATCGGCAGGGCCAGGTTGAAGGCGAAGATGACGACGCCGATGCCGATGAGCATGATGGTGGGGATGTTGAGCAGCGTCTCCACGTCCCAGCGGATGCCCAGGCGGTCGATCACACGGTGCAGCAGCCAGGGGATGAGCAGCACCTTCAGCAGCAGCGTCAGGCCGGCCGAGATGTACAGGTGGTGCTGCTCGGTGACGTAGCCCACCACCGCGGTGGCCAGCGCCAGCGTCACACCCTGCGCGGTGAAGAGGTGGATCAGCGAGAGGACGCGGCGCTGCGAGATCATCGCGAAGGCCAGCATCAGCAGCAGCGTGCCGAGCAGGTTGACGAATTGGATCAGCAGTTCGCTCATGGCGGCTTGTGCGACGTCAGCGGCTCAGCAGCAGCTGCACCAGCATGGCCATCACCGAAAGCAGGAAGGCCGTGCCCAGGAATTCGGGCACGCGGAAGATGCGCAGCTTGGCACTCACGGTTTCCAGCAGCGCCAGCAGAAAGCCGCCGACGGCCAGCTTCAACACCAGCACCGGCAGCGCCAGCAGCATGGCCAGCGGTTCGTGCGCCTGGGCCACGCCCCAGGGGAAGAACAGCGCCAGCCCGATGCACGAATAGGCAAACAGTTTCAGGCTGGCCGCCCACTCGACCAGGGCCAGGTGGCGGCCGGAATATTCGAGGATCAGTGCCTCGTGGATCATGGTCAGTTCCAGGTGCGTGGCCGGGTTGTCCACCGGGATGCGGGCGTTCTCGGCCAGCGAGACCATGACGAAGGCCACGCCGGCGAAGGCCAGCCCGGGGTAGATGGCCAGTTCGCGGTGGGCCAGCGTCTCGACGATGGTGGTCAGCGAGGTGGAATTCGAGATCAGCGAGGCCGAGAACAGCACCATCAGCAGCGCCGGCTCGGCCAGGAAGCCCACCAGCATCTCGCGCCGTGCACCCAGCGTGCCGAAGGCGGTGCCCACGTCCATGGCCGCCAGCGAGATGAAGACGCGCGCCAGCGCGAACAAGCCCACCAGCGCAATGGCGTCGGCCGCCGGGGCCAGCGGCAGGTCGGTGGACAGCGTGGGAATGATCGAACAGGCCAGCACCATGCAGCCGAACACGACGTAGGGCGCGGTGCGGAACAGGCGCGACGCATGGTCGGCCACCATCGACTCCTTGTTGAACAGCTTGTGCAGCATGCGGTAGGGCTGCAGCAGGCTGGGCGCACTGCGGTTCTGCAACCAGGCGCGCCACTGGTTGACCCAGCCCGTGAGCAGCGGCGCCAGCGCGATGGCCAGCACGATTTCCAGCCCTTGTGACAACAAGCCCGCCCAGGTCACTTGTGTGCCCTCATTGCGTGACCATCAACAGCGTGGCCACCAGGGTGATGAAGCTGTACAGCAGGTACACCGCGATGCGGCCCTGCTGCAGGCGGCCGACGACTTGCGCGATATGGTTGGCCAGATCCATCACAGGCACGTAGAGCCAGCGCCAGAAGCGGTCTTCCACGGTGACGTTGTAACGCGGCTGCTCGTCGAAGGGCGTGGGCAATTCGCGGCGGATCACGAAGAAGGGCTCGAAGATCTGGCGGATGGGCTGGCCGAAGCCCTCGGCCGTGTCCTGCATGCGCGCCGTGCCCCAGGGGAAGCCGCAGGCCCAGGGCGGGCCGCGCCGCATGCGGCCGTGGTACAGCCGGCGCACCAGCCCGTAGGCCAGCGCGAAGCAGCCCAGGATGCCGATGAGGAAGATCACCGGGCCGTAGCTGGCCTGGGCCACACCGCCGGGCGCCAGCAGCCAGCCGCCGCCGGTGGCCAGGCGTTCGCCCAGGCCGGCTTGCACCAGTTGCTGCGTCACCGGGTCGATGAGCTGGATGAACTGCACCGGCAGCAGGCCCAGCGCCAGGCAGCCCAGCGCCAGCCAGACCATGCCCGCGCGCTCCCAGCGGCCGGCGTCGTGGGCCTGTGCCAGTTTTTCCTCGCGCGGCTGGCCGAGAAAGATGACGCCGAAGAATTTGACCATCACGTAGCCGGCCAGCGCGGCCACCAGCGCGATGACGGCGGCCACCACCGGGATCAGCATGGTCAGCACCGGCATCGGCAACCCCGGCGTGAAGAGGAAGCTCTGCAGCAGCAGCCACTCGGCGACGAAGCCGCCCAGCGGCGGCAGCCCGGCGCTGGCCAGCACGCCCAGCAGCACCAGCCAGCCGACCCAGGGCATGGTGCGGATGAGCCCGCCCAGCTTGCCCAGGTTGCGTTCCGACGTGGCGTGCAGCACGCTGCCGGTGCCCAGGAAGAGCAGGCTCTTGAACGCAGCGTGGCTGGCCACGTGGTACAGCGTGGCGGTGAGCGACAAGGCGGCCATGGGCCACAGCTCGAAGCTGGCAAAGATGAGGGTCAGGCCCATGCCGGCGAACAGCAGGCCCATGTTCTCTATGGACGAATAGGCCAGCAGCCGCTTCATGTCGGTCTGCACCGCCGAGAAGACCACGCCGAACAGGGCTGTGCTGAGCCCCAGCGCGAGCATCAGCGCGCCCCACCACCAAAGTTGCAGGTGCAGCAGGTCCAGCGACACGCGCAGCAGGCCGTAGATGGCGGTGTTCAACATCACGCCGCTCATCAGCGCCGACACCGGCGACGGCGCGGCCGGGTGGGCCTCGGGCAGCCACACGTGCAGCGGCAGCACGCCGGCCTTCGCGCCGAAACCCAGCACCGCGAGCAGGAAACCCACCGAGGCCCAGAACGGCTCGAGCCGCTGCGCGCGCATGTTGTTGAAGGTGTAGTCGCCGGTATTGGCCTGCAGCACGCCGAAGCACAGCAGGATGGCGATGGCGCCGATGTGCGCCATGGTGATGTACAGGTAGCCCGCGCTGCGCACCTCGGGAATGCGGTGGTTGGCGGTGACGAGGAAGAACGACGACAGCGCCATGGTCTCCCACATCACCATGAAGGCGTAGGCGTCGTCGGCCAGCACCACGCCCACCATGCTGGCCAGGAAGACGTGGTACTCCAGGCACAGCAGCCCCGGCGGCGTGCCTTCCCCCTTGCGGAAATAGCCGGCGGCGAAGATGGAAATGCCGGCCGAGACGGCGCCGATGACCATCAGGAAATAGGCCGAAAGGTTGTCCAGCCGCAGGTGGAAGGGCAGCATAGGCAGGCCGATGGGCAGTACCGCCACTTCGGGCGTGCCGCCCAGCGCGCTGACCGCCACCAGGAACAGCACCAGGCCCAGCGCGCCGCCCAGCGGAAACAGCACGCGCGCCACGAAGGCCAGCCGGCGCAGCGCCGCCACGCCGGCGGCGCCGACCAGCAGCCACGCGGCCACCACGGCGAGGATCCAGTCGATGTGCAGCAGCGCCTGTGACGGTGGGCCGTCCGCCATGGTCATCGGCCCCGGCGCCGGGGGCCGTCGGGGCGTGCCCGGCCTGCCGTTCCCGGGGCCTCGGGAGCCTCTGGCCCGGTGGCCGGTGACGGGGGCTCTTCGACGCCGGTCTCGTAGCTCACGCCATGGCGGGCCAGATAGTCGCGGATGAGCTGGCGCACCACTTGCGAAGGCGTGCGGTCCTGCTGCGCGCACAGCTGCTCGAAGGCCGCCTTCTTGTGGGGATCGATCAGCAGCGTGAGCCGGGCGGTCTTCAGTTCCATCGCGGGCTGGCGGTTGGGGTGGCCCATGTGCATCCGCTGCACATGCTACGCCACGCCTGCGGCGCTGCCCATGGGGCCGGCGTCCGGGCGCGGCCGGCACGAAGCGGCGGCGGCCACCACCGCCAGCTCGGCGCGCAGGGATTCCAGTGCGGCTGGGTCCGGCCCGGCCGCAGCGCGCAGCGGCCCGCGCCGCCGCGCACCGAGACAGCGGTTGCGGAAGGCAAAGACGATGCTGTTGGCGAGATCCGCAGCCTCGACCACCAGCACCTCGTCGTCGAAGCTGCGGCGGATGCGGTCGACGAAGACCTCGAAGCGGCGGTGACCCGTGTGCAGGTTGGCCACCATCACGCCGTCCGGCGCCAGCGCCGCATGGCAGTCGTCGTAGAAGCGCTGGCTGCTCAACCGCGTCGGCAGGCCCTGGCTGTCGTAGCCGTCCACGAGCAGCACGTCGCAAGGCTCGGCGTCTTCACGCACGGCCCGGGCGCCGTCGCCCAGCACCACGGTGAAGCGGTCGTCGTCCGGCGGCACGTGGAAGGTGTCGCGCACGGCGATGACGTGCGGGTTGATCTCCACCACGCGCAGCCGCGTGCGCGGCAGGTGGCGGTGGCAGAACTTGGCCAGCGAGCCACCGCCCAGGCCGATCATCGTGAGCTGCCGCGGCGCCGGCTGGAAGAGCAGGAAGCCCATCATCGTGCGCGTGTAGTCCAGGTCCAGCGCATGCGGGTCGGCGACCTGCATGCGGCTCTGGATCTCGTGGATGTTGAAGTGCAGCGCCCGGGTGCGCTCGCCCACCTGCACGTAGGGTTTGACGTGCGACTCCTGCGGCGCGGCGGCGGTGGGCATGGTGCGGGGTGGCGGTCGGCGCCGCAGGCAAGGCTGCCGGCGCCGCGTCATCCGTATGTTAACAGCATGTGCGTTGGGTGTGACTGGCGGGGCGTGACAACCAGCGGTGCCCGGCCAGGCCGGTGCGGCGCGCGCTGGCCTCGTCGCTGGCCAGGTGCGGCCGTTCGCGCTGCAGCATGGCCACCGGCTGCCAGCGGAACAGCACGCCGGCAAAGTCGAAGACGGCCTTCACGGGCCGCCGCGTCAGAGCCTGTGAAGTATTCCGGCGCGCCCGAGCGGGCGTCCGAAATGGTGTCGATCTAGGCGCAAAGCACAGCCGTAGCTCGGGCTACGGCGAGCATTTGCAACGACGAGCGGCGCCATTTGGGGCGCACGAGCGGGTGTGGCGGAATGCTTCACAGGCTCTCAGGCGCGCAGGCGCTTCAGCAGGCCCGCGGTGGATGCGTCCAGGCCCTGTGTGTCGCCGCTGGCCAGCCGCGGCAGCAGCGCATTGCACAGCGCCTTGCCCAGTTCCACGCCCCACTGGTCGAAGGAATTGATGCCCCACAGCGCGCCGCTGGTGAAGACGCGGTGCTCGTAGAGCGCGATCAGCGCGCCCAGCGAACGCGGCGTCAGCGCTTCCAGCAGCAGCGTGGTGCTGGGCCGGTTGCCCGGGAAGCTGCGGTGCCGCGCCAGCACGGCGGGGTCGATGCCGGCGGCCGCGGTGGGGGCCGGCTCCGCCGCCGCTTGCGCTGCCGTCTTGCCCAGCATCAGTGCCTGGCTTTGCGCCAGGCAGTTGGCCAGCAGCTTGCGGTGCTGGTCGGCCAGGCCGTGCGCCGGCGTCTTCACGGCGATGAACTCCACCGGCACCACGTCGGTGCCCTGGTGCAGCATCTGGAAATAGGCATGCTGGCCGTTGGTGCCGGGCTCGCCCCAGACCACGGGGCTGGTGCCGTAGGGCAGGGGGTGGCCGTCCAGGTCGACGCGCTTGCCGTTGGATTCCATTTCCAGTTGCTGCAGGTAGGCCGGCAGCCGCCTCAGGCCCTGGTGGTAGGGCGCCACGCTGCGGCTGGTGAAGCCGTGGAAATTGCGGTACCAGATGTCGATCAGGCCCAGCAGCACGGGCAGGTTGCTTTCCAGCGGCGCTTCGGCAAAGTGGCGGTCCATCGCATGCGCGCCGGCGAGCAGGTCGCGGAAGTTCGCCGCCCCCACGGCCACCGCGATCGGCAGCCCGATGGCGCTCCACAGCGAATAGCGACCACCCACCCAGTCCCAGAAACCGAAGGTGGTGGTGATGCCGAAGGCCGCCGCCGCCGCCACGTTGGTCGTGGTGGCCGCGAAGTGGCGTGCGATGTCGGTGCCGCCCTGGGCCAGGAACCATTCGCGCGCCACCGCCGCGTTGGCCATCGTCTCCTGCGTGGTGAAGGTCTTGCTGGCGACGATGAACAGCGTGTGCTTGGCGTCCAGCCGCTGCAGCAGCGGGGCGATATCGTGGCCGTCGACATTGCTCACGAAGTGCAGCCGCTTGTCGGCGCGGCCATGGGCCTGCAGTGCCGGCACCACCATCTGCGGCCCGAGGTCGCTGCCGCCGATGCCGATATTGACGATGTCGGTGAGTCCGTCGTCGCCGCGCACCCGCTCGGCATAGGCGAGCATGGCGTCGAGCACGGCGTGCACCTCGTCGCTGAACGGCCCGCTGCCGCGTGGTGCGCGCAAGGCGGTGTGCAGCGCGGCGCGGCCCTCGGTGGCATTGGCGATCTCGCCGCGCAGCAGGGCGTCGCGCTGCGCCTCAAGGTCGCACTGGCGCGCCAGTTCCAACAGCCACTGCAAGGTGGCGGCATCGACAAGGTTCTTCGACAGGTCGGCGAAGATTTCGGGCGCGTCGAACGACAGCGCGTCGAAGCGGCCGGCGTCGCGTGCGAAGGCCTCGCGCAGGTCGAAGTCGCGGCCGTGGGCCTCGAAGTGGCCTTGCAGCGCGGCCCAGGCGGTGGTGGTGTCGCAACGTTTCACGCTTGCAGCCCTTCGATCAGTCGGTCCAGCTTCACGGCGTCGGCGGCGAAGGCGCGGATGCCCTCGGCCAGTTTCTCGGTGGCCATCGCGTCCTGGTTGAGTGCCCAGCGGAAGGCCGCTTCGTCGAAGTGCACCTCGGGCATCTCGGCGCTGCGTGCGACCGCGGCGTCCAGCGCGCGGGTGACGGGTTCGCTGCTGGCCTGCAGCGCCGCCAGCAGCTCGGGGCTGATCGTCAACAGGTCGCAGCCGGCCAGGGCCACGATCTGCCCGGGGTTGCGGAAGCTGGCGCCCATCACTTCGGTGGCGACGCCGAAATGCTTGTAATGGTTGTAGATGGTGCGCACCGACATCACGCCGGGGTCCATGGCGCCGGCATTCGCGGCCTCAATCCAGGCTGCACCGGCGGCTCTTCGGTGCCAGTCGTAGATGCGGCCGACGAACGGCGAAATCAGCGTCACGCCGGCGTCACCGCAGGCCACCGCCTGGCAAAAGGAAAACAGCAGCGTCAGGTTGCAGTGGATGCCCTCACGCTCCAGCTGCGCGGCGGCCTGGATACCTTCCCAGGTGGCGGCGATCTTGATCAGCACGCGCTGGCGCGGCACGGCCGCGGCTTCGTACAGCGCGATGATCTGCCGTGCGCGCTGCAGCGTGGCTTCGGTGTCGAAGGACAGCCGCGCGTCGACCTCGGTGCTCACGCGGCCGGGCACCACGCCCAGGATCTCGGTGCCGAAGCGCACCAGCACGGCGTCGACCAACTCGGGCAGCGCCGCCCCGCGGTGTGCGGCCACGGCTTCGGCCAGCAACGGCGCGTAGTTCGGCTGCTGCACGGCCTTGAGGATGAGCGACGGGTTGGTGGTGGCGTCCTGCGGCGCGAATTGCGCCAGTTCCCGGAAATTGCCGGTGTCGGCGACCACGGTCGTGTACTGCCTGAGCTGATCGAGCTGGTTCATGCGGGTGCGGCGGGCGTGTGTGGCGGGCGCGTGATGCGGCGGGCGTGCCGTTGTACCGACATGCGGCTTTCGCCCGGTGGCCGGGTCCTCAAGTTGATCCGGTGGCTGCCGTTGCTCAAGTCAGCGGCCCGCCGGTGCGGCCGCGGGAAATTGCCGTGAATTCACCAATTATCGTCCACGACCGTCGGCGCGACCTCGAGTTGCGTGCCGTATTCAACGAGGTCTATGCCCGGATCGAGGGCTTCTTCGATCCCACCCTCACCTGGGGCGGCCCGCCGCTGACGATGTGGGTCTACCGGGTCGTGCAAGAGTCCTACCCGCAGCTCGACGCGGCGCAGGTGCAGGCACTGGTGGCCGCCGCGCAGCGGGTCTATCGAACGCGGCATGCGCGCGGTGCTCCGGCGTGCGCCGCCAGGCCAACCGTTGCCGACCCGGTGCACGAACCCGCTTGAGAGCCTGCACGCGCGCCGGACTCGATGATCGGTGCTCAAGCGGCCCCGGCCGCGTCGCGCGCCCGCATCTTGGCCGACACATAGGCGCCGTGCGGGATGTGCAGCAGGTCCGACACCTTCCACATCACATGGTTCTCGTGCGCGCTCAGCGTGCCGTCGGCATAGGCCACGCGCCACATGTGTTCCACCATGCGCAGTTTCTGCTCCATGCCGAAGGCGTCGTTGATGCGCGAGGTGAAGCCGAAGAAGTCGGTGGCCTCGCGCGCCGTGCGACTGGCCAGTTCGAGCAGGCGGTCGCTTTCGTCGGCCGCGAGCGAGAATTTCTCGTGCAGCGCCGCCAGCACGGCGCGGCGTTCGGCGTCGCCGATCTCGGCGCTGGCGCGCATCACCTCCACCAGCAGCACGGCGGTGGCCAGTTGCAGCGCATGTTCATCGGGTGCGACCGGGCCGGCCTGCGGCGGCAGCACGGCGTTGAACAGGTCTTTCAGCGTTCTCAGCATGTCGTGGGGCTACCGTGCGTTCAGGCGATGTACAGCGCCCGGAAATCGTTCACGTTGGTGAAGGTCGGGCCGGGCACCACCAGGTCGCCCAGCGGCTTGAAGAAGTTGTAGGCGTCGTTGCGGTCCAGGAAGTCGGCCGCCTTCAGGCCCAGCGCCTGCGCGCGCGCCAGCGTGGAAGGCGTGACCAGTGCGCCGGCGTTGTCCTCGATGCCGTCGATGCCGTCGGTGTCGGCGGCCAGCACGTGCACGCCCGGCTCGCCTTGCAGCGCGATGGCGCAGCCGAGCAGGAATTCGGTGGCGCGGCCGCCGCGGCCCCCTTTCTGTCTGACGGTGACCGTGGTCTCGCCGCCCGAGAGAATGACGCAGGGCCGCGCAAACGGCTCGCCGCGGCGCGCCACCGCACGCGCCAGTGCGGCGTGCACCTTGCCCACCTCGCGGCTTTCGCCTTCGATCTCGTCGCTGAGGACGTGCGCGGCCACGCCGGCTGCACGTGCCGCCGCGGCGGCGGCTTGCAGGCTCTGCTGCGGCGTGGCGATGATGTGCACTTCGTGGCCGGCAAAGACAGCATCGCCCGGCTTGGGCGTTTCGAAGGCACCGCTCTCAAGCCCGGCGTGAGCGGCCGGCGGCAGCTCGATGCCGTAGCGGCGCAGGATGGCCAGCGCATCGGCACAGGTGCTGGCGTCGGGCACCGTGGGGCCGCTGGCGATGACCTCGGGCGCGTCGCCCGGCACGTCGCTGATGAGCAGCGTGACCACGCGCGCCGGCGCGCACAGCGCGGCCAGGCGGCCGCCCTTGATGGCGCTCAGGTGCTTGCGCACGCAGTTCATCTCGTCGATGGCCGCGCCGCTGGCCAGCAGGGCCTTGTTCACGGCCTGCTTGTCGGCCAGCGTGAGCCCGGGCGCGGGCATCGACAGCAGCGCCGAGCCGCCGCCGGAGATCAGGCACAGCACCAGGTCGTGCGCCGTGAGGCCGCGCGTGAGGCCCCACATGCGTTGCGCGGCCTGCTGGCCGGCGGCGTCGGGCACCGGGTGCGAGGCTTCCACCACCTCGATGCGCCCCGGCCGCGCCTTGTAGGCCGGAGGCACGTGGTCATAACGCGTCACCACCAGCCCCGCCAGCGGCGCCGAAGCCGGCCACAAGGCGTCCACCGCCGCGGCCATGGCACCGCCGGCCTTGCCGGCACCGAGCACCAGCGTGCGGCCCTGTTGCGGGCCGCTGGTGGCCGGCGGCGCGGGCAGGAAGGCGGCGGTGTTGTGTGCCGGCAGGGCACGCTGCACCGCGGCGTCGTAGAGGCTGCGCAGGAAGGCGCGCGGGTCGTCGATGGTGGGCATGGCGGGCAGGGTCAGCGGCTGGATGGAGCGGGGTGGGTGGGATCGATCCAGGCCACGCCTGCGGGCGCTTGCGCGGCATGGCCATGGCGCCGGTCGCCGGAAACGACACGCACGCCGCCGTGCCTGCGGCGCGCTGGTTCAGGGTCTGCGGACATCGTGGCCATCTGCGGCTGCCTTTCCTCGCATTGTGCGTCCGGGCGTGAAGAACCCCGGCGCGCCGCGGGTCGGCACGAATGCCGTGCCGGCAGACGGTCTTGCCCGCGCCGGCCGTGCAGCGCCGGCCGAAACGGACGCGGCGCCCGCGGGCACGGGACCCGCGGGCGCCGCCACTTCAACGGAGCGAGTTATTCGCTCAGGAAGAAGCCAAGGGTCTGCGGCGGGGTCCGCGGCATGCGTTCCGACAGGAAGAAGCCGCCTCCGGCGACATGTGCGAGCTGGTCGGCGCTCAGTTCGACCGGGCCGCGCGAGGTCGGCCGTACTTGTTCGCGCCGGACAGGCGCGCCGGGCGGTGTTGACTTCAGTTCGTTCATCGATACTCCTGACTTTGTGGAAGGTTCGCGCCAAGACGGCGCACCTCATGCTGGCATCCGCATCGCGGAAGTAACAGCTGTAAGACTTGTCAGGTCGGGCTGGCCCTGAGAGGCTGACCGGCCGCGGTGCCGTTTTCGGCACCGCCCCCGCCCCCCCGGCGCGATTTCGCCACGCCGTACCGCGGGTGTTACAACTCGCCCCTGGGTGTCCCGACACGGCCCCCCGCCCAGACCCACGACGACCTTCGCCCATGGCCCGCCTGCCCTATGCCCGCCTGGCCGACGCCGACAAGGCGCCGCTGGTGGAACGCATCGTTGCCGAACGCGGCAGCGTGCTTCACCTGTACCAGATGCTGTTGCACAGCCCGCCACTGGCCGAAGGCTGGCTGGCCTACCTGACGGCGGTGCGTCACAAGCTGCAGCTCAGCGGCGCGCTGCGCGAACTGATCATCATGCGCGTGGCCTTGCTCAATGGCGCGCCCTATGAAGCCGACCAGCACAGGCCGGTGGCGCTGAAAGCGGGTGTGGCGCCCGCGCAACTGGACGCGCTGGCGCAGTGGGAAACCGCAGACGGCTTCAGCGCCACCGAACGCGCCGTGCTGCGGCTCACCGACGCGATGACGCGCGACATCCACTTCGAGCCGGAGATCCTGGCCGCCGTGCGGCAGCATCTGGGCGAACGCGGCACGGTGGAGGCGGCGGCCACCATCGCCGCCTACAACATGGTGTCGCGCTTCCTGGAAGCGCTGCAGATCCAAAGCGGCGACCCGCGCTAGCGCAGCGCGGCGGCAGCCTTCACCCGGCCTGCTTGTGCGAACCGTCGCACAGCGGTTGCCTGGCCGTGCCCTTGCAGCCGCAGAAGTAGACGGTCTTGCTCTGGCTGGCGGTGTACTTGACAGGGGTGAACTCGCGCGCGGCATTGTGCGAGCCATCGCAGAATGGCTGCGACTTGCTCAGTCCGCAGGCGCACCACCAGTAGTCCTTGCCCTGCTCCACGGCCACGGCAAAAGGGGTGTCGGAAGCTCGAACGGGATGGGCCATCTGGTTTTCCTTGCGGGTTGCGGGCGGTGGGAGCGCGTACTGTGCCATGCGTGGCGGCACCGCGCTCAATGGAACTTCAGCAGCGTGATGAGGAAGAAGATGCCCGGCGTCGGCGGCCAGTACAGCACCCTGGTCAAGAGCCCGCCGCGGTATTCCCGCAGGGGGTAGGGCACCTGCAGCGCCCGGCGCAAGGCATTGATCGGTACCACCAGCAGCGCGAAGCAGGTGACGAGGAAAAAGTACTTCAGGGTAGAAGATCTGCCCGCTGGCGATGCTGCGGCGGATGCTCAGGTGAGCGAAGACCACCACGAAGCAGAGCGAGACGCACAAGCCCAGGGAAGCTGCGCAGCTCGAACTGGAAGTTGCTGCGCTGGACGATGAACCGGTTCGCGGCGTCGGTGCTGCTTTCGATCGGCGTCGGCCGCACGTTCGTGGCGCGGTGGAAGACCAGGCCGCGGGGGTCGTCGGCTGCCGCGTCCAGGGGAACCTTCTCGCCAGATCTGGCCTGCGACGGCAACCTCTTCGAGCCGTCGAGTTCCATCGACTCGATATGGATGCCCGTGGGCATGTCGCCCAGCCCATCCTGCTCTCGTTCACGCCGCTGGCGGTCGAAGCGCTCCCACTCCTGCATCCGTCAGCGAAACCAGATCTGCCACAGGCCCACGATCACATGGCCCCAGATCAGGATGTTGATGCCCAGCAGCAACAGCACGCGACTTACATTCCACAAGGTACGGGCGCGCTGTTCGCACGCGGGCTCCCCGGTGGCCATGAAGAGCAGCAGGTAAAGCACCGAGGGCGCCAGCGTGCCGGCGATGGCCAGGCCCATCACCCAGTAGAAGACTGTCATGACCCCATTATCGGCAGCGTTCGGGGCTGCCGGCACGGCGCGGGTGCGGCAAAGCGCCGCTCGGCGCTTCGGGTCACGGTCTCGTTCAGTCCGGCGCCACCTTGTGCGCGGCCATGATCTCCAGCGCACACACCAGCGCCGAGTGGTCCAGCTCGGCCATGCCGTTGGCCGCGCAGGCCTGCATCAGCTGTGCGGCATTGGCCGTCTGCGGCAGGCTCACGCCCAGCGTACGGGCGCCCTGCAGCGCCAGGTTCAGGTCCTTCTGGTGCAGCCCGATGCGAAAGCCCGGGTTGAAGGTACGCTTGATCATGCGTTCGCCGTGCACTTCCAGGATGCGGCTGGAGGCAAAGCCGCCCATCAGCGCCTGCCGCACCTTGGCTGGGTCGGCACCGGCCTTGCTGGCGAAGACCAGCGCCTCGGCCACGGCAGCGATATTCAGCGCCACGATGATCTGGTTGGCCACCTTGGTGGTCTGGCCGTCGCCGTTTGCGCCGACATGGGTGATGTTCTTGCCCATCAGCGCGAACAAGGGCCTGGCGCGTTCGAAGGCGGGTACCGGGCCGCCGACCATGATGGTGAGGCTGGCCGCCTTGGCGCCGACCTCACCGCCGGAAACCGGCGCGTCGAGATAGTCGCAACCGAGATCGTTGATCCTGCGAGCGAAGTCCTTGGTGGCCATGGGCGAGATGCTGCTCATGTCGACGACCAGCTTGCCCCGGGCCAGCCCCTGCGCCACGCCGTTCTCGCCGAACAGCACCGCCTCCACGTCGGGCGTGTCGGGCACCATGGTGAAGACGATGTCGGCCGCTGCGGCCACTTCGCGCGGGCTGCCGCAGCGCACCGCGCCGGCGTCCAGCAGCGCCTGCGGCACCTGGCTGCGTGTGGCCACGAAGAGCGTGTGCCCGGCGCTGCGCAGGTGGCCCGCCATCGGCGCGCCCATGATGCCCAGGCCGATGAAGCCCAGCTTGAGGGGAGTTGTCGTCATCTCGCTGTCTCTCTTTCGGGTGCGGTTCAGGTGGTGGCGCGCAGCAAGCGGCGCGCCTGCTCCAGCCAGCCCAGGCCGGCCTCGGTGGTGGTGGCGGGTTTGTACTCGCAGCCGATCCAGCCCTTGTAGCCGATGCGGTCGAGGTGGGCAAACAGGAACGGGTAGTTGATCTCGCCGGTGCCCGGTTCGTTGCGCCCAGGGTTGTCGGCCACCTGGACGTGGCCGATGCGGGCGAGGTGCTTGCTCATCGTCGCCGCCAGTTCACCTTCGTAGCGCTGCGCGTGGTAGATGTCGTACTGAACGAAGGCGTTGTCGGCACCCACCTCGTCCAGCACCGACACCGCCAGATCGGTGCGGTTGAGCCAGAAGCCCGGCACGTCGAAATTGTTGATGGGCTCGATGAGCAGCTTCAGCCCTTCGGTCTTCAGCGCTGCAGCGGCAAAGCGCAGGTTCTCCACCAAGGTGCGGCGCGCGGTGGCGTCGTCCACGCCGGCTGGTGGCTTGCCGGCCAGGCAGTTGAGCTGCGGCACACCCAGCGTGGTGGCGTATTCCACCGCCTGCATTACGCCTGCGCGAAATTCGGCCACGCGGGCGGGGTCGCAGGCGATGCCGCGGTCGCCGCCGGCCCAGTCGCCGGCCGGCAGGTTGTGCAGCACCATCTTCAGCCGGTTGGACACCAGCTTGCCGCGGACGGCGGCGGCCGGCGCTTCGTAGGGAAACTGCAGTTCCACCGTGGAAAACCCGGCGCGCGCCGCACGCTCGAAACGATCGAGCAGCGGCACCTCGGTGAACAGCATCGACAGGTTGGCGGCAAATCTCGGCATGGCAGGGTCTCCGGTCATTCGAGCAGGCCGGCCATCTCCAGGCCCTGGCGGCCTTCGGGGTGGCGGCAGTCGAGTTCTTCGAACTCATTGATCTTGTCGATCTCGGTGCCCATGGCGATATTGGTCACCTTCTCCAGTATGCATTCCACCACCACCGGCACCCGGTACTGCTGCGCCATCTGCTGCGCCTGACGCAATGCATCCTGGATCTTCTCGGGGTCGGTCACGCGCAGCGCCTTGCAGCCCAGGCCTTCCACTACCTTCATGTGGTCGACGCCGTAGCCCTGCAGCGCGGGTTCGTCGACGTTCTGGTTCTCGAACGCCAGTTGCACGCAGAAGTCCATCTCGAAGCCGCGCTGGCTCTGGCGGATGAGGCCCAGGTAGCTGTTGTTGACCAGCACCTGCACATAGGGCAGGCGGAACTGCGCGCCCACGGCCAGTTCCTCGATCAGGAACTGGAAGTCGTAGTCGCCCGACAGCCCCACCACCGTGCGCGTGGGGTCGGCGGCGACCACGCCCAGGGCGGCGGGAATCGTCCAGCCCAGCGGCCCCGCCTGGCCGCAGTTGATCCACTGGCGGGGACCATAGACGTGCAGGAATTGCGCGCCGGCGATCTGGCTCAGGCCGATGGTGGTCACAAAGACGGTGTCGCGCGGGAAGACCGCGTTCATCTCTTCATATACGCGCAGCGGCTTGATCGGCGTCTCGGTATAGTGGGTCTTGCGGTGCATCAGCTTCTTGCGCTCGGCGCAGCGGTTGACCCAGTTGCTGAAGTCCGTCAGTGTTCCGGCCGCCTTGCGCTCGCGCGCCACCTGGACGAAGAGCTCCAGCGCCGCCTTGGCGTCGCTGACGATGCCGAGGTCGGGGTTGAAGACGCGGCCGATCTGGGTCGGCTCGATGTCCACGTGCACGAAGCTGCGGCCCTTGCAGTAGACCTCGGTGCTGCCGGTGTGGCGGTTCGCCCAGCGGTTGCCGATGCCGAGCACGAAGTCGCTGGCCAGCATCGTGGCGTTGCCGTAGCGGTGGCTGGTCTGCAGGCCCACCATGCCGGCCATCAGCAGGTGGTCGTCGGGGATCGTGCCCCAGCCCATCAACGTGGGGATCACGGGCACGCCGGTGAGTTCGGCAAATTCCACCAGCAAGTCGGACGCATCGGCATTGATGATGCCGCCGCCGGCCACGATGAGCGGCTTGCTCGAAGCCATCAGCATGTCCAGCGCCTTCTCGACCTGCTTGCGCGTGGCGGCCGGCTTGTACACGGGCAGCGGCTCGTAGCTGTCGATGTCGAATTCGATCTCGGCCATCTGCACGTCGAAGGGCAGGTCGATGAGTACCGGGCCCGGCCGGCCCGAGCGCATCAGGTGAAAGGCCTGCTGGAAGGCGCGCGGCACCAGCGCGGGCTCGCGCACGGTGACGCTCCACTTGGTCACCGGCTTGGAGATGCTCTCGATGTCGACGGCCTGGAAGTCCTCCTTGTACAGCCGCGCTCGCGGCGCCTGGCCGGTGATGCACAGGATGGGGATGCTGTCGGCAATGGCCGAATACAGGCCGGTGATCATGTCGGTGCCGGCGGGGCCGCTGGTGCCGATGCAGACGCCGATATTGCCGGCCCGCGCCCGGGTGTAACCCTCGGCCATGTGCGAGGCGCCTTCGACGTGGCGCGCCAGGATGTGCGCGATGCTCTGGCGTTCGCGCAGCGCCGCGTACAACGGGTTGATTGCGGCGCCGGGCACGCCGAAGGCCTGGCTCACGCCTTCCTTTTCCATCACCAGCACCGCGGCCATCGCAGCCTTCATCTTTGCCATTTCGCAGTCTCCATCGAAGTTGAACAACCTGCATGCATGTTCGGGCTGGCGGGCCCGCCGCGGAAGGGGCGTGGGGGCGATATCAGCTATTCCACCCAGGAATGGCAGGCCTTGCCGGCGGTTGCGCAATGCACTAGCGTTCGGCGCCGGCATGCGCCGGTGCGAAAAGGGGACATTCGATGCGCCATCGTTGGCTGAAGGGTCTGGCCGCCGGCCTGCTGGCGGCGGCGTGCGCCATGCCCGTGGCCCTGGCGGCGGAAACGCCCGCCGCCGCCTCTGGCGCCGACGCGGCCGCCACCCGGCAATTGCATGCGCTGTTCGACGCGCGCTGGGAAGTGCTGATGCAGACCTACCCCGAATGGGCCACCTTCGTCGGCGACCACCGCTACGGCGACCGCCTGTACGACGCGTCGCCGGCGGCCGTCACTGCCGAGTTCGACGGCGCGCGCCAGGCGCTGGCGCAGGCGCGGGCCATTCCGCGCCAGGGCCTGTCGGCGCGCGACCAGGCCTCGCTCGATATCTTCGTGCACCGGTTGGAGGAACAGCTGCGGACCGAACCCTTCGTGGGCTATCGCAGCATGAGCCTGGGTGCGCTGGGCGGTTTCCAGACCGGGTTTGCGGGACTGCTGCGCGCCGCGCCGGCCACGACCCGCTCTCAGGTGGAGCAGGCGCTGGCCCGCATGGCGGCCTACCCGCGGCGCGTCGACCAGGAACTGGCCCGGCTGCGCGAGGGCATGGCGCTGCGCTGGGTGCCACCGCGCGAGGTGCTCGAGCGGGTGCTGGGGCAGATCGACGGCCAGCTGGCGGCCGAGATGGACCAGAGCCCGTTCTTCGATCCGTTCACGCGCCTGGGCAAGGACATACCGGCTGCCGAGCAGGAAGCGCTGAAGGCCCGCGGTCGCCAGGCCGTCAACGAACAGGTGTTGCCGGCATTGCGCCGGCTGCGGGCCTTCGTGGCCGACGAATACCTGCAGGCCGCGCCGGCCAGCGGTGCGCTCGGCACCTATCCGGGCGGTGCCGAGGTCTATGCCCTCGAGCTGCGTTCCAACACCACCACCGACCTGAGCCCGGCGCAAATCCACGCCATCGGTCTGCGCGAACTGGCGCGGCTGCGTGGCGAGATGGAAGCGGTGATGAAGGAAGCGAAGTTCGAGGGCGACTTCGCGGCCTTCGTGCAGTACCTCAACACCGACCCCAAGTTCTTCCACACCAGCCCGGAGGCCCTGCTGGCGGGCTACCGCGACATCGCCAAGCGCATCGACCCGGAACTGCCCAAGCTGTTCGCCGAGCTGCCGCGTGCACCCTATGGCGTGCGCGCCATGCCGGCGCACCTGGGCAGCGAACGCGCAGAGTTCTATGACGGCCCGGCGCTGGACGGCAGCGAGCCCGGCTGGTTCAACGCCAATGCCCTGGCCTGGAAAAAGCGCCCGATCTGGGGCATGGAAACCCTGGTCGCACACGAGGCCGTGCCCGGCCACCACCTGCAGAGCGCACGCGCGGTGGAATTGGGTGAACTGCCGAAATTCCGCCGCGGTGGCGGCTTCACGGTCTACGACGAGGGCTGGGCGCTGTACGCCGAGACGCTGGGCTTCGACCTCGGCCTGTACCAGGAGCCCTACAGCCGCTTCGGCCACCTGCAGTGGCAGGCCTTCCGCGCCGCGCGACTGGTGGTGGACACCGGCCTGCATGCTCTGGGCTGGAGCCGGCAGCGCGCCATCGACTTCATGGTCGAGCGCACCGGCGAGAAGCCCGATTTCGTGGCCGCCGAAGTCGACCGCTACGTGTCCTGGCCGGGGCAGGCGCTGGCTTACATGATCGGTCAGCTGAAGATCGTGGAATTGCGCGACCGCGCCAAGACCCGGCTGGGCGAGCGCTTCGACATCCGGCAGTTCCACAGGGTGGTGCTCGACCAGGGTTCGGTGCCGCTGCCGGTACTGGAGCGGGCGGTGGACGACTGGCTGGCCGCAGCCGCCGGCGGGTTGGATTCGGTCGTGCAGGCGGCCCGTGCAGACGCCGCGCGCCGCACCGGCGTGGCCGCCGAATCGCTGCTGCTGATCAGCGCCGAAAGCGTGACCTGGTCCGACGGCAGCCTGGGTTGCCCGCAGCCGGGCGTGATGTACACGCAGGCGCTGGTGCCGGGCTACCGCATCCGGCTGCGCGGGCCCGACGGCGAGATGGACTATCACGCCAGTGCGCGCGGGGCGTTGCTGTTGTGCCCGGCGGGTCGCGCCGCGGAACCGCTGCCGGGGGCGAGCCGTCTCTGACGCGGAGTCCGGACCCTGCCCTTGGCACCTGCTGCGCCCGCCCACCCGCTTGCCCCCCATGGACACCGTTGCCGGCATCCGCCTCTTCATCCGCGTCGTCGAAACGGGCAGCTTCAGCCGCGCCAGCGTCGACCTCGGCATCACCCAGCCCACGGCCACCAAGCACGTGGCGGCGCTGGAGGCACGGCTGGGCGCGCGGCTGTTCCACCGCAGCACACGCGGTGTCACGCCCACCGAGGCGGGTTCGGCGTACTACGACAAGTGCAAGCTGATCGCGCGCGAGCTCGACGAGGCCGACAACCTGGTGGCGCTGATGCAGTCGCGCGTGCAGGGCAGCCTGCGCATCAGTTCGTCGGTGGCCTTCGGCCGCCGCGTGCTCACGCCGCTGGTACTGCACTTCATGCAGCAGCATCCGGGCCTGCAGGTCGACCTGAGCTTCGAGGACCGCTATGTGAACCTGGTCGAGCAGGGCGTGGACCTCGCCATCCGCATGGGCCGGCTGGCCGATTCCACACTGGGCGCGCGCTTCCTGGGCTTGAACCCCTGGGTTCTGGTGGGCGCGAAGGCTTACCTGACCGAACACGGCACGCCGAAGCAGCCCGAACAACTGGCGGCGCATGCGGCGCTGGTCTACAGCACGGTGCAAGGTGACGAGCGCTGGCATTTCAGCGGTGCCGACGGCCACAGCGTCTCGGTGCCCGTGAAGGGCCCGCTGCGCAGCAACAACCTGTCGGCGTTGCTGGCCGCGACGCGCGCCGGCATGGGCCTGGCCATCCTGCCCTGGTACGTGGCGCACGAATCGGTGAAGAGCGGCGCCGTGCTCCCGCTGCTGGAGCGCTGGACGCTGCCGGCGCAGGAGATCCATGCCGTCTACCCTTCGCCGCGAATGGTGCCCACGAAGGTGAGCGGTTTCGTCGCCTGGCTGCAGGGACAGTTCGGCGACGAATGGTGGGCGCAGCCGCGCTGAGGTCGGCTGCGTCCGGAGGCGGCCTCAGGCGGTGGGCAGCTTGTAGTCCTTCAGCGCCTCGCGCAGCTTGTTCTTCTGCATCTTGCCGGTGGCGCCCAGCGGAATGGCGTCGACGAAGACCACGTCGTCGGGCGTCCACCACTTGGCGATCTTGCCCTCGTAGAAGGCCAGCAGCTCTTCCCTGGTGAGTTCGGCGCCGGGCTTCTTCATCACCACCAGCAGCGGGCGTTCGTCCCACTTCGGGTGCGGCGCGGCAATGCACGCGGCCATGGCCACCGCAGGGTGCGCCATGGCGATATTCTCCAGATCGATGGAGCCGATCCATTCGCCACCGCTCTTGATGACGTCCTTGCTGCGGTCGGTGATCTGCATGTAGCCGTCGGCGTCGATCCTGGCCACGTCGCCGGTGGGGAACCAGCCGTGGCCGGCCTCGTCGTTGATCAGTGGGTCGCCGCCTTCGCCCTTGAAATAGCTGGAGATGATCCACGGGCCGCGCACGTAGAGGTCGCCCGAGGTCTCGCTGCCCCAGGGCATTTCCTTGCCGTTGGGGTCGACGATCTTCATGTCCACGCCATAGATGGCGCGGCCCTGCTTGGCCATCACCGCGTAGCGCTCTTCCTGCGGCATGGTCAGGTGTTTGGGCTTGAAGGTGCAGGCCGTGCCCAGCGGGCTCATCTCGGTCATGCCCCAGGCGTGCAGCACATGCACGCCGAACTTCTCGTCGAAGGCACGGATCATGGCCGGCGGGCAGGCCGAGCCGCCGATCACGGTGCGCTTCATGGTGCTGAATTTCAGGCCGTTGGCTTCCACATGCGCCAGCAAGCCCTGCCACACCGTGGGCACGCCGGCCGAGAGCGTGACGCCCTCGCTTTCGAACAGTTCGTAGAGCGACTTGCCGTCGAGCCCGGCGCCGGGGTAGACGAGCTTGGCGCCGGTCATGCAGCCCACATAGGGCAGGCTCCAGGCATTGACGTGGAACATGGGCACCACCGGCAGGATGCTGTCGCGCGCCGAGCAGTTCAGCGCGTCTGGCATCGCCGCGGCATACGCGTGCAGCACGGTGGAGCGGTGGCTGTAGAGCACGCCCTTGGGGTTGCCCGTGGTGCCGCTGGTGTAGCACAGCGAACTGGCGGTGTTCTCGTCGAATTCGGGCCAGGTGTAGCGGTCGTCCTGCGCCTCGATGAGCTCCTCGAAGCACAGCAGGTGGGGGATCTTCGCGGCCACGTCGGCCGCCGGCATGTGCGCGCGGTCGGTCATGGCCACGAAGGCCTTCACCGTCTTGGTGCGGTTTGCCACGGCCTGGATCAAGGGCAGGAAGGTGAGGTCGAAGAACAGCACCTGGTCTTCGGCGTGGTCGGCGATATAGACGATCTGGTCGGGGTGCAGGCGCGGGTTGACGGTGTGCAGCACGGCGCCGCTGCCGCTGACCGCGTAGTACAGCTCCATGTGGCGGTAGCCGTTCCAGGCCAGCGTGGCGACACGGTCGGGGGCCTTGACACCCAAAGCAGACAGTGCCTTGGCCAGGCGGCGCGAGCGCGCGGCCAGGTCCTTGTACGTATAGCGGTGGATGTCGCCCTCGATGCGGCGCGAGACGATCTCGCGTTCGCCGTGGTGGCGCTCGGCGTGGACGAGCAGGGAGGAAATCAGCAGCGGCTGCTGCATCATCTGGCCGTTCATGGGGTCTCCTTGATGGCGGTGGGCGGCACTGCGCGTGCCTGTGGCCATATTTTGCGGCAAGCCAGGCCGTGCCCACGGCGGCAGCGACCGCCGGCCGGTCTTCAGCCGGGCTGGGGTGGTGCTGCCTTGTCGGCCCAGAGCTGGCCGCCGGTGGCCCAGTCGTGGCGTTCGACGTCGCAGAAGATGACGTCGACTGCATCGGCCGAACCGCCCAGTGTGCGCACCGTGGCTTCGGTGAGCGCCTGCGCCAGTGCGCGCTTCTGTTCCAGCGTGCGGCCGGCGAAGAGTTCGACGCGGATCGTGGGCAAGTTCGGGTCTCCGTGGGGTTCCTGAAAAAGGTCAGTGCGCTTCGGCGGCCTTGGCGGCTTCGATCGCCGCGCCGTCGTCGGCCTTGGCACCGTTGAAGAAGACATTCAGCACCACGGCCGCCACTGCGGTGAGCAGGATCCCGGATTCCAGCAGCGGGTGCAGGCCGTGCGCCATCTGCTGCGTCCAGCGCGGGGCCACCAGCGGAATGAGGCCGAAGCCGATCGACAACGCCACGATGTAGAGGTTGTAGCGGTTGCCCTTGAAGTCGACATTGGCCAGGATGCGTATGCCCGTGGCCGCCACCATGCCGAACATCACGAGCCCGGCGCCGCCCAGCACGAACTGCGGAATGGCCTCGACGAAGGCCGCCATCTTGGGTAGCAGGCCGAGCACGATCATGATCACGCCGCCGGCCACGCAGACCCAGCGGCTGCGCACGCCGGTGACGCCGACCAGACCCACGTTCTGCGAGAAGCTGGTGTAGGGGAAGGTGTTGAAGATGCCGCCGATCAGCGTGCCCAGGCCGTCGGTGCGCAGGCCGGCGGCGAGGTCCTTCTGGGTGATCGGCTTGCCGGTGATGTCCGACAGCGCCAGGAACATGCCGGTGGATTCGATCATCACCACGATCATCACCAGCGACATGGTCAGGATCATCACGATGTCGAAGGTGGGCATGCCGAAGGCGAAGGGCGTGACGACGTCGAACCAGTGCGCCTGGCCCACCTTGTCGAAATTCATCTTGCCCATGGCCACCGCCACCGCGCAGCCGGCGACGATGCCCAGCAGCACCGAGATATTGGCGATGAAACCCCTTGCGTACTTGACCAGCAGCAGGATGAAGACCAGCACCGCCGCAGCCACCGCCATGTTGTCCAGTGCGCCATAAGCCGGGTTGTCGACCATCGGGATCGGGCCCAGGGTCACGGGTGCCGAGGCAGCGGCGGCCGTGGCCTTGGCCTTGTCGACCATCGCCACGAGTTTGGGCACGTCGGTGCGCTGCGCCAGGAAGGCCGGCCCGCCCATCGCCCAGCCCACGCCCACGCGCATGAGGCTGATGCCGATGATGGCGATGATGGTGCCCGTGACCACCGGCGGGAAGAAGCGCAGCAGCTTGCTGACGATGGGCGCGATGAGGATGGAGATCACGCCGGCGCCGATGATGGCGCCGAAGATGGCGCGCGCGCCGTCGACACCCGGCATGGCATTGGCGAAGGCCACCATGGGGCCGACGGCGGCGAAGGTCACGCCCATCATCACCGGCAGCTTGATGCCGAAATATTTCGTGAAGCCGAGCGACTGGATGAGCGTGACGAGGCCGCAGCAGAAGAGGTCGGCGCTGATCAGCAGCGCCACCTGCTCCGGGCTCAACTTGAGCGCGCGGCCCACGATCAGCGGCACGGCAATGGCGCCGGCGTACATCACCAGCACATGCTGCAGGCCGAGCGCGGCCAGGCGCGGTGTGGGCAGTCTTTCGTCCACGGGGTGGACGGCGGTCGTCGTCATGGGAGCTTCTCCTCGGGTGGCGTGGCGTGGGCTATTGGGCAGGCGCGCCGGTCTCGAACCAGCGCTTGATGAGCGCGCGTTCGGCATCGGTGATCTGCGTGGCGTTGTTCATGGGCATCAGCTTGAGCACCACCGACTGCTGGTATACGGCTTGCGCGTGCTGCTTCACGAGTTCCGGCGTGTGCAGCGCCACGTTCTTCTGCTGCACCTGGGCGTTGTGGCAGAGCACGCAACGCTGCTCCAGCACGGCGCGCACTTCGGCCATCGACACCTTCTCCGGTGCCGGCGGGGCCGGCGGCTGCGGTGCCGGCGCCAGCCACACCGCCAGGCCGACGATCAAGGCCGTGCCGGCGCCGGCATATTCCCAGGGCACACGCCGGCCGTGCACCAGCGCCTTGTGGCGCGCCACGAAGCTGTGGCGGATCAAAGCCCCTGCCGTCATCAGCAGCACCAGCACCAGCCAGTTGTGCGCGCCCTGGTACAGCCAGCCGTAATGGTTGGACAACATGGCCACCAGCACCGGCAGCGTGAAATAGGTGTTGTGCACGCTGCGCTGCTTGGCACGCTGGCCGTGGATGGGGTCCACCGGCTGGCCCGCCTTCATCTGCGCGATGACCTTGCGCTGGCCCGGGATGATCCAGAAGAAGACGTTGGCGCTCATCGCCGTGGCGATCATCGCGCCCACCAGCAGGAAGGCGGCGCGGCCGGCGAAGAGCTGGCAGGCGAGGTAGGAAGCCGCCGCAACGAAAACAAAGACCAGCACGCCGACGATGGCGTCGCCGCCCACCTTGCCGTTCTTCTCGCCCACCCAGCGGCAGATCAGGTCGTAGAAGATCCAGAAGGCCGCCAGGAAGCCCAGCGCGGCGCCGATGGCGGCGGCAGGCGACCAGTCGAATACCGACTTGTCGACGAGAAAGCTGCCGGCGTTGAACAGGTACAGCGCCGTGAACAGCGCAAAGCCGGTGAGCCAGGTGCTGTAGCTTTCCCAATAGAACCAGTGCAGGTGCTCGGGCAGGCTCTTCGGTGCCACCAGGTATTTCTGCGGGTGGTAGAAGCCGCCGCCGTGCACGGCCCAGAGTTCACCGTCCACGCCCTTGGCCTTGAGGTCGGGCGCTTCCGGCTTGGTCAGGCTGCTGTCCAGGAAGACGAAGTAGAACGACGAGCCGATCCAGGCGATGGCCACGATGACGTGGGTCCAGCGCAGGAGCAGGTTGACCCAGTCGAGCAGATAGGTTTCCAAGGCGGATCCTTTGCCTTCAGCTGCCGCGATAGGTGCTGTAGCTCCACGGGCTGACGAGCAGCGGCACGTGGTAGTGGCCGGCGGCGTCGGCCATGCCGAAGTCCAGCTGCACGGTGTCGACGAAGGCCGGCTCGGGCAGCGCGACGCCCAGCGCGCGGAAATAGGGCGCCACCTCGAACAGCAGGCGGTAGCGGCCCACGGCCATGTCTGCCGCGTCGAGCAGCGGGCCGCCGGCACGGCCGTCCTCGTTCAGCACGACCCGACGCAGGGTGACGGGGCCGTCGTCGTCCAGCCGCTGCAGCGTAACGACCATGCCGGCCGCCGGGCGACCGTGGGCCGTGTCGAGAACGTGGGTGCTGAGGTGTCCCATGGGGTCGGGTCCCGGTTGCGTGATGAAATAAAGTGTATACACTTCAGCATACACGTCAACCCCATTCTTCCCCTGAACCGCTGAAGCCCATGGTCAGGAGCCGCACCCACCTGAAGGTGATCGACGCCCATGCGTCCCCTGGGCGCTCGAACGAAGTGCGCGCAGGCACTCCGCAGCGCACGGCGCCGGTGCATGAGGACACCACGCGCCGCATCGTCGAATCCATCACCACCGCCATCGTCGAGCGCCGCCTGATGCCCGGCACCAAGCTCGCCGAGCAGCAGATCGCCGACATCTTCAAGGTCTCGCGCACGCTGGTGCGACAGGCGCTGAACCAGCTCAGCCGAGACCACCTGGTGACGCTGGAACCCGCGCGCGGCGCCTTCGTCGCCCAGCCCAGCGTGCAAGAGGCGCGCCAGGTCTTCGAGGTGCGCGCCATGGTCGAGGCGGCGATGATGCGCCAGTTGTGCGCGCACATCACCGACACGCAGATTGCCGAATTGCGGCACCACCTGCGTGCCGAGAGCGAAGCCGTGGCGCGCACCGACGTCACCGGTCGCACGCGGCTGCTGGCCGACTTCCACGTGCTGCTGGCGCGGCTGCTCGGCAACGAGGTGCTGGCACAGTTGCTGGCCGACCTGCTGTCGCGCTGCTCGTTGATTGCCCTGATGTACCAGTCGTCCCACTCCGCCGAGCATTCGCAGGACGAGCACGTGGCCATCGTCGACGCACTCGAACGCCGCGACGCCCGGGCTGCGGCGCGGCTGATGGCATCGCACCTGGACCATGTCGAACGCAACCTGCGGCTGAACCCGCGCGTGCAGGACCTGGCCCAGGCCTTGAAGACCTCATGATCCGAACCATGAACACCGCACTCCCTTACGCCCGCGACCTGCGCGGCCATGGCCGCGACGTGCCGCATGCCTGCTGGCCCGGTCAGGCGCGCATCGCCGTGCAGTTCGTGCTGAACTACGAGGAAGGCGGCGAGAACAATCCTCTGCACGGCGATCCCACGTCAGAGACCTTCCTGTCCGAGCTCGTCACCGCGCAGGCCTACGAGAACCGGCACATGACGATGGAGTCGGTGTACGAATACGGCTCGCGCGCCGGCGTCTGGCGCATCCTGCGCGAGTTCGACCAGCGCGGGCTGCCGCTCACGGTGTTCGGCATCGTCTCGGCGCTGGAACGTTATCCGGAGCTGTTGTCCACCTTCATGGCACGTGGCGACGAGATCGCCAACCACGGCCTGCGCTGGATCCACTACCAGAACCTGCCCGAAGCCACCGAGCGCCGCCATGTGGGCGTGGCCAGCGCGTTGCTGAAGGAACTCACAGGCGGCGCCTGGCCGGCGGGCTGGTACACCGGCCGCGACAGCCCCAATACGCGCCGACTGGTGGCCGAGCAGGGCGGCTACGAATACGACAGCGACTACTACGGCGACGACCTGCCGTTCTGGCTGCAGGTGAAGAAGACCGACGGCAGCCTGGTGCCGCACCTGGTGGTGCCGTATTCGCTGGACACCAACGACATGCGCTTCGTGCAGGCGCAGGGCTTCAATACCGGTGACCACTTCTTCCACTACCTGCGCGACGCCTTCGATGCACTCTATGCCGAGGGCGACCCGCGGGGGCTGGACCGGCCGAAGATGATGAGCATCGGCATGCATTGCCGCCTGCTCGGCAAGCCCGGGCGCATCGGCTCGCTGCAGCGATTCCTGGACCATGTGCAGGCGCACTCCCAGGTGTGGCTGTGCCGGCGCATCGACATTGCCCGCCACTGGAAGCAGGTGCACCCTTTCGACCCCGCCACCGCGTTTGTTTGGGAATGACGACGATGCTCACACTCGAAACCCTCAACCGCGCCATGCAGGCCGAGTTCACGGCGCTGCTGGAAGGCACCTACGAACATTCGCCGTGGATCGCCGCCGCGGCCTGGGGGCAGCGGCCGTTTGGCTCGCTGGCCGCCCTGAAGCTGGCCATGGTGGCCGCCGTGCGCGACGCGGGCCGCGACGCGCAGATGGCGCTCGTCCGCGCTCACCCCGAACTCGCCGGCAAGGCCATGATCAGCAAGACGCTGACGGCCGAGAGCACGAATGAACAAGGCAAGGCCGGCCTGACCGCCTGCACGCCGGAAGAATTCGCCCTGATCCAGAAGCTGAACGCCGACTACAACGCGAAATTCGGCTGGCCCTTCGTCCTGGCCGTGCGCGGACCGCGGGGTCTGGGCCTGGGCAAGGCCGAGATCATCGCCACCTTCCAGCGGCGCCTGGCCGGCCACCCGGACTTCGAATTCGCCGAGTGCTTGCGCAACATCCACCGCATCGCCGAAATCCGCTTGAACGACAAATTGGGCCTGACCCCCGAACGCGGCCAGGTCGTCTGGGACTGGGCCGAGGCCATGGCCGAACACAGCGACCCCGGCTTCAAGGAGCAGGGCCAGCTGACGGTGACCTATCTCACCGAGGCACACCGCGCGGTGGCAGCGCAGTTGCAGGCCTGGATGCGCGCGTGCGGCTTCGACGAGGTGGCGCTCGATGCCGTGGGCAACGTGGTCGGCGTCTACCGCGGCAGCGAGGCGGCGGCGCCGCGGCTGCTCACCGGCAGCCACTACGACACCGTGCGCAACGGCGGCAAGTACGACGGCCGGCTCGGCATCCTGGTGCCGATGGTCATCGTGCGCGACCTGCATCGCACCGGCAGGCGACTGCCGTTCGGCATCGAGGTCGTCGGCTTTGCCGAGGAAGAAGGTCAGCGCTACAAGGCCACCTTCCTGGGCTCGGGTGCGCTCACCGGCGACTTCGATCCCGCCTGGCTCGACCAGCTCGACGCCGACGGCCTGAGCATGCGCGACGCCATGCGCGCCGCCGGCCTGCCGGCCAACATGGAAGCGATCCAGGCGCTCAGGCGCGATGCGGCGCGCTACCTCGGCTTCGTCGAGGTGCACATCGAACAAGGCCCGGTGCTCAACGAACTCGACCTGCCGCTGGGCGTGGTCACCAGCATCAACGGCAGCGTGCGTTATCTGGGTGAAGTCGTCGGCCAGGCCAGCCATGCGGGCACCACGCCGATGGACCGCCGCCGCGACGCCGCCTGTGCGGTGGCCGAGCTGGCGCTGTTCCTGGAAAAGCGCGCTGGCGCCGTGCCCGACGTGGTGGGCACCGTGGGCCTGCTGGAGGTGCCCGGCGGTTCGATCAACGTCGTGCCCGGGCGCTGCCGTTTCAGCCTGGACCTGCGGGCCACCACCAATGCCGCGCGCGATGCGCTGGCCGCCGACGTGGTGCAGGAACTGCAGCGCATCTGCGCCGAGCGCGGCCTGGCTTCCACGCTCGAACGCACGCTGGCTGCCGACGCCGCACCCAGCGCGCCGGCCTGGCAGCAGCGCTGGGAAGCTGCCGTGTCCTCGCTCGGGCTGCCGGTGTTCACCATGCCCAGCGGGGCCGGTCACGACGCGATGAAGCTGCACGAGGTCATGCCGCAGGCCATGCTCTTCATGCGCGGCGGCAATGCCGGCATCAGTCACAACCCGCTGGAGACCATCACCGCCGACGACACCGAGCTCTGTGTCGCCGCCTTCACCCGACTTCTGGAAGACCTGGCCCGCGCATGAAACCCAACCGCTACGAGGCGCTCGACGCCTGGATCGACACCCACTTCGAAGAGGAGGTGCGTTTCCTGCAGGAACTGGTGCGCGTGCCCACCGACACGCCGCCGGGCAACAACGCGCCGCACGCCGAGCGCACGGCCGAACTGCTGGCGGCCATGGGACTGTCAGCGGAGAAGCACCCGGTACCGGCGCAGGACGTGAAGGCCTACGGGCTGCAGTCGATCACCAATCTCATCGTGCGGCGGCACTACGCGGGCGGCGGTCCTGTCGTCGCACTCAACGCCCACGGCGATGTCGTGCCCCCCGGCGAGGGCTGGACGCACGACCCCTACGGCGGCGAAGTGGTCGATGGCAAGCTCTACGGCCGTGCCGCCGCGGTGAGCAAGAGCGACTTCGCCAGCTACACCTTCGCCTTGCGCGCACTGGAAGGGGCGGGCGGAGCCCTGAAGGGCGGGGTGGAGCTGCACTTCACCTACGACGAGGAATTCGGTGGCGAGCTCGGCCCGGGCTGGCTGCTGGCGCAGCGGCTGACGCGGCCCGACTACCTCATCGCCGCGGGTTTCAGCCATCAGGTGGTGACGGCGCACAACGGTTGCCTGCAGTTCGAATTGACCTTGCACGGCCTGGCCTCGCACGCCGCCTTCCCCGAGACCGGGCTCGACGCGTTGCAGGCCGCGAACAAGCTGCTCACGGCGCTCTACGCCTACAACGAGGTGTTGCGAGCGCGCCGCTCGGCCGTGGCTGGCATCACGCACCCGTACCTGAACGTGGGCCGCATCGAAGGGGGCAGCAACACCAACGTGGTGCCCGGCAAGGTGGTACTGAAGATCGACCGCCGCATGATTCCCGAGGAAGATGCCGGTTTGGTGGAGGCCGAGGTGCGTGAGCTCATCCACCACACGGTGGCTGCCAGCCCCGGCGTCCGCATCGAGATCAAGCGCCTGCTGCTGGCGCACCCGCTGAAACCGCTGCCGGGCAACGCACCACTGGTGGCGGCCGTGCAGAAACACGGCCACGCGATCTTCGGCGAGCCCATTCCGACCAGTGGCACGCCGCTGTATACCGATGTACGCCTGTACGGCGCCCATGGCGTGCCTGCCGTGATCTACGGTGCCGGCCCGCGCACCGTGCTCGAAAGCAACGCCAAGCGCGCCGACGAGCATCTGCTGCTGAGCGACCTGCGCGGCGCCACCAAGGTGGTTGCGCGCACCTTGCTGGACTTCTTGAACGCCGAAGCGCCTTGAAGTCGGGCGCCGCGCCGCTTTCTGGTGCAAGCCCCGAGGGTGAACCGTGCACGGAACTTGCAGAATGTGTGCTGCACGGCCCTTGCCTTTCTGCATTGACCCGAAAACCCACCACGGAGCCCGCATGACCCCCTTGTTCGCCACCCTCAAGCGCTGCACGCTGATTGCCGCGGCCGCATTGCTGGCTGCCCCCACCCTGGCGCTGGCGCAGACGCCCATCAAGTTCCAGCTCGACTGGCGATTCGAGGGCCCGGCGGCGCTGTTCCTGGCCGCGCAGGCCAAGGGTTACCACAAGGCGGCGGGGCTGGACGTGACCATCGACGCCGGCAACGGCTCGGGCGGCACCGTCACGCGCGTGGCGTCGGGCTCCTACGACATGGGATTCGCCGACCTGGCGGCCTTGATGGAGTTCCACGCCAACAACCCCGACGCGCCGAACAAGCCGGTGGCGGTGATGATGGTCTACAACAACACGCCGGCAGCGGTGCTGGCGCTGAAGAAGAGCGGCATCACCAAGCCGGCCGACCTGAGCGGCAAGAAGCTCGGCGCGCCGGGCTTCGACGCCGGCCGCAAGGCCTTCCCGATCTTCGCCAAGGCCAACGGCATCACCGGCGTGCAGTGGACGAGCATGGACCCGCCGCTGCGTGAGACCATGCTGGTGCGCGGCGACATCGACGCGATCACCGGCTTTTCCTTCACTTCGCTGCTGAACCTGGAAGCGCGCGGCGTGAAGCCGCAGGACATCGTGGTGTTGCCCTACCCGGCGCACGGCGTCAAGCTCTACGGCAACGTCATCATCGCCAGCCCGAAGATGATCAAGGACAACCCGCAGGCGGTGAAGGCCTTCCTGGCCGCCTTCACGAAGGGCATGAAGGAAGTGATTGCCGACCCCAAAACCGCGATTGGCTATGTGAAGGCGCGCGACGGCATCATCAACGAGGCGTTGGAACTGCGCCGGCTGCAACTGGCCATCGACGCGACGGTGCTGACCCCGGACGCACGCAGCGAGGGTTTCGGCAACGTCATGCCGCCGCGACTGGCGCTGATGGCCAGCCAGGTGGCCGACGCCTTCGGCACGAAGAACCGCATCGACCCCGACGCGGTCTGGAACGGCGGCCTGCTGCCACCCATGAGCGAGCGCGACATCTTCGCCGTGGCGCGCAAGTAGAGGTGGTCGGCAATGGCCGATGCGGCGGCACGCGCCGCTCCCACTACGGCGTTAGCGCAACTCGTAGGAGACTTGCAGCATCAGCCCGGCGCTGCCGAGCAGGTTGATCTGTGCCGAACTGCGCTCGTCGAAGACCCAGCCCAGCGACAGCAGCAGGCCGGGCGAGAAGCCATTCGAATTGAACGGCACTTTGTGCTGGTATTCGCCGCGATAACCGTACATCATGCCCGCCGACCATTGCGCGAAGAGCCGTGGCTGCACTTCGAGCAGGTGCCCGATGCGCTGGCCCAGGTAGACGTAGGCGCTGGGCTGGCCGAAGGAGTTGGTGAAATACGAACTGCCCCACAGCCAGTCGTCGTCGCGCTGCCACTCCAGCGCCAGGGCGAGCACCGGCTTGTGTTCTTCGCTGGGCGCGAAGTGCACGGACCAGGGCGAGACGGCCAGCCGCCAATGGCCACTGCCGAAGAAGCCGTCGCTGACGTCGCCGGGCGCGGCCTGCACTGCGGCCACGGCGGCGCCCAGGCAGGCCAGAGAAACGGCCCTTGCGGACCGGGTGCAACATCGCTTCATGCTCGTGATTATTCCTGCTCGGCTCACGCGGGGCTTTCCGGGGCGCACGCGATGCCGTCGTCGGGCCACGGCAGTGCTGTGGTGCGTGGTCGCGGCCGCCTCGTTGGGCGGCTGCGCCTGGCTCGACGCCAAGCAGCGGCAACTGGTCCTGCGGCCCACACCTGCGCGAGCGGCCGACGTGGCCGCGGTGCTGCGCCCGGGCGACGAGCGCTGGACGGTGCCCGTTGCAGCCGCGGACGGCAGCGAGCAGCAGATTGCCCTGTGGTGGCTGCCGCAGCCCGAGGCGCAAGCGCCGGCGCTGCTGTACCTGCACGGCACGTTTCGCAACCTCTACGGCAACGAGCCCAAGATCGCGGCCCTGCGCGAGGCCGGCTTCGCCATCCTGGCCGTGGACTACCGCGGCTGGGGCGACAGTTCTCCCATCATCCCATCGGAAGCGACCATCACCGCCGACGCACAGGTGGCCTGGCAGGCATTGGCGCGCCGGCAGCCGGCCCCGGGGCAGCGCGTGATCTTCGGCCATTCGATGGGCGGCGCGGTGGCGGTGCGGCTGGCCAGCGGCCTGCGCCACGGCCATGACTATGGGGCGCTGGTGCTCGAGTCCACCTTCACCCGGCTGCCCGACGTGGCGGCCGAGGCCGGTTTCTGGGGTCGCGTCGCGGCCGGCGTCACCACGCTCGAATTCGACTCGCTGGCCCGCATCGGCCAGGTCGACGCACCCATCACCATGCTGCATGGCGATGCCGACGACACGGTGCCGGTGTCATTGGGCCGCCGCCTGCGCGACGCCGCGCCGCCCGGTGTGCGCTGGGTGGAATTTCCCGGTGGCCCGCACAGCCGTCTGCACAGCCACGACCCGCAACGCTACCGCGACACGATGCGGCAGGTCATCGACAGCCTGAAGCCCGAACCCGCCTTGCTACCCGCCACGCCCACGCCATGACCGCCTTCGTCGACTTTCGCAACGTCTGGCTCGCCTACAACGACGAGCTGCTCGCCGCGGGCGCCTTCGCGGTGGAAGATATCTCGCTGCAGATGGGCGAAGGCGAATTCATCGCCATCGTCGGCCCCTCGGGCTGCGGCAAGTCCACCTTCATGAAGCTGACCACGGGGCTGAAGATGCCCAGCAAGGGCAGCATCCACATCGGCGGCGCGCCGGTGACGGGGCCGCTGAAGATCAGCGGCATGGCCTTCCAGGCGCCCAGCCTGCTGCCCTGGCGCACCACCATCGACAATGTGCTGCTGCCGCTGGAGATCGTGGAACCCTACCGCTCCAATTTCAAGAGCAAGCGCAAGGAATACGAGGCCAAGGCACGCGAGCTGCTCAGGAGCGTGGGCCTGGCCGGCTACGAGGACCAGTTCCCGTGGCAGCTTTCGGGCGGCATGCAGCAGCGCGCCAGCATCTGCCGGGCGCTGGTGCACGAACCCAGGATGCTGCTGCTCGACGAACCTTTCGGCGCGCTGGACGCCTTCACGCGCGAGGAGCTCTGGTGCATCCTGCGCGACCTGCAGGCGGCGCAGAAATTCAACGTCATCCTGGTCACGCACGACCTGCGCGAAAGCGTCTTCCTGGCCGACACGGTGTACGTGATGAGCAAGAGCCCGGGCCGCTTCGTCGTCACGCGGCAGATCGACCTGCCGCGCCCGCGCGACCTGGAGATCACCTATACGCCGCAGTTCACCGATATCGTGCATGAACTGCGCGGGCATATCGGCGCCATTCGTCACAACCCCGGCAAGGCCGGCGTGGCGGTGCCGCAATGAAGATCACGAGACAGATGGAGCGCTGGTCGCCGCTGGTCGTGCTGGCCGCGGTGCTGCTGCTGTGGCAGGCGGTGGTGGTGCTGTTCGACATTCCGGAATTCATCTTCCCGAGCCCGCTGCAGATCGCGCGCGAGTTCGGCGTCTACACCGGCCCTTTGCTCGACGCGGCGTGGAAGACCTTCTGGGTCACGATGCTGGGCTTTGCGCTCAGCATCGTGGTGGGCGTGCTGCTGGGCTTCCTGATCGGCAGTTCGCGCCTGGCCTATACCGCGCTGTACCCGCTGATGGTGGCCTTCAACGCCGTACCCAAGGCCGCGGTGGTGCCCATCCTGGTGGTGTGGTTCGGCATCGGCCTGGGGCCTGGCGTGCTGACCGCGTTTCTCATTTCGTTCTTTCCGATCACGGTGAATATCGCCACCGGGCTGGCGACGCTGGAGCCGGAACTGGAAGACGTACTGCGCGTGCTGGGCGCGCGGCGCTGGGACGTGCTCATCAAGGTGGGTTTGCCGCGTTCGATGCCCTACTTCTACGGCTCGCTGAAGATCGCCATCACGCTGGCCTTCGTGGGCACCGTGCTGGCCGAGATGACCGCCGGCGACTCGGGCATCGGCTACCTCATGCAGACGGCCGGCAGCCAGCAGCGCATGCCGCTGGCCTTTGCCGGGCTGGTGACGATCGGTGCCATGGCCATGGCCATGTACGAGCTGTTCTCGTGGATCGAGAAGCGCACCACCGGCTGGGCGCACCGCGGTTCCCAGGGCCATTGATGCGGGCGCGCGTCGAATGACCGAAGAGCAGCCCGCTTGAGCTGGCACGGCCGGCTCGAGCTGAACTACCGGCTCGACGGCGAGCGCACCACCGCGCTGGACCGCCACCATGGCCCGCTGCGTGTGCTGCAGCGGCTGTACCCCGAAGGGCCGGGCATCTGCCACCACGTGCTGGTGCACCCGCCCGGCGGCATGGTCGGCGGCGACCGGCTGCAGATCGACGTCACGCTGGGGGAGGGTTCGCATGCGCTCGTCACCACGCCCGGCGCCACGCGCTACTACCGCAGCACCGGCGCGCTGGCCAGCCAGCAGGCGGTGCTGCGCGTGGCCGGCGGTGCGCGGCTGGAATGGCTGCCGCTAGAGACACTGGCCTACCGCGGCTGCCACGCGTGCAACGGCGTGCAACTGCATCTGGCGCCGGGTGCCGAGGCCATGGGCTGGGACCTGCTGGCGCTGGGTCTGCCCGCCGCCGGCCAGGTGTTCGACAGCGGCCGTTTCCACCAGCATCTGGAGATGCCGGGTGTGTGGCTGGAACGCGCCACGGTCGACGCCGCCGACCGCGTGCTGCTCGACAGCCCGCTCGGACTGGCGGGCCACCGCGTGCTGGCCACGATGTGGTGGGCCGAAGGCGAAGCGCTGGTGCCGGCACGCCGGCAGGCCTTGCTGGACAAAGCTCGCGAGGTGCTGGCCGCCAGCCCCCTGCGCCGTACCGCGGGCGCCACCGCGCCGCAGCCGCGGGTGGTGGTGGTGCGCCTGCTGGCCCACGGCGTGGAGCCCGCCCTGCACTGCCTGATGGCGGTGCGCGCAGCCTGGCGGCGGCAGGCCTGGTCGCTGGCCGCCGAGCCGCCCCGCATCTGGCGGCTGTGAGCCCGCCACGCGGCACTCGCTAGCATCGCGCCATGTACGTGCCCTTCTTCGGCCTGGCCAGGGAGCCCTTCTCGATTGCCCCCGACCCGCGTTTTCTCTTCATGAGCGAGCGCCACCGCGAGGCACTGGCCCACCTGCTGTACGGCGTGGGCGGCGGCGGCGGCTTCGTGCTGCTCACCGGCGAGATCGGCGCCGGCAAGACCACGGTCTGCCGTTGCTTCCTGGAGCAGATTCCGCCGCATTGCGCGGTGGCCTACATCTTCAATCCGCGGCTCACGGTGGCCGAGCTGCTGCAGACGGTGTGCGACGAGTTCGGCATCGCCGTGCCGCCGCGCCCGCCGGGCGAGACCGGCGTGAAGCCCGCCGTCGACGCGCTGAATGCATTCCTCTTGCGCGCCCACGCCGAGGGCCGCAGCGCCGTGCTCATCATCGACGAGGCGCAGAGCCTGGCCCCGGACGTGCTGGAGCAGTTGCGCCTGCTCACCAACCTGGAGACGGCCGAACGCAAGCTGCTGCAGATCATCCTCATCGGCCAGCCTGAACTGCGCGAGATGCTGGCCCGCCCCGACATGGAGCAACTGGCGCAACGCGTGATCGCGCGCTACCACCTGGGTCCGCTGTCGCGCGAGGAGACCGCGCTGTATGTCCGCCATCGGCTGGCGGTGGCCGGGGCGCAGGCGCGCATGCCCTTCGAGCCGGCCGCGCTGGCCTGCATCCACCGGCTCACGGGCGGCGTGCCGCGGCGCATCAACCTGCTGGCCGACCGCGCCCTGCTCGGTGCCTATACCCAGCAGCGCGCGCAGGTCGACAAACGCACGGCGGAACAGGCCGCCCGCGAGGTCTTCGCCCGGCCGGCAGACGGTGTCTGGCCTCGCCGCTTGCCCGCGGCCGGCGTGGCGCTGGCGGGAGCCGCCCTGGTGGGCGTGGGGCTGGGCGGCGCGCTGTGGGCGCTGTGGCCGCAGCGGCAATCGGCGCCCGCACCCCTGGCCGCCACGCCGGCCGCCTCTTCACCCGCCGCGGTGGCGGCCTCGCCGCCCGCCTCGCCCGCGGCGTCGCCGGCCGACGAGGTGGCGGTCAACGCTTCCGGATCGTCGGCCCCTGCGCTGGCGGCCGAGGCCGCCAGGCCAGCGGATCAGGCGACGCCACCCGTGGCCGAGGTCGACGCTCCGGCTTCGGCCGACCCGGGTGCCGTGCTGGCTGCCGCCCACACCGAGGAGGGCATCGCCTGGCGCGAGCTGGCGCTGCGCTGGAACGTCGCCATTGGCGAAGGGGACGCCTGCGTTGCCGCGGCCCAGGTGCGCCTGATGTGTCTGCCGCGCACGATCGGGGGGCTGCCGGTCGTGCGCCAGCTCGACCGCCCCGGCATCGTGACGCTGCGCGCCGGCAACGGGCGCCCGGTGTGGGCGCTGCTGGTGGGTCTGCGCGAGGACGAGGTCACCCTGCAAGCCGGTGCGCAGCGATTCCGGCTCACGCTGCCCGCGCTGGCGGCCGTGTGGCGCGGCGAATTCGCCACTTTCTGGCGCGCGCCGGCCGGCTGGCGCGAGGGCGCCAAGGTCGCGGCCGACCCCGTTCTGGGCCACTGGGTGACACGGCAGCTCGATGCGGCCGGCGTGACGGTCGGTGCGCCGCTGCCGGAACGCGTGCGCGTCTTCCAGCTTGCGCAAGGCCTGCCACCGGACGGCGTGGCCGGGCCGCTGACCCTGATGCGGCTCAACCGCAGCGCGGGTGTCGACGAGCCGACCCTGGCCGGGGGGCGCTGAGTGTCGTACATCCTCGATGCCTTGCGCCGCGCCGAGAGCGAGCGCGACCGCGGCCAGGTGCCGGGGCTGAATGCGCAGCCGGCACCGGGGCCGGTCACGGCCACGCCCACGCGGTCGACCGCGTGGGGTCCCGCACTGGCACTCGGCCTGGGTCTGCTGCTGGTGGCCGGACTGGCGTGGTGGGCTTGGCCGCGCGGCACCGCCCCGGCGACCGCGTCGGTGCCGGCCAACCGTGGCGCCGCGGCCCCCGACGCCGTGGCATCCACTGCCGCGGCGCCGTTCATTCATGCACCGGCGCCCGTCGCTTCTGCGCCTGGATCGGCCGTGACGACCGAGCCGCTGCCGGTGGTGGTGTCGGTCCCGCCTTCGCCACCACGTCCGTCACCACGTCCGCCACCACGTCCGTCACCACCGGCCCCATCGCCCGCGATCGCGACGCAGGTCCCGGCGGCGGCCGGCCCTTCGCCCACCGTGGCCCTGGCCGACCTGACGGCCGAGCAGCGTCGCGACTGGCCGTCGCTGACGCTGGGCGGTGCGGTCCACTCCGACCACCCGGCCAGCCGCTTCATCATCGTCAACGGCCAGCTCGTGCGCGAGGGTGAAGAGGCGGCGCCAGGCGTCATGGTCGAGCGCATCGACCCCCGGGCCGTCATCGTGCGCTGGCGCCAGCTGCGCGTGGCATTGCCGTTCTAGGGTGACTTGTTGGGTCGCGCGACGCAACCGTCGGTGCGATGTTGCGGCGATACTCCGAGGCGACACTTGGGCAGGCGATGACGGCAATGTTCTGGACTTCCGGACCGCGGGCGCGGCCCAGCACCTGGCGCGGCGGCGTGGCCGGCGTGATGCTTCGTATCAACTGGCTGGCCTGGCTGGCCTGGCTGGCTTGGCTGTTGGCTCCGCCCGCTGTGGCCGCCGAAACCTTCGTCGTCAGCCCCGAGGGTTCGCCGCTGAGCCTGCAGGCAGCGCTGGCCCAGGCGCGGGACGGCGACACCCTGGAGTTGCTTCCCGGCGAATACCGCGATGCCTTCGCCGTGCTGGAGAACCGGCGCCTCACGATCCGGGGCGTGGGCAAGGCGCCCTTGATCCAGGGCAGTGGCCAGCCCTCGGGCGCGCACAAGTCGATGTGGCTGGTGCGCGGCGGCGAGGTCACGCTGGAAAACCTCGAATTCCGCGGCATGCGCGCCGCCGACGGCGAAGGCGCGGCGGTGCGCCTGCAGGGCGGCCGCCTGACCGTGCGGCGCTGCCAGTTCTTCGACAATGAGTACAGCGTGTCCGCCAGCCACGACGAGGCGGCCGAGCTGACCATCGAAAACAGCGTGCTCGGCATGGCACCCAAGGTCGTGGGCGGGTTGCACCATCTGCTCAACGTGGGCCGCATCGCCAGGCTCACGGTCAGCGGCAGCCGCTTCCAGCAGGGCTTCGAGGGGCACATGATCAAGTCGCGCGCGCGAGAGAGCCTCATCGCCTACAACTTCATCCACGATGGCCAGCGCGGCGGCGCTTCGTACGAGATCGAGCTGCCTGCCGGCGGCGTGGCCACGATCATCGGCAACGTCATCGGCCAGGGCTCCGAGAGCCAGAACCGCGTCGTCCTGGCTTACGGCACCGACCGCCAGCCCTGGGACCGCAACGTGCTGCGCGTGTCGCACAACACCTTCGTCAACTACAAGTGGACGCCGGCCTGGTTCCTGCGCGTCTTCGACGAAGGCATGAGCCCCGCGCCGGAGGTGGTGGCGGTGAACAACCTGCTCGTCGGGCCCGGCGTATTCTGGCTCGGGGCGCCGGGCCATTTCGCCGGCAACCGTCCGGCCACGCTGGGCATGCTGCGTGACGCCGACACCTATGCCTTCGAGCTGGCGCCCGGTTCGGTGTGGCGCGGCAGCGGCGTCGACCCCCGGGCCGTGGCCGGGCATGACCTGGCGCCCAAGGCCGAATTCGAGTGGCCCGTGGGCACGCGCGCGCTGCCCGCCGACACCACGAGCTGGTCACCGGGCGCGTTCCAGAAATAGCGCCCGGTTAGCATCGGTGCCCCGCCACCCTGCGCGAACCCGCCCATGGATCCCAAGCCGGCCCACCCAGAGACCCTTGCCGCCCAGGCGCTGGGCTGGATCGACGAGCACACGCGCGCCATCACGCCGCCGATCCACGTCTCTTCGACCTACCTGCGCGACCCCGACAACCAGTACCGCTCGGGCCGCATCTATGCGCGTGCCGACAACCCGGCCTTCGACCAGGCCGAGGCCGTGCTGTGCGCGCTGGAAGGCGGCGCGCAGGCGCTGCTGTTCGCCAGCGGCATGGCGGCGGCGACGGCGGTCTTCCAGGCCCTGGCGCCGGGCGACCATGTGCTGGCGCCGAAGGTCATGTACTGGTCGTTGCGCAACTGGTTGACGAGTTTTGCCGTGCGCTGGGGGTTGCAGGTCGAGTTGATCGACATGCACGACCCCGCCGCGGTGCAGGCCGCGGTGCGGCCGGGGCAGACGGCGCTGGTGTGGATCGAGACCCCGGCCAACCCGCTGTGGACGGTGACCGACATCGCCGCCACGGCGCAGGTCGCGCATGCCGCGGGTGCGCTGCTGGCGGTGGATTCCACCGTCGCCACGCCGGTGCTGACGCGGCCGCTGGCGCTGGGCGCCGACATCGTGATGCACGCCGCCACCAAATACCTGAATGGACACTCCGACCTGATTGCTGGCGCGCTGGTGGTGCGCGAGGACGGCGAACTCTGGCAGCGCGTGCGCAAGGTGCGCGCGCAGGTGGGCGGCACGCTGGGCTCTTTCGAGGCCTGGCTGCTGTTGCGCGGCATGCGCACGCTGCACCTGCGCGTGCGCGCGGCCTGCGCGTCGGCGCAACGCATCGCCGAACACTTTGCGCAGCATCCGCATGTGGCCGAAGTGCTGTACCCCGGCCTGCCGGGGTTTCCCGGCCACGCCGTCGCCAAGGCGCAGATGCGCGGTGGCTGCGGCGGCATGCTGTCGATCCGCGTCGCCGCCGGCCGGCACGGCGGCGAGGCCACGGCCATCGCCACCGCGGCGCACGTGGCCCTGTGGAAGCGCGCCACCTCGCTGGGCGGCACCGAAAGCCTGGTCGAGCACCGTGCCAGCGTCGAAGGCCCCGGCACGCCCGCGCCGCGCGACCTGTTGCGGCTGTCGGTGGGCATCGAGCACGTGGACGACCTGATCGACGACCTGGAGCGCGCGCTGCGCCAGGCGCATGGCTGAGCGCGGACCGCCTGTCGCAGCGCAGGCTGGGCGCGGGCCGGCGCCGCACGCGTTGACCGGCCATTGAAACTCGTGCATCATCTTTGATGTAACAAAATTACACCGCCCACGGCCGGGCCGACGCCCCATGTCCTAC
>JAXHKY010000013.1:0-6072 GCA_034522875.1 Rubrivivax sp. | reverse complement strand
GCAGGTCAGCCAATGGCGCAGGACCGCCTCCGACTCGAGGCGCGCGCCCCGACGGCGTGAAGGGATTCACGCGCAAGCGCCTGGGTGGCGGCTGCGGCAGCGCCGAGCCTCAATCCTGCCGGCGCCATGCCGAAAGGTGACGGGAAGTCCCAAACCCGAGGTCGCCGTGCCAACCGCCCGAACCAACCACCCATCGACCGCGCGCGGTTTCACGCTGATCGAGATGATGATCGCCATCGTGCTGATGGCGATCCTGACCACGGTCGCGCTGCCGAGCTACCGCGACAGCGTCGTGCGCGGCCAGATCGGTGATGCCACGGCCAACCTGCAGGACATGCGTACGCAGTCCGAGCGCTACTTCCAGGACCAGCGAACCTACGTCGGCATGCCCTGTACCGCCACCAGCGCCACGGCGAACTTCGCCTTCTCGTGCAGCACTGCCGCCACGACTTATACGATCACGGCCACCGGAAGCTCGGCGATGTCCGGCTTCACCTACACCATCAACGAGACCAACACCCGGCGCACGACGGCGCTGCCCACCGGCTGGTCTGGCGCATCGGGCACGTCGACATGCTGGGTGCGCCGCAAGGACGGCGCATGCTGAAGCGCAGCCAAGGCGGCGCACAGCGCGGCATCTCGGTCATCGAGATGATCTTCACCGTCGCGTTGCTGGGCATCCTGACGCAAATCGCGGTGCCATCGTTCGGCGGCTGGATGGAACGCCAGCGCGTGCGCAGCGCGGCGGAGTCGATCCACGCCGGCATCCAGCTCAGTCGCGTGGAAGCGCTCGTGCGCAACGCCCGGGTGCGCTTCACGCTCGCGGCCGACGGCAGCTGGTCGGTGGCCTGCGTCGCCACCTCGCCCGGTTGCCCCAGCACGGCCGACCTGCACGTGCGCAACGGCCAGGAAACAAGCGGCGGGATCACCATGGCCGTCAACGGCAGCACGGCCACCAGCGCCACCAGCGTGACCTACGACGCCCAGGGACGCCTGGTCACCACCGAGGCCGGCCGCATCCAGCAGGTCGACCTGCTGGCGTCGGCCGAGGCGGACAGCCTGTCTTCGTCGAGCGCGACGCGCATCGTGATGTCCGACTTCGGCCGCACCCGGCTGTGCTACCCGCATGCATCGGAAGGGAGCCCCACGCGATGCTGAAGACGCGCAGCAACGGCACACCGGCGTCGCCCCGGCAGCCCAGGCACGATGGCCGGCGCCGTGCGCGGGGTGTCTCGCTGGTCGAGGCGATGATCGCCATCCTGATCCTTTCCGTCGGCCTGCTGGGCTTGGTGCGCATGCAGTCCTACAGCGTGACGACCAGCCGTGACGCCATGTACCGTGCCGAGGCCAGCGTGCTGGCGCACGAGATCATCGGTATCGCCTGGACCGACGCGGCCAATCTCGCGGCCTACCAGCACCGCGCCGGCGGAGCCATTTGTTCGCCCAGCGGTTCGGCGGCCACCAGCAACAACGTCAGCAACTGGCTGGCCGGCTTCACCACGGCCGGCACTGTGCGCTACCTGCCCGGCGCCACCGCCGACAAGCAGCAGATCATCGTCGACACCAGCGTCACGCCGCCGATCGTTCGTGTGCACCTGTGCTGGCGTTCGCCGCAGGATTCGAGCGACCGCAGCTTCGTCGCGGTCTCGCGGGTTCCGACATGACACGCCGGCCCAGCCTTCAACGCGGCGTCTCGCTGGTCGAGCTGATGGTCGCGCTGGTGATCGGCTTGATGACGGTGCTGGCGGTCGTGCAGATGATGTCGACGTATGGCCGCCAGCAGCGCCTGGGCGGTTCGGTCAGCGACGCGCAGAACAGCGCCATGATGGCGCTGAACACCCTCGGGCAGGACCTGCAGCGTGCCGGCCACTCGCTGGCGCACCAGCGGCTGCAGGACTGCAGCAGCTTCCTGACCCAGGTGGACGGCGCCGCGCTGGCGAACTTCTCCACCGCCGCCGTCAGCATCGTCGACGGCGGCAGCGGACCGGACACCCTCCGCATCCGCTTTGCCGAGTCGGCGCGCGGCGACGTGCCGGTCAGCCTGGCCGCCAATATGACCAGTGCGGTCGGCGACCTTCGCGTGGCCACCACCTATGGCGTCTCGGTCAACGACCTGGTGCTGGTGACCAACAGCGCCAACCAGTGCACGCTGCGCAAGGTCACCAGCATCAACACCGCGGTGACACCGCCCACGCTGGCTGCGGCGGCGACCTCCAGCCCGAACTACAACCCGGCCGCCGCGCCCACCGGCTGGGTGAGCTACACCACGGCCACGTCGAGTCAGGTCTTCACGCTCGGCCGCCTGACGCAGCGCCAGTACTCGATCGACGGCACCACGAACGTGCTGCGGGCGCGCGAGCTGCTCGACGCGGCCGACACACCGGTGGCCGAGGGCATCGTCGACCTGCAGGCGCAGTACGGCATCACTTCGGGGGCCGGCAGCGACACCGTCACCCAGTGGGTGGACGCCACCGGCTCCTGGGTCACCCCGAGCGTGGCCGACCGCAAGCGCATCAAGGCCGTCCGCGTCGCGATCGTCGCGCGCGCGGCCGAGGTCGACGCCAGCAACCCCAGCACCAGCGCCATCACGCTGTGGCCCGCCGTGGCCGCTGGCGCAGGGCAGCAGAGCAGCGAAAGGCTGTTCACGCCGACCGGCGACGCGCGCCGCCACCGCTACCGCGTGTTGCGCACCGTGGTGCCGCTGAAAAACATCCTGTGGGCCACCCTGTCATGAAAGTGCCGATGATTTACCTGCCCGCACTTCGAAGGCGCCGCCAGCGCGGCACCAGCCTGATCATCGCGATGATCGCACTCGTCGGCCTGTCGGCGGCCAGCGTGGCGATGCTGCGTTCGGCGGATACGACCTCGCTGGTGGCCGGCGCGATGGGTTTCCAGGAGTCTGCGACGCGGGCCAGCGAACTGGCCATCGAAACGGGCATCGCGGCAGTGACGGCGCTCAGCGCCGACGGCCGCAAGAACAACAATGCCGGCATCAACTACTTCGCCAGTCTCGAATCGGTCAACCTGGAGCCGACCGCGACCCGGTTGAGCGAGACCACCACCGCCGCCGTCAGCGACACCCAGACGGGCAATACAGCACGCTATGTCGTCGAGCGCCTGTGCAGCAGCACCGGCGCGGCGGCGGCGGCCACCTGCATCATGGACGCCGGACAGGCGGTATACCGTGTCACCGCGCTGACGCTCGGGCCGCGTTATGCATCCGAGACGACCCAGGCCACCTTCACGGTCAACGAGGCCATCCCGGCCTGCGGCATCATGACCGAGAAGTCGATGACCGTCAGCGGCGAGAGCTACCAGTACGGCACGTCCAAGTGTTACCACTCCAATGCCGGCTCCCTGGTCAGCGGCGCCTTGCGCACGGCGGGGCACACCATCTCGGCCGTCGGCACGGCCAGCTACACCGGCGGCGGCATGGCAGTCACGACCCAATCGAGCGCCAGCGGCCGCGTGCTGCCGACGGTCAGCCCGGCCACGCACCAGCCCTATGCCCGGCAGGTTTTCAGGTCCAACGGCACGATCACCGGCACCGGCTTCAATGCGGGCCACTGGAAGTGGGACAGCGGCAGCAAGGTCTGGATCCTGGATGCCGACCTCGATACGTCGCCGCCGACCGCCGGCCTTTATTACTTCGAGACCAACGTCGAGATTGGGAAGAAGCTTGGACGTGCGGGTGCTCCGGCCACGATCTCGATCGTTTCCGCCATGTCGATCAAGATTTCGGCTGAGGTCTACCTGCGGGACTTCACCGATGCATCGCACCCGGCGGCCACCAACCAGATTTTCATCATGTCGAGTGGCGACCTCGAACTGCCCGGCGGGTCGAGCTACCTCGACACCAGCCACTCGTCGATGCTCATCGCCGGCGCCGAACTGAAGGTGAACGGGTCGGTCACGATCGAAGGCAACCTGGTCGCGCGCAATGAAGCGTTGCCCGCCGGGGCGCAGAACTGGGTGAGCGAAAATATCGTCTCCGGCACCCTGACCCAGACCTACGGCAGCAACGCCGGCGGGGCTGCGGCCTCGGCAAGCCGGCACGGTTGGCGGCTGGTGGCGCGGTAGGCGCCTGGGTCGGAGTTCAGACGAAGCGCCCGGCCTGAAAGTCCTGCACCGCTTCGAAAATCTGCTGCTGGGTATTCATCACGAACGGCCCGACCTGCGCGATCGGCTCGTTCAGCGGCCGGCCGGCGATGAAGATGGCGCGCGCGCCCTCGCTTGCCTGGGCACCGACGCGCAGCGACACGCCGTCGCTGCCCGGTGTATTGGCCAGGATCGCCATGCGCCGACGGGGCACCGTCGTGGCGCCAATGGCGAGCTCGCCGCGGTAGACATAGACAAAGGCGTTGTGCGCGGCCGGCAGCGGCTGCTCGAAGGTGGCGCCGGGGGCCAGGTGCAGGTCCAGGTAGAGCGGCTCCGTGCCCTCGCGCTGCATGGCACCGGCCACGCCGTGCGTGTGGCCGGCGATCACGCGCGCCCGCACGCCCTCGCCCTGCCATTCGGGAATCTGGGCCGGCGCGATGTCGCGGTACCACGGCGCGATCATCTTGCGGCGCGCCGGCAGGTTGAGCCAGAGCTGGAAGCCTTCCATGGCGCCGTCCTGCTGCTCGGGCATCTCGCTGTGCACGATGCCGCGGCCGGCGGTCATCCACTGCACGCCGCCGGGCACGGCCAGGCCTTCGTGGCCGGCGCTGTCGCGGTGGCGCAGCCGGCCCTGCAGCATGTACGACACGGTCTCGAAGCCGCGGTGCGGGTGGTCGGGGAAGCCGCCGATATAGTCGCCCGGGTTGTCGGTGGCGAAGGCGTCGAGCATCAGGAACGGGTCCAGGCGCCGCTGCAGGTTCTGCGTCAGCACGCGGGTGAGCGCGACACCGGCGCCGTCGCTGGTGGCCTGGCCCTGGACCAGGCGCTCCACGGTACGCGGGTTTGTGACGGTGACGACGGTGGCGGGTGCAGTGGCGGTATACATGACCATACTCTAGCCAGCGCGCCGGCGGCCGGGGTTGCGCGGCGCTGCACGCTGCATTCAGCGGCGCTGGTGGTACGCTGTCCGATCGTGACAACAGCGGGAGCGCGCAGCGATGAAAGCCGTCTGGAACGGGTCCGTCGTGGCCGAAAGCGACGACACCGTGGTCGTCGAGGGCAACCACTATTTCCCGGCCGCCGCGCTGAAGCGTGAGTACACGCTGCCCAGCAATACCAAGACCATGTGTTCGTGGAAGGGTCAGGCCAGCTACCTGACGCTGTTCGTCAACGGCGACGCCAACCCCGACGCCGTGTGGTTCTACCCCGAGCCCAAGGAAGCCGCGGCGCAGATCAAGGATCGCGTGGCCTTCTGGAAGGGCGTGCAGGTCGTGGACTAGCCCGGCGGCACGCTCGCCATGGGCGAATTCGGCCCGGGTCTGGGCGCCGGCCACGGCCGCCGCCTGCGCGAGGTGTGGCGCTCGGCCGGCTGGCCCTGCCGCGACGGGCTGGAGCTGGACTTGCTGGCCAGCGGGCTGCTGGCGCGCCGCTTCGACGACCAAGGGCGCGAAACGGTTTTCGTCACCGAGGCCGGCTTGCAGGCGCTGGCCGCCACGCGCCGCCGCCACCAGGCCGCGCGCACCGACCACGAAGACCTGGTGGCCCGCGTGGCGCGCGAGATGCAGCGCGCCGGGCGCATCGCCTGGCGCGGCCTGACCCTGCGCGCGCCGCTGACGGCCGAGGACGGTGGCACACGCTGGGCCAGCGCCATGCCCGACGTTTTCTCGATCCGCCACACCACGGTGGAGGACTACGCCGAACCGGTGGTGCACGAGATCAAGGTGCGGCGCGCCGACCTTCTTTCCGACCTGCGCCAGGCCGACAAGGGTGCGGCCTATCTGGCGCTGGCCAGCCAGTGTTGGTACGTGCTGAAACGCGGCATTGCCGAACCCGACGAGGTGCCGCCGGCCTACGGCGTGATGTTCGCCGACAGCGTCGGCCTGGAGCTGGCGCGGCCGGCACCGCGCCGGGCGGCGCGCGTGCCTTTTTCCGTGTGGCTGGCACTGGCGCGTGCCAATGCCGAACCGGCGCCCG
>JAXHKY010000012.1:0-58082 GCA_034522875.1 Rubrivivax sp. | reverse complement strand
GCCAGGCCCTGCACGCGCAGCACGCGGTCGTCGGCCAGGCCGCCGGCGACGAGTTCGCGCCGAGAGGCATTGGCGCGGTCGGACGAGAGTTCCCAGTTGCTGTAGCCGCGTTCGCCTGCGCTGTAGGCCTGCGCGTCGGTGTGGCCCTCCAGCGTCAGGCGGTTGGGCACCTCGGTGAGCAGGTTGCCGATCTCGCGCAGCAGTTCGCGCATCTGCGGCTCGACCACGGCGCTGCCACTGGGAAACATGGGCCGCCGGTCCTGGTCGACGATCTGGATGCGCAGGCCGTCCTGCGTCATGTCCAGAAGGATCTGCGATCGCATGCCAGCCAGGCGCGAATGGCCTTCGATCATGCTCTCCACCTTGCGCTGCAGGTCCTGCAGGCGCACGACCTCGGCGCGGGCCTGTTCGGCCTTCAGCTTGTGCACGTTGATGGTGTCGCGTGGCGCCTCGATCTCGCCGCGCTTGACCTGGCCGGTGGTCTGGGTCAGGTCCTGGCCCCCGCCCTTGACGATGTGCGCGGCGTCGCCGGCGCCCGAGCCGCTGGCCAGCAGCGCCATCTTCAGCGGCGAGCCGAAGTAGTCGGCGATGCCCTTCTTGTCGCCTTCGGTGGTGGAACCCAGCAGCCACATGAGCAGGAAGAAGGCCATCATGGCCGTCACGAAGTCGGCATAGGCGATCTTCCACGCGCCGCCATGGGCGCCGTGGCCGCCCTTCTTGACGCGCTTGATGATGATGGGCTGCAGCTTCTTCGCGTCGCCGGCCATCACTTTTTCCCCTTCACTTCTTCCCCTTCACGTGGCCTTCGAGCTCGGTGAAGCTGGGCCGGTCGGTCGAATACAGCACCTTGCGGCCGAATTCGATGGCCACCTGCGGCGCATAACCCTGCATGCTGGCCAGCAGCGTGGTCTTGATGCACTGCAGTTCCTTGCCGGCGTCTTCCACCTTCTGCTCCAGCAGGCCGCCCAGCGGCTCGGCAAAACCGTAGGCCAGGAAGATGCCCAGGAAGGTGCCGACCAGCGCCGAGCCGATCATGGCACCCAGCACCGCCGGCGGCTGGCCCACCGAGCCCATGGTGTTGACGACACCCAGCACCGCGGCCACGATGCCGAAGGCCGGCAGCGCACCGGCCATGCGCTGGATGGCGGCCACGGCGGCGTGCTCCTCCTGGTGGTGCGTCTCGATCTCGCTGTCCATCAGGCTTTCGATCTCGTGCGCATTCAGATTGCCCGAGACCATCATGCGCAAGTAGTCGGTGATGAATTCGGTGACGTGATGGTCCTTGCTCACGTTGGGGTATTTCTGGAACAGCGGCGAGTTGTGCGGGTCTTCCACGTCCTTTTCGATGGACATCAGGCCTTCCTTGCGCGCCTTCTGCAGGATGTCGTACAGCAGCGCCAGCAGTTCCATGTAGCGCGCCTTGCTGAACTTGCTGCCCTTGAAGCACTGGCCGATGCCACGCACCGTGGCCTTCACCACCTTCATCTGGTTGTTGGCCAGGAAGGCGCCGATGGCGGCCCCGAAGATGGTGACCATCTCGAAGGGCAAGGCCTTGAGGATGACGCCGATGTTGCCGCCGTGCACGATGAAGACACCGAACACGCAGCCCAGGGCCATGACCCAACCGATGATGACGAACATGAGCAGTGATCCACGTTGTGCCCGTGCACGGCAGGCACCGTGCCGGGCTTGCGTGGGTTATCGGCCGCGCTCGCCTTCGGTTGAGCCGGGCGCGGCGGCGCCGGGTCGGTAGATCCAGACCGGCCGCCGGCCGGGCCGATGCAGGCGCGCCCATGGCGCTTGTCCCGGCACCGGAAATTCCAGACTCACGAGCCAGTCCTGCGGGCCCAGTTCGCGCCGCGCCTTGTCGAAGACGCGGGCCATGCTCTCTGGACGCTGGAAGACGTAGACGAGGTCGTGCCCGGCCCACGACAAACCCCACATGTCGGCGCGGCGCACCCGGGCCCAGGGGCAGCGCAGACGCGCCGCCACGGCCAGCGGCAGGCTCCATTCCACGCCGCGCAATTCGGCGCCGGGCCACAGGCGACGCAGCGCCGCCAGGCCGTGGCCGAGGCCGCAGCCCGCGTCGAGCACACGCCGCGGCGTGCCGATCGCACCGTCCAGGCCGCGCAAGGCGTCGTGCGGTGTGGGAAAGAACGGGGCGTCGCGCCAGGCGCGCAGGGGGTAGGCCAGCAACAGCGGCAGCAGGGCCAGCAGCCAGGCCCAGGCCGGCAACGCCTGGCCCAGCCCGAGGGCCAGTGCCGACAGCGGAAAGCCGACCGCGGCAATGCCTTGTCGCCAGCGGCCCCGACAGGTCGCGGCGAGCACGGCCGACGCGGCCACGCCAAGCAGCAGTCCCAGCCCGGCGGGCGCGCCGGTCTTGGCCGACAGCACCCAGGCCGCCCAGCCACCGGCCCAGGCCAGCAGCGCAGGCAGGGGCCAAGGCCAGCGCGATGGCGTGAGCGGGGGCAATGGGGTGCGGATCGGCACGGGAATGGCTCCAGGGGAGCGCCCAGTGTCGACGGCGCCAGGGCGGCGAAAGGCCGGATCAGAGGGCCGAAGTCGGCCTTGTCACCCACCGCACCGCGTTCAGCGACGGGGCCGCAGGCGAAAGTGAGCGGGCCCCGAGGGGCCCGCTCGAAAGCACAGGGGACTGTGCCAGGAGGAGACGAGCAATGAACTCAACATTGATTTCGGCGCACCGCGCGGCAACTTGAGCGGTGAAGCGTGATCAATGTCCGCCCGTGGCCGGCGCGACCGCTCCCAGACGCTGGCCGAGATGCAGGCCCATGCCGGCCCGAAGCACGCCGCCGGCCAGCTGCGCATCGTGGGGGTCCACCGGCCGCCGTACCGCAGGCTTGCCCTTGCCGGCGCGTGCCGGCGGGTTGCACAACCCGCACACATAGTGGCGAGCGATCTCGTGCGGGTGCGTCACGAAGTGGCCGCCGCACTTGCGACACTTGGTCAGGGTGAGCATGCCGTTGTCGACGAATTTCACCAGCCGCCACGCGCGCGTCACGCTCAGCAGCGGCTCCAGCCCCTGCGCCTGCATCTGCTCCAGGTACAGCTGGTAGGCCTTGATGACGGTGTCGATCTCGTCCAGCGCCGCCACCTTGTTCAGGTATTCGTGCATGTTCAGGAACAGGCTGGCGTGGATGTTGGGCTGCCAGGTCATGAACCAGTCGGTGGAAAACGGCAGCTGGCCCTTGCTCGGGCTCTTTCCCGCCACTTCCTTGTACAGGCGCAGCAGGCGCTCGTAGCTGAGGTCGGTCTCGCTTTCCAGCACCTGCAGCCGTGCGCCGAGCTGGATCAGTGTGACGGCGCGTTCGATCTGCCGGGCTTCGGTGAGGATGCTCTTGCTGCGGGCCATGTGCGTTCTCGTGAGTGGATGGGGCGCCGTCAGGCGGCTTCCTGGTGGCGCCCGGCCATCAGGATGGAGGCGTGCAGTCGCGACATGCCGTCGTTGGCCGCGCCCTTGCCGTGGTTGGTGATGAGGTTCCACACCACGTCGTCGTCCATGCGGAAGCGGCACAGCAGCGTGTTGGTGGTGGCGATCTTCATCATCTGCGCCGGGGTGAGCGTGCCGATCAGCGTGGCGGTGTCCTCGTTCACGCCCAGGCGGAACAGCGCCTGGTCGCGGTCGATGCGGATCAGGCTCTGCGCCAGCATCAGGTAAGAGAGATTGGCTTCGCGGATCTCGGCCAGGATCTGTTCGCTGTTCATGGGTCTTCTCCAGGGTTCGGGTTTCACGAATCGATGGAGTGGACTCTAGGCAGCCGAACTGGCCGTGGACATCAGCCCAGTTCCGTGGCTGCAGTCCTGCTTCTTCCACCGCGCCTGTCAGGCAAATTCCTACAGGCGGCGTGGTCCGTGACGGACCGCACGAAGCCCGGCGCTAGACGCGCTAGACGCGCTCGATGCGGGCGTAGGCGGAATGATTGTGGATGGACTCGAAGTTCTCGACGTCCACCCGATAGCGGCCGATGCGCGCATCGGCATTCAGCCGCAACGCCACGTCGCGCACCAAGTCCTCGACGAACTTGGGATTCTCGTAGGCGCGCTCGGTGATCCACTTCTCGTCGCTGCGCTTGAGCATGGGCCAGATCTCGCTGGACGCACTTTCCTCGGCGAAGCGCACCAGTTCCTGCCACTCCAGCGGTGCGCCGACTTCCACGCGCAGCGTCACCCGCGAGCGCTGGTTGTGCGCGCCATAGTCCGAGATTTCCTTCGAGCAGGGGCACAGGGTCTTCACCGGCACCCCCACTTCCATCCACAACGTGGTGGCACCGGCGCGGGTCTGGGCGATCCAGCGGCCCTGGTAGTCGAGCAGGCTTTGCAGGCCCGACACCGGCGCGCGCTTGCGGATGAAGAAGCTGAAGGCGGCTTCGATGCGGCCTTCCTGCGCGCCCAGCCTGTCGAGCATGGCCGCATGGCGTTCGCGCAGCGTGGCCGCGTCCAGCGGCACGTCCAGCGCCTCGAGCCAGGCCACGAAGCGCGACATGTGCGTGCCCTTCTTCTCGGCCGGCAGCGCCACGTCCAGCGACCACAGCGCAGCCGTGGACTGCACCGCGCCGGCCACGCGAAGCTGCAGCGGATAGCGCACGTCCTTCACGCCGACGCGCTGGATCGCCAGACGGCGTTCGTCGCGGGCGCTTTGCGTGTCGGGGATGTGCAGGGAATCCGTGAGATGGTTCATGGCCAAGTAAAGCATGCCAGCATTGGCGCGGCGATACGGCCGCGCGGTTTACACGACGCCATTCGCTTGACTTGAATCAGGCGTTCACGGCGGCCAGCGAAGGCCGGCTGCCGTAGCGCTGCAAGATGGAAGCCTCGATCCCCGCCGCGTCCAGCCCGCACAGCGCAAGCAGCCGGGACGGGTCGCCGTGCTCGACGAATTTGTCGGGCAGGCCGAGTTGCAGCACCGGCACCGCCAGCCCGGCGGCGGCCAGGCATTCCAGCACCGCGCTGCCGGCGCCGCCCATGATGCAGCCCTCCTCCACCGTAACCAGGCCGTCGTGCGTGCGCGCCAGTTCCAGCACCAGCGCTTCGTCCAGCGGCTTGGCGAAGCGCATGTCGGCCACCGTGCAGCCCAGGTTCTCGGCCGCCTGCAGCGCCGGGTGCAGCAAGGTGCCGAAGGCCAGCACGGCCAGCCGCTGCCCCTGCCGGCGCAGCACGCCCCGGCCCCAGGGCCATTCGTTGAGCGCGGTTTCCACGGCCACGCCTGTGCCCGTGCCGCGCGGGTAGCGCACGGCCACCGGGTGATTTTGGCGGAAGGCCGTGGTCAGCGCCTGGCGGCATTCGTTCTCGTCGCTGGGCGTGAGCAGGCTGCAGTTTGGGATGCAGCGCACGAAGGCGATGTCGTAGGCACCGGCATGCGTGGGGCCGTCGGCACCCACCAGGCCGGCGCGGTCGAGTGCAAAGACCACCGGCAGGTTCTGCAGCGCCACGTCGTGCACGAGCTGGTCGTAGCCGCGCTGCAGGAAGGTGCTGTAGATGGCCACCACCGGTTTCAGCCCTTCGCAGGCCATCCCGGCGGCGAAGGTCACCGCATGCTGCTCGGCAATGCCCACGTCGTGGTAGCGCCTGGGAAAGCGGCGGTGGAATTCAACCATGCCCGAGCCCTCGCGCATGGCCGGGGTGATGCCGATCAGCCGTTCGTCGGCTTCGGCCATGTCGCACAGCCACTGGCCGAAGACCTGGGTGAAGGTGGGCTTGCTCGGTGCGCTCTTCGGGAACCCCAGCGCCGGGTCGAACTTGCCGCTGGCGGCGTGGTACTTCACCGGATCGGCTTCGGCCAGCTTGTAGCCGTAGCCCTTCTTGGTGACGACGTGCAGGAACTGCGGCCCGCGCTTGGCGCGCAGGTTTTCCAGCGTCGGCACCAGTGCATCGAGATCGTGGCCGTCGATGGGACCGACGTAGTTGAAGCCGAATTCCTCGAAGATGGTGCCGGGAACGACCATGCCCTTGGCGTGTTCCTCGAAGCGGCGCGCCAGCTCGAACAGCGGCGGCGCCGCCTTCAGCACGCCTTTCACGCCCTCGCGCGCGGCCTCGTAGAAATTGCCGCTCATCAGCCGCGCCAGGTACTTGTTCAGCGCGCCCACGGGCGGGCTGATCGACATGTCGTTGTCGTTGAGCACCACCAGGAGGTCGGCGCTGACGCCGGCGTGGCTGACACCGGCGTTGTTCAAGGCCTCGAAGGCCATGCCGGCACTCATGGCACCGTCGCCGATGACCGCCACCGCGTGGCGGTCTTCGCCCTTGAGTTGGGCGGCCAGCGCCATGCCCAGCGCCGCCGAGATCGACGTGGAGCTGTGCGCCGTGCCGAAGGTGTCGTATTCGCTTTCGTCGCGGCGCGGAAAACCCGCGATGCCGCCGAGCTGGCGCAACGTGTGCATCTGGTCGCGGCGGCCGGTCAGCACCTTGTGCGGGTAGGTCTGGTGGCCCACGTCCCACACCAGTCGGTCGTAGGGCGTATTGAAGACATAGTGCAGCGCCACCGTCAGCTCCACCGTGCCCAGGTTGCTGCCCAGGTGGCCGCCGGTCTGGCTCACGGTATTGAGCACGAACTGGCGCAACTCGTTGGCCACGACCTGCAATTCGGCACGCGAGAGCCGGCGCAAATCGGCCGGACTCTGGATCTTCTTCAGCAACGTGTCCATATCAGCTTTCACGCTCCACGACCTTGTCGGCGAGCACGGCCAGCCAGCCCGCCGCGGCGCCCAGCCCGCTGCGCACCAGTGCCGCCAACGCCTGCTTGCGCAGGTTTTCGGCATGGCGACGGGCCGCGTCCAGGCCGAGCACCGACACATAGGTCGGCTTGTTGTGGTCGAGGTCCTTGCCGGCCGTCTTGCCCAGCGTTTCCGAGGCCTGGGTAACGTCCAGAATGTCATCCACCACCTGGAAGGCCAGCCCGACGGCAGCCCCGTAGTCGGCCAGTGCACGCCAGGCCGTGGCGTCGACGCGACCGCAGGCCGCCCCCATCAGCACGCTGGCCTGCAGCAGGGCGCCGGTCTTGCGACGGTGCATGTCGCGCAAAGCCGTCTCGTCCAGTGTGCGGCCGATGCTGGCCAGGTCGATGGCCTGTCCCCCGGCCATGCCGGCGTGCCCGGCGGCACGTGCCAGCAGCGCGGTCAGCCGCGCCTGCAGCGCGGGTGCCACGCCTTCTTCCGGGGTCAGCACCTCGAAGGCCAGTGCCTGCATCGCGTCGCCGGCCAGCATGGCCTGCGCCTGGCCGAATTTCACGTGCACGGTGGGCTTGCCGCGGCGCAGCACGTCGTTGTCCATGCAGGGCATGTCGTCGTGCACCAGCGAATAGGCGTGGATCAGCTCCACCGCGACCGCCGCGCGCAGCGCCGCGACCGGCTCGCCGGCCACCGCGTCGCAGGCCGCCAGCACCAGCAGTGGGCGCAGCCGCTTGCCGCCATCGAGCACGCCGTAGCGCATGGCCTCGCCCAGGCCCGCCGGCGCCGCGGCCGGCACCCAGGATTCCAGCGCCGACTCCACGCCGGCCAGCTGCTCGCGCGCCCAGGTTTCGAAGTCGAAGACGGTCATGGCGACGACGCTCACTCGGCACCCCATGCCTTGAGTTGGCCGTCGTCCAGCACCTTGACCTGTTCTTCCACCCCCTGCAGGCGGCCACGGCAATAGGCCAACAGTTCGGCGCCGCGGCGGTAGCCGTCCAGCAACTGGTCCAGCGGCAACTGCCCCCCTTCCATCTGCGCCACCAGGCGGTCCAGCTCGGCCAAGGCCTGTTCGTAGCTGGCGGGTTCCTTGCTTGCGGATGCGGCGCTTCTTGCCATTTCGGAAGATGAAATACGAAACGGCATTCTAGACAAAGCCCTCGGGGCCGACTGCGCCGGCCGAACCAGGCGCGCGCCGGCCCACCCGATGCAAGCACTTGCCGGCACGCACGGCTTGCCCCGCCGGGCCGGCCGCTACAATCAGATTTTCTCCGTAGCCGGTTGGCTTCGGTTTCGTTGGCCGGCGGCCCCGCAAGGGATCGTTAGGCGAGGGGGTCGATACACCTGCCAAGGAGGATCTGGTCGCATCATGTCGGACCTGAGCGTCAGTCTCGACGCGCTGCAACGCAGCCGTCTGCAACTTCCGGTTTCCAGCTATCTCGACGAGAGCCTGTTCCGCCGCGAACAGGAACTCATCTTCCAGCGTGTTCCGCGCTATCTGGGCCACGAATTGGCCGTGCCGGAAGTGGGCGACTACCAGGCGCTGGCGCAGGAGGGCGAGGGACGCGCCCTGGTCCGTACGGCGCAAGGCGTCGAACTGGTGTCCAACGTGTGCCGCCACCGCCAGGCGGTGATGCTGAAGGGCCGCGGCCACACGCGGCAGAACATCGTCTGCCCGCTGCACCGCTGGACCTACGACCTGCACGGCAAGTTGGTCGGCGCCCCTCACTTCGCCGAAGATCCCTGCCTGAACCTGCGCAGCTACCCGATCCAGAACTGGCATGGCTTGTTGTTCGAGCCGAACGGGCGCGACGTCGTCGCCGACCTGTCCAGACTGGGTCCGGCGGCCGAACTCGACTTCAGCGGGTACGTCTTCGACCGCGCCGTACAGCATGAATGCGACTACAACTGGAAGACCTTCATCGAGGTCTACCTGGAGGACTACCACGTCGGCCCCTTCCACCCCGGGCTCGGCCACTTCGTGACATGCGAGGACCTGGCCTGGGAATTCGGTGCCCACCACTCAGTGCAAACGGTGGGTGTCAGCCAGGCACTCGCGCGGCCGGGCTCGCCCGTGTACCAGCGCTGGCACGAAAGCCTGCTGGCCTTCCGCGGTGGCCGGGCGCCGGCGCACGGCTCCATCTGGCTGACCTACCTGCCCACGATCATGGTGGAGTGGTATCCGCATGTGCTGGTGGTCTCCACGCTCTTTCCCCAGGGCCCGCGCAAGACCTTGAATCGGGTGGAATTCTTCTACCCGGAAGAAGTCGCCGCCTTCGAGCGAGAACTCGTCGAAGCCCAGCAGGCCGCCTACATGGAAACCTGCGTGGAAGACGACGAGATCGCCCTGCGCATGGACGCCGGCCGCCAGGCCTTGTTCAACCGCGGCGACGACGAAACCGGCCCCTACCAAAGCCCCATGGAAGACGGCATGCAGCACTTCCACGAATGGTACCGGCGCGAAATGGGGTCGGCCGCGCCCGGCGGCTGAGGTGGCGCTGGCGCGCCCGCTGGGCGCCGATCGTCCCGGGCTGGCGTCGCCGCCGCTGTTCATGGTGGGCGCGGCGCTGGCCTTCACGGTCATGGGCGCATGCGTCAAGCTGGCGTCGGAGCGGTACGTTGCCGGCGAGATCGTCTTCTACCGCTCGCTCGTGGGGCTGGCGCTGCTGCTGGCGATCGGCATCCTGGCCACGGCCGGCCAGTGGATGATGACGCTGGCCTATGCCACCGGCGCCACGCTCGGCGTCGCGGCACTGCAATACCTGGGCATCGTCTTCGGCTTCGGCTTCGGTGTCTGGCTGTTCGACGACCCGGTGACCACCCTCTCGCTGGCCGGCATGGCGCTCATCATCGGCGCCGGCGTCACCGCCACGCTGTTGCACGATCGCCGCTCCGCTCCCGGCGCCACCCCCAACGAAGCCTGAATCGAGACTGCACCATGGCCTTCAAGACACTCATTTCCGTCGCCGAAACCGCCGCACGGCTGGGCACCAAGTCACCCCTGGTGATGCTGGACTGCCGCTTCGACCTCGCCGATACCGGCGCCGGCGAGCGCGACTGGGCCGCCGGCCACCTTCCCGGTGCGCTCTACGCCCACCTCGACCGCGATCTGTCGGGAGCGAAGACCGGCCGCAACGGCCGTCACCCGCTGCCCGACTTCGACACCTTCGCGGCCACCGCCGGGCGCTGGGGCGTTGCGCCCGGCGTACAGGTCGTGGTCTACGACGCCCAGGGCGGTCCGTATGCCGCGCGCGCCTGGTGGCTGCTGCGCTGGCTGGGCCACGACGCGGTGGCGGCACTCGACGGCGGTCTGGCCGCCTGGCTGGCGGCCGGCGGCACGCTGGCGACCGAGGCGTCGGCCCCAAGCGCTTCACCGCCCTACCCTGCCACCGTGCCGGCCATGCCCACCATCGCCACGGATGCGCTGCTGGCCCGGCTCGGCCAGCTGCCGCTGCTCGACGCCCGAGCCGGCGAGCGCTTTCGTGGCGAGGTCGAGCCGCTGGACCCGGTGGCCGGCCACATTCCCGGCGCCAGGCAGCGCTTCTTCGGCGACAACCTGGGTAGCGACGGCCGTTTCAAGCCCGCCGCGGCGCTGCAGGCGGAGTTCGCCGCGCTCGGCGCCGGCGCGGGCGAGGTGGTGCACAGCTGCGGGTCCGGCGTCACCGCCTGCCACAACCTGCTGGCCATGGTGCACGCGGGGTACGATGGCGCCGTGTTGTATCCCGGCTCGTGGAGCGAATGGTGCAGCGACGCGTCGCGGCCGATCGCCCGTGGTTGATCCGAGTCAATGCCGGCGGCCGGCGGCGCTGAACACTTCAGAGTCATCACGCGGCCCGGCACGTTCGTTTTCCAAGCCAAAGGAGTCCCCATGTTCAAGCGCATCCTGGTTCCCACCGACGGTTCCGACATCACTGCCAAGGCCGTCACGACCGCCATCGGCATGGCGCGCCTTTCAGGCGCCGAGCTCTTCGTGCTGGCGGTGAAGGAGCCCTTCCCGTACAGCGCCATCTCCGAGATGCAGCCGGTGCCGCCGCAGGAGTTCTTCGACGCCCAGGAGCGCGTCGCCGCCGCGCGCGTCAAGGTGGCCACCGACGAGGCGGCCGGCCTGACCGCGCATGGCCACACCGTGGAGGCGCTGCACCCCTGGGAGGCGATCCTGGACCATGCCAAGGCGCAGCAATGCGACCTCATCGTGATGGCCTCGCACGGCCGCCGCGGCGTGACCGCGCTGCTGCTGGGCAGCGAGACGCAGAAGGTGCTCACGCACAGCACGCTGCCGGTGCTGGTGGTGCGCTGACGGACGTCGAGGTCGCGCCCCGCGGCGCGGCTTCATTCAATGTGCGTGGGCGTGCATCAGCGCCCGCGCCAGCAGCACCAGGCCCAGGCCGCCGCCGATCCACGCCACCTGGGCCAGCGTCTCGCGCCACGCCAGGCGCTGCTGCAGTTGCGGCAGCAGGTCGGCCACCGCCACATAGATGAAACTGCTGGACGCCGCCACCAGCAGGTAGGGCAATGCCGCTTCCCAGGGCCCGACGAGAAAATAGCCCAGCACGCCCCCGGCCACCGCCGCCAGCCCAGACAGGGCGTTGTACAGCAGCGCCTTGCGGCGCGAGAAGCCGGCGTTGAGCAGCACGATGAAGTCGCCGGCTTCCTGCGGGATTTCGTGCGCCACGATGGCCAGCGCAGTGACCACGCCCAGCCCGGTGTCGGCTAGAAAGGCCGCGGCGATGATCACGCCGTCGCAGAAATTGTGGATGCTGTCGCCCACAAGCACGCTCAAGCCGCCGCGGCCGGCCTGCTGAGCGTCGAATTGGTGGTGGTGCCCGTGGCCGTCGCCTTCGTGGTGGTGGGCATGCCGGTACAGCTCCACCTTTTCCAGCAGCCAGAAGGAGAGCAGCCCGCCCAGCAGCGTGCCGAACAAGGCCTGCGGCGTGGCCGCGCTTTCGAAGGCCTCGGGCAGCACGTGCAGCAGCGCCGTGCCCAGCAGCACACCGGCCGACAGGCTGACCAGCCCCTTGACGACGCGGCTCAGCACCGCCAGCGTGAGCGAGGCGGCAATGAAGACGGAAAGCAGGCCGCCGGCCAGGGTGGCCAGCAGGATATAGACCAGGGTCATGGAAGATCGGGGTCGCCATCAGGACGACCCCGATTCATCATGTTAGCGACGCTGTCAAGGGCGTCGGCCCGCAACGGACCCGCGGCTCAGAGCCTGTGAAGTATTCCGGCGCGCCCGAGCGGGTGTCCGAAACGGTGTCGATCCAGGCGCAAAGCGCAGACGTAGCTCGGGCTACGTCGAGCATTTGCAACGACGAGCGACGCCGTTTCGGGCGCACGAGCGGGTGTGGCGGAATATTTCACAGGCTCTCAGGCCACGCCGTGCGCCCTGAACCAGTCCAGGCAGCGTTTCCAGCCGTCTGCGGCGGCTTCGGTGCGGTAGCTCGGCCGGTAGTCGGCGTGGAAGGCATGCGGCGCCTCGGGGTAGATCACGATTTCGCTCTTCCTCGCCGCCGCGCTGCCGGCGGCCAGCGCCGCTTTCATCTGGTCGACCGTGTCCAGCGGGATGCCCGTGTCTTTCGCACCGTACAGGCCGAGCACGGGGCCGTTCAAGGAACCGGTCGTGTCCACCGGGTGCTTCGGCGTCAGCGGCGAAGCCTGGCCCACGAGGCGCCCATACCAGGCTACGCCCGCCTTCACCTGCGGACTGTGCGCGGCATACAGCCACGTGATGCGGCCGCCCCAGCAAAAGCCCGTGATGCCGGTGCGCGACGTGTCGGCACCCTGACCCCTGGCCCAGGCCACGGTGGCGTCCAGGTCGCCCAGGACCTGTTCGTCGGGCACCTTGGAGACGACCTCGGCAATGAGCTTGCCCACCTCGCCGTAGGACTGCGGGTCGCCCTGGCGCACGAAGAGTTCCGGCGCGATGGCCAGGTAACCGGCCTTGGCAAAGCGGCGCGCGACGTCGGCAATATGCTCGTGCACACCGAAGATCTCGCTCACAACCAGCACCACGGGCAGGCCGCTGCGGCCCGCAGGCGCAGCGCGATAGGCCGGCATCTTGAAGTCGCCCACGGGAATCTTTACCTCGCCAGTGACGAGGCCGGTGGTGTCGGTCTTGATCACCGTCTGCGCCATCACTGGCAGCACCGAGGCCGCAAAGCCACTGCCCAGCGCACCGCGCACGAATGTACGCCTGTTCACGCCGCCAGCGGCCGGAACCAAGGTGTCGAAGTCTTCTTTGAGCACGGGAATTTCCTAACGCGAATGGAGACGCAGAAATTTTGGCGCAGGTCGCCCGGGTACGATCGGCGGCATGGATATAGGCCTGAGACCGGGAAGCCCCTTGGCGGCCATCGACATGGGTTCGAACAGCTTCCGCCTGGAGATCGGGCAGCTGCCGCAGACCCGCTACCGGCGCATCGACTACCTGAAGGAGACCGTGCGCCTGGGCGCCGGGCTCGACGCCAACGGCATGCTCACCGAGGAAGCGGCGCAGCGCGGCCTGGTCTGCCTGCGGCGCTTTGCGTCCCGGCTGGCCGGCTTCGCACCGGGCCAGGTGCGCGCCGTGGCCACGCAGACCCTTCGCGAGGCGCGCAACCGCAATGCCTTCCTGCTGCGCGCACAGGAGGCCTTGGGCCACCCGATCGAAGTCATCTCGGGGCGCGAGGAGGCGCGGCTCATCTATGCCGGCGTGGCGCACATGCAGCCCAGCGACGAGCCGCGGCTGGTGGTCGACATCGGCGGCCGCTCCACCGAGATGATCCGCGGCCAGGGCCGCACGCCGCAGGTCGCGGAGTCCTTTCGCGTCGGCTGCGTCAGCCTGTCGATGCGCTTCTTCGAGGGTGGCCAGATCACGCGCAACGGCTTCCGTGCCGCGCAGGTGGCCGCCGGGGCCGAATTCGAGGAAGGGCTGCAGTCCTTCGCGCCCAAGCTGTGGGGCCAGGCGCTGGGCTCGTCGGGCACCGCCGGCGCGGTGTCGCAGCTGCTCCAGGCCTCCGGCGTGACCGACGGCCGCATCACCCCTGCGGGGCTGCGCTGGTGCATGGCGCGCTGCCTGGATGCCGGGCAGGTGGACCGCATCGACCTGCCCGGCCTGAAGCCCGAGCGGCGTGCCGTGCTGCCCGGCGGCCTGGCCATCCTGTATACGCTGTCGGCGCATTTCGATATCCGCGCCCTGTGGCCGGCCAAGGGTGCGCTGCGCCAGGGTGTCATCGTCGACCTGCACGAGCGCCTGCTGGCCATGCACCGGGCCCTGCCCGGCGACATGCGCGACACCTCGGTGGCCGACCTGCAGCGGCGCTTCGGCGTCGACCCCGGGCAGGCGGCGCGCGTGGCCGCGGTGGCTCTGGCGCTGTTCGACAGCGCGGTGCCGGACCCGGACCCGGAGACGCGGCGCGAACTGGCCTGGGCCTGCGCGCTGCACGAGGTGGGACTGATGGTCTCGCACCACGACCACCACCGCCACAGCGCCTACCTGCTGGGCAATGTCGACGCGCCGGGCTTCTCGCAGAGCCAGCAGCGCCGCATCGGCGACCTGGTGCTGGGTCAGCGCGGCGGCCTGCGCAAGATCGAGCCGCAACTGGCCAGCGAGACCTTTGCCTGGCAGGTGCTGTGCCTGCGGCTGGCGGTCGTCAAGTGCCACGCACGGGGACCGGCCAACCCGAATGCGCTGCGCCTGCGCGCCACCGGGCGCGACGCCGTGCTGGCGCACAGTGCCGCCTGGGCCGAGGCCAACCCGCGCACCTTGTTCCTGCTGCAGGAAGAGGCGACCACCTGGGCACGCAGCGGGCCGCTGCGGGTGGTGCTGGCAGTGGCCTAGGCGCGGGAGCGGGCCCCGCCGGTGGCCGCGCGGGCGCGGCGTGCCGAAGGGCCGGCGGTTCTCTACAGCAGGTCGGGCGCGATGACGGCGTGCAGCACGACCTGCAGCTGGCCTTCGCGTTCGCGCGCACGCAGCCACCACACGCCGGCCTTGCGCACCGCCCAGGCCTGGGGCTGGCCCGAAAGCAGGTAGGCCGCAGCCAGCCCCAGCGTGGGCTGGTGGCCGACCAGCAGGACGGGCTCGCGCGCGTCGGGCCAGCGCACGGCGTGCAGCAGCGCCGCCACGTCGGCGTCGGGGGCCAGCGCAGGCACGGTCTTGAACTTGCGGTCCAGTGCCGCGGCCGTCTGCTGCGCCCGGCGCGCCGGACTCACCAACACGCGCGTGCTGGCCGGCAGTTGCCGGTTCAGCCAGGCCGCCATGCGCTGCGCCTGGCGTTCGCCCTTGGGCGTGAGCGAGCGATCCAGGTCGTCCTTGAGCTCGCGCAATTCAAGGGCTTCGGCATGGCGCCAGAGGATGAGGTCCATGCTGGCCGTCGCTGCTCAGGAATAGCGTTGCATCAGCGCCTGCTGCGCGCTGACGCCGGACTCGGCCACACGCTTGTAGCGGCCGCTGCTGTCCAGCAGCCAGGCGTCGCGCTGGTCGTGCAGATAGGGCACCAAGCCTTCGTCGACGATACGCTGGCGCAGCGAGCGGTCGCGCACCGGCCAGGCCACCTCGATGCGGCGGAACATGTTGCGGCTCATCCAGTCGGCGCTGCTGAGGTAGAGCACCTCGTCGGCTTCGCCTTCGCCCCAGCGGAAATACAGGATGCGCGTGTGCTCCAGGAAGCGGCCCACCACCGAACGCACGCGGATGTTCTCCGTGAAATCCGGCAGCCCGGGCGGCAGCATGCAGGCGCCGCGCACGATGAGGTCGATGCTGGCGCCGGCCTGGCTGGCTTCGGCCAGCGCCTGCATCAAGCCGGGGTCGGTGAGGGCATTGACCTTGGCCACGATGCGCGCCGGCCGCCCGGCACGCGCGGCCACCGTCACCTGGCCGATGTGGCGCAGCATGCGCCGGTGCATCTGGAACGGCGCAGTGACCAGGTGCTGGGGCGCCTTGGCCCGCGTCTGGCTGGCGAGTTGCAGGAAGACCACGTCGGCGTCGGCGGTCAGCCCCGGATCGGCGGTGAGGCAACCGATGTCGGTGTACAGGCGCGCCGTCTTCGGGTTGTAGTTGCCGGTGGACAGGTGCGCGTATCGCCGCAGCCGGCCCTTCTCGCGCCGCGTCACGAGCAGCATCTTGCCGTGCGTCTTCAGACCCACGATGCCGTACACCACCTGGGCGCCCACCGCTTCCAGCCGCTCGGCCCAGTTGATGTTGGCCTCTTCGTCGAAACGCGCCTTCAGCTCCACCACGGCCAGCACTTCCTTGCCGCGGCGCGCGGCCTCGATCAGCAGGTCCATCAGCTCGCTCTGCGCGCCGGTGCGGTAGATGGTCTGCTTGATGGCCAGCACGTCGGGGTCCTGAACGGCTTCGCGCAGGAACTGCACCACGGGCTCGAAGCTCTCGAACGGGTGGTGCAGCAGCACGTCGCCGTCGCGCAGGCGCTCGAAAATGGAACGCGCGCGAGGCAACTGCGCATCGGGCCAGCGCGGCTCCCAGCGCGGGAAGTGGAGGCCGCCGCCGTCGGCCTGGTCGATGAGCTGACTCAGGCGCACCAGGTTGACCGGCCCATTGACCTTGTACAGCGCCATCTCGGGCAGCGAAAACTGCTCGAGCAGGAAGCCGTACAGCTCTGGCGGGCAGGTGCTGACGACCTCTAGCCGGATCGCCAGGCCGTAGTTTCGCGTGGTCAGGCCACTGCGCATGGCCTGGCGCAGGTTCACGACATCGTCGGACTCGACGTCCAGGTCGGAGTCGCGCGTGACGCGGAACTGCGAAAACGACACCACCTCGCGCCCGGGAAACAGCTCGCCCAGGTGGGCGCGCATGACGCTGGTGAGCAGCACGAAACCCTGCTGCCCCGGGCACAGTTCGTCGGGCAGGCGGATCACGCGCGGCAGCACGCGCGGCACCTTGACGATGGCGATCTGGTTGTCGCGGCCGAAGGCGTCGCGCCCGCCCAGCCGGGCGATGAAATTCAGCGACTTGTTGGCCACCTGCGGGAACGGGTGGCTGGGGTCCAGGCTCACCGGCACCAGCAGCGGCCGCACCTGGGTCTCGAAGAAGCGCTGCACCCACGCGCGCTGCGCGGCATTGCGCTCGGCGTGGTTCAGCACGACGATGCCGGCTTGCTGCAGCGCCGGCATCAGCACGTCGTTGAACAGCGCGTACTGTTCGTCGACGAGTTCGTGTGCGGCGTTGGCCACCGCGACCAGGGTCTGGCGCGTGATGCCCGAGCCGGGCTGCCGCGTGGCCTCGATGATGTCGGCCACGCGCACTTCGAAGAACTCGTCGAGGTTGCTGCTCACGATGGTGATGTAGCGCAGCCGCTCGAGCAGCGGTACGTCTTCGCGCCGGGCCTGGGCCAGCACTCGGCGGTTGAACTGCAGGATGGAGCGCTCGCGGTCGAGCAGCGGCAAGGGGCCCGGTGTGGCCGCGGCGCCGGCAGTGGCGCTGGCAGCGGCGGCAATGGCACCTGGCACCAGGGCCCGTGAATCGGCGGTCATCCTTTTAGTGTACGAATCCGTTGCGACAGGCGTGTGACGGAGGGCATGGTCAGGCACCGCACCGTCGGCAAGGCCGCGCACCGCCAGCAGAGGCTGGCAGTGGTTCATTCAAACCGCCAGCAGATGCTGTCGATAGTGCAGCATCTCGTCGATCGACTCGTGGATGTCGGCCAGCGCGGTGTGCGCCTGCGCCTTCTTGAAACCTTCCAGAGCCGCCGGTTTCCAGCGCCGGGCCAACTCCTTCAGCGTGCTCACGTCGACGTTGCGATAGTGGAAATAGGCCTCCAGCCGCGGCATGTGGCGGGCCAGGAAACGCCGGTCCTGGCAGATGCTGTTGCCGCACATGGGGCTCTTTCCCTTGGGCACGTACTGCTTCAGGAAGGCGATGACTTGCATCTCGGCCGCGGCCTCGTCGACGGCCGAGGCGCGCACGCGTGCGGTGAGGCCGCTCTTGCCGTGCGTGCCGCGGTTCCAGTTGTCCATGCCGTCGAGCACGGCGTCGCTCTGGTGCACGGCGAAGACCGGCCCTTCCACGCGCATGGTGACCAGCGGGTCGGTCACGACGACGGCGATCTCGATGATGCGGTCGCTGTCGGGCAGCAAGCCCGTCATTTCCAGGTCGATCCAGACCAGGTTGTGCTCGCTGGCCGTCAAACCGTTGTCGCTCATGGTGGCTTGCCCGTATCAAAGCGGCTGATTCTGGCCCAAGCCTACACTTGCGGCCGATGCAACCCGCACTCTTCACCTGGACCTTCGTGGCGGCACTGATGGCGTCGCTGGGCGTCAAGCTCTGGCTCGCCACGCGCCAGATGCGCCACGTGGCCGCGCACCGCGACCAGGTGCCCGCGGCCTTCGCCGGCACCGTGACGCTGCAAGCCCACCGCAAGGCGGCCGACTACACGCTGGCCAAGGGCCGGTTCGGGCTGGCGGCCACCGCGATCGGCGGCGCCGTGCTGCTGGGCTGGACGCTGCTGGGTGGCCTGGACGCGCTGAATGCGCTGCTGCTCGACCTGGTGCCGCCGGCCTGGGGCCCCCTGGCCTACCAGCTCGCGCTGCTGTCGGCGTTTGCCTTCGTCGGCGGCCTGCTCGACCTGCCGCTGGAGTGGTACGGCACCTTCCGCATCGAGCAGCGTTTCGGCTTCAACCGCATGACGCTGAAGATGTGGTTCACCGACATGGCCAAGGGCACGGCGGTGGGCGCCGTGATCGGGCTGCCGCTGGCCGCGCTCGTGCTGTGGATCATGGGTGCGTCGGGCGGCATGTGGTGGCTGTGGGCCTGGGTGGCCTGGGTGGCTTTCAACCTCGCGCTGCTGGTGCTCTACCCCACCGTCATCGCCCCGATCTTCAACAAGTTCGAGCCGCTGGCCGACGATGCGCTGCGCACGCGCGTGCAGGCGCTGATGCAGCGCTGCGGCTTTGCCGCCAAGGGCCTGTTCGTGATGGACGGCAGCCGGCGTTCGGCGCACGCCAACGCCTACTTCACCGGCCTGGGCGCGGCCAAGCGGGTGGTCTTCTTCGACACGCTGCTGCAGCGGCTGACGCCTGGCGAGGTGGAAGCCGTGCTGGCGCACGAACTGGGCCACTTCAAGCACAAGCACGTGCTGCAGCGCATGGCGGGCATCTTCGGCTTCAGCCTGGCGGGCCTGGCGCTGCTGGGCTGGCTGGCCGGCCAGAGCGGCTTCTATGCCGGCCTGGGCGTGGCGCCCAACCTGGCCGCAGCGAACGACGCGCTGGCGCTGCTGCTGTTCATGCTGGCGCTGCCGCCGTTCACCTTCTTCGTCTCACCGCTGCTGGCGCATTTCTCGCGCCGCCACGAACTCCAGGCCGACGCCTATGCCTGCGCCCAGGCCGACGGCCGCGATTTGGCACGTGCCCTGCTCAAGCTGCACGAGGACAACGCCGCCACGCTCACGCCCGACCCGGTCTACGTGCGCTTTTACTATTCGCACCCGCCGGCCTCCGAACGACTGGCAGCGCTGCCGCTCCCGCAGCCACTTCCGCAGCCACTTCCGCAACCGCTCCCGGCCTGAACCATGCACCCTCTCGCCAGCCAGCACTGCCAGCCGCTCGAAGGCCATGCGCCGCTGGACATGGACCGCATCGCGCAGCACCTGGCCGCCGCCCCCGGCTGGTCGCTGGCCGATGGTGCCCTCCACAAGCGCTACGACTTTGCCGACTACCACCGCACCATGGCCTTCGTGAACGCCGTGGCCTGGGTCGCGCACGCGCAAGACCACCACCCCGATCTGGCGGTGTCGTACAACCGCTGCACGGTGCGTTTCAACACGCATTCGGTGGGCGGCATCTCCATCAACGACTTCATCTGCGCCGCCAAGGTGGACGCGCTGCTGCCTTGAGCGCGCGCGGCGCGCGGGCTGCCAGCGCGGAGGGGCCTGCCGCACTCGACCTCGGGCTGGTGGTGGCCGCCCACGGCCGCCATGTCGTGGTGGAAACCCCCGATCGCCGGCGTGTGCTGTGCCACCCGCGCGGCAAGAAGAGCGAGCTCGTCGTCGGCGACCGCGTGCACTGGCAGGTCACCGGCGATGGCGGTGTCGTCGACCGCATCGAGCCGCGGCGCAACCTGCTGTTCCGCCAGGACGACTGGCGCACCAAGTCGTTCGCCGCCAACCTGGACCAGATCCTGATGCTGGTGGCCGGCGAGCCGGTATTCAGCGAGGCGCAGCTCACGCGCGCACTGGTGGCGGCGCAGGACGCCGGCATCCCGACGCTGATCGGCCTGAACAAGGTGGACCTGCCGGTCGCCGCTGCAGCCCGCGAACGGCTGGCGCCGTACCGGGCGATGGGCGTGGAGGTGGTCGAGATGGCGCTCAAGGCCGACCCGCTCGGCGCCGCGGAACGCCTGCTGGCGCAGCTGGCCGGTCGCACGACGCTGGTGCTGGGTGCCAGCGGCATGGGCAAGAGCACGCTCATCAACCTGCTGGTGCCGGCCGCCGCGGCCCAGGTGGGCGAGATCTCCAAGGCGCTGGCCGCCGGCCGCCACACCACCACCACCAGCACCTGGTACTGGCTGGACGACGACCACCGCGGCGCCCTCATCGACACCCCGGGCTTCCAGGAATTCGGCCTGCGCCACATCGCTGCCGAACGGCTGGCCAGCCTGATGCCGGACTTCGCCGCCGCGCTGGGCCATTGCCGGTTCCACAACTGCAGCCATCGACACGAGCCGGGCTGCGGCGTGCGCGCGGCCATGGAGCGGGGCGAGATCAGCGAGTCGCGGCAACGCATCTACGAGATGCTGTACGACGAGCTTTCGCGGACGCGGTCTTGAGGGCGCCGCTGCAGCACTGTCGCGCGCTCGTTCGCCCGGCGCCCGTCAGCGAGCAGTCGCTGCCTTGCGTCCCCGCTCACCCCAGCACGTTGGCCAGGGTCAGCAGCGCCACCAGCAGCATCCACAGCACCACCGAGCGCCACACCAGCCCCACCACGCTTTGCAGGTGACCCGGCTGCACCGGGTCACCGGCGGTGGACCCGGTGGCGTCGGCGATGCCCGGGCCACCGGCCGAGAAAGTCTTGGACCGGTCGGGCGTGACGCCGGGAGCTGCCGTGCCACCCAGTTGCACGCCCAGGGCCCCGGCGGCCGAGGCCAGGATGATGCCTTCGTTGGGGTGCTGCCACAGCCCGGCGTCGCGTCGCCAGCTGCCGATGGCGTCCTCGAAATTGCCGACCACGGCGAAACCGAAGGCCGTCAAGCGCGCCGGCACGTGGTCGATCCACGCAAACAGCCGACGCGACAGCAGCATCAACTGGTCGTTGGCCGGGGCATCCATGGCGCGCAGGCGGTAACTCCAGTAGCGGCTGGAGAATTCGGCCATCCGGTAGAGCACCGCTCCCACCGGCCCCAGGCCGAGTGCCGAAAAGACGACGAACCAGAAGAAGACGCCGAAGACATGGCGGTGCGCGGCCAGCAACGCATGTTCGATGACATGACGCAGCACCTCGGTGCGCGGCAGTTCGCTGGCGTCGAGGTGGCGCCATTCGGCCAACAGACGGCGCGCCTCGTTCTCGTCACCGCGGTCCAGTGCTTCGCGGATATCGGTGTAATAGTGGCTGAACTGGCGAAAACCCAGTGTCAGGTAGAGCAGCGCCACGTCGAAGGCCAGTGCCAGCAGCAGGCTGAAATGCGCCGCCAAAAGGTACATCGCGGTCACCACAGCCACCGGCACGCCGACCGACACGCACCACACCACCCAAGTGTGGTGCGGCCGCCCGGCGTCGAAATTCTGGCCCGTCCAGCGCACCCACGCGGCCAGCGTCTCGTGGATCCAGTTGTCGCGCGGCAGCGGCTTGAGTTGTTCGAGCAGCAGCGCGAACATGACTGCGAAGAAACTCATTCGCAGCGATGATAGGGCCTCACCCGGCGAGGAAGCGGTACAGGTTCCTCAGCATCGCCGCCGTGGCGCCCCAGATGAAGTATTGGCGCGATACACCGTCGGCACCGGTGCCCTGCCACGGCATCGACAGGAACTGGCGCTGGTCGCCGTCGAACGTGAAGACATGGCGCCGGTGGTGCGCCGGATTCATGAGGAAGGGCAGCGGCACCTCGAAGGCCTCGGCCACCTCGAAGCGGTCCAGCGCCAGATCGAAGGGCGGCTGCACCAGCGCCACCACGGGCGTGACGACGAAGTGCGTGACGGTGGTGTAGTCCGGCATCTGGCCGATGACCTCGACGCTGCGGCGCGGCAGGCCCACCTCTTCTTCGGCCTCGCGCAGCGCGGTGGCCGCCGGGTCGGCGTCGTCGGTTTCACGCCGGCCGCCGGGAAAGCTCACCTGGCCGGCATGGTCACGAAGGTGGTCCGTGCGCAGGGTGAGCAGCACATGCAGCGCGTCGCCACGCTGAACCAGCGGCACCAGCACGGCGGCATGCGCGGGCTCACGCCCGGCCCACAGGCCGCCGTCGCCGGGGAACTCCGGCACCCAGATCTCGGGCTGGCCAAAACGCCGCCGCAGCGCACTCGCCGTCAGGGCGTGCGCGGGAACGGCCGGCAGGTGCGCGTCGGTGCCGGCCACCGGCACGTCGTGCGGGTTCAGGATGCGGGAGACCGAGGGCAAGGTTGCAAGCCGGTCTTTGACGCGACCGGCTGCGGCCGGGTCGCACCGAAGCTCGCTTCGCGCTGTCGCGCGAGCCGCGGCAAAGCCGCGGGCTGACCGAGGGTCAGCCGAGCTTCTCCTTGATGCGCGCCGACTTGCCGCTGCGCTGGCGCAGGTAGTACAGCTTGGCGCGGCGCACGTCGCCGCGGCGCTTGACCTCGATGCTGGCGATCAGCGGGCTGTAGGTCTGGAAGGTGCGCTCCACGCCTTCGCCGCTGGAAATCTTGCGCACGATGAAGCTGCTGTTCAGGCCGCGGTTGCGCTTGGCGATGACGACGCCTTCGTAGGCCTGCAGCCGCTTGCGCGTGCCTTCCACGACCTTGACACTGACGATCACCGTGTCGCCCGGGGCGAACGCGGGAATGGTGGGGTTGAGGCGGGAAATCTCTTCCTGCTCTAGCGTGGCGATGAGGTTCAAGGGGTTCTCCGAATCGATCGTGTCGCGGGCAGGTGGAAGAAGTCTTGGTGGCCCGGCAGAGGATCGAAAAGCCCATGACTATAACTTGAGACGACCCAGGAAGGTCTCGTCGGCCGCAGTCAGCCGCCCGGCAGCGCGCGCCGCGCCGATGAGATCGGGGCGGCGCCGCGCCGTCAGCGCCAGCGCCTGCTCGCGGCGCCAGCGTGCGATCTCGCCGTGGTGTCCCGAGAGCAGCACCTGCGGCACCGCCTGCTGCGCCCCGCCGATGACCAAGCTCTCGGGACGGCTGTAGTGCGGGCCCTCGAGCAGGCCGTCGGAGAAACTGTCCTGCTGGTGCGAAGGCGCATGCAGCACGCCTTCCTGCAGGCGCGCCACGGCGTCCAGCAGCGCCAGCGCCGGCAGTTCACCGCCAGAAAGCACGAAGTCGCCCAGGCTCAGCTCCTGCGTGACATGCGCGTCGATCACGCGTTGGTCGATGCCTTCATAACGCCCGCACAGCAGCACCGCGCCCACGCCGGTGGCGAACTCCTGCACCACCGCCTGGTCGATGCGGCGACCGGTGGGCGTGAAGTGCACCACCGCCGGCCGAACCTCGCCCCGCTCGGCGGTGATGGCCGCGAGCGCGCGCAGCAGCGGCTCGGCCAGCATCACCATGCCGGGGCCGCCGCCAAAGGGGCGGTCGTCGACGCGTCGGTAGGCGTCGTCGGCAAAGTCGCGCAGCGGCCACAGGCGCACGTCGACCTGGCCCGACTCGAAGGCGCGGCGTGTGATGCCCTGGCTCAGGTGCGGCGCGAAGAGCTCGGGGAAGATCGTGACGACGTCGAAGCGCATGGCCGGCGCAGCGTCAATCCTCGGGGTCCCAGTCGACGGCGATGCGGCGGCCCGGCAGGTCGACCGCATCCACGTAGGCCGCCACGAAGGGAATCAGCCGCTCGCGTGGCGCCTCGACCACCGAGAGCACGCGCAGCACGCAGTGCGGGCCGGTCTCGATGAGGCCGGTGACGGTGCCGAGATCGACGCCGGCGCGGTTGGCCACCGCCAGGCCGATGAGGTCGACCCAGTAAAACTCGCCCTCGTCGGGCGTGGGGAAACTGGCGCGTGGCACGAAGACGCGGGCACCGGCCAGGGCCTGCGCGGCGTCGCGGTCGTCGATATCCTGCACCGTGGCCACCACGCCATCGCCCTGCTCGCGCGCCTGCACCACGCGCAGCAGCGCCGGCAATGGCCGCGTGGCCCGGCTGCCTTGCGGCAGCACGGTCTGGGGCGGCTGCAGGTACCAGCGCCTGGAGGAAAACAGCGCCTGCGGATCGGCGGCGAAGGGCTTGACGCGGATGCCGCCCTTCACGCCCCAGGCGCCGAGCACGCGGCCGACCTCGACCGCGTCTGCCGGCCACGCGGGTGCGTCGCCCGGCGTGGTCATGACGGCCGCTTCAGGCCGCCTTCTTGGCCTGGTCGACCAGGCGCGCCACGGTCGGCGAGAGCTGCGCGCCCACGCCGGCCCAGTGCGTGACGCGGTCCAGCGCCAGCCGCAGCGGCTGTTCGGCGCCGGCGGCCATGGGGTTGTAGAAACCCACGCGCTCGATGAAGCGGCCGTCGCGGCGCTCCTTGGAGTCGGCGACGACGATATTGAAGAACGGGCGCTTCTTGGCGCCGCCACGAGCCAGCCGGATCACGACCATGTTGAGCTTTCCTAAGGGATCAGGGCCGACCGCCGCGCCACGGGAGACACACCGGGCGGGCCGTCGAAGTGACCGGCCTCTGCGCTCCAGGAGCACGCCCGCCGGCCTCGGTAAGGTCCACCGGCGCCGTAGATACGCCCCGGTGGACATCCCCGGGGTCGGCGCCGAAAACCGCGCATTATAGGCTGCAGGCCGGTGAATCCGCCGACAATCCTTGGCCATGCCTGAACCAACGCCGTACCGTTCCAAGACCGTGGCCGCCTGGTTAACCCTGGCGCTGGGCGCGCTGGGCCTGCATCGCCTGTACCTGTACGGCGCGCGCGACCGGTTCCTGTGGGCCTACCCGCTGCCCACGCTGCTGGGTCTTGTGGGCGTGCAGCGCCTGCGCGCCCTGGGCCAGGACGACATGCTGGCCTGGCTGCTGATCCCCTTGCTCGGTGTGATGCTCTCGCTGGCCAGTTTCACGGCCATCGTCTACGCACTCACGCCCGACGAGAAATGGGACGCCCGCCACAACCCCGGCCAGCCCGTGCATGCCACCGGCTGGGGCCCGGTGCTGGCGGCGATCCTGGCGCTGCTGCTCGGCGGCGCGGCGTTCATGGCCACCATCGCCTACGGTGGGCAAAGATTCTTCGAGTGGCAGATGGCCGCGCCCGTGGCCGGCATTCACGCCAGCGCCTGGATCGGCTGATCGGCGACCTGTTCGCGAAAGGCCGCCAGCGGCCCCAGCCGCGGATGCTCGAGGTCGGGTGCCAGGTCGGCCAGCGGCAGCAGCACGAAGGCGCGCTCGTGCAGGCGCGGGTGCGGCACGGCCAGGCCCGGCTCTTCGACGACGCGCTGGCCGTACAGCAGCAGATCCAGGTCGAGCGTGCGTGGCGCGTTGCGATGGGGCCGCTCGCGTCCATGGGCGTGTTCGATGGCCTGCAGCGCCGCAAGCATTTCCCGCGGCGCCAGCCCGGTGTGCAGTTCGGCCACGGCATTGACGAAATCCGGGCCCTGGGCGTCCACGGGGGCGCTCCGGTACAGCCGCGACACCGCCACCAGACGCGTCTGCGGCAACGCTGCCAATGCGTTGACCGCCTGCGCCACGGCGGCCCGCGCATCGCCGAGATTGGCGCCCAGGCCGACGAAGACCCGCTCAGCGCCGACGGCCTGGGTCTGCGGCCCATTGGTGTCATCCGGGTCCGACGCAAGGCCCACCGGCTTCATTGCGCGGTCGCTGGCCTGCCTTCGCTGCCACCTGAGCCGCCGCCCTCACCCGCCGGCTTGCGCCGCCGGCGTCGGCGCTTGCGCGGTGCGGCTTCGCCCTCTTGCGGCACGGCGCCCACCTTCGTGGCGGGCACGGCAGGAGCGAGCGACGCACCGGCCTGGGCCGCCGGCACGCGCCGCACCCTCGGCGGCGTCGCAGCGCGCAAGTCCTGCAGCAGCGCCTCGCGCTCGTCGTCGTCGCCCAGGTGGAAGTCTTCCCACCAGTCGGCCAGTTCGGTGGGCACCTCGCCGCAATCGGCGCGCAGTCGCAGGAAGTCGTAGCCGGCGCGGAAACGCGGCTGGTTGATCAGCGACTGCGCCGTGCTTGCCGTGCGGCGCTCGAAACGCGGTTGCATCAGCCAGACCTCGCGCATGTCGGCGGCCAGCTTGCCACGCCCGGAGATGTCGCCGATGCGGGCATCGAAGACCGCGTCCACGGCCATCTGCAGCGCCGGGAAAGGTGCTTCGCCGCCGCTCTTGAGCGCACTCCAGCGTTCGAGAACGTCGTGCCACAGCAGGCAGGCGAGCATGAAGCTGGGCACCACGGCGCGACCCTCGCCGACGCGGCGGTCGGTGTCTTCCAGTGCCAGGCGCACGAATTTCTGTCGCGGTGGGTTGGGTGCGTCCAGCGACAAGGCAGCGTCGAGCACGGGAAACACGCCGCCCGTGCCGCCGATCAGGCGGTGCTTCTTGAGCTGCTCGATGCTGGCCAGCGCATGTCCGGTCTGCAGCAGCTTGACCATCTCGTCGAACAGCCGCGACAGCGGCACGTTGCTCAGAAGCGGCGCGGTGGCGGCGATCGGCCGCTCGGTGGCCGGGTCGATATTGAAGCCGAGCTTGGCCGCGAAACGCACGATGCGGATGATGCGCACCGGGTCCTCGCGGTAACGCGTGTCGGGGTCGCCGATCATGCGCAGCACGCGGGCCCGCGCGTCGGCCAGGCCACCGTGGTAGTCGACCACCACCTGCGTCAGCGGGTCGTAGTACATGGCGTTGATGGTGAAGTCGCGCCGCGCCGCGTCTTCCACCTGCGGGCCCCACACGTTGTCGCGCAGCACGCGGCCGCTGGCGTCCACCACATGCTTCTTGTCGGCCATCTCGTGCCGGCTCGTCTTCTCGTTGCCAGGCACCTGGTCGGCCGCGGCGGCGTCGAGGTAGGCGCGGAACGTGGAGACCTCGATCGTCTCGTGTTCGCGGCCGCGGCCGAAGACCACGTGCACCAGCCGGAAACGGCGGCCGATGATGAAGGCGCGGCGGAACAAGGCCTTGACCTGCTCGGGCGTGGCGTCGGTGGCGACATCGAAGTCCTTGGGCCGCAGGCCCACCAGCAGGTCGCGCACCGCGCCGCCCACGATGTAGGCCTCGTAGCCGGCCTCGTGCAGCGTGCGCACCACGCGCACGGCGTTGGCGTCGAGCAGGGCGGGGTCGATGCCGTGCCGGGCCTGGGGCACCTCGACCCGCGCACCGAGCGGGATCACGGCTTCGGGGGGCGGCGCCGGGGCCTTGTCGCCCTGGCCGAGCAGGCGCTGAATGAACTTCTTGATCATGGAAACAGTTTCAGGATGGGCCAGCCGCGCTGCTGCGCGAGACGCTCGAGCGCGGGGCCGGGGTTGGTGGCCACGGGGTGGCTGACATGCTCGAGCAGCGGCAGGTCGTTGGTGGAATCGCTGTAGAAGGTGCTGCACTCGAAGTCGCCGAGCGCCTGACCGCGCGCCGACAGCCACTGCTGCACGCGGGCGATCTTGCCTTCGCGGAAGGCCGGCACGCCATGGATGCTGCCGGTGACCCGGCCCGCTGGGTCGCGCGCCAGGTCGGTGGCGATGAGTTCGTCCACCCCGAGCAGGCCGGCGATGGGCCGCGTGACGAAGTCGTTGGTGGCGGTGACGATGGCCACCAGGTCGCCCTCGCGCTGGTGGCGCTGCACCAGGCCCAGCGCGGCCGGGTGCAGCATCGGCCGCACCACCTCGTTCAGGAAACGCGCCGTGGCCCAGGCCAGGTCGTCGGCCGGCCGGCCGCGCCACGGCGCGGTGGCGAATTCGACATAGGCGCCGATGTCGAGCCGGCCCGCCAGGTAGTCCTCGTAGAACGCGTCGTTGCGGCGACGGAAGTCGCCGCGGTCGGCCCAGCCCAGCGCGACGACGAATTCGCCGAAGGCGTGGTCGGAATCCTTGGGCAGCAGTGTGCCGTCCAGGTCGAACAGCGTGAGCTTCATCGCGCGTGCGCCAGTTGCGCGGCCGGCGGGTCGACCGCATCGGCAGCGGTGTCGGCTGCGCCGGCACCCTCTTCCTGCAGCATCTGGCGCAGCAGCGGCACCGTCACCGGCCGCGCATGGGCCAGCGCAAAGCGGTCCAACCGGTCGAGCAGGCGCATCAGATGCGAGAGATCGCGCTCGAAGCGCGTCAGCAAATGGTTCATCACCTCGTCCGGGAGCAGGATGCCGCGCCGGTCGGCCTCGCGGCGCAGCACGGCGCGGGTCTCGGCCTCGGTCAGGGGGTGCAGCGCAAAGACATGGCCCCAGGCCAGCCGCGTGCGCAGGTCGTCGCGCAGCGGCAGGTCCACCGGGGGCAGGCCACCGGCGGCGGCCATTTGCACGCCTTGCGCCGCGGCCTCCACGAACAGCGAGAACGCGGCGTGCTGGGCATCGGGGTCGAGGCGTTCGCAGCGGTCGATGCAGGCCAGCGCAGCCCCGGGAGGCAAGGCCCAGGGCAAGGCCTGGGTGGCGTCGAACCAGGCCACCTTCCGGCCTTCGGCCTGGAGACGTGCTGCCAGGGCACGCAGCAGGTGCGTCTTGCCGCTGCCGGTCGGGCCCCACAGGTAGACCGGCGCAGCCGGCAGCACCAGCGCGCTCAGATGCTGCAGCGCGGCCGCATTGGCACCGGGCAGGAAGCTGTCGAACGTGGGCGCGGGCTCGGGGCCGATGGCCAGCGGGATCTGCTTCATCACGTGTTCGGTCGCAGGCCGTGGCGGATCACTGGACGGACCACCGCGCAGCGCGCTGCACGACGCGCGCTTGGGACCGGCCCGGCGCGCTCATGAAAACCGCCGCCAGGTGGCGAGTTGCCGGCGCAAGGCCGTGGCGTCGCCGGCCGACGGCCGGTGCTGCAGGTAGACCGCCAGTTCCTCTGCGGCACGCGCATGGCGGCCCAGTTCGGCCAGCGCCAGGGCCAGTTCGCGCCGTTCCTCCCAAGCCTGCGGCAGCAGGATGACCAGCCGCTGCAGCACCCGCGCCAGGCGCTCCAGGTCGCCGCTGGTACGGTGGATCTCGCGCAGGTTGCGCAGCAGCCGCGCGACCACGTCGCGCGCCGGAGCCGCCTGCAGGAACAAGCCCAGCGGCACCTCGTCGTCGCCGCCCCAGCCGCTGGCGGCGCGCAACGGCTGCAGCCGCTCTTCGAGGTCCTCGCGCGACAGCGACTGGCCGCTGAAGGGGTCGATCACGACCTCGCCCCGCGGCAGGTGCAGCTTCACCAGGAAGTGCCCCGGAAACGAGATGCCCTGCGCCTTCAGACCGGCCTGTGTGGCCAGTTCGATGTACAGCAGCGCCAGCGTCAGCGGAATGCCACGCCGGCTTTCCAGCACCGCCGGCAGGTAGCTGTTGCGCGGGTCGTAGTAGTCGTTGACGTTGCCCGCAAAACCCAGCTCCTGAAAGAAGTAGCGGTTCAGCAGGCGCAACCGCTGCAGCGGCGCAGCGTCGGCCGGGATGCGGCGGCGCAGCCGGTCGGCCAGGTCGTCGACCTGCGCCAGCACGCCCTGCACGTCCAGGGCCGGGGATTCGTCCTGCGCCACCGCCACGGCAGCTTCGAGCACCGGCAGCGTGGCGTCGTCGGCCACCAGCGTGGCGAAATATTCCAGCGCGGTGGGCGCTTCGAAGTGCAGGGAACCGGACATCCACACCAGTGTAAAGGTCAGCGGCGGATGAGGTGCCGCGGCCGCAGGCCGCAGGCGGCCAGCACAACGAAATACAACATCGCCACGCCGCCCAGCACCAGCGCCACGGCACCGGCGCGCTGGCCCCATTGGGCCTGCAGGCCGATCCAGTCGATGCGCTGCGCCGCCCAGGCCAGCCCGGCACCCAGAGCCAGGTTGGCCGCGGCCACGCGCGCCATGAAGCCGCCCCAGCCCGGCCGCGGCCGGTAGACGCCACGCCGCAGCAGCCCGCCGAGCAGGAATCCGGCGTTGACCAGTGCGCCCAGGCCGATGGACAGTGCCAGCCCGGCGTGGCCGAGCCAGGGCACGAGCACGAGGTTCATGGCCTGCGTCGCCAGCAACACGCCGACGGCGATCTTCACCGGCGTGCGAATGTCCATGCGGGCGTAGAAGGCCGGCGCCAGCACCTTGATCGAGACCAGCCCGAGCAGGCCGAGGCCGTAGCCGCGAAGCGCGCGCGCCGTCATCTCGACGTCGGCCGCCGTGAAGGCGCCATAGTGGTACAGCACCGTGATCAGGCCCACCGGGAACAGCAACAGCGCCAGCGCGCAAGGCAGCGCCAGCATCAGCACCAGGCGCAGGCTCCAGTCGAGCATTTCCGAATAGGCCTGCGCGTCCTGCCGCGCCTGCGCCGCCGAGAGCTGCGGCAACAACACCACGCCCAGCGCCACGCCCAGCAGCGCGGTCGGAAATTCCATCAGCCGGTCGGCGTAGGTCAGCCAGGAAACGGCACCCACCGCGACGTGCGAGGCGATCTGCGTATTGATGAGCAGCGAGATCTGCGCCACCGACACGCCCAGCAGTGCCGGCGCCATCTGCTGCAGCACCCGGTTCACGCCCGGATGCCGCCAGGCCCGCCCGATGGCCGCGGGCGAGAGGCCGAAACGCGGCAGCGCGCCGATGGCCGCCAGCGCCGGGATCTGCACCCCCGCCTGCAGCACACCGCCGAGCATGACGCCGCCGGCCAGCGCATGGATGGGGTCGACGCCGGCGGCGGCCAGCCGCGGCGCGCCCCACCAGGCGGCGGCGATCACGCTCAGGTTCAGCAGCACCGGCGTCATGGCCGGCACCGCAAAGCGCTTCCAGGTGTTCAGGATGCCGGCGGCCAGCGCCACCATCGACATGAAGCCGATGTAGGGAAACATCCAGCGCGTCAGCACCACGGCGGTGTCGAAACGCTCCAGGCCGGAGCCGATGATCCACACCAGCACCGGCGCGCCGGCCACGCCGACCACGCAGGTCAGCAGCAGCGCCCAGGCCAGCACCGTGGCCACGGCGTCGATCAGCGCCCGCGTGGCGGCGTCGCCCTCGCGTTCGCGCGTGGCCGCCAGCAGCGGCACGAAGGCCTGCGAGAATGCGCCCTCGGCAAACAGGCGCCGGAACAGGTTGGGCAGCCGGAAGGCGACGTTGAAGGCGTCGGTGGCCGCACTGGCACCGAAGCTGGCGGCGATGAGCTGCTCACGCGCCAGCCCGGTGACACGCGAGACCAGGGTCAGCAGGGAAACGGTGGATGCGGCTTTGAAAAGACTCACAGCCGCCGATGCTATACTCCGCAGTCTTTGTTTTTCACAGGTTCGACGCGGGCAAGTCGCGTGGGCCGCAACGCTAAAGAAACTGCTGCATGGCCACCTCGTCCAAAGCCAAGAAGAAGATCGTCCGCCTCGCCTCGGGCCGCAAGCGCGCGCGCCAGGACGTCAGGCTCAACGCCGCCAACACCTCGCTGCGCTCGCGTTTCCGCACCGTGGTGAAGAACGTGCAGAAGGCCGTGGTCGGCGGCGACAAGGCCAAGGCCACGGAACTGTTCAAGTCCGCGCAAAGCGTCATCGACTCGGTCGCCGACAAGGGCATCTTCCACAAGAACAAGGCCGCGCGCCTGAAGAGCCGGCTGTCGGCCAAGGTCAAGGCGCTCTCCCTGGCCGCCTGAATTCGGCCCCTGTTGCGATGCGAGGGCCCGCCATGCGGGCCCTTCGTCGTTTGCGCAGCCCTCAGCGCGTGCGCGGCTCCGGCAGCACGCAGACCTCGTTGACCGGCAAATGGTTGTCGCGCGCGAAGTTCATCACGAAGTCCCAGGCCATGGGCTCGATGTCCCTCAGCGCCTCGTTCACCCACACGCACTTCACGCCGTCCACCACTTGAGGCACGCAATACGGCGAGTAGCCGATGTGGGCGCCGATGCCACCCGCCCCGGCGCCGGGCCGGAACGACGACATGGCACCGGCCAGGCGCTCGGACCAGTCGCTGGGCCGGAAGGTGCGGCCCGCGGTGGTGATGCCCTGGATGACGAACTGGCGCGGCTTGGATGGATGCATCGGCAAGGTCGCGACGCCCGGCGTCGTGCGGTTCGGGATCGGCCGCTGGCCCGGGTGGCGACGGGCCTGCATTGTGCCTGTTGTTTGTTGCGGCGCAGCAAGAACGGCGTGCTCCGCGTGACGCGGTCGGCGCGCCTGCGGGCCCGTGCAGGGGGCCCCTTAGAATCCGGGCCAGCCGGAAGGTGACCGCAGCGCCAGCGCGCGGCATGTCTTGCCGGCCTGCCAGGACCACCGCCATGAACGCGCCCGAACCCGTCGTCGCACAGACCCCGCGGCCGATGCCGCACGTAATGAATACCTACGGCCGATTGCCACTGGCGCTGTCGCACGGCCGCGGCTGCTGGGTCTGGGACACCGAAGGCCGCAAATACCTCGACGGCCTCGGCGGCATTGCCGTCAATACCCTGGGTCACGCGCACCCCAAGCTGGTGCCGGCGTTGCAGGACCAGATCGGCAAGCTGATCCACACGTCCAACTACTACGAGGTGCCGCTGCAGGAGCAGCTGGCGGCCAAGCTCTGCGAAATCTCGGGCCTGGAGGCCGCGTTCTTCTGCAATTCCGGGCTCGAGGCCAACGAAGGCGCGCTGAAGATCGCGCGCAAGTACGGTCATGATCGCGGCATCGACCGGCCCGAGATCATCGTCTACGAGAAGGCCTTCCACGGCCGCTCGATCGCCACGCTGTCGGCCACCGGCAACCCCAAGGTGCACAAGGGCTTCGAGCCTCTGGTGGAGGGTTTCGTGCGCGTGCCGCTGAACGACCTGGCCGCGATCGAGCGGGCGGCGAGCGACCACCCCAACGTGGTGGCTGTCTTCCTGGAGACGATCCAGGGCGAAGGCGGTATCAATCCCTCTCGCTGGGACTACCTGCAAGGCCTGCGCCGCGTGTGCGACGAGCGCGGCTGGCTGCTGATGCTGGACGAAGTGCAGTGCGGCATCGGCCGCACCGGCAAGTGGTTCGCGCACCAATGGGCCGGCGTCCGGCCCGACGTGATGCCGCTGGCCAAGGGCCTGGGCTCGGGCGTGCCGGTCGGCGCCATCGTCGTCGGCCCGAAGGCGGTGAACGTGCTCGGCCCCGGCAACCACGGCACCACCTTCGGTGGCAACCCGCTGGCCATGCGTGCCGGCGTGGAAACGCTGCGCATCATGGAGGAAGACGGCCTGCTGGCCCATGCCGCCGCGGTGGGCGAGGTGCTGCACGCCGGCCTCGTGCGCGAGCTGGGCAGCCTGGCCGGGGTGAAGGCGATCCGCGGTGCCGGCCTCATGATCGGCATCGAGCTCGACCGCCCCTGCGGCGTGCTGCTCGCACGCGCGGCGCAGGCGGGCCTGCTGATCAGCGTCACCGCCGACAGCGTGATCCGCCTCGTACCGCCGCTGATCCTCAGCGCCGGCGAGGCCGAGCAGATCGTCGCCCTGCTCGCCCCACTGGTGAAGAGCTTCCTGGCCGAAGCATGAAGCCGGGGCCTTCGCTGATGAAGCACTTCCTGCAGATCAAGGACCTGCGCGCCGAGGAATACGCCTACCTGTTCGAGCGCACGCGCATCGTCAAGACGCGCTTCAAGAACTACGAGCGCTACCAGCCGCTGGTCGACCGCACGCTGGCCATGATCTTCGAGAAGGCCAGCACGCGCACCCGCGTCAGCTTCGAGGCCGGCATGTACCAGATGGGCGGCTCGGTGCTCAATCTCACCACCGCCGACACGCAACTCGGCCGCGCCGAACCGGTGGAGGATACGGCGCGCGTGATCAGCCGCATGGTCGACATCGTGATGATCCGCACCTACGAACAGACCAAGATCGAGCGCTTCGCGGCGCACTCGCGGGTGCCGGTCATCAACGGCCTGACCAACGAATACCACCCGTGCCAGATCCTGGCCGACATCTACACCTTCATCGAACACCGGGGTTCGATCCAGGGCCAGGTAGTGGCCTGGGTCGGCGACGGCAACAACATGGCCAACACCTGGCTGCAGGCGGCCGAGGTGATGGGTTTCACGGTGCATGTCAGCACGCCCGGCGGCTACGAGATCGACCCCGCCGTGGCCGGCATTCGCGACCGCGGCTGCTACAAGGTCTTCAACCACCCGCTGCAAGCCTGCGCAGGGGCGCACCTCGTCACCACCGACGTCTGGACGAGCATGGGCTACGAGGCCGAAAACGAGGAACGCCGCAAGGCCTTCGTCGACTGGTGCGTGGACGACGAGATGATGGCCGTGGCGCAGCCCGACGCCCTCTTCATGCACTGCCTGCCCGCGCACCGCGGCGAGGAAGTCACGGCCGAGGTCATCGACGGTCCGCAGTCGGTGGTCTGGGACGAAGCCGAGAATCGCATGCACGTGCAGAAGGCGCTCCTGGAGTACCTGCTGCTCGGCCGCATCGGATGAGCTCCGGGCCCGCCTACCGGTCGCTCGGCGCCAGCGGCCTGAAGGTGTCGCCATTGTGGCTGGGCACCATGATGTTCGGCGACCAGACGGGGCCGACTGAAGGCGCCGCCATCGTCGACGCTGCACGCGAAGCCGGCGTCAACGCCATCGACACCGCCGATATCTACGCCAGGGGCGAGTCCGAACGTTTGGTCGGCCGCCTGATCCACGCCGACCGTTCGCGCTGGGTGCTGGCCACCAAGGTGGCCAACCCGATGAGCGAGGCCCCCAACGACCGCGGCCTGTCGCGGCGCTGGATCACGCGCGCGGTGGACAGCAGCCTGCAGCGTCTGGGCACCGACTGGATCGACCTGTACTACATGCACCGCGACGACGAGACGACGCCGGTGGAAGAGACGCTGGCGACGATGGCGCGGCTGATCGAGGCCGGCAAGATCCTGCATTACGGCGTGTCGAATTTCCGCGCCTGGCGCATCGCGCGGCTGGTGGAGACGGCGCGCCGCATGGGCGTGCCGCCGCCCGTGGCCTGCCAGCCCCCGTACAGCGCGGTGACGCGTGGCATCGAGGTCGAGATCCTGCCGGCCTGCGCGCACTACGGCCTGGGCGCCCTGACCTACAGCCCGCTGGCGCGCGGCGTGCTCACCGGCAAATACAGCCTCGACGCGCAGCCGCCGGCCGACAGCCGAGCCGCGCGCGCCGACCGGCGGCTGATGCAGACCGAATGGCGGCCGGAGTCCCTTGCACTGGCGCAGGCGTTCCGCGACCACGCCCGGGCGCGCGGCGTCAGCGCGGCACAGCTGGCCATCGCCTGGGTGCTGAACAACCGGCTGGTCAACGGCGTCATCTCCGGTCCGCGCACGCTGGCGCAGTGGCTCGACTACGTGGCAGCACTCGCGGTCGAAGTCACTGCCGAGGACGAGCGCTGGGTCGACGAACGCGTGCCGCCCGGGCATGCGTCCACCTTCGGATATACCGACCCGATCTACCCGGTGGCCGGGCGCGTGGTGGCCTGATCCGGGCTGCACCCGGCACCGGCGGCGCGGCGGTCAGCCGCGAAGAAACAGCGTCACCAGCGGCTCGCTGCCCACCTGCCGGCTCCAGTGGCCGTGCACGGCGGGGTCGAAGCGGGCGCCGGCCGGCAGCAGGTCGGCCGAGTAGAAATGTTCACCGGGGCCGAAGATCCGCGAACTGCCATCGTGCACGCCGATCTCCATCTGCCCGCGCAGGATGAAGACCCACTGCGGGTGTTCCGTGCAATGGAAGTCGCTGCGAAAACCCACCGGGCTTTCGCGCAACTGGTAGCCGCCGCTGGGCAGCAAGGGCGACAGCCGGGCTGCCGGCTTGCCTTCGGTGAGCAGCACCGTCTCCTGGTGGAAGCGGGCGCGGCCGTCGGCTGCGGTGGCGAGAACGGTCTTGATGAAGGTGGTCATGGTCGACGAAGGCGATGGCTGGCTCGGCACGACCGGGCCCAGGGACTTCCACGGCTGACAGGCCCGAAGCACCCGCCATAGTATTCGAGGCCCAGGCGCGCCGCGGCACCCGTCGGCGAGCGGCCTCCCGTCGAACCACCACCAAGGAACACGCTCCATGACCGACCCGATCGCCCTCGTCACCGGTGCCGGCAGCGGTGTCGGCCGCGCCTGCGCGCTGGGCCTGCTGGCCGACGGCTGGACGGTGGCCCTGGTCGGCCGCCGCGCCGACGCGCTGCAGCAGACCGCCGGCGCCGCCGGTGCGGCCGCAGCGCGGGCGTTGGTGATGCCCTGCGACGTGGCGCAGGAGGCCGAGGTTGCCGCTGTCTTCGAAGACCTGCGCGCGCGTTTCGGCCGCCTCGACCTGCTGTTCAACAATGCCGGCACCGGCCTGGCTTCGACCACGCCCGACGCCGTGAGCGGCGAAGAATGGCGTCGCACGGTAAACGTCAACCTCAACGGCGCCTTCTACTGCCTTGCGCAGGCCTTCAAACTGATGAAGGAGCAGCGGCCGATGGGCGGGCGCATCATCAACAATGGTTCCATCTCGGCGCATGCGCCGCGGCCGGGCTCGATCGCCTACACCGCCACCAAGCACGCCATCACCGGGCTGACCAAGACCGCGGCGCTCGATGGCCGGCCGTGGGACATTGCCGTGGGCCAGATCGACATCGGCAACGCCGCCAGCGAGATGACGGCGCCCATGGTGAATGGCGTGCTGCAGGCCGACGGCAGCATGAAGCCCGAACCGCGCATGGACCTGCAGTCGCTGGTCGACACCTTCATGGCCATGGTGCGGCTGCCGCTCAGCGCCAACGTGCTGTTCATGACCGTGATGGCCACCAGGATGCCTTTCGTCGGCCGCGGCTGAAGGCCCGCATGCCGCTGCACAATCACGATGAACAAGAGGAGCGAGAGGTCAAGATGAAACTGCTGCGCCACGGCCCCAAGGGCCACGAAAGACCCGGGCTGCTCGACGACCAGGGCCAGGTGCGCGACCTCTCGGGCCTGCTGGCCGACATCACCGCGGCCACCTTGTCGCCGGCCGCGCTGGACCGCCTGCGCGACATCAACCCGACCCGCCTGCCCGTGGTGCCGCAGGGCACGCTGGCCGTGCCCTGGGCCGGCATGGGCAAGTTCATCGGCATCGGCCTGAACTATGCCGACCACGCCGCCGAGGCCGGCATGCCGATTCCGAAGGAACCCATCGTCTTCATGAAGACGGTGGACAGCGCCGTGGGTTGCCACCATGCGGTGGTGCTGCCGCCGGGTTCGGTGAAGAGCGACTGGGAGGTGGAGCTCGGGGTGGTCATCGGCACGCGCTCGCGTCATGTGTCCGAAGCCGATGCGCTGGCGTCGGTTGCCGGCTACTGCGTCGTCAACGACATCTCCGAACGCGAATACCAGCTCGAACGCGGCGGCCAGTGGGACAAGGGCAAGGGCTGCGACACCTTCGGCCCGGTGGGCCCCTGGCTGGTGACGGCCGACGAGGTGGGCGACCCGCAGAAGCTCGCGCTGTGGCTGGACCTCAACGGCCAGCGCCGCCAGACGGGCCACACCGGCACCATGATCTTCGGCGTGGCGCAACTCGTGAGCTACCTCAGCCGCTTCATGACGCTGAACCCCGGCGACCTCATCACCACCGGCACCCCGCCCGGCGTGGGCATGGGCGTGAAGCCGATGCCGGTGTACCTGAAGCCGGGTGACGTGATGGAATTGGGCATCGACAAGCTCGGCACGCAGCGCCAGACCGTGCACGCCTGGGACCCGGCGCTGGTCGACGACTGAGCGGCCGCCGCTGCTGCGAGGCCTGTCGCCATGCCGAAGTCCGCCTGGCCCGCCGAGCCCGAACCCGCCGCCGTCATCGACGACCGCAGCGGCCCGGCGCCGGCGGCCTGGCGCTTCTTCACCGACGGCGTGATGGGCGGCGTCTCCAGCGGCGGCATGACAGCCGAAACCGCGGCGGGGCGCCCGGCGCTGTGCCTGCGTGGTGACGTACGGCTCGAAAACAACGGCGGCTTCATCCAGATGGCGCTGGAACTGCCCGCGCCGCGCCTGGGGCGCTGGCGCGGCATCGAACTCGACGTGCTGGGCAACGGCCGCCGCTACGGAGTGCACCTGCGCACTGCCGACATGAACCTGCCGTGGCAGGCCTGGCGCGCCACCTTCGCGGCCCCGCCGATGTGGCACACCGTGCAGCTGCCGTTCAGCGCCTTCACGCCCTACCGCCACCGCGGCACGCTGGAAGCGGCCGCCGTGCGCCGCATCGGCATCCTGGCCCTGGGCGAGGCCATGACGGCCGAGGTGTGCGTGGCACGCGTGGCCTGGCTGCGCTGAGCGCCTTGGCGCGGCCGATGTCACTCGCTCATTCCGGCCGAGCCGATGCCGGCCGCCACCAGCCGACGAACTGCACCACGGCGATGTAGAAGGCCACCGCCATCAACCCGGGCACGATGCCGGCGGCCGCGATCAGCCCGGCGGCCGGCGCGCTGAACCGCGGTCTTCAGGTCTCGCGCAGCGCCCGCCGCGCCTCGTCGGCGGTCTCGAAGATGTGCGGCGCCACGCCGCGCGCGGCCAGCGCGGGCCCGAGCTTGGCGCGCAGGAAGCCGCTGGTGGTGTAGCGCGCCACGTCGACATAGTGGCGGTCGACGAGTTCGCGCACCATCGCCGCCCACTCGTCCTGCACCTGCGGGTCGAGTGCGAAGTGGTCGTAGTTGACCACGCCAAAGACCTTGTGGCCCAGCGGCGCCAGGCGCTTTTCCACCTCTTGCCGCACGGCCTCCACGTCGTCGGCGTTGCGGATGCTCAGGCGCTCGAAATTGATGAAGAAGGTGCGGCTGGCGGGGTCGTAGGTGAAGCGGTCGGCCAGTGGCAGCATCAGCACGCGCGCGCGCAGGCCCATCGGGGCGTTGGCGAAGAGCGCGGCGTCCATGAGCCTGGGTTCACGCTCGATCACCGGGCGGAAGGCCATGCCGGCCAGGATGTCGCGTTCCAGGTCCAGCCCCGGCGCCACCTCCAGCAGTTCGATGCCGTGCTCATGCAGCCCGAAGACGCAGCGCTCGGTGACGTAGAGCACCGGCTGCCCGCGCCGCCAGGCCTCGCGGCCGGCGAAGGTGCGGTGCTCGACCTGCGGCACGAATTTCATCGCACCGCCGGCACTGAACGAACCGATGAAGACCACCTTCTTCGCGTTCTGGCTGATATTGATGAAACCGCCCGCGCCGGCCAGGCGGGGGCCGAATTTGCTGACGTTGACATTGCCCTCGGCGTCGGCCTGCGCCAGGCCCAGGAAGGCGATGTCGAGGCCGCCGCCGTCGTAGAAATCGAACTGGTAGGGCTGGTCGATGACGGCCTGCGTATTGACCGCGGCGCCGAAATTCAGCCCCCCGGCCGGGATGCCGCCCACCACGCCCGGCTCGGCGGTGAGCGTGATGAGGTCGATCACGCGCTCTTCCGCGGCCACCGCGGCCACACCTTCGGGCATGCCGATACCCAGGTTCACCACCGCATTCGGGCGCAGTTCCAGCGCGGCGCGGCGGGCGATGAATTTGCGGTCGTTCAAGGGCATCGGTGCCACGTGCGCCGCCGGCACGCGCAGTTCACCGGCAAAGGCCGCGCTGTAGGGTTCGGCGAAGGTCTGCTGGTGGTATTCGGGCTTCTCGGCCACCACCACGCAGTCGACCAGGATGCCGGGGATCTTCACCTCGCGCGGGTGCAGCGAATGCGCCTCGGCCACGCGCTCCACCTGCGCGATGACGATGCCGCCGCTGTTGCGCACCGCCATCGCAATGGCCAGTGACTCCAGCGTCAGCGCCTCGCGCTCCATCGTCAGGTTGCCCTCGGTGTCGGCGGTGGTGGCGCGGATCAGCGCCACGTCGACGGGGAAGGCCTTGTAGAACAGGTAGTCCTCGCCGTCGATCGGCATCAGCCGCACCAGGTCTTCCTGCGTGCGCGCATTGATCTTGCCGCCACCATGGCGGGGGTCGACGAAGGTGCCCAGGCCCACGCGCGACAGGTGCCCGGGCTTGCCGGCGGCGATATCGCGGAACAGGTGCGAGATCACGCCCTGCGGCAGGTTCCAGGCATCGATGCGGTTGTCGACTGCCAGCTTCTGCAGCTTGGGCACCAGGCCCCAGTGGCCGCCGATGACGCGCGCCACCAGGCCTTCGTGACCCAGGTGGTTGAGGCCACGTTCCTTGCCGTCGCCCTGCCCTGCCGCATACACCAGTGTCAGGTTGCGCGGCGTGCCCGTGGCCAGGAAGCGAGCTTCCAGAGCCACCGCCAGGTTCTCGGCAAAGCCGATGCCGACGAAACCGCTGCTGGCCACGGTGTCGCCGTCGCGCACCAGCGCCAGGGCCTCGGTGGCGCTGACCACCTTGCCCTTGCCGCCGGCGCGCAGGCTGGCCATGCGTTCGAGCCGGTTCGCGGGGTGGTTCATGGGGGTCCGTCTAGAAGCGGCTGTCGAAGGTGTTGCACTGCGCCACGTTGCCGCTGTCCAGGCCGCGCTTGAACCAGGTCATGCGCTGCTGGCTGCTGCCATGGGTGAAGCTGTCGGGTCGCACCGCGCCCCCGGCCTGGCGCTGCAGCGCGTCGTCGCCGATGCGCGCCGCGGCATTCAGGGCTTCCTCGATATCGCCACTGTCCAGCCAGCCCTTGCCCTGCTGCGAATGGTGGGCCCACACGCCGGCCAGGCAGTCGGCCTGCAGTTCCACGCGCACCGACAGTGCATTCATCTGCGCCTGCGAGACGCGGCCGCGCTGGGCGTCGACCTTGCCGGTGATGCCCATGAGGTTCTGCACGTGATGACCGACCTCGTGCGCGATGACGTAGGCCTGGGCGAAGTCACCCGGCGCGCCCATCTGGCGGGCCAGGGTGTCGAAGAAGTCGAGGTCGAGATAGACCTGGCCGTCGCCGGGGCAGTAGAACGGCCCCATGGCCGACTGACCGGTGCCGCAGGCGGTGGGCGTGGCGCCGCGGAAGATGACCAGCCGCGGCTCGCGGTAGCTGCCGCCGGCGGCCTTGAAGACCTGGCCCCAGACGATCTCGGTGTCGCGCAGCACGGTGGTGGCGAAGGTGGCGGCGCGGTCCTCGGCCGGTGGCGCACGACCGGTGGGCGCCTGCGTCACGGGCGGGCCGCTTTCGACACCGCCCAGCAGGCCCAGCACCGTCAGCGGGTTGATGCCGAAGATCCAGCCCGCCAGCAGCGCCACCACGATGGTGCCGATGCCGACGCCGCGGCCACCGATCCGCCGGCCGCCGCCGAGCCCACCCGCACCGCGCCGGTCTTCGACATTGCGGCTCTGCTCATGCCCTTCCCATTTCATGCTGCGCTCCCGCTCTGGTCGTTCAGGTCTTGGGCAGCGTCACGCCGCGTTGCCCCTGGTATTTGCCGCCGCGGTCCTTGTAGCTGGTCTCGCAGACCTCGTCGCTCTCGAAGAACAGCACCTGCGCGCAGCCCTCGCCGGCGTAGATCTTGGCCGGCAGCGGCGTGGTGTTGCTGAATTCCAGCGTCACGTAGCCCTCCCACTCGGGTTCGAAGGGCGTGACGTTGACGATGATGCCGCAGCGCGCATAGGTGCTCTTGCCCAGGCAGATGGTCAGCACGTTGCGCGGGATGCGGAAATATTCCAGCGTGCGCGCCAGCGCAAAGCTGTTGGGCGGGATGATGCAGACGTCGCTCTCGATGTCGACGAAGCTCTTGGGGTCGAAATTCTTCGGGTCCACCACCGTGCTGTAAATGTTGGTGAAGACCTTGAACTCGGGCGCGCAGCGGATGTCGTAGCCATAGCTGCTGGTGCCGTAGCTCACGATCTTCTGGCCGTCGGGCGACTGGCGAACCTGGCCCGGCTCGAAGGGTTCGATCATGCCGTGCTGCTCGGCCATGCGGCGGATCCACTTGTCGCTCTTGATGCTCATGCCACCCCTTCGAAGCTGCGCTGATTCTAGGAGGCTGCGCTAGCATGGGTGCCTCACGGAGACCCGCCATGTCCACGCCCTTCCGCCCCGCCGTCGAGCTGCTGGCCGATTACGCCGCCTACCACCGCGACCGGCGCAATATCGCCACCCACTTCGTGGGCGTGCCGATGATCGTCTTCGGCGTCGGCGTGCTGCTGGCCCGGCCCGCCGTCACGGCAGGGAACATGGTGCTGACCCCGGCCTGGCTCGCCTACACCCTGGCCGCGGCCTGGTACCTGACCCGGGGGCACGCCGCGCTGGGCGCCGTCACGGCGCTGGCGGTCGGGTTATGCGTCCTGCTGGCCCATGCCGTACCGGGTGGCCTGGCGGGTTGGCTGGGCTGGGGTCTGGGTTTCTTCGTCGTCGGCTGGATCGTCCAGTTCATCGGCCACTACTACGAAGGCCGCAAACCGGCCTTCGTCGACGACCTGACGGGCCTGCTGGTGGCGCCGATGTTCGTGCTGCTCGAAGCGCTGGCGTCGCTGCGGCCGTTCAGGGGCCTGATGGCCGAGGTGGAGCTGCGGGCGGGACCGACGCTGATCCGCGACCTGGCACACCCGGCCGCGCGCTGAGCGGCGCGTCCGGTCAGCCCAGCAATTCACGCAGCACCACCGCGGCGCGGGCCACCTGCTCGCCGCTCACGTCCAGGTGCGTCACCGCGCGCACCGTGCGCGCCGCGAAAGCATTGAGCAGCACGCCGCGCGCGCGCGCCCGGGCCACCAGCGTGGCCGCGTCGGGCGCGTCGGCCGCGAGCTGGAAGACGACGATATTGGTCTGCACCGTGGCCAGGTCGATGACCACCGCCGGGCACGCGGCCAGTGCTTCGGCCAGCACGCGTGCATGCCGGTGGTCCTGGGCCAGACGCGAACGGTGGTGGTCCAGCCCGTGCAGCGCCGCGGCGGCGAAGATGCCGGTCTGCCGCATGGCGCCGCCCAGCATGCGGCGGTGGCGGTCGGCGGCGACGATGAGCTCGCGGCTGCCGGCCAGCAGCGAACCGCCCGGCGCGCCCAGGCCCTTGGAAAACGCCACCGCCACCAGGTCGAAGGGCGCGGCCAGTTCGGCTTCGCTGCGGCCGCTGGCCACGGCGGCATTCCATAGCCGGGCCCCGTCGAGAAAACTCGCCATGCCGCGTTCGCGAGCGGCCTGGCAGATGCGCACGGCGTCGTGCTGTGCGAAGACGACACCGCCGCCGCGGTTGTGCGTGTTCTCGATCTCCACCAGCGTGGTGGGCGGAAACACCGGCAGGCCGCGCGGCTTGATGGCGGCCAGGAACTCGTCGGCGGTGAACAGCCCACCGCGGCCCACCTCCACCAGCTGCACGCCGGCATTGGCCGCCGCGCCGCCGGTCTCGTGCCAGCCGGCGTGGGCCTCGCGGCTGGTGATCACCTCGTCGCCCGGCCGCGTGAGCACGCGCAGCGCCACCTGGTTGGCCATGGTGCCCGAGGGCAGCCACAGCGCCGCTTCCTTGCCCAGCAGTTGCGCGCAGCGTTCCTGCAGCAGGTTCGTCGTCGGGTCCTCGCCGTACTGGCTGTCGCCCACCAGGGCTGCAGCCATCGCCGCACGCATGGCGGCGGTGGGGCGGGTGACGGTGTCGGAGCGCAGGTCGATGGCGTCGGTCATAGGGGCGGCTCGGTGGCATGGGGGGCGACAGCGGCAGCATTGTCATCGCCCCTGCCCGCCCGGCGCGCGAAACACCGGCGCCAGGCCGTGCCGGCCGGTGGGCGCTGTGAAATGCGGGGCCACGAAGCCGTTGTTCCGGACATCGCCGCTGCTGGCTTGAGGCATGCCGCTAAAGGTTTGGTCGGGGCGGACGAAAACGGCTTCAACGTGCCTGCCCAGTGCAGGTGCGGGGTCCGGACCGAGAACGGGGTCCGGCGTCTGCAGCCAGGGTCAAGGCCTGGTTCGACAGCGCGCCGGCAACGAAGAGGCCCGGGCGGGTTTCGCGGCAACGCGGTTGCAGGACCACGTGCTGCGGGAGTTGCAGGCAGGCGGCGTTTGCCCAGGAATTTCGGCCGCGGCGCCTGCCAGGCACATGCCTGTGGTCATCAACACTTCGGAGAGCTTTCATGTCCCTGTCGATCAATACCAATGTCATCTCGCTCAACGCCCAGCGCAGCCTGGGCTCCACGCAGTCGTCGCTGGCCACGTCGATGCAGCGCCTGTCTTCGGGCCTGCGCGTCAACAGCGCCAAGGACGACGCCGCCGGCCTGGCCATCAGCGAGCGCATGAATGCGCAGGTGCGCGGCCTGAACGTGGCGGCGCGCAACGCCAACGACGGCATCTCGCTGGCGCAGACCGCCGAAGGCGCACTGGGCAAGGTCGGCGACATGCTGCAGCGCATGCGCGAACTGGCGGTGCAGTCGGCCAACGCCACCAATAGCCAGGCTCTGACCGCGACGCGCTGCAAGCCGAGGTCGCCTCAGCTGAAGGACGAGATCGACCGCGTCGCCGGACACGACCCAATTCAACGGGACCAAGCTGCTCGATGGTTCGTTCCTGGCCAAGGCCTTCCAGGTCGGCGCCAACGCCGGCGAGACGATCACGTGGCCAAATCGCCGATGCGCGGACGCCGACGCTGGCGACCTGGGCGAGCGCGGGCATGCTGCCACGGCTTCGGTCCGGCGATAGCGGCTGTACGCCGATTCGACCGACGGCCGCATCAGTCGACCGGCATGTCGCTGGCCAATCAACTGGCGTCGCATCACCGGCGCCAGTGTTGACGCCACGCGGCAGCTGCCGCCGAGCGCGCTTCAATCCAGACGGTGGCGGACCATCAACGACGTCTCGTGCGACAGGCGGCGAACACGTCGGCGTCCGAACGTCTCCACGACCGGACCGCCGTTATCGAGCCATGGCGCAGACATCGACATATGCGCGATCATCAACTGGCGGCACCGCCAACTCGGACCGCTGGCTGGCTTCGACTCAGCCACGGCACCGCTGCCGCAACGGTAGCCGGCAGTCACCGGCATCTGACGGTCCTTCACGCTCAGCGAACTCCGCGCGGTGCCAACAGCGCCATGCTGGCGATGGACGCGCCATGAGTGCCGGTCAACACCGTCGCGCGGCGCCCTGGGCGCGGTGCAGAGCCGCTTCGAGAACGCGGTGGCGAATATCCAGGTCACGTCCGAGAACCTGGCGGCGGCCCGCGGCCGTATCGTCGACGCCGACTTCGCGCAGGAAACGGCCAATTTCTCTCGTGCCCAGATCCTTCAGCAGGCCGGCACCGCCATGGTGGCCCAGGCCAACCAGCTGCCGCAGCAGGTGCTGCAGCTGCTGCGCTGAACATCGGCCAGGCCGACACATCTTCATCAGGGGCCCTTCGGGGCCCTTTTCGCTTTCCAGGCCTGAAATGACGTGGCTTGACTGCGCTTATCCGGGATTCGGCCCGCAGGGTTCTGCCGACCATTGCGGCATTGGCAGACGCATCGCAGGACGGTCTGCTTTACAGACCCCCTCGAGGTCTGCACCGACACCGAAGCCCGGAGATGCCCACATGGCCCAGACGATCAATACCAATATCGCCTCGCTGAATGCGCAGCGCAACCTGAATGCCAGCCAGTCGGCGCTGGCCACGTCGATGCAGCGGCTGTCCTCGGGACTGCGGGTCAACTCGGCCAAGGACGACGCGGCCGGCCTGGCCATAGCCGAACGCATGAATACCCAGGTGCGGGGCCTGAACGTGGCGGCGCGCAACGCCAACGACGGCATCTCGCTGGCCCAGACCGCCGAAGGGGCGCTGGGCAAGATCGGCGACATGCTGCAGCGCATCCGCGAACTGGCGGTGCAGTCGGCCAATGCCACCAACAACAAGACCGATCGCGCTGCGCTGCAGGCCGAGGTGAGTCAACTGAAGGAAGAGATCCAGCGCGTCGCCACCACGACCAGCTTCAACGACACCAGGCTGCTCGACGGTTCGTTCACAGCACAGAACTTCCAGGTCGGCGCCAATGCCGGCGAAACCATCGTACTGTCTGCCATCGCCAACGCCAAGCTGCCGGCACTGGGTGAATTGCAGACCTACACCTTCACTTCGACGCGGCCACTGGGGCAGCAGCCGCAGTCGGTACGCCTGGCCGCTGGCGACTTGACCATCAACGGCGTCGACATCGATGCCATCACCGCCGGTGCCAGATCCCGGCTGCACGCGGCCGACGTTCAGGCTGCTGCCGCCATCAATGCCAAGACCGCCGACACCGGCGTCACCGCAACCAATGCCGCTGGTGTCATCACCCTGACATCGACCAGCGCCGATGGCATCGTCATCGCCGGCGCCACGCCAACGACGGACACACCGTCGTCCCGCGCGGGCTTGACCTTTGGCACCACTAGCGGACGGCCGTCGCGGGTACCATGCGAAACTGGCATCGCCAGACTTGAACATCTCGACCGCCCTTGAAGCGCCAGCTCTGCGCTCGAGTGCGATCGATACCGCCCTGACCGCCGTCAACGAAGCGCGTGGCACCTTGGGCGCCGTGCAGAGCCGCTTCGAAAACGCCATCGCCAACACCCAGGTCACAGCTGAGAACCTCTCGGCCGCCCGCGGCCGCATCATGGACGCCGACTTCGCAGCGGAAACGGCCAACATGTCGCGCGCCCAGATCCTGCAGCAGGCCGGCACCGCCATGGTCGCCCAGGCCAACCAGCTGCCGCAGCAGGTGTTGCAGTTGCTGCAGCGCTGAAGCCCGGCGTCGGCCGCGGCGCGCACGCGGGCCATTCTGCGCGGCACCGCTAAAGAACCGGGCCGCGCGGCCGATAGACCGTCAAGGATCGGGAGATCGGCATGGCCATACAGTCCACCGGCATCGGCAGCGGCCTCGATGTCAACTCCATCATCAGCCAGCTGCTGGCCATCGAGAGCCGGCCGCTGGCGCGCCTGCAGCAAACCGCCAGCACCACGCAGACCCAGCTGTCCACCTACGGCGCGCTGAAGTCGCGCATTGCGGCCCTGGGCGACGCGGCAGAGAAGCTGGCCACGGCGGCGAGCTGGAACCAGACCCGGGCCACATCGACCGACACCGCGGCCCTCACCGTCACCTCCAGCGGCAGCGCCACGCCGGTGAACCTTCAGGTGGAAGTGACCCAGCTCGCCCAGGCGCAGTCGGTCGCGACCAGCCGGCTGCCTTCGGCCACGGCCACCGTGGGCACCGGGACGCTGATGATCGAATTCGGCAGCTGGAACCAGGACTTCCTGGCCTTCACGCCGACTGTGCCGCTGAAGAGCGCCACCGTCGTCATCGGCAGCGGTGAAGACAGCCTGGCCGGCGTTCGTGACAAGATCAACGCCGCCAACGCCGGCGTCACCGCCGCCATCCTGAACGACAGCCAGGGTGCCCGCCTGGTGCTGCGTTCCACCGCCACCGGTGCCGAAAGCGGCTTTCGCATCACGGCCACCGACGACGACACGAACCCGCTCGACGACAGCGGCCTCTCGCGCCTGGCTTTCGACCCGCCGGGCGGCGCGCCCGCCAGCGGCAACCAGCGCGCAGTCGACCTCGTCGCCAGTGTCAACGGCGCCCCTGTCGTCTCGGCCTCGAACCAGCTCGATGACCTCGTCGAAGGCGTGTCGCTGCAGGCGACCCGCACCACCACCGGCCCGGTGGAGGTGAGCGTGGCGCGCGACACCGAGGCGATGAAGACGCTCGTGCAGCAGTTCGTCGGCGCCTACAACGAAGCGAACAAGTTCCTCGCCGACCAGACCCGCTACAACGCCGACACCAAGACCTCGGCCACGCTGCAGGGCGACCGCGTCGCCGTGGCCCTGCAAGGCCAGCTGCGTTCGCTGGTGGCCACGGAGTCGAGCGGCTCGGCGGTCTTCGGCACCTTGTCGTCGGCCGGCCTCTCGCTGCAGCGCGACGGATCGCTGAAGATCGACGAGAGCAAGCTCGCCAGCGCGCTGGGCAACCTGCCGGAACTGGCCAAGCTGTTCAGCGCCAACGGCGGCGGCAATCCACTCGCCGCGGGCATCGCGCGCCGCTTCGATGCGCTGGCCGATCTGAATGCCGGCACCGGCGGCGCGCTCGAGTCGCGCGAGGACGGCCTGAAGCAGCGCCTGTCGCGCAACCGCACCGAGCAGGAGCGCTTCAACGACCGCATGGCGATGGTCGAAGCGCGGCTGCGCGCGCAGTACACCGCGCTGGACAGCCGGATGGCGCAGCTCAACGGCCTGAGCGCCTATGTCTCGCAGCAGATCGACCTGCTGAACAGCAGCAGCAACGGCAGCTGACGGGCCCGGCGGGCTCGAGCACCGCGCCTCGCAGCGCGGCTGCGCCACGCGCGAGCCAGGCTCGGCCCCACGCGCGCCACCTCGGCCCTCACGCGGCGGCAGCCGCGGCCAGGTCGGTTCCCGGCGTTGATTCACCCCCCGTGGACACGCTCAAGCTGCGCGCAGGGCCAGCCGATATACAGGCAGGTCTGATACCGACGCATCGCGCGCCACACCATGTACCCGACATCCGCCTTCCGCCCGAACAGTGCCGCCCGGCACTGCGGCCTGTACCAGCAGGTTCATCTCGACAGCCAGCTGCACGGCGACGCTTCGCCGCACCAGATGGTCACGATGCTGTTCGACGGCCTGTTCGAGTCGCTGGCACAGGCTCGCGGCGCACTGCGCGCGAACGACATCGCCGCCAAGGGCCGCGCCATCGGCCGTGCCGTGCGCATCGTCGACGAAGGCCTGCGTTCGGCGCTCAACCTGCAACAGGGCGGCGCCCTGGCGCGCGACCTGCACGACCTGTACGCCTACATCACGGCGCGCCTGACCCACGCCAACCTGAAGAACGACGAGGGCGCGCTCGAAGAGTGCGCCGCGCTCATGACGCCGGTGCGCGAGGCCTGGGCCTCGATCCGCACGCAAGCCGATGCGCTGCGCGGCGGCTGAGCGCCCGCGCCCCAACCCATCGAACAGGGCCAAGCCGATGCAAGCTGAACTGTTGAACTACTACGAAGCCATCGAACGCGCCAGCACCGACATGCTCGAAGCCGCCCGCGCCGGCCACTGGGACGAAGTGGTCAAGCTCGAAGGGGCCTGCGGGCTGCTGATCAGCCAGCTCAAGCACGCCGCGCAGGAGCGCGCAGGCGGCGCCGCCGCCGAGCAGGCTTCGGCGCGCCAGACGGCACAGATCAAGTCGCGAATCATGCAGCGCATCCTGGTCAACGACGCCGAGATCCGCCACCTGGCCGAACCCTGGCTGCAGGACCTCGAAGACACGCTGGCCGGCCGCCGGCAAACCCTGCACTGAGCTGCGAAGGAGCGTGCGATGTTCGAAGACACTCGTCCCGCCGAATTCGACGCTGCAGGCGACGCCGACGCCTGGGCGGCATTCCGCATCCGCCCCGAGGCTGAACGGCTGCGCGTCTTGCGCGAACTGCGCGACGGCAACGTGCCCGTGATGCTGAGCAGCCCCGGCGGCGACATGCTCACCACCACGCTGTGGGCGCTGGACGCGCCGCAGCAGCGGCTGTCGTTCAACGCCGACGCCGGGTCGGCGCTGCTGGCGCGGCTGGTGGAGTCCGACGAAGCCGTGGCCGTGGCCTACCGCGACAGCGTGAAGCTGCAATTCGACCTGCAAGGCCTGGTCCTGGTGCGCGGCGCCATGGCCAGTGTGCTGCAGTCGGCTTTGCCCACGGAGATCTACCGCTTCCAGCGCCGCAGTGCCTACCGCGTGCGCCCGCCGGAACGTCATGCGCCGGTGGCCCGGCTGCGCCACCCGTCGATGCCGGAAATGACGCTGGCACTGCGCATCCTCGACGTCAGCGTCGGCGGCTGCGCCCTCTGGCTGCCGGCCGACGTGCCGCCGCTGCAAGGCGGTACCGAGCTGGGTGAGCTGCGGCTGGAGCTCGACGCCGAGACGCAATTCTCCTGCGCGGCCACGTTGCGGCATGTGTCGCCGATGGGCGGCGCCGACCACGGCCCCGCGGGCCGGCGCGTGGGCTGCGAATGGCGGCAGCTGGCCGGTCACGCCGAGCGCGTGCTGCAGCGCTGGATCGACCAGGCGCAGAAGCGTCGCCGCCTGCTCGCGCTGGGATGAACGCACCACGGTCCCGGCCGCGCCGATCCAGCGGCTTCACGCTGGTCGAGCTGTGCATCGCCGCCGGCGTGGTCGCGCTGCTGGCCGCCGTGGCGCTGCCCTCGTACCGCCATCACCTGCTGCAGGCCGGCCGCGTGGACGCGGTGGCAGCGCTGACGCGACTGCAGGCGGCGCAGGAACAGCACCGCTCGGTGCACGGCCTGTACGCCGCGCAACTCGGCGCCTTGCGCGGGGTGGGCGCGGTCAGCCCCGAGGGACGCTACGCCGTGTCGATGGCGCTCAGCGGCGCCGAAGGCTACCGCGCCACCGCCACCGCGCGCGCCGGCGGCGCGCAAGCCGACGACCGCGAGTGCAGTGCGCTCACGCTCGACGTGGTGCAGGGCTTCGCGACACCGGGGCCATCGGCCCGTTGCTGGCGGCGTTGAATGACCAAGTTGCTGGGCACTGCACCTTCCGGCGTGACACTGCTGGAGCTCGTGGCCACGCTGGCGGTGCTGGCCGTGCTGTGCTCGCTGGCACTGCCCTCGCTGGGCCAGCGCGTCGACCGCGCGCGACTGGCCGGGGCCGCCGAGCTGCTGGCCGCCGACATTGCCGATGCCCGCTTCGAGGCCGCTCGGCTGGGCCGGCCTTTGCACGTGCAGGCGCGCCCAGGCGCCGACTGGTGCTGGAGCGTGGCCAACGCACCCGGTTGCGGTTGCGCGGCAGCGCAGGCCTGCCAGCTGAAGACGGTGCAGGCCCCCGACCACCCCGGCGTGCGCCTGCTCGAACCCTTTTCCCTGCAACTGCACCCGGGCGGCGAGGCCGATACCCAGCCGGCGCGGCTGGAGGGCCGCCGCGGCGAACGGCTGCGCGTGGCCCTGACGCCCCTGGGTCGCACGCGCATCTGCAGCGAAAGCGCCGGCGAACGTTCTGTCGCCGGACGCTACCCGCCATGCTGAACCTCGCATGGGCGCGGTTCCGCCCCGCCGCATGGGCGGCCGGCCTGCTGGGGGCCCTGCTCGCCCTGGGCGGCGTCACGCTGGCCATCGACCGCCAGGCCGACCACCACCTGGCCGCCGACGCCGAGCGCGCCGCACTCGCGTGGGCCCGGCACATGGCCGTCCACGTGCCCGACATCGATCTCGTCTTCGCCGGCGAACTGCCCTCGACCCAGGCCCAGGACCGCCTGACCAGTCTGCGCGGCACGGCCGGCCTGTTCCGCTTCAAGCTCTACGACACCTCGGGCCGCCTGCTGCTGGTGTCGGAGTCGGTGGCCACCGCGCCGGGGCTCGACGACACCGCCCAGGCCGACCAGGCGAGCGCGGCTGCGGCGGCGAGCCAGGGCGCGGTCCGCATCAAGCTGCACCGTGGCGGCGCCGCGGGCTACCCCGAGGTGTACAGCGAAGCCCATGTGCCGGTGCGCCACGGCAAGCAGATCATTGGCGTGGTCGAGGTCTTCCTCGACCAGACCGACGTGGCAGCGACCACGGCGGCTTCATTCCGCCGCGCCGCGCTCACCGCGAGCACGGCGCTGGCGCTGGCCTTCCTTGCCGGTGCCCTGCTGTGGCGGGCACAAGTGCGCCGCGAGCGCGACAGCGAAGAGCGGGTGCAGTTCCTTTCGCGCCACGATGTACTGACCGGTGCGCTGAATGCCGCCAGTTTCCGCGACGCCCTGGCCGGCGCTTGCCTGGAAAGCAAGCCCGGCGCGCCAGGCCTGTCGGTGCTGTGCATCGACCTCGACCGCTTCAGCGACGTCAACGACGCCCACGGCCGCACCGCCGGCGACCACCTGCTGCGCCAGGTGGCCGAACGGCTGCGCGGCGTGCTGCGTGGCGCCGACCTGCTGGCCCGGCTGGCCGGCGACCGTTTTGCGGTGCTGCAATGCGACGTGACCGACAACGCTGCCGTGAAGGCGTTGGCACAGCGCATCGTGTCCAGCCTGGAGCAGCCCCATGCGCTGGCCGGCGGCAGCGGCCGGCTCGTCGCCACGGCCAGCGTGGGCGCAGCGATCCACGGTGTCGACGGCGACAACGCCGACGACTTGCTGCACAGCGCCGAACTGGCGCTGCAGCGTGCCAAGGCTTGCGGGCATGGCGCGTGGAGCTTCTACGATGCCGCGCTCGACCGAGCCCTGCAGGAGCGCCGAACGCTGGCCCAGGACCTGCGCGACGCCTTGGCGCGGCAGGCTTTGGAATTGCACTTCCAGCCCGTCTTCGGCGCGCGCGGCGGGCAGCTGATCGGCTATGAGGCGCTGGCACGCTGGCCGCACGCCGAGCGCGGCATGGTGCCGCCGGGCGACTTCGTCCCATTGGCCGAGGAAACCGGGCAGATCGAGGCACTGGGCCACTGGGTGCTGCACAGCGCCTGTCGCGAGGCGGCGCGCTGGCCGACAGCGCTTTCGGTGGCGGTCAATCTGTCACCGGCCCAGTTCAGGCGCGAAGGCGCCATCGTCGAGGAAGTGCGTGCCGCGCTGGCTGCTTCGAGGCTGGCGCCTCAGCGGCTGGAACTGGAGATCACCGAGTCGCTGCTGATGAACCACACCGACCAGGTGCTGCAGTCGCTGCGCGCGCTGCACGAACTGGGCGTGCGCATCGCCATGGACGACTTCGGCACCGGCTATTCGAGCCTGGCCTACCTGTGGCGCTTCCCGTTCGACAAACTCAAGATCGACCGTGCCTTCACGGGAGGGCTGGGCGGCGACGGCAAGGTCGATGCCATCGTGCACTCGATCGTCACGCTGGCGCACTCGCTGGCCATCCGTGTCAACGCCGAAGGCGTGGAGACCGAAGCGCAGCGCCAGGCGATGACGCGGCATGGCTGCGACGAACTGCAGGGCTTCCTGCTCGGCCGCCCGCAGCCACGGGAGCGCCTGCAGCATGTCAGGCCGGCGGCCGCTGCGGTGGCCCGACTCGCGACCAGGGACGTGGCGACCGCCTGCTGAAGGCGACTGCGAAGCTCGCGCAGCGGTGGCCGCGTCAGTTCGGCCGCTTCAGGATGATGGCGCGCCGCTTGTCGTTTGGCTGGTGGGGGGGGGGGTGGGGGTGATTGGGGAGGCCCAACCGGCCGCGGGTGTCCCGGGTGTCGCGGTTGTCCCGGGCGCCACGGCGCCACGGCGCCGCGCCTCACACCTGCATGTTCATGATTTCACTGTAGGCCGAGACGAGCCGGTTGCGCACCTGCAGCGTGGCCTGGAAGCCGAGTTGCGACTTCTGCATCGCCAGCATCGTTTCCTCCAGACTCACCGCCGGGTTGTCCAGGCTCAGTTCACGCTGCAGGCGCTGCGCCTCGAACTGGCTCTGGCTCACGCCCTTCAACGCATCGGCCATGGCGGTGCGGAAGTCGCCCCCGGGTGCGGCGGGCGCCCCCTGGGCGCGCGGCGTGCCGTCGGCGCGCAGGCCGGCGCGGGCCAGCGCCTGCTGGAAGTCGAAAGGTTGCAGCCTAAGGTCCGACATGACGCCGCCACTGTAGGCGCCGCCCGCTGCGCCCGATGGCGTGAACAGGCGAGTCTTCGCCGCCTTTCTCGCGCCACGACACGTCGGGGCGCCGCCAACAATGCGGCCAACCCCGGAAGATCCGCCGCCTCCTCATGGACCACGCCGTCACGCAGACCGCCCCCACCCCGCTCGTCCCCGCTACACCAGGCGCCGCTGCCCGCTGGCAGGCGCTGCCGGCACGCACGCGGACCTTGGCGCTGCTGGGCCTGGCGGCGCTGGCCGTGGTGCTGGTGGCGTTGTGGGCCGGTGCGCGCGACGGCGAGTGGCGCGTGCTGTTTCCCAGTCTGTCGGAAAAGGATGGCGGCCAGGTCATCGACCGCCTGACGCAGCTGAACGTGCCCTACCGCTTCGCCGACGGCGGCGCCGCGCTGCTGGTGCCGGCATCGCGCGTGCACGAACTGCGCATGAAGCTGGCCGCCGCCGGCCTGCCCAGCGGCGGCGCCGGTGCCGCCGCCGGCTACGAACTGCTGGACAAGAACAACTTCGGCCAGACGCAGGGCCAGGAACGCATGAAGATGCAGCGCGCCATCGAGGGCGAGCTCACCACCACGATCCAGTCGCTGGAGTCGGTGCGCTCGGCGCGCGTGCACCTGGCGCTGCCGCAGATGAACGGCTTCTTCCGCGAACAGCAAAAGCCCTCGGCCTCGGTGGTGCTGACCCTGCACAACGGGCGCACCCTGGACCGCAGCCAGATCGCCGGCATCGTGCGCGTGGTTTCCGGCAGCGTGCCCGAACTCAGCGCCCGCGCCGTGAGCGTGGTCGACAGCAGCGGCGCGCTGCTTTCCGCGCCCGGCGACGACGAAACGGCGCAGGGACTCGACTCGCAGCAGCTGCAATACCGGCGCGAGGTCGAGGCCGGCCACCTGACGCGGGTGCTGGCGCTGCTGGAGCCGGTGGTCGGCCGCGACAACGTACGCGCCAGCGTCAGCGCCGACATCGATTTTTCGCAGGTCATGCAGACGGCCGAGGCCTACCGCCCCAACCAGGGCGGCGAGGCCCAGGCCGCGGTGCGCGAGCAGCGCAGCGAGGAGTCCACGCAACCGGGGGGCAGCGCCACCGGCGGCGTGCCCGGCGCCACCAGCAACCAGCCGCCGACGCCGGCCACCGCGCCCGTCAACGGCGCCGCTCAGGCCTTGCAGGGCGCGCCCGGCGCCACGGCCGCGGCCGCCGCACGCCGCGAAGCCGCCACCCGCTTCGAGGTCGACAAGACCGTGACCGTGACGCGCAATGCCGCCGGCTCGGTGCGCCGCCTCAGCGCCGCCGTGGTCGTGAACCATCGCACGAGCGTCGACCCCAAGGGCAAGTCGGTGTCGACCCCGCTCAGCGAGACTGAAATCGGACAGCTCACGGCGCTGGTGCAGCAAGGCATCGGCTTCGACGCCCAGCGTGGCGACGTGGTCAAGGTCATCAACGCGCCATTCCGCGTCGAAACCGTGCCCGAGGTCGTCGAAGCGCCGGTCTGGCAGCAGCCCTGGCTGATGGACCTGCTGCGCTCGGCGGCAGCCCCCGGGGCGCTGGCGCTGGTGGCGCTGGTGATCGTCTTCACCCTGGTGCGGCCCGCAGTGACGGCGGTGCTGGCGCCGCCGCCGGCGCCCGCACCGGGCAGCCGCATCGACGAAGTCGTGGGCGGCAACCCGGCCCTGCCCGCGCCGGGCGGCGCGCTGCCGGCGCTGGCCGCCCCGGCGCAGGCCGACCGCATCGAGGCCGCGCGCGCGCTGGCACGCCAGAACCCGGCCGCCATGGCACAGGTGGTACGCGGCTGGGTCAACGGCGAGCCGGCCTGAGACAGACCGCAGAGGAACCGCCCCCGTGTCCGCAGCGCAGGAAGACGAAGGACTGGAGAGCGCCGCCATCCTGCTCATGACGCTGGGCGAGGAGCAGGCGGCCGAGGTCTTCAAGCATCTGGCGCCCCGCGAGGTGCAGCGCCTGGGCGAGACCATCACACGCATGAAGGCGGTGCCGCGCGAACGCGTCGACGCGGTGATGGACCGGCTGGAGAAGACCGCCGGCAACGACAGCGCGCTGGTGCCCGACAACCATGCCTACGTGCACGGCGTGCTGCGCCGCGCCTTGGGCGAGGACAAGGCCGCGCTGCTGCTCGACCGCATCGGCGCCGGCCGCAGCGTGGCCGGCATCGACAACCTGCGCTGGATGGACCCGGCGGCGGTGGCCGAACTGATGCGCAACGAGCACCCGCAGATCGTGGCCGCGATCCTGGTGCACCTGGAGGCCGACCAGACGGCCGCCGTGCTCAAGCTGTTCGGCGAGCGCCAGCGCAACGAGGTCATGGTGCGCATCGCCACGCTCGACGGCATCCAGCCGGCCGCGCTGCACGACCTGAACGAGGTCATGGGCCAGGTATTGGCCGGCGGCGGTCGCGCGCGCAAGGCCTCGCTGGGCGGGGCCAAGACGGCGGCCGAGATCCTGAACATGCTGGGCAGTGCCATCGAGACCGCGGTGCTCGACTTCGTGCGCGAGGCCGACAACGACCTGGCGCAGAAGATCATGGACAACATGTTCGTCTTCGACGACCTGGAGAAGATCGACGACAAGGGCATCCAGGCACTGATGAAGGAAGTGCAGAGCGAATCGCTGGTGGTGGCGCTGAAGGGTGCCACGCCGTCGCTGCGCGACAAGATCTTCAGGAACATGTCCAGTCGCGCCGCCGAGACGCTGCGCGAGGACCTCGAATCGCGCGGTCCGGTGCGGCTGTCCGAGGTGGAAGCGGAGCAGAAGGAGATGCTGAAGATCGTGCGCCGCCTGGCCGACGAGGGCCAGATCGTGCTTGCCGGGGGCGGCGATGACGACTTCGTCTAAGCCACGCGGCGGACGCAACGTGCCGCCGCCCGCGGGCGCCAGGCCGGCTTCGCCCTACGCGCGATTCATTCCGCGCGAGGAACTGGGGGACTTCGCGAGCTGGCAGCCGGGCACTTTCGGCGGCGCCGTGCCCGGGTCTCACGGGTCGCCCGGTGCGTCCGCCACGGCCGGCGCCGAAGCCGGCGCGGCCGGGCCCGCCCCGGCCAGTGGCGAGGAGTGGCAGGCCCGCGTCGCCGCGGCGCGCCAGACCGGGTACCAGGAAGGCTACCGCGACGGCCTGGTGGCGCTGGAGAGTTTCAAGCAGACCTTCGCCCAGCAGGCCACGGCCCAGATCGGCGCCTTGCTCGACGCCTTCGACCGCCAGTTCGACGCCCTCGACGCCGAAGCCGCCCGGGCGGTGGCACAAACCGCCGTGCAGCTGGCGCGCCAGGTGCTGCGCACCGAGCTGCAGCTGCGCCCCGAACTGGTGGCGCAGGTGTCCGCCGAGGCCGTCAACGCGGTGATGCTGAGCGCACGCCACATCTCGGTGCAGGTGCATCCGCACGACCTGCCACTGGTGGCCGAGGGTGCGGCCGAAGTGCTGGCCGCCCGCGGCGCGCGGCTGCAGGCCAACCCGGCCCTCGAACGCGGTGGCGTGCTGGTGCAGAGCGATGTCGGCACCATCGACGCGCGCATCGCCAGCCGCTGGGCCCAGGCCGCCGCCGCACTGGGGTCGCTCGAGCCTCTTCACGGCGGCGACGCCGACCCCTTGGACGAGGCACGGTCATGACGCCGCTGCAAACGCCGCTGCAGGACCGGCTGCAGGCCCGCGGCCAGCGCTGGCAGCGCTGGCTGGCCGACGTGCAGGACTATGCCTCGCTGCCGCAACCGCTGGAATCCACCGGCACGCTGCTGCGCGTGACCGGCCTGGTGCTGGAAGCCGCCGGCATCCGGCTGCCCGTGGGTTCGGTCTGCGAGGTCGTCCCCGACGGCCAGACGCAGGACGGCGCCGTGCTGGCCGAGGTGGTGGGCTTCAGCGGCGACCGCGCCTTCCTGATGCCCACCGGTGAGCTGCACGGCCTGAGCAGCGGTGCGCGCGTGGTGCCGCGGCCGGCGCCACACCTGCCGCCGCGCTGGGGCGTGGAGAACCACCCCTGGCGCCGCAGCGAGGACCGCGGGCTGCACCTGCCCATGGGCCACGGCCTGCTGGGCCGCGTGGTGGACTCGCACGGCCAGCCGCTGGACCGCCTGGGCCCGATCGCCAACGTGCATGCCGAACCCATGGTGCGCCGCCCCATCAACGCCATGGACCGCGACCCCGTGCGCACGCCGCTGGACACCGGCGTGCGCGCCATCAATGCCTTGCTCACCGTGGGCCGCGGCCAGCGCATCGGCTTGTTCGCCGGCACCGGCGTGGGCAAGAGCGTGCTGCTGGGCATGATGGCACGCTATACCGCGGCCGACGTCATCGTCGTGGGCCTGATCGGCGAGCGCGGGCGCGAGGTCAAGGAATTCATCGAGGACATCCTGGAAGCCGAGGGCCGCGCGCGCAGCGTGGTGGTGGCCGCGCCGGCCGACGCGCCGCCGCTGCTGCGCATGCAGGGCGCGGGCTACGCCACCGCCATTGCCGAGCACTTCCGCGACCGCGGCCTGCACGTGCTGCTGCTGATGGACAGCCTGACGCGTTATGCCATGGCGCAGCGCGAAATCGCGCTGGCCATCGGCGAGCCGCCGGCCACCAAGGGCTACCCGCCGAGCTGCTTTGCCAAGCTGCCTCAGCTGGTGGAACGCAGCGGCAACGGATTGCAGGGCGTGGGCTCGATCACCGCTTTCTACACCGTGCTCAGCGAGGGCGACGACCCACAGGATCCGATCGCCGACGCCGCGCGCGGCATCCTCGACGGCCACATCGTGCTGTCGCGCGAACTGGCCGAGGCCGGGCACTTTCCGGCCATCGACGTGGAACGCTCGATCTCGCGCGTGATGACCGCCGTGGCCCCGCGCGAACACCAGCACGCGGCACGCCGCATGCGCCAGCTGCTGTCGCGCGTGAACAAGGCGCGCGACCTCATCCAGCTCGGTGCCTATCAGCCGGGGCACGACGCCGAACTCGACACCGCCGTGCGGCTGCAGCCGCAGATG
>JAXHKY010000011.1:0-116146 GCA_034522875.1 Rubrivivax sp. | reverse complement strand
GTGCATGCCCCCGATCAGCCCATCGGGACCGACGCGCCTATCGCGCCCGTCGCGTCCCTCGGCTTGGGCGCGATCGCCACGTAGACCGTGCAGGCCGAGTCGTGCCGAAGGTAGGGGTTCGGAAACGTGACGACATGCGCCGCGACCTGGTCGAAGACTTCGGACAAGGTGGCTGTCACCGTGTCGTCTGGCGGATCGTTCGACCACAGGCCGAAGACGCCGCCAGGCAACAGATGGCGGGCCAATGCCGCCAGCCCGGTGGACGTGTAGAAGGACTCATTGGCCGGATCGAGCACGAAATCGGGCGCGTGGTCGATGTCCAACAAGATGGCGTCGAACTGCCGCTGCGGGCTGTCCGGCAGGAAACCTGCGGCCGATCGCGACAAGGCGAAGAAGTCGCCCTGCACGAGGTGGCAGCGCGGGTCGGCGGTGAGTGTCGGGCCCAGGGGCAGCAGGCCGTCGCGGTGCCACTCGATCACCGGCGCCAGCAGCTCGACCACGTGCAGCGAGCGCACGCGCGGGTCCTCGAGAACGGCCGCCGCGGTGCAGCCCAGGCCCAGGCCGCCGACAAGCACGTCCAGGCCGTCCTTGACGGGTGCGGCCGCCAGGCCCAGCCGCGCCAGCGCGATCTCACTGGCCGTGAACAGGCTGGACATCAGGAAGGCGTCGCCCAGCTTGATCTCGTAGACCACGACGCCGAGCGAGCGCTCCAGGCGCCGGCGCAGGATCAGCGCGCCGATGGGGGTGACCTGGTAGTCAAGCTCTTCGAAGTCGATGCTCATGCGGACATTGTCGGCGCTGCCAGGCGTTCCCCGGCTCAGCGAAGCGCTCGGCCAGGACCGGCAAGAATGCAGGCGCGGCCTTGCCGCATCGCCAGGAGATCTCATGACAGAAGACCAGCCTCACACGACCAACACCCTTTTTATCGAGCTCACCGGTTCAGGCTTGCCTGAAGTCGACGGCCTGTATGTGCCGTCCGTCGCCCCGCCCGCGAAGTCGGAGTCCGGCACGGTGTCCAGCCAGGGTTTCTGGAACGGCAAGATGGCCTGGGACCGCGCCGATGGCAAGGCGGCTCGCAGCCCTGCCCGGCGCCGAACGTCGTGTTCGTGCTGGGCGGGCCCGGTGCAGGCAAGGGCACCATGTGTGAACTGGCGCAGATGCAGCTGGGTTGGAAACACCTGTCGGCGGGTGGCCTGCTGCGTGCCGAGCAAGATGCCGGTGGTGCAACGATGGAGGTCATCAAGGCCATGCTTGAAGCCGGGAAGCTGGTCCCCAGTGAGATCGTCGTCGGCTTGCTGAAGACGGCCATCGAGCGGACCATCCGAAGCACCGGCCAGCGCAACTTCCTGATCGATGGCTTTCCCCGTTCGCTGTCCAACCTGGAGGCCTGGGTCGAGGTCTTCGGACGGCAGGCCGATTTGCCCACCATGCTGTACTTCGAGTGCCCGTTACCCGTGCTCGAGCAACGCATCCTGGGCCGGGCGCGGTACACCGGCCGCGCCGACGACAAGCTCGAGGCCGTGAAGCTGCGCTTCGATACCTTCAAGGCCGAGACGCTGCCGACGGTTGAACTGTTCACGCGCCAGCGCAAATGCGTGGAGATCGACACCAGCCAGGATCGGCAGATCGTTTATTCGATGCTGCGTGACCACCTCGCCCCCACCACCGACGCGCGGCTGATGGCGCATCCGCTGAGCGAGCAGGCCGAGGTGCTGCTGGGCCTGAGGCCTTATCCCAGAGGCTCCGCTGCGAGGGCTTCCAGTAACCGATGAGTCCTTGGCCCGGACGCACGGCCAAGGAGGGGCGCCGACATTGCGAGTCTCAGGTCGCCGGCTTGTGCATCAATGCCACGTTGGCGCACGGAATCTCGCAGCGCCAGTGGTGATGCGCAGCAATGGTTCGAAAGGTTGTCTCGCGGTAGAACACCACATGCGTGGGATCACGGCGGTAGTGCCAGGCGGCAAACGCCGCATCGTCGGTCTGAAACGTCGTCATCACCGCCAGCCAGCCACCGGGCTTGAGCATGCAGTCGAAACGGGCGAACTCATCCCAGGGGTGATGAAAGTGCTCGACGACTTCGGTGCAGGTGATGAAGTCGTACTGTTCAGAGAGCAGCTTGGGCTCATCGAAGAACAGGGGGTCGTACACGGCCATGCGATGGCCCGCCTCGATCAGCATCGCAGCCAGGGCCGGGCCAGGGCCGCAGCCGTAGTCCAGACCTGACGAGCCGGCCGGCAGTCGTTCGAGCAGCGGCACGGCCAGCCGCGCAAGGAAGCTGCGGTACTGGCCATCGTCCACTTCGTTGCGATGAAGGCGGTACTCGGCTTGCTCGACCGAGCGCTGAGGCCACTGGGAGCAGTCCAGGAAGGTCGCCTCACACCCTGGGCATCGCCAGTAACGTCGTGTGTCGACCTGCATGAAGGGTATGCAGTCTGGCGCTCGGCAAACGGGGCAATCACGATGTTGAGTCATTCGTCGGCACCGGGCGGTTCACACATGCAGCGCAAGATCAGGGATGAAGTTTGACGACAACTTTGATGGAGCCTTCGTGGTGCGCGGAACTCGGAGATCCTGAGACCCACCCGGGCACCCGGGCACCCGGGCACCCGGGCACGCGGGGACAGAGCGCTCCGGATGTCTGCTCTTCAAGCCGTTGAACTTCAGCAAGGGGGTCGGGAGGGAAAGTTCGCTGCTTTCGGATGCGGGGTCAACCACGCGGTGGCGTCAGCGTCGCTGCGATGGCGATCCTGTGCGATCTCTCGACTCGGCGGCCAACTGCATGACGACGCCTGCCAGCGTCATGTTTCAGAGTAGACCGGTTGGTCGTCCCGGCGAACGCTGGCCGGCAGCTATGGGCAGCCGCCGACATTCGTCCGCCCAAAGCCGACCGACCGCGGCCAGTCTCTGGTGGATGCACAGGTCAGTTGAACGTCGAGCCATCCCTGTTCACAACTCAGCCGCTGTTTGCCGCGCAAGGCGTTCTCGGGCGTCAGAGTACCTCGCGTGCAGCGACCCAGGCTGCTGGACAGGCGCAGCCTGGAAACGACCCTGCGGGGACTCGGTTCCATGGTGAATGCCTACCTTGCTGATGGCACGCCCGAGCAGTTCTGGCCGCTGCTGGTGGGGTCACCGGCGTGGCGGCTTTGGCGTTGCCGGCCAAGGTGATCGAAGTCGGCATCTCGTACGGCGTATGGACTATGGATGCCTTCTTGTTCGGCAGGTGCGGATCGGGTGGTGGCGCAGCTGGCGGCCGCGGCAGCGGCGGCCCTGCCTGAAGCTCCCGAGGAGGGCGAAAAGTTTGGCCATTGATCTGGCCAATTCAGGGGTCAAAAGGGGGGTGAGGGGAGCTGTAGCCCGGTGTGACGCCAGGCAGCCCGGTTCGAGTAAAGGTTCGAATCCTTTCACCCCGACCATCTTCAGCGTGGCCGATCTGGTCGGCTGCCCTGGCGCAGCCCGATCCGGCGGCTTCAAGCCGCGCCGTGCAGCGGCGCAGCGGCTGCGGGCACACGCCGCGCCAGTCCGGCGTTATGGGGTTCGAGGGCCGTCTTGCCCACCGGCGGGCGACGCTGCGGCAGCACGTTGTCGTCCAGTTCGGCAGCCAGCTTCTGCGCCAGGCTGCTGGCCGTGGCGACGAGCCACGAACCGGTTTCGTGGTCTTCGGTGCTTTCCTGGTCCAGGAAGTGGTCGGCCGCCCGCGCTGCGGCATGCAACTGGTGCGTGCGCACGCGCAAGGCCGACACCTTGGTCTGCAACGCGGTGTCGACCGGTTGTTCCCGCAGCGACCGCGCCAGACCATCGATGTCATCGGCCAGATCGGCCGACAACGCCAGCGCGCACGACATCAGCCAGGAACCGGTGTCCTTGTCACGCGCGTTCTGCAGGGCGTTGAAATGGTCGGCGGCGCGGGTGGCGGCGCGCAACTGGTGCGCGCGTGAACCGAGTTGCCGCAGGGTCTGGTGCACTTCGTTGCCGGCGGCGCCGGAGTGGGCGGGAATGCGGGTTTCGTGCATGATGGGCCGGTGCAAGAGTCCAAGAATCAAACCGGATTCTGCCCACGATCGGGCTCCCGCGGGGGCGGGCCTCCCCCAGGCCGGGGGGACCATTCGTGGAGCAGGCACGCTGCCAGGTCGATCGACGGCGCGAGTACGGGCGCCCCGGCGTCGCAAGCGCCGGTCTGCGCGGGCGCGATGGGCACGACTTCGAAGTACGGCAGCAGGCCGTCCGGAACGAACCGCGAACGCAGCGCGTACAAGTGCCGGTCGCCCCAGGCGCGCTGCTGGGTGACGTAAAAGCGCTGCGGCACCCACAGCGTGAGTTCGTCGCGGGCACGCGTCATGGCCACGTAGAGCAGGCGGCGTTCTTCCTCGATCTCGGCGCTGCAGCCGGTGGCCAGGTCGGCCGGCAGGCAGCCGTCGACCATGTTCAGCACGTGCACCGCATTCCACTCCTGACCCTTGGCGCTGTGGATGGTGGACAGGATCAGATAGTCCTCGTCGCGCAGCGGCGGGCCGGCTTCGTCGCTGCTGGCCTGCGGCGGGTCGAGCGTGAGTTCGGTCACGAAGCGCTGGCGGCCGGGCTGGCCGGCAGCGATGTGCGCCAGCTGTTCCAGGTCGGCGGCGCGCACGCGGGCGTCGTCGTACAGCCGCTCCAGGTGCGGCCGGTACCAGGCCAGCACGCGCGCCAGGTCGTCGGGCCAGCGCGCTTCGTCGCTGCGCAGGTGCCCCATCAACGCCACCAGCGCCGGCCAGGCTGCGCTGGCGGCCGTTGGTGGCTTGAAGGCTTCGAGCGCGGCCGCATGGCCCAGCAGCCGCTGCACGCTGGCCGGGCCCATGCCAGGCACCAGCCGCGCCGTGCGCAGCGCCGCCAGTTGCGAGGCCGGGTTGTCGGCCCAGCGCAGCACCGCCAGCACGTCCTTCACATGCGCCGCTTCCAGGAAACGCAGGCCACCGTATTTCACGAATGGGATGCCGCGCCGCACCAGTTCCAGCTCCAGCGCTGCGCTGTGCGTGGCCGTGCGGAAGAGCACCGCCTGGCGCCTGAGCTTCAGGCCGGCCTCGCGCTGCGCCAGCACGGCGTCGGCCACGCCGCGTGCCTGCGCGGCCTCGTCGGCCACCGTCACCAGACGCGGCCGGGCGGCCGGCGGACGATCGGTCCACAGCCGCTTGGCGAAACGTTCGGGGGCGGCGGCGATGACGGCGTTGGAGGCCTCCAGGATGGCCGGCGACGAACGGTAGTTACGTTCCAGCGTGAGCACGCGGGCCGGTGGCGCGAAGCGCTGCGGCCAGTCCAGGATATGGCGCACGTCGGCGCCGCGAAAGGCATAGATGCTCTGCGCGTCGTCGCCCACCGCGGTGAGGCCGCCGCCGCGGGGCTTTAGCGCCTGCGTGATGTCGGCCTGCAGCCGGTTGACGTCCTGCAATTCGTCGACGAGCACGTGGTCGAAGCGGCCACCGATGCGCGCCGCCATCTCGGGCAACTGCATCAGGTGCCACCAGGCGAGCAGCAGGTCGTCGAAGTCCAGCGACTGCTGCTGCAGCTTGGCCTTGCCGAAGGCCGCGAACAGGCGCTGCAGCTCCGCGGCGTGGTCGCGACACCAGGGCCATTGTTCTTCCAGCAGCGTGGTCAGCGGCAGTCGCGTGTTGACGGCGCGCGAATGAATGGCCAGGCAGGTGGCGGCGAGCGGAAAGCGCACTTCGCGCTCGGCCAGACCGAGCGACTGCCGCGTCAGGGCCAGCAGGTCCTGGGCATCGGCGCGGTCGAGCACGGTGAAGCCCGGCGCCAGGCCGATGCGCGGTGCTTCTTCGCGCAGCAGCCGTGCGGCGACGCTGTGAAAAGTGCCGCACCAGGGCAGCACGGGCGGCGCGGTGCTCGACGGCAGGCGCAGTGCCTCGTGCAGCAGCCGTCCGGCGCGGCGCGCCATTTCGGCCGCGGCGCGGCGCGAGAAGGTCAGCAGCAACAGCCGCTGCGGGTCGGCGCCCTGCCGCACCAGCCAGGCCACGCGCGCCGCCAGCGTCAGGGTCTTGCCCGATCCGGCGCCGGCCACCACGAGCAACGGCCCGTCCTCAGGCGCGTGCTCAGCGGCGGCGCGCTGTTCGGGGTTCAGATCGGTGATCGGGTGCAAGTCGGCGGCTGGGCGATGATGATCAGCCGTACTGTATGCGCGTCCAGGCCAGAATCGGTGGCCTGCCCGGCAGGACTCGAACCTGCGACCCCCAGCTTAGAAGGCTGGTGCTCTATCCAGTTGAGCTACGGGCAGAAGCGCCCGTGCATTCTAGGAGCCGTGCCCATGAACCCAGGGCCGGACTCATGTCTTCACAAGCTCTCAGCGCGGTTGGTACTGCGTCTTGCCGAACAGCGTCTCGCGCGCCTGGTCGTCCACCAGCGGCTTGCGCAGGCTGGCCAGCACCTCCACGCCGCGCTGGACCGCGGGGCGCGCACCGATCTCGTCGAACCAGCCCCGCAGGTGCGGGTAGTCGTCCCAGGCGATGCCCTGGTTCTTCCAGCTGCGAAGCCAGGGGAATACGGCGATGTCGGCGATGGAATACTCGGCGCCACCGAAATAGCGGCTCCTGGCCAGGCGCCTGTTCATCACGCCGTACAGGCGCCTGGCCTCGCTGGTGTAGCGATCGATGGCGTAGGGAATCTTCTCCGGCGCATAAAGGCGGAAATGGTGCGCCTGGCCGAGCATCGGCCCCACGCTGCCCATCTGGAACATCAGCCATTGCAGCACCTCGTACTTGTCGCGCACGCTGGCGGGCAGCAAGAGGCCGGTCTTGGCCGCCAAATAAAGCAGGATGGCGCCAGATTCGAACAGCGAGATCGGCTCGCCGTCGGGGCCCTCGGGGTCCACAATGGCCGGAATCTTGTTGTTGGGGCTGATGGCCAGGAATTCCGGCGCAAACTGGTCGCCGGCACCGATGTCGACGGCGTGCGCGCGGTAGGGCAGGCCGCACTCCTCCAGCATGATGTGCACTTTGTGACCATTGGGCGTGGCCCACGAATACACTTGAATCATCACTCTTCTCCCCAGGTGGCCGGCAACCGAGCCGCCGGTGGCACTGGACTCTAAGCCATGCTCGATGGCCTCAAGCGCCTGTTCTCCGGCGCCCCGGCGGCTGCGCCGGAGGGCTGGGAGGGCATCGTCCCTTGGGCGTCGTCGCGGCACTACACCTTCCGCGACGTGCCCAACGAGGGCTTCGTCGTCGACGGACGCCTCGAAGCCACGCCCTGGCGCCTGGAGTGGGGCCCCTCGCAGCGGCCGTATATCGTGGGCCACGAACTGCGGCTGCGCGCCGAGATGGGCCTGCCCTCCGACCTGCAACTGGTGGTGATGAACCGCGAATTGCAGGAGACCATGGAGCAGGCGGTGTTCAACCAGTATGTCGAAGGCGTGCAGACCCGCATCGACAACCAGACGCCGCCCGAGATGCGCTGGCTGGTCATGTTTCCCCGGCTGCCCGCCGGCGAGATGGGTGCGCTGCACGAGCGTTTCATCGCCTTGTCCAACCACAAGGGCTGGCTCGTGCGCTGGCTCGAAGGGCCGCTGGCGCAATCGCTGGGGGCGTTGCGCGTGGCGTCTGCGGTGCCGATGGTGCTGATGATCGGTCGCGGCCGCCTGATGCTGCGCACGGCGCTGGCCGAGCCCGAGCTGCCGGCGTTGCAGGCCTGGCTGCGCCTGTTCGAGACCGCGATGCGCGAAGCGCGCCGCGTCAGCGGCCCGGAGTCGGGCGCGCCCGGCACCCACCCCAGCGCCTGGCCGAGCAGCGCCTTGCCTGGGGACGAGCGCAAACCCTAGCCGGGCGGGCCGCGTCGGCTTGGCCTGCGCCCTTGTTTCGTTCCCAAGTCCTTCCGCGCGCGTGAGCCGACAAGCCGCCGCTCAAGCGCGCAGGGCATGCTTGCCGAGTTCGATCTTGGCGATGGCGTTGCGGTGCACTTCGTCAGGGCCGTCGGCATAACGCAGCGTGCGCGCCAGGGTGTAGAAATAGGCCAGCGGCGTGTCCTGGCTCATGCCGGCGCCGCCGAAGACCTGCATCGCCCAGTCGATGACCTGGCAGGCCATCTTCGGCGCCACCACCTTGATCATCGCGATCTCGGCCTTGGCCGTCTTGTTGCCGGCCACGTCCATCATCCAGGCCGCCTTCAGTGTGAGCAGCCGTGCCTGGTCGATGAGGCAGCGCGCCTCGGCGATGCGCTCCTGCGTCACGGTCTGCTGCGCGATGGTCTTGCCGAAGGCGGTGCGGCTGACGGCACGCTCGCACATCAGGCGCAGCGAACGCTCGGCCAGGCCGATCAGCCGCATGCAGTGGTGGATGCGGCCCGGGCCCAGGCGGCCCTGCGCGATCTCGAAGCCGCGGCCTTCGCCAAGCAGGATGTTCGAGGCCGGCACGCGCACGTTGACGAAATCCACCTCCATGTGGCCGTGCGGCGCGTCGTCGTAGCCGAACACGGTGAGCGGCCGCAGCACGGTCACGCCCGGGGCCTCGGCGGGCACCAGGATCATCGACTGCTGGGAATGCCGCGGCGCCGTGGGGTCGGTCTTGCCCATGAAGATATAGATCTTGCAGCGCGGGTCACCCGCGCCGCTGGTCCACCACTTGCGGCCGTTGATGACGTAGTCGTCGCCATCGCGGCGGATGCTGGCCTCGATATTGGTGGCGTCGGAAGAGGCCACCGCGGGTTCGGTCATCGCGAAGGCGCTGCGCATCTCGCCGCGCAGCAGCGGCTGCAGCCAGCGCTGCTGGTGCTCGGGCGTGCCGTAGCGCGCCAGCACTTCCATGTTGCCGGTGTCGGGGGCGCTGCAGTTGAAGACCTCGCTCGACCAGGGCACGGCGCCCATGATCTCGGCCAGCGGCGCGTATTCCTGGTTGTTGAGACCGGCACCGAGATGGCTGGTGTCCGGGCCATGCCCTTCGGCACGTGGCGGCAGGAACAGGTTCCACAGCCCCGCCTCGCGCGCCTTGGGCTTCAGCTGTTCGATCACCTGCAGCGGCGTCCACCGCTTGCCGGCACGCGTGTGGGCCTCGATCTCCTCGAACCAGGCGGCTTCGGCCGGGTAGACATGCTCGGCCATGAAGGCGCTCAGGCGCGCCTGCAGTTCCTGGGTGCGGGGTGAGTAGCCGAAGTCCATGTCTGTCTCCTTTTGGGGTGTGGTCAGCGTGAGGCCTGCGCGAAACGCCAGGCCATCCGGGCCAGCGCCGGTGTGGCGGCGCCGGTGGCGCGTGCCTGGGCACTGGCGGCCGTGCCGTCGACCACGCGCTTGGCGATGCCTTGCGTGATCGAGGCCAGCCGGAACAGGTTGTAGGCGAGGTAGAAATTCCAGTCGGTCATCACCGTGTCGGCGTCGAGCGCTTGGCCGGTGGCCCGGCTCACGCGTTCGCAGTAACGGCGGACGTAGTCGCGTTCGCCCGGAATGCCCAGCGCCGCGTGGTCGAGCCCGCCGATGCCGCGGAAGGTGCCGGGCTGGATGTGCCAGGCCATGCAGTGGTAGCTGAAATCGGCCAGCGGATGGCCCAGCGTGGAAAGCTCCCAGTCGAGCACGGCGATCACGCGCGGCTCGGTCTTGTGGAAGACGAGGTTGTCGAGGCGGAAGTCGCCGTGCACGACGCGGACCTGGGATTCGTCGCGCGCGCCGGGCGGAACATGTGCCGGCAACCATTCGATGAGCCGGTCCATGGGCTCGATCGGCTCGGTGATCGAGGCCAGGTACTGCTTGCTCCAGCGGCCGATCTGGCGTTCGAAATAGTTGCCCGGCCGGCCGTAGTCGGCCAGGCCCACGGTTTCGACATCCACGCTGTGCAGGGCGGCGATGACGCGGTTCATCTCTTCGTAGAGGGCGCCGCGCCCGGCCGGCGTCATGCCGGGCAGGGCCTGGTCCCAGAGCACGCGGCCGTCCATGAACTCCATGACGTAGAAGGCGCGGCCGATGACGGCCTCGTCGGTGCACAGCAGGTGCATCTGCGCCACCGGCACGCCGCTGCCGGCCAGTGCCTGCATGACGCGGAATTCGCGGTCCACCGCGTGCGCCGAAGGCAGCAGCTTGGCCGCCGGCCCGGGCTTGCTGCGCATGACAAAGGCGCGCCCGGGCGTGAGCAGCTTGTAGGTGGGGTTGGACTGGCCGCCCCTGAACTGTTCCACGACCAGCGGGCCGCGAAAGCCCGGCAGTTCGCGCGCCAGGTGCGCCTGCAGTGCGGCGGTGTCGAAGGCGTGGCTCGCGGCCACGGGCTTGGTGCCGGTGAAGTGTTCCATTCAGCTCGCCTTCACTTGTCGGCGATGGCCAGCAGTTTCTCGCGTGACAGCACGACCAGGCGCGTCGGCTCCACGCGCACCGCGCCTTCGCGTTCGAAGCCCTTCAGTTCCTGGTTCACGCGCTGGCGCGAGGCGCCCAGCAATTGCGCCAGGTCTTCCTGCGCCAGCGCCAGGCCGATGCGGGTCTCCTCGCCACGGGGGATGCCGTAGCTGCGTGCCAGCAGCAGGATCTGCTTGGCCAGCCGGGCCTGCAGCGGGCGCGTGTTGAGGTCCTCGAACTGGTCGAACATCAACCGCAGGCGGCGGCAGTTCAGGCGCAGCAGCGCGTCGTACAACTCCACGTGCCGGGCCAGCAGTTCCTTGAAGTCGGGTTTGCGCACCACCAGCAACGTGGTGGCACCATGCGCGTCGGCGTCGTGCGTGCGCGGCAGGCCGTCGAAGAGCGCGATGTCGCCGAACCAGGTGCCGGGCTCGGCGTAGGTCAGCGTCACCTGTTTGCCCGACAGCGAGACGGAGCTGATGCGCACCGCGCCGCGTGCCACGCCGCACCACTCCTGCGCCAGGCTGCCGCGGCAGGCGAGCGTGTCGCCGTCGGCCAGCCGGCGCACCACGGCCCGCGCGAGAATCGCGCTTCTCAGCGTCTGCGACAGCTTGCTGAACCACGCGCCGGCCTCGATATTGTGGAGCTCGTCGATTGTAAGAACCGGGGTATTCATGGCTTGTCCCTGAGGCGACAAAGGCGCGACGATCTCATTGTCCATGGTCGCAGTCTTTGCCCTGGTCCTTTCATCGAGCCCCTGAACGGAGTCCCCATGCCCGCCACAGCCCTGTACACGCACAACCGGCGCGAGGAGGTCAGCGAAGCCGAATGGCGCACCCGAGTCGACCTGGCCGCGGCCTACCGGCTGGTGGCGCTGTTCGGCTGGGACGACCTGGTGTTCACGCACATCAGCGCCCGCGTGCCGGGCCGCGACGGTGAATTTCTCATCAACCCCTACGGCTTCATGTTCGAGGAGATCACCGCCTCGTGCCTGGTGAAGATCGACGACCGCGGCGTCAAGCTCGAGGACACGCCATTCGAAGTCAACCCGGCCGGCTTCACCATCCACAGTGCCGTGCACGCCGCGCGACACGACGCCGGTTGCGTGCTGCACACGCATTCGCTCAACGGCGTGGCGGTGTCGGCGCAGGCGGGGGGATTGTTGCCCTTGTCGCAACACTCCATCTTCGTGCTCTCGTCGCTGGGCACCCACGACTACGAAGGCGTGGCGCTGCGCGACGACGAGAAGCCCCGGCTGGTGCACGACCTGGGCGACAAGACGCACCTCATGCTGCGCAACCACGGCCTGCTGACGGTGGGCCGCACGGTGGCCGACGCGTTTCTGGCGATGTACTTCTTCGAGACCGCCTGCACGATCCAGGTCCGCGCCATGGCCGGCGGCGGCGAATGGCTGGGCATCGACGCGGCCATCATCGCCACTGCACAGCAACAGGCCGCGCAGGCCACGCGCGGCCTGGGCGCGCAACTGGCCTGGCCCGGGTTGCTGCGGCGGCTGGACCGGCGGCTGCCCGGTTACGACGCTTGATCCGCACGCCCTGTGGCAGCGCGTGCGGCCAGCGCCGCCGCGTGGGACAACGTGCCATGGGGCACAAAAGGCCGCGCCGGACCGGCCGGGCTTGTAACTGTTCGTGCTAGATTGAATGCTTCCTGCTTCTGACCCCTGCATGCGGAAACGCCAGTTCCATCTCGTCCCATGGATTGCAAGCGTGGCTGCCACGGTGGCCACGCTGGCGTCGGCGGCGGGATTCGATGGTGGCGGCACGGCGGCCGTTCTGGGCCAACCCCTGGCCTTCGTCACGCTGGTGCGTCTGGACCCGGGCGAGAGCCTGGAGCCGGACTGCGTGGCGGCCGAGGTCATGGCCGGCGAGCGCGTGCTGCCGGCCTCGCAGGTGCGCACCAGCATCGAGTCCCAGGCCGACGGCGGCGCGCGCATCCGCGTGGCCACCTCGTCGGCGATGGACGAGCCGGTGATTTCCGTGGCCCTGAGCGTCGGCTGCCAGGTGCGCCAGACGCGCAATTACATCGTGCTGGCCGATCCGCCCGAGACAGCGCCCGTGGTGGCTTCGCCGGTGGCAGCGGCGCCGGCCTTTGCGGCGGCGCCAGCCGATGCCGATGCGCTGTGGCCTGCGCCACCGGTGCCGACCCCGGCGCAAGCCGCCGAGGCGGCGCCACTCGAGGTCGCGGCGGCGCGTCTCGCGGCACCGGTGCCGCCGCCCGCGCCCGCCCGCGCCGCGGTGCCGCCGGCCGTGCCGCGCGCGGTCGTCAGGCCGCAGCGCCCGGCCCGGCTCCGCGTGCAGACCCGTGCACCCGCCCCGCGCACCCGTGCCCCGGCGGCAGCGGCGCCACGCCGTGGCGTCGTCGCGGACGCGCCGGCCAGTCTGCGGCTGGACTTCGTCGAGCCGGTGCCTGGCGCCGACGCCGCCGCCGTCGAACTGGCGCTGGAGGCGGTGGCGCAGGCGACCAGCGCGGCACGCGCGCAGGCCGCCGCGGCTTCGGCGGCGGCGGCGCGCATGGTCGCGCTCGAACGCAATGTCGAAAGACTCGGCGCCGAGGCGCAAGCCAGCCGGGACGAGGCGGCGCAGTTGCGTGCCCAACTGGGAGACGCCGGGTCAGGGCGCTGGCTGCTGCCCTTGACCCTGCTGGTGGCGCTGCTGGCGGGGCTGACGGCCTGGCTGGCCTGGCGACTGTCGACTCTGCAGCGCGACCGGCAGCAGGTCTGGCACGACGCCGTGATGTCGCCCCCGGCGACCCCCGTGGCATCCGACAACCTGCCCAGCCGCCAGGCCACGTCACCGATTCCGTTCGTCACCTCCGAGATCCAGTTGCCGGCGTCGTCGGTGGCCGCTGCGCGCCGGCATGCCGCGTTGGCCAGGCCGTCCATCGTGGCCGGCCAGGCCGATGCGGCGGCCGATCCCGCGGCAGTCGAAGTGGCCGCCGATGGGCCGGCCGTGCTGCGCACCGAGGTGCTGGCGGCGGGGCCGCGGGTGGACGATGGCGCGCCGCGCGACGTGTCGATCGAGGAGTTGATCGACCTGGAGCAACAGGCTGAATTCTTCGTCGTGCTCGGGCAGGACGAAGCCGCCGTCGACCTGCTGATGCAGCATTTGCGCGACACCGCTGGCGGCAGTCCCTTGCCCTACCTGAAGCTGCTGGAGATCCACCACCGCAGCAGCGATCGCGCGGCGTACGAGCGCATTCGCGTGCGCTTCAACCAGCGTTTCAACGCCTATGCGCCCGAGTGGGGCGTGGACCTGCAGGCCGGACGCAGCCTGGAGGACTACGCCGGCATCGTGTCGCGCCTGCAGCAGGTGTGGGCGCGGCCGCTGGACGCCATGGCCGAGCTCGAGGCCATGCTGTTTCGCAAGTCGCGCGGCGAACTGTTCGAACTGCCCGCGTACCGCGAGGTGCTGTTCCTGTATGCGCTGGCGCGCGACCTGCTGGACCGCGAGGCGGTGGACCCGCAGCATGTCGACCTGCTGCTGCCGCTGGCCGACGGCGGCGAATTCAGCAGCACCGCGCCTTCGCCGTTCATGGACCTGCCGCCCGCCGGCGGCGCCGGTCACGCCGCGTCGGACGAGCGTGCCACGGCGCCGGTGGACCTGGACCTCTCGCAGGCGCCGCCGCCGGCCAGCATCTTCGACGCCCTGGAACCGGAGTCGCGCAAGCCGCGGCCCTGAGTTCGCAGCCGCCGCGCCCGGCACCGCTACAGGCGCTACAGGCGCTGCAGCCGCCGCAACGCTTCGTGCAAGGTCTCGTCGCGCTTGGCGAAGCACAGCCTGGCCAGTCCCTGTTCGAAACCGCCCTCGTAGAAGGCCGACAGCGGAATCGCCGCCACGCCCAGTTCGCGCGTGAGCCACTGGCAGAAGGGGCCTTCAGGCAGCGAGCTCACCGCGCTGTAGTCCACGAGCTGGAAATAGCTGCCCTGGCTGGGCAGCGTGCGCAGCCGCGTGCGGGCCAGGCCGTCGCGGAAGAGGTCGCGCTTGCGCTGGTAGAAAGCGGGCAGTTCCAGGTAGGGCGCGGCGCTCTCCATGTAGCGCGCCAGCGCGTGCTGCATCGGCGTGTTGACGGTGAACACGTTGAACTGGTGCACCTTGCGGAACTCGGCGCTCAGCGCCGCCGGCGCGGCCACGGTGCCCACCTTCCATCCGGTCACGTGGTAGGTCTTGCCGAAGCTGGAGACGACGAAGGCACGCTCGGCCAGTGCGGGAATGGAGGCCGCGCTGACATGCGCCGCGCCATCGAACACCATGTGTTCGTAGACCTCGTCCGACAACAGCAGCGCCGAGGTCGGCGCCAGCAGTTCGGCCAGGCGATGCATTTCGGCGCGCGTCCAGACCGTGGCGCTGGGGTTGTGCGGGCTGTTGATCATGACCAGCCGGGTGCGCGGCGACAGCGCGGCGGCGATGCGGTCGAAATCGGGGCGGAAGCTGCCCGGCACCAGCGGCACGCGCACCACGCGGCCGCCGGCCAGTTCGACATTCGGTGCGTAGCTGTCGTAGCAGGGTTCGAGCACGACGACCTCGTCGCCCGGGTGCACACAGCAAAGGACGGCGGTGAGGATGGCCTGGGTGGCGCCGGCCGTGATGGTGATCTCGCTGCCCGAGTCGTAGCGGCGTCCGTAGAGGGCCTCGACCTTGGCCGCCACGCGCTCCCGCAGCAGCGGCACGCCGGGCATCGGCGGGTACTGGTTCAGGCCCTCGCGCATGGCGTCGGTCACGTGCGCAGGCAGCGCCGGGTCGCAGTCGAAGTCGGGGAAGCCCTGGCCCAGGTTGACGGCGCCGGTTTCCTGCGCCAGTGCCGACATGACGGTGAAGATCGTCGTGCCCACGTTCGGCAGTCGGCTGGTGATGTGCGGCGTGTGGACCGGCGGGGCGGTGTGGACAGGCATCTGGCGTGCGGCGGTGAAGTCAGAGTTGGTAATCGCTGCCCGGGTCGCCCATCGCCTGCGCCAGCAGCGGCGGCGACAGACGCGGCGAAAGCAGCTCGGCGAAGGCCTGCACGAACTGCCGCAGATAGGCGCCGCGCTTGAAGGCCACGCGCGCCACGTTGGCACCGAACAGGTGGCCCAGCGGGCGCCAGGCCAGGTCGGCGTCGGCCGGCTCGCCGCTCATCGCCTGTTCGGCCACGATGCCCACGCCCAGGCCCAGACGCACATAGGTCTTGATGACGTCGGAGTCGATCGCCTCCAGCGCCACCACCGGCTCCAGCCGGGCACGCGCGAAGGCCTCGTCGATGCGCGTGCGGCCGGTCACCGTGCGGTGGTAGAGCACCAGGGTGTGGGCCGCCAGCTGCTCCAGCGTCGGCCGCTCCACGCCGGCCAGCGCGTGCCCGGCCGGCACCACCAGCACATGCCGCCATTCGTAGCAGGGCAGGGTGATGAGGCCGGGGTGGGCGCCCAGGGCCTCGGTGGCCAGGCCGATCTCGGCCACGTCGTCCAGCAGCATCTGCGCCACCTGCTCGGGCATGCCCTGGTGCAGCACGACCTGCACCTTGGGGTAGCGCTGGCGCAGCTGCGCCACCGGCCTGGGCAGGAAGTAGCGCGCCTGGGTGTGCGTGGTGGCGATCGACAGCGTGCCGGTGTCCTGCTTGGAGTATTCGTCGCCAATGCGCCGCAGGTTGGCCACCTCGCGCATGATGATCTCCACCGATTTGAGCACCTGCTCGCCGGGTTCGGTCACACGCTTCAGGCGCTTGCCGTAGCGCGCGAAGATGTCGATGCCGAGTTCTTCCTCGAGCTCGAGGATGGCCTTGCTGATGCCGGGCTGCGAGGTGTGCAGCGCCTTGGCGGTCTCGGTCAGGTTGAGCTGGCGGCGCACCGCCTCCTGCACGAAGCGGAACTGGTGCAGGTTCACGTTGCACCGGCCAGCGTGGCCACGGCGGCCTCGGCCATGGCGGTCATGACGCTGTCGATCTCGCCCACCGCCGTGTGCAGCGTCACGGCCAGTCCGGGGTGGGCGGCGCGCAGCCCCTGCAGCAGATTCGGCAGGTCCTTGCGCACATGGCCGCCGGCACCCAGGAACATCGGCACGACCTCGATGCGTGTGCAACCGGCGGCGGCCAGTTCGGCACCGGCCTGGGGCAGGCTCGGCACCATGAATTCCAGGAAGGCCAAGCGCACCGGCACGCCCGGCCGCGCCGCGCGAACGCGCTCGGCCACGGCCTCGAAGGGCATCGCCCAGCGCGGGTCGCGCGCGCCGTGCGCGAACAGGATCAGACCGGGTCTGGCTGGGTTCATGGCCCTCAACGGTAACGCACCAGCCAGGCAAAGGCAGCCAGGCTCAGCAGCAGGTAGATGACGCTCGGACTGGCCGCCACCACCCAGGGGGTCCAGTCGCGCAGCACGCCGATGTGTCCGGCCAGGTTGTTGAGCAGCACGAAGCTGATGCCCAGCATGATGCCGCCGAAGACCTTGTAGCTCACGCCGCCGGCGCGCGCATGCAGGTAGGCGAAGGGCAGTGCCAGCGCCACCATCACCAGGCAGGCCAGCGGATACAAGGCCTTCTTCCAGAAGCGGATCTCGTAGCGCTGCGCGGCCTGCTCCTGGTCGCTGAGGTGGGCGCTGTAGCGCCACAGTTCGGCCGTGGTCATGGTGCTCAGCGGCAGCACGGCCGCCGCCACCACGTCGGCGCCGAGCGTGCTCGGCCAGACCCGCGTCGCTTCGTGGCTGAGCTGCACGCGCGGCGAGCCGGGGCTGCGCGCTGCTGGCCAGTGCGCCACCTGGGCGTCGGCCAGCGTCCAGGTGCCGTCGTCGGCGACGCGACCTTCCCTGGCCTCGGTGCGCGAGACCAGGCGGCCGTCGGCGTCGAACTCGAAGATGCGTATGCCGGCCAGCGCACCGCCGGCGGTGGCCCCGGTCACGTTGACCGAATAGCTGCGTTCGCCTTCGGGCGTGCTGCGCCGCTCCTTCAGCCAGGCGCCGGCGCCGCCGATCTGCAAGCCGCCGCCGACGCGGGCTTTGAGCAGCACGACCTGGCGCTCGCTGGCCGGCGCCAGGAAGTCGCCCACGACCCAGGTCAGCACGGCAAAGGCCGCGCCCAGCACGGCCAGCAGGCCCAGCGCGCGCCCCGGGCCCAGGCCGCCGGTGCGCAGGATGGTGAATTCGGAGGACTGCGCCATGCGCGCCAGCGTGTAGATCGTGCCGATGAGCACCGCGATCGGGAACAGTTCGTAGGCGTGTCCCGGCAACTCCAGCAGCGAGGCCTGCACCGCATGCCAGGCGCCGAGGCCGCGTCGGCCGGCTTCGTCGAGTTCGTCGACGAAGTCGATGAAGAAGAACAGCGACAGGAAGGCCAACGCCACGAACGTCACCGAAGCGGCAATGTCGCGGTAGAGCAACCGTCGTACCGTCTTCATGAGGCCGTGACCCGTCGTGCCGGCCGCCGGCCCAGGGGGGTGACGGCGGCATGGTCGCGCCACCACAGCAGCGCCAGCGCCAGCGCGAAGACACTGCCGTGCAGGCCGAGCAGGGCCGCGCCCAGGGACAGCCGCTCGCTGGCCACCCAGGCCTGCGACAGGTTCACCAGGTTGTAGTAGCTGACGAACGCCAGCAGCGCGAACAGCAGGTTCCAGTTGCTCGCGCGCCGCGGATTGGTGGCCGCCAGGCCGATGCCCAGCAGCAGCAGGTTGGCCGAGGCCAGCAGCAGGCCGAAACGCCAGACGAGTTCGCCCTGGTGGCGCGCCGTGGGTGAGCGCAGCAGGTCTACCGTGCGCACCGTGCGCGGCGGCCGGTCGGCGGCCGAGCGTACGGCGCGCTCGCCGGCCAGCACGCGGTAGCTCTCGAAGCTGGACAGCGTGCGTTCGCCGCTTTGCAGGTCGACGTCGTTGCGCTGACCGCGTTCGAGCACGAGGAAGCGGTCCTCGCCGTCGAGTTCGAGCCGGCCCGAACGCGCCGAGGTGACCGATTCACCCGCATCTTGCTTCATCAGGATGAAGACATTGCGTGCGTTCAGGCTGTCGGCACCTTCACGTTCAAAGAAGAAGACGCGGCGGCCGTCGCTGGATGTCTGGAAGACGCCGGGTGCCACGCGCGACAGGTCCGAGCGCTGCTGGTAGCGGTCGCGCATTTCGAGCGTGCTGCGATTGCCCCAGGGCCACACGAAGAGCAGCAGCAACGCCACCACCAGCAGCACCGGCCAGCTGGTGTGCAGCACCGGCCGCACGAAGCGCGACAGGCTCAGGCCGCTGGCGAACCAGATCGCCATCTCGCTGTCGCGGTACATGCGGCCGAGCGTCACGACGATGGCGATGAACAGCGAAAGTGCCAGCATCGTGGGCAGGTGGCCCAGCGCCACGTAGCCCAGCAGCAGCACGACGTCCTGCGGCGCGATCACACCGCTGGCGGCCTGGCCCACGGTGCGGATGAGGAACATCGTCAGCACGATGGTGAGGATCACCACCAGCGTGGCACCGAAGCCCCGCGCGAGCTCTCGTCGCACAGTCGTATCGAATAACATCCGCGGTTATCTTTCGTTGGGGCGAATTATGGACTTCAAGACGCAGGTGGCCGGTGCCGGCGGACTGGCCGCGCTGGGAGCCGACGCGCTGCTGGTGCTGGTCGTGGGCGACGCCGTGCCGGCCGGGCTGGACCAGGCGCTGGCCGATCTGCTGGCTGCCGCCGTGAAGGACGGCGACTTCGAGCTCAAGGCCGGGAAGACGCTGTATGCGCACCGCGTGGCCGGCGTGAAGGCACTGCGCGTGGCCTTCGTGGCCAGCGGCGACGGTTCGGTGAAGTCGTTGCGCAAGGCCATGGTCGCGGGCCTGGGCCTGTTCAAGGGCGGTGGCAGCAAGCAGCTGGCCGTGGCGGTGGCCGGCGGCGGCGAACTGGGTGCGGCGCACGGCGAGGCCCTGGCCGGCGCGGTGGGCGAGGCGGTCTACCTGTACCGCGACACGAAACCCAGCGCTGCGGCGCCGACCAGGCTGCAGGCCGTGAGCCTGGTCTGCAGCAAGCCCGAAGCCGCGGCCGTGGCCGCAGGCCTGAAGCGCGGTCAGGCCATCGCCGACGGCGCCACGCTGGCGCGCGAATGTGCCAACCGGCCCGGCAACCATTGCACCCCCACCTACCTGGCGGAGCAGGCGCGCAAGCTCGGCAAGGCGCATGGCCTGAAGGTCGAGGTGCTCGACCGCAAGGCCTGCGAAAAGCTCGGCATGGGATCTTTCCTGTCGGTGGCGCAGGGCTCCGACGAGCCGCCGCGTTTCATCGTCGCACGCTGGCAGGGTGCGGGCAAGACCGACGCGCCGGTGGTGCTGGTCGGCAAGGGCATCACCTTCGACACCGGCGGCATCTCGATCAAGCCCGCGGCGGGCATGGACGAGATGAAGTTCGACATGGGCGGCGCGGCCAGCGTGCTGGGCACGCTGCACGCGGTGGCGCAGCTCAAGGCCAAGGTCAACCTCATCGGCATCATCCCGACTTGCGAGAACATGCCCAGCGGCCGCGCCGTCAAGCCCGGCGACGTGGTCACCAGCCTGTCGGGGCAGACGATCGAGATCCTCAATACCGACGCCGAGGGCCGGCTCATCCTGTGCGACGCGCTGACCTACGCCGAGCGCTTCAAGCCGGCAGTGGTGGTGGATATTGCCACCCTCACCGGCGCCTGCGTGGTGGCGCTGGGGCACCACCGCTCGGGCCTGTTCAGCGCCGACGATGCGCTGGCCGCCGAATTGATGGCTGCCGGAGAGCAGGCGCTGGACCCGGCCTGGCGCATGCCGCTGGACGAGGAATACGGCGAAGAACTGAAGAGCCACTTTGCCGACATGGCCAACGTGGGCTCGCGTGACGGCGGCGCCATCCTGGCGGCAATGTTCCTCAAGCGTTTCACGGCCAAGCTGCGCTGGGCGCACCTGGACATCGCCGGCACGGCCTGGAATTCGGGCAAGGCCAAGGGTGCCACCGGACGGCCGGTGCCGCTGCTGACGCACTTCGTGCTGTCACGGGCGCAGTGAACCGACCGGGCGTGTGGTCGCAGGGCACGCTGCGCACCTGAGCTCACGACATGACCGAAGTCGAGTTCCACACTGGCGTAGCGGACCCCACGGCCTTTGCCTGCAGGCTGCTGCGCAAGGCCTACCGCGCCGGTGTGCGGGTGCTGGTGATTGCGCCGCCAGCCATATTGGCGGCGCTGGACCGTGCGCTGTGGACATTCGACGAACGCGACTTCGTGCCCCATGTGCGGCAGCCCGGGGTCAGCGCCGATGTGGCGGCGCGCACGCCGATCTGGCTGGCGCCGCACGCCGGGCTGACCGGTGCACCTCGCGTGCTGGTGAACCTGGGGGCCGAGGCACCCGAAGACCTGGGCCCGGTCGAGCGCCTGATCGAAGTCGTTGCCAGCGACGCCGACGAGGCCGACCGCGGCCGCAGCCGCTGGCGGGCCTACAAGGTGCGGGGGCTGGAGATCGTGCACCATCCCGGCCGATCGGTCGCCGAGGGCTGAAAGCGCGGCGACCTTCAACGGCCGTGACAACCGAAGCAGGCTGGCGCGCGTTGTGCGGGGCCGGCACAGCAAGACTCTCCCACCCGCAGCAACACCACTTGGGTGGGGTCTGCTTTTGGAGTATCGTCCCGCGCTTGGTTTCTTCCCCTGTTCGTCCCACCGACAACATTCCCTTTCTGGAGGTGATTGCATGCAAGTCAAGTTGAACCTGATTGCCGGCGCTGCGGCGCTGCTCATCGGCGGCGCCGTGTACGCGCAAGACCTGGTCGTCAAGATCGGCCATGTCGGCCCCACCAGCGGCACCGCCGCGCACCTGGGCAAGGACAACGAGATGGGCGCGCGCATGGCCATCGACGAGCTCAACGCCAAGGGCGTGATGATCGGTGGCAAGAAGGCCAAGTTCGAACTGCTCGCCGAGGACGACGCGTCCGATCCGAAGCAGGGCACGGCCGCGGCACAGAAACTGGTCGACAGCAAGGTCCACGGCATCATCGGCCACCTGAACTCGGGCACCACGATCCCGGCTTCCAAGCTGTACAGCGATGCGGGCATTCCGCAGATCAGCCCCTCGGCCACCAACCCGAAGTACACGCGCAACGGCTACAAGACCGCCTTCCGCGTCGTCGCCGACGACGTGCACCTCGGCGGCACGCTCGGCAAATACGCCGTGCAGCAACTCAAGGGTAAGAGTATCGCCGTCATCGACGACCGCACGGCCTACGGTCAGGGTGTCGCCGACGAATTCGAGAAGGCCGTCAAGGCATCCGGCGGCAAGGCCGTGGGTCGCGAGTTCACCAGCGACAAGGCCACCGACTTCACCGCCATCCTGACCAGCCTGAAGGCCAAGAACCCCGACATCGTCTTCTTTGGCGGCATGGACGCGGTGGCCGGGCCGATGCTGCGCCAAATGAAGCAGCTCGGCATCAATGCCAAGTTCATGGGCGGTGACGGCATCTGCTCGGGTGAACTGCCCAAGCTGGCGGCCGGCACCATGGCCGACGGCCAGGTCGTCTGCGCCGAGGCCGGCGGCGTGGAGGGCGAAGCCAAGAAGTCGGTCGACGGGTTCAAGGCCGCCTTCAAGAAGAAGTTCAACACCGACGTGCAGCTCTACGCACCCTACGTCTACGATGCCGTCAACGTGATGGTTTCCGCCATGGTCAAGGCCGGTTCGGCCGAGCCGGCCAAGTACCTGCCGGAACTGGCCAAGATCAGCCACAACGGCGTCACCGGCACGATCGCCTTCGACAACAAGGGCGACATCAAGAACGGCGCGCTGACGCTGTACACCTACAAGGGTGGCAACCGCGAGCAGATCGCGGTCGTGCGCTGATGAACCTCGGCCGGGCGGCCCAGGCTGCCCGGCGCGGACAACAAAAAACCCGCCGCTGGCGGGTTTTTCCATTTGCAGGCCCCAAGCCTCACTTCAGTTTCACTTCCTTGTACAGCACGTGCTTGCGCGCCTTGGGGTCGAATTTCAGGAATTCGAGCTTTTCGGGCGTGGTCTTCTTGTTCTTGGCCGTGGTGTAGAAGTGGCCGGTGCCCGCGGTGGACTCCAGCTTGATCTTTTCGCGTCCGCCTTTGGCTGCCATGGTGTGCTCCTAGGGAAGGTCAGAGGGCGTGGCGTGCACGCAGGTCGGCAACGACGACGTCGATGCCCTTCTTGTCGATCAGGCGCAGCGCGGCGTTGCTCACGCGCAGGCGCACCCAGCGGTTCTCGCTCTCCACCCAGAAGCGGCGGTATTGCAGGTTGGGCAGGAACCGGCGCTTGGTCTTGTTGTTGGCGTGCGAGACGTTGTTGCCCACCATGGGGCCCTTGCCGGTGACTTGACAGACGCGTGCCATGACGCTTCTCCAGAAATTGAGGTGGGTTCGGTTGGCGCGCCGGCTCCAGGACTCAACATCGGACCAGCGCGGCAAAGCCAAGAATTGTAGCCCGATTTGAGGCCTTAGCTGCCTTGCTGCTCCAGGAAGCGCTGGGCGTCGAGTGCCGCCATGCAGCCCGTGCCGGCGCTGGTGATGGCCTGGCGATAGATGTGGTCCTGCACGTCGCCGGCCGCGAAGACGCCCGGCACGCTGGTCATGGTGGCCAGTCCGTCCTGGCCGCCGCGGGCGATGATGTAGCCGTCCTTCATCTCCAGCTGCCCCTTGAAGATGTCGGTATTGGGCTGGTGGCCGATGGCGATGAAGCAGCCCTTGAGCGAGATGTCCTGCGTCGCACCGTCCTTGTGGCGCAGCCGCACGCCGGTGACGCCGGTGGCGTCGCCCAGCACTTCGTCCAGCGTGCTCCACAGGTGCAGTTCGATCTTGCCGGCCGCCACCTTGGCCATCACCTTGTCGACCATGATGGCTTCGGCGCGGAACTTGTCGCGCCGGTGCACCAAATGCACCTTGCTGGCGATATTGGACAGGTACAGCGCCTCTTCCACCGCGGTGTTGCCGCCACCCACGACGCAGACCACGTCGTCGCGGTAGAAGAAGCCGTCGCAGGTGGCGCAGCCGCTCACGCCCTTGCCCATGAAGGCCTCTTCGCTGGGCAGACCCAGGTACTTGGCACTGGCGCCAGTGGCGATGATCAGCGAGTCGCAGCGGTAGACGCCGGAATCGCCCTCAAGGAGGAACGGCCGCTGGCCGAAATCCACCTTGTTGATGTGATCGAACACGATCCTGGTGTTGAAGCGCTCGGCGTGCTGCAGGAACCGCTGCATCAGGTCGGGGCCCTGCACGCCGGCCACGTCGGCGGGCCAGTTGTCGACCTCGGTGGTCGTCATGAGCTGGCCGCCCTGGGCCATGCCGGTGATCAGCATGGGTTCGAGGTTGGCGCGTGCGGCATAGAGCGCGGCGGTATAGCCGGCCGGGCCGGAGCCGAGGATGAGGACGCGGGCGTGCTGTGCGGAGGAGTTCATGGTGTGTGTAGTGAAGTCTTTCGGGCGTCGGATGCAACCAACACATGCAGGTGACGTCGGGGCCGACGCCTGGGGCTGCAAGCCGGGCTATGGGCACAATAGTGTGATTCTTGCAGACCGGGCGGCTTCGCGGCCTGAAACGAGCCCGGCCACAACCATAGGAGTCTGCGCATGTCGATGCTGTCGAACCTGGACCTGATCCGTCGGGTACCGCTGTTTTCCATGCTCACCGCCGACCAGGCGCAGGCCGTTGCCGACAGCGTCGTCAAGCGCCGCTTCCGCCGTGGCGAGCTGGTGGTGGAGCAGGGGCGCAAGAGCAATGCTCTTTTCATCCTGCTCAACGGCCGGGCCCGCGTGCTCACGGCCGATTCGCGCGGCCGCGAGGTCATCCTGGCGGTGCTGGAGTCGGGCGACTATGTCGGCGAGATGAGCCTCATCGACAACGAGCCGCACTCGGCCACCGTGCGTTCCGAGATCCAGACCGACATGCTGGTGCTGGCGCGGGCCGATTTCGCGCGCTGCCTGCCCGAGAGCAGCACGCTGGCCTACGGCATCCTGCGCGGCCTGGTGCGCCGGTTGCGCAATGCCGACCGCCAGATCGAGAGCCTGGCACTGCTCGACGTCTACGGCCGCGTGGCACGCACGCTGCTGGACATGGCCGAGGAAACCCCCGAAGGCGTGAAGATCATCCGCCACAAGGTCAGCCGCCAGGACATGGCCAAGGTGGTGGGCGCCTCGCGCGAGATGGTCAGCCGCGTCATGAAGGACCTGGAGGAGCGCGGCGTCATCGAGACCCAGGAAAACGGTTCGGTGGTGCTCAAGGAACGGCTGCAGAACGACTGAGCGAGGCGGCCCGGCGAGCGGGCGGCGAATCCTGATCGGCCACAATGCCGGTCATGAGTTTTCCACTCGGTTCCCTGCAGGGCGACGCCGGCACGGCCGTCGCCGCATCGGCGCCAGGCCACGGCGCGCGCTGGCGCCGGCAGTTGCTGTTGCTGGCCGGCGCCATCGGCTGGGTGCTGTTCGTGCTGGCCATGCTCACGCACGACGCCGGCGACACCGCCTTCACCACGTCGGGCACTGGCGAGCCGCCGCGCAACGTGATCGGCGTGCTCGGTGCGCGCGTGTCCGACCTGGCGCTTTTCCTGTTCGGCTTCTCCGCCTGGTGGCTGGTGCCGGTGACACTGCGCGCCTGGCTTTCGGCGTTGGCCGAGACGCTGCGTGGCCGGGCGGTTGCAGAACCTGCGCCGCGCTGGGTCTTCTGGCTGGGCCTCGTGCTGTTGCTGGCCGCCAGCAGTGCGCTGGAGTGGACACGCCTTTACCGCTGGGAGAACCTGCTGCCCGGACACGCCGGCGGCGTCCTGGGCGTGGCGCTGGGGCCGCTGTCGATGCGCTGGCTGGGTTTCGCCGGCTCGGGGGTGCTGTGGATCGCCCTGGGCGTGGCCGGCATGGCGATGGCGCTGCGTTTCTCGTGGCTGCGCCTGGCCGAAGTGATCGGCGAGAGGATCGACGCGCTGCGCCAGAGTCGCGTCGGCCGTCGCGAGGTGGAGGAAGACCGCCGCCTGGGTGAAGTGGCTGCGCGCGAACGCGAGGAAGTCGTCGAAGTCCAGCGCCACGAGGTCGAGGAGCATGACCCGCTCGTCATCGCCCCGCCCGTGGCCGAGATTCCGAAATCGCAGCGCGTGGCCAAGGAACGCCAGAAGCCGCTCTTCGCAGAACTCGTCGACACCAGGCTGCCGCAGGTGGATCTGCTCGACGCCGTGGCCGGCCGCCAGGAAAGCGTGCCGCCGGAATCGCTGGAAATGACGAGCCGGCTGATCGAGAAGAAGCTGAAGGACTTCGGGGTCGAGGTGCGCGTCGTGGCGGCCAGCCCCGGCCCGGTGATCACGCGCTACGAGATCGAGCCGGCCACCGGCGTGAAGGGGGCGCAGATCGTGGGCCTGGCGCGCGACCTGGCGCGTGCGCTGTCGCTGATCAGCATCCGTGTGGTGGAGGTGATTCCCGGCAAGAACACCATGGCGCTGGAACTGCCGAATGCGCGGCGGCAAATCATCCGGCTGTCCGAGATTCTGGGCTCCGAGGTCTACAACGCCTCGGCGTCGATGCTGACCATGGGGCTGGGCAAGGACATCATCGGCAATCCCGTCGTCGCCGACCTGGCCAGGATGCCGCACTGCCTGGTGGCCGGCACCACCGGCTCGGGCAAGAGCGTGGGCATCAACGCCATGATCCTGAGCCTGCTGTACAAGGCCGAGGCGCGCGACGTGCGGCTGATCTTCATCGACCCCAAGATGCTGGAGCTCAGCGTCTACGAAGGCATCCCGCACCTGCTGGCCCCCGTGGTCACCGACATGAAGCAGGCCGCCAATGCGCTGAACTGGTGCGTGGGCGAGATGGAGCGCCGCTACAGGCTGCTCAGCAAGATGGGCGTGCGCAACCTGGCCGGCTACAACAAGAAGATCGCTGAAAGCCACGAGCGCGGCGAGATCATCGGCAACCCCTTCAGCCTGACGCCCGACGCACCCGAGCCGCTGGAGCGGCTGCCGCACATCGTGGTCGTGATCGACGAACTGGCCGACCTGATGATGGTGGTGGGCAAGAAGATCGAGGAACTGATCGCGCGGCTGGCGCAGAAGGCGCGCGCCTCGGGCATCCACCTGATCCTGGCCACGCAGCGGCCCAGCGTGGACGTCATCACCGGCCTCATCAAGGCCAATATCCCCACGCGGCTGAGTTTCCAGGTCAGCAGCAAGATCGACAGCCGCACCATCCTGGACCAGATGGGTGCGGAGGCGCTGCTCGGCCAGGGTGACATGCTCTACCTCACCCCCGGCGGCGGGCTGCCGGTGCGAGTGCATGGGGCCTTTGTCAGCGACGACGAGGTGCACCGCGTTGTGGAGTACTTGAAGACGCAAGGCGAACCCAATTACATCGAAGGCATCCTCGAAGGCGGCGTGCTCGAAGGCGAGGGTGCGGGTGAGGGTGGGCCTGGCGGAGCCGGCGGCGGCCCCGGCGGCGAGAGCGACCCGATGTACGACCAGGCCGTGGCCATCGTGTTACAGCACAAGCGGGCTTCGATCTCGCTCGTGCAGCGCCACCTGCGCATTGGCTACAACCGCGCCGCGCGCCTGCTCGAGCAGATGGAACAGTCCGGCCTGGTGTCGGCCATGGGCCATGCCGGCAACCGCGATCTCCTGATTCCGAAGCGAGACGAATGACGCCGCGCCCCTGGATGGTCTTGGTGCTGGCCGTGGCCGCCACGGCCGCCCATGCCGACGCCGTCGACACCTTGCGCGACTTCGTGCGCGAGGTGAAGAGCGGCCAGGCCAGTTTCACGCAGACCGTGGTTTCCACCGACGGTGCGCGCCAGAAGACTTCCAGCGGGCAGTTCGAATTCGCGCGGCCCAACCGCTTCCGCTTCGCCTATACGAAACCGTTCGAACAGCTCATCGTCGCCGACGGGCAGAAGGTCTGGATCTTTGATACCGACCTCAACCAGGCCAGTTCGCGCGCCATCGGGCAGGCGCTGGGCGCCACGCCGGCGGCCTTGCTGGCCGGGGGTTCGCTGGACGCCGAATTCACGCTGGCGCCGCTGCCCGCGCGCGACGGCCTGGACTGGGCGCTGGCCACGCCCAAGGCCAGGGACGGCCCCTTCCAGAGCATGCGCGTGGGCTTTCGCGGCAAGGAACTCGCGGCGGTGGAAATCACCGACAGCTTCGGCCAGGTCTCCAGGCTGCAGTTCAGCCAGTACCAGGCCAATACGCCGGTCGTGGCCGAGCGTTTCCGTTTCGTGCCGCCGGCCGGCGCCGACGTGATCGAGCAGTAGCGTTCGCATCGGCGCTGGCGCGAACGCCGCACCTGCCGGCGGGCCGTGCGCTGCGACAATTCCTGCATGCCCGCCCAGGACACGCTGTTTGCCGACGAGGTCCCGGCCGCGCCGCCCGGCGCGCCGCTGGCCGAGCGGCTGCGGCCGCGCACGCTGGACGAGGTCGTCGGCCAGCGCCACCTGCTTGCCGCCGGCCGGCCGCTGCGCGTGGCCTTCGAATCGGGGCGGCTGCCGTCGATGATCCTGTGGGGTCCGCCGGGCGTGGGCAAGACGACGCTGGCGCGGCTGCTGGCGCGCGCCACCGGGGCGCACTTCATCGCCCTGTCGGCGGTGCTGGCCGGCGTGAAGGACATCCGCGACGCAGTCGAGCAGGCGCAAGCCCTGCGCCGCGCAGGCCGCGCCACCGTGGTCTTCGTCGACGAGGTGCACCGCTTCAACAAGTCGCAGCAGGACGCCTTCCTGCCGCATGTGGAATCGGGCCTGTTCACCTTCATCGGCGCCACCACCGAGAACCCGTCGTTCGAGGTCAACTCGGCGCTGCTGTCGCGCGCCGGCGTACAGGTGCTGAAGGCGCTGGACGAGGCCGATCTGGGCGCCTTGATCGACCGTGCCGCGGCGCTGCTCGGCGGCGCTCCGGTGCTGGACGCGGCGGCGCGCGCACGCGTCATCGAGCATGCCGACGGCGACGCTCGGCGCTTGCTCAACGCCATCGAGAACCTCGCTGCGGCGCACCCCGGTGCGGCCGTGCTCGGCGAGGCCGAACTCGAAGCCACGCTGGGCGAGATGCTGCGCCGCGGCGACAAGGGCGGCGACATCTTCTACGACACCATCTCGGCGCTGCACAAGTCGGTGCGCGGTTCCGACCCCGACGCCACGCTGTACTGGCTGGCGCGGCTGCTCGACGCCGGCATGGACCCGCGTTATGCGGCGCGGCGCCTGGTGCGCATGGCCAGCGAGGATATCGGCCTGGCCGACCCGCGTGCGCTGCGCCTGGCGCTGGACGCCGCCGAGGTCTACGAGCGGCTGGGCTCGCCCGAAGGCGAACTGGCGCTGGCCGAAGCCGCGGTCTACCTGGCCGTGGCGCCGAAATCCAATGCCGTCTACAAGGCCTGGGGCGAGGTGCGCGAATTCGTGCGCCGCGACGGCACGCGGCCGGTGCCGCCGCACCTGCGCAATGCGCCCACGCGGCTGATGAAGGACCTGGGCCACGGCGGCGGTTACCGCTATGCGCACGACGAGCCCGGCGCCTTTGCCGCCGGCGAAACCTACCTGCCCGAGGGCCTGGCGGCGCGGTGCTGGTACGCGCCGGTGCCACGTGGGCTGGAGCAACGCATCGGGCAGCGCCTGGCCGAACTGCGCGCGCTGGACGACGAAGCCAAGGCTTCGCGCTGAGGCGAGGGCGCGCACGCTGCGCGGCGCCGGCGGCGCCCTGCCAAGGGGGTAACTCCTGCCCGGACCGGCGTCATGCGCGACCTACAATCCGCCCCCACGGCGGGCTGGAACCCACCCGTTCCCACTCGCACGGCGAGCTTCTTGCATGGGCTCGGCCGAGCCGTGGTTTGCGGCCTTACCGGAGCCTTTCTCGATGGAAACCTTCTTCCAGCAGATCATCAACGGACTGGTGCTCGGCAGCATGTATGCGCTGGTGGCGCTGGGCTACACGATGGTCTACGGCATCATCAACCTGATCAATTTCGCCCATGGCGAAGTGCTGATGGTGGGGGCGCTGACGAGCTGGACCGTGGTCTCGGCGCTGGCCGAGTCGGGGCTGCCGGGCTGGGTGCTCATGCTGATGTCTCTGATGTGCGCCATCGTCGTCTGCGCGGCGCTCAATTTCAGCATCGAGAAGCTGGCCTACCGGCCGCTGCGAAGCGCGCCCAGACTGGCGCCGCTGATCACCGCCATGGGCATGAGCCTGCTGCTGCAGACGCTGGCCATGATCATCTGGAAGCCCAACCCCAAGCCCTATCCGCTGCTGCTGCCCACCGAGCCCATCAACCTGGGCGGGCCGGTGATCAGCGTCACGCAGTGCCTGATCCTGGGTGTGACGGCCACGCTGCTGGCGGCGCTGATGTACCTCGTGAACAAGACCAAGCTCGGCCGCGCCATGCGTGCCACCGCCGAAAACCCGCGCGTGGCCGCGCTGATGGGTGTGCGGCCCGACATGGTGATCTCGGCCACCTTCATCATCGGCGCCGCGCTGGCCGCCGTGGCCGGCGTGATGTGGGCCGCCAACTACGGCACGGTGCAGCACTCGATGGGTTTCCTGCCCGGCCTGAAGGCCTTCACGGCGGCGGTGCTGGGCGGCATCGGCAACCTGGGCGGCGCGGTCGTCGGCGGCATCCTGCTGGGCCTGGTGGAGGCGCTGGGGGCGGGCTATCTGGGGGCGCTCACCGGCGGCGTGCTGGGCAGCCACTATGCCGACATCTTCGCCTTCGTGGCGCTGATCCTGGTGCTCACGCTGCGGCCGCAGGGCCTGCTGGGCGAACGCGTGGCCGACCGGGCCTGAACGGGGGCACGACATGAAGAACAAGGTCGTCGTCTTCCTCGTCTGCGCCGTGCTGCTGCTGGCGCTGCCCCTGTTCGCGGCGCAGTTCGGCCAGGGCTGGGTGCGCATCCTGGCAATTGCGCTGCTGTACGTGCTGCTGGCGCTGGGGCTGAATATCGTCGTCGGCTATGCCGGGCTGCTGGACCTGGGTTTCGTCGCCTTCTATGCCGTCGGCGCCTATATGTATGCGCTGCTGGCCAGCCCGCACCTGATCGAGAATTTTCCCTGGATCGCGAGCATCTTTCCGCAGGGCATGCACACGCCGATCTGGATGGTCATTCCGCTGGCCGCCGGGCTGGCGGCGATTGCCGGTGTGCTGCTGGGCACGCCGGTGCTCAAGCTGCGCGGCGACTACCTGGCCATCGTCACCCTGGGCTTCGGCGAGATCATCCGCGTCTTCCTGAACAACCTGGAGCACCCGGTCAATATCACCAACGGCCCGCGCGGGCTGGACCGCATCGACTCGATGAACCTGTTCGGCTTCAGCTTCGGCAAGGCCATCGACATCGGCGACTACCGCATTTCGTCGGTGGTGCTGTATTACTACCTGTTCCTGTTCCTGGTGGTGGTCAGCGTCGTCATCTGCCACCGGCTGGAAACCTCGCGCATCGGCCGCGCCTGGATGGCCATCCGCGAAGACGAGATCGCCGCCAAGGCGATGGGCATCAATACGCGCAACATGAAGCTGCTGGCCTTCGGCATGGGCGCCACCTTCGGCGGTGTCTCGGGTTCCATGTTCGCCTCGTTCCAGGGCTTCGTCTCGCCCGAGTCGTTCAGCCTCATGGAAAGCGTGATGATCGTGGCCATGGTCGTGCTCGGCGGCATCGGCCACCTGCCCGGGGTGATCCTCGGCGCGGTGATGCTGGCCGCGCTGCCCGAGGTGCTGCGCTACGTGGCCGGTCCGCTGCAGCAGGCCACGGGCGGGCGGCTGGACGCGTCGATCCTGCGCCAGTTGCTCATCGCCAGCGCCATGATCAGCATCATGCTGCTGCGCCCGCGCGGACTGTGGCCGTCACCCGAGCATGGCAAGGCGGCGCCGGCGACCGTCAAGGCGGCGCCGTAAGGACCCGGGCATGAGCGAACTCGTACTCAACGTCCAGGGCGTGAGCAAGCGCTTCGGCGGACTGCAGGCGCTGTCCGACGTGGGCATCACCATCCGCTCGGGGCAGGTCTACGGCCTCATCGGTCCCAATGGCGCCGGCAAGACGACCTTCTTCAACGTCATCACCGGTCTGTACACGCCCGACTCGGGCAGCTTCGAACTCGGGGGCCAGCCCTACAAGCCCAGCGCGGTGCACGAGGTGGCCAAGCAGGGCATCGCGCGCACGTTCCAGAACATCCGCCTGTTCCCGGAGATGACGGCGCTGGAAAACGTGATGGTCGGCCGCCACGTGCGCACGCATTCGGGCCTCATCGGCGCCGTCTTCCGTACCGCGTCGTTCAAGAAGGAGGAAGCGGCCATCGCCCAGCGCGCCCAGGAACTGCTGGACTACGTGGGCATCGGCCGCTATGCCGAGTTCCGCGCCCGCACGCTGAGCTACGGCGACCAGCGGCGGCTGGAGATCGCGCGCGCACTGGCCACCGACCCCAAGCTGATCGCGCTGGACGAGCCGGCCGCGGGCATGAACGCCACCGAGAAGGTGGTGCTGCGCGAACTGATCGACCGCATCCGCAAGGACGGGCGCACCATCCTGCTTATCGAACACGACGTGAAGCTGGTGATGGGCCTGTGCGACCGCGTTACCGTGCTCGACTACGGCAAGCAGATCGCCGAAGGCACGCCGGCCGAGGTGCAGAAGAGCGAGAAGGTGATCGAGGCCTACCTCGGCGCCGGCCACACGGCACACTGACGGGCACACCATGACGACGACACTGCTCAAGGTCAGCGGCCTGAAGGTGGCCTACGGCGGCATCCAGGCCGTGAAGGGCATCAGCTTCGAGGTCCGCCAGGGCGAACTGGTCAGCCTCATCGGTGCCAACGGCGCCGGCAAGACGACCACGCTGAAGGCCATCACCGGCACCCAGCCGGTGGCCGAGGGCGAGATCGAATTCATGGGCCAGAAGATCAAGGGCCAGGGCGCCTGGGACCTGGTCAAGCAGGGCCTGGTGATGGTGCCCGAAGGGCGCGGCACCTTCACGCGCATGACCATCACCGAGAACCTGCAGATGGGCGCCTTCGTGCGCAACGACAAGGACATCGACGCCGACATCGAGAAGGTCTTCGCCATCTTCCCGCGCCTGAAGGAACGCGCCCGGCAACTGGCCGGCACCATGAGCGGCGGCGAGCAGCAGATGCTGGCCATGGGCCGCGGCCTGATGGCGCGGCCCAAGGTGCTGCTGCTCGACGAACCCAGCATGGGCCTGTCGCCCATCATGGTCGACAAGATCTTCGAGGTGGTGGCCGACATCCACAGCCGCGGCACCACCGTGCTGCTGGTGGAGCAGAACGCCAGCCGAGCGCTGAGCCTGGCCGACCGGGGTTATGTCATGGAGTCGGGCGAGGTCACGATGAGCGGCGAGGCCAAGGCGCTGCTCAACGACCCCAAGGTGCGCGCGGCCTACCTGGGTGAGTGACCCGGGCCCGGCGCGCAAGGTCGGCGACGAAGCCCGCGCGGATGTGGTCCACTCACTGCACCGGGCTTGTCCAGGAGGAAAACATGACTTTGTGTCCGATCGCCATCGTGGCCGGCTGCCAGAAGTGCCCGGCCTTCAAGGTCTGCCCCCTGAAGGGTGTTCTCGGCGACCAGCCGGCAGCCGGCGCCGCACCGCCCAGGCCGGCGGCGAAGTCACCGCCGCGCAAGAAGAGCTGACGCGATCCGGGCGGCCTGACATGGCCGACTGCAGACCGGCGTGCGCCTGCGGCGGCGTCAATCGCCGCCTTGCTTGTCGGCTTCGGACGTGAACGAGTCGGCGTAGAACTCGTCGGCCGGCAGGCCGCAGCGCGCCACGAAGTCGCGCTGCGCGGCGTCCACCATCACCGGTGCGCCGCAGGCATAGACCTGGTGACCCGAGAGGTCGGGCCGGTCGGCCATCACGGCCTCGTGCACGAAGCCGGTGCGGCCGTTCCAGCCGTCCTCCGGCGCGGGTTCCGACAGCACCGGCACGTAGCGCAGATTCGGCATCTCGGCGGCCATGCGCTCGCACCACCCGTGCTGGTACAGGTCGGCGCGGCGCCGGCAACCCCAGTAGAGCACGGCCGGCCGTGCCAGCCCCTTGTGCTGCAGATGCTCGACGATGGCCTTGATGGGCGCGAAACCGGTGCCGCTGGCCAGCAGCACGATCGGCTTGCTGCTGTCCTCGCGCAGGAAGAAGCTGCCGAAGGGGCCCTCCATGCGCAAGATGTCGCGTTCCTTCATGGCGCCGAAGACATGGTCGGTGAACTTGCCGCCGGGCATGTGGCGCACGTGCAGTTCGATCGCCGGCGGGCTGCCCAGGTGGTGCGGCGCGTTGGCCATGCTGTAGCTTCGCCGGGCGCCGCCCTGCAGGATGAATTCCACGTACTGCCCGGCGCGGTACTGCAGATTCTGGTTGGCCGGCAACTGCAGGCGCAGCACGGCCACGTCCGGCGCCGGCTTGTCGATGCTGAGCACGCGGCTGGGCAACTTCAGCACCGGGTGCTCGCCGGCGCCGGGCACACTGCGCGCTTCCACCACGCAGTCGGTCTGCGGCACGGCGCAACAGGTGAGCACGAAGCCGGCTTCTTCTTCCGCCACCGACAAGGCCTTGTGCTGGTGTGCGCCGTGGACCACGCGGCCCTCGACGAGCCGGCTCTTGCACGAACCGCAGGCGCCGTCGCGGCAGCCATAGGGCAGGCCGATGCCCTGGCGGATGGCGGCGGGCAGGATGGCCTCGTCGGGCTCGACGGTGAAGCTGCGGTTGGCGGGCTGGACGGTGACGTTGAAGCTCATGGCAGGCAGGGCGGCGGCGAGGACTCGTAAACTCCGCCTTCATTGTGCCCGGGCCCCCGCCCGGACCGCATCGCGTTCCCGGATTCACCCATGCCCCCGCCCCAGCCATTGCAGCGCGCGCGCCGGCCCACGCTGCTCATCGTGGGCTGCGGTGACGTCGGCCAGCGCGTCCTGCCGCTCCTGCTGCCGCGCTGGCGCGTGCTGGCGCTGACCTCTTCGCCGGCGCGTTTGCCGCTGCTGCGCGCGCTGGGTGCCGTGCCGCTGCTGGGTGATCTGGACCAGCCCCACACGCTGGGGCGCCTGGCTGGCCTGGCCGACGCCGTGCTGCACCTGGCGCCGCCGCCGGGCCAGGGTGCCGGCGACCCGCGCACGCGCTCGTTGCTGCGCGCGCTGGCGCGCGGCGGCCGCGTGCGGCGCATCGTGTACGCCAGCACCAGCGGCGTCTACGGGCATTGCGGCGGCGAGCGCTTCGACGAGACCCGTGCCGTCAACGCCACCACCGACCGCGCGCGGCGCCGCGTCGACGCCGAGGCGCAAGCGCGCTGGTTCGGCCGCCGCACGGGAGCCCGCGTCACGCTGCTGCGCATTCCGGGCATCTATGCCGCCGACCGCCCGGGCGGCCACCCGCGCGAACGGCTGGCACGCGGCACGCCGGTGCTGGCGGCGGCGGACGATGTCTATACCAACCACATCCATGCCGACGACCTGGCACGCGCCTGCGTGGCGGCGCTGCACCGAGGCCGGCCGCAGCGGGTGCTGCATGCCAGTGACGACAGCGAGCTCAAGATGGGCGACTATTTCGACCTCGCCGCCGACCTGTGCGGCCTGCCGCGCCCGCAGCGCATCACGCGCACCGAGGCAGCGCAACGGCTGAGCCCGATGCTGCTGAGCTTCATGAGCGAGTCGCGGCGGCTGGACAACCGGCGGCTGAAGCGCGAACTGCGGCTGAAGCTGCACTACCCCACGGTGCGCGAAGGGCTGGTGGCCGACCTTGCGCATTGATGCGCCGGCGCGTGGCACCCGGCCTGTGCAACGGCCGCGGACACAGCGCTCAGCGGCGGCGTGACCCGAAGGGCGGCTGGCCGCGCCAGTAGCGGATCATCAGGAAGCCGCCGACCATGCCGCCGAGGTGGGCGAAGTGCGCCACGCCGCCCACGTCCATCAGGCCCAGCAGCAGTTCCAGCGCGCCGAAGACGATGACGAAGGTGCGTGCCTTCATCGGGATCGGCGGAAACAGCGGCATGATCACGCGGTTGGGAAACAGCATGCCGAAGGCCAGCAGCAGCGCATACAGCGCGCCCGAGGCGCCCACGGTGGGCACGCGCGAACCCGCCAGTGCCGTGATGAGCAGTTGCGCCAGGGCCGCGGTCAGCACGCCGGCCAGCAGGAAATGCCAGTAGCGCCGCTGGCCCCACACCCGTTCGAGTTCGGAGCCGAACATCCACAGGCCCAGCATGTTGAAGAACAGGTGGCCCACGCCGCCGTGCAGGAAGGCATAGCTCACCAGTTGCCAGGGCAGGAAATTGCCGCTGCCGATGGGCCACAGGGCAAACACGCCGGACAGGAAGACGACCTGCTGCAGCATGAAGATCACCGTGCAGGCAATCATCAGGGCGCGGGTCAGGGGCGGGATCGGCGGCATCGGGTCGCGGCAAAGTGGAGGCGTGTGCAACCCCGGCTGGTGCCCGCGGCCAGACTCGAACTGGCACGCCTTGCGGCGGCGGATTTTGAGTCCGCTACGTCTACCGATTTCGTCACGCGGGCGAGGGTGCCTGAAGTGGCGCCAGAGCGCGGCGGATTATCACACGGCCCCCGCGACGCCTGCGGGCAAGACGGGGCGCTGCCACAATGAGACTCACCCGAGGAGCCACGCCATGAACGACGCTGCGCCACCGACCTACAAGACCCTGGAAGACGCCATCGGCGGCACACCGCTGGTGCGGCTGCAGCGCCTGCCCGGCGCGGCCGGGGCGGCGCGCGGCAACGTGATCCTGGGCAAGCTCGAAGGCAACAACCCCGCCGGTTCGGTGAAGGACCGCCCGGCCATCGCCATGATCCGCTGTGCCGAGGAGCGCGGCGAGATTCGCCCCGGCGACACGCTGATCGAGGCCACTTCCGGCAACACCGGCATCGCGCTGGCGATGGCGGCGGCGATCCGCGGCTACCGCATGGTGCTCGTGATGCCGGAGGACTTGTCGATCGAGCGCGCGCAGACCATGCGGGCCTTCGGTGCCGAGCTCGTGCTCACGCCCAAGTCCGGCGGCATGGAATACGCGCGCGACCTGGCCGAGCAGATGCAGCGCGAGGGCCAGGGCCGCGTGCTCGACCAGTTCGCCAATGCCGACAACCCGCGCGCGCATTTCGAGACCACCGGCCCGGAGATCTGGGCCGATACGGCCGGGCGCGTGACGCACTTCGTCAGCGCCATGGGTACCACCGGCACCATCACCGGGGTCTCGCGCTACCTGAAGGAGAAGAATCCGGCGCTGCGCATCGTCGGTGCGCAGCCGTCCGACGGCTCGCGCATCCCCGGCATCCGCAAGTGGCCCCAGGCCTACCTGCCGAAGATCTACGACGCCAGCCACGTCGACGAACTGGTGCTGGTGAGCCAGGCCGACGCCGAGGACATGGCGCGCCGCCTGGCGCGCGAGGAGGGCCTGTTCGCCGGCATCTCCGCCGCCGGCGCCTGCTGGGTGGCGCTGCAGATCGCACGCCAGGTGGACGACGCCACCATCGTCTTCATCGTCTGCGACCGCGGCGACCGTTATCTGTCCACCGGCGTCTTTCCGGCATGAGCGGGCTGGCGCGCTTCTGCCTGAGCTGCGGCGCTGCGCTGGCGCCCATCGTCGCGCAGGAGGACAGCGGACCGAAAGAGCGCCTGCGCTGCCCGGGCTGCGGCTGGACGCACTGGAACAACCCGACGCCGGTGCTGGCGGCGGTGATCGAATGCGCCGACCGCGACGGCCGACTGCTGCTGGCGCGCAACGCCGCCTGGAGCGGGCGCATGTTCGGCCTCGTCACAGGCTTCATGGAGGCCGGCGAGACGCCCGAGGAAGGCATCGCGCGCGAAGTGGCCGAGGAAACGGCGCTGCAGGTGCAAGGGCTGGCGCTGATCGGCGTCTACGACTTCCAGCGCATGAACCAGGTCATCATCGCCTACCACGCGCTGGCCCGGGGCGAGATCGCCTTGTCGCCCGAACTGGCCGAATACAAGCTGTTCGCGCCCGCCGACGTGCGCTGCTGGCGCGCCGGCACCGGCTTTGCGCTGGCCGACTGGCTGCGCTCGCGCGGGCACGAGCCGCGGTTCATCGAATGGCCGCCGCGCACCTAAAATGCCAGCGATGGAAACGAAGCGCGACCTCGACACCCGCGGCCTGAACTGCCCGCTACCGATTCTCAAGGCCAAGAAGGCGCTGGCCGAGATGGTCAGCGGCGAGTTGCTCAGCGTGGTCTCCACCGATCCCGGTTCGGTGCGCGATTTCCAGGCTTTCGCCCGCCAGACCGGCAACGAACTGGTCGAGCAGACGACGACAGGCGCCGACTTCGTTCACGTCTTGCGCCGCCGCTGAGCGTGGACGAAGGACCGTCCCTGCGGACGGTTCTTCTCCTCGCCGACCTAGAGTTCCAGGCCGCGCAGGAAGGCGCGGAAGCCCGGCCCCAGCTGCGGGTGCGCCAGCGCCAGTTCCACATTGGCCTGCAGGAAGCCTTCCTTGCTGCCGCAGTCGTAGCGCTTGCCTTCGTAGCGGTAGGCAAAGACCTTTTCGCGCCGCAGCAGCGAGGCGATGCCGTCGGTGAGCTGGATCTCGCCCCCCACGCCGCGGGGCTGCGAGGCGATCTCGTGGAAAACGCCCGGCGTCAGGATGTAGCGGCCGGCCACGCCCAGGCGTGAAGGGGCGTGCTCGGGCGCCGGCTTCTCGACGATGCGCGTCACGTCCACCAGCCGGTCGTTGACCTCGGTGCCGGCCACGATGCCGTAGCGGCGTGTCTGCTCGGCCGGCACTTCCTGCACGGCCAGGATCGAGGCGCGCCACTCGGCGTACTGGTCGACCATCTGCTTGAGCACCGGCGGCTCGCCCACCATCAGGTCGTCGGCCAGCAACACCGCGAAGGGCTGGTTGCCCACCAGGCGCTGGCCGCACAGCACCGCGTGGCCCAGGCCCAGCGCCTGCGCCTGGCGCACGTAGATGCACTCCATGTCGTCGGGCTTGACGCTGCGCACGACCTCCAGCAGTTCGTGCTTGCCGGCGTTTTCCAGCGCCACCTCGAGCTCGAAGGTCATGTCGAAATGGTCCTCGATCGGGCGCTTGTGGCGCCCGGTGACGAAGATCATCTCGCGCACGCCGGCGGCGTAGGCTTCCTCCACGGCGTACTGGATCAACGGTTTATCGACCACCGGCAGCATTTCCTTCGGTTGCGCCTTGGTGGCGGGCAGGAAACGGGTGCCGAGGCCGGCTACAGGGAAAATCGCCTTCTGGACGAGCATGGGCATCTCTAGAATGGGCTGAGTCCAGTTCATTTTGGCATGGGGGTTCATGCCGGCGCTGTGACACTTTCGTGCCTGCTGCGATGGACGTGCTGATCGTCGAACCGCTGGACCCCGACGTGCTGCACTGGCTGGCTTCCCGCCACGCCGTGCACTACGCGCCTGAGCTGGCGCAGCAGCCGCACGCCTTCCGCGATTGTCTTCAGCGCGCCCGCTCCGTCATCATTCCGCCCGGGGTGGCGCTGGATGCCGTGGCGCTGCTGCGGGCGCCGGCCTTGCGCATCGTGGGGCGGCTGTCGGCGGGGGCCGAGAATATCGATATCGAGGCCTGCGCCCGGGCCGGCATCGAAGTCGTGCGCCCGGCCACCGCCAGCGCGGCGGCCGAGGCCGAATTCGTCATCGGCGCGCTGCTGCAGATGCTGCGCCGCGTGCCCATCCTCGGCGAAGACGGGCTGCTCGTGGGGCGCGAACTCGGCGGCCTCACGGTGGGTCTGGTCGGCCTCACGGCGACGGTGAAGCCCTTGCAGCGCCTGCTGCAGGCCTTCGGTGCGCGGGTGCTGGGCTACGACCCCGGCCTGCATGCCTCGGACCCGGTCTGGTCGCGCTCTGAAGTGCAGCCCGCGGGGCTGCGCGAACTGCTCCAGGCCAGCGACGCCGTGGCCGTGCTGCTGACCTACTACCCACGCTACGCCGGGCTGTTCGGCGAGCGGCTGCTGTCCGAGTGCCGGCTCAACCAGGTCTGGGTGAGCCTGGCGCATTCGAGCCTGTTCGATGAGGTCGCACTGGCGCAGACGCTGCGCGAAGGGCCGCTGGCCGCCCTGTGGCTGGACAGCCTGGAGCCCGGCACGCTGGACCCCGGCCGGCCGCTGCGCCACATCGACACGCTGCAGGTCACGCCGCGCGTCAGCGCCACCACCCAGCAGTCGCGGGTGCGCGGCGCCTGGGCGGTGGCGCGGCGCATCGACGAACTGCTGCTGTCGACCTCGGCGCCGGTGTTCAGCCGCCCGCTGCCAGGCGAGTTTGCTGATCTTGAAGACGGGCCAGCGACTGCCTGAAGTCGGCCAGCCGCGCACGTTCCTGCTCCACCACCGCCGCCGGTGCGCGGGCCACGAAACCGGCATTGCCGAGCTTGGCATCGGCCTTGGCGATTTCGCCCTGCAACCGGGTGATCTCCCTGGCCAGCCGCGCCTGTTCGGCGGCCACGTCGATGGCCACGAACAGCGCCAGCCGCAGGTCGCCCGACAGCGCCACCGGCGCGGCCTTCGTCGCCTGCGCGAAGGCGGCCTCGTCGGCCAAAGCCCGCACCTCGGCCAGGCGCGCCAGCGCCTTCAGCAGCGGTGCGGCGGCGGTCACGAAGGCCTCGTCGCCGAGTGTGAGCAGCGGCACGCGCTCGCCGGGGTTGAGCCCCATTTCGCTGCGCAGGCGGCGGCACTCGGCGACCACGGCCTTGAGCCGGCCCATCCACTGGTCGGCCGCCGCGTCGACCTTTTCAAGCCGCGCCTGCGGGTAGGCGGCGGTGACGATGCTGTCGGCGTCGCCGGCCGCCTTGCGCCCCGCCACCACGGCCACCGTCTCCCACAGCTCGGCGGTGATGAAGGGCGCCACCGGGTGCAGCAGCCGCAGCACGGTTTCCAGCGTGCGGATCAGCGTGCGGCGCGTGGCGCGCTGCTGCGCCGGGCTGCCGGCGGCGAGCTGCACCTTGGCGATTTCCAGGGTCCAGTCGCAATACTCGTCCCAGATGAAGGTGTAGATGGCATTGGCGACATTGTCGAGCCGGTAGTCGGCAAAAGCCTGAGCCACCGCCGCTTCCACGCGCTGCAATTCGCCGGTGATCCAGCGGTCGGCCATCGAGAAGTGCAGGTAGCCTTCGCTGCCGTCGGCCGGGTGGCACTCCGCCGCGGTGTGTTCCTTCAGCCCGCAGTCCTGGCCCTCGCAATTCATCAGCACGAAGCGCGAGGCATTCCACAGCTTGTTGCAGAAATTGCGGTAGCCCTCGCAGCGCTTGGGGTCGAAATTGATATTGCGCCCCAGGCTGGCATAGCTGGCCATGGTGAAGCGCAGTGCGTCGGCGCCGAAGGCGGGGATGCCCTGCGGAAATTCCTTCTCGGTTTCCTTGCGCACCCGCGGCGCCGTCTCGGGCTTGCGCAGGCCGGTGGTGCGCTTGTCCAGCAGCGCAGGCAGGTCGATGCCGTCGATCAGGTCCACCGGGTCGAGCACGTTGCCTTCGCTCTTGCTCATCTTGTGGCCCTGCGCGTCGCGCACCAGACCGTGGATGTAGACGTCGCGGAACGGCACCTTGCCGGTGAAGTGCGTCGTCATCATGATCATCCGGGCGACCCAGAAGAAGATGATGTCGAAGCCGGTGACGAGCACGGTGCTGGGCAGGAACAGGTCCTGTTCCGGCGTCTTCGCGGGCCAGCCGAGCGTGGAAAAGGGCACCAGCGCCGACGAGTACCAGGTGTCGAGCACATCCTCGTCGCGCGTCAGCGCACCGGTGTAGCCGGCTGCCGCGGCGCGCTGGCGCGCTTCGTCCTCGCTGCGCGCCACGAAGAGTTCACCGCCGGTGCCGTACCAGGCCGGGATCTGGTGGCCCCACCAGAGCTGGCGGCTGATGCACCAGTCCTGGATATGGTTCATCCAGTGGTTGTAGGTGTTGACCCACTGCTCGGGCACGAAGCGCACCCGGCCGCTGGCCACCGCCTCGATCGCCTGGGCGGCGATGCTTCGGCCGTCGGCGCCTGGCTTGTTCACGGCCACGAACCACTGATCGGTGAGCATGGGTTCCACCACCTGGCCCGTGCGCGCACAACGTGGCACCACCAGGCGGTGCGTCTTGGTTTCCACCAGCAGGCCCCGGGCTTCGAGATCGGCCACCACCTTCTTGCGCGCGACGAAGCGGTCCAGGCCGCGGTAGGGTGCGGGGGCGTTGTCGTTGATCGTCGCGTCCAGCGTCAGCACGCCGATCATCGGCAGCCCGTGGCGCTGGCCCACGGCATAGTCGTTGGCATCGTGCGCCGGCGTCACCTTCACGACGCCGGTGCCGAATTCGCGGTCCACGTAGTCGTCGGCAATGACCGGGATCAGGCGCTCGCACAGCGGCAGGCGCACCTGCTTGCCGACATGCACCGTGTAGCGCTCGTCGTCCGGGTGCACCATCACCGCCGTGTCGCCCAGCATCGTCTCCGGCCGCGTGGTGGCCACCACCAGGTGGCCGCTGCCGTCCTCGAGCGGGTAGCGGATAAACCACAGGAAACCGTCTTCCTCTTCGCTCTCCACCTCCAGGTCGGACACCGCGGATTTCAGCGCCGGGTCCCAGCTCACCAGACGCGTGCCGCGGTAGATCAGGCCCTCGTCGTACAGGCGGACGAAGGTTTCGTTGACGACGGCCGACAGGCCTTCGTCCATGGTGAAATATTCGCGCGACCAGTCCACGCTGTCGCCCAGGCGGCGCATCTGGTGGGTGATGGTGGCGCCCGAACTGGACTTCCATTCCCACACCTGGGCGACGAAATTCTTGCGCCCCAGGTCGTGCCGGTTCAGTCCCTTGTCCTGCAGCTGCCGCTCCACCACGATCTGCGTGGCGATGCCCGCATGGTCGGTGCCCGGCAGCCACAGCGCATTGAAGCCGCGCATGCGGTGGTAGCGCGTCAGCGCGTCCATCAGCGTCTGGTTGAAGGCATGCCCCATGTGCAGCGTGCCGGTCACGTTGGGCGGCGGCAGCTGGATCGAAAACGAGGGACGCGCCGGGTCCAGCGTGGGCCGGAAAGCCCCCGCGGCCGCCCACACCGGACCCCAGCGGGCCTCGATGGCGGCCGGTTCGAAGGACTTGGCGAGTTCGGTCATGATGGCGGCGTGAAGGCAGGAATGGGCGGTGCAGTGCGGCTGCTCGGAGCCGTGTCCACGGGGTGGCGCGGAACGAGTCGGGATTGTAGGTGGCGACCCCGTGCCGGCCATCGAATGGGAGAGCGCATGTTCGTGCATCAAGGAAACCATGGCCGCCCGGGGCGCGGCCCGCGACGCCTGGCCGTGGCCCTGGCGGCGGCCGCGCTGCTGGCCGCTTGTGGCGGCGACGACGACGGCCCCGAGTCCGTGCTGCCGCCGGCTTCGTGCAGCGTGGCCGACCATCAGCAATGGCTGGGCAACTACATGAACGACTGGTACTTCTGGTACCGCCTGTCGCCGCACCCCGACGCCGCGGCGTACGCCGACGTGGAGAGCTATTTCGAGGCCTTGCTGTACGCCGGCACCGACCCCGCGTTTGCGGCCGATCGCTTCAGCCGCAGCGAAAGCACCGAGAGCTTCAACCGCTTCTACGGCGAAGGCAGCACGCTGGGTCATGGCGTTTCGGTGGCTGGACTCGAGGTCAGCGGCCAGCCCGCGGCGCCGCTGTACGTTCGCCAGGTCGAGCCGTTGTCGCCGGCGGCAGCGCAGGGTGTGCAGCGCGGCGACGAGGTGCTGGCGATGAACGGGCGCAGTGCTGGTGAGCTCATCGCCGCCGACGACTTCTCGGATCTCACGGCGGACGCGGTCGGCGAGCCACTGACGCTGGAGCTGCGCCGCGGCAGCGTACGGCGCACGGTCGTCGTGCATGCGACGGTCTTCACGCTCACGCCGGTGAGCGGCGCGGCCGTGCTGACCACGGCGGCGGGGCGCAAGCTCGGCTACGTGGCCGTGAAGGACATGATCGCCCAGGCGCTGGCGCCGATGGAGGCCGCGTTCTCGCTCTTCCTGGCCGAAGGCGTGACGGACGTGGTGCTGGACCTGCGCTACAACGGCGGCGGCCTGGTTTCCACCGGGGGGACGCTGGCGTCGTATGTCGCCGGCAGCCGGGGCAGCGGCCGCCGCTACGCCACGCTGCTGTACAACGACAAGCGCAGCGACAGCAACCAGAGCTTCGGTTTCTCCGCGCTGCCTTCGGCGTTGAGCCTGCCGCGCGTCTTCGTGCTGATGGGCCGGCGCACCTGCTCGGCCAGCGAACAGGTCATCAACGGCCTGCGCGGCGTGGGCGTGGAGGTGGTGGCGATCGGCGAAACCAGTTGCGGCAAGCCGGTGGGTTCGCTGCCCGCGAGCGCCTGCGACCGCACCTACAGCATCGTCAACTTCGAGAGCGTGAACGACCGCAACGAGGGCCGCTACTTCGACGGCTTCGACGCCACCTGCGAAGTGGCCGAGGACTTCACCGAGGTCCAGGGTTCGCCCGCCGACCCCCTGGTGACGGTCGCGATGCAGTTTGCCGACGGCGGCAGCTGCCCCGTGCCGACGGCTGCCGGCGCCACGCGCAAGCAGACCCTGGGCGCCCGCGCGGCGCGACGGAACGCCGCCGTGGAGGGCGGCGAGCGCAAGGGCATGATTCCGCGCTGATTCGCCCAGGCGGTCCCGGCCAGGCGCGGGGCGCTACATGAACAGGTGCTCGCCAGCGTTCTCGCCGCCCAGGATGACGTAGTTGACCTTCTTCAGGTCGGCCAGCACGCGCCCGCCGGCATAGCTGATCGAGCTTTGCACGTCCTCGCGCATCTCGCGCAGCGTGTCGGTCAGCCGGCCCTTGATGGGCTCCAGGATTCGTTTGCCCTCGACGTGCTTGTACTCGCCCTTGTTGAAGTCGCTGGCCGAACCGTAGTACTCCTTGTACAGCTTGCCGTCGACCTCGACCGTGGCGCCCGGGCTTTCCTCGTGGCCGGCGAAGAGCGATCCCACCATCACCATGGCGGCGCCGAAGCGCACGCTCTTGGCAATGTCGCCGTGGTGGCGGATGCCGCCGTCGGCCACGATGGGCTTGGTGGCCACGCGGGCGCACCACTTTAGTGCGCTGAGCTGCCAGCCGCCGGTGCCGAAACCGGTCTTGAGCTTGGTGATGCACACCTTGCCCGGCCCCACGCCCACCTTGGTGGCGTCGGCACCCCAGTTCTCCAGGTCGATCACGGCCTCCGGGGTGGCCACGTTGCCCGCGATCACGAAGGCCTGCGGCAGCCTCGTCTTGATGTGGACGATGGCCTTGCGCACGCTGTCGGCGTGGCCGTGCGCGACGTCGATGGTGATGTAGTCGGCGCCCACGCCGTCGGCGGCCAGGCGATCGATCACCGCGTAGTCGCCCGGCTTGACCCCCGAGCTGAGCGAGACGTACAACCCCTTGTCGCGCATGCGCCGGGCGTAGGCCACGCTGTCGAGGTCGAAGCGGTGCATCACGTAGAAGTGCCCGCTGGCCGCAAGCATCTCGCTGATCGGCTCGTCGATCACCGTCTTCATATTGGCCGGCACCACCGGCAGCGCAAAGCGCCGGCCGCCGAACTCGACCGTGGGGTCGCATTCGCTGCGGCTTTCCACGCGGCACTTGCGCGGCAGAAGCAGGATGTTGTCGTAGTCGAAGATTTCCATGGCAGTGCCGTTGTCGGACGGGGTGGGGCGCACAGGGGGGGCCGGGGCGGGGATATTACGCGGGCGACCGCAGGCGGTCGGCCGCCGCGGCCGCGGGGCACGCGGTCGCGGCGGGCGGGGGGCCTCAAGTGTCCCGGCCGGCTGCCGACAACCACTGAACCATCTGCCCAAGCTCCGCAACGTGAACCGACCGCCCGCCCCCACCCGCCCCGCGCCGAGCGATCTGGTGGTCCGCTTTCGGCGCTGGGTGGTCGAGCGCTGGATCGACGACCGCTGGGTGGGCCGCGCCGAGGCCGACAAACGCTTCCGCGCGCTGTTCGAGCATGTGTCCGAGGCCACGCTGCTGTGCAATGCGTCGGGCGAGGTGCTGGCCGCCAACGGTGCCGTGGCCAGCCTGTTTGCCGAGGCGCCCACGGCGCTGGTCGGCAAGCCGATGACGCGCCGACTGGTGCAGCTTCCCGGCGATGCGGGTGTGGCCAGTGGCCCCGACGCGCCCTTCGCGTTGCGCAACGGCGAGGCCATGCTCAAGCAGCACCACGCCCCGGAGCGCCCGGTGGAAGTGCGCATCACCCGTTTGCCCGGCGCCGACAGCGGGCATTGGCTCGTGACCTTGCGAGACAACGCCGACCGCCGGCAGACGCAGCAGCGCCTGTCGTTCATGGCCAATTTCGACAGCCTCACCGGCCTGCCCAACCGCACGCTGTTCCGCGACCGCCTGGCGCAGGCCATGGGGCGCGCGCAGCGCTCAGGCCGCGCGATGGCGCTGATGTTCCTGGATCTCGACCGCTTCAAGGTCGTCAACGACAGCCTGGGCCACGAGATCGGCGATCGCCTGCTGCAGCACGTGGCGCAAACGCTCACGCACTGCCTGCGCGACGTGGACTCGGTGGCACGCATGGTCGATGCCGAACCGTTCACGCTGTCGCGCCTGGGCGGCGACGAATTCACCGTCATCGCCGAAGGCATCGGCGGCGCCGAGGACGCGACGCTGGTCGCGAGCCGCCTGCTCGATGCCCTGACCGCCCCTTTTCGCGCCGGCGAGGAAGAGATCGTCATCTCGGCCAGCATCGGCATCTCGATGTACCCCACCGACGACGTCGATCTGGACACGCTGGTGCGCCACACCGACATGGCCATGTACCGCAGCAAGTCGCTCGGCCGCGGTACCTACAGTTTCTTCAGCGACGACCTGAATGCCGCCGTCACGGCGCGCCTGTCGCTGGAAGGGGCGCTGCGCCGCGCCACCGAACGCAAGGAATTCATGCTGCACTTCCAGCCCAAGGCTTGCCTGCGCACCGGTGCCATCACCGGGGTGGAGGCGCTGTTGCGCTGGCACTGCCCGGGTCAGGGGCTGGTGCCGCCGGACCGCTTCATCTCGGTGCTCGAGGACACCGGCATGATCCTGCCGGTGGGCGCCTGGGTCATCCGCGCCGCCTGCGCGCAACTCAACGAGTGGGACCGCATGGGCCTGCCGCGACTGCGCATGGCGGTGAACCTGTCGGCGCGCCAGTTCAGGCACCTGTACCTGGCTTCGATGATCGAGGACACCTTGCGCGAGAACGAGATCGAACCGGGACGGCTGGAGATCGAGCTCACCGAGTCGCTGCTGATGGAAGACAACGAGACCAACCGCGGCATGCTGCAAAGCTTCTCGCGCATGGGGGTGCGGCTGGCCATCGACGACTTCGGCACCGGACACTCTTCGCTGAGCTACCTGAAGCGCTTCAACATCGATACGCTCAAGATCGACAAGTCCTTCGTGCAATCGCTGCTCACCAGCGGCGAGGACCTGGCCATCAGCACCGCCGTCATCGCCATGGCGCGCAGCATGCAGATGAGCGTGGTCGCCGAAGGCGTGGAAACCGAGGCGCAGGCGCAGCTGCTGCGCGAACTGGACTGCGACGAGATGCAGGGCTACCTGCTCAGCCGGCCGCTGCCCCCGTCCGACCTGGCGGCCTGGCTGCACAAGCGTCTGCGTGCAGAGGAGGCCTCCAAGATGTCGGTAGGCCGGCACATGGGCGATGCGCTGGAGCTGATGACGCTCGAGGTATCCGCGGCCGAATCCGCGGCCTGACTTCGTCCGGCGCCGTGCGGGGTGCGGCGGGCTCGGCTGCCTCAAGGCGTGGGTGGCAGGAAGCGGGAGCCACGCTCCTAGAATCAGGGCCATGGACGATGTGCCCGCAGCGCCTGCCACCGACCTTGCCGCCGGGCCTGCGCCGGCAGGCAGTCGGCTGCTCGAAGGGCTCAACCCGGAACAGCTTGCCGCGGTGACGCTGCCGGCGCAGCCGGCGCTGATCCTGGCCGGTGCCGGCAGCGGCAAGACGCGCGTGCTGACCACGCGCATCGCCTGGCTGATGCAGACCGGGCAGGTCTCGCCCGGCGGCGTGCTGGCCGTGACCTTCACCAACAAGGCCGCCAAGGAGATGCTCACCCGGCTGGGTGCGATGCTGCCGGTGGCCGTGCGCGGCATGTGGATCGGCACCTTCCACGGTCTGTGCAACCGCTTCCTGCGCGCGCACTGGAAACTGGCCGCCCTGCCGCAGGGTTTTCAGATCCTGGACAGCAGCGACCAGCTCAGCGCCGTCAAGCGTGTCATCAAGGGCATGAACCTGGACGAAGAGCGCTTCGTGCCCAAGCAGGTGACCTGGTTCATTGCCGGCGCCAAGGAAGAGGGCCGGCGCCCGCGCGACGTGGAGATCCGCGACGAGCAGACGCGCAAGCTGGTAGAAATCTACCAGGCCTACGAAGACCAGTGCCAGCGTGAAGGCGTGGTCGACTTCGCCGAGCTGATGCTGCGCACCTATGAATTGCTGCGCGACAACGACCCGCTGCGCGAACACTACCAGCGCCGCTTTCACCATGTGCTGGTCGACGAATTTCAGGACACCAACCGGCTCCAGTACGCCTGGCTGAAGATGTTTGCCCCGCCCGGGGCTGGGCAAGGCGTATTCGCCGTGGGCGACGACGACCAGAGCATCTACGCCTTCCGCGGCGCGCGCGTGGGCAACATGGCCGACTTCGAGCGCGAATACCGCGTGCAGCGCGTCATCAAGCTGGAGCAGAACTACCGCAGCTTCGGCCACATCCTGGACGCCGCCAACGACCTGATCAGCCACAACGCCCAGCGCCTGGGCAAGAACCTGCGCACCGAAGCCGGCGCCGGCGAACCGGTGCGCGTTTTCGAGTCCACGAGCGACTTCGCCGAGGCGCAGTGGTTTCTCGAAGAGGCGCAGCAACTGCACCGCAGCGGCCTGCCGCGCAGCGAGATCGCGCTGCTGTACCGCAGCAATGCACAAAGCCGTGTCATCGAAAGCGCCCTGTTCAATGCCGGCGTGCCTTATCGCGTCTACGGTGGGCTGCGCTTCTTCGAGCGCGCCGAGATCAAGCATGCGCTGGCCTACCTGCGCCTGCTGGAGAACGCCAACGACGACACCAGTTTCCTGCGCGTGGTGAACTTCCCCACCCGCGGCATCGGCGCGCGCAGCATCGAACTGCTGCAGGACGCAGCTCGAGCCAGCGGGCGCAGCCTGTCCCAGAGCGTGGGCGCGGTGGCGGGCAAGGCGGGCGCCAACCTGCAGGCTTTCGTGGCCCTCATCGACGCCATGCGCGCCACGACTTGGGGCCTGACGCTGCGCGAGATCATCGACCACGTGCTGCAGCATTCCGGCCTGCTCGACTTCTACCGCACCGACCGCGAAGGCCAGGACCGCATCGAGAACCTGGAGGAACTGGTCAACGCCGCCGAGAGCTTCGTCACCCAGGAAGGTTTCGGCAAGGACGCGGTGGCGCTGCCGGTGGACGAGCAGGGCGCGGCGGCCGGCGGCGCACCGCCCGTGCCGGATGCCGAGACCGGTGAAATCATGAGCCCGCTGGCCGCGTTCCTGACGCACGCGTCGCTGGAAGCCGGCGACAACCAGGCGCAGGCGGGGCAGGATGCGATCCAGTTGATGACGGTGCATTCGGCCAAGGGCCTGGAGTTCGACGCCGTGTTCATCACCGGCATCGAGGAAGGCCTGTTTCCGCACGAACAAAGCCTGTCCGACGCCGATGGCGTGGAAGAGGAGCGCCGGCTGATGTACGTGGCCATCACGCGCGCGCGCCGCCGCTTGTACCTGAGCTTCAGCCAGACGCGCATGCTGCACGGGCAGACGCGCTACAACCTCAAGAGCCGCTTCTTCGATGAGCTGCCCGACGCGGCGCTGAAGTGGATCACGCCGAAACAGCAGGGCTTCGGGTCGGGTTATGCGCGCGAATACCAGCAGGCCTGGCAGCGCGGCAGCGGCTTGAGCGGCATCGTCGGTGCCGGACGCGTCGAAGCGCGGGCCTCGGCGCCGCCCTTGGCTTCAGCCGCGCCGGTGCAGGGCCAGCAAGGACTTCGCGTCGGCCAGACCGTGTTCCACACCAAGTTCGGTGAAGGCGTGGTCACCACGCTGGAAGGCCGCGGCGCCGATGCCCGCGCGCAGGTGCACTTCGGCCGCCACGGCAGCAAGTGGCTGGCGCTGGCCATTGCCAAGCTGACGCCGGTGGACTGAGCTTGCGCGGCCACGGCGGGCCTGCGCGGCATCGAAGCACCGAAGGCTGACGTTCCACGAAAAGGAGTGGGGCCTGGGCGCCGCCTTTCGTCCACTGCGAAAGCGCGGTGGCGTCGCGGGTCGAGCTGGTGTGGAGCGAGCCGCAAGCCTGCCTGGACTCGCTACGGTCATGCATGCGTCACAGTCCTGTCACGGTGCCCTTGGAACATCCATGTGATTCGTCAACCCATGGAGTACCCGCAATGAACAAGCCCATCGACTTGCCCCTGTGCCACAAACTAGACGAGAACTCGAACACTTCCGCCAACCCCAGCTTCGACCAGGTGCTGAGTGCGCGCATGAGCCGCCGTGGCCTGCTGCGCAGTGGCGGTGCCGCGTCGATGGCCGCCATGCTGGGCAGCTTCGGTCTGGCCGCCTGCGGTGGCGATGACGATGATGAGCCGACCGCTGTTGCACCCACCGAGACCCTGCTCGGATTCACCGCGGTCGCCAAGAGCGTGGCCGATGCCTTCGCCGTACCCACCGGCTATACCGCTACGACATTGATCGCTGTCGGCGACCCGCTGTTCGCCGGTGTGCCGGCCTACAAGAACGACGGCACCGATGCCGACTATGACAAGCGCTGCGGCGAATGGCACGACGGCATGGAATATTTCGGCCTGTCGGCCGCCGGCGCGCGCGACGATGCCAGCAACGACCGCGCACTGCTGGGCATCAACCACGAGTGGGTCACCACCACCTTCCTGCACGTCAACGGCCCGAGCCCGGCGCCGCGCCCGGCGTCGGAAGTGGACATCGAAGTCGCCTGCATGGGCGTGAGCGTGGTCGAGATTGCCAAGGGCAGTGACGGCCGATTCGCCTACGTGCAGGGTTCATCGTTCAACCGCCGCATCACCACCCTGACCGAGATCGAATTCGCCGGTCCGGCCCGCGGCCACGCCAAGCTCAGGACCAAGTTCTCGCCCGCCGGCACCAAGACCCGCGGCACGATCAACAACTGCGGCACCGGCAAGACGCCCTGGGGCACGCTGCTGACAGGCGAGGAAAACTGGACCAACTTCTTCGCGCGCAACGCGGGAGACGGCGCGCTGCGCACGGCCAACGAGAACTTCGCGCTCACGCGTTACGGCCGCAACCCCGGCGCCGGTCACGCCTACTCCTGGAACACCGTCGCGAGCGCCGACGACAAGTACGCGCGCTGGAACACCAGCGTCACCGGCACCACCGCCGACGGCAGCGACGACTACCGCCACGAGATCAACGGCCAGGGCTACGTCACCGAGATCGACTGCTACAACCCGACCTCGGTGGTCAAGAAGCGCACCACGATGGGCCGCATGGCGCACGAGGGTGCGGCCTTCGGCAAGCTGGTGGCGGGGGAACCGCTGGCCATCTATATGGGCGACGATGCGCGCGCCGAGTACATCTACAAATTCGTCTCCGAGGCGCTGTGGAACCCGGCCGACGCCAACGCCACCGACCGCATGGCCGTCGGCGACAAGTACCTCGACCGCGGCAAGCTCTACGCAGCCAAGTTCAACGACGACGGCAGCGGCACCTGGGTGGAGCTGAGCATGGCCAACCCCGCCGTCGCCGGCTATGCAAACTATGCTTTTGCCGACGACGGCGACGTGCTCATCCATGCCCGCATTGCCGCCGACGCCGCCGGTGCCACCAAGATGGACCGCCCGGAGTGGGGCAACGTCAACCCGGCCAACGGCGAGATCTACATCACGCTCACGAACAACAGCAACCGCCGTCTCGCGCCCACCGGATCGCAGTTGCCGCTGGACGCCGCCAACCCGCGCGCCTACAGCGACATTCGCGGCGGCACGACGGTGCTGAACGGCAACGTCAATGGCCATATCATGCGCATGAAGGACGCCAACGCCACGGCCACTTCGTTCGCCTGGGACATCTACCTGTTTGGCGCTGAGAGCGATGCCGACGGCAAACTCGTCAATCTGTCGGGCCTGACCGATGACCAGGACTTCTCCAGCCCCGACGGCCTGGTATTCACGGGCAGCACCGGCCTGTGCTGGTTCCAGACCGACGACAGCGCCTTGGAAGACGAGAGCAACTGCATGATGCTGGCCGCCATCCCTGGCGAGGTCGGCGACGGCGCAGCCATGACGCTCGACTACGGCAGCCGGCAGGTGACCACGCACATGGGCAAGAAGCCGACGGCATCCACGCTCAAACGATTCCTGGTCGGCCCGGTCGAACAGGAGATCACGGGTCTGGTCGAGACGCCGGACGGCAAGGTCATGTTCATCAACGTGCAGCACCCGGGCTCTGACACCTCGGCGGCCAACATTGCCGACCCGAGCAAGTACACCAGCCACTGGCCCGGCAATGCCGGCTACGGTGCGGGCGGCGCGAACGCGCGGCCACGCTCGGCCACGGTGATGATCGTCAAGAACGACGGCGGGCGCATCGGAACCTGAGCGCAGAGCGAATGCGGCCCGCATGTCCGGGGGCCGCCGCCCTGCAGCCCGCTGCAGCCACCCTGGCTTGGCGGCGCCATCTCGTTGCCCACCCGCAGGGCGCCTTCAGCCGCCGGCTGGGGCCTCCGGCGCCACGCCGCCGAAACTGTCGGTGAACGTGAACAGCAGCGAGATGTAGAAGACGGTGGAAAACGTCAATCCCGCCGGCACGCTGACCACATTGGCGAGTTGTGGCGCACCGAGCACACCGAACAGCAGGGCCGCGAGCAGGCCGAAGAGCGCGATCACGCCCGCCCAGGCCAGCGAATAGGTGAAGAAGGCCCCCTTGCAGCGCCACACGGCCAGCGTACTGGAGAACAAGGCCTGCGCCACGCCCTGACCCGCCCAATGCACCAGCGCCGGGGCGTGCCAGAAGACCACCGAAAGCATGGTGCCCAGCACCAGTGCCAGCAACAAGCCGGTGGCCACGCCGGGTTCGGCCAGGAGCGCGTCGATCTCGGCCTGCACCGGCTGGCCCTGCATCATCAGCGCCTGCAGCCTGGCCCAGGCGTTGCCTGACACGGCGTCGGCCAGCAGCAGGATGGCCAGCGCCGCCACGCCGTAGATCGCGCACAGGATGAGCAGCGAACGGCGCCGGGCAGGGTCGCCGCGCAGGGGTTCGACAAACTGCGCCGGTTGCACGGGTCCGCCGTTCAGCGCCGACTGGCTGGCGATCATGAAACCCAGCGACAGCAGCGGCAAGGCCGCCATCTGCAGCAGGCCGCCGAGCAGCGGCAGCAGGCTCACCAGCAGTGCCGCGAACAGGAAAACGGCGAACATCATGGTGAACAGCAGCGGCTTGCGTGCGAACAGCCGGAAGGCGTCGATCACCCAGCGCGGACCGCGTGCGGCAGGTACGGACTTCAGTTGCAGCGTCATCGCAGGTTCAGCGGGGTGGGTGCCAGGGTCTGGCAAGGCGGCTCTTGAGCACACGTTCGAAGTGCAGAGGGTCCTTCGGTTGCAGCATGGAGGCTTCGCGAGGCAGATGCCAGTCCCACAGGCGGCTGATCCAGAAGCGCAACGCCGCCGCGCGCAGCAGCGCTGGCAGCGCGCGCACCTCGCCGGCGGTGAACGGGCGCACACGTTCGTAGGTGGCGCAGAAGGTGGCGGCGCGGGCCTCGTCGAGTTCGCCGCTGGCCGCGTCGGAGCACCAGTCGTTCAGGCACACCGCCACGTCGAACAGCAGCATCTCGGTGCCGGCGAAGTAGAAGTCGAAGAAGCCGCACAGGCGGTCGGTGCCGGCGGTGTCGTCGAACATCACGTTGTCGCGGAACAGGTCGGCGTGGATCGGCCCCCGCGGCAGCGCCTGGCCGGCGGGCGACGCGGCCAGGTGCTGCTGGAAGGCGATTTCGTCGCGCAGCAAGGTGGCCTGCCCGGCGGCCAAGTGCGGCAGCACCAGCGGGGCCGTTTCCAGCCACCATGCCAGGCCGCGCAGGTGCGGCTGCTGCAGTGCAAAGCTGCCGCCCGCCAGGTGCATGCGCGCCAGCATGGCACCCACCTGCGCGCAGTGCGCAGTGTCGGGCGCCAGGCGGTGGCTGCCGGGCAGGCGCGTCACCACCGAAGCCGGCTTGCCGGCCAGGTGGTGCACGAGCTGGCCGCGGGCGTCGGGCTGCGGCGCCGGCACGGGGATGCCTTGCAGCGCCAGGTGCTCCATCAGTCGCAGGTAGTAGGGCAGTTGCTCGGCGCTCAGCCGCTCGAACAGCGTCAGCACCCACTGGCCGCGCGCCGTGATGGCGTAGTAGTTGGTGTTCTCGATGCCCGAGCGGATGCCCTGCAGGTCGGTCAGTGCGCCCAGACCCAGGCGCCGGAAGAGCGCGTCGGCCTCGTCGAAGCGGACCTCGGTGTAGACCGCCATGGCGCGGCCTAGAAGTCGAACAGCGACCAGGCGCTCTGGCCGACCGCGCCGCGGTCCTTCGACGCGTCGCGGCCACCGCGTGCCACGTTGATCTCGTAAGGCTTGGCCCCTTGCACCTTGCTCTGCACGGTGATGCGCTGGGCCTGGCCGTTCAGCCGCTTCTCCTCGATGCGAACACCGTCGTCCTCGATCACGGTAAGCGTGGGCGTCATGCGGTCGCGCGGTGGTGCCGCCGCGGCGCTGGCGGATGCGGCCGCCGCGGACGGCGCCACGGCCTGCGCCACGGCCTGCGCACAGACGGCCCCGGCGCACCCCAGGAGGAGCACGCCCGCGCCGAGGTGATGCAGCCAGGTCATCGACCGGATTCTACGCAGCCCCCTGTGGCAACGTGCGGGCGCGCCACAATGTCTGCATGAGCGAGAAGATCATGCTGCTGGTGGACGGCTCGAGCTACCTCTACCGCGCCTACCACGCGATGCCCGACCTGCGCAGCGGCGACGGCTTTCCCACTGGCGCCGTGCATGGCGTGGCCGCGATGATGAAGTGGCTGCGCGAGCGTTACCCGGCCGAGCATGCGGCCTGCGTCTTCGACGCCAAGGGGCCGACTTTCCGCGAAGCCTGGTACCCCGAATACAAGGCCCAGCGCGCGCCCATGCCCGAGCCGCTGGTGCAGCAGATCGAACCCATCCACGAGGTCGTGCGCCTGCTCGGCTGGCCGGTACTGGTGGTGCCCGGCATCGAGGCCGACGACGTGATTGGCACGCTGGCGCGCCAGGCCGTGGCCAGCGGCCACCAGGTTGTCATCTCCACCGGCGACAAGGACCTGGCGCAGCTGGTGAATGAACACGTGACGCTGATCAACACCATGGCCAGGCCGCCCGAGCGGCTGGACGTGGCGGGCGTGCAGGCCAAGTTCGGCGTGCCGCCGGAGCGCTTCGTCGACTACCTCACGCTGGTGGGCGATACGGTGGACAACGTGCCCGGTGTGGACAAGGTGGGCCCGAAGACGGCGGCCAAGTGGATCGCCGAGCACGGTTCGCTGGACGGTGTGCTGGCCGCGGCCGACGGCATCAAGGGTGCCGCCGGCGAAAACCTGCGCAAGGCGCTGGACTGGCTGCCCATGGGCCGCAAGCTGGTCACCGTGCTCACCGACTGCGACCTGGGCGAGCACGTGCCGGGCTGGCCGGTGCTGGACGCCCTGGCGTTGCGCGAGGTGGACAAGGCGACACTGCTCGACTTCTACAAGCGCTACGACTTTCGCAGCTGGCGGCGTGAACTGGAGCAGTCCCTGGGGCTGCAGGCGAGCGCGCCGGTGGCCCCGACGGCGGGCGTGACAGACGGCGCCGACCCGCCACCGGTTGCCGCCACAGCGGCCGCGGCCGCCAGCTTGCCGCGCGACTACGAGACCGTCACCACCTGGGAACGCTTCGACGCCTGGCTGACGCGCCTGCAGACCGCCGAGCTGGTGGCCATCGACACCGAGACCGATTCGCTGGACCCGATGCGCGCGCGCATCGTCGGGTTCAGCTTCGCCGTCGAGCCCGGCCGTGCCGCTTATGTGCCGCTGGCGCACAGCTACCCCGGCGTGCCTGAGCAGTTGCCGCTGCAGCAAGTGATGGACCGGCTGCGCCCCTGGCTGGAAGACCCGAAGCGCGCCAAGCTGGGCCAGAACGTCAAGTACGACGCGCACGTGCTGGCCAACGCCGGCATCACGGTGCGCGGCTATGCCCACGACACGATGCTGCAAAGCTATGTGCTGGAAGCGCACCGCAGCCATGGCCTGGAAGCGCTGGCCGAGCGCCACCTGGGCCGCAAGGGGCTGAGCTACGAAGACCTGTGCGGCAAGGGAGCCAGCCAGATTCCGTTCGCGCAGGTGGACCTGGCGCGCGCTGCCGAATACTCGGGCGAAGACAGCGAGATGACGCTGCATGTGCACCAGGTGTTGTGGCCGCGCATCGAGGCCGACGCGAAGCTGCGTCACGTCTACGAACAGATCGAGATGCCGGTCTCGGTGATCCTGCAGCGCATCGAACGCCACGGCGTGCTGATCGACGCCGCGGTGCTGGCGCGGCAGAGCCAGCAACTGGCCGAGCGCATGGTGGCGCTGGAGCAGGAGGCCTATGCCATCGCCGGCCAGCCCTTCAACCTGGGGAGCCCGAAGCAGATCGGCGAGATCCTGTTCGGCAAGCTCGGCCTGCCGGTGAAGAAGAAGACGGCCGGCGGCGCACCGTCGACCAACGAGGACGTGCTGCAGGAACTGGCGGCCGACTACCCGCTGCCGGCGCGCATCCTGGACTACCGCAGCCTGGCCAAGTTGAAGGGCACCTACACCGACAAGCTGCCGCTGATGGTGAACCCGGCCACCGGCCGCGTGCACACCAACTATGCGCAGGCGGTGGCGGTGACGGGGCGGCTGGCCAGCAACGACCCCAACCTGCAGAACATCCCCATCCGAACGCCCGAGGGCCGGCGCGTGCGCGAGGCCTTCGTCGCGCCGCCGGGCCACGTGCTGATGAGTGCCGACTATTCGCAGATCGAGCTGCGCATCATGGCCCACATCAGCGAAGACCCGGCATTGCTGCGCGCCTTCTCCGAGGGCATCGACGTGCACAAGGCCACCGCCAGCGAAGTGTTCGGCGTGCCGGTGAACGAGGTCAGCAGCGAACAGAGGCGCTACGCCAAGGTCATCAATTTCGGCCTCATCTACGGCATGGGCGCCTTCGGCCTGGCGAGCAATCTGGGTATCGAGCAGAAGGCGGCCAAGGACTACATCGACCGCTATTTCGCGCGCTTCGCCGGCGTGAAGCGTTATATGGACGAGACGCGAGTGAAGGCGCGCGAGCAGGGTTACGTGGAAACCGTCTTCGGCCGCCGGCTGTGGCTGCCCGAGATCAACGCCGGCAGCGGCCCCTTACGCGCCGGCGCCGAGCGCCAGGCCATCAACGCGCCCATGCAGGGCACGGCGGCCGACCTCATCAAGCTGGCCATGATTGCCGTGCAGGGCGCGCTGGACGCCGAGCAGCGCGCCACGCGCATGGTCATGCAGGTGCACGACGAGCTGGTGCTGGAAGTGCCGGAAGCCGAACTGGCCTGGGCCAGGGAAGCCATCCCGCGCCTGATGGCCGGCGTGGCCGAACTGAAAGTGCCCTTGCTGGCCGAAGTGGGCGTGGGGCCGAACTGGGACCAGGCCCATTGACGTCCGCCAGCGCTGCCACCGGGCGGCGTGCAGAATTGCTCTCTTTGAACAGCAAGGTGAGCGAAGTGGATCTGAAAGTGCCGATCACGATTTCCGACGAACTGAGCGACGAGGTCATCGTGTCCACGGGTTCGCTCAATCTCGCCAGCGGCGAGATCCACCGCGTGGCCTACCGGGACTACGACGCCGACGCACGCGGCCTGCCCTGGGAAAGCGACGACTACGAATTCACCAGCGGCATGCTGTCCAACGAGGGCAAGGACGTCGAGTTCCGCATCGACGTGAATCGCACCACCGGTCAGTATTCGGTGAGCGCGAGCGAGCTGCTGGAAATCAAGGTCCGCGCCGCGGCGTTGTTCGCCGGTGTCAGCGGCAAGGAGCTGCTGGCCAATGCCGAAGGCCGCGCGGCAGCGCCCATGACGCCCAAGCGCGGCCCGGGCGGCAGCGGCCGCCTGCACTGACGCTGCGCCGTCGAGCTCAGCTCGGCGTGTAGGCCAGCCGCACGTAGATCGGCGCAAAGGCCTCGGCCTGCGTCACCTCCACCAGGTGCTCGCGCGAAAGCTCGAGCATGGCAATGAAGGTCACCACCAGCACCGGCGTGCCGCGCCTGGTGTCGAAGAGTTCGTGGAATTCGACGAACCGCCGCCCCTGCAGCTGGCGCAACACGATACTCATGTGTTCGCGCACCGAAAGCTGTTCGCGCGTGATGGTGTGGTGCTGCGTGAGGCGTGCGCGCTGCAGGATCTCGCGCCAGGCCTGGCGCAGGTCTTCGGCGTCGACATCGGGCCAGCGCGGCTGCAGGCTTTGCTCGACATGCACCTGGGCGCGCAGGAAGTCGCGCCCGATCAACGGCAATTGCTCGAGCTTGGCCGCGGCGAGCTTGATCTGCTCGTATTCCACCAGCCGCCGCACGAGTTCGGCACGCGGATCCTCGGGCTCGCCGCCGTCGGCGCTCTTCTTCGGCGGCAGCAGCATGCGCGACTTGATCTCGATCAGCATCGCCGCCATCAACAGGTACTCGCTGGCCAGCTCCAGGTTGTGGCGGCGGATCTGGTCCACGTACTCCAGGTACTGGCGCGTGACGCTGGCCAGCGGGATGTCGAGGATGTTGAAGTTCTGCCGCCGGATCAGGTACAGCAGCAGGTCCAGCGGGCCCTCGAAGGCCTCGAGGAAGACCTCCAGCGCATCGGGCGGGATATACAGGTCGTGCGGCAGCCTGAACAGCGGCTCGCCGTACAGGCGCGCAACGGCCACCTGGTCCACCACCTCGGGCAGGATGTCGCCGCTGTCGGCCGCCAGTTCGGGCGTGTCCAAGGCCGGCTCAGGCGCCGGGCTTGGTCTGGTAGACGTAGGGCTGCTGCGGCACCTTCGCGTCCTTCCACTGGGCCAGAACGCTGCGGTCCAGCGCCCGGTCCCACAACAGGGCGCGGCCGGCGCGCTGCTCGTCCTCGAGGCTGGGTTTCTTCGCCTTCAGCTCCTCGATGAAGTTCGTGACGTCGGACTTGTAGGGCTTCCAGAGAAAAGGCATGGCGGCGGCCGGATCGGCGGGGGCAGAATGCGGAATCCTGATTTTAGCCGGGGGCTTGGCATGGAACTGACGCGATCGCCTTGGGGAAGAGCCGCCGTGGCCGGCATGCTGACCGCGGTGCTGCTGTCGCTGCCGTGGCTGGCGGGCTGCGACCCGCAGCGCGTGGCGCAACTGGAGGAAGGCGTGTCCACCGAGGTCGAGGTGCGCAAGCAGTTCGGCGACCCCGTCACCATCACCACGCAGCCCGACGGCTCGCGCGTCTTCGACTACCCGCGCCAGCCCGAGGGCTGGACCAACTACGTCATCACCATCGGGCCCGACGGCAAGATGAGTTCGCTGCGGCAACTGCTCAACCCGGACAACTTCGCGCGCGTGCAGCCCGGGCTCACGGCGCAGGACGTGCGCACGCTGCTGGGGCGGCCGGCGCAGACGAAGCGCTACGACTTGAAGAACGAGGAGGTCTGGGACTGGCGCTTCAAGCAGGACGGCCAGCAGTCGAAATTCTTCAGCGTCACTTTCGGCGCCGACGGCAAGGTGCTGGGCGCCGCCATCGGCGAGGACCCGCGCGAGATCGCGGGTGGCGGCAAGTAGCTTCGACGCGGTGGAAACCGAGCTCAAGTTCCAGATTCCCCCGGCGCGCAGTGCCGCGCTGCGGCGTGCCGTGGCCACGGCGTCGGCGCGGGTCGTTCGGTTGCAGGCGCTGTACGTGGACACCGCCGACCAGCGCCTGGCGGCTGCCGGCCTGGCGCTGCGCCTGCGCAAGGAGGGGCGGGTCTGGGTGCAGACGCTGAAGGGCCGCGGCGACGGCCTCATGCAGCGGCTGGAGCACGAGGTGCGCCTGCCGCCCCAGCGCGGCACGCCGGCGCTGGACCCGCAGCGCCATGCCGGCACCCCGGTGGGTGAGTTGCTCGCCGTGGCGCTGGCCCAGGCCCGGGAAGGCAGCGCCGAACTGCGCACGCTCTACCGGACCGACATCCGCCGCCTGCACCGCCGTGTGCGCCATGGCGGCGCGCTGATCGAGATCGCGCACGACCACGGCCGCATCGACGCCGACGGCCGCAGCGTGGCGGTGGACGAGATCGAGTTCGAACTCGTCAGTGGCCCGCCGGCGGCGCTGCCGGCGCTGGCCGCACGCTGGGCGGCACGCTTCGACCTGTGGTGGGACGTGCGCACCAAGTCCGAACGCGGCTTGCGGCTGGCGCTGGGGCAGGACCAGGTGCCGGCCGTGAAGGCCGTCGCCGCTGCACCGCCGGCCGGTGCCGGGCCGCGCCAGGCCTGGTGCACGGTGCTGCAGTCGGCGCTGGCGCAGGCCTTGCCGAATGCCGCCGAGATCGCCGCCGGCACCGACGCCCCCGAACACCTGCACCAGTTGCGCGTGGCGTTGCGGCGCCTGCGTTCGGCGCTGCGCTGGTTTGCCGACTGGAGCGGCGACGCCGCGGCCGCGCAGGCGCTCGAATCCGATTGGCGCGAACCCTTCGGTCGCCTGGGTGCGGCGCGCGACAACGACGTGCTTGCGCACGGCCTGCAGCCCGCGCTGCAGGCCGCTGGCGCGCCACCCTTCGACGCGCCGCCCGCGGTGGCCGACGGCGGCCCGGGGGAGATCGTGCGCGGCATGGCGTTCACCGGCCTGTTGCTGCGCACGTTGGCGACCTCGTTGCCACCCCTGCAAGCCGTCGACGACGGCGGCAGCTCCGCGCTGGATGCCGCCGCGCGTCGCGTGTTGCGCCGTGCCTGGCGCCGCGTCCTGAAGGACGCCGAGGGTTTCGGCGCTGCGAGCGCGGAAGAGCAGCATCGCACGCGCAAGCGGCTCAAGCGTTTCCGCTATGGCCTGGAGTTCCTGCTGCCCCTGCTGGCGCGCAAGCCGGCACGGCGGCTGCATCGCGCCGCATGTGCCGCGCTCGATGCGCTGGGCCATTTCAACGACCTGCACACGGCCGAGCGGTACTTCCGCGCCTGCGCGCAGTTCGACACGCGGGCCTGGTTTGCCGTGGGCTGGGTGGTGGGCAGCCAGCCGCGGGCCCGGGCCGCCGCAGCCCGGGCGCTGGCGCGCCTGGCCAGGCTCGACGCCTCGCCGTTGCCATGGCGCAGGCGGGGTCGGCGCCGGCAGCGCAAGACGAGCGCGTAGGCGTCGAGCCCCCGGTGGGGCCGTGGCGCTGCGCCTGGACTTGCGCTCGCGCTAGCGAACACGCAGCCCGGGTACCGCACCAGGCCAGGGCTCCAGCACGTACAGGCCGGGGTGCGCCTTTTCGTCGGCATGGCTGGCGGCCAGCACCATGCCTTCGGAGAGGCCGAATTTCATCTGCCGCGGCGCCAGGTTGGCCACCAGCACGGTGAGCTTGCCGACCAGTTGCTCGGGCGCGTAGGCGCTGGCGATGCCGCTGAAGACATTGCGCAGCCGTTCTTCACCGGCATCCAGCGTCAGCTGCAGCAGCTTGCTGCTGCCGGGCACGCGTTCGGCGGCCACGATGCGCGCGATGCGCAGGTCGACCTTGGCGAAATCGGCGATGCCGATCTCGGCGCCGAGCGCCTCGCCGCCGGGCAGGGGCGCTTCGGTTCCGGTGCTGTCCGCGGCAGCCTCGGCCGCAGGCTCGAACAAGGCGTCGAGCCGCTTGGCGTCCACGCGCTGCATCAGGTGGCGGTATTCGCCGATCGTGTGGTGGCCGAGTGCACGCGCCGCATCGGCCCACGAGAGCGGCTCCACCTTCAGGAAGACCTCCACCTTGGCCGCCAGGGCCGGCAGCACGGGCTTGAGATAGATGGTGAGCACGCGGAAGGCCTCGATGCACACCGAGCAGGCGTCGTGCAGCGCCGCGTCCAGGCCCGGCTGCCTGGCCAGTTCCCAGGGTTTGACGCGGTCGACGAATTCGTTCACGCGGTCGGCCAGCGCCATCACCTCGCGCAGCGCCTTGCCGAATTCGCGTTCCTCGTACAGGTCCTTGATCGCCTCGGCCTGCGCGCGCAGGCCGTCGAGCAGGGCCCGGCCTTCCACGCCCAGGTCGGCCGAGAGCCGGCCGCCGAAGCGCTTGTTCAGGAAACCCGCGGCGCGGCTGGCGATATTGATGTACTTGCCCACCAGGTCGGCGTTGACGCGGGCGACGAAGTCGTCGGGGCTGAAGTCCAGGTCCTCGACGCGGCCGTTGAGCTTGGCGCAGAGGTAGTAGCGCAGCCATTCGGCGTCCAGGCCGAGCTCCAGGTATTTCAGCGGGCTGATGCCGGTGCCCCGGCTCTTGCTCATCTTGGCGCCGCTCACCGTCAGGTGGCCGTGCACCCACACCCGGTCGGGCACCTTGCGGCCACTGAACTTCAGCATCGCCGGCCAGAAGAGGGTGTGGAAGGTGACGATGTCCTTGCCGATGAAGTGCACCTGTTCCACTGCCGGGTCGGCCAGGTACGCGTCGTAGTCCACCCCGATCTTGCCGAACCAGTTCTTCAGCGAAGCCAGGTAGCCGACCGGCGCGTCGAGCCAGACGTAGAAATATTTGCCCGGCGCGTCGGGGATCTGAATGCCGAAATACGGCGCGTCGCGGCTGATGTCCCAGTCGCCCAGGCTGACTCGGCCTTCGGCGTCGCGCTTGAACCATTCGCGCACCTTGTTCGCCACCTCGGGCTGCAGGCGGCCGTCCTGCGTCCAGTCTTCCAGGAATTCCACGCAGCGCGGGTCCGAGAGGCGGAAGAAGAAGTGCTCGCTGCGGCGCAGCACCGGCGTGGCCCCGGTCAGCGCCGAGCGCGGGTTCTTCAGGTCGGTGGGGGCATAGACGGCGCCGCAGACCTCGCAGTTGTCGCCGTACTGGTCGGCTGCGCCACAGTTTGGGCATTCGCCTTTGATGAAGCGGTCGGCCAGGAACATGCCCTTCTCGGGGTCGTAGAACTGCTCGACGGTGCGGGTTTCGATGAGATCGTTGCTGCGCAGCGCCAGATAGATGCCCTGCGCGAGTTCGTGGTTTTCGGGGCTGTCGGTGGAGTGCCAGTTGTCGAAGCCGATATGGAAACCTTCGAGGGTGGGCTTGCGGCCGGCGGCGATGTCGGCCACGAACTGCTGCGGCGTCTGGCCGGCCTTCTCGGCCGCGATCATGATCGCGGCGCCATGGACATCGTCGGCGCAGACGAAATGCACCTCGTGGCCCTGCAGGCGCTGGAAGCGCACCCAGGTGTCGGCCTGGATGTATTCCATGATGTGGCCGATGTGGAATGGCCCGTTGGCATAGGGCAGGGCGGTGGTGACGAAAAGCTTGCGCGGCATGCATTCGATTCTAGGCGGCGGGTCGGACGCCGCACGTTCCACCGCCGCGCCGGGGTGGTGCACAGGGCAGGCCGGCTGCGGTAGGCTCGTGCCGTGGCCCAACCGACGATTCCCATCCACAGCGCCGACGCACTGCGGCGGCGCCGGCGCGGGCTGCCCAGGGGCCGGCAGGTCGAGCCGGCCGTGCTGGCCGAGTTGCGGTCCTGGCTGGGCGACGCGCCGCTGCGGCGCGACCTGCTGATCGAATATCTGCACGCCATCAACGACCGCCTGCGCTGCCTGCCGGCGCCGCACCTGGCGGCGCTGGCGCAACTGATGAAGCTGCCGCAGGCCGAGGTCTTCGAGGTGGCGAGTTTCTATCACCACTTCGACGTGGTGAAGGAAGCGGTCGACGGCCAGGTGGCGGCCGCGCCCGCGATCACGGTGCGTGTCTGCGACGGTCTGGCCTGCGAACTGGCCGGTGCGCAGGAACTGCTGTCGCGCCTGCCGGCCCTGCTGGGTGGTGAGGTGCGCGTGATCCCGGCGCCCTGCATCGGCCGCTGCGACACCGCGCCGGCAGCCGTGGTGCACCAGTGCGCTGTGCCGCGTGCCACGCCGCAGACCGTGGCAGACGCGGTGGCGGCTGGCCGCACCACCGAAGTCGTCACGGTTCAGATCGACTTCGACGCCTATGTCTCTCAGGGTGGCTACCGCCTGCTGCAGCAATGCCATGCCGGCGAGCGCAGTGCCGACAGCCTGATCCAGGCGCTGGAAGATGCCGGCCTGCGCGGCCTGGGCGGCGCGGGTTTTCCGGCCGGGCGCAAGTGGCGCATCGTGCGCGGGCAGCCGGCGCCGCGGCTGCTGGCGGTGAATGCCGACGAAGGCGAGCCCGGCACCTTCAAGGACCGCTGGCTGCTGGAGCGCGACCCGCACCGTTTCCTGGAAGGGGTGTTCGTCGCCGCCTGGGCGGTGGACGCGGCCAAGGTCTTCATCTACCTGCGCGACGAATACCACGGCTGCCGTGCGCTGCTGCAGCAGGAACTGGAGCGGCTGCAGGCGCGGCCGCCGGTGCCGCACCTGCCGCCTGTCGAGCTGCGCCGTGGTGCCGGCGCCTACGTCTGCGGCGAGGAGTCGGCCATGATCGAATCCATCGAAGGCAAGCGCGGCCTGCCGCGGCTGCGTCCGCCCTATGTGGCCGAACGCGGCCTGTTCGGCCGGCCGACGCTGGTGCACAACGTGGAGACGCTCGTCTGGGTGCGCGAGATCGTCGAGCGCGGCGGCGCCTGGTTCGCCGCGCAAGGCCGCCATGGCCGCAGCGGCCGGCGCCGCTTTTCCGTCAGTGGCCGCGTGGTCGAGCCGGGCGTGAAACTGGCGCCGGCGGGCATCACGCTGCGCGAACTGATCGAAGAATATTGCGGCGGCATGCAGCCTGGCCACGAGCTCTACGCCTATCTGCCCGGCGGCGCCTCGGGCGGCATCCTGCCGGCGCGGCTGGCCGATGTGCCGCTGGACTTCGATACCCTGCAGCCGCACGGCTGCTTCATCGGCAGCGCCGCCGTCATCGTGCTGTCGCGCAGTGATGCGCATTGCGACCGCGCGGTGGACGCGGCGCGCAATGTGATGCGTTTCTTCGCCCACGAATCCTGCGGCCAGTGCACGCCTTGCCGCGCCGGCACGGCCAAGGCGGTGGCGCTGATGGCGCGACCGGTGTGGAATGCACTGCTGCTGGCCGAACTGGGCCAGGTGATGCGCGACGCCTCGATCTGCGGCCTGGGCCAGGCGGCGCCGAATATCGTCGACGGTGTGCTGGCGCACTTCGCGCACGAGGTGGCGCCATGAATGCCGTCACGCGTGCCGAACGCAACCGGCTGCTGCAGGAGACGGCGGCCACGGTCGAATTCACGCTCGACGGCCGCGCCGTGAGCGCGCGCGCTGGCGAGACGATCATCGAAGTGGCGCAACGTGAAGGCGTCGCCATCCCGCACCTGTGCTGGACGCCGGGGCTGGATCCTGCCGGCAACTGCCGCGCCTGCGTCGTGGAACTCAAGGGCGAGCGCGTGCTGGCCGCGTCCTGCTGCCGCCAGCCCAGCGCCGGCATGGAGGTGCTCACGAGCAGCGACCGCGCGCGGACTGCGCAGCGCCTGGTGCTGGAACTGCTGCAGTCCGACCTGCCGCTGCAGCGGCACAAGCAAAACGACGAGGTTCAGCTCTGGGCCGCCAGGCTGGGTGTCGGCACACCTCGCTTCGCGCCGCGCGAGCCGATCGCGGCGGACCTCTCGCACCCGGCCATCGCCGTCCACCTGGACGCCTGCATCCAGTGCACCCGCTGCGTTCGCGCCTGCCGCGACGAGCAGGTCAACGACGTCATCGGCCTGGCCTTCCGGGGCGAACACGCGCGCATCGTTTTCGATATCGACGACGCCCTGGGCGCGTCCACCTGTGTGGCCTGCGGTGAATGTGTGCAGGCTTGCCCGACCGGGGCACTGGCGGCGGCGCATGGCGTTGCGCTGCAAGGGCCCGACCGCGAGATCGACACGCTGTGCCCGTACTGCGGCGTCGGCTGCCAGGTCACGCTGCAGGTCAAGGACGACCGCATCCTGCAGGTGCAGGGTCGCGACGGCCCGGCCAACCACGGCCGGCTGTGCGTGAAGGGCCGCTATGGACAGGACTATGTGCGGCATGCGCAGCGCTTGACGGTGCCGCTGATCCGCCGCGCCGATGCGCCCAAGCACGCGGGTGCGGTGGCCGACCCCGCAGTGGCAATGCAGTATTTCCGCGAAGCCACCTGGGAAGAAGCGCTGGACCACGCGGGTCAAGCGCTGCGCCGCATCCGCAGCGAATTCGGCCCGCGTGCGCTGGCCGGCTTCGGCAGCGCCAAGGGCAGCAACGAAGAGGCCTACCTGTTCCAGAAACTGGTGCGGCTGGGCTTCGGCAGCAACAACGTCGACCACTGCACGCGGCTGTGCCATGCGTCCAGCGTGGCTGCGCTGCTGGAGGGCCTGGGTTCGGGAGCGGTCAGCAACCCGGTGATGGACGTCACCCTGGCCGACGTGGTGCTGGTGATCGGCGCCAACCCCACCGTCAACCACCCGGTGGCGGCGAGCTGGATCAAGAACGCCGTTCGTCGCGGCGCGCAGCTGGTGGTGATCGACCCGCGGCGCAACGAACTGGCGCGCCATGCGAGGCACTTCCTGCAGTTCCGGCCCGACAGCGACGTGGCGTTGCTCAGCGCCATGCTGCACACCATCGTCGACGAAGGCCTGATCCACGAGCGCTTCATCGCCGAGCGCACGCTGGGCTTCGAGGCGATGCGCGACCATGTGCGCGGCTGCAGCCCGGAGTGGGCGGCGCCGCTCACCGGCATCGACGCTGCCACGATCCGCGAGGTGGCGCGCCTGTATGCCACCAGCCGCGCTTCGATGATCCTGTGGGGCATGGGCATCAGCCAGCATGTGCACGGCACCGACAACGCGCGTTGCCTCATCGCGCTGGCGCTGGCCACCGGGCAGATCGGCCGCCCCGGCACCGGGCTGCACCCGCTGCGCGGCCAGAACAACGTGCAGGGTGCTTCCGACGCGGGCCTGATCCCGATGATGTACCCCGACTACCAGCGCGTCACCGACGCCGCCGCGCGCGAGCGTTTTGCCGCGGCCTGGGGCGTGCCGGCGGCGCAGCTCGACCCGCAGACGGGCCTGACGGTGGTCGAACTGATCCACGCCATGATCGAACGCGCAGGTGCGCGGCATGCTCATCATGGGCGAGAACCCGGCCATGAGCGACCCCGACGTGACCCATGCGCGGCAGGCACTGGCCAGCCTGGACATGTTGGTGGTGCAGGACATCTTCCTCACCGAAACCGCCTGCCTGGCCGACGTGGTGCTGCCGGCCTCGGCCTTTGCCGAGAAGACCGGCAGCTTCACCAACACCGATCGTTTGGTGCAACTCGGCCGCGCCGCGCTGCCGCTGCCCGGGCAGGCGCGGCAGGACCTGTGGATCCTCACCGCCTGGGCCGAACAACTGGGCCTGGAATGGTCGGCCTACGGCGCCCAACCTCAGGACTGCACGGATGCCGCAGCGGCCGTCTTCGACGAGATGCGCCACCTCATGCCCAGCATCGCCGGTATCACCTGGCAACGACTGCAGCGCGAGGGCAGCGTCACCTACCCCTGCCACCACGAAGGCGACACGGGCGAACGCGTGGTCTTCGGCGAGCACTTTCCCACGCCCACCGGGCGCGGCCTCTTCGTGCCGCCTTCGGGCACGCTGGCCGAGGAACAGCCCGACGCCGACTACCCGCTGGTGCTCATCACCGGCCGCCAGCTCGAGCATTGGCACACCGGCAGCATGACGCGGCGCTCGGATGTGCTCGACGCCATCGAGCCCGATGCGGTGGCGCTGCTGCACCCGCAGCAACTGGCGCGGCTGGGCGTGGCGCCGGGCGATCGCATCACCATCACCTCACGCCGCGGCGAAGTGGAGCTCTTCGCGCGCGCCGATGCGGGCATGCCGTCGGGCGCGGTCTTCGTGGCCTTCTGCTGGGCCGAGGCGGCGATCAACCGGCTGACGAATCCGGCGCTGGACCCGGTGGCCAAGATCCCCGGCTTCAAATACTGCGCGGTGCGGGTGGCGCCGGCCGCCGTTCCCGTCGCCTGAAGCACGGCCCGCTCTTTCGCAGGTCGCCGGCCCGACGTCAAGCCGGGGGCAGCAAGGCCCGTGGATCAAGGCGCGCCAGCCGCAGCAGCAGGTGGTCGACCTCGCTGCGGGCTGCCGCCGTCAGCGGCGCCGCCGGCTGCCGCTGGCTGGCGCTGGCCAGCAGGCCGCGCCGCATCAGCACATATTTACGCACCGCCAGCCCCACGCCCGGCTGCTGTTCGTAGCGCAGCAAGGGCAGGTGGGCGTCGAACAAATCGTGCGCCTCTTCGCGCCGCCCGGCCTGCGACAGCCGCACCACGTCGCACAGCATGTCGGGGAAGGCATAGCCGGTATTGGCGCCGTCGGCGCCGCGCTCCAGCTCGTAGTCCAGGAACAGGCCGCCGTTGCCGCACAGGATGGCGATGCGGCGCATCGAACCGTCGTGCTCGAAACCGCGCAAGGTGGTGATCTTCTCCAGCCCCGGCCAGTCCTCGTGCTTGAGCATCACGCACGAAGGCAGTTCCTGCACGATGCGGCGGATCACGCCCGGGCTCATCTGCACGGCGAAAGTGAGCGGATAGTCCTGCAGCACGAAGGGCACCTCGGCGCCGATGGCCTGCACCGCCTGCCGGTAGTAGCCGACGATCTGGTCGTCGGTGCGCAGCGTGTTCGGCGGCGCGATCATCACGCCGGCCGCACCGGCGGCCATGACTTCGTGCGTCAGCGCACGCATGGCGGCGAAGCCCGGCGCCGACACGCCCACCACCACCGGCAGCGTTGCGGCGCGGCGGATCATCTGGCGCGCCACGGCCATGCTCTCGGCGTGTTCGAGCTTGGGCGCTTCGCCGAGCTGGCCCAGCACCGTGATGCCGGTGGCACCGATGCCCAGGTAGAAGTCGGTCAGGCGGTCGACGGACGCGGTGTCGATGCGGCCGTCGTCGAAGAAGGGTGTCGGCGCGATGGGGTAGACGCCGCGGGCATCGGCAGTCAATCGCATGGGGGTTTCCTTGGTGCTCATGTCGCCAGCGTCGGCTCGGCCAGCCAGCGGCCGGCGTGCGTGCCGATGCCGCGCAGGAAGGCCTCGCAGCGGGCCAGTTGATGCAGGCTCACGAACTCATCGGCCTGGTGTGCCTGCGCAATGGACCCCGGGCCGCAGACCACGGTGGACATGCCGGCGCGCTGGAACAGTCCGGCCTCGGTGCCGAAGGCCACCAACGTGGTCTGCTCGCTGCCGGCCAGCGCCTGCGCCAGCCGCACCGCGGGCTCGTCGGGCCGGGCCTGGAAGGCCGGCATGGCGGCGATGGACTCGAAGCGGAAGCCGCTGTCGGGCGCCACGGCCTTCATCGCGGGTTCGAGCGCCGCTGCGCGCTCGGTGACGCGGCGCTGCAGCGCCGCCACGTCGCTGCCCGGCAGGTCGCGGAATTCATAGTGGAAGCGGCAATCCTCGGGGACCACGTTGTCGGCGATGCCGCCTTCGATGACGCACACCGCGGCGGTGGACCAGGGCACGTCGAAGCCGGCCAGGCGCGGCTCGCGCTCGCGCAATTCGTCGCCGATATCGCTGATGTGCGCCACCAGCCGCGCCGCCGCCTCCACCGCATTCACCGCCTGCGGCGTGAGCGACGAATGCGCCGCCTTGCCGCGCACGCAGCAGCGCCAGCGGTGCACGCCCTTGTGCGCGATGGCCGGCACCATGGCGGTGGGTTCGCCCACGATGCACAGCCGCGGCGCCAGGCCGGCGTCGCGCAGGTCGGCAATGAGATGGCGGGCGCCGAAGCCGCCCACTTCTTCGTCATAGCTGAAGGCATAGTGCAGCGCGAACGGCAGGTCGGCCTGCAGCCAGGCGGCGGTCTGCGCCACCACGGTGCCGATCCAGCCCTTCATGTCGGCGCTGCCCCGGCCGTACAGGCGGCCGTCGCGCAGTTCGCCCGACAGCGGGTCGGTGCTCCAGTCCTGGCCGTCCCAGGGCACGGTGTCGGTGTGGCCCGAAAGCACCAGCCCGCCGGGCTTGCCCACGCCCAGCGTGGCAAAGAGGTTGGCCTTGCGGCGTTCTTCGTCCCAGGTCAGCCGCAGCGGCACACCCAGCGTGCGCAGGTGGTCGGCGATGCACTCGATGAGCGCCAGGTTGGATTCATGGCTGACGGTGTTGAAGCGCACCAGGCGCTGCGCCCAGGCCAGGGCTTCGGGGCTGGGGGTGTCGGTGTCCATGGCCGCAATGTAGCGGCTGGTGGAGGTAGGCGGCACTCTGGGCGATTGAGGCGCAGCGCGCGAATTGAGACCGTGCGGGCTCACCATCTAGGCGAGCAGGCATGTGAATGCGAAGCAGTCGTGCGTCAGGATGACACGCGCCATGGCCGCATAGGGCAGCGCGCCGCCACCACCTCGGGGGTCTCGACATTCATGTCGGACAGGTCGATGCAGCCGATCATGATCTGCTTGTCGTCCAGTTGCGCCGCTCGCCGTGGGACGGTGCGTGAGCCGGCTGCGTGTCAAACGAGCCGACCGACGTCAGGACAGGAACGGGTTGACCACGGTCAGCGAGCCGAAGCGCTGGCCGTGACTGAAGTCTTCGCTGTAGAGGGTGTGTGCTTCTGCCCTGAGCGCGGCCTCGACCACCATCGCATCCCAGATCGACAGTTGCCGAGCGATCGAGCCTTCCAGGGCCGCGCTCACCAACGCCAGGTCGCTGTCGATCACCGGCCACGCCGTGCAGGCCAGCACCAGTGCCTGCGCGGCAACCGGTGGCAGCGACTGCTTGCGTGTGAGCGTGTGGAACAGCTCGATCAGAACCTGCGTGCTGACCACCGCTTCACCCTGCGTCGACAGCCTGGACACCAGCGTGCGGGCTCGTTCCCGCTTGGCCGGCGCCCTGGCATCGGTGCAGTACACCAGCACGTTCGTGTCGAGGAACGAGGACATGGCTCATCGGCCAAGGCCGGTCTTGCGTTCGCTTGCAGACTTTCGTTCGCTTGCAGCTTTGACGGGTTTTCGATCACGCGCGCGAAAGTCGCCGGCATAGAGCTCCTCGCGCAGCGTGCGATGCCGCCCGCGCGGCGCAACCTCTGGGGTGGCCGCGGGCGCCGATGGCGGTGTCGCGGCCTCCATGGCCGCCATCAACCTGGCGGTGGCTTGTGCGCGCTGCTCGGCCAGGCCGGCATGCGGCCCGTTCACGTAGTCCTGCAGGAACTCACGTACCTTGGCCGACAGCGAGGTGCCCTGCTCGATGGCACGCACGCGCGCGCGCTTGATGAGCTGGTCGTCGACTGAAATGGTCAGGTTGGACATGGCCGCGCCTGGGCTCGAAATGCGATGGCAGAGCATAGCATGTGAACATGTGAACATGTGAATCTGTGCCGTGGGCCTCGTTGCGCAAGCAACGCCACATCGGCTTGCGGCGCTTGTCGGAGCGCCCCTGCCGCGCCTGGGTCATACAGGCTGGCGGCGATGCCGCATGTCCCTCGGATCCGTTGCTGGTTCGCGGATACGCGGCGGGTCGCCACGCCCAGAATTGAGACTTGCCGCGGCTGACGATCGATGTTGCCCACCCAGCGCGGCGCCGCCTGCCGGCCAAGGCGCCCTGATCCGTCGACTTCCAGGTCGGGCATTTCATGACGATGGACTTCGAGCGGTGCTGGCCGGCGAGACGTAGCCGTCGGCCATGAAGGAACCGTCGAGTTTGGCGCGCCGAACGTCAGCGACGTAGCCGACATCAGCGGACCACCTGGGGTTGGCCCACAGCCGCCGCCCAGGGGCCGGGTGCGCGAGGCGGAGCAAGACTGAAGCCGCTTGAGCCGCGCCGACCGTCCCGGACACCGAACACACCAACATGGGCTGCGCAGCCTGGCGGCAGCCGCGGGTGGCGCTGCGCCGCATGTGGGCTCGACGACAAAGGACTCAGGGTCAACCCGGAGATCAAGGCTCAACGAGCCAGAGGAGAGCCGTCGGGGCAGGCCGAATTGGGACAAGGCAACCGCCCAGGCGCCAGTTCCAAGGAATCTAGACAGGCATCGGCCGCCCACTCAGGGCTGACTCGGGTTTCCCCGGGGTCTTCAAGAGGCTGTTTGAATTTCCTATGTGCTGCCGCCGGCGTTGGCAACGTCCCTTCCGGCCAGGGCCGGGCCGGGGCGATATTGACGGTTGGCAGCACCGTCGTGACCGGCTCGGGCAACTGCGAATCGGAGCCGAAGCCTGAAGATTCCGGCAGCTTGGCGGTTTCGCCACAGGCAACCAGCAGCAGCGCTGCGGCCAGGGGCGCAGCGCTGCTGCGGTAGCGAAGCCGGCGACAGTCGGTATCGGCGGTGGCCGTGGCCGTGGCGGTGGCGGTGCCTGGCACTCTGATCATGGCGAGTCCATTCCGCTGGACAGGATCGTGCGCAATGCCGGGCGAGTCTGTGCTGTACCGAACAGAGCGGCGGTCCAAGAGCGCATAGGGCTGGCAGGTGCGTTGGCCAACAGGCGTCAGGTGGAGCCTTTCGCCATCGCCCCCGCTGTAGCGCAGTGCGGGCGCCAGCGTCCGATTCCGCACTGGAGGCCCGCCGCTTACACGCTGCCATTGCGCTGCGTGCACTACCGTACAGAAAGGCCAGGGATGGCGAGCTACAAGCAGCGATGCTGGCCTGCCAGGGGATCCGGGCTTGCTGCCACCTTCCGCTACTGAATGCCTTCCGGGCCGGGCAGCGCTCGGACCGCCCCGTGGCCGTCTTGTTCGTCACGGGGCGGCAGCGAAGGCCCGCGACCGTTTGATACGAACACCAGGAGAAAGCCATGCAGATCCAGATCAACACCGACCGCAATATTGAAGGGCGCGAGGCCCTGGCCGCGTGGGTGCGCAGCGAGGTCGAAGACGCGCTCGATCGCTATCGTGCGCAGATCTCGCGCATCGAAGTGCACCTGAGCGACGAGAATGCCGGCAAGAACGGCCAGCGCGACATGCGCTGCATGATCGAAGCCAGGCTCGAGGGGCGGCAGCCGATCGCCGTCACCGAGGAGGCGGCGAGCAAGGCGCAGGCGGTGCAGGGCGCCACCGGCAAGCTGACACGCCTGATCGCGGCCCAGCTCGGCCGCGTCGCGCGGTCGGACCGGTCGCCGGACAAGCCGGCGTTGGACTGAAGGCATGGTGGCCCTTGAACTAGAGGAAACATGATCAAGACCGCGCGCATCATTGGACAAGTCGAGTACCGCGAAGGCGACGGCGTCAACATGACGATCCGACCCGGGCCCTGCGAGATCGATGAGACAGAACTGGACGCGACGATCAGTTGGGTCGAAGGCGATACACGCGGCTCGGCGGCCATTCCCATGGCCGACTACCGGCGCTACATCGCGAACAAGGCCATTCAGATCGTCGGCGTCATGGCCGCCTGAGGCCGGCGTCGAGGCTTGCGCAGCACCATGGCTGACACGGGCCGCAAGCGGGCTTCGCGCGTGCTGGGCTGGGGCGCCGTCGCCCTCGTCGTCGCGCTGGGCGCCAGGACCGTGTGGCGACTGAACGAATCCGCCGCACTCGTGCGGCTGAGCAGCCCGCTGCAGCACACACCGGTGCAGCCGTCACTGCGCCTGCTCATCGTCGGTGACAGCACGGCCGAGGGCACCGGTGCCACCGGGCCACAGGCCAGCATGGCGGGTCTGCTCGGGCAGGCCTTCCCGCGGCTGGCGATCGTCAACCGGGCACGCGACGGCGCGATGTTTGCCGCCGTGCTGGCGCAGCTCGAGGGCGACGAGCCTTTCGACATGGTGCTGGTGATGGCCGGCGGCAATGACGTGGTGCGCCTGCGCGGCTTGCAGGCCCTGCAAGCCGATGTCGAAGCCGTGGCGAAGCGTGCGCGCCAGCGGGCCGGCCTGGTGGTGCTGATGCCCGCAGGCAATGTCGGCAACGCGCCCTTCTTCTTCGCGCCCCTGTCCTGGCTGATGACATGGCGCTCGCGCCAGCTGCACGCCTTCGTCGAAGAAGCGGCGGCGCGCCACGGTGCCGTGTTCGTGGATCTGTTCCGTGAATCCGCCGACGACCCGTTCGTCCAGCGGCCGGAACTGAACGCTGCCGACGGACTGCACCCCAGCGATGCCGGCTACCGCGTGTGGTTCGGCGAATTGATGCTGCAGGCCGACTTGCCGCAACGCCTTGCTGCAGCCCGCGCCGTGGACGACTGAACCAGGCCAGCCAGGAGTCCGCATCGACCGAGCCCGGCTGGCGAGCAAGCGAGGTGGCCACGCACGGATCGCGCACGGATCGATGCGGCGTCATGCGCGGGCCGCCGCAGCTTGCGCCTCGAGGTCGTCCAGGGCGCGACGCAAGGACTCGATGATCAAGCGTTGAGACAAGGCCTCATCGATTTCCGGCACGTCCCATCCGAAGATCGCGCGGTACTTGACGACCAGACGCCTGAGGTCCGAGTTCAGCTGCGCCCGGTGAGCGTCCATCTCGAGTTCTTCGATCTTTGCCATTTGCCGACTCCATCTCGGTTGGCGCCGACCCGCTGGTACGGTTCGTCGACCAGACCCCGGCCACCTGAGCCCACGCTTGCGCGTGCGCAAGCACCCGGACGCAGTCTGCAGGGACGGAGCCTTCGGGTTCTGTGCGTTGAAGTACAGACCCGGCGGCGGTGGGCAGTGACCATGACCGCCCAGTGGAAGCACCTACAACCTGGCGAAGGCGCAGTTGAAAGCAGCCTAGACCCGACGCGGGAGAACGCAATGGGACCGAGCACCAAGAGGCGGCTTGCCGTCAACACCATGATCGACCTCGCCCTGCGCGAGCGGGCCGCACCGGTGGCTCTGGCCGCCATGGCCAGTCGCCAGCACGTGTCTCTTTCCCGTCTTGGGCAACTGCTTGCGCGGCTGCGCACGGCCGGGCTGGTGGAAAGCACCCGGGGCCCTGGCGGTGGCTACTCACTGGGCCGTGACGCGTCAGCCATCTCGGTGGCCGATATCGTGGTTGCCGTCGAGGCCGGCGCGCCCGGAGCGGACGAGGACGACGTTCGCCCCAGTCTGGCCAACGACTTGTCGCAGCGGCTGGACGCCGCGATGCAGGCGAACATGGCAGGCATCGCGCTGGCCGATCTGCTGGCCGGGAAGAGCGACGCTGAGGCACGGGTCGAAGTGCGCCTGCGCCGCGGTGTGGTCGCGGCGCGCCCGCAGGCCAGCCGCGTCAGCGTCAGCGGGCCGAACTAGGCATTCGAGTTCGGCACGGGCATCGCAATGGCAGGCGCACGGACGGCGGCCGCTGATCCTGGCGGGCATCTCCTCTGAAGAACCCATCCCGCGGTGCCTTGTTCCAGGCCGGGGCGATCGCGGAAAGATCATGAACAGGTGCCTGCCTGTTCGTATCGAATGGGGCGCTGCAACCAAGACGCAGCCGGTCTGCCGCTCAGACGGGCTGGGTCGGCATGCCTTCCAGCAGGTCGGCGAGTTCGTCGGCGTGCTCTTCTTCCACCGCGAGGATCTGCTTGAGCAGGTCGCTGGTGGTCGGATCCTTGTCGCCCAGGTAGCGCACCATGTCGCGGTAGCTGTCGATGGCGATGCGCTCGGCCACCAGGTTCTCCTGGATCATCTGCGCCAGTGTGTCGCCGGCCACGTATTCGGCGTGGCTGCGTTCGCTCAAGCGGTCGGGCGAGAAGTCGGGTTCACCGCCGAGTTGCACGATGCGCGCGGCCAGCAGGTCGGCATGGCCCTGCTCTTCGTTCGAATGGACCATGAATTCGGCACCCACGCTCTGGCCGTGGATGCCACGCGCCATGAAGTGGTGGCGCCTGTAACGCAGCACGCACACGATCTCGGTCGCCAGCGCTTCGTTGAGCATCTTCAGCACCTGATCGCGGTCGGCGCTGTAGCCGGCGGTCACGGCACCGCGTTCGATGTGTTTGCGGGCCTGGCTGCGCAGAGTGGCGACGTCCGTGAGGGTGTGGGACTCGCTCATTGCTTGATGCTCAGTTCGTTCTTGACGCTGGTGGCGCCTTCGGTGGCGCTGGCAATCTGGGTGGCCTGGTCGATCTGGCCCTGGTTGTCGACAAAGCCGGAGAGTTGCACCTCGCCGTTGAAAGTGACCACGCTGATGTCGAAGCTCTTGATGTCGGGATCGGCCAGCAAGGCGCTCTTGACGCGCCCCGTTACGGTGGCGTCGTCGATCTGGGTGCCCATGGTGGTGGACGTGCCTTTGAGGGTGACGCCGTTTTTCACGTCGGTCACACCGCTCACGCCGCGCGTGATGGCGAGTGCCTGGTCGATCTGGGCCTGGCTGTCCACAAAGCCGCTCAGCTGCACGATGCCCTGCCGGGTCTCGACCTGCAGGTCGAAGCTTTCGATGGTGGGGTCGGCCAGCAGCGCGGATTTGACACTCGCGGTAATGACGGTGTCGTCCACCTGGGTGCCCACGGTGGGGCTGGACATCGGCTTTGCCGGTTCGGTTTCAGGTGCCTTGTTGCAGCCGATCAGCAAGGTGGTGGCGATGGCGGCGAGGGCGCTGCCCAGGAGCAGGCGAGTGGGTTGGGTTTTCATGGGGTGTGTCCAGAGTGATTGAAAAAAGAATTCGAAGCAGGAAACGGCCCGATGGACCGCCCCAGGCAGGTGCCGCCCAACGGCAAGACCCGGTCACGAAAGAGGCGCGATCCTTCGCCAGCCACACCGCTCGTCCTGCCACTTCTTCAGGCAAGCCGGGGCGGCCGATGGAACGTGCCGCAATCAGAGTAGCGATCCAGCGCCCGGCAAGGGCGTCCGGCAGTACAAAGCCGTAGGATGTCTACCTTAAAGGCCGGTGCGCCGGGCGTCTGTGCGCTGTCACACCAAACATTCGGGAATACGACGTGCTCTGGGCCCGCCAGCCCGGTGCGCGGTTCGCGTGGCCTCAATTCCTTTTCCTTCAGGAATTCGCGCATGCTTGCGAAGATGCGCTCCATCGGTGCCGTGGCCGCCTCTTTCGCCACCGCCTCGTTGAGTTCGGTGAGGCTGCGGCCGGACCAGAAGTCGCGCTCGAATTCGTCGTTGCTTTTGCGCACGCGCTTTAGGCTGCACAGCCGCGGCGCCAGCCCGCTGTCGCGCAGGTCGGCAATGAGGTGGCGCGCGCCGAAGCCGCCCACTTCCTCGTCGTAGCTGAAGGCATAGTGCAGCGCGAACGGCAGGTCGGCCTGCAGCCAGGCGGCGGCCTGCGCCACCACGGTGCCGATCCAGCCCTTCATTTCGGCGCTGCCGCGGCCGTACAGGCGACCGTCGCGCACTTCGGCCGCCAGCGGGTTGGTCGTCCAGTCCTGGCCGTCCCAGGGCACGGTGTCGGTGTGGCCAGAAAGCACCAGCCCGCCGGGCTTGCCCACGCCCAGCGTGGCAAAGAGATTGGCTTTGTGGCGTTCTTCGTCCCAGGTCAGCCGCAGTGGCACGCCCAGCGTGCGCAGGTGGTCGGCGATGCACTCGACGAGCGCCAGGTTGGATTGATGGCTGACGGTGTTGAAGCGCACCAGGCGCTGCGCCCAGGCCACGCCTTCGGGGCTGGGAGTGTCGGTGTCCATGGCCGCAATGTACCGGCTGGTGGGGTGCGCCAGGCTGTTCAGTCCTGGCCGCTGGCGAGGCCGGGCGCAGGAAGGGCGTGCGTCGGCTTGGGGGATGCACGCGAAATTCGGTTCATCGACCCCGTTGCAGACCCTCAAGCGGTCGCCTGGGTGGCGCGCAACCGGCCGTTGGAGACTGACCGTTCCAGTGACTCGGCATTCGTTGGCATAATCTGCCAATGCTGATCTGGCGGGCTTGCTGCTCGCTGTCTTTGGAGTCCCGCAACATGCCCACCCGCAATGTCGTTCTGAGTGAACATCAACAGCACCTGATTGAAACCCTGGTGCAGTCCGGTCGCTACCAGAATGCCAGCGAGGTGCTTCGAGAAGGCCTGCGCCTGATCGAAGAGCGGGAGCGCCACGAGGGCGCCAAGCTCAAGGCTTTGAGGCAAGCAACCCGCCAGGGCTGGACGGATGTGTCCGCGGGGCGCTACGCGGATGTTGCCGATGACCAGATCAAAGACTTCATTGGACAGCTGGGTCTTCGCGCTGCACAGGCTGCCAAGACGGCGGGTTGATGTTTCGATATCGCCTGTCGGAGGCTGCGCAGGGCGACGTCCTCAACGTCCTCGCCTGGACACATGAGCAGTTCGGCGAGGCCGCGCGACTTCGCTATGAGACCCTGATCGTCGCTGCGCTCCGCGACGTGGCAAGCCAGCCCGACAGACCGGGCAGTCTTGCGCGGCCCGAACTCGGCGCAGGCGTTCGATCCTGGCACCTGCGACTGAGCCGGGAACACATGGAAACCAGTGTGGGGGTCGTCCGCCGACCACGCCACTTCCTTGTCCACCACATTGAACCCGGCTTGGTCGTGGTGGGTCGGCTGCTGCACGATGCCATGGAGTTGGCACGGCACCTGGACCCCGATTCGTCTTGGGAGTAGTCGCCAGCGCGCGTGGATCGGCAGTTCGTGGCAACGAAAAGCTCTGGGGGCGCAGTGACGTTGTAGACGCCAGGCAAGCCGCCTATGGCGAACGACTCTTCACATTCATGGCCGACAAGAGCCTCGCCGAACCAGACCAGCACATCAGGCGAGAGATAAGCAGCAGAGCCGATCAGGATCACTGGAAATCTTGCTCGAGCTGATGACGAATGGCGCCGACTCGGACCATGTCGTTACGCACCTCAAATGCGGCAACGAGCCCGCCGTTTCCGAAGGGGACGATGAGTTCACGCTGCTTGTCATTCAGGGCGCGAGCGGCCTTGCGGCATGAGTACGATGAGAACTCCAGCAGTCGAAGTGCGGGGTCGTCGGCGTCTCTGAGGTGCCGCACTGCATCGAGGTCAGGTGTCGCGCTGGCGAATTCCCGCTCGATGGTGACATCCTCGATCCGCAGCAAGTCGTCGGCGGCCTCCTCGGTCAAAAGGATGCGGTAGCTGGTCACTGCCCAGTGCGCGCCTTGTCCGCCGCCAGCCGCTGACGGGCCGCATCCAGCCGGGCATCCATTCGCCGCCGCACCTCCTGCGGCGAGACCCCGTTGTTTTCGCGCTCGCATCGCTCGACGGCGTCTCGCGCTCGCGCGAGAAAGGCGTCTCGTGTACGCCGCCAAGTGACGCCGTCGCGAACGCACGCGGCCACGAAATCGGAGAGCGACTCGCCTTCGTCGAGGACAGCCTCGGCATCGCTACGCAGCGCAGGTTCGATACGCACGGCAGGGAGAGTGCAGGTCTTCAAACCTGCACTGTCATGCGAATGTGATGCGTCTGCAATTGTGTGCGCCTGCAGTTCTCGCATCGTCCGGGGACATGGCAAGCAGGTTGCCGGACGGCCGTCAGGCGCGAACGCCCGCCATTGGCCAGTGTGAATTCGAGCATCGATGAAGCGGACCGTGCGGAGCCGTGGCGAGGACCGTCGGTCCAACGCGTCGAGCGCACTGCACTAGCATGGCCGCATGGACTCCAGCCCCGAAAACTCGCCCGTCATCGACCGCGACACCATCGCCGCCGCGCAGGCGCGCATCGCCGGCGAAATTCGGCGCACGCCGCTGTGGCGCCTGCCCGGCGCTGCACTGGGCATCGGCGTGGCCGAGTTGTGGCTCAAGCTCGAACACCTGCAACTGGGCGGCAGCTTCAAGGCGCGCGGCATGTTCAACCGCATGCGCTCGCTGCCGATCCCGGCCGCCGGCGTCGTCATCGCATCGGGCGGCAATGCGGGCATTGCGGTGGCCACTGCGGCGCGTGCACTCGGTGTGCCCTGCGAAGTCTTCCTGCCCGAACTGGCCAGCCGCGCCAAGCGGCAGGTGCTGGCCGACCTGGGGGCCACGGTCATCGTGCAGGGTGCCGCCTACGCCGACGCGCTTGCCGGCTGCCTGCAGCGCCAGCAGCAGACCGGCGCGCTGCTGATGCACGCCTACGACCAGCCCGAAGTGGTGGCCGGCGCCGGCACGCTGGCCGCGGAGATCGAACAGGAAGCGGGACTGCCCGACCGCGTGCTCGTCAGCGTCGGCGGCGGCGGCCTCATCGCCGGCATCGCGGCCTGGTTCGAGGGGCGCTCGCGCGTGGAGGCTCTGGAGCCCATGGGTTCACCCACCTTGCATGCGGCGCTGGCGGCCGGCGAGCCGGTCGACGTGGCCGTATCGGGCCTGGCCGCCGACGCCTTGGGCGCGCGCCGCATCGGCCGCATCGCCTGGCCGATCTGCCAGCGGTGGGTGGCCGCTTCGCACCGGATCGAAGACGACGCCATCACCGCGGCGCAACGACAGCTGTGGCGCGAACTGCACCTGGCGGTGGAACCTGCGGCCGCGCTGCCGCTTGCAGCCTTGGTCTCGGGAGCGGTTCAACCCGCGCCGCACGAGCGCGTGGCGCTGGTCATCTGCGGCGCCAATTTCGACCCCGCGACCTTGTAGCAGAAGCGATCAGCGGTGCCGGTGCCGACACCGCTCACTCAACCGCCGTACGGCACCCGCCTGGACCCCGGTCCAGGCCGCTGCGCTCAGGCCAGTTTGCCCAGCGTTCCGGTCTGTTCGGCCAGCAGGTAGTAGAAGGTGACACGGCTCTTCTTCGCCGTGCCCTTCATCTTCTCCACCACGGCCTTGATGCCGGCGTCGGCCGCGTCTGCCGAAAGGCCCAGCTTCTTGGCCGCGAAGCCGTCACGCACGGTGGCCAGTTCCTTCGGGTCGGTGGCCGAGACCAGGGCCGAATCGGCATTGCGCAAGGCGATGCCGCAATATTTGACGACGGTCGCGACTGCGGCCTCGTCGGCATTCGGCGCAAATTTCCTGACGTCTGCAAGGTACTCGCTCATCTCTTCGTTCTCCGTTGTTGGCCATGGGGGGCCACGACCCCCTGGCGCCAAGGGCACCGTGCCCCGGCAAGCGTGGACCGTCCCGTAGGATAACCGGCGCGGCGGGGTCGCCATGCCCCGCAGCCTGGTCGCCGGCCCCGGCGGCCAGAACCCATCGAAGCCGGAGAGGATGTTCAATGAAGTTGATTTCAGCCGCCCTGCCCGCCGCCCTGATCCTTGTGCTCGCCGGCGCGGGCCGGGCGCAGGCCGAGGACACCGTGAAGACCGACGGCCGATGGCGCGGGTCGCTGGGCCTGGGTGCCAGCCTGTCGTCGGGCAATACCGACGCCAGCAGCATTTCGCTCACCGGCGACGCGGTGCGTGCCACCGAACAGGACAGGACGTCGCTGTATCTCAACGGACAGTACGCCTCTTCCGAAGGTGAGGCCACGAGCGAAAACACGCGACTCGGCGGGCGCTATGACTGGAACCTGGGGCCCGACTATTTCGCCTTCGGCAGTCTGGGCCTGGAAAACAACCGTTTCTCGAATGTCAAGTTGCGCGGCCAGGTTGCCGTCGGCCCGGGTTGGCACGTCATTCAGTCGCCGCGCACCACCTTCGACGTCTTCGCCGGCTTCAGCTACACGGCCGAGAGCTACTACGACCCGATGTTCATCGACGGCCAGTTGCGCGAGTCGTACAACTACCCGGGCCTGATGCTGGGCGAGGAGTCTTCGCACACCCTGACCGAGAATACGGACTTCAGGCAGCGCCTGACCGTGGTGCCCAACCTCAGCAATACCGGCGAGTACCGCGCCAACTGGAACGCTGGTCTGGCGGTGGCGATGAACGAGACCTTGAATCTGACCGTTGGCTTCACCTATGCCTACAACAGCGAACCGGGCCCCAAGCGCGAGACGACCGACACCACGCTGACCGCGGGTATCGCCGTCAAGTTCGAATAGTCCGGGTGTGACCGTTCGCCCTCGGCCATGCGCCTGGCCGCAGCGGCAGCGCCTCAGCGCGTCATCCAGCGCCGTGCGCCGTAGCTGAGCGAATCCACCAGCGCCACCATCAGCAGCATGGCGCCCAGGATGGTGGCGGTCTTGCCCATCTGGAACAGCCCCATGTGGAAGCTCAGCAACTGCCCCAGCCCGCCCGCGCCCACCACGCCCAGCACGGCGGCGGCGCGGATATTGTTCTCCCAGCGGTACAGCGTGTAGCTCAGCAACTGCGGCAGGACCTGCGGCAAGGTGGCGTAGAGGAAGACGCGCAGCGGGCCCACGCCCTGGGCGCGCAGGGCGTCGCCCGGGCCGGGCGGTGCGTTTTCCACGCTTTCAGCAAACAGCCGGCCCAGCACGCCCGTGGTGTGCAGCGCCAGCGCCAGCGTGCCGGCAAACGGGCCCAGCCCTGCCGAGATGAGCAGCAGCGCCGCCCACACCAGTTCGGGAATGCTGCGCAGCGCATTCAGCAGCAGCCGCGTCGGCGCGCGGCCCCAGGCGGCGTCGGCCGCGTGCAGCCGGCTCGCCGGCAAGGCCAGCGCCAGGCCGGCGGCAGCGGCCAGCAGCGTGCCCAGCAGCGACATCGCCAGCGTCTCCCACGCCCCCACGGCCACCTTGGCGACGAAGGCGGGCGACAGATCGGGCGGGAAGAATTCGCTCAGGAAGCGGCCCATGCTGCGCGCCGCCTCCAGCGACAGGAACTGCGCCCATTGCAGGTCCAGCGACCAGAAGCTGGCCACCACCAGCAGCACCAGTCCGGCGCTGAACCAGCAGGCCTTGCAGCGGGCGTCGAACAGCGGCGGCGGCAGCTTGTACGGCGGGTTGGCGGCGTTGGGTTTGTTCATGTCGATGACGGGTGACAGGCCTCGTTCAGCCCAGCGCCTTGCGCAGCCAGGCACTGGTGCGGTCGGCCAGCGCCACCAGCGCGATGAAGACCAGCAGCATGGTCGCCACTTCGCCGCCTTCGAACATCTTCATGGAGTTGTCCAGTTGCTGGCCCAGACCGCCGGCGCCCACGAAGCCCAGCACCACCGAACTGCGGATGGCGCATTCCCAGCGGTACACGGTGTAGCTGGTCAGCTCGGCGGCATTGGTCGGCAGCAGGCCGTAGGCGAAGGCCTGCAGGCGGCCTGCGCCGTTGCGCAGCAGGGTTTCGGTGGCCTGGGTCTCGCCGCTTTCCAGGATCTCGCCGTAGACCTTGCCCAGCATGCCGCCGTAGGTGAGCGCAATGGCCAGCACGCCGGCCGTAGGCCCCAGTCCGACCACGCGCACGAAGACCAGCGCCCATACCAGTTCAGGAATGCTGCGCAGCACGATGAGCAGCCAGCGCACGCCCTGGCGCAGCCAGAACGGCGCCCGGGCCATGCGCCCGGAGAGTGCCGAGATCGACAGCACGCGCGTCGACAGCAGCGTGAGCGGTATCGCCAGAACAAGCGCCAGCGTGATGCCGGCGGTGGCGATGGCCACCGTGCGCCAGGTTTCGCGCGCCACCATGGCCAGGAATTCGCCGTCCATCGCCAGCGGCCAGAAGCTGCCGATGAACTGCGCGCTGATCTTCAGGTTGCCGGGTTCCAGCAGCACCCAGGGCCGGAACTCGGTGGCCACGCCCAGCGGCCACAGCAGCACCAGCGCGGCGCTGGCCCAGAACAGGCGCGGCAGCCAGGCCGGGTCGCGCGCGGGCGGCCGGGAGCCGACGCGCGGGCCGCCGGCGGTGCTGACGGTGCTGACGGTACTGGTGCTCATGGTCGCTGCAAGCCGGCCGGGTGAAGGCCGGTCAGCCCGAGACGATCTCGCCCACGGCGTTGTCCACGACCACCGGGCAGGCCAGCCAGGTCAGCGCGGGGTCGGTGCCGTACTTGCCGCGAACGAAGGCCTTCCATTCGGCCGTGTAAAGCCGCTCGGCGTCCTGGCGCGACTGCCACAGGTAAATGCCGCCGGCCCTGTGGCCGTCCTCGGAGAGGAAGTAGTACTTGCGGATCAGGCCGGCCATGCCCTGGTACTTGGGCGCCGTGCTCAAAAAGGTCTCGCGGGCCTGGTCCACGGTCATGGGCTGCGGCAGCTTGAATTCGGCGATGACGGTGATCACGGGGTTCTCCTCGGGTTCGGCTCGGTGCCGCGGCGCCGCAGCGATGCGGTGCGCGCGAGCCCATCGTCCTCAGCGGCAGTGCATCACCGCCGGTTGCGGCGCCACGGGCGGCGTGTCGTGGGGCGCGGCGGGAGCGTCGCCACGCAGTTCGTCCTCATGCTGTTCGTACAGCCGCTCCAGGCGTTCGCGCGTCACCTGCGCCGCCGGCAGGTCGAAAGCCATGGCGCCGTCGCGCAGGCCCACGATGCGCGGAAAGTGCGCCAGCGCCATGTCCACCTGGTGCAGCGTGGCCACCAGCGTGACGCCGCGCTCGGCGGCACCGTCCACCAGCGTGGTCATGGCCTGGCGCGAACGCGTGGGGTCCAGCGCCGACAGCGGCTCGTCCACCAGCCACAGCGTGGCCGGGGCCACCAGCGCGCGCGCCAGGCCCACGCGCTGGCGTTCGCCGCCGGAAAGCCGGTCCACGCGCTCGAACAGCTTCTCGGCCAGGTCGAAGCGGTCCAGTGCGTCGTGCGCGGCCGGGATGTCGCTGGGGTAGAACAGCGAACGCAGGCTGGCGGCCAGCCCCAGCGCCGGCAGGCGGGCGGCCAGCACCGAAGTCACCACGCGCTGCCGCGGCGGCAGCGGCGGCACCTGTGGCGCCAGGAACAGTCGCCCGCGCAACTTCTGCAGCGCGGTCCGAGGCAGGGCCCAGGGGTTCTGCGCGTCCAGCGTGAGCTGGCCCGAAGCCGGCGGCAGCGCACACCCCAGCACCTGCAGCAGCGTGGTCTTGCCGGCGCCCGAGGGGCCGATCACCGCCAGTTGCTCGCCGCGCCGCACGCGCAGGTCCAGCGCCTTCAGCGCCGGCGCGATGCCCGCCCGTGCCGCGGGGTGGCGCGCAGCCACGGCCTGCAGTTCGATCTGCACGACGGCTGCCCTGGGCTCAGAGCAGCCCGGCGCTGCGCGCCGCGGCTTCCAGCCCCTTGTAGTTCTCGGGTGAGGTGGCGATATAGCGCGTGGCGCGGTTCAGGCGCAGGATCTCGGCGTGCTCGGGCTTGGCCGGGTCCAGTGCCAGCAGCGCGGCCTTCACGCGGTCCTGCATGGCCTGGGGCATGTCGGCATGCACCGACCAGTTGTAGTTGAAGTAGGGCGGGGTGGTGTAGAACACGTCGACGGCCTGGGTGTCGACCCGTTTCTCGGTGACGAACTTGCGCCACACGGTGATGTCCAGCGCGGCGGCGTCGACCTTGCCGCTGACCACCGAGGCAATGGTGGCGTCGTGCGCGCCGCTGTAGGCGATGCGGCCGAAGTCCTTCTCGGGGTTGATGCCGGCCTGCAGCAGGAAGCTGCGCGGCATCAGGTGCCCGGAGGTGCTGCTTTGCGAGCCGAACGAGACCTGCTTGCCCTTCATGTCGGCCAGGCTCTTGATGCCGGAGTCGGTCTTGGCGATGAACACCGACTGGAAGCGGGTATCTTCCTCGCGCTGGGCCAGCGGCACGATCTTGCCGCCCGAGCGCAGGTTGGCCTGCACGTGGGTGAAACCGCCGAACCACACCAGATCCACCTTCTTGTTCACCAGCGTCTCGACGGCCGCCGGATAGTCGCTCACGGGCGTGAATTCCACCTTCATGCCCAGCGCAGACTCCAGATAGGACGCCAGTGGCATGAACTTGCGCACCTGCTCGGTGGCGGCCTCTTCGGGAATGGTGGTGACGCGAAACACCTGCTGAGCGTGCGCCAGGGCGCCGAAGGCGAGCAGCGCGCAGGTCAAAAGAGAGCGCAGCGTGCGCGAGGAGGACAGGCTGATCATGGAAAGCTCCTGGAATTGGGTAGGCAGATGAACGGGTCGCCGTGGGGCAAGGATCACCCGCTTGTATTGGAACCCATCACGGCTCCGCCTGCAGGCGGCTGGTACATTCTCCCGCCACCCCCGTTCGTTACCTGCTCGCCGCCCGGGCGCGAATGCGCCACGGTACCCCTTGCCCATGACCCTCCAGGACCCGCCCATGCGCAGCCCGCATTTCATCGACCTGACCCCGCCCGGCCCGCAGCCGCTGGCCGAGGAAGCAGCCGCCGCCCTGCAGGCGCAGCCGGCGCGGCTGCCGCCGAAATTCTTCTACGACGCCCTGGGCTCGCGCCTGTTCGACGCCATCACCGAACTGCCCGAGTACTACCCCACGCGCACCGAAGCCGCCATCCTGGCCGAGCACCGCGCCGGCATCACGGCGGCCGTGCACGCCGCCGTGGGCCGGGGCGCGACGATGGTCGACCTGGGCGCTGGCAGTTGCGCCAAGGCCGCCGGCCTGTTCGCGGCCTTCGAGCCCGCGCGCTACGTGGCCGTGGACATTTCGGCAGATTACCTGCAGGGCACGCTGCAGCGCCTGCAGCAGCTGCATCCGGCCGTGCAGATGGTGGGCGTGGGCATGGACTTCTCGGCCCGGCTGGCGCTGCCGGCAGACCTGGCCCAAGGCCCGGCGCTGGTGTTCTACCCGGGTTCGAGCATCGGCAATTTCGCGCCTGCGGCGGCGCTGCGCCTGTTGCGCGAAGCCCATGCCGCAGCCGCCGGCGGCGCGCTGCTGATCGGCGTGGACAGTGTCAAGCCCGCCGACGTGCTGGAGGCCGCCTACGACGACGCCCTGGGCGTCACGGCCGCCTTCAACCTGAACCTGCTGCGCCACCTGAACCGCCTGCTGGGCAGCGACTTCGACGTGCGGCAGTGGCGACATGTGGCGCTGTTCAACCGCACCGAGTCGCGCATCGAGATGCACCTGGAGGCCCGGCAGTCGCTGACCGTGCGCTGGGCCGGCGGCGAACGCGACTTCGACGCCGGCGAGCGTATCCACACCGAGGACTCCTACAAGTGGCAGCCCGCCGACTTCCAGGCCCTGCTGCGCGACGCCGGCTTCAGGCAGGTGCAGCACTGGACCGACGCGCAGGGCTGGTTCTCGGTGATGCTGGCACGGGCCTGAGCGCGAGCGCCTCGGCAGGGCCGGGTGGTTGGCCGAGCGCAGCGTGCTTCAAGGCGCGCAACTGCGCAGGCCGGCGAAGATATCGTTGCGCTCCGCCGGAAAGTAGTTTCGGTAGCGCGGCCAACGCATGCGCGGCTGGGTGGCAAAGGACGCGCCGCGCAGCACCGGCCGGCCGTCGAACCAGGGTGCCGAATAGTCGCGGTAAGGGTGGGGCGTGAAACCGGGGTAGGGCGCAAAGGTGCTGGCCGTCCATTCCCAGACATCGCCCCAGCGGAATGCTTCAGGCCGCTGCATCGCCGCAGCTTCCCATTCGGCTTCGGTCGGCAGCCGGCGGCCGGCCCAGGCGCACCAGGCCAGCGCTTCATGCTGGGTCAGGTGGCAGGCTGGCAGGGCCGGGTCCAGCGCCATCCACTGGCCGTGACGCCATTGCTGCCAGCCGTTGCCGCTGCGGCGCAGGTGGCGCGGCGCGCTGGCCCGCGTTTGTGCCAGCCAGGCGCGGCCGGCATCGGACCACCAGCGCGGCTCGGCGTAGCCGCCAGCCTCGACGAAGGGCAGGAATTCCGCCCAGCGCCGCGCTTGACGGTCGATGCGGAATGGCTCGAGCACGGTCTCGTGAGCGACGAGTTCGTTGTCGAAGGCAAACCCCGCGCCGTCATGACCCAGCCGGTGCGGCCCGCCTTCGAGCGCCAGATCGGCCCCGGGTGTCGGCAGCGGCACGGGCTGCCAGCGCGGGTCGGTGATGGTCACGCCCAGCCCATGCGCCATGTAGACGGCGGCCTCGTGGTGCATGTCCTCGTGGAACAGCGCCCAGCGGAAGAAATACAGCGCATCGTCGCTTGGCGGCGTTTCCGACAGCAGCTCGAGCGTGTGCGACAGCTGGGCCGCCAGGTCGGCCCGCGTGGCGTTGGCGTCGGGCAAGGGCAGCGTCCAGCGGCTGTCGTGCGGCACCGCGCTGGAGTTGTACAGCGCATCGGCACCAAGCCGCACGCCGGGTGGCCGCGCCACCAAGGGGTCGGCGGCGGCGCCCAGCAGCCGCTGCGGGTTGCGTGCCAGCCACCACTCCTGGAACCAGCCGATGTGGCCCAGCTCCCACAGCGGCGGGTTCAACTCGGCGCGCTGCGGCACGCGCAGCCCGGGCAGGCCGCGCTCGCAGGCCGCGAAGCTGGCCAGCGTATCCGCTCGGCTGGCCTGCAGCGCCGCGGCCAGCGCTTCGCGGCCGATCTGTCGCGAACCGGCTTCGGCGTGGGTGGTCGGCGCGGGACTCATTCGCTGCTCGTTCAGGTTAGGCTCCCGGCTCAGTGAAGCGCAAAGAAATCATCATCGTGACGCCGGCGCTGGCCTCGGCCAACAACGGCAACTGGCAGACGGCCTGGCGCTGGGCGCGGTTCCTGGCCGCTGATTATCGGGTGCACATCACCGACGCCTGGGCACCCGGCCGGCCCGGCGCCGATGCGGCGCTGATGATCGCGCTGCATGCCCGCCGCTCGGCCGCCTCGGTGGCCGCCTGGCATGCGGCGCACCGGCAGCGCCCGCTGGTGCTGGTGCTCACCGGCACCGACCTGTACCGCGACATCGACTCCGACCCCGCTGCGCAGCGCTCGCTGGCGCTGGCGCAGCGCCTGGTGGTGCTCAACGAAGCCGGCCCGGCGCGCCTGCCACCGGCCCTGCGCGGCCGTGCCACCGTGTGCCTGCAGTCGGCCACAACGCGCCGTGCCCGACCCAAGACCTTGCGTCACCTGCGCGCGCTGATGGTCGGCCACCTGCGCGACGAAAAACAGCCGCAGACCTATTTCGATGCCGCACGCGCCCTCGCCCACCGCACCGACATTCTGTTCGACCATATCGGCGGTGGCCTGGACCCGGCGCTGGCCGCGCAAGCCCGGGCGCTGGCCGCGCAGCAGCCCCGCTACCGCTGGCTCGGCGCCTTGCCGCACGGCGCCACGCGAGCGCGCATCGCCGCCGCGCATGTGCTGGTCCACCCCAGCCGCATGGAAGGGGGCGCGCACGTGGTGATCGAGGCCGTGGTCAGCGGCACGCCGGTGCTGGCGTCGCGCATCGACGGCAACGTCGGCCTGCTCGGCCCGGGCTACGGGGGTTATTTCGAGCCCGGTGACGCGGCCGGCCTGGTGACCCTGCTGCAGCGCGCACGGGACGATGCGTCTATGCTTTCCCGCCTTGTTTCCCAGTGCGCCGAGCGCGCGCCGCTGTTCGCCCCGGCGCGAGAGCGCCGCACCCTGCTGTCGATGGTGGCCAACCTGCTGCCAGCAAACCCCCAGGAGACCCCCGATGAATGCCCCTGAACGCCCCCCAGAACCGCGCCTGACCGCGCTGTCGCACGGCGGCGGTTGCGGCTGCAAGATCGCGCCCGGTGTGTTGGCGCAGATTCTCAAGGGCACCGCCGGCATGGACATGCCGAAGGAACTGCTGGTCGGCATCGAGACCGCCGACGACGCCGCGGTGTACCAGCTCAACGACGAGCAGGCGCTGATCGCCACCACCGATTTCTTCATGCCCATCGTCGACGACCCGTTCGACTTCGGCCGCATCGCCGCCACCAATGCCATCAGCGACGTCTACGCCATGGGCGGGCGGCCGATCATGGCGCTGGCGCTGGTGGGCATGCCGATCAGCGTGCTGTCCACGGCCACCATCGGGCGCATCCTGGATGGCGGCATGTCGGTGTGCCGCGAGGCCGGCATCCCCATTGCCGGCGGCCACACCATCGATTCGGTGGAAGCCATCTACGGTCTGGTGGCGATGGGCCTGGTGCACCCGAAGCGGGTGAAGCGCAATGCCGACGCGAAACCGGGCGACGTGCTCGTGCTGGGCAAGCCGCTGGGCGTGGGCGTGATGTCGGCGGCGCTGAAGAAGGGCGAACTCGGCGACGCCGGTTATGCGCAGATGATCGCCAGCACGACGAAGCTCAACACCCCCGGCCCCGACCTCGCGGCGCTGCCCGGCGTGCACGCCCTGACCGACATCACCGGTTTCGGCCTCGCCGGCCATGCGCTGGAAATCGCCCGCGGTGCGGGCTGCCAGGTGCACATCGCCTGGTCGCAGGTGCCGCTGCTGGCGGGGGTGCGTGAACTGGCGGCCAAGGGCCACGTCACCGGTGCCTCGGGCCGCAACTGGGCCGGCTACGGAGCGCAGGTGGCCTTGCCCGACGGCTTCGCCGACGTCGACCGGGCGCTGTTGAGCGACCCGCAGACCAGCGGCGGGCTGCTCGCCTCGTGCGATCCGGCGTCGGTGGGTGAGGTGTTGGCGATCTTCCGCCGCCATGGCTTCGAGGCCGCTTCGGTCGTCGGCGAAATCACGGCCGCAGCGGCTGCCGGTGGACCGCGGCTCGTGCTGCGCTGACGCACTTCACTTCACTTTACGTCACTTCATTTCACTTCAGGCCGAGGAAGTCCTTCACCGGCGCCACCGTGCGCGCCGGGTCTTCCTCGTGCGGCACATGGCCCAGATCGTCGAAGACGACGAGCTGGCTGCCGGCGATCTGCTGCTGGAAGACCTGCCCGACGGGCGGCGGGATCAGGCGGTCGCGCCCACCCCAGAGGATCAGCGTCGGCTGCCGGAGGGTGCTGATGCGTTCGACGTGTTCGCCGCGTTTCATCTGCTGCATGCGCAGCCCAAGCGCGCGCCGGTTGCCCTCGCGCAGTGTCAGCTCGAAATAACGGTCGACCAGTTCCGGCGTGACGCGTGCCGGATCGCCGTAGACATTGGCCACGCCCTGCGCCACCAGCGACCGCGGCAGCACCCATTCGGCGATGCGATTGACGACAGGCAGGGTGGCGACCACGAAGCCCAGCGGCACCGACTCCGGCGTGAAGGCCGGCCCGGCAGCGTCCACCAGCACCAGCGCCGCCACACGCTCGGGCGTCATTGCCGCCATGCGCCAGGCCACTTCGCCGCCCAGTGAATTGCCGCCGACCACGGCGCGCGGCACCTGCAGCGCGTCCATCAGGTCGAAGACGAAGCGGGCGTAGGTGTCGCCGTGGTAGTCGTCCGGCGTGTACTGGCCGGTGAAAGGCCCGGTGAGGCCGAAGCCGGGCAGGTCGAAGCTGATGACACGGCGCTGACCCTTCAGCGCGAGCACCCAGCCTTCCCAGGTGTGCAGGCTGGCCGAAGTGCCGTGCATGAGCACGATGGGCAGGGGATCGTCGCGCGGGCCTTCGTCGCGCAGGTGCACGATCTGGCCGCGCACGTCGATGAAGTCCGACGGCGGCAGCGCCCAGTTCGCCACCAGCGACTCGACCGGGCGGTCGGGCGCGCGCGACAAGGCCAGCGCCACGGCCGTGACGAGCAGCAGCGCGCCGAAGAGGCGCAGCAGCACCGCCATTCGACTTCGCTCTGGCCCGCTCTGCGGCCCGCTGCCGTCAGACGTGGGCGGGCGCGGTCGTCGGCGGTGTGTCGCGCTGCCGCCGGCGTTGCAGCAGTATCACCACCGCCAGCAGCACCAGCGCCGGAATGAACATCCACTCCTTGGCCGGGCGCTCGGCGGGCAGTTCGATGCCGACGATATTGAAGCCCTGCTCGATGCCCAGCTTCTCGGCTGCCGAGCCGAACTGCACCTGCGCGATCTGCATGTCGCCGCCCAGGGGCACCACCGTGAGACCCACGCGGCGCAGCCGCTCGCGCCCCGTGCCGGCGTCGCCCAGCGGCAGCAGCACGCCCTTGCGGATGTCCTTGCCGTCGAGGTTGGTGCCGGCGATCCAGATGCGCTTGCGCTCGCCGGGCTTGGCCTTTTCCACCAGTTCCATCAGTTGCGCCGGCGGGGCCTGCTCGAACGGCGGGTAGACCTCGTCCCAGAAGAAGCCGGGCCGGAACAGCGTGAAGGTGACGAGCAGCAGCGCGATCGACTCGTACCAGCGTGAACGCGCCAGGAAATAGCCCTGCGTGGCGGCGGCGAAGACCAGCATGGCGACCACGGCACTGACGATCGTCAGCATCAGGTGCCAGACGGTGTCGATGCCGATCAGCAGCAACTGCGTATTGAAGATGAACAGGAACGGCAGGATCGCCGTGCGCATGCTGTAGTAGAAGGCCGTGACGCCGGTCTTGATGGGGTCGGTGCGTGCGATGGCCGCCGCCGCGAACGAGGCCAGCCCCACCGGCGGCGTGACGTCGGCCATGAGGCCGAAATAGAAGACGAACAGGTGCACCGCGATCAGCGGCACCAGCAGGCCGTTCTGCGCGCCGAGTTCCACCACCACCGGCGCCATCAGCGTGGAGACGACGATGTAGTTGGCGGTGGTCGGCAGCCCCATGCCGAGCACCAGGCTGATGAAGGCCACCAGCACCAGCATCAGCATCAGGTTGCCGCCCGACAACAGCTCCACCACCTCGGTCATCACCAGGCCGATGCCGGTGAGCGACACGGTGCCGACGATGATGCCGGCCGCCGCGGTGGCCACGCCGATGCCGATCATGTTGCGCGCGCCGGCTTCCAGGCCCGCCACCAGGTCCAGCAACCCCACCTTGACGGCAGCGCCCAGCCCGCCCTCGCCGCGCAGCAAGGCCATCAGCGGCCGCTGCGTGACCATCACGAAGATCATGAACAAGGTGGCCCAGAAGGCCGACAGTGCCGGCGACATCTGCTCCACCATCAGGCACCAGATCAGCACCACCACGCTGAGCAGGTAGTGCAGGCCGGACAGCAGCGTGGGCTGCGTCTCGGGCAGTTCGAAGACCGGCGCATTGGGGTCGTCCAGCGTCAGCACGGGTTGGCGCGAAGCGACCCACATCAGCGCGACATAAGCCCCCAGCAGGCCGGCGCCGATGATCCACACCGCGGCGTCGGGCAGCAGCGTCTTGACCCAGCCGATGCCGTAGTACACGGCGCCGGCCAGCACCACGAAGCCGGAGACATTCATCCCCAGGGCCAGCAGCCGCTGCGAGGCGGTGGCCTTGCTGCGCCGCGGCAGGCCCTGCAGCCCGGCCTTCAGCGCTTCCAGGTGGACGATGTAGAAAAGCGCGATATAGCTGATGACCGCCGGCAGCACGGCGTGCTTCATCACCTCGACGTAGGTGATGCCCACGTATTCGACCATCAGAAAGGCCGCCGCGCCCATCACCGGCGGCATGATCTGGCCGTTGACCGAGCTCGACACTTCCACCGCGCCGGCCTGGTCGGGCCGGTAGCCGACGCGCTTCATGAGCGGGATGGTGAAGGTGCCCGTGGTCACCACGTTGGCGATGGACGAGCCGCTGATGATGCCGGTGGCCGCCGACGACACCACCGCCGCCTTGGCCGGCCCGCCGCGCATGTGGCCGAGCAGCGCGAAGGCGCTCTTGATGAAATAGTTGCCGGCGCCGGCGCGGTCGAGCAGGCTGCCGAAGAGCACGAACAGGAAGATGAAGCCGCTCGACACGCCTAAAGCGACGCCGAACACGCCTTCGGTAGTGAGCCACTGGTGCGACATGGCGCGCGACAACGACGCGCCCTTGTGCGCGATCATGTCGGGCATGTAGGAGCCGCCGAAGGTATAGCCCAGAAAGACCAGCGCCACGATGACCATCGGCAGCCCGAGCGCGCGGCGTGTGGCTTCGAGCAGCATCACGATGCCGGCCACGGCCACCACCAGGTCCGTGGTCGTCGGCTGGCCCGGCCGCGTTGAGAGCTCGCGATAGAAGAAGAAGATGTACGAGGCGCAGAAGGCCCCGACCAACGCGAAGACCCAGTCCAGCACCGGCACGTGCGAGCGCGGCGAGCGCTTGAAGGCCGGGTAGGCCAGGAAGGCGAGGAAGATCGCGAAGGCGAGGTGGATGGCGCGCGACTGCGTATCGTTGAAGACGCCGATGCCCACCACGAACGGCAGGGGCGAGGCGATCCACAGCTGGAACAGGCTCCAGGCCAGGGCCGTGAACAGCAGCAGCCAGGCCACCCGCGGGCCGGGCTTGCGACCACCGGCGTCCTGTTCAGCGACGAGCTGGTTGACGTCGATCTCGGCCGCCGGGGTCTTCGATTTGCCGAACATGCTCGGGCCCTCCTGATGTCTTCAGCGCGCTGCAAACAATACAGGCCCCGGGGCGGGGCCTGCATCAGGGTTCAGGACGGAATTACATCCAGCCCTTTTCCTTGTAGTACTTCACCGCGCCCGGGTGCATGGGCGCGGAGTTGCCGTTCTTGACCATGTCCTTGGGGTCGAGTGCGCCAAAGGCCGGGTGCAGCTTCTTGAATTCGTCGAAATTCTCGAATACCGCCTTCACCAGTTCGTAGACCACGGCGTCGGGCACCTTGGCCGAAGACACGAAGGTGGCCAGCACGCCGTAGGTGGGCGTGGGGTTGGCGTGGCCGGCATACAGCCCGCCGGGGATGTTGACCTTGGCGTAGAAGGGTGCGCCGGCCACCAGCTTGTCCACCGCCGGGCCGGTGAGCGGCACCAGGCGGGCGCCGCAGGTGGTGATGGGGTCCTGGATATTGGCGCTGGGGTGGCCCACGCCGTAGAAGAAGCCGTCGATCTTGTTGTCGCACAGCGCGGCGCCGTGTTCGTCGGCCTTCAGCTCGGAGGCCAGCGAGAAGTCGCTCAGCTTCCAGCCCATGGCATTGAGCAGCTCTTCCATGGAAGCACGCGTGCCCGATCCGGGGTTACCGACGTTGAAGCGCTTGCCTTTCATGTCCTCGAACTTGGTGGCGTTGACTTCCTTGCGCGCCAGCACGGTGAAGGGCTCGGGGTGCACGGAGAACACCGCACGCAGGTCGGCGTGCTTGCCGTCCTTGGCGAAGACGCTGGTGCCATTGGCGGCGTGGTACTGCCAGTCGCTCTGCGCGACGCCGAAGTCCAGCTCGCCAGCCTTGATGGTGTTGATATTGAACACCGAGCCGCCGGTGGATTCCACCGAGCAGCGAATGCCGTGGCGGGCGCGGTCCTTGTTCATCAGGCGGCAGATGGCGCCGCCGGCGGCGTAGTACACGCCGGTGACACCACCGGTGCCGATGGTGATGAACTTCTGCTGCGCCAGGGCGCCGGTCCAGGGGGCCGCCAGGGCCAGGGCGGCACCGGCGGCGGCCAGCTTGAAGGGAAGAGACTTAAAGGCGTTCATGAGCGGGTCCATGGACAAGAGTTGAACGGAAATCCGATCATCCCACTGTCGCGGCCGGCCGCGCCAGAGGGACTTCCTCAGGCGTTGACCGCGGTCAACGCTGCGGCCAGCGCGGCCTGCAGCCGTTCGACGATGCGGTCCAGGTCGGCATCGCTCACGATGAAGGGCGGCGCCAGCAGCACATGGTCGCCCAAGCGGCCGTCGATGGTGCCGCCCATGGGGTAAACCATGAGCCCACGCGCCATGGCTTCGCGGCGGATGTGGGCGTGCAGCTTCAGCGCCGGGTCGAACGGCGTTTTCGTCTCGCGGTCGGCCACCAGTTCGATGCCGCGGAAGAGGCCGCGGCCGCGCAGGTCGCCCGCGAACGGGTGCTGGCCGAAGGCCGCCTGCAGGCGTTCGCCCAGGCCATGGCCCTGTCGTTGCACGGCCTCGAGCAGGCGGTCGCGTTCGATCACCTGCTGCACCGCCAGCGCGGCGGCGCAGGCCACGGCGTGGCCGATATAGGTGTGGCCGTGCTGGAACAGCCCGCTGCCGCGCTGGAAGGATTCGACGATGCGTTGCTGCGCCAGCACCGCGCCGATGGGCTGGTAGCCGCCGCCCAGGCCCTTGGCGATGGCCAGCAGGTCGGGCACCACGCCTTCAGCCTCGCAGGCATGCAGCGTGCCGGTGCGGCCCATGCCGCACATCACCTCGTCCAGGATGAGCAGGATGCCGTGCCGCGTGCACAGCTCGCGCACGCCCTGCAGGTAGCCCGGTACCGGCACCAGCGCACCGGCGGTGGCGCCGACCACGGTTTCGGCGACGAAGGCGATGACGTTCTCGCCGCCGATGCCGTCGATGGCGTCCGACAATTCCTGCACCAGGCGCGCGCCGTACTGCTGCGGCGTCTCGTCGGCGCGGCGGTCGCGGTACTCGTAGCAGGGCGAGACATGCGTGACGTCGATCAGCAATGGCGCGAATTGCCGCCGCCGCCATGCGTTGCCGCCCACGGCCAGCGCACCCAGGGTGTTGCCGTGGTAGCTCTGGCGCCGCGCGATGAAGCGTGTGCGCTGCGGCTGGCCGGTTTCGACGAAATACTGGCGCGCCATCTTCAGCGCCGCCTCCATGGCTTCCGAGCCGCCGCTCACGAAATAGGCGTGGCTCATGCCCGCCGGCGCCGTGGCCACCAGGTGGTCGGCCAGGGCCTCGGCCACCTCGGTGGTGAAGAAACTGGTGTGGGCGTAGGCCAGGCGGTCGATCTGCGCATGCATGGCGGCCAGCACGTCGGGGTGGGCGTGGCCCAGACAGGACACGGCCGCACCGCCCGAGGCGTCGATGTAGGCGCGGCCCGCGCTGTCGAAGATCTCGACGCCGCGAGCGCCCACGGCCACGGGCAGGGTGTGCAAGAACTGGCGGTGCAGGACATGCGTGTCGGTGCTCATGTGCGGGCTCCTTCGGAAGCAGGAATTCATTGTTCCAGATGCGTGCGCCTGTGTCGGCGAGAGGCGGCGGGAGGCGGCGGTAGGCGGCGGGAGGCGGCGGGAGGCGGCCGGAGGTGGCGACCGGGGCCTCCTTAGAATGCCTGGATGCCTTTCGTTCACCTGCGCACCCACACCGAATATTCCGTCGTCGACGGCAGCCTGCGCATCGACGCCGCTGCTGCGGCGGCCCGTGCCGACGGCATGCCGGCGCTGGCCATCACCGATCTGGGCAACCTCTTCGGCACCGTCAAGTTCTACAAGGCCTGCCGAGCAGCCGGCATCAAGCCACTGATCGGCGCCGACATCTGGCTGGAGCCTTGGCCCATGGCGGGCGGCGGCGACAAAAACGCCAGCCGGCTGCTGCTGCTGGTGCAGAGCGAGCGCGGCTACCACCACCTGTGCGAACTGCTCGCTCGCGCCTGGGTGCACAACGCCCAGCGCACGCAGGCCTGGGTCAAGTGGGACTGGCTGGCCGAGCTGGGCGACGGGCTGATCGCGCTGTCGGGGGCTGACAGCGGCGCCGTCGGTGCGGCCTTGCTGGCTGGCGACGAGGTGCGGGCGGAACAGGTGGCGCGGCGACTGGCGGACCTGTTCCCGCAGCGCTTCTACCTGGAACTGCAGCGCGCCGGCCTGCCCACCAACGAAGCCCAGGTGCGCGCCGCGGTGCCGCTGGCCGCCAGGCTGGGGCTGCCGGTGGTGGCCACGCACCCGGTGCAGTTCCTGGAGCGCGACGATTTCGAGGCCCACGAGGCGCGGGTGTGCATCGCCGAGGGCGAGACGCTGGCCAACCCGCGCCGCGTCAAGCGCTTCACGCCGGAGCAGTATTTCAAGACCCAGGCGCAGATGGAAGCGCTGTTCGACGACCTGCCGTCGGCGCTGGCCAATGCGGTGCAGATCGCGCGCCGCTGCAACCTGACGCTGCTGCTGGACAAACCCCGGCTGCCCGACTTTCCCACCCCCGACGGCCAGCCGATCAACGACTATTTCCGCGCCGCTTCGCACCAGGGGCTGGAACGCCGGCTGGCCGCCTTGTTTCCTGAGACAGCGCGCCGCGACGCCGAGCGGCCGCGTTATGTGCAGCGGCTGGAATTCGAGATCGAGACCATCGTCGAGATGGGCTTCCCGGGCTACTTCCTCATCGTCTCGGACTTCATCGTCTGGGCCAAGGACAACGGCTGCCCGGTGGGCCCGGGGCGCGGTTCCGGTGCCGGTTCGCTGGTCGCCTATGCCCTCTTCGTCACCGACCTCGACCCGCTGCGCTACGGCCTGCTGTTCGAGCGTTTCCTGAACCCGGAACGCGTGTCGATGCCTGACTTCGACATCGACTTCTGCCAGGCCAATCGCGACCGCGTCATCGACTACGTGAAGGCCAAGTACGGCCGCGACGCGGTGAGCCAGATCGCCACCTTCGGCACCCTGGCCAGCAAGGCCGCGCTGCGCGACGTGGGCCGCGTGCTGGGCATGGGATACGGCCACGTCGACAGCGTGACCAAGCTGGTGCCGGGCTTGCCGGGCAAGACCTATACGCTGGCACCGGTGCCTGCGGAACCCGACCCGGGGCTCATCTACGTGCGCAAGGAAGTGCCCGAACTCGAGCAGCGCGAAGCCGCCGAGGAAGAGGTGGCCGAACTGCTGGCACTGGCCACGCGCGTGGAAGGCCTGGTGCGCAATGTCGGCATGCATGCCGGCGGCGTGCTCATCGCGCCGGGCCGGATCACCGACTTCTGCCCGCTCTACCAACAGCCCGGCAGCGACAGCGCGGTGAGCCAGTTCGACAAGGACGACGTCGAGGCCATCGGCCTCGTCAAGTTCGACTTCCTGGGCCTGGCCACGCTGACCATCCTGGAACAGGCCAAGGACACCATACGCGCCCGGCGCCCCGGCCGCGCCGACTTCAACTACGAGGACTTGCCGCTGGACGACCCACGCGTCTACAAGCTCTTCACCGACGGCCTCACCGAGAGCGTGTTCCAGTTCGAAAGCCGCGGCATGCAGGGCATGCTGCGCGACGCCCGGCCGAGCCGGCTGGAGGACCTGATCGCGCTGAACGCGATGTTCCGCCCGGGGCCGATGGAAAACATCCCGAGCTTCTGCGCGCGCAAGAACGGCCGCGAGGAGATCCGCTACCCGCACCCGCTGCTGGAGCCGGTGCTGGCCGAGACCTACGGCATCTTCGTCTACCAGGAACAGGTGATGGAGGCGGCGCGTGTGCTGGGCGGCTATTCGCTCGGTGGCGCCGACCTGCTGCGCCGCGCCATGGGCAAGAAGAAGCCCGAGGAAATGGCCAAGGAGCGCGTCAAGTTCTGCGAAGGCGCAGTGGCCAAGGGCATTGCAGCCGAGAAGGCCGACGAAGTCTTCGACCTGATGGAAAAATTCGCCGGCTATGGCTTCAACAAGAGCCATGCGGCGGCGTATTCGCTGCTGGCCTACCACACGGCCTGGATCAAGGTGCACTGCAAAGCCGAGTTCTACGCCGCCAACATGAGCGTGGAGGCCGACAACACCGACAAGCTCAAGGTGCTGCTGGCCGACGCCAGGCTGTTCGGCGTGGTCTTCGAACCGCCCGACGTGAACCGCGGCACGCTGCGCTTCGAGCCCGTGCACGACCGCACGGTGCGCTACGGCCTTGGCGCCGTGAAAGGCAGCGGGCAGGGCGCGGTGGAGGCCATCGTGGCGGCGCGCGAGGGTGCCGACGGTGGCGGCGGCGGGCCCTTCCGCAGCCTGTTCGACTTCTGTGCCCGCGTCGACCGGCAGCGTGTGAACAAGCGGGCCATCGAGGCGCTGATCAAGGCCGGTGCCTTCGACGCGCTGCAGCCCGAAGGGCAGGCCGGCCGCGCCGCGCTGCTGGCCAGTGTGTCGCTGGCCATGGACTGGGCCGAGACGCAGGCGGCCAATGCGCTGCAGGCGGGGCTGTTCGACTTCGGCCCCGGCGACGACGACCGCCATGGCAGCAGCACCCAGGAGCCGGCGCTGGTGCACGTGCCGGCCTGGGACGTGCGCGAGCGGCTGGTCAACGAGAAGGCGGCGCTGGGCTTCTACCTGTCGGGCCACCTCTTCGACGCCTGGCGCGACGAGGTGCGCCAGTTCGTGCGTTGCGATATCGCCGAGCTCGTGGACAGCCGCGAACCCCAGCTGCTGGCCGGCATCGTGACCGACCCGCGCACCGTGACCGGCCAGCGCGGCCGCGTCGTCATCTTCAGGCTCGACGACGGCAGCGAATCCATCGAAGCCGTGGCCAACGAGGAGATCTTCGAGGACCGGCGCGACCTGGCGCAGGAAGACCGGCTGATCGTGGTGCAGGGCCGGCTGCAGCCCGACCGCTTCTCGGGCGGTCTGCGACTGAATGTGATGCAGGTCTGGGACCTGCCGGCGGCGCGCGCGCACTTCGGCCGCTACATGGCGGTGGACATCAACGGCAGCCCGCCGCCGGTGGCCGACCTGTTGCGCCTGTGGCCGGCGCGGCGCGTGGAAGGCGAACACGGCGAAACGCTGCAGGGCCTGGCGGTGCGGCTGCGCCTGCAGCGGCGCGACGTCACGGCCGAACTCGACCTGGGCGAGGACGCCCGCTTCTGGCCCAGCGACGAGGCACTGGGCCGCTGGCGCAGCATCGCGCACGGTGGTGTGGCAAAGATCGTTTACCACTAGCAACGCAATTTCGCGTGTCGACCGACATCGCGGACGGTGTCTGCGGCGTTGAATGGTGGTTGTCAATCCAAGGAGCCAGCCATGAACCGTTCAGTGACCCTCGCCGCACTCGCCGCCGTTCTGGCTGCCGGCCTACCCGCAGCGGCGGCCGACGTCGGTGTCTCGGTGCAGATCAGCCAGCCGGGCATCTTCGGGCGCGTCGACATCGGGCGCGTCCCGCAGCCGCAGGTCGTGGTGCAGCAGCCGGTGAGGGTGATGCCGCCTTACGCGAGGCCGCTGCAGCCGGTGTACCTGTGGGTGCCACCCGGCCACCGAAAGAACTGGAAGAAGCATTGCGGGGCCTATGGTGCCTGCGGGGTGCCGGTGTACTTCGTGACTGACCGCTGGTACGGCCAGCAGGTGCAACCTCATGCCGGGCGGGGTGGCCAGGGCAAGGGCCACGGCCGAGGCAAGGGCAACGACTGAGCGGCGCCGCAGCGCCGCTCGGTTTCTGCCTCGGCTTTCGAGGCGCTGCCGATCAGTTGCCGGTCTTGGCCGTGCCCGGCGCCTTGGCGGCCTGCGGCCCGGTCTTGGCGGGTGCGGCCTTCTTGCCCTTGGCGGCTGCGGCCGGCATCGTGCTGGGATCGAACGGGGCGCCCGCCACCGTGAGCCCGGCCTGCGACAGACGCGCCGCGTTGTCGGGACCGACACCGCCGATGCGGCCGACGAGGTCGCCCCAGTTCTTGAATTCGCCGGCCTTGCGGGCCTCGACGATCTTGCCCGAGAGACTCGGGCCGATGCCTTTGACGGTTTCCAGGTCGGCGCGGCTGGCCTGGTTGGCGTCGACCGCCGCGAAGGCGTTCAGCGTGAGGGCGGCAAGCAGGGCGGCGAAGAGATGGCGGATCATGGTGTAGCTCCTTGACGTTGGGTTGAGGTTTCGGGGTTCACTGGGGGCCCGTGGGCTTGCCGGTCTTGGGCTGGCATGTCTTGCGGGCTGGTGTGAATTCTGCGAACCGGCTCGAGGCGGGTCGATCCCCCGACGCGGGGCAAGCAGAGGGCCCTCGAGCGGGGCCCCCGTCCGGGGGGGGCGGCTCAACGGCCGAGCGTGCGTGCCACGGCTTCGAGCACCGTGCGCGTTTCGGGCCAGCCGCCATCGCCGCGCAAGACCTGCACGCTGGGCCCCCAGGCGCGCCACAGCGCCGGGTCGCTGGGTCCCAGCACCGAGATCAGCGGCGTGCCCACGGCGGCCGCCATGTGGCCCGGCCCGGTATCGTTGGAGACCATCAGCGCGGCCTGCTGCAGCAACGCGGCGTAGGTGCCCAGGTTCACGCCCGGCAGCAGCCGCGCGCTGGCGAAATGTTCGCGGGCGATGCCTTCCTCGCCGGGGCCGGGGCAGACGACGACGCTGCGGCCGAAGGCCGGCAGGCCTTGCGCCACGAACTCGGCGAAAGCCGGCCAGGTCTTGTCCTGCTTGGCCCAGGTGCCGCCGGCAAAGGGGCAGATGACGATGCAGCCGGGCTCGATGCCGTGCGCCTGACGCAGCGCCGCTGCCTCCGCGCGATGGGCTTCGGCCACGCGCAGTCCGATGCTCGCCGGCGGCGGCACGGCCTGGCCCAGCAACACGTTGCCCAGGTCCCAGTAGACCTCCAGTTCATGCACGCCGCTCGGCCGTGGTGCCGCGCGTGCCAGCAGCAGGCTGCGGCCCTCGTAGGCGTGGCCCAGCGCACGCAGGCCGGCCAGGCGGAAGTCGAGCGCGCTGGAGAAGGAATACGGAAAACAGACGGCATGGATGCGCCGCCCCAGGCCGGGGTCGCAGGCCGCGGCGATGCGCTTCAACTCGCGCAACTGGCGCACCCGCTCGCGCAGCGTCTTGGGCAGCACATGCACCGGCCAGCCATGGCCGGCCAGCAGGTCGCGCGCCCAGCCCTTGCCCACCAGTTGCAGCGCATAACCGTGGTCGGCCAGGCGCTGCAGGGTCGGCACGCCCAGCGTGACATCGCCGACCCAGTTGCGCAAGCGCACGATCAGGGGGCGGTGAAGGCTCGTCATGGGCGGCGGATAATCCGCGAAGATTCTGCCATCGGCCCCGCCATGAACCCTGCCCTGAACCGCCTGCCCACGGGCACGCAAGTCACCGCCCTGCACGACCGGCTGCTGGCGCACCCGGGCTGGCCGCGCGAGGAGCCGCCGGCCGCAGGCGAAGACGCCTGGCACTGGCTGCAGGCCAACCACCGCTTCAACAGCCTGCTCTGGGCCGAAGAGGACCTGGCGCGCCGCACCACCGTGGCCGACGCCGAGATCGCCGCCAACAAGCGTGCCATCGACGGCTACAACCAGGCGCGCAACGACGCCACCGAGCGCGTGGACGAGTTGCTGCTGGTGGCGCTGGGTCTGGTCGACGCCGCCTCGGCGCGCACCGACGCGCCGGTGTCCACGGTGCCGACGGGCGCGCGGTTGAACAGCGAAACCGCCGGCAGCATGATCGACCGGCTTTCCATCATGGCGCTGAAGATCCACGCCATGCGTGCCCAGACCGAGCGCCGCGACGTCGACGAGGCGCATCGCGCAGCCAGCCGCGTGAAGCTGGAGCGTCTGCAGCAGCAGCGCGCCGACCTCGCCGGCTGCCTGGACGCGCTGCTCGCCGACGCCGCTGCCGGCCGCGCCTATTTCAAGGTCTATCGCCAGTTCAAGATGTACAACGACCCGCGCTTCAACCCGGCGCTGGTCAGGGAACGCCAGGGAAGCTGAAGCGAGTGCGGCTGCTCATCGTCAAGACCTCGTCGATGGGTGACGTGGTGCACGCCACGCCCGTGGTGGCCGACATCTGCCGCCAGCACCCCGGCGCGGTGATCGACTGGCTGGTCGAAGCGCCGTTTGCCGCCATCCCGCAACTGCATCCGGGCGTGCAGCGCGTGTGGCCGATGGCCTGGCGCAAGTGGCGCAGCCAGTTGCTGAAGGCCTCCACCTGGCGCGCCATGCGCAGCCTGCGCGACGACCTGCGCGACCAGCGCTACGAACTCGTGCTCGACCTGCAGGGCTTGCTGAAGAGCGTGCTGTGGGCGCGCCAGGCCGCCGCGCCGGTGGCCGGATACGACCGCGACAGCCTGCGCGAACCGCTGGCCGCCCGCTTGTACCAGCGCACGGCGGCGGTGCCGCGCAACCTGCACGCGGTGCAGCGCTGCCGCCGCCTGGCCGCGGCGCACCTGGGCTACGCCGTGCCCGAATCGGCGCCAGACTTCGGCTTGCGGGCACCCACTGGCGGCTGGGTCCCGCGCGGGGCCTATGCGGTGCTGATCCCGAACGCCAGCCGGCCCGAGAAGCTCTGGCCCGAGCGCCACTGGGTGGCGCTGGGCCGGCGCTTCGTGGAAATCGGCTGGACCCCGCTGGTGCTGTGGGGCCGGCCCGGGGAACAGACCCTGGCCGAGCGCATCGCCGCCGGCTGCCAGGGCGACGTGCCGCCCTTCCTGAAGGTCGGCGAGATGGCCGCCGTGCTGGCCGGCGCGCGCCACGTGGTGGGGCTGGATACGGGTTTCAGCCACCTGGCAGCGGCGCTGGGCCGGCCCACGCTGGGCATCTACTGCGACCACGAGCCCGGCCTGGCCGGCATCACCGGCCCGGGCCGCGTGGCCAGCATCGGAGGCAAGGGGCAGGTGCCCAGCCGCGGCGACGTGCTGGCGCTGCTGGAGAGTCAGCTCGCCCCCTGACCGGCCCTGCCGCGTCGGGCCGGCCTACAGCGCGTCGATGCGCTGCGGCGGATAGCTGTCCCAGTTCAGGCAGCCCGGGCATTGCCAGAAGTAGTGCTGGGCCTCGAAGCCGCAGGCGGCGCAGCGGTAGCGCTGCAGCGGTTTGGCGCCACGCTGCGCGCCACGGCCGCGCGCAGTGCGGCCCAGGCGTCGTCGGTCCAGGCTTCCGGCGGCAGGGCCAGCAGCCGCTGGGCGCCCGACAGGCTGGGCTGCTGCTGCAGCTGGGCCAGCAGGCGCGGCAGCCGGGCCGGGTCGTCCGGGGCTTCCAGACTTTCCAGCGCCTGCACGAGTTCAAGCGCGGGTCTTTGCATGAGTGCGGCCGTCAGCGCCGTATGCGCCGCGCTGACCTGATCAGCGGCGCGCGCGGCCTGCGCGTAGTCAGCCGCCACCAGCAGAAAGGTCGCGGCGTGGTGCTGGCGCAGGCTGTCCCAGGCCGCCAGCGCCCGTGCAGGGTGGCCCTGGCGCAGCGCGCGCTTGCCCGCCAGCAGGCAAGGCCGGGGCGCCTGGGGTGCGGCCTTGCGCGCGCGCTGCAAGGCGGCTTCGGCTTCCTCGGCGCGGCCCTGGGGCGTCGGCGTCCTCGGCGAGCTCGCACTCGTAGTGCGCGATGCGCGAAGCGAACGAGCCGCCGCCGACACGGTCGAGCACGCGCGCCACTTCCACGGCGCGGCGCCAGTCGCGCGACCGTTCGTACAGCGACAGCAGCGCCAGCCGCGCCTCGCCGTCGAAGGGCGTGCCTTCCAGCGCGTGCCAGGCGGCCTCGGCGCGGTCGAAGAGGCCGGCCTTCATGTAGTCCTGCGCCAGCGCACGCTGGGCGCGGTCGCGGTCGCCGTCCTTCAGGTCGGTGCGGCCCAGCAAGTGCTGGTGCACGCGCACGGCGCGCTCGAACTCGCCGCGGCGGCGGAAGAGGTTGCCCAGGGCGAAGTGCAGCTCGGTGGTGTCGGGGTCGTCCTGCACCGCCTGGATGAAGGCGTCGATGGCCTTGTCCTGCTGTTCGTTGAGCAGCAGGTTCAGGCCCTTGAAGTAGGCGCGCGGCGAGTCCTGCCGCTCACGCTTGAGCTGCCGCAGGTCGAAGCGCGAGGCCATCCAGCCCAGGGCGAAGGCCACGGGCAGGCCGATGAGCAGCCACTGGAGGTCGAAGTCCATTGCCGGTCAGAGGCCTTCGCGGGGCGGATGCTCGGGGCCGAACTCGCTGGGTGTCACGCTGCCGGACACCGCGGCGGCCACGACCGGGGGCGGCGGTGGCGCATGCCGTCTGGCCACGCGGCGCTGGCGCCACCAGCTGGGCACCATGGCCAGTGCGCCGATGGCGCAACCGGCGGCAAATGCCGTCAGCACCACCATGACCATGGGCGTGCGCCATTCGACGCCGAAGAACCAGTGCACGACGGCCGTCTGCTGGTTGTTCAGCGCAAAGGCGAACAGCGTGAAGAAGACGAAGGCCCGGAACAGGCCGAGGAGGTAGCGCATGCGGCGCCGATTCTAGGACCCGCGCCGCGCGCCGCGGGCTGCCCGGCTAGAGCCGGTCGAGCTCGCTCGCGGCCTGGGCGTCGACGGCTTCGCGCAGGGCCTTGCCCGGCTTGAAGTGCGGCACCAGCTTTTCGGGGATGACGACCTGCTCGCCGCTGCGCGGGTTGCGGCCCATGCGGGGCGGGCGGCGGTTGATGCTGAAACTGCCGAAGCCGCGGATCTCGATGCGGTGGCCACGGGCCAGCGCGTCGGACATGGCGTCGAGGATGGTCTTGACGGCGAACTCGGTGTCGCGCTGCGTGAGCTGGGAAAAGCGCTCGGCCAGGCGGGTGACGAGGTCGGATCGTGTCATGGGACTGCGGCGGCCGTTCGCTGGTCAGGACGACCCGCGGACGGGCGCCCGCGGTGGTGCACGCGAGGGTGCAGCCGACCCCGGGCCGGCAGGCGCCGGCCCGGGGCCGCCGTCGAATTACTCTTTCGGACGGTTGTCGAGCTTGGCGCGCAGCAGGGCGCCCAGGCTCGTGGTGCCGGCGTTTTCACGCTCGTTGGTCTGGCGCAGCGTCTGCATGCCTTGCTGGGCGTCGGCGTTGTCCTTCTGCTTGATGCTCAGCTGGATCGAACGCAGCTTGCGGTCGACGTTGATGACCATCACGGTGACTTCGTCGCCTTCCTTCAGCACGTTGCGCGCATCCTCGACGCGGTCGGCGCTGACTTCGGAAGCGCGCAGGTAGCCGGTGACGTCTTCGTTGAGCTGGATCTCGGCGCCGCGCGGGTCCACCGCTCTTGACCTTGCCGTTGACGATCGCGCCGCGGTCGTTCAGCGTGGTGAAGCTGGTGAAGGGGTCGACGTCCAGCTGCTTGATGCCCAGGCTGATGCGCTCGCGCTCGACGTCGATGGCCAGCACCAGGGCCTCGACTTCCTGGCCCTTCTTGTAGTTGCGCACCGCGGTCTCGCCCGGCTCGTGCCAGGACAGGTCGGACAGGTGCACCAGGCCGTCGATGCCGGCCGACAGGCCGATGAAGACGCCGAAGTCGGTGATCGCTCTTGACGGGCCCCTTGACGCGGTCGCCGCGCTTGACGGTGGCGCTGAACTCTTCCCAGGGGTTGGCCTTGCACTGCTTCATGCCCAGGCTGATGCGGCGCTTGTCCTCGTCGATCTCCAGGACCATGACTTCGACTTCCTCGCCCAGGGTGACCACCTTGGCGGGCGCGACGTTCTTGTTGGTCCAGTCCATCTCGGAGACGTGCACCAGGCCTTCGATGCCGGGCTCGATCTCGACGAAGGCACCGTAGTCGGCGATGTTGGTGATCTTGCCGAACAGGCGCGTGCCGTTGGGGTAGCGGCGCGAAACACCATGCCAGGGGTCGTCGCCCAGCTGCTTCAGGCCCAGGCTGACGCGGTTCTTCTCGGCGTCGAACTTCAGCACCTTGGCCGTGAGTTCCTGGCCGACGGTGACCACCTCGCTGGGGTGGCGCACGCGGCGCCAGGCCATGTCGGTGATGTGCAGCAGGCCGTCGATGCCGCCCAGGTCGACGAAGGCACCGTATTCGGTGATGTTCTTGACCACGCCGTTGACGATGGCGCCTTCGGACAAGGTTTCCAGCAGCTTGGCGCGTTCTTCGCCCATCGAAGCCTCGACGACGGCGCGGCGCGACAACACGACGTTGTTGCGCTTGCGGTCGAGCTTGATGACCTTGAACTCCATGGTCTTGCCCTCGTAGGGCGTCATGTCCTTCACCGGGCGCGTGTCGAGCAGGCTGCCCGGCAGGAAGGCGCGGATGCCGTTGACCAGCACCGTCAGGCCGCCCTTGACCTTGCCGCTGACCGTGCCGGTGACGAATTCGCCCGACTCCAGCGAGTTCTCCAGCGACATCCACGAGGCCAGGCGCTTGGCCTTGTCGCGGCTCAGGATGGTGTCGCCGTAGCCGTTCTCGACGGCGTCGATGGCCACCGACACGAAGTCGCCGACCTGGACTTCGAGTTCGCCCTGGTCGTTCTTGAATTCCTCGATGGGCACGTAGGACTCGCTCTTGAGCCCGGCGTTGACCACGACGTGGTTGAAATCGATGCGCACGACCTCGGCGGAGATGACCTCGCCGACGCGCATGTCGTTGCTCTTCAGGGACTCTTCGAACAGTGCGGCGAACGAATCGCTGCCACCGGTGGAGGTGACGGTAGTTTGGACAGACATGGGTTTCCTGGAGCCCGGAAGAAGTTAAGTGCAGAGCCGGGCGATGCATGCGGCGGGTGCCGCGGGTGAAGGTTGAAAAAGTCACCGCGCCTTCGGCCTGTCGGCCGCTGGAAGGAGCGCGAGGGACGCCTGCGGCCGCTTCAGGCGCCTCTACGCTCGCAGAACTGAAGGGCCTGCGCTGCTTGCCACCAAGCCAGCACCTGCTGCACCGATTCGTCGATGCTCAAGTGCGAGTTGTCGAGCAACAACGCGTCTTCGGCCGGCTTCAAGGGCGCGACGCTACGGCTTCTGTCGCGCTCGTCGCGTGCCTCGAGGTCTGCACGAAGGTCTGCGATGCTAGCCGAAATACCTTTTGAAATCAACTGCTTATGGCGCCTTTCGGCACGCTCGGCGGGGCTGGCGGTGAGAAACACCTTGAGCGCCGCGCCCGGAAAGACGACGGTGCCCATGTCGCGGCCGTCGGCCACCAGGCCCGGGGCGCGGCGAAAGGCCAATTGCAGGCCCGTGCAGCGCGCTGCGCACGGCCGGCAGCGCCGACACGCGCGAGGCCAGCAGGCCGGCGGCCTCGGCGCGCAGGTCGTCGCTGACTTCCTGGCCGCGCAGCCAGGCGCGGCTGCTGTGCAGCTCGTTCAAGGGCCCGTGGCCGAAGCGCAGGTCCAGCAGCCCGGCCAGGCGCGCCAGGCCGGCTTCGTCGTCGGGCGCGACGCCGTCCCACTGCGCCGCCAGGCCGGTGGCGCGGTAGAGCGCGCCCGAGTCGAGCAGGTGGTAGCCCAGCGCGTCGGCGACTGCGGCGGCCAGCGTGCCTTTGCCCGAGGCGGTGGGGCCGTCGATGGTGATCACCGGCACGTCTTCGGGGGCGGCCGCGGCGACGCCGAACAGCGCCTCGAAGTAGTCCGGGAAGGTCTTGGCGACGCAGCGCGGGTCGAGGATGCGCACCGGGCAGGACGGTGGAGGGGGTGTTCCGGCCCCGGCGGGGCCGGGTGCGCCGGCCAGCGGGTTGAAGGCGGCCAGCGACAGGCACATCGCCATGCGGTGGTCGTCGTAGGTGTGGATCACCGCCGGCTGCCAGTGCGACGGCGGCACGACCTCGATGAAGTCGCCGCCCGTGGTGACCGTGGCGCCGACCTTGCGCAATTCGGCGGCCATGGCGGCAATGCGGTCGGTTTCCTTGACGCGCCAGCTGGCGATGCCCGACAGGTGCGTCGGTGCATCGGCATACAACGCCATCACGGCCAGCGTCATGGCAGCGTCCGGGATGTGGTTGCAGTCCAGCGTGATGCCGGCCAGCGGCCAGCGGCCGCGGTGCACCTCGAGCCAGCCGGGGCCGCTCTTGACCTGCGCGCCCATGGCCATGGCGGCGTCGACGAAGCGGATGTCGCCCTGGATCGAATCGCTGCCCACGCCTTCGATGCGCAGCGGCGCCTCGGCCCGTGCGGCGATGGCGCCGAGGGCGACGAAATACGAGGCCGACGAGGCATCGCCTTCGACATGGATGTGGCCCGGTGTGCGGTAGCGGCTGCCGTGCTTCGAGCACGGCACGGTGAAGCGCTGCCAGCCTTCACGATGCACATCGATGCCGAAACGCGCCAGCAGCGACAGCGTGATCTCGACATAAGGCTTGGAGATCAGCTCGCCCTCGACCTCGACCACGACGTCGCTGTCCTGCGCCACCAGCGGCAGCGCGAGCAGCAGCGCGGTCAGGAACTGGCTCGAGACATCGCCGCGCACGCGGATCGGCTGCCCGGTGGCCAGCCGGCCGCCGGCCTGGCCGCTGATGCGCAGCGGCGGGTAGCCCGGTGTGCCCAGGTCCTCGATCGTGCAGCCCAGCGGGCGCAAGGCGTCGACCAGGTCGCCGATCGGCCGCTCGTGCATGCGCGGCACGCCGCTGAGTTCGAAGCGGCCGCCTTGCGTGGCCGCCAGCATCGCCAGCGCGGCGGCCAGCGGCCGCATGGCGGTGCCGGCATTGCCCAGAAAGAGCCGTGCCTCGTGCACCGCCAGCCGGCCAGCCAGGCCCGTGACGTGCAGCACCGCGCCTTCACGCCTGAGCCCGCAACCGAGCGCCGCCAGCGCGTCGAGCATGACGCGCGTGTCCTCGCGAATCCAGCAGGTCGTGCACGGCGGTCGTGCCTTCGGCCAGGCCGGCGAGCAGCAGCACGCGGTTGGAAATGCTCTTGCTGCCCGGCAGCCTGACGGTGCCGGACGCGCTGCGCAGCGGCGGCAGGTCGAGGTGCGGAATGTCGTACATGGGTTGGCGCGCCAAGGAGGGCTTGCGTCGCGCGGTGGCGCAGCGCGAAAGCTTCAGTTCTTGCCCGAGCCGGGCACGCGCGGCGCGCCCATCGTCCAGCGGGCGCGGCCCTCGGCCGGGCCGCGGATGAGGTCTTCCAGCGCCTCGGCATTGCCCGAGCGCATGACGTGCTCCAGCGCGTCGAGCGCATGGCGGAAGCGCTGCGACTGCTTGAGCACCTCTTCGCGGTTGGCCACCAGGATGTCGCGCCAGGTTTCCGGGCTGCTGGCCGCGATGCGCGTGAAGTCGCGGAAACCCGGCCCGGCCAGCGAGAGGTAGTCGCGCCCGGCGGGCTGGTTGACGACGGCGCTGAAATAGGCGAAGGCCAGCAGGTGAGGCAGGTGGCTCACGGCGGCAAAGGCGGCGTCGTGGTTCTCGGCCGTCATCTTGAGCACCTGAGCACCCACGGCACACCAGGCGTCGGTGGCCTTCTGCACCAGTTCGGGTGCGGTCTGCGCCAGTGGTGTCAGGATCACCTGGCGGCCGCTGAACAGGGCGGCATCGGCATTCTCGACCCCCGAGACCTCCCTGCCGGCGATCGGGTGCGCCGGCACGAACGAGCGGATGCGCTCGCGCAGCACGCGCCGCGCCGCGTCGACCACGTCGCGCTTGGTGCTGCCCACGTCCATGAACAGCACGCCCGGTTCCACCAGGTCGCGGATGGCCTTGAAGGTGGTCTCGGTGGCGGCCACCGGCACGGCGATGAGCACGATGTCGGAGCCGGCCACGGCGCGCAGCGCCGATTCCGCGGCGGCATCGATGACACCGAGCTTCCTGGCCCTTTCGGTGGTCGAAGGCGACTTGCTGTAGCCGACGACTCGCCTGACCATGCCGGCGCGCTTGAGCGCCAGCGCAAAGGAGCCGCCGATGAGGCCGCAGCCGATCAGACCGAGTTGCTGGAACATGATCAGTGGCTGCGCGGCCGCCCGAAGGTCACCGGGCGCCCCGTCGGGGCGCAGCGAACGGAGTGAGCTGGGTGGCCCATCAGTGCACGTCGATCGGGTAGGTGCCCAGCACCTTGAAAAAGGCGCATGCGGTGCGCAGTTCAGCCAGCGCGGCGGCCACGTGCGGCTCCGCGGGGTGACCCTCGATGTCGATGTAGAAGTAGTACTCCCACTGCCCCGAACGCGCCGGGCGAGACTCGAAGCGGCTCATCGAGACACCATGTGTCTTCAGCGGCACCAGCATGTCGTGCACGGCACCCGGGCGGTTGCTCACCGAGACCACCAGGCTGGTGCAGTCGTGGCCCGAAGCTTGCGGCGCGGGGTGCCGCTGCGGGTGCGTGACGATGGCAAACCGCGTGCGGTTGTGCGGGTCGTCCTGGATCGCCGGGGCCACCACGTGCAGGCCGTATTCGCTGGCCGCGCGCTCGCTGGCGATGGCCGCCAGCGCCGGGTCCAGCGCGGCGAGGCGCGCGCCTTCGGCATTGCTGGCCACCGGCCGGCGCTCGGCGCTGGGCAGGTGATTGGCCAGCCAGCCGTGGCATTGCGCCAGCGCCTGCGGGTGGGCCAGCACGGCAACGATGCCTTCCAGTGAATCGCTGCGCCGCAGCAGGTTGTGGCGCACGAACAGGCTGGTCTCGCCGATGATGAACAGCGGCGTGTGCAGGAACAGGTCCAGCGAGCGCGCGACCACGCCCTCGGTGCTGTTTTCTACCGGCACGACGCCAAAATCAGCCGCGCCGGCGGTGGTGGTGCGGAAGACCTCGTCGATGCTGGCACAGGGCACGCGCGTGAGCGACGAGCCGAAATAGCCCAGGGCGGCCTCTTCGCTGAAGGTGCCCGCCGGGCCCAGGTAGGCCACGCGCGTGGGGGTTTCGAGCGCGCGGCAGGCCGACATGATTTCGCGCCAGATCGGCGCGATGCTCTCGGCTTGCAGTGGCCCGGCGTTGATGGCTTTCAGACCGTCGATGACCTGCGCCTCGCGCTCGGGCCGGAAGACCACCGAGCCTTCGCGCTTCTTGATCTCGCCGACCTCGAGCGCCAGGCCGGCGCGCCGGTTCAGCAGCGCGAGCAATTCCGCGTCGGCAGCGTCGATGCGCTCGCGCAGCGCCAGCAATGCGGGGGCGACGGCGGCGGAACGCCTGGCTCATGGACGCCGGCTCACTTGCACGGCGGTGGGGAACCGTCGCAGCTTGGCGCCGCAGGCCGCAGCGGTTGGCGCGCTTCCCAGCCGCTTGGCCATGGTCTGCTGCAAGGCGCGCGAGCACTTGGCTTCCACCGCCGCGCCGCGACCTCGGCCTGACCAACTGTCTCCGATCAGCGCCTCTGCCATGTCGCCTCTGCAGGCACCCATGGATAAACTTGCGGATTCAGGCCGGCGACTCGAGCATGGCGATGACCTGCCTGAGCTCGTCCTCGGTGAAGCGTTCCTCGAGCAGCGGGCCGATGGTGGTGGGTGCCAGCGCCACGGCGCGGTCGCGCACGATGGGGGTGGCCTCCTCGATGTATTTGCGCACGTCGGCTTCAATGTCGCGAGCCACGGCCTCGCGGCGTTCGGCGGGCAGGCGCTGCAGGCCCTGGCTGGCGCCCTGCAGCAGCTGCCGCGCGGGTTGTTCGGCGAGCTGGCGCGCCATGGCCTCGATGCCCGGCTGCTGCAACTGCAGCACGCGCGCCACCAGTTCCTTCTTGGCCGCGCTCGGGGCGGCCGCGGGCGGGGTCGGCTTCGGCGACGGCGCGGGTGCCTGTGCCTGTGCCAGCGAGGCGGCTGCCAGGGCAGCGGCGATCAGAAGAGCCTTGAACATCAATCAGTTTCCTTCGGTTGCAGCGCCGGCGGCGCCTTCGGTTCCCTCGTCGCCATCGGCGGGTGCGTCGTTTTCGACGATGCGCTGCAGCCCCGACAGCGTGGCGCCATTGTCCAGCGCGATCAGCGTCACGCCCTGCGTGGCGCGGCCCAGCTCGCGGATCTCGCTGACGCGCGTGCGCACCAGCACGCCCTTGTCGGTGATGAGCATGATCTCGTCGTTGGCGCGCACCAGCGTGGCGGCGACGACGCGGCCGTTGCGTTCGCTCTGCTGGATGGCGATCATGCCCTTGGTGCCGCGGCCGTGGCGCGTGTACTCGGTGATGGAGGTGCGCTTGCCGTAGCCGTTCTCGGTGGCGGTGAGCACGCTTTGCGTCTCGTCCTCGGCCACCAGCATCGCGATCACGGCCTGGCCCTCCTCGAGTGTCATGCCCTTGACGCCGCGCGACTGACGGCCGTGCGGCGTGACGTCGGATTCGTCGAAGCGCACCGCCTTGCCGCCATCGCTGAACAGCATCACGTCGTGCTGGCCGTCGGTGAGCGCGGCGCCGATGAGGAAGTCGCCCTCGTCCAGGGTGACGGCGATGATGCCGGCCTTGCGCGGGTTGGCGAAGTCGTCCAGCGGTGTCTTCTTCACGATGCCCAAAGCCGTGGCCATGAAGATGTAGTGGTCCGCCGGGAAGCTGCGGTTCTCTCCCGTCACCGGCAGCACGACGGTGATCTTTTCGCCCGGCTGCAGCGGGAACATGTTGACGATGGGCTTGCCGCGGCTGTTGCGGCTGCCCTGCGGCACTTCCCAAACCTTCAGCCAGTAGACCCGCCCGCGGTCGCTGAAGCACAGGATCCAGTCGTGCGTGTTGGCGATGAAGAGCTGGTCGACCCAGTCGTCTTCCTTGGTCTGCGTGGCCTGCTTGCCGCGGCCGCCGCGCTTCTGCGCGCGGTATTCGGCCAGCGGCTGGCTCTTGATGTAGCCGGTGTGGCTGAGCGTGACCACCATGTCGGTGGGCGTGATCAGGTCTTCGGTGCCCAGCTCCTGCGCGTTGTGGATGACTTCGCTGCGGCGCGCGCCGAGCTTGGTCTCGCCGAATTCGCGCCTCACATCGCCGAGTTCGGTGCTGATGATGGTGGTGACGCGCTCGGGGCGGGCCAGGATGTCCAGCAGATCGGCGATCTCGGTCATCACCTCGCGGTACTCGCCGATGATCTTGTCCTGCTCCAGGCCGGTCAGGCGCTGCAGCCGCATCTGCAGGATTTCCTGCGCCTGGTCGTCGCTCAGGCGGTACAGGCCGTCGGCCTGCAGGCCGTAGTTGGCGGGCAGGCCCTCGGGGCGGTAGGCGGCGCGGCCGCCCGGGGTGTCGCCTTCGGCGCGCGTCAACATCTCGCGCACCATGCTGCTGTCCCAGCTCTTGGCCATCAACGCGGCCTTGGCCACCGGCGGCGTCGGGCTGGTCTTGATGGTCTCGATGAACTCGTCGATGTTGGCCAGCGCCACCGCCAGGCCTTCGAGCACGTGGCCGCGCTCACGCGCCTTCTTCAGCTCGAACACCGTGCGTCGCGTGATGACCTCTCGCCGGTGGTCCAGGAAGACCTCGATCAGGTCCTTCAGGTTGCACAGCTTGGGCTGGCCGTCGATCAGCGCCACCATGTTCATGCCGAACGAGTCCTGCAGCTGCGTCTGCTTGTACAGGTTGTTCAGCACCACCTCGGGCACTTCGCCGCGCTTGAGCTCGATCACCACGCGCATGCCGGACTTGTCGCTCTCGTCCTGGATGTGGCTGATGCCATCGATCTTCTTCTCGTGGACGAGCTCGGCGATGCGCTCGAGCAGCGTCTTCTTGTTCACCTGGTAGGGGATCTCGTCGACGATGATCGCCTGGCGCTCGCCCTTGCCGATGTCTTCGAAGTGGCACTTCGCGCGCATCACGATGCGGCCGCGCCCGGTGCGGTAGCCCTCGCGCACGCCGCTCAGGCCGTAGATGATGCCGGCGGTGGGGAAGTCGGGCGCCGGCACGATCTCCATCAGTTCGTCGATCGAGGCGTCAGGGTTCTTCAGCAGGTGCAGGCAGGCGTCGACGACCTCGTTGAGGTTGTGCGGCGGGATGTTCGTGGCCATGCCCACCGCGATGCCGGTCGAGCCGTTGACCAGCAGGTTGGGCAGCCGCGCCGGCAGCACCGTGGGCTCGTTCTCGGAGCCGTCGTAGTTGGGTGCGAAGTCGACGGTTTCCTTGTCGATGTCGGCCAGCATCTCGGCCGCGATCTTCGACAGCCGGATCTCGGTGTAGCGCATGGCCGCGGCGTTGTCGCCGTCGACGCTGCCGAAGTTGCCCTGGCCATCGACCAGCATGTGGCGCAGCGAGAAGGGCTGCGCCATGCGCACGATGGTCTCGTAGATCGCCGAGTCGCCGTGCGGGTGGTACTTGCCCATCACATCGCCGACGATGCGCGCGCTCTTCTTGTACGGGCGGTTCCAGTGGTTGGACTGCTCGTGCATCGCAAAGAGGCAGCGCCTGTGCACTGGCTTGAGGCCGTCGCGGGCGTCGGGCAAGGCACGGCCGACGATCACGCTCATCGCGTAGTCGAGGTACGAGCGCCGCATCTCCTCTTCGAGACTGACGGGGAGGGTTTCCTTGGCGAACGAGCTCATGCGTGCGTGTCTTCCGGGCGGCCCGAGGGCCAGGTTCGCGACGAGGCGAAACAGCGCATTCTACGGGGCTGGCCATGTCGCGGCAGCGCAACAACGGGGGTGGGCAGCCCCGAAGCAGGGCCCAAAATGAAGTCGATCGGATGCCCTATGGCACAATGATCCGTCGGTGGTAAGTGCCCGCAAGCGTGGGGATTTGCCCGGTACTCAAGCTTGTCGCTTTGGACTTTTCGCAGGCTACTGCGGCTTCCCTCGAGAGGAGAATCATGAAGAAATTGAACAAGGTGGCGGTGCTTTTTGCATCTGCCGCACTTGCCGCCCCGATCGGTCGTGCGCAGGCGCAGTGCTCCTACTGCCGAGCAGTTCAGGTCGGCGCTGACAACTGGCGTGCCACGGACGGCACCGTCTGGAAGAACGGCACCAACGAACTTTGCTGGCGCGATTCCGGCTGGACGCCGGCCACTGCCGACGAGAAGTGCGATGGCGCCATCAAGCCGCCGCCGCCGCCGCCCCGCGGCCGCTCCGCCGCGTTGCACCCCCCGCCGGCCGCCGCCCGCTGCCGCCGCCCGCACCGGCCCCGCGTCCGGCGCCGCCCCCGGCTGCTCCGGTCCAAGAGAAGGTGACCTTCGCTGCTGACGCGCTGTTCGACTTCGACAAGGCCGTGCTCAAGCCCGACGCACAAGCCAAGCTGACGGACCTGGTCGAGAAGACCAAGGGCGTTGCGCTGGAGGTGGTGATCGCTGTCGGCCACGCCGACGCGACCGGCGCCTCCGCCTACAACCAGAAGCTGTCGATCCGCCGCGCCGAAGCCGTCAAGACTTTCCTGACGAGCAAGGGCATCGAGAAGAACCGGGTCTACACCGAAGGCAAGGGTTCGACCTCAAGCCGGTCGCCGACAACAAGACGGCCGCTAAGGCCGCGCGAAGAACCGTCGCGTGGAAGTGGAAGTCGTCGGCACCCGCGCCAAGAAGTGATCGAAGCGGCCCCTGGGCCGCTGTTGATCAGAACCCCGCTGCGGCGGGGTTTTTCGTTTTCGGAAGCCCGCTTCACCACGCTGCCGACAGCGGTCGCGGCAGCGGGGTTACGCCGGCCTCGTTAACATGCTGCTCATGAGCAACGTCGACGCACAGGAACTGGCCAAATTCAGCGAGCTGGCCCACCGCTGGTGGGATCAGGAGAGCGAGTTCCGGCCGCTGCACCAGATCAACCCACTGCGGCTGGAATGGATAGACGAACTGGCCGTGCTGCGCGACAAGCAGGTGCTCGACGTCGGATGCGGCGGCGGCATCCTGGCCGAGGCGATGGCGCGGCGTGCGGCGCACGTGACGGGTATCGACCTCGCGGCGCGGCCGCTGGGTGTGGCCCGTCTGCACGCGCTGGAGGCCGGTGCCGCCAACCTGGACTACCGCGAGATCGCCACCGAGGCGCTGGCCCTCGAGCGCCCCGCGGCCTTCGACGTCGTCACCTGTATGGAGATGCTTGAACACGTGCCTGACCCGGCGGCCGTCGTGCGCGCCTGTGCCACCCTGGTCAAGCCGGGGGGCTGGGTCTTCTTCTCGACGCTGAACCGCAACCCCAAGTCCTTCCTGTTCGCGATCATCGGCGCTGAATACGTGCTGGGCCTGTTGCCCAAGGGCACGCACGAGTACGCGCGATTCATCCGGCCGAGCGAACTGGCGCGCTGGTCGCGCGACGCGGGTTTGAATCTGCAGGGCAGCCGGGGCATGCAGTACAACCCGCTGACCAAACGCTACTGGCTTTCGGCCGACACCAGCGTCAACTACCTGGTGGCCTGCCGCCGCCCGGACTGAGTCGCGCCGTGCGCGCGGGCGTGGCCGCAGTGCTGTTCGACCTGGACGGCACACTGGTAGACAGTGCACCGGACCTGGCGGGCACCGTCAACGACATGCGTCAGGCCGCGCGGCCTGGGCCCCTTG
>JAXHKY010000010.1:0-50975 GCA_034522875.1 Rubrivivax sp. | reverse complement strand
CGCCGGCGCGGCCTGCAGCCAGTAGCGGTCGCGCTCGATCGGGAAACCCACCCACAGCCCCGTCTCGTCGTTGACGCTGCGAGCCACCACGGCATCGGCCCCCAGCGCCCCGATCAACTCTTCGCTCACGCGGCGCGTGAAGCGGTCCACCGCAAAGGGTTCCCAGCGGTCGCCGGGCTCGCGCGGCCGCACGCGCACGGCCTGCGTCGCGCCCAGGCTTTTGACTAGCGCCACGCGGTTGATGCCGTCGGCCTGCTCCAGCGCGGCGCGCGTCAGGTTGACCAGGCTCGCCGTCTGCTGCGCCGCCAGCACCGCGCGCGGCTCGAACTCCATGGCCCGCAGCGTCTGCACCCAGGCAAACACGCCGCCGGCCAGCAAGATGGCCAGCAGGACGAAGGTGCGCCAGAAGAGGCTCAGGCCCAGGGGGCGTTGCGGCACGTCGAAGCGTCAGCTGGCGCCGTCGGGCACGAAGACATAACCCACGCCCCACACGGTCTGGATATAGCGTGGCTGCGCCGGGTCGGGCTCGAGCATCTTGCGCAGGCGCGAGATCTGCACGTCCAGGCTGCGGTCGAAGGGCTCGAACTCGCGGCCGCGCGCCAGCTGCGCCAGCTTGTCGCGCGACAGGGGCTGCCGCGGGTGGCGCACCAGCGCCTTCAGCATGCTGAATTCGCCCGTGGTGAGCGCGATCTGTTCGCCGTTCTTGGACAGCCGGCGCAGCGAGAGGTCGAATTCGAACGGCCCGAAGCTGACCACCTGGGCTTCCTTTGATGGCGCGCCGGGCGCCTCGGGCGCGGGGCGGCGGCGCAGCACGGCGTGGATGCGGGCCAGCAATTCGCGCGGGTTGAAGGGCTTGGAGAGATAGTCGTCGGCACCGACCTCCAGGCCCACGATGCGGTCCACGTCTTCCACCTTGGCGGTGAGCATGATGATGGGTGTGCTGTCGTTGGCCGCGCGCAGGCGGCGGCAGATGCTCAGTCCGTCCTCGCCCGGCAGCATGAGGTCGAGCACGATGAGGTCCACCGTCTCGCGCGTGAGCACGCGGTTCAGCGCCTTGGCGTCCTCGGCCAGCAGCACGTCGAAGCCCTCCTGCGACAGGTAGCGGCGCAGCAGGTCGCGGATGCGGGCATCGTCGTCGACGACCACGATGCGGTCGGCACGGGGGGTGACGGGGGTACTCATGACCGGCTCCGAATTTGTAACAGCCGCATTGTGCGGGGCGACTTCGCCGGAATCGGGGGGCACTGACCATCTGTTACAAGTCTGGGGCCGCCGCGGCAGGGCCGGGGGGTCAACCCGTGACGCATGCCACGGGTTGAAAGGCGGCATCGCCGACGCGCGATGATCACCGGTTCAATCTCAGCAAGGAACTCCATGCTCAAGCTTTCACGAAACGCCCTCCGAAACTGCGCCGCCGCCGCCTGCCTGGCCAGTAGCTTGCCGGCCCTGGCGCAGACGCTGCCGCCGCCGGAAAACGTGGTCACGCTCAGTGCCAGCGCGGCCGTGGACGTGGCGCAGGACTGGCTGACCGTCGTCTTTTCCACCAGCCGCGAAGGCCTGGACGCGGCAGCAGTGCAGACGCAGCTGAAGCAGGCGCTCGACATCGCGCTGTCCGAGGCGCGCAAGGCCGCAAGACCCGGCCAGCTGGAAGTGCGTACCGGCGCCTTTTCGCTCTACCCGCGTTATGCGCCCGCCAGCGCCAGGGCGGCGGGGCAGGGGGGCATCGTTGGCTGGCAGGGCAGCACCGAGCTGGTGGTGGAAGGCCGCGACGTGCAGGCCATCGCGCAGCTCACGGGCCGCATTCAGACGCTGACCATTGCGCGCACGGGTTTCTCGTTGTCGCGCGAGGCGCGCGAAAAGGTCGAAGGCGAGGTGGCGGCGATGGCCATCGCGCGCTTCCGCTCGCGAGCCGAATCGGTGTCGCAGCAGTTCGGCTTCGGCGGCTACACGGTGCGCGAGGTGAATGTGTCGAGCGACGAGATGCGTGGCATGCCGGTGCCGATGATGCGCGCCCAGGCTTCGCGCGCGCCGATGGAAGACGCACCCTTGCCGGTGGAAGCCGGCAAGGCCGCCGTGTCTCGCCGTCGTGACCGGCAGCGTGCAGATGCGGAAGTAGCGGCGGAGGAAGTAGCGGCGGAGGAAGTAAGGGCGGGGAGGAAGCAGCGGCGCCGTGCCGCGCAGGCACGAAGGCGATGCGGTGGCCGGGGCCCTATTGGGCGGTCCAGCCGCCGTCCATGGCCCAGGCCTGGCCCATGACGTTCTTCGCCGCGTCGGTGCACAGGAAGACGCACAGTTCGGCCAGTTGCTCGGGCGTGGTGAACTGCAGTGAAGGCTGCTTTTCCTGCAGCAGCCGCCGCTTGGCCTCGGCGTCGTCGACGCCGTCGGCCGCGGCGCGTGCGTCCACCTGCTTCTGCACCAGCGGCGTCAGCACCCAGCCCGGGCAGATGGCGTTTACCGTGACGCCCGTGGTGGCGTTTTCCAGCGCTGCCGCCTTGGTCAGGCCCACGATGCCGTGCTTGGCCGCCACGTAGGCGCTCTTCTGCGCCGAGGCCACCAGGCCGTGCGCCGAGGCGACATTGATGATGCGGCCCCAGCCGCGCCGCTTCATGCCCGGCAGCGCCGCCCGCATGGTGTGGAAGGCCGAGCTCAGGTTGACGGCGATGATGGCGTCCCAGCGCTCGATCGGAAAGTCCTCCACCCGCGCCACGTGCTGGATACCAGCGTTGTTGACCAGGATGTCGCAGGCGCCGAATTCGGCTTCGCAGGCCTGCACCATGTCGGCAATCTGCGCCGGCTGGCTCATGTCGGCGCCGTGGTAGACGACCCGGGCGCCAGCCTGGCGCAGTTCGGCCAGCGGGGCCTCGAAGTCGCCGAAGCCATTGAGCATGACCTGCGCCCCCTGGGCAGCGAGCATGCGGGCGATCCCCAGGCCGATGCCGCTGGTGGACCCGGTCACGAGGGCGGTCTTGCCTTTGAGCATGGTGGACTCCTTGTGGGGCGTTGTTACGATGCCGTCATTATCCAGCGCCGGCGACACCCACGATGACCCCACCGAGCACCGAACCCCGCCTGCGCACGGTGCAATGTCTGGGCCGCACGGGGTTGCACCGCATGGCCTACTGGGAATGGGGCGATCCCGCCAACCCGCGAGTGCTGGTGTGCGTGCACGGCCTGTCGCGCCAGGGCCGCGACTTCGACACCCTGGCGCGCGACCTGCTTGCCGACTATCGAGTGATCTGCCCCGACGTCGTCGGCCGTGGCCGTTCCGACCGCCTGGCCGACCCGATGGGCTATGCCATCCCGAACTACGTGGCCGACATGGTGACGCTGCTGGCCCGACTGGACGTGGCGCAGGTCGACTGGGTGGGCACCTCGATGGGCGGCCTCATCGGCCTGGGGCTGGCCAGCCTGCCTGGGTCGGCCGTGCGGCGGCTGGTGCTCAACGACGTGGGGCCGACGATCCAGCCCGCGGCGCTGCAGCGCATCGGCGGCTATCTGGGGCAGCCGGCGCACTGGCGCAGTCTGGACGAAGCGGCCGACGCGCTGTGGGCCATCTCGCAGGGCTTCGGGCCGCACACGCCGCAGCAGTGGCGGCAGCTGACGCGGCCGCAGCTGGTGCCCGATGGCGAAGGCTTCAAACCCCATTACGACCCGGCCATTGCGGTGCCCTTCCGGGCCATCACGCCCGAACTGGCCGCGCAGGGCGAGGCGATGCTGTGGCAAAGCTACGACCGCCTGGCTTGCCCGACGCTGCTGCTGCGCGGCGCCGAGTCCGACCTGCTGTCGCACGCCACCGCGCTGGCCATGACGCAACGCGGCCCGCGCGCCCGGCTGCATGAATTCGCCGGTGTCGGCCACGCGCCCATGCTGGTGCAGCCCGAGCAACGGGCCGTCGTGCGCGAGTTCCTGCTCGCGCCATGAAACGTGGCGCGGCAGGCGCCGGCATCGGCGCGACCGGCGCGATGGGATCGGAAGGCGCCGCGGCCATCGTGCACCTGGCCGGCACCACCGCGCCGGCGATCGAAGGCGTGGACCCGGCGGCACGCGCCCGCGCCTTCGCCGAACCGCTGCTCAGCGGCCAGCCACTCGACACCGGCGAGGACGCGCTCGGCCATGCCGACGGCGTGGCGGCGCTGCTGGCCAGCATCGGCGGTGCGCCCTCGCTGTGTGCGGCGGCCTACCTGGTCTATGCCGGCGACTACCTGCAGCGCCCCGAGGAGGTGGTGAAGAAAGGCCTTCGGCGAGAGTTATGCCAGCCTGGTGACGCTGACACGCAAGCTGGTGCAGATCCAGCGCGCTGCGCGCGAAGCGCAGCAGGGGCATGGCGCCGCCGACGGCCAGGGCAGCTTGCAGACCGAGCGCGTGCGCAAGATGCTGCTGGCGTTTTCGCGCGACCTGCGCGTGGTGCTGCTGCGCCTGGCGTCGCGGCTGCAGACGCTGCGCTGGTTCGCGGCGCACAAGCTCATCTGCCCGCAGGCCACCGCCCAGGAGTCGCTGCAGGTCTTTGCGCCGCTGGCCAACCGGCTGGGCATCTGGCAGATCAAGTGGGAGCTGGAGGACCTGTCGTTCCGCTTCCTGCAGCCCGAGGAATACCAGCGCATGGCGCGCCAGGTGGACGAGACGCGCGCCGAGCGCGAACGCAGCGTCGACGCCGCGCGCCGGCAACTGGCCGGGCTGCTGGCGGCCGCCGGTCTGGCCGCCGACGTGCAGGGCCGGCCTAAGCACCTGTACAGCATCTGGAAGAAGATGCACGGCAAGGGGCTGGACTTCACGCGCATCTTCGACGCCCGTGCGTTGCGCGTCATCGTGCCCGACGTGGCTGCCTGCTACGCCGCGCTGGCGCGCGTGCACGAAGCCTGGCGTCCGGTGGAAGGCGAGTTCGACGACTACATCGCGCGCCCCAAGCCCAACGGCTACCAGAGCCTGCACACCGTGGTGCTGGGCAGCGACGGGCGGCCGCTGGAGGTGCAGATCCGCACGCGCGCCATGCACGAGCACGCCGAGCACGGCGTGGCCGCGCACTGGATGTACAAGGAAGCCGGCGCCCGCGGCTATGCCGGCGTGAGCGGCTTGCGCGGCAGCGGCGGCGCTCCCGCCGGCGGCGAGTTCGAGGAACGCATCGCCGAGGCGCGCAAGGCCGTGCTGCGCGAACTGCTGGCCTGGGAGCGCGATGCCTCCCGCCAGGGTGGCGGCGAGTCCGGCGCCGCGGCGTTCGACGACCGCATCTATGTCTTCACGCCGCAGGCCACCATCATCGACCTGCCGGCCGGCGCCACCGCGGTGGACTTCGCCTATGCGCTGCACACCGACCTGGGCCACCGCTGCCGCGGCGCGCGCGTCGACGGCGTCATGGTGCCGCTGAACAAGCCGCTGGCCTCGGGGCAGACCGTGGAAATCGTGGCCGCCAGGGAAGGCGGACCTTCGCTGGACTGGCTGAACCCGGAACTGGGTTTCATCGCCAGCCCGCGTTCGCGCGCCAAGGTGCGTGCCTGGTTCAATGCCCAGGCGCAGAGCGAGACCATCGCGCGCGGCCGCGAGGCGGTGGAAAGGCTGCTGCAGCGCGAAGGCCGCACGGCGGTCAAGCTCGACGCACTGGCCGAGCAGCTGGGCTTCAGGAACGCCGAGGCGCTGTTCGAGGTGGTGGGCAAGGACGAGTTCTCGCTGCGCAGCATCGAGACCGTGCTTCGCCCGGCCGAGCCGGCACCCAGCGAGGACCGCGTGCTGCTGCACCGGCCGCGTGCCGAAGCCGGCGGCGGCCGCGGCGGCGTGCTGGTGGTGGGCATCGATTCACTGCTCACGACGCTGGCGCGCTGCTGCCGCCCGGCGCCGCCAGACGCCATCGCCGGCTTCGTGACGCGCGGCCGCGGCGTGGCGGTGCACCGAGCCGATTGCAGCAACCTGCGCCACATGGCGCAGACGGCGCCGGGACGTGTCATCGAGGTCGCCTGGGGCCGAGGCGGTGGCGACAAGCCGGCGGTCTACCCGTTGGACGTGCTGGTGGAAGCCGCCGACCGGCCGGGCCTGCTGCGCGACATCTCCGAGGTCTTTGCCAAGGACAGGATGAACGTCACCGGCGTGCACACCCAATCGGCCAAGGACCGCAGCGCGGCCTGGATGACGTTCACCGTGGAGTTGACCGACGCCTCGCGGCTGGCGCCGGTGCTGGCACAGATCGGCCGCGTGCCGGGCGTACGTCACGCCCGGCGCAAGTGACGCCGTCCGGGCCGGCCGGGGCGCGCCGTATATACTCCGCGGCTGACCCAGGCGCGTAGCTCAGCTGGTTAGAGCACCACCTTGACATGGTGGGGGTCGTTGGTTCGAGTCCAATCGCGCCTACCAATGTCAGGCCCAAGCAAATTTTTGATTTGCTTGGGCTTTTTGCTTTTCTGGGGTAGGCCGAGGTTGTCCGCTGGGACGAATCTGGGACGAATTCCTTCGCAATCGCCCGCCATCGCGGCCACGAGCAGTGCCATGGCGTTGCCCTGATCGCCCCGCGGAATCCACCTCGCGACCCGCTCCAGGAGCATCTTCACCGAGTTGCCCAACTGGCTCGCGATGGACGCTGGCGGCACACCAGCCACGCTCTGCTCCAACAGCGCCGCGAGCTCGCACGTGGGTGTCAGGATCGGCACGCGGATGGCGACACGGCCAGGCGCGTTTTTCCTCTGTGGCTTGACGGCCAGGCGGTGCAGCATCGGCAGCGTAAGGCCGGCGGTCTTGCCGGTCCGGCTCTGCGCGCCGGCCATAAGGTCGCCACGGCCAGGCGCGGCGGGGATGGTTTGCGCCACGACGGGGGTGTCGTAGCCCAGGTCGCGCACGGCGCGAAGCAGCGGCTCGGCAAGGCCGAGATCGGCGGGATGCCTGCATGAGGGCCCGCGGTGAGGCCCGGTTCGCAGCCTGCCGTCACCCGTTGCGGGTGCAGCAGTCGGGTGGGCGCGATGGTCACGGGCTTCGTCGCGGATCGACGCCGCCGCAATGACCGGGCGCCGCAGCGATGGATGCATTGCAGACGGCGCCCAGCGGCAGCCCGCGTGATCCGCCGAGGTGTTCGTGGCTTGTTCCGGGGCTGCTGCCGGTCGGCGTCATGTCGGCGCTGCAAGACCTTCACGTATCAGGCGCGGGATGAAGGCCTCTGTGCATGGCGACCCCCCACCCCAAGCGCCATGCCCACCGCCCAACGTACTGCACAGATGCCGCTCGCGGACAGCGCGCCCTTCCGCCCGGCCCCGCCCAGCGTCGAAGCCCTGACCGTGGCGCTGTTCGAGCCGCTGTGCGCCGCCATCAGCTACCTGGCGGTGCTGCAACTGGCTGGCCGCCCCTGGCAGCGGCACGACCTGGTGCTGGCCCTGTTCGTATTCCTGCTGCGGCTGCCCGGGCGCAACTTCTTCGCCACGCCGCCACGTACCGCCGCGCAGCAGATCTTGCTGTCCTGGGCGGGTTTCGTGCTGCTGCTGCTGGCCTGCGGCTGGATCACCTCGAGCCTGACGCTGTTCGACCCGCACGTGATGCTGGCCTGGATGCTGGCGGCCCCGCTGGTGCACGCCGCCGGCCTGGTGGCGCTGCGCCAGGGCTTCCGCCACGCCAGCTCGGCCTCGGCGCAGCAGCGCCGCGCCGTCGTGGTGGGCGGTGGCCCGTTGGCGGTGCGATTGAGCGGCGCGTTGCGGGCGCGTCCCGGCGCCGCGACCATGGTGTTGGGCTACTTCGACGACCGCGGCGGCGACCGCGTCGACAGCGCCGCCCGCGCCGAGCTCCGCGGTGGGCTCGATGCGCTGGCCGCCTACGTGCGCACCCAGGGCGTGCATGAGGTCTACGTGACGCTGCCGCTCATGTCGCAGCCGCGCATCGCGCAGCTCGTCGACGCGCTGCACGGCACCACGGCCAGCCTGTACTTCGTGCCCGACGTGCTGGTCACGCCCGTGGTGCAGGGCCGGCTCGACTCGCTGCACGGCCTGCCGGTGCTGGCCCTGTGCGAAACGCCGTTCACCGGCATCGACGCCCTCGTCAAGCGCGCCAGCGACCTGGTTATCGCCAGCGTCGCCGTGGTGCTGCTGGCACCGCTGATGGCCGCCATCGCGGTCGCCGTGCGGATGGACTCGCCCGGCCCGGCGCTGTTCCGCCAGCGCCGCAACGGTCTGGGCGGCGAGGAGATCGTGGTCTGGAAGTTCCGCAGCATGCGCGTGCTGCAGGACGGTGCCGTGGTGCCGCAGGCCACGAAGGACGATCCCCGCATCACGCGGGTCGGCGCCTTCCTGCGCCGCACCTCGCTCGACGAGCTGCCGCAGTTCTTCAACGTGTTGCAGGGGCGCATGAGCGTGGTCGGCCCGCGGCCGCACGCGGTGGCGCACAACGAGCAGTACCGCGCGCTGATCCGCGCCTACCAGATCCGCCACAAGGTGCGTCCGGGCATCACCGGCTGGGCCCAGGTGCACGGCTGCCGCGGCGAGACCGACACGCTCGAGAAGATGCAGCGGCGCGTCGAGTACGACATCGACTACCTGCGCCACTGGTCGCTGGCCCTGGACCTGCGGATCGTGCTGCGCACCGCTCGCCTGGTGCTGTGGGGCGACGAGCAGGCGTACTGAGGCGACGAATTCACCACGGCATGTACGTCAGCCACGCCTCGCCCCTCTGTTGGCCATGAACCCTGCCACCAATTCCGCCCGCCCGCTGGTCGACCTCGTCGCCGGCGCCCGCCCCAACTTCATGAAGGTCGCGCCGCTGGTGCGTGCGCTGCAGGCCGACGAGCGCCTGGACTGGCGGCTCATCCACACCGGCCAGCACCACGACCACGAGATGAGCCAGGTGTTCTTCGATGAACTGGGCATCCCGACGCCGCACGCGCACTTCGGCTGCGCCGGCGGCAGCCATGCCGGCACCACGGCCGCGGTAATGAAGGCCTTCGAGGACCACTGCGCCGCACGCACGCCCGATGCCGTGGTGGTGGTGGGCGACGTGAACTCCACGCTGGCCTGTGCGCTGGTGGCCAAGAAGGCAGGCGCGGCGCTGGCCCACGTCGAGGCCGGGCTGCGCAGCGGCGACCGCCGCATGCCCGAGGAGATCAACCGCCTGGCCACCGACGCCATCAGCGACTGGTTGTTCGCCACCGAACCCGACGCCGTGGCCAATCTCGAGCGCGAGGGCCACGCCGATGACTGCGTTTTCCACGTCGGCCACGTGATGGTCGACAACCTGCTGTTCCAGGCCCGCGCGCTGGACCGGCTGCACCCGTCGCAGCGGCCGGCCGCGGCGCTCAAGCGCGATGTCGGGCTGCGCTACGGCGTGGTCACGCTGCACCGGCCGTCCAACGTCGACGACCCGAAGGCGCTGGCGGGGCTGCTCGGCGCGCTCGGCCGCATCGCCGCCGACCTGCCGCTGGTGTTTCCGGTGCACCCGCGCACGCGGCGCCAGCTCGAAGCCACGGGCCTGGCGCTGCCGCCGCGCCTGCTGCTGCTGCCGCCGCAGGGCTACATGGCCTTCCTCGACCTGTGGCGCGACGCCGCGCTGGTGCTCACCGACAGCGGCGGCCTGCAGGAGGAAACCACGGCGCTGGGCGTGCCCTGCCTGACCCTGCGCGACAACACCGAGCGTCCGATCACGGTGCAGGAGGGCAGCAACCAGCTGGCCGGCACCGAACCCGACCACATCGTCGCACTGGCCTGCGAGGTGCTGTGGCAAGGCCACCGCCGCGGCCGCCGCCCTGCGCTATGGGACGGCCGGGCCGCCGAACGAATCGTCCACATCCTTGCCGGGAGGCTTGCATGACGCACTCTGAACGCGTGGCCCTGATGGGCTGCCAGATCGACAACCTGACGATGGAGGAGACGCTCGCGCGCGTCGGCGAATTCATCGCCGACGGCCGCCCGCACCAGCACGTGGTGGTCAACGTCGACAAGCTGGTGAAGGCCGCGCGCGATGCGCCGCTGCGCCAGATCATCAACGAGTGCGCGCTCGTCAACGTCGACGGCATGCCGGTGGTCTGGGCCTCGCGGCTGCTCGGCCGGCCGCTGAAGGAGCGTGTGGCTGGTGTCGATCTGTTCGACGCGCTGATGCACCGCGCCGCCGTCCGCGGCTGGCGCGTGTTCCTGCTCGGGGCCGAGGAATCGGTGGTGCAGGAGGTGCACCGGCGCTACGCCGAGCGGCTGCCGGCGCTGCAGTTCGCCGGCGTGCGCAACGGCTACTGGACGGCCGACGAAGAAGAGGCCGTGGTCGAGCAGGTGGCCGCGTCGCGCGCCGACCTGCTGTTCGTGGCCATCAGCTCGCCCAAGAAGGAGCGCTTCCTGGGCCGGCACCAGCAGCGCATGCGCGTGCCGTTTGCGATGGGCGTGGGCGGCAGCTTCGACGTCGCGGCCGGCAAGGTACAGCGCGCGCCGCGCTGGATGCAGCTCTCGGGCCTGGAGTGGTTCTTCCGCTTCCTGCAGGAGCCGCGGCGCATGGCGCGGCGCTACTTCGTCGAAGACATGGCCTTCCTGCCGATGCTGTGGCGCGAGTGGCGTGCCGTGCGCGCCACCCGCTCCGCGGCGCCCGCCACGGCGCCCGGCGCGACCCGATGAACATCAGTCTCACGCTCGACTACGAAATCTACTTCGGGGCCGCCAGCGGCAGCGCCGAACACACGCTGCTGTCGCCCACCGAGGCGTTGATGACGCTGGCCGGCCGCCACGGCGTGCCGCTGGTGCTGTTCGTCGACGCGCTGTGGCTGAGGCGCCTGCGTGAGCTGGCGCGCCAGCACCGGGCGCTGATGGCCGAGCACCTGCGAGTGTGCCGGCAGCTCGAGCAGGCCGTGAAGGCCGGCCACGAGCTGCAGCTGCACCTGCACCCGCACTGGATCGATTCGCTGTGGACCGGCGAGCGCTGGCAGATGGACCTGCAGCGCTACCGGTTGCACGCCTTTGCCGACGCCGAGATCGCCGAGATGGCGCGGCTCGGCGCCGAGGCGCTGCGTGCCTTCGGCGGCAGCGCCAGCGTCAACGCCTTCCGCGCCGGAGGCTGGTGCCTGCAACCGTTCGAGCGGCTGCGCCAGCCCCTGCTGGACGCCGGCATCCGCATCGACAGCACGGTCTACGACGGCGGCGCGCAGGGCGGCGGTGCCCACGACTACGACTTCCGCGGCGCCCCGAGGGCCAGCCGCTGGCGCTTCGACAGCGACCCGCTGGTTCCGGTGGACGACGGCCCGCTGCTGGAACTGCCGATCGCCAGCCACACGGCCGGCCCGGCGCTGTTCTGGCGCATGGCGATGGCGCGCACGCTGAAGCTGCCGCGCCACCGCCCGCTGGGCCAGGGCGAGGCCGTGGGCCCCAGCCGCGGCGACCTGATTCGCAAGCTGTTCGGCCGCACGCACAGCGTGGTGTCGTGCGATGGCCTCAAGGCCAGCCTGCTGGAGCCGGCCTGGCGCGAGGCTCGCGCGCGCGGGCAGCAGGACTTCGTGGTGATCGGCCACCCGAAGGCGACCACGCGCTGGTCGATCGAGCAGCTGGCGCGCTTCCTGCACCGCCACGCCGACGAGCGCTTCGTCGGCCTCGACAGCTACCTGCCGCTGCTGGCGCCGGCGCGCATGCGGCCAGCCTGGTACAGCGCAAACGCCAGCAGCGAACGCCAGGAATCGCCGCGCAGCAGTTCGTCGCGCCCCGTCAGCAGGTAACCCAGCAGCGCCATCACTACGCGGCGTCGCTGCGGGTACGGGTAGTCGGCCTCGGTGCTGGTGCCGCGCAGTGTGCCCCACAACGCGCGCAGCGCCTGGTGCTTGCCGCCGCTGACCGCCAGCTTCGGCGCCACGTAGCGGCTGCGCGGCACCTCGCCGGGTCGCAGCGTGGCCACCAGCGCCATCGGCTCGTCGAAACCGGCGGCCAGCGCCTTGCCGGTGGTGCCGCCCAGGCGCGGGTTCAGATCGAGGAAACGCGGCACGCCGTCGGCGTCGACCACGAAATCGAAGTGGAATACCCCCTGCAGCCCCAGCGCGTCGGCCATGCGCGCGCAGCCCTGGGCCACGGCCTCGGGCAGCGGCTGCGGCCGCATCACCACGGTCAGCCCGCGGTGCTTGACCTCGACCGCGAAGCCCAGGGTGCCGCAGCAGCGGCCCGAGGCCTCGCGCCAGCCGTGCACCAGCAGGTTGGGACCACGCACCAGCGGCTGCGCGATCACCGGTGAACTGCCGGGCGATTGCAGGTCGACCAGGCGCTGCAGCGCGGCGCGGTCGGCCACCACCTCCACCTTGAACGGCGGCACGGCCTCGGCGGCCACGTCGGGGCGCACGGCCAGCGGGAAGGCGCTGTCGGGCACGCGGTGCACTGGCTCGCCAGGCGCGAAACACCAGCTGCTCAGCGTCTGCAGGCCGCTGGCGTGGGCCAGCTCGCGCTGGCGGTCCTTCGAGGCCAGCTGGCGCACCGCATCAGGCGCCACGGCCGCCACCACCACGCCCGCCGGCCAGTGCTCGCGCAGCGCCCAGAGCCGTTCGCTGATCGGCTCGGAGACGCAGGTGATGGCCTCGGCGCCGCTGTCGCGCAGCGCCTGCGCCAGCCGCGCCACCCACGCTGCATCGTCGAAGGTCAACGGGCCAAGGTGCCAGCAGGGCACGCCCAGCAGCGCCTGCACCAGGCCCGGCAGCGGCCAATGCCCCACATGCAGAAAGACACAGGGCACGCCCTGCCGCCGCCAGCTGCGCAGGCAGGCCAGTTGCGGCGTGCCCAGGCGGCCGAGCAGCGCGAGGCGTGGCAACGCGGCGGCTGTCATACGGCCTCCGCGCGCCGGGCGGGCCCGTCGTCCCGGTGGTCGTCCTGATGGTCGTCCTGGTAGTGGTGCCGGCAGGCGCGCCAGGGGCCAAGCAGCCACGCCTCGCGACGGCGCACGGCCAGCCGGGCGGCGAGCAGCTCCAGCTCCTGCCGGCGCTGGGTGGCGGCGTCGATGCCGCGCACCAGCGCCGCCGGGTCCGACGAGTCCACTGCCACCGCCGCGGCGCTAAACAGGCGGCACAGCAGCGGCGTGTCGGACATCACCATCGCGCGGGCAAAGCCCAGCGCCTCGTTGCACACACTGAGCTGGATGCCGTCGAAGCGCGTCAGCGCCAGCACCACGTCGCAGTGGAACAGCAGCGCATCGAACTCGGCCAGCGGCAGGTAGTCGGTGAGCCGCACGTTGTGCGGCACCTCGTCGATGAGGTGGCCGTTCTTGGCGGCGTTGCTGCGCCGGCCGGTGATGATGACGGTGCCGGGGCCGCGCAGCTGCCGAGCGGCCTGCAGCACCTGGGCCACCGGCTCGTCGGCGCCGTAGCTGCCCGGGAACAGCACCCAGGGCCGCGGCCGGCCCGCCAGCCAGGCCGGCACCGGCGGCTCAGGGTGGCCGGCGGCACGCAGCGGCGGCACGTCTTCGAGCACGCGCAGCCGCTCGCCCGGCAGGCCCAGCGTCTGCGCCTGGCGCAACACGTCGTCGTTGTGCACCACCACCAGGTCGCAGCGGGCCAGCGCGCTCACGCCAAAGGGGATGTGCGACCAGGGCGGCCGGAACATGGCGTTGTGGCAGTCGGCCACCAGACGCACCGGGTGGCGCGCCAGCAGCCGGTAAAGCAGGGCCACCCACAGCAGCGGCACCTGCGGCAGCTGCAGCCACAGGTCCTGCGGCTGGCGCTGCGCCAGCACGTGCCAGGTGCGCCAGGCCAGCGCCAGGTAGGCCCAGGCGCGGCGCAGGTGGCTGCGGCCCTTGTAGGCCAGCGGCAGGAACACACACTCCATGTCGACCAGCGTCGCCATCGACACTTGCCGGCGCTGGAACGTGGCCCAGGCCAGGTGCAGCGAGCGGGGCTCGGTGGAAGGCGCAAACGGTGGACGCGTCTGCGGCGGCTGAGGCGGGGTCGTCATGGCAAGGGCGGCAAGCGATAAAGGGCCAAGGATCCGAAGCCGGCGGCCAGCGCAAAACCCAGCGCCATGGCCAGCAGCGCGCCCACGGCGCCCAGCGCCTGCACCAGCGGCAGCGCTGCGGCCAGGCTGCACAGGGCCGCGGCGGCGCGGGCGAAAAACAGTTCGCGCGGGCGTCGCGCCACGTACAGGCCCGACTCCACCGGCTGCGACACCAGGCTGCACGCCGCCACCGCGCACCAGGCCACGACCACGGCATGAGCGCCGGCGTAGGCCGGGCCGTACAGCCAGCCCAGCAAGGGCGGCGCCGCCAGCGCGACGAGGGCCAGGAAGGGCAGCGAGGGCACGGCCATCCAGCCGAACGAGCGCCAAAGCACGCGGCGCAGCGCCGGCTTGCCCATGGTGGCCCAGGCGGCGGCCGCGCGCGGCTTGTCGATGCCGTCCATCGCCGACTGCAGCACCGTCACCGGCTGCACCAGCGTGCGGCAGGCGTGGAACAGGCCCACCGCGGCAGGGCCGGCCAGCGCTGCCAGCAGCGCCTGGACGCCGAAGTTGTAGCCGCTGTAGCCCAGGTGCGAGCCCAGCGCCCAGCCGGCATAGGCCGGGTAGCCGCGGGCCTGCGGCAGCGGGCCCGGCGGCAGCGGCAGCAACGGCTGGCGTGCGCGCAGCCGGTACAGCAGCGCCGACGCGGCGTACGCCGCGGCCAGCGCCACGGCCGCCGGCCAGGCCGGATGGCCCGGCCCCGCCCGCAGCGCCGTCCCCGCCACCGCCACCACCAGCAGTGGCAGCGCGTAGGCCAGACCCAGCGCGGCCAGCAGGGCGAAGCGGCGCTCCTGCACGGCCGCACGGCGCGCGAACTCGTGCGCCAACGCCAGCGGCAGCAGCAGCGCCGCCATGGCCAGCGAGCTGGCCAGCCAGCCGTCCTGCACCCGGGCCATCCACAAGGCTGCAGCCGCCAGCAAGGCCGTGCCGCCGAGTGCCAGCCACGCATTGGCAGCGGCCCAGGCGGCGCGCTGCGCAGCCCAGCCGTCGGCGCCGGCGCTGAATGGAATCATCGGGATCGTCACCAGCGCGCGCTGGAAGCCTTGCGCGAACAGCACGATGGCGTAGGCGAAGCCGAACACCCCCCAGTGCTCGGGCGCCATCGCACGCGCCAGCCACACGAAGGCCAGCAGGTTGGCCGCCGACACGCCACCCTGCTCGATCAGTGACGCGGTGCGTGGTGCCAGTCTCACCGCGGGCTCCCCGGGGCGGAGGCCGCTGGCCAGCCGGGCTCGACGGCAAAGTCGGCGAAGTCGACATGGCCCTCGCGCCGCGGCGCCCAACTGTCGTCGGCGCCGCCGTGGAAGACCTCGAAGAACACGCCGTCCACGCGCAGCGGCGCGCTGTCGCGCAGGCGCAGGCCGCCGAGCTCGCCCACCGGCGCGCCGTCCTGCCACAGGGCTACACGCCCATCGGACATTCCAGGCGTGTTCAGCGCCACCGCCTGCACCACCTCGTGCCAGCGCCCGGGCACGAAGCGCAGCCGGCCTGACAGCAGCGAGCTGCCGTGCACGCGGCTGCTCGGCAGGTAGGCGTAGACCTCGCCTCGGCCGTGCTCGCGCCACATCAGGCGCAACGAAAAGCCGTCGTGGCCATCGGGGATACGGCCACCCGACGGCCCGGTACCGCCAAACAGGCCCGGCAGCTTGCCGCCGCGCACGAACTCGAAGTCAGGCGAGAAGCGCAGCCGGTAGCGCAGCAGCGCCACCTCGGCGCCGCCGGCCAGCACGCGGGCCTTGAAGCCGGCGCCGGAAGGCGGCAGGCCGCGGCGCACCATCGAGCCCGGGTCGACGGCCCCGGCGTGCAGGCGCACACGCAGCACGCGGCCCGGCACGGCCGCGTCGTCATGCAGGCTGAGGTTGTCGCGCCCCCAGGCCGTGCCGATGCCGCGCCAGTCGGCCAGGCCCAGCTCGAAGCGGCTGCGCCAATGGCCAGGCTCCGGGGACGGCACGGCCGGGGCAGCGCGCAACGGCTCGGCCCCTGTGGCCCGGGCCGCCGGCCACGCACAGGCCGCCAGCAGCGCCGCGGCCTGCGGCCACCAGCGGCGCCGCGGGCTCGGCAGCGGCGCCGGCCGCTGCAGCAGTTCAGCCACGGCGGCCTCCCAGCGCCAGGGCCCAGGCCAGCGCAAAGGTCATGGTGTTGATCGACGGCCCGGTGGCACTGGCTTCCAGCAAGCCCAGCACCAGCACGAACACCACCACCGTGTCGGCGGCCGGATACGGCTGGCGCAGCGCGTCGCGCAGCCAGGCCAGCTGGCTGGCCAGCAGCAGCAGCAGTCCCACGAGGCCGCCGCCCAGCGCCGCCTGCAACCACAGGTTGTGGGCCGAGGTGGTGGTCCAGCCGTGGGCGCCTTGCCAGGCCGCTGGCAGCAGCTCGCGGCTGCTGGCGAAGCCGTGGCCCCACAGCGGCGATTGCTCCACCAGCGCCAGCACCGCGGCCCAGATCTCGGTGCGGCCGGTCAGGCTGAGCATCTCTTCGAGGCGGCCGCTGCGGCTGAACGACAGCGCCAGGTCGTCAGCCCACCAGGGCAGCGCCACCACCGCCAGCAGCGCTGCCGCCGCCAGCGCCAGGCCGGCCAGTGCCCAGGCCGGGCGCGGCGCCAGCCACCACCAGACCAGGGCGGCCAGCAGCGCCAGCAGCGCGCCACGGCTCTCGCTGGCCTGCAGCGCCGGCAGCGCGAGCGCGGCCGCCGCCAGCACCAGCCCGAGACCGCGCCAGCCGCCCCAGGCCACCGCCGCCAGCGTGCCCAGCAACAGCAGCAATGCCGCCGCCCGGCCCAGGTTGTTGGGGCTGCCGAACCAGCCCGCGAGGCGCAGGTGTGCGCCACCGTCCATGGCAGTGAGTGCCGCCGCCGGGTCGAGCACGCCACGCAGCAGCGAAGCCGCCACCGGCAACGCCAGCGCCAGCGTCCAGACCAGCAGCGCGTGCCGCGGCGGCAGCCGTTCGGCCATCACCAGCGCCAGTGCGAGCACACCCAGCCCGCCTAGGGCAGCGGCCACGGTGTAGTCTGGCGTGGGCGATGCCGCCGCGGTCAGCAGGCCCCAGCCGAAGAACAGCGCCAGCGCCAGCAGCGCGGGCGATTCGCGCAGCCGTGACAAGGCCGCCGGCTGCAGCAGAAGCACCAGGCCGCCGAGCAGCCACAGCCCGAGCTTTGCCGCGCTGACGAGATCGGGGCCGCCGGCCACGCCGGCGTCGTCGGTCCGCAGCGCGAGATCAGAGCCCGCGGCCACCGCCACGGCCAGGGCAGCCAGGGCCAAGCCGCCGCGTGCCGCCTGATGCAGGCCGGCCAGCAGCAGCGGCGGGCCGACGGTGGCCAGCAGCAGCCAGGCCGCGTGCTGCTCGGCCCAGCGGGGTTGCAGCAGGCAGGCCGCCACGCCCAGCAGCCCACTGGCCAGCGCCAGTGCCGACAGCGCACCGTGCACGCCACCGGCAAGGCCGGCCGAAGTCAACCGGGGCACGGCATCGGGGCGCGCCGCCGTCGCCGGCACGGGCTCGAACACGGTCGTCACGCGGCTTGCGGGGTCAGTGCGCGTTGTCCACCGCGCCCACCACCGCGGTGCCGGCAAGGTGCAGGGCCTGTTGCAGGCGCTGCAGCGCGGCCATCTCGCTGCGGTGGCGCTGCACCACGAGCAGCGCACCATCGGCGTTGGCCGACACGATGGCGGCGTCGGGGCCGTCGCAGGCCGCCGGGGTGTCGAGCACGATGTGCGAGAAGCGCAGGCGCAGCTGGCACATCACGAGCGCGAACTCGGGCCGCTCCACCAGTTCGAGCGGGTGCACGGGCGGCACACCGGCGCCCAGCAGGTGCAGCGCCGGTAGCGGTGCCACGGCGCGCACGCTGCGGTGGTCGGCACTGCCGTCGAGCATCGCGGCCAGCCCATCGGCGGCGCGCAGCCCGAACAGGCGGTGCAGCCGCGGGTGGCGCAGGTCGGCGTCGACGAGCAGCACGCGCCCGCCGCGCTGGGCCATCGACACCGCCAGATTGACGGCCACGAAGCTGCGGCCGACGCCACGCTCGGCCCCCACCACCGCCAGCACCTGGCCGCGGCCGGCCACCGGCGCGCCCATGTGCAGCGACAGCTGGCTGCGCAAGGTGCGGAACTGCTCGGCAGCAGCGGTGAAGGGGTTGAACAGCGCGCGCAACTCGGGGCCGGGATCGACCGCAGGCTCGCCCAAGGCCATCGACGCCGCATCGACATCGTCGAACGCCACCGTGTCGAGGACACCGCGTGGTCCCGGGCGGGCGAGCTGCAGCTCGCGGGGTGTGGACTTCAGCATGGTGCTCAGACTTTAAGGGTGTCGAACCGAGTCAGGCTCACGAGCAAGGGCACGCCGAGGCCCTGGCTCAGGTCGCGTTCGGTGCGCAGGCGGCGCGAGCGGCTCTCGGCCAGCCCCACGCCCGCCGCCGTCACCAGCACGCCCAGCAGCCCGGCCAGCGCCGCCAGCACCGGCAGGCGGGGCGCCGACGGACGGCTGGGCGGCGTGGCCGGTGACAGCACGCTCATCGGCGCGCGTGTGACGCCGCCTTCGAGCTCGGCCTGCGCCTGGCGCTGCATCAGCGCGTCGTAGGCGCGCTGGGCTTGATCGACCTCGCGCTGCAGCACCAGGCCTTCGTCGCGCCGCGAGGTGAGGCCCAGCACACGGGCACGCTGGGCGGCCAGCGCGGCCTGCGTCTGCGCCTCGCGCTGCTGGTTGATGCGCTCGACCACGCCCAAGCCGCCGGCCACGCGCCGGGTCTCGGCGTCGAGCCGGGCACGAAGCTCGTCGCGCTGGGCGGTCAGCGCGGTGAGCTGCGGGTGCTGCTCGCCCAGGCGCGTGGCCAGCTGGCCCCATTGGGCCTCGGCGCGGCCGAGCTCGGCCTTCAGCTCGGCGATGGCCGGGTTGTTGAGAACCTCCGGCAGCGAGTCGGCGTCGCGCGCGCCAACCTGGCGCTGGCGGCTGCCGCTGTCCACGCGCTGCTGCTGCAGGCTGGCGACCTGGCGTGCCAACTCGGCCAGGCGGGTTTGTTCGAGGTCGATGCGATCGTCGGCCACGACGATGCCGTGTTCGCGCCGGAAGGCCGCCAGGCGCTGCTGGGCGGACTCGAGCGCGTCGCGCGCCGCACGCGCGCGCTGCTCGAAGTAGCCAGCGTACTGGCGTGCCGGCTCCACGCGCAGTTCCAGCGCCAAGGCCACCGAGGCCGCAACCCAGGCATTGGCCATCTCGGCGGCGGCCGCGGCCGAATCGGCGCGGAAGCCCACGCCGAGCACGCCGCTGTCGCGCTGTGGGCGCAATTCGAGTCGCCGTGCCCAGTCGGCCAGCAGCCAGGCGTCCTGGGGCAGGTCGGCGTCGGCCGCCGCGGCCTGCCATGCCTGTGCCCAGGCCTGGCGCGAGGCGTCAGGCAGGGTGTCGAGCACCCGGCGCGCCACGCGCTCGCTGCGCACGACCTCGGTCTGGGCCGCCAGCGCGGTGAGCGCCGAAGGTGCCAGGGCGCCGGGGCCGGCAACGGGGTCGGGCCGCGCGTCCATCAGCAGGCTGGCCGTGGCGGTGTACTGCGGCGGCTGGCTCAGCCCGGCCGCCAGCACCGCTGCGGCGGTGGCCGCAAAGAGGGCCGCGGCCAGCGGCCAGCGGCCACGCAGCACGGCCCAGACCCGTTCACCGTCCACCATGAATGCTCCCAAGGCGCCGTCCCTGGCGCCCGATAGACCACAGAGCAGCGGCCATGGCGCCAGATACACCGGGTCACCGTTGCGCGAGCGCAGACTATCCGGCGCTTCCGCGGCCCGCCGGCCGCGCCGCTGCTGCCGCCGAAGCGGCAGATCCTGAAGGACATCGGCCTGTCCTTCTTCCCCGGCGCCAGGATCGGCGTGCCGGACCTCGATGGCAGCGGCAAGAGCACGCTGCCGAAGATCAAGGCCGGCTGTTTGTGTCGGGGCTCAGCCCCACGCACCTGGTCATGAGCCTGTTGGAGTTCATGCAGCGGCTGGTGGCACGGGTGCCGCGGCCGCGGCGGCACCTGATCCGCTTGGGTGCCCGCATGACCTCGCTGCGCGAAGTGAGCGGACCCCGCTGCGCGAACACGGTGTGCTGGCCCCGAGCGCGAAGCGGCGGCCACTGGTGGTGCCGCACGAGCCGGCAGAGAGAACAGACCACCGAACGCATCCGCTGGGCGCGGCTGCTCAAGCGCGTTCGACATCGACATGCAGCCGTGCCTGAACTGCGGCGCCGGGGAGCTGAAGATCATCGCTGCCACCCTCGAGCGGCCCGTCATCGAGAAGATCCTCACCCACCTGGGGCTGGATCCGCAGCCGCCGCCCAGGGGCCGGGCATACGAGGCCGGACACGGCGTCGCCACCTCAGCCGCGTCCGCCGTCAAAGAGACAAGCCCCAGGCCGCAGAGCTATTGGCAGCCGGGATTGCGCTGTGCCCGTACGACACGCCAACGTCAGGGTCAACCCCGGGCTCCGGGCTGGATGTAGCCGCTGACGACCTGCGCGCGCGCCGCCTCGTCGAGCACCGTGCCCGGCGCCATGGCCGTCACCGGTTGCATCAGCGCCTGCGCCTGGAGCCCGCCCAGCAGGCGATCGAAAGCGGGGCGGTGGGCAAGGTGGTAGAGATCCTTGAAGTCAACCATGGTGATGTCGAGGTAGCCCGGTATGTGCTGCATTGCATCGAGGTCCTCGTCGGCCAGCTCCATTTCCTGCGCCTCTTCGCGCGGCGCCTGCGCCGCGGTCTCTTTCAGGGCGTCGTCGTCTCCGTGTCCGTCACTGCCCCTGCAGGAAATGCATGCCTCCGACGCCCATGCTGCAGCTCGCAGGTGCCACCATGCAAGTTGGCGATCCCGGATCACGAGGCGTCGCAGGACATGCGCTCCTCAAGACAGCCCGCGCCATTGACTTCCGGAAGCGACCGGTCTAGTCTCGATTCCATGAGACGAGGACTCGGTCGAACCGCGGGCGACGAAGCGAAGGACCACGCCCCTGCGAAGGCGCTCGTTCCCGCAGCTTTGGGCATTCGCGTGCGCAGCCGCAGCGAGCGCGCCCTGGGCCGGGGCGATACGAAGCGGGCGCTGGTCTGGTGCGGGACCGAGCTCCTGACCGAACGCGGCTTCCAGGTCACCGGCATCGACGAAGTGCTCAGGCGCGTGGGCGTGCCCAAAGGTTCCTTCTACCACTTCTTCGCGAACAAGCACGAGTTCGGCGAAGCGGTGATCCAGAACTACGTCGACTACTACGCGCGCAAGATGGCCCGGATCTTCGACGACGAGGCGGCGCCCCCGCTGTCGCGCCTGCGTGCGTTCGTCGAGGACGCCAAGCGGGGCATGTTGAAGTACGGCTACCGGCGGGGCTGCCTGATCGGCAACCTGGGGCAGGAACTGGCCAGCCTGGATGACGCGTTTCGCGAGCAGCTGGAGGCTGTTCTTCTGTCATGGGAGCGGCGCGTGGAACAGTGCCTGGAGCAGGCCGTGGAAGCGGGCGAACTCGCGCCGGAAAGCGATGCCGGCGCCATTTCGCGCTTCTTCTGGATCGGCTGGGAAGGCGCGGTCCTGCGTGCCAAGCTGACGCGGAATGCCGAACCCCTGGACCAGTTTGCGAGCATGTTCTTCGCCATGCTGTCGCCGTCGGCGCCGCACGTCTCCCGGCGCTGACCGACCTGCGGGTCGGACGTTCGGGTTTTCCTTGCGACTTTTTTAGACGACCGGTCTATTATTGTTCGAAAGGCGGCGACGAACGTCGCTGCCAACGGCCTGGAGAAGAAGGCATCGTGCAGATCACCAGAGACCGCAACGCTGAACGGGGGCTCCATGGCTGAACCCTTGCTCACGCTGAGCGGATTGGGCAAGCACTTCGGCGGGGTGCAGGCCGTCAAGGATCTGTCGTTCTCCATGGGTGCGGCCGAAATCGTCGGGCTCATCGGCCCCAACGGCTCGGGCAAGTCCACTTCGGTCAACCTCATCTCGGGCACGCTGCCGCCATCGAACGGCGACATCCGCTTTGCCGGCGCCAGCGTCTCGCGGCTCACGGTGAGCGAACGTGTCCCGCTCGGGCTGGCCCGCACCTTCCAGACCACCAGCGTCTTTCCCGAGTTCAGCGTGCGCGAACAGGTGCTGACCGCGTGCCACGTGCGTTACCGCTCCAGCGCCTCGGGCTCGGTCTTCCGCCTGGCCTCGGCGCGGCACGAGGAGCACGCTCAGCGTGCCAAGGTCGAGGAGATCCTGGCGTTCGTCGGCCTCGCGGCCGTGGCCGGCGAAGCGGCTTCGGCGATCTCGTCGGCACAACAGCGGCTGTTGATGATCGCCACGGCGCTGGCCACCGAACCCCGCCTGCTGCTGCTCGACGAGCCGGCCGCAGGCATGGTGGCCAAGGAGCGCAAGGACCTGGCTGCACTGATCCAGCGCATCCGCGAGCGTGGCACCGCGGTACTGGTGATCGAGCACCACATGGGCCTGATCATGGAGGTCTGCTCGCGCATCGTGGTGCTCAACTTCGGCCAGAAGATCGCCGAGGGCGCCCCGGCCGACATCCAGCGCAACCCCGTCGTGATCGACGCCTACCTCGGCGGAGCGCACTGAATGCTGAAGGTGAGGGACCTGCACGCCGGCTACGGCAAGGCCGACGTCCTGCATGGCGTGAACTTCGACGTCAGCGCCGGCGAATGCGTGGCCCTGGTGGGCGCCAACGGGGCCGGCAAGAGCACCACGCTGAAGTGCATCTGCGGACTCGTCGGCGTGCGCGGCGGCCGCATCGAGTTCGAAGACCGGCGCATCGACGGCCTGCCGGGCCATGCCATCGTGCGCTTGGGGCTGACCATGTGTCCCGAAGGCCGCCAGGTCTTCCCCGACATGTCGGTGCTCGAGAACCTGGAAATGGGCGCACATGTCCGGCGCGACCGCGAGCAGGCTGCCGACATCGAGGCCATGATGGACCTCTTCCCGGTGCTGCGCTCGCGCTCGCGGCAGAGCGCGGGCACGCTGTCGGGCGGCGAGCAGGAGATGCTGGCCATCGCACGCGCGCTGATGTCCAAGCCCAAGCTGTGCATCTTCGACGAACCCTCGCTGGGCCTGGCGCCGAAGATCGTCGCCGAAGTCGAGCAGACCCTGGCCCGCATCAAGGCCATGGGCGTGACCGTCCTGCTGGTGGAACAGAACGCGTCGATGGCCTTGCGGCTGGCCGACCGCGCCTATGTCTACGAAGCAGGAGAGATCGTGCTGCAGGGCACGGGATCGGAGTTGCAGGCACACCCCGAAGTCAGCAAGGCCTATCTGGGCTATTGAAGGGACGAACGGTGCCGGCGGCCCGCGTGGTTTTGAACCCTTACAACATGGAGACGAAGACATGAACAAGCTCGCAAGATCCGTCGCCGCGGCCAGCGCCGCACTGGTCTGCCTGGGGGCCGCTGCGGCCGACAAGGAACTGCTGATCGGGGTCAACGACTCGCTCACCGGGCCGGGTGCCGTTTACGGCCTGCCGCAGGCCAATTCGGTGCAGATGGCGGCCGACGAGATCAATGCCGCCGGCGGCATCAAGGCCGGCGGGGACGTCTACAAGCTGCGCGTCATCGCCAACGACGACAAGGCCAACCCGACCGAAGCGACCAACAGCGTGCGCAAGCTGATCGACCGCGACGGCGTCAAGTACCTGCTGGGCTTTTGCTGCTCGGGCCCGACCAGTGCGGTGGCGTCGTTCATCGAACGCGAGAACGCGCTCATGCTGGTGGGCAACGCGGCGGAACGGGCCATCACCGCCAAGGGCATTCCGAACCTGTTCCGCACGCGGCCGCCGGCCGATTTCACCGGCGCCGCCGCGGGTGTGTTCGTCGGCAAGCGCGGCGCAAAGAATGTCGCAGTGATCGGCTCGCTGGACGTCGGCTTCTACACCCAGTACCTCGAGGCCTTCGAGCGCGAATTCGCCAAGGCCGGCGGCAAGATCGTGGCCAAGGAGACCTTCGGCCTGAAGGACCGCGACATGACGCCGCAGCTCACCAAGGTGCGTGCGCTCAACCCCGACGCGCTGCTGGTGCTGGGCTACGTGGAGCCCTCGGCCTTCGTCTATCGCCAGGCCACCGAGCTGGGCATGAAGATCCCGCGCTATGGCTTCACCAGCGGCAGCGAGGAGCAGTTCCTGCGCGTGGCCACCAGCGAGCAGATGGAAGGCGTGTGGGACCTGCGCCCCACCGAGCTGACCGTCGAGGCGCTGGCCGACAACGCCAAGACCTATGTCGCCAACTACACCAGGCGCTTCGGCACGCCGCCGTCGCCGAGTTCCCCCTATGCCTACGACCAGGTCTACGTGCTCAAGCAGGCGGTCGAGCGTGCCGGCTCGGCCGAAGATCCGAAGAAGGTGACGGCCGAGGTGCGCAAGGTGACGGTGCCCAAGGAAGCGGTGATGAAGTACCTGCCGGTGGGCGGCACCATGTTCGACGTCAACGGCCAGGCCTACACGTCCAACGGCGCCTTCCAGTGGCAGAAGGGCAAGTGGGTCTACGTGTCCGACCTGCCGTCCGACCCGGCGCTGTACTCGGAGTTCCTGCGCGGTCTGCGCAAATGAGCCGGGCGGCCGGGACATCGCGCTGATTCGACCACGGGCACGCCATGATCATCGAGATCCTGCAGCAGATGCTGAACGGCCTGGCGATCGGGTCGGTGTATACCGTCATCGCGCTCGGGCTGACCGTGGTCTTCGGCATCCTGGGCATTGCGCACTTCGCCCACGGTTCGGTGGCCATGTCGGGGGGCTACCTCACCTTCCTGTTCGGTGAGCGGCTGGCCATCGGCTTCTTCCCGGCCATGGCGCTGGCCATGCTCGTGGGGGCGGTGATCGGGCTGCTCATCGAGCGGCTGGCCTACCGGCCGGTGCGCGACGCGCCGCACATCAATGCCTTCATCATCGCGCTGGGCCTGACGATGATGGTCGAAGGCATCAACCTGCTCGCCTTCGGTGCCGACCAGGTGGTGATCCAGACGCCTTACCGCGGTGTCTTCGATGTCGGCGGGGTGGCGGTGGCCGAACTGCGCCTGCTGGTGATCCTGACGGCCTGCACGCTGATCGGCGTGGTGGCGCTGCTGATCAGCCGCACCAAGACCGGCAAGTCGATCCGTGCCGTGGCGCAGAACCGCCCGGCGGCGGTGCTGATGGGTGTCAACGTCAACCGGGTCTCGGCCATCGTCTTCTCGGTGTCGTCGGCGCTCGGTGCCGCGGCGGGCGCCTTGGTGGGGGCCTTGCTGGCCATCGCGCCCGGCGTGGGCGAGGGCCTGGCGGTGAAGGGCTTCGCCGTGCTGATCCTGGGCGGACTGGGTTCGATCCCGGGCGCCATCGTCGGCGGCCTCGTGCTCGGCGTCAGCGAGTCGCTGGCGGCCGGGTTCATCTCGTCGGCGTACAAGGACGTCATCGCCTTCATGGTGATGATCGTGGTGCTGCTGTTCAGGCCCGAAGGCCTGCTGGGCAAGCGATGAGCCCGCACACCGTGCGCACCGCGGGCCTGGTGGTCCTGGCGCTGGCCGCGCTGGCGCTGCCGCTGGGGGTGACGCTGCCGTATTTCCAGCACCTCGTCATCCTGGCGCTGATCTGGGTCGTGCTGTCCCAGGGGCAGAACCTGATACAGGGCTTCACCGGCTACGTGTCGATCGCCCAGGCCGGATTCATGGGCATCGGCGCCTACAGTTCCACGCTGCTGAGCGTGAAGCTCGGCTGGCCGGTCTGGCTGGCGATGGCGGCCGCACCCGGGGCGACAGCCGCGCTGGCGGTGCTGGCCGGCTACCCCAGCCTGCGCGTGAAGGGGCATTATTTCGCGATCGTGACACTGGCCTACAACATGGTCATCTTCATCGTGCTCATGACCTGGAGTTCGCTCACCGGCGGCGAAGCCGGCATCTCGAACGTGCCGCGCCCGCCGGGAATCGCCATCGGCGGCCTGGTGTGGGACCTGAGCAGCCGGGTCGGCTACTACTACCTGGCCCTGGCCGCAGCCGCGCTGGCCACCTTGCTCTGCGCGCTGATCCTGCATTCGCGCGTCGGGCGGGTGCTGGTCGCGATCCGCCAGAACGAGGGCCTGATCGAGGCCGCGGGCGTGCAGAGCTGGCGCTACAAACTGCTGGCCTTCGTCGTGAGTGCCGGCCTCGCCGGCCTGGCCGGCGCGCTGTACGCCCATTTCATCGGTTTCCTCAATCCCGACGCCTTCGGTGTCGATCATTCGCTGAATGCGATCCTGGCCGTGATCCTGGGCGGCAGCGGAACGCTGTCGGGGCCGGTGGTCGGCGCTTTCGCCGTGGTCTTTCTTCCCGAATACCTGCGTGTCGCCGAGAACTATCGGCTGGTGATCTACGGCTTCATCCTGGTGACGGCCACGATCTTCATGCCGCGCGGGCTGGTGCCGCTGGTGGCCAGCGGCCTGCGCTCGCTGGTGGCACGCCTGAAGCGAGATCCGGGATGAGCGCCTTGACCGCTCGCGAAGGCCACGCCATCGATGCGGCGCGTGGATTCGTGGCCGCACACGTGAAGCCGAATGCGCCGTCCTGGGACCGCGGGCTTGCCGACAGCCGCGAGGTGCTCCGCGACGCAGCACGTGCCGGTCTGCTGGGACTCGAAGTGCCCGTCGAGCAGGGCGGGCAGGGTCTGTCCTTCGGCTGCAAGTGGCGCGTGGCCGAGATCCTGGCGGCCGCCGACTTCGGGCTGGCGATGTCGGTGATCAACACGCACAACGTCGCGAATCACCTCGCCCGCACGGCCGTGCCGGAAGTGGTGGGCCAGTACCTGCCGGCCCTGCTGTCGGGCCAGCGCAGCGGGTGCACGGCGCTGACCGAGCCCGGTGCCGGATCCGACTTTTCGGCCATCACCACCCTGGCGAACCGGGTGGGCGACGAATGGATGATCGACGGCCGCAAGGCCTGGATCGTGAATGCCACGCACGCCGACGTGATCGTGGTGTATGCGCAGACCGCGCCCGGCAGCGGCGCCCGGGGCATAGCCGCCTTCGTCGTCGACGGCAGCCGCGACGGTTTCATTCGCGATCCTCGGTCGGACAGCAGCGCCGCCCCGGGCATCGATGCCGGCGGCTTCCAGTTGCAGGGCTATCGTGCGCGGGCGCAAGAGCTGCTGCATCCGCCGGGCGAGGCCTTCAAGGCCGCGCTCGCCTCGATCAATGGCGCCAGGACCTACGTCGCCGCCATGTGCTGCGGCATGGTCGACGAGTGCCTGCGCGTGGCCAGCGCGTACGGATCGGTGCGGCACACCTTCGGCAAGCCCTTGCACGAGCACCAGGGCTGGCGCTGGAACCTGGCCGACGCGGCCATCGAACTCGAGGCGGCGCGGCTGCTCGTCGATGCCGCGGCCAGCCGCATCGACAGCGGGAGCGACGCCCAGCTTGCTGCGGCCCGGGCCAAGGTGTTTGCCACCCGCATGGCCGCCCGGCACATCGCGGCGCTGATGCACGCCATGGGCGCCGAAGGCCTGCGCGACACCCACCCTTTCCTGCGCCATCTGGCCGCCGCGCAGGTCGCGACCCTGGTCGACGGTTCGACGGAGATGTTGCTGGAGCGGGTGGCCAGGGACCCACGCCGGTCCTGAGCGCCGGCCGCTTGCGGCAGCATGACAATTGACCCGCAAGAAATTCAAGCGAGGACACGATGCGCGTATTCCAGATCGAAGGCGATTGGGGCATGGACCACATGAAGCTGTCCACGCGGGCCGAGCCCCAGGCGGGCCCGGGGCAGGTGGTGGTGAAGATGAAGGCGTCCTCGCTGAACTACCGTGACCTCGTGGTGCCCAACCGCGGGTACGGCAGCCACACAGGCAACCTGCCGCTGATCCCGGTGTCCGACGGCGCGGGTGTGGTCGCCGAGGTCGGTCCGGGTGTGCGGCGGGTGGCGGTGGGCGACCGCGTGTGCCCGACCTACTTCCAGCGCTGGGTCAGCGGCGAGCCCGACCTGGATCGCCTGACGCAATCGCTGGGCGGTCCGATCGACGGCACGATGACCGACTACATGTGCCTGTCGGAAGAGGGCGTGTCCAAGGTGCCCGCCCACCTCAGCGATGTCGAGGCCGCCACCCTGCCGTGCGCCGCACTGACGGCATGGAGCGCGCTGGTGACCTGCTCGAACACCCGGCCTGGCGACCGCGTGCTGGTGCAGGGCTGCGGCGGCGTGGCGCTGTTCGCCGTCGCCTTCGCGAAGCTGCTCGGCGCGCACGTGACGGTGATCTCGTCGTCCGACGAGCGCATCGAGCGCGTCAGGCAACTGGGGGCCGACGCCGCCGTCAACTACCGCACGACCCCCGAGTGGGCCAAGGCCACGCGCGACATCACCGGCGGGCGCGGTTACGACCTGATCCTGGAACTGGGGGGCGAGAAGACCCTGCCGCAGTCGTTGCGCTGCATCCGGCCGGGCGGCACGGTGGCCATGATCGGCATTCTGTCCGGCAGTGCCATGGCCACTTCGCTGGGTCTGATCATCACCCGGCAGGTGCGCCTGCAGGGCGTGACCGTGGGGCATCGCGACGGCTTCGAGGCGATGTTGCGCGCGATCGACCAGCACCGGCTCAAACCCGTGGTCGACCGTGTCTTTGCCTTCGAGGAACTGAAGGAAGCCATGGCCTATCTGCAAAGCGGTGCGCAGTTCGGCAAGGTGTGCCTGAAGCACTGACGCGTCCATCCGCATCCGCAGGGCTTGCCCATGCTCTTCCCCATCGACCAGTCACCGGGCGATGCCGATCGCCCGGCATTCCAGATGTGCGAAAGCGGCGAAACGGTCACCTTCGGCCAACTCGAGGCGCGGGCCAACCAGGTGGCCCGGGTGCTGCGTGCTTGCGGCGTGATGCGGGGCGCGCATGTGGCCCTGCTCATGAAGAACCATCGCCGCTTCCTCGAGGCCTGTTTCGGCGCCGACCGCGCCGGCGTCTACTACACGACCATCAGCACGCGGCTGACGGCCGATGAGATCGCGCACATCGTGCGCGATGGCGCCGCGCAGGTCCTGGTGGTGTCGGCGGACCTCGGCGAGTTGACTCGGCAGCTGCGGTCCTTGCTGCCCGAGGGTCTGCGGTGCTTCATGGTGGGCGGGCCGGCACCGGCGTTCGAGCGTTGGGAAGCCGTCGTGGACGCCGCAGACGACTCACCCATCGCCGACCCGGCGCAAGGCCTGGACATGCTGTATTCGTCGGGCACCACGGGGCGCCCCAAGGGCGTCAAGTGGCCGCTGCCGCCCACCCCGGCAGGGGCGCGGACGATGCTCGTCGACCTGCTGGCGCCGCTGTTCGGCTATGGGCGCGACTGCCGCTACCTCTCGCCGGCGCCGCTTTATCACGCCGCGCCGCTGCGCCACAGCATGACGGTGATCAAGCTCGGCGGCACGGCATTCGTCATGGAAAGTTTCGATGCCGAGCGCTCGCTGCAGTGGATCGCGCGGCATCGCATCACGCACAGCCAGTGGGTGCCGACCATGTTCGTGCGCATGCTCAAGTTGCCGCAGGAGGTCCGCGCACGCTTCGACCTGTCGTCGTTGCGGGTGGCGGTGCACGCGGCGGCTCCTTGCCCGGTCGAAGTCAAGCAGCGCATGCTCGACTGGTGGGGGCCGATCGTCCACGAGTACTACGCCGGGACCGAGAACAACGGCTTTTGCTGCATCACGCCGCAGGAGTGGCTGCAGCACAAGGGCTCCGTGGGCCGGGCCGCGCAAGGTGTGCTGCACATCTGCGACGAAGCGGGCAACGAGTTGCCGGCGGGCGAAATCGGCGGGGTGTACTTTTCCGACGGCCCCGAATTCGAATACCACAACGACCCGGTGCGCACGGCGCAGAGCCGCAATGCCAAGGGCTGGTCGACGCTGGGCGACATCGGCCGGCTCGACGACGAGGGCTACCTGTATCTGGTCGACCGCAAGGCCTTCATGATCATCTCCGGCGGCGTGAATGTCTATCCGCAGGAGGCCGAGAGCATTCTCATCGGCCATCCCAAGGTGGCCGACGTCGCGGTGATCGGCGTGCCCAGCGAAGATCTGGGCGAAGAAGTGAAGGCCGTCGTGCAGCTGCTGGACCCCCGCGACGCCGGTCCGGACATGGAGGCCGAACTCCTGGCTTACTGCCGGCAGCGCCTGGCCACCTTCAAGTGCCCGCGCAGCGTCGACTTCGATGCCGCGCTGCCCAGGCAGCCGACGGGCAAGCTCTACAAGCAGCTGGTGCGGGCGCGCTACTGGCAGACCCAGCAGACAGGCTCATGAAAACGGACCAGTAGAACCCTGACAAGTCGAAGGTCGAATGGCGGGCCTCGAAGCGCCAGCCCGCCCGGGACGGAGCCTGGCCGCTGCGCCTAGCCGTTTCGGCAGAATCGAAGGCCCGCTGCCGCGGCCCCGAGAAAACCGACACGATGACACCGAACTGCCCGCCCGCGCCGCCGTGGGCGCCGAATGCCCGCCGCCGCCCGCGGTGGGGTGCGGCCGCACGGCCGAAGCGGGCGGTGCCCGCATGAACCCGCTGCCGACCCAGGCGCGGGTGGTCGTGATCGGCGGCGGCGTGATCGGCTGCTCGGTCGCCTACCACCTCGCACAGCTGGGCTGTCGCGACGTGCTGCTGCTCGAGCGCGACCGCCTGACCAGCGGCACCACCTGGCACGCGGCCGGGCTGATGGTGACCTTCGGTTCGACCTCGGCGACCGCGACCGAGCTGCGCCAATACTCGCGCGACCTGTACGCCCGGCTCGAGGCCGAGACCGGCCAGGCCACCGGCTTGCGCCCATGCGGCTTCATCGAGGTCGCGGCCGACGCCGACCGGCTCGAGGAATTCCGCCGCGTCGCCGCCTTCAACCGCCACTGCGGCGTCGACGTGAACGAGATCTCGCCGCGCGAAGTCGGCGAACTGTTCCCGCTGGCGAAGACCGACGACCTGCTCGCCGGCTTCTATGTGGCCGGCGACGGCCGCGTGAACCCGGTCGACGTGACGATGGCGCTGGCCAAGGGCGCGCGGCAGCGCGGCGCGCGCCTGGTCGAAGGCGTGTCGGTGCTCGACGTGAAGCACGAACGCGGCCGCGTCACCGGCGTGCGCACCGCGGCCGGCGACGTGGCCTGCGAGGTGGTCGTCAACTGCGCCGGCATGTGGGCGCGCGAACTCGGCGCGCGCTCGGGCGTCGCGATCCCGAACCAGGCCGCCGAGCACTACTACCTGATCACGGAGCCGATCGCGGGGGTCTCGCGCGACTGGCCGGTGCTCGAGGACCCCGGCGCCTACGGCTACTACCGCGAGGAGGGCGGCGGGCTGATGGTCGGGCTGTTCGAGCCCGAGGCCGCGGCCTGGGCGGTGGACGGCATTCCCACGGCTTTCAGCTTCGGCGAGATCACGCCCGACTGGGACCGGATGGCGCCGTTCCTCGAGCGCGCGATGAGCCGCGTGCCGTGCACCGCGAGCGCCGGCATCCGCAAGTTCTTCTGTGGCCCCGAGAGCTTCACGCCGGACCTGAACCCGATCGTCGGCGAAGCGCCGGAGCTGGCGAACTACTTCGTCGCCGCCGGGCTGAACAGCATCGGCATCCTGAGCGGCGGCGGCATCGGCCGCATCCTCGCGCACTGGATCGTCAACGGCCGCCCCGACGTCGACGTGAGCGCAATCCATGTCGACCGGATGCAGCCGTACCAGGCCAACCCCGCGTACCGGCGCGCGCGCGTGGCCGAGACGCTCGGCCTGGTCTACCGCTGCCACTACCCGACGCTGAGCCCGCAGTCTGCGCGCGGCGCGAAGCGCAGCCCGCTGCACGACCGGCTCGCCGCGGCCGGCGCGCATTTCCGCGACGTGAGCGGCTGGGAGGCTGCCGACTGGTACGCGGCGCCGGGCATCGAACCGAAGATCGAGCGCCAGTCGTGGGGCCGGCAGAACTGGTTCCCGTACTGGGCGGCCGAGCACCGCGCGGTGCGCGAAAACGTCGGCCTGATCGACATGTCGTTCATGTCGAAGTTCCTGGTGCAGGGGCGCGACGCGGCCGCGGCGCTCGAGCGGCTGTCGGCCAACCGGGTGAGCGGCACGGACAAGGCCGGTGGCCGCATCACCTACACGCAGTGGCTGAACGACGACGGCCGGCTCGAAGCCGACCTCACCGTGACCCAGCTCGACCCGGAGCGTTTCCTGGTCGTCGCCACCGACACCGCGCACCGCCACGTGCAGGCCTGGATGCGGCGCCATTTCGTGCCCGACGCGCACGTGTTCGTCAGCGACCTGAGCGGCGCCTGGGCCCAGCTCAACCTGCAGGGGCCGCGTTCGCGCGCGCTGCTGCAGACGCTGACGAGTGCCGACCTGTCGAACGCCGCGTTCCCGTTCCGCGCTGCGCGCGAGATCGACATCGGCTACGCGCGCGTGCTGGCCGTGCGCATCACCTACGTCGGTGAACTCGGCTGGGAGCTGTACGTGCCGGCCGAGCAGGCGCTGCATGTCTACGAGCGCATCGTCGAGGCCGGCCGCGTCTTTGGCGTCGCGCACGTCGGGCTGAAGGCGCTGGCCAGCTTGCGGCTGGAGAAGGGCTACCGCGACTACGGTCACGACATCGACAACACCGACGACGTCTGGGAAGCGGGGCTGGGCTTCGCGGTCGCGCTGGACAAGCCCGGCGGCTTCATCGGCCGCGACGCTGCCGCCGCGCAGCGCACGGCCGGGCCGCCGCAACGGCGGCTGCTGCAGATCCATCTGCTCGACCCCGAGCCGCTGCTGTTCCACGCCGAGGTGGTGTGGCGCGACGGGGTGCGCGTCGGCTACCTGCGCAGCGCGTCCTACGGCCACACGCTCGGCGGCGCGGTGGGGCTGGCGATGATCGATGCCGGCGCGCCGCTCGACGCGGCGTGGATCGCTGCCGGGCATTGGCAGGTCGAGATCGCCGGCCGGCTTGTCGCCGCGAAGGCCTCGCTGCAGCCGCTCTACGACCCGACGATGACGCGCATTCGCGGCTGAACGTAGCGGCACGGTCGAGAAGCTGCACGACGTCCTCGCCGAGCTCGGCCGCGACGGCGACGACTGCATCGCGCTCTCGTCCGCGCCGCCGACGAAGCTGGCGTACCTTGCCGCGACCGACCGGGCGCGAAGCCTCGGCATCTTCGGCTCACCCACCTTCGTCGTCGACCAGGAGATCTTCTGGGGCGACGATTGGCTCGAGGACGCGCTCGCCTGGTGCCAGACGGCTGCGGTTTGAGGACGTGCCGGAATGCTTCACAGGCTCTCAGACCGCCCTCAACCGCGCCCGGTGCCGTTCGATCTGTGCGCGCACCTGCACCGGCGCGGTGCCGCCCAGCCCCTGGCGCGCGGCCAGCGAGCCGCGCAGCGTGAGCACGGCGAAAACGTCCTCGCCGATCCGTGCGTCGAACTGCTGCAACTCGGCCAGCGGCAGTTGCGAAAGGTCCAGTCCGCGCGCGATGGCGGTCTTCACGGCCTGCGCCACTGTCTCATGTGCGCTGCGAAAGGGCAGCCCCTTCTTCACCAGGTAGTCGGCCAGGTCGGTGGCGGTGGCGTAGCCCTTCATCGCCGCGCGCTCCATGGCTTCGGCCTTGACGCTGATGCCGCCCACCATCTCGGCCATGATGCGCAGCGTATCGGCCAGGGTATCCACGGTGTCGAAAAGGGGCTCCTTGTCTTCCTGGTTGTCCTTGTTGTAGGTCAGCGGCTGGCCCTTCATCAGCGTCAGCAGCGCCATCAAATGGCCGACGACGCGGCCGCTCTTGCCGCGCGCCAGTTCGGCCACGTCGGGGTTGCGCTTCTGCGGCATGATGGAACTGCCCGTGCAGTAGCGGTCGGCCAGGTCGATGAAGCCGAAGTTCTGGCTCATCCAGAGCACGATCTCCTCGGCCAGCCGCGACACGTGCACCATGCAGATGCTGGCCGCGGCGCTGAATTCGAGCGCGAAGTCGCGGTCACTCACGGCGTCCAGGCTGTTCTGGCACACGCCGTCGAAGCCCAGCGTCTGCGCCACGCGTTCGCGGTCCAGCGGATAGCTGGTGCCGGCCAGCGCGGCCGCACCCAGCGGCAGGCGGTTGGTGCGCCGGCGCACATCGGCCAGCCGTTCGGCGTCGCGCGAGAACATCTCCACGTAGGCCAGCAGGTGGTGCGCAAAACTCACCGGCTGCGCCACCTGCATGTGGGTGTAGCCGGGCATCACGGTCTCGGTGTGCAAGGCCGCCAGTTCCACCAGCGCGCGCTGCATCTCGCCCAGCAAGGCGGCGATGCGGTCGATCTCGCCGCGCAGCCAAAGCCGAACGTCGGTGGCCACCTGGTCGTTGCGGCTGCGGCCGGTGTGCAGCCGCTTGCCCGCATCGCCCACCAGCGCCGTGAGGCGGGCCTCGATATTGAGGTGCACGTCCTCCAGTTCCAGCTTCCAGGGGAACCGGCCGGACTCGATTTCGCCCGTGATGGCGGCCATGCCGCGCCGGATGTCGGCCAGGTCGCCCGCACTGACGACCCCCTGCGCGGCCAGCATCTCGGCATGCGCCAGGCTGCCTTCGATGTCGGCGCGCCACAGCCGCTGGTCGAAGCCGACGCTGGCGGTGTAGCGTTGCACCAACTCACTCATCGGCTCGCTGAACAAGGCCGACCAGGCCTGCTGCTTGTTGGCCAGGGGATCGTGGGACATGGGGCGGGGCCGCTCGGCGGCGGTGCACAAGGGGAGTCCGTATTATCCGGCGCACGATGAACCGCCCTGGGCCTTCCCGCAGCGCCGCGAGCGAATTTCCGCCCACCGACGGCCCGGCAGCCACCCGTCCGGCGAGCCTGTGGCCCGAGACCACGCGGCCGGCCGACGCGCCCAGTTCCAGCTTCGCCGTCACGCGCTTCGACCCCATGGCCGAGGAACGCTCGCGGCTGCAGGCCCAGGCCGCGGCGGCGTTCGACGTCTGTCACCCGGCGCTGGCGCTGCGCGCCGTGCTGCTGGTGCAGGTGGCGCTGGCCCTGGTGGCGCTGGGCGGCGCCGAGACGCTGGCCGGCTGGGGTGCACGCCAGGCGGCACTGGCTTTCGGCGGCGTGGCGGCCACGCTGCTGTGGCTGGTGCTGGTGTGCGCGCTGCGCCAGCCGCTGCGCCGCGTGCAGGCTCACGCGCGCGCGGCGGTGGTGCTGGCCATCGGCGGTGCGGCTTCGCTGCTGGCCTGGGTGCCGCTGTGGTGGGCGGGCCTGGCGGGCGATGCCGGCGGCCTGCGCGTGGCCGCGGTGGCGCTGGCCGGGGTGGCGCTGGCGGCCCTGCTGTGGGCCTGGCTCGACCTGCGTTCGCGCATCTGGCACCCGGCGAATGCGAGTGCGCGGCTGGCGGAATTGCAGTCGCGCATCCGGCCGCATTTCCTGTTCAATGCGCTGAATACGGCGCTGGCGCTGGTGCGCGCCGACCCCGGGCGCGCCGAGGCCGTGCTGGAGGACCTGGCGCAGCTGTTCCGCGTGGCGCTGGCCGAGGCGGGTGCCTCGGTGGCGCTGGAAGAGGAGATCGACCTCGCGCGGCGCTACCTGGCCATCGAGCAGGTGCGATTCGGCGCCCGGCTGCAGGTGCGCTGGCAGATCAGCGAAGACGCCCGCGTGGCCGCCGCACGCGTGCCGCCGCTGGTGCTGCAGCCGCTGGTGGAGAACGCGGTGCGCCACGGCGTGGAGCCGGCGGTGGGCGGCGGCCGCGTCGCGGTGAGCGCCTCGATGCAGCGCGGGCAGGTGGTGGTGCAGGTCAGCAATACCGTCGGCAGCGAGCCCGGCACCCCCGGCCACGGCATGGCGCTGCACAACGTGCGCGAGCGGCTGCGACTGCTGCACGACGTGGCGGCGCAGTGCGACGTGTGGCGCGAGCCCACGCCGGACGGCGAGCTGTTCCATGCCCGCATCGTGCTGCCGGCACCCTGAAGCCCACCCTTCGAAAGGAACCGACCCATGGATATCGAACGCTTCATGCAGGGCTACCGGGCCGCCTGGGAAGGCCGCGACGAGAGCCTTTTCTGCGCCCTCTTCGCCAACGATGGCGAATACCACAATACGCCGTTCGCGGTGCAGCGCGGCCATGCGGCATTGGCCGCCTACTGGCAGCGCGTGAAGCTGCAGGAAGACGTGCACCTGGTCTACCAGGTGCTGGCGCGCACCGGCAGTGGCGGCATCGCGCACTGGCACGTGACCTACCAGGTGGCTTCGGAGGAACTGTTCCAGATCTGGGCGCGCTCCACCGGCACGAATGCGGTGGCACGCCAGCCCGGCGATCCGCTGCCGAAGATGGTGCTCGACGGCGTGCTGCAGGCCGAATTCGACGGCGGGCGGTGCAAGACCTGCCGCCTGTGGTGGCACAGCCTGCCGCTGGCGGCTTGAGCGCGCCGCGCCGGCACTGAGAGCCTGTGAAGCATTCCGCCACGCCCGCTCGTGCGCCCCAAATGGCGCCGCTCGTCGTTGCAAATGCTCGCCGTAGCCCGAGCTACGGCTGCGCTTTGCGCCAGGGCCAGGAGGCCCTGGCCTTCGCCAGGCACAAACAGTCCTCAGGACTGTTTGAGTCCGGGCTCAGCCTAGATCGACACCATTTCGGACGCCCGCTCGGGCGCGCCGGAATACTTCACAGGCACTGACGCGGGCCGAAACGCCATGAACGAGCCGCTGCGCCTGCTGATCGTGGATGACGAGGCGCTGGCCCGGCTGCGCCTGAAGTCGCTCGTGCAAAGCCTGCCCGAAGCCGGTGCCGTGGTGGTGGGCGAAGCTGGCGACGCTGACAGCGCTCTGGCGCTGCTGCAGGCCACACCGGCCGATGCGGTGCTGCTGGACATCCGCCTGCCGGGCCGCGACGGCCTGCGGCTGGCGGCGGCGATGCAGGCGCTGCCGCAGCCGCCGGCGGTGGTCTTCGTCACCGCGCACGCCGAGCATGCGCTGAAGGCCTTCGAACTGGAGGCGGTGGACTACCTCACCAAGCCGGTGCGGCGCGAACGCCTGCTCGCCGCGCTGCAGCGCGTGAGGCAACGCCTGCGTCCTGCGCCCGAGCCCTTGCCCGAGGGTCCGGCGCTGGTGGTCAACGACCGTGGCCGTGTGCTGCGGCTGCCCTTTGCCGAGCTGCTGTACCTGAAGGCCGAGCAGAAGTACGTCACCTTGCGCACCGCCGAGCACAGCTACGTGCTCGACGAGACGCTCACCGAGCTGGAACAGCGCCTGGGAGACGCCTTCATCCGCGTCCACCGCAATGCGCTGGTGGCGCGGCGGGCCATTCGCGAACTGCAGCTGCGCGGCGACGAAACCCAGGTCGACGCCGACGGCTGGGCCGTGCGCGTGGCGCCGCTGGACGAATGGCTGGCGGTGTCGCGGCGCCAGGTGGCGGCAGTGCGGGCCGCGCTGGCCGGCGACGGGGCATGACGGGGCAGCGACAGGGGCTGCCCGCACGGCGGAAAAGTTCCGCGGCTTTCAGCCGGTATTGCGCAAGCCGGCCGCGATGCCGTTGATGCTGAGGTGGATGCCGCGCTGCAGCCGCTCCGCGCTTTCCATGCCCTTGTCGGGCTTGGCGCTGCGCTGACGGTAACGCCGCAGCAGTTCCACCTGCAGGTGGTTCAGCGGGTCCAGGTAGGGGAAGCGGTGCGCGATCGAGCGCGCCAGCGCCGCATTCGACTGCAGCCGCGCGGTTTCGCCGGTGATGAGTTCCAGCGCGTCGTGGGCGCGCTGCCATTCGGCGCGCAGGGCGGTGAAGATGCGCCTGGCCACCGCCTTGTCTTCGACCAGTTCCACGTAGCGCGCGGCGATGCGCAGGTCGCTCTTGGCCAGCACCATGTCCAGGTTGGACAGCAGTGTGCGGAAGAACGGCCACTGCCGGTGCATGCGCTGCAGCAGTTCCACGCGCGCTTGGCGCTGGTCAGGACCGGCGGCAGCGAGATAGGCCTGGATGGCGCTGCCGAAGCCGCACCAGCCGGGCAGCGCCATGCGGCACTGGCCCCAGGAAAAGCTCCACGGGATGGCGCGCAGGTCCTCGATGGCGCGGCTGCTGGCCCCTTCCCGCGGCCGGATGGCCGGGCGTGAGCCGATATTGAGCTCGGCGATCTCGCGGATGGGCGTGGCGGCGAAGAAATACTCGGTGAAACCCGGCGTCTCGTAGACGATCCTGCGGTAGGCCGCCATGCTGAAGCGGCTGATCTCGGCCGCGGCGTCCAGGAAGCTGCGCGGCGCGCTCTTGGTGGGGTGCAGCAGCGTGGCCTCGAGGGTCGCGGCGACCAGTGTCTCCAGGTTGCGGCGGCCGATCTCCGGATTCGCATATTTAGACGAAATGACCTCGCCCTGCTCGGTGAGCCGGATCTGCCCGTTCACCGTGCCCGGCGGTTGCGCCAGGATGGCCTGGTAGCTGGGTCCGCCGCCGCGGCCCACGGTGCCGCCGCGGCCGTGGAACAGGCGCAGCGTGATGGCCTGGGCCTGGGCCTGGGCGTGGCCGTTGCCGCGGGCCAGCTCCTCGAACAGCGCCACCAGCGCCGTCTCGGCGCGGTAGAGCTCCCAGTTGCTGGTGAAGAAGCCGCCGTCCTTGTTGCTGTCGCTGTAGCCCAGCATCACGTCCTGCTCGGCGCCGCTGGCCAGCACCAGCGCGGTGATGCCGGGCAGGGCGTAGAACTCGCGCATGATGGGTTCGCTGCGGCGCAGGTCGGCGATGGTCTCGAACAGCGGCACCGTGATCAGTGCGGCACGGCAGCCGGCCTCGCCCAGCGTGCCGGTCAGCAGCCCGGTTTCCTTCTGCAGCAGCAGCACCTCGAGCAGGTCGCTCACCTCCTCGGTGTGCGAGATGATGTCGTGGCGGATGGCCTCGCGCCCGTAGTCGGCCAGCGCCTGGCGCGCGGTTTCGAAGATCTCCAGTTCGCCTTTGGTCAGCGCCGAATAGTCGGCGCCGTGCACACGCAGGGGCCGCGCCTCGTGCAGCAGCTCGAGCAGCCGCTCGCGGCGCGCGTTCTCGGGCAGCGCGGCGTAGTCGGGCTCCACGCGCGCCACGCGCAGCAGCTCGGCCACCACCGCCTCGTGTTTGTCGGAACTCTGGCGCAGGTCCAGCGTGGCCAGGTGGAAGCCGAAGACCTGCACCGCGCGCATCAGCGGCGCCAGCCGCGGGGCCACCAGGGCCTGCGCATGCTGCGCCTTGAGTGAACGCTCGATGACCTGCAGGTCGCGCAGGAAGGCGGCGGCGTCGGCGTAGGGGTCCTGCGGCACCACGGCGTGGCGCAGCGCCTCGGTGCCGGTCAGCCGGTGCAGCGTGGCGGCCAGCCGCGCATACATGCCCACCAGCGCGCGGCGGTAGGGCTCGTCGGCGCGGTGCGGATTGCGGTCGGGCGAGGCGGCGGCCAGCGCCGCCATCTCGGGCGACACCGGGGCCAGCATGCCCGACATCGAGAATTCGCTGCCGAGTTCATGCACCTCGGTGAGATAGAAGCGCAGGGCGACCTCGGCCTGGCGCGCCAGCGCATGGCGCAGCGTGGCGGCCGTGACGTTGGGGTTGCCGTCGCGGTCGCCGCCAATCCAGTGGCCCATGCGCAGGAAGGGCGCCACCGGGTGGCCGGGCAGCGCATGTTCGATATCGCGGTACAGGCGCGGGATCTCGCGCAGGAACGTGGCCGGGTAGTACGACAGCGCGTTTTCCACCTCGTCGGCCACCGTGAGCCTGGCGGTGCGCAGCATGCGCGTCTGCCACAGCTGCGTGACGCGGGCGCGGATCAGGGCTTCGTTGTGGGTCCGTCTCTCGGGCGTACCGAGCTCGTCGCGCTCGCCCACCAGCGTGGCGATGGCGCGCTCGGCGTCCAGGATGCTCTTGCGCTGCACCTCGGTGGGGTGGGCCGTGAGCACGGGCGAGATATAGGCGTGTGCCAGCGTCTGAGCGATGTCGGCCGCGCGGTGGTCGGCACGGTGCAGCCGTTCGAAGGCCAGCGCCAGCGAACCGTCCTGCTGGTCGCCCATGCGTTCGTGCACGGCGCGGCGACGCACGTGGTGACGGTCTTCGGCGATATTGGCCAGGTGGCTGAAATAGCTGAAAGCGCGGATCACCGTCACCGTCTGGTCGGCCGACAGGTTCTTCAGCAGGCGGTCGAGCACGCGCCCGGCGCTGGCATCGGCCTTCAGCCGGTAGGCTACCGAGAGCTGCCGGATACGTTCGATCAGCTCGTAGGGCTCGCCGCCTTCCTGTTCGCGGATGACATCGCCCAGGATGCGGCCGAGTAACCGGATATCTTCCACCAGCGGTCGGTTCTTGCTGGCAGCGTCGCTTTCTGCAGCCGTGTGACTCGCTTTGGTGCGCTTGACGGTGGCAGGACGCGCTGCAATGGTGCGGGGCATGGGTGGCTCCGGGGCTGTAACCAGGTTACCAATTCTGACCGCAAGCCCCGTGCCCGGACCATGCCGCGGGCGCGCGCCGGCGTCGGTGGCCGGCGCCGGGCGGCTGGCTATCATCCCGCCCCATGACTGCACCCACCATCATCGCCACCCGCGAGAGCCGCCTGGCACTGTGGCAGGCCGAGCATGTGCGCGACACGCTCGTGCAGCGCTTCGGCCTGGCCGTCGAACTGCTCGGCATGACGACCCGCGGCGACCAGATACTGGACCGCGCACTGTCCAAGGTGGGTGGCAAGGGCTTGTTCGTGAAGGAACTGGAGACGGCGCTCGAAGACGGCGCGGCGCACCTGGCCGTGCATTCGCTGAAGGACGTGCCGATGGACCTGCCGGCCGGCTTCGTGCTGGCCGCCATCTGGGAGCGCGAGGATCCACGCGACGCCTTCGTCTCCAACCGCCACGCCGCCCTGGACGAACTGCCGCAGGGCGCCGTGGTCGGCACGTCGAGCCTGCGCCGCGTGGTGCAGCTGATGGCGGCGCGGCCCGACCTGCGCATCGAACCGCTGCGGGGCAACCTGGATACGCGGCTGCGCAAGCTCGACGACGGCGGCTTCGACGCCATCGTGCTGGCCGCCGCGGGCCTGAAGCGCCTGGGTCTGGCGGCGCGCATCCGTTCGGTCTTCGACCCCGAGGCCATGATCCCGGCCGCCGGGCAGGGCGCGCTCGGTCTGGAGGTGCGCGAGGACGCCCACGCGCTGCGCGACCTGCTGGCGCAGACGCTGCACCGGCCCACCTTCCTGGCCTGTCACGCCGAGCGCGCCGTCTCGCGCGCACTGGGTGGCAGCTGCAGCATGCCGCTGGCTGCGCACGCGGTGTGGGAAGGAGTCACGCTGCGGCTGGACGCTGCCCTGGGCGACGCCGACGACGTGACGCGGCCCTTGCTGCGCACGCGGCTGCAGTCCGCGGTGAGCGACGAAGCGCAGGCACGTGCGCTGGGCGAGCAGGCCGCGGCCGAATTGCGCCGCGCGGGCGCGGGCACCTACCTGCCCGCCGCCTGAACGGAATGCACCTGATCGTCACCCGTCCGCGGGCACAGGCGGCCGGCTGGGTGCGCGAGCTGCGGGCGCTGGGCCAGACGGCTTCGGCTCTGCCACTGATCGAGATCACCCCGCTGGACGACCCGACCCCGGTGCGGCAGGCCTGGCTCGGCCTGGGCCAGAGGGCGCTGGTGATGTTCGTCAGCGCCAACGCCGTGATGCACTTCTTCGCAGCGGCGCCGCCGGGACGGAGCTGGCCGGCCGGCGTGCTGGCGGGGTCCACGGGGCCGGGTACCTCGGCGGCGCTGCGCTCGGCGGGCGTGCCTGCGCCGCTGCTGGTGGAGCCGGCTGCCGACGCGCCGAAGTTCGATTCCGAGGCCCTGTGGGACCGGCTCGCCGGCCGGCAATGGGCCGGGCGCAGCGTGCTGGTGGTGCGTGGCGAGGACGGGCGCGACTGGCTGGCCGAGACCTTGCGCGAGCGCGGTGCCGCGGTCGACTTCGTCGCCGCCTACCGGCGGCGGACGCCCGCACTCACCGCCGAGGAGCAGGCCTTGCTGCGGCGGTCGCTGGCCCACCCCGAAGGCCATCTGTGGCTGTTTAGCAGTAGCGAGGCGGTGGGCCACCTGCGGGCTCTGGCGCCGGCAGCCGACTGGGCGCGCAGTGCCGCGCTGGCCTCGCATCCACGCATCGTGCAGGCCGCAAGGGCGGCGGGATTCGGTCGCGTCGATCTCGTGGCGCCTCGTCCAGCCGCAGTGGCTGCGGCCGCCGCCGCCTGGCCGGGCCAGGTCGCGCCGATAGAATCAAGGTTTCAGTGACCGACACGCCCGCGCCCCCACCTGCCGCGACCGTCCCGCCTGCCGAGCCGGTTGCAGTAGCGCCGCCGCCGTCGCTCCAGGGCGTTGCCGCGTCGGTGCCGATGCCCGTGGCCAGCGGACCTGCGCGCTGGATCGCCGCCGGCGCAGCCGTGCTGGTCGCGTTGTCGACGGCCGCGCTCGTCTTCGCGTGGAATACCCAGCAGAGGGTCAAGGCGCTGGAAATCGAACTCGTGAAGCGCCAGCAGGACAGCGCCAGCCTGGCCACCGAAGCGCGCACGCTGGCGCGCAACGCCGACGTCACGGCGCGCGAGGCGGCGGCCAAGATGGCGCTGCTGGAGGCCCGCGTGGCCGAGACCACGATGCAGCGCTCGCAGCTCGAGGACCTGATCCAGTCTCTGGCGCGTTCGCGCGACGAGAACGTGCTGGCCGACGTGGAGGCCGCGATCCGCGTCGCGCTGCAGCAGGCGGCCATCACCGGCAGCGCCGAACCGCTGGTGCTGACGCTGAAGCAGGCCGACGAACGCCTGGCGCGTTACAACCAGCCGCGCCTGGAACGCGTGCGCCGCGCCGTGGCGCAGGACCTGGAGCGCACGCGCACGGCCGGTGTCACCGACGTCACGGTGTTGACGATCCGGCTCGATGACGTCATCCGGCAGGTCGACGACCTCCCGCTGCTGGCCCTGCCGGAACGGCGTGCCAACCCCACCGCCACGGCTCGCCCGGCGCCGCGCAGCGAAGAGACGCCCGCCGCACCGGTGCAGCCGGCCAGTGACGCCGGCTGGAGCGACCGCCTTGGCGAGGCCGGCAGCGACTTGCTCGATCACCTCTGGCAGGAGGTCAAGGCCCTGATCCGCGTCACGCGCATCGACCAGCCCGAGGCCATGCTGGTGGCGCCTGAGCAGGCCTTCTTCCTGCGCGAGAACCTGAAGCTGCGGCTGCTCAACGCCCGGCTGGCGCTGCTGTCGCGCCAGTTCGACACCGCGCAGTCCGACCTGCGCGATGCGCAGTCGGCGCTGGACCGCTATTTCGACCGCAATGCGCGCCGCGTGGTCGTCGCCAGCGAAACGGTGCGCCAGGTCATGGGCCAGTCGCGGCTGGTCAATACGCCGCGGCCCGACGCCACGCTGGCGGCCATCGCCGCCGCGGCGGCCGGCCGCTGAGTCCGTCGCCGGGGCAGACTGCATGCGCGGCGTGATCTGGATCGTGCTGCTGTTTGCAGTGGCCGTGGTGGCCGCCACCACGCTGGGTACCAACGACGGGCTGGTGACGTTGTACTGGCGCGGCTGGCGCACCGACTTTTCGCTCAACCTGTTCCTCATCGTCCTTGCCGCCGCCTGCGCTGTGCTGGTGCTGGCGGCGCAGGCGCTGCGCTCGCTGGTGAGCCTGCCGCGGCGTGCCGGCGAGTGGCGGGCGCTGCGCCGCGAGCGTGCGGCGCAGTCGGCGCTGCGCGAATCGCTGGCCGAATATTTCGCTGCCCGCTTCGGCCGCGCGCGCAAGGCGGCGCAGAAGGCGCTGGCGGTGGCCGAGGAAACGCCGCTGCTGGCGGCCGACGCCGACTTTCGCGTGCTGGCCGAGCTCGTGGCCGCCGGCAGCCTGCACCGCCTGCAGGACCGCCCCCGTCGCGACGAGACGCTGCGCCGCGCGCTGAGCGCAGCGCAGCAGGGCGGCGGCCCGCGCATCGCCGAAGAGGCCACACGCCTGCTCGGCGCCGAGTGGGCGCTGGAAGATCGCGATGCACCGCAGGCGCTGGACCTGCTGGCCGCCTTGCCCCCCGGCGCCGCGCGCCGCACCCACGCGCTGCGCCTGCGCTTGAAGGCCGCGCGCATGGCGCGCCGGCCGCTGGAGGCCCTGCAGACGGCGCGCCTGCTGGCCAAGCACCAGGCGTTTTCGCCGCTGGTGGCGCAGAGCCTGCTGCGTTCGCTGGCGGCCGACACGCTGGAGGGTGCACACGACGTGCAGCAACTCAGGCGACTGTGGGGCCAGATCGATGCCGCCGACCGCCGCGACCCGCAGGTGGCGGTACGTGCCGCCCTGCGGGCGGTGCAACTCGACGCTGCCGACGAGGCGCGGCAGTGGCTGCGCCCGTTCTGGGACCGCTTGTCGGAACTGTCGCGCGAGGACCGCGAGGCGGTGGCCCTGGCGCTCATCGAGTCGCGTGCGGGCATGGCCGACGACTGGCTGCCGCGCCTGGAGAGCGCGGCGCAGGCCTTCGGCCACGAAGGCGCGGTCGTGGCCGCGGTGGGCATGGCGTTCGCCGAGCGCCAGCTCTGGGGCAAGGCGCGGCGCCTGCTGGAGCAGGCCGCCGCGGCGCCTGGTCTGCCGGCGCGCACGCGGCGCCTGGCCTGGCGCGAACTGGCGGCGCTGGCACGCGAGGAGTCCGACGAGGCGCGTGCCGTGGCCTGCGAGCGCGCGGCCGCGGCCATCGACTGAGTCGAGGCGATGAGTCGCGGCCAACGCCTCATGCTATGATTTAGGGCTTCATGCGGCTGTAGCTCAGTTGGATAGAGTACTTGGCTACGAACCAAGGGGTCGTGGGTTCGAATCCTGCCAGCCGCACCAACTTCATCGACGGGCCAGCTCTCTCACGGGGGTTGGCCCGTCCGACTTTTCAGCGGCGATTGACATGCTGAGCTGGTTCTTCAAGAAGCGAGGCCACGCTGGAATGGCGGCGGCCCCCGCGGCGCCGAAGTCGGCCGTCGTGACAGGCGCTACCAAGGCCTCTTTGCCCACTGTCGCTACCGCTGTCGCTACCGCTGCCAGTACCGCTGCCAGTACCGCTGCCACTACCGCTGCCACTACCGCTGCCACCGGCCCGGACTGGGCGGCACGATTGCAGGACGCACAGGGCGACGACGCGGCGCTGCTGCACATCGCGGCGTCGGCGCCGCGGCTGGATATCAAGATGGCCGCCGTGCAGGCGCTGGCCGCCGAAGCCGCGCTGCGCCAGGCCGAACGTGAATTCCGCAGCCACGACCGCAAGGTGCACCGGCTTGCCAAGCAGCGCCTGGAAGCCGCCGTGGCGCAGCGCGAGGCCCGCGCCCGGGCGCAGGTGCTGCTGGAGCGCGCCGCGGCCCTGGTGGACGAAGCCGACGTGCCGATCAACCACGTGGTCGAGCTCGACCATGGCTGGAACGCGCTGGCGGCCGACCTGCTGGAGCCGCAGCAGCGCACGGGCTTCGCGGAGCTGCGCGCGCTCCTGGACGCCGCCATTCGTGAACGCGGCGAGGCCCAGCAGCGCCTGCACCGATGGTGCGGCGACGTCCGGCGGCGGTTGCCCGAATGGCGTGGCGCGATGGTCGCGGTGGCAGGGCAGGGTGAGGCTGGAGACGCTGCGCGACTGGGCCTGGACATCCGCGCGCTGCTGCAGGCGCGGCCTGCGGTGCCGGCCAAGACCACGGCCGATCTCGACGCCGCATTGGTGCAGGCGCTGGCGGCCGCGCATCAGGTCGAGTCGCGGCTGGCCTGGCTGGCCACGCAGGCAGCCGATCCGGCAGCAGCGTCGGAGTCGCCCGACCGAGGCGAGGCCGCGGATTCGGGGACCGAGCCCGCCTGGCCCCGACCCGAGACCGACCCGCAGCCGCGCTGGGCCGACTTGCCGGTCGTGGCCGACGCCGAACTGGCCCGCCTCCTGGACCAGCGCCACGCGTGCTGGCTGCGCGAGCGGGCGCCGTTTCCGTCGCGGGTCAGCGCTGCGCCGCCAGCCAGGCAGACCCCAGGGCCGCGCCCGACTCGCAACGAAGCCATGGGGGCAGCGCAACGAGCGCAGGTCGAATCGCTGCTGCAACAGGCCGAGCAGGCGCTGGCCGAAGGCCAGCTCGGCGGGGTGCAGCAGCACCTGCAGGCGATCGACGCGCTGGCGGGCCGGAACCGCGCCATCATGTGGCCGGACGCCTTGCGCAGGCGGCTTTCTGCCCTGCACGCCGAAGGCGTCCCGTTTGAAGGGGTGGCAGCAGTGGGGTGGGGCACGTGCCCGCGAGGACCTCGTGACCGAAGCCGAGGCGCTGGCGCGGCAGACGCAGGCGGCCACCGACCCCGAGGCGGGCGACAGGCCGAAGTTGAACCTGACCGACCATGCCCAGGCCATCCAGACCTTGCGGCAGCGCTGGAAGGAACTCGACCGCCTGGGCGCTGCGGCGCCCCAGACACTGTGGCAACGCTTCGACGCGGCGCTGCACGCCGCGCATGCGCCTGTGGCGGCACAGCATGCCGCGCTGCAGGCCGCGCGCCAGGAGAACCTGACCGCTCGCGAGGCGCTGCTGGCCGCCCTGGATGCGCTGCCGCTGCCGCCAGGTCCGGCGCACGCCGCTCAGCCGGCGCAGGCGGCAACGCCCTTGTCTGCGCACGCGCCGGCCGTGGAATGGAAAGACCTGGTGCGCGAACTGCACGGCTTCAAGCTGGCGTGGCGCAAGTTCGGACCACTCGAACATACGGTACCCGCCAGCGCGCGCCAGGCGCTGCAGCAGCGCCTGTGCGACAGCCTGGCCCGCATCGAGCAGCCACTACAGGCGCTGCGGCAGGCGGCCACCGAGGAGCGTGAAACGTTCATCGCCGAAGCGCAAGCGCTGGTCGCGCGCCCCGGCACGCCCTTGCCCTGGTCCGAAGCCGCGCGGCAGTTGCGCGACCTGCAGGCAGCCTGGCAGCACCAGGCCCGCCAAGTGCCCCTGCCCCGCGCCCTGGAGTCCGACCTGTGGGCACGCTTCAAGGCCGCCACCGACACCGTCTTCGCGCAGCGCGACGCCGCGGCGGCCGCACGCGACGCAGAACTGTCGGCGAACCTGGCGGCGCGCGAGTCGTTGCTCGCGCGCCTGGCGGCGCTGGACGCAGCCACCGACCCGGCCGTGATCGAACGCACGCTGGCCGAAGTCGACCGGGCCTGGCGCGTGCCTGTCGAACTGCCGCGCGGCGCCGGCGACGCGCTGGAGGCGCGCTTTCGTTCGGCCTGGGCCGCGGCACTGCAACGGTTGAGCGCGGCGCGGACCCGGCACTGGCAAGTCCAGTGCGACGCTCTGCAGGCCGGGCTGGCGCGGTGCGAGTCGCGCGAAGCGGCCGCTGGCGGCACGGCCAACCCGAGTCCACCCTGGGTGGCGCACGACGACCTGCCCGTGGCGTGGCAGCAGGCTCTCGCCTGGCGCTGGGGGCGGCCGCCGGCTCCGGGCCCGCTGGCCGAGCCGGAGGTCGACGACCTCTTGCTGCAACTGGAGGCGGTGCTGGACCTGCCGACGACGCCCGAGCGCCAAGCCGAAAGGCGCCAGCTCAAGTTGCGCGCGCTGAAGACCGCCATGGAAGGGCGCAGCCAGCCAGCGCAAGGACCGGCGCAGCACAGCGCGTGGTGGCTGGCGCTGTTGCGGCAGGATGGCCTCACCCCGGCTCAGCGCCAGCGGCTGCAGGCCCTGGTGGCGGCGCTACGGCAAGCGCCATTGGGAACATTGGCCCGCGTCAGCGCGGCGGCGCGAACTTCGAGTTCCTGAAGACCTTGGCGATCAGCCTCAAGGCGTCGGCCTCGTTCCAGGCTCGGGCGCCATGCACCGGGTCCAGCATGCGGCCCAGGGCGGCGCCGGGCAAGGTCAGTGGAAACCGAGGAAGCCGAGGCACCTCACCACGTCCTCCGGGTTTCTGCTCGCAATAGCGCCGCAACTCGACGCCTTCGCGCTGTTGCGGCGTCATCTGCGCCGTGCTCGTGGCGCAGCCGACGGCCGCGACCGCAGCCAGCAAGGCACCGACGGTGCGCCACAGGGGTCTTCTGACGGGCATGAATTCGACTCCTTCCAAGCCGGCTTCGTGCGTATAACGAAACCCATTCAAATAGCATACCCACTTGCCCGGCGGCGTGCAGGCGCGGCGCCGGAGGCACCTCGACCTTGAGGCACACTCGCTCGCCATGGGACCTCTTCACGGACTGCGGGTGATCGAACTCGCGAGCATCGGCCCCGGGCCGCTGTGCTGCATGCTGCTTTCCGACCTGGGCGCCGACGTGGTGCGGGTGGACCGCCTCGAACCCAGCGGGCTGGGTTTGGCGATGGATCCGCACCATGACGTCAATGCCCGTGGCCGGCGTTCGGTGGCGCTGGACCTCAAGTCCGAAGCCGGCCGTGGCGCCGTGCTGCGGCTGTTGGAAGGGGCCGACGTGCTGGTGGAGGGTTTTCGCCCTGGCGTGACCGAGAAGCTCGGCCTCGGCCCGGCCGATTGCCAGGCGCGCAATCCGCGGCTCGTCTACGGCCGCATCACCGGCTTCGGCCAGACCGGCCCGCTGGCCACCGCGGCCGGGCACGACCTCAACTACATCGCGCTGACCGGCGTGTTGCACGCCATCGGCCCGGCCGGCGGCAAGCCGGTGCCGCCGCTCAACCTGGTGGCCGACTACGGCGGCGGTGCGCTGTACCTGGCCTTCGGCGTACTGGCGGCGCTGTTCGAGCGCCAGCGCTCGGGGCGCGGGCAGGTGGTGGACGCGGCCATGGTCGACGGCGCGGCGTCGCTGGCGTCCATCTTCTACGGCCTGCAGGCCGCCGGCAACTGGGGCGAGGCGCGCGGCGCCAACCTGCTGGACGGCGGCGCGCCGTTCTACGACAGCTACGAAACGGCCGACGGCCGCTTCGTCAGCCTGGCGCCGCTGGAACCGAAATTCTTCGCCCAGCTGGCCGCCGTGCTCGAACTGGAGCCGCGCTTCGCGCAACGCCAGTACGACCGCCCGCCCGTGGCCGGAGCTGCGCGCGGCCATCGCTGCGGCGGTGCGGCGGCACCCGCGTGACGAGTGGTGTGCCCGGCTCGAAGGCAGCGACGTCTGCTTCGCGCCGGTGCTGGCCTTCGACGAGGCGCCTGTGCATGCGCATGCCCCGGCGCGCGGCGCTTTCGTCAGCATCGACGGCGTGGTGCAGCCCGCACCCGCGCCGCGCTTCGACCGCACGCCGGTGGGGCGCCGCCGCGGCGCGCGCCCGCCGTGGGCGAGCACAGCGCCGAGGTGTTGCTCGAGGCCGGCTTCAGCGACGCCGAGGTCGCGGCGCTGTTCACGGCGCGCGTGGCCGCTGGAGCGGCGCGATGAGCCGCGGCTACGTGCCCCCACCCGAAGCGCGGCGGGCGGCGTCGCTGCTGCTCCTGCGCGACCGTGCCGACGGCCAGAGCGGCCTGGAGGTGCTGATGCTGCGCCGTGCCGAACGCGAAGGCGACATGCGCAGCGGCGCGGTCGTCTTCCCCGGCGGTGTGCTCGACGCACGCGACCGGGACGCGCACGCACACAGCCTCGGCCCCAGCGACGCCGAGGCCAGCGCGCGGCTCGGCCTGGCCGAAGGCGGGCTCGACTACCTGGTGGCCGCGGTGCGCGAATCCTTCGAAGAGGTGGGCCTGCTGCTGGCGCAGGCCGAAGCCGGTATCGACTGGGCCGCACTCAAGCCCTGGCGCGACCGGCTGCAGAAGGGCGAAGTCTCGATGGCCGACTTCTGCCGCGCCGAGGGCCTGCGCCTGGACCTGCGCGGGCTGGTCTATTTCAGCCACTGGCTCACCCCCCCGGGGGTGCCCAAGCGCTTCGATACACGCTTCTTCGCCGTGGCCGCACCGCCGGGCCAGGAGGCCGAGGCCGACCTGGGCGAAGCGGAGGAACTGATGTGGCTCACGCCGCAGGCGGCGCTGCAGCCGCAGCGCGGCCTGAAGCTGCTGCCGGTGACGCAGCGCACGCTGCATGACCTGGCGCGCTTTTCCAGTTCCGCCGAGGCACTGGCCGAGGCGCGCACGCGCCGCGATATCACCGTGACCATGCCGCGCCTGGCCGCTTCGTCGCGCGGCCGGCGCATCGTGTTGCCGCACGAACTGCCCTGGGCCGAGATCGGACGGCTCGACCCCGAGGGCCGCGGCGACGTGTCGTGTGAACTGCTGCCCGGCCGGGCGGTGCGGCTGTCGCCGCGCATCCTGCGCGTCACCGCGCCCAACCCGGGGCCGATGACCGGGCCCGGCACCAACAGTTATCTGGTCAGGCGAGGGCGGTGCGTGGACCGTCATCGACCCCGGGCCGCAAAGCGAGCCGCACCTGCAGGCGCTGCTGGCCGCTGCGGGCGAAACCGGCGGGCGCATCGAGCGCATCCTGGTCACGCACACCCACCGCGACCATTCGCCGGGCGCCGCGGCGCTGGCCGCGGCCACCGGCGCCCCGGTGTGGGGTCGCATCGCCGCGCACTTGCAGTGGCAGGACGCGGAATTCGCGCCCGACGTCGAGCCGCGCCATGGCGACCGCCTGCCCTTGGGCCGGACAGCACCTTGCGCGTCATTCACACGCCGGGCCATGCGTCCAACCATCTGTGCTACCTGCTGGAGGAGGAGCGGCTGCTGTTCACCGGCGACCACGTGATGCAGGGCTCCACCGTCGTCATCAACCCGCCCGACGGCAACATGGCGGCCTACCTGCAGGCGCTGCACGCGCTGCTGGACGAAGACCTGCAGTGGCTGGCGCCGGGCCACGGCTTCCTGGTCGCCGAGCCGCAGGCCGTGCTGCGCGCGCTCATCGCGCACCGGCTCAGGCGCGAGGCCAAGGTGGTGGCGGCGCTGCGCCAGGCCGGCCCCGCCCGCCTGGACGCCCTGCTGCCGCAGGTGTACGACGACGTGCCGGCGGCGCTGCACGGCGTGGCGCGCCGTTCGCTGCTGGCGCACCTGCTGAAGCTGCTGGGTGAGGGCGCGGCCCGGGTCGTCGCCGAGGACGATGTGGCCGATGCGGGCGACGGGCTCTTGGTCAGCCGCCTGAGCCGGGAGTCGAAGCCGGGGCCGGCGCTGTCTGCCAGTGCCCGTCCACCAGCAACTGGTGCGGCCGGAACTGCGCCTCGGAGGCCATCTCGGGGCTGGCGGCGATCGAGTAGCCCAGGTACACGTGCGGCAGCTTGAGCAGCCGCGTCGCGCTCTATCTGCCACAGCACGCTGTAGGTGCCGAAGCTGGCGCCCTGGTTGGTTTCGTAGAAGGTGTAGACGGCCCGCAGGCCGTCGTTGAGCACGTCCAGGATGGCCACGATCTCCAGCACGCTGGGCTCGGCACCGCTGCCGGGCTCGCGGAATTCGACC